>NZ_FOFP01000011.1:159488-204260 GCF_900110925.1 Pseudomonas cuatrocienegasensis | reverse complement strand
AACCCTGGAGCCCCCGTACTGTCTGTATCAGAGCCACCATGAGCGCTAGGGTCTGTTCCCGTTTCGTCGCAAGCCGCGTTGCCGCGAAAAATCTCGCCAGGCCGGGCGGCGTTCCGCTAGGCGGAGGACGCAGGGAATGGTTGTTCCCTTGCCAAGTCCTCCAACAACGCATGGCGAGATTTTGCGCGCAACCTAGGCGGCCCCACCCGAAGGGCCGGGCCCGTTTTAGCGCGATGCTGCGTTTCTCGATGGCTCATTTAGCCCGCTAAACTTCGCATCTCGTGCCTTGCCTCGCGCTAAAACTGGCTCCGGCGCGGCCGCGAACGAAACGGGAACAGACCCTAGGAGTTCGGATGTTTTCAGGTCTACCCTATGAATACCTGCTGGGTTGGCTGATCGCCCTGATCCATGGCCTGGGCACAATCGCCGCTGTGCATGCTGTGCTGACTGTGCGCACCGCCCAGGGCGCCATTGCCTGGGCGTTGTCGCTGTTCTTCATGCCCTACCTGACCTTGCTGCCGTACCTGGTCTTCGGCCGCAGCCGCTTCGATGCCTACATTGCCGCGCGCCGCGACATCGACCGGCAGATGCACAGTGCCGTGGCCGACCTCGACTGGCGACCCTGGGTCGAAGCCACGGTGCAGCCTGGCGATGCACCGGCCTACGATCGCCTCGCCGCGTTGCCGCGGCTGGGTCGCCTGCCCTGCCTGGGGCAGAACCGCGTACAACTGCTGATCGATGGCGAGGCCACCTTCGCCGCCCTGTTCGAGGCACTGGAGCAGGCCCGCGAGGTGATCCTGATACAGTTCTTCATCGTCCACGACGACGCCCTCGGCCGGCGCCTGCAGGCCCTGCTGCTGGCGCGGGCAGCGGCCGGGGTGCAGGTGTTTTTCCTCTACGACGGGATTGGCAGCCATGCGCTGCCGCGCGCCTACCTGCAGCGCTTGCGCGAGGGCGGCGTCGAGGTACATGCCTTCCCCACGCGCGGTGGCTGGTTCAATCGCTTCCAGCTGAACTTCCGTAATCACCGCAAGGTGGTGGTGGTCGATGGCGAGGTAGGCTTTCTCGGCGGGCTCAACGTGGGCGATGAATACCTGGGCCTCAAGCCGCCCCTGGCGCCCTGGCGCGATACCCATGTGGCGGTACACGGCCCGGTGGTCGCGGCGCTGCAGGAGTCCTTTGCCGAGGACTGGTACTGGGCCACCCGCACGCTGCCGCCATTGCTGCTGCCCTCGGTCTACCCGGAGGAGTCGATGCGCTGCCAGTTGATCGCCAGCGGCCCGGCCGATGCCCAGGAAACCTGCTCGCTGCTGTTCGTCGAGGCAATCAACTCGGCCCGCGAGCGGCTCTGGCTGACCAGCCCGTACTTTATCCCCGACGAAGCGCTGTTCAGCGCCCTGCGTCTGGCGGTACTGCGCGGCGTGGATGTGCGCTTGCTGCTGCCATCACGCCCGGACCACAAGGTGGTCTACGCCGCCTCCAGCCTGTATGCACTGGAGGCGCTGCGCGCCGGGGTGCGGGTGTTTCGCTACCGGCCGGGGTTCCTCCACCAAAAGGTGGTGCTGATCGATGACGAGGCGTGCCTGATCGGCAGCGCCAACCTGGACAACCGCTCGCTGCGGCTGAATTTTGAAGTCAGCCTGCTGACCGTCGACCGGGTGTTCGCCGGCGAGGTCGCGCAGATGCTCGAACGCGATTTCAGCCACAGCCGCGAGCTGGTCGGCGCCGACCGCAAGCAGGCCCATCGCCTGCAGCAACTGGGCATGCGTGTGGCGCGGCTGATCTCGCCGATTCTCTGATCTGTGGCTATGGTTACAACGCTGCTCGCTGTCATCCCATGTGGCCGTGCCGATTACCGCCGAGACGCGATGAACGGCGATGCCCCACCGTGCGGCACAGCGACGATGCTTTTGTGCGAGCCGCGTTCCGCGCACGAATGCCATGGGCAACGCCGAGGTCACTGAATGGCTGCAATCGATTCGCCCCGAGGCGGGGCTCCTACCGTATTCGGTGGCTCACACACGTATTGCGGTTATAGCCTGCACAGGGTTGCAACAGCCAATTGGAACATCGTCTTATGAGAAGCCTGTTCGCCCTACTGCTCTGCCTTAACTTGTACGCGCCATCCACCCAGGCCCAGGAGCACTTTCGCGTCGGCGTGGAGCTGCAGTCCTATCCGCCCTATTCGGCAGTGCAGGACGGTCACTATCAGGGCTATGCCCGCGACCTGCTCGATGCCTTCGCTGCCGATCGCGGTTACCGATTCACCTATGTGCCGCTGCCCGTACGCCGTCTGCTAAGCGACTTCCTCGCTGGCCGGGTGGACCTCAAATACCCCGATCATCCGCAATGGAATGCCACGCAAAAGGCCGGCCATACCGTGCATTACAGCCAGCCCACGGTGCCTTATATCGATGGAGTCCTGGTCAAGCCCGGACGCCTCGGCCAGAGCGCGGCCACCTTGCAATTGCTGGGTACGCAAAATGGCTTCACCCCCTGGCCCTACCTGAAGGAAATCCGCGCCGGGCGCATCAAACTGATTCAGGCCAACCAGGTCGACTCGCTGCTGCAAATGGTCATAAATGACAGAATCGACGGGGCCTACCTCAACCCCAAGGTGGTCGCCTACCGCCTGCACCAGCTAAACCTGCCGGCGGATACCCTGGTCTTCGACCCGCAGCTCGACCATATGGAAGACCATTACTACCTGTCGGGCATCCGCCATCCGCAACTGATCGCCGAGTTCAACCGCTTCCTCAGCGAGCAGGCTGAGCAGATCACCCAGATCCGCGCGCGCCACGGCCTCTGACAAAACCAGAAAATCTCGCAGTAGATCAGGTGTTTCTGCAACACCACCTAAGCCGCTTGAGCGCAGGATGATCGGAGCTAGTTCCCTCGCAGACTGCCGCAATCCGCCGCCACCCAGCGCGCACGGGTTTGCAGGCTGCCTTCGCGGGCCTGGCCGTTGTGGGTGAAGGTGCCGTTGAGGCGGGTTAGGAACTCGCGATCGCTGAGAAACTGGGTTTCGCCCTGCCCCTGGCCTTGGGGGCAGCTGAAGGTAAAAGCCCAACGCTCGGCGCTGCGCTCGGTAATGCGCTGGCTGCAGCCGGTCTTGGGGTCTTGCAGGGGGATCTGGCCGGAGTCGATCTGCGCTTGGGTCATGCACACCTGCACGCCCTGGCCGCCAAACTGCACGCCCTGCTCGGCCATGGCGCCTTCGAGCATCTGCCGTTGCGCGGCGGGCAGGCCTTCGAGCAAGCGGTTGACGTCGGGCAACGCCTGGCCGTCGACCTGCATGTCGCTGGAACTCAGCTCCCATAGGCCTGGTTGCAGGGGTTGCGGTTGAGCGGCTGCGAGCAGCGGCGTCAGGCCAAGGGCGAGCAGCAAGGAGGAGCGCAAGGCGGTGGTCATGGCAGGCATCTCGCAGTGAAGGGCATGCTGGATAGACCACAACCGCTCGTTATCGTCCCGCTGTTTTATTCCTCGACCTGCTGATACAGCTGCAATCCGCGCGCCTGGTAATTACCCAGGGCGCTGGGGTGATCGAGGCTGCAGGTGTGTACCCAGACCCGCTCTGTGCCCGCCCAGGCCCAGGCGGATGCCAGCGCGTGGCTCAGCAGCGGGCCACCGAAACCGCGGCCGAAAAACGCCTCGACCAGGCCAAAGTAGAGAATTTCCACATCATTGCCGACCCGCTGCAGCTCGTAGTAGCCGGCAATCGCGCCCTGATGGTAGGCCACCCAGGTGCGGTGCCCAGGGTGCTCGACCAGGTCGCGCCACTGGGCGTCACTCAAGCTCAGCTTATCCGTCCACTGCCAGGGGCCGCCGACCAGTTGGTAGAGGAAGCGGTTGAACGGGAATTGCTTGATCTGGCACTCGACCACCGTCAGCTCCGGCGGCAAGGGCTTGCTGCGCAGCGCGGCGGGGTCGCGCATCTCCAGGTAATAGGTGACAAAGGTCGGCGCTGACACAAAGAGCTCCAGGGACAGGGTAGATGGTCGAAACCCTAACGAACAAAACCCCCACCGACAACGTCGCATGGGGGTTTTCCTCAGGGTCGCCCGCGCTTGTGGCGCAGGGAGCGGACGCACGCCGAACGTGGTCCTGGCCGGTACGCGCCTAGGCGGGTTCCGGGGGGCTTTGCTCACAGCTCCAGAGTTCCAACGCGGGCTGGGCTGCTTGTGGCGGGCCGAGCCATTCACTCATCGAGTGGCAACGCTGGTTGAAACACAGTTGGTAATCCCCTGCTTCGGGGGTTCGCCCCACACGCAGCGGTTGCAAGGGCGGTAGCTGGCGCTGGTAATGCCAACTGCCCTCGCGCAGTTCGGCGCCGTCCGGAATCTCCATGCCGGCGCCAGAACCCTTGACCCGCGCCTCGCCGAGCAGCAAACCCTCGGCGGTGACGCGGTAATCTTCTTCCCAGCGGATCTTCTCGATCGTATGGGTCCAGGCCAGGGTAAAGGCCGGGGTGGGCACCTGTGCCCAGACAACCCCCGCCAACCCCAGGCACAGGCCCATCACGCCGCTGCCACCTGGGCACGACGTGCACGCCAGAAGTGCTGAGCGATAAACAACGCCGCCAGGGCAAAGCCGATTTCATCACTGGCCGGTGTGGCCAGGATCAGGCTGGCGCCTGCGGCAAAGCCCAGGGCACGCTCCCACCAGCTCAGCTTGGCCTGCAGGTAGCCGGTGAACACCGCACCCCAGATACCGATGGCGACAAACGCCTTGAGCACCACATAGAGCGTGGCCAGCCAGCTATCGCCCTGCAGCATCAGCGCCGGCTCGTACACCGCCATAAACGGCACGATAAAGCCGGCAATGGCGATACGAATGGCCCACAGGCTGATCTTCAGCCCGGTTTCCTTGGCGATCGGCGCGGCCGCGAAACAGGCCAGGGCCACCGGCGGCGTCAGGTCGGCCATGATGCCGAAGTAAAAGACGAACATGTGCGAGACGATCAGCGGCACGCCCAGGTCCAGCAGCGCCGGCGCGGCAATCGAGCTGGTGATGATGTAGTTGGGGATGGTCGGGATACCCATGCCCAGCACCAGGCAGGTGAGCATGGTCAGCAGCAGCGAGAGGAACAGGTTGTCCTGGCCCACGGCGAGGATATAGCCGGCGAAGGTGGAGGCCACCCCGGTCAGCGACACTACGCCGATGATCACCCCGACCAGCGCACAGGCGATGCCCACCGGCACCGCATGGCGCGCGCCTTCGACCAACGCATGCAGGCAGATGGTCAGGGTTTCGCGGCCGCCCTTAATGAAGAAGCAGATCGCCACCAGCAACGCGACCACACCAAACACCACGCCGATACCGAGCTGGAAGAAGCCCGCGCAGAGCAGGCCCAGGGCGACCCAGAAAGCGATGCGCAAAGCGAACGAGGACACCCGCAAAATGATCGCCGAGCCGAGAATGACGATGGCCGTCAGGGCCAGCCCAACCATGCCGGAGAACAGCGGTGTGCGCCCGGAGAACAGCAGGTAGATCAGGATGAACAGCGGGATCAGCAGGTACCAGCGCTCACGCACGGCAGCCCAGGGGTTCGGACACTGGTCCTTCGGCAGGCCACGCAGGTTGGCGCGCTTGGCTTCCAGGTGAACCATCCAGAAGGTCGAGCCGAAATACAGCAGCGCCGGAATCAGCGCGGCCTTGGCCACTTCGATAAAGGGCACGTTGATCGTCTCGGCCATGATGAACGCCACAGCGCCCATGATCGGCGGCATGATCTGGCTGCCCATCGACGAGGTCGCTTCGACGCCACCGGCAAATGCCGGGCGATAGCCGAAACGCTTCATCAGCGGGATGGTGAACTGACCGGTGGTGACCACGTTGGCCACGCCGGAGCCGGTGATGGTACCCATCAACGCCGACGACACCACCGACACCTTGGCCGGACCGCCAAGCTTGTGGCCGAACAGGCCCATGGCAAAGTCGGTGAACAGCTTGATCATCCCGGCCTGCTCGAGGAAGGCGCCAAACAGGATGAACAGGAAGATATAGGTAGCCGAAACATAAGTCGGCGTGCCGTAGAACCCTTCTGTGCCGAATGCCAGCTGGTTAACCAGTTGGTCGATGCCATAACCGCGATGCATCAGGTCGCCGGGCAGGTACTGGCCGAACAGGCCATAGGCCAGGAACAGTGCACAAATCAGCGGTAGGGCAATGCCCATGACCCGGCGCGCCGCCTCGAAAACCAGCACGGTGAGCACCAGGCCCACGGCCATGTCCAGGCTGGTGAGGTCGCCGGAACGTTGAATCAGGTCCGCCTCGAAATACCACTGGTAGGCAGCGGTGCCCATGCCGACCAGGCCGATCAGCCAGGCCAGCGGTTGCCAGGGCTGGCCCTTGCCGGCCCCCGGAAAACTGATGAACACCACCAGCAGCAGGAAGCCAACGTGCACGGCACGCAGCACCTGACTGGAAACGGGGTGGAACGCGGCCGTGACGATCTGAAAGATCGAGAACAGCAGCGCAACGGCGAACAGCGCCTTGGGCCACTCGCCGGGATTGGCCGCCAGGCCTTGGTTGGAATCACTCATGGAGCGCGAACCTCGTGACTACTGCGATACGTCAGAGTCGCCAACAAAACCTACCGTCCATGGACGCCGGTTTTATTCGCAACTCTACCTACGGGATGACCCATGGTGGCGGTCTGAAAAGGACGTGCCGCACGGCGCGTCCTCTCAGCCGAGCCTGGGCGTTCGCCTCGCGGCTGCCCAGGCTACACGCCTAACCCTGCAACAGGCTTACAGAACGCCAGCTTCCTTATAGAAGCGCTCGGCACCCGGGTGCAGCGGAATCGGCAGGTCCTTGGCCGCATTCTCCAGCTTGATGTCCTTGGCCGCCGAGTGGGCGTTGCCCAGGCGCTCGAGGTTGTCGAACATCAGCTTGGTCATCTGGTAGGCCACCTCGTCGGAGACGCCGTCATGGCTGACCAGAATGTTGTTGATGGCCACGGTGGCGACATCGCTGTCCTGGCCATCGTAGGTGCCGGCCGGGATGGTCGCGGCCTGGTAGGCGGCGTTGTTGATCTTCGCGGTGGTCTCGGCCGGGATGGCCACGAAGTTGATCGGCAGGGTCGCTGCCAGGTCGCGGATGGCCGCCATGCCCAGGCCCGAGGACTGCAGGGTGGCGTCCAGCTGACGGTTCTTGATCAGCTCGACCGACTCGGCGTACGGCAGAAACTCCACCTTGCCCATGTCTTCATAGCTCAGGCCGGCGGCAGCGAAGATGGCGCGAGCATTCAGCTCAGTGCCGGACTTCGGCGCGCCCACGGAAATGCGCTTGCCCTTGAGGTCGGCCAGGGTGGTGATGCCCGACTCTTTGTTGGCGACGATCTGGATGTAGTTCGGGTAGGTCCCGGCAATCGCGCGCAGCTTCTTCAGCGGGGCCTTGAAGCCAGCTTCCTCGACACCTTCCCAGGCATCGGCGACCGAGTCACCCAGGGCGAAGGCCAGTTCGCCACGCCCGGCTTCCAGCAGGTTGAGGTTTTCTACCGAGGCCTTGGTGGCCTGCACGGAAGTTTTCGAGCCTTCGATGCCGTTGCCGTAGAGCTGCGACAGGGCCACACCGATGGGGTAATAGACCCCGCTGGTGCCGCCGGTGAGGACGTTGATAAAGGTCGGTGCCGCGAGCACGGCGGTGCTGGCAGTCAGGGCCGCTGCAGCGGCGAACAGGCTGAAACGCTTGGTCAGGTGCATGGATGAGTCTCCGTCATTGTTATGGCTTTATGCAGACTGTGACCGTGAACACGCCGACAGGCAGTGCTCATCGGTGTCGTTCAGGAAAGCGGGAAAACCCCACACCCGGCGTACGCGCGGATGTGCAAGAGGGCGAGGCGAACTCGCGCAGGCAGAGCGGCAAATGGTGCTGACCTCTTGTCTTTCTTATCAGTCGCCTGCGCGTCGGGCGCGCATGGCTGTACTGGGTATAGCAGAAGACGTGCCAGCTGTTAAAACGCCCACCCATGGGCGTTTGAGGCGTCTAACAAGGAATAAATAGGCGGGTTTTCGCTCACACCCTGACCAAAGATAGGCGGATAGCCGCTTATTCTTCGTCCGCACTACCCGCTGGCCGGTATCTGCTGCGCTGCAAACCATGACGCTGCATCTTCTCGTTGAGCGTACGCCTGGGCAGCTGCAACACCTCCATGACCTGGGCAATGCTGCCCTGGCAGCGCACCAGGGCGTGGTGCAGGCACTGCGCCTCGAAGGCTTCCATCTGCTCGGCCAGGGACTGGTTGGCCACCGTATCACTCGGTGTACTGAGGCCCAGGGCATGGCGTTCAGCGGCATTGATCAGCTCCCGCACGTTGCCCGGCCAGTCGTGCCCGAGCAATCGCGCCAGCTCGCTCGGCGCCAAGGCCGGCGAGACGCGGCCATGGCGTTTGGCGGCCTCATGAGCAAAGTGCTCGAACAGCAGGGGAATGTCCTCACGCCGGTCACGCAGCGGCGGGATGCGCACCGTGGCGACATTGAGGCGGTACAGCAAGTCTTCGCGAAAGCGCCCGCCACGCACCTCGTCGAGCAGGTCGGGCTTGGCCGCGCTGATCACCCGCAGGTCGACCTGAATACTGCGGTTGGAGCCCAGGCGTTCCAGGGTCTTTTCCTGCAGCACCCGCAGCAGCTTGACCTGCTGCGCCAGCGGCAGGCTTTCCACCTCGTCGAGAAACAGCGTGCCGCCGTCGGCATGTTCGATCCGGCCGATGCGCCGGCCCTGGGCCCCGGTGAACGCGCCGCTTTCATGGCCGAACAGCTCGCTCTCGAAAATGCTCTCCGGGATGGCCGCGCAGTTCAGCGCGACGAAAGGCTTGCCAGCCCGCGCGCTAAAGTCATGCAGGCAGCGCGCAACGCGCTCCTTGCCGCTGCCGGTTTCCCCGCGAATAAGGATATTCACCGAGGTGCCGGCCAGCTCGAGGATCTGCCGACGCAGGTTTTCCATGGCCCGGGACACACCGAGCAGCTGCGACTCGATGTGATCCTTGAAGGCGAACTGCTGACGCAACTGGCGGTTCTCACACACCAGGCGGCGCTTGTCGAGGGCGCGGCGCACGCTGTCGAGCAGGCGCTCGGGGGTGAAGGGTTTCTCGATAAAGTCATAGGCGCCCTGGCGCAGCGCCTGCACCGCCATGGGCACGTCGCCATGGCCGGTGACCATGATCACCGGCAGGTCACGGTCCAGCTCCAGCAGCGTATCGAGCAATTGCAGGCCGTCAGTGCCGGGCATGCGCACATCGCTGATGATCACCCCCGGAAAGTCGCGATCAACCAGCGCCAACGCCTGGGCCGCACTGGCACAGCTCTGCACGCTGAAACCGGACAGCTCCAGCCACTGCTGCACCGCCTCGCGAATCGCCGCCTCGTCGTCGACGACTATTACCTGCCCGGACATATCACCTCCTGATCAATCGGCGGGCAGTGTAGCCCGGAAGCAATATCGTTAGTCACGCCCGTAGGGTGCGCCGTGCGCACCAATGCCCTCGATGCACTAAGCAGGGTGGATGCCCGATCTACAAGTCGGTGCGCGCGGCGCACCCTACGGGTCGGGAGCTGCGGGCAGACGCAGGGTAAACACCGCCCCATCCTCGCCATTGGCCACCTCCAGGCTACCGCCCAGTTCGCGCACGATGCCATAGGACACCGCCAGGCCCAGCCCCAGGCCCTGGCCCACCGGCTTGGTGGTGTAGAACGGCTCGAAGACCTGGGCCAGGTGCTCGGCGGCAATCCCGCCGCCACTGTCGCTGACCTGCAAGACACACTGGTCATCCTCACGGGCAATGCGCACCTGCAGATGGCGCACCGGCGCAGCGCTCATCGCATCCAGGGCGTTGTGCAGCAGGTTGACCAGCACCTGCTCCAGGCGGATCGCATCGCCGGCCACCAGCGCCTCGGCGTCGATCTCACAGCTGAGCAGCACCTCGTCGCGGCGGATACGCGCGTCGAGCAGCAGCAACGCCTGCTCCAGCACATCGGCCAACCGCACACGCTCGCTCAGCCCGGCTGGGCTCTTGCGGGCGAAGGTCTTGAGGTGCCGGGTAAGTACGGCAATGCGCTGCAGCAGGTTGTCGATGCGCTCCAGGCCGTTGCGCGCCTCTTCCGGGCGCGCGGTATCGAGCAACAGACGCACACTGCCCAACTGCATCTGCATGGCCGTCAGCGGCTGGTTGATCTCGTGGGCCATGGCCGCGGACATCTGCCCTAGGGCGGCCATCTTGGCCGCATGCACCAGGCCTTCCTGAGCTTCACGCAGCTCGGCGGTACGGGCGCTCACCTCCTGCTCAAGGCGCTCGCGGATGCCGGTCTGCAAGCGCTGGGTCTTGCGCCGCTGGGCGAGAAACAGCAGCAGAAAAGCCAGGGTCATCCACACCCCGGCGGCAGCCAGGCGGTAGGTGCGCACGTTGCCAGCCAGGCTCAGGGGCTCGAGCAGCAGGTGCAGGGTCCAGCCTTCCTCGGGCATGTCCAGGCGCTGCCAGAGGTAGTCGCGCCGGCCATCGGGGCCGTCCACCCGGCGCCAATCGGCGTCCACGTCGATCTGCCGGCGCACCTCGCTGGGCAGCGGCTGGAGGGCCTGTTCGGCATACTTGCGCACCTCGATCAGCTCGGCCCGCGCCGCTTCGCCGAGGTCTTCCAGGGCGCGAAAACGCCAAGCCGGACGGTTGCTGAGGATCACCACCGAGTAGCTGTCCGCCACCAGCAATACCCCGGCCTGGCCGGCCCACTCGCGCTGCAGCTCTTCCAGTTCGAGCTTGACCACCAGCACGCCGAGCACGCTGCCATCGAGGTCGCGCACCACATGGGAGAGAAAATAACCGGGAATGCCGGTGGTCACGCCCACCGCAAAGTAACGCCCCGCGGACTGCCTGAGGGCGTCCTGAAAATACGGGCGGAAGGCGTAATTGTTGCCGACGAAACTGCTCCAGTCGCGCCAGTTGCTGGCCACCAGGGTGTGACCGCGACCGTCGAGCAGGTAGAGCACGTTGGAACCGGCGGCGGCATTGAGCTGCTCCAGACGGCGGTTGAGCAGGTCGCGTAGCAGTTGGTCGTCGGGGCTGCGCAGCAGGCGCTTGATGTCGCTGTCCAGCGCCAGCAGCTCCGGTACCGAACGAAAGCGCTCGACCAGCGTGTGGATCGATTGCGCATACAGCTGCAACTGGCCACGCGCCTCGCCGCTGCGCTCTTCCCAGGCACGGCTTTCGGCATAGCGCCCGGCCAGCCAGATGCTTGCCAGCAGCCCGAGGCCGATCAGCAACGCCGTGAGGACGACGCGATATCGCTGGAAGAACACAGGCATGTGCAACTCGCAATCAGACAGTCGCGCCATGGTAGCAAAGCCGGCGCCTCGCCTCGCCTCGCGAAAACAGCTGAGGCTCATTCTGCGGCTGTGGATAAGTCGCTCAACCGGCGCTGACGAAACGCCCGCGGCTCAATGCCAAAGCGCTCCAGGCGTGAGCGCAGGGTAGTCGGCTTGACCCCGAGCAAGCTGGCCGCGCCGGCACGACCGAAGACCTTGCCGTTGCAAGCACGCAGGGCTGCCAGCAGATTGTTGCGTTCGCGCTGGCGGCGCTCGTCATCGGTCAGGATGCCGCCGCCCTCTTCCGGTACATCGCGGGTACTCGCTAGCGGCGCGCCGGGCTGCGGGTCAGGCAGGTCGATGCGCAAACGACCGCCTGCAGAGATGATCACCGCGCGCTCGATGACGTTTTCCAGCTCGCGGATATTGCCCGGCCAGGCGTAGGCTTGCAGGCGCTGTATATCGGCCACCCGCAGGCTCGGCTCGGCGCGGTTGAGGGTGCGGCAGGCGCGGCCGATAAAATGCTGCGCCAGCAGCGGCACATCATCCAGGCGCTGGCGCAGCGGCACCGACTCCAGCGGGAAGACATTCAGGCGAAAGTACAGGTCCTCGCGAAACGTGCCATCGCGCACCGCCTGGCGCAGATCGCGGTTGGTCGCGGCAATTACCCGCACGCTGACCTGGCGCGTGTGGTTCTCGCCAACCCGTTCGAACTGCTGCTCCTGCAACACGCGCAGCAGCTTGCTCTGTAGCTCCAGGGGAATCTCCGCGACCTCATCGAGGAACAGCGTGCCGCCATCGGCCAGCTCGAAACGCCCGACCCGTTCGGCCAGGGCGCCGGTAAAGGCGCCCTTGGCGTGACCAAAAAACTCGCTCTCGAACAACTCACGCGGCACCGCCGCACAGTTGACGCGGATCAGCGGGCGCTGGCGGCGCGCGCTGCTGTCGTGAATGGCGCGGGCGATCAGCTCCTTGCCGGTGCCCGACTCACCGGTGATCAGCACGTTGGCGCCAGTGGGGGCGACCAGCTCGATCTGCCGGACGATTTGCTGGATCGCCGCGCTGCGCCCGACCAGGCTGTGATGGGCGAATTCACCGCGAATCTCCTCCTGCAGATAAGCGTTTTCCAGCTCCAGACGCTGCTGCAGCGCCTGCACCTCGGCCAGCGCCTGGCGCAAACGCTGCTCAGCCTCCTTGCGGTCGCTGATATCGCGGAATACCACCACCGCGCCGATAAGCTCACCGTTATCGCGCAACGGCGTGCTGGTGTAGGCCACCGGAATCGAGCGTCCGTCCTTGCACCAGAACACCTCATCGTCGACCTGGTGCACTTCGCCATCGCGAAAGGCGGCGTAGATCGGGCAATGACGGCCGTGGTATTCGCTGCCGTCAGCATGGTGGTGGTGAATCAGGTCGTGGATCTTGTGGCCGATCAGGTCTTCCGCCTGCCAGCCAAGCAGGCGCTCCGCCGCCGGATTGACGAAGGTCGTCACGCCCTCGTGGTTGACCCCGTAAATGCCCTCACCCGCGGCGCCGAGGATCAACTGGTTTTCCCGCTCGATCTCGCGAAACACACGCTCGACGCCCTGCCATTTGACGAACCCCTGGCGCTGATAGCGCTGCGCCTCAGCCAGCCCGCGCAGGCCGTCGAGCTGCTTGCGCGCGTGCAACAGCATGCCCAGCAACGGGCCGCTGTCCCCCTCGATGCGGCTGACGCTCAGCTCCAGAGCCAGTACACCGTCCTCGGCGCCACTGACACCCAACTCATCGCTCCAGGCACTGCCGTGCTGCAGGACTTCCTCACTGAGCACCAGCAGTTCACCCAGGGCATGCCGCCAGAGCCGACTGGCGCGTTGTTGCAGCAACGCATCCAGCGGCCAGCCGAGCAGCGTCGCGGCGGCGGGATTGGCAAACACCAGGCGGTCGGCGAAGGGATCGATCAGCAGGCAGGCGCTGTGCAGGTCGTGCAGCATGCGGTGGGCCAGGGCGGATTCGGACATGGCTACGGCTCGTCAGCGAAGGGGGCTACCCACCTGCATCAAGTGCTGTGCCAATTACGATTTTTCGGATTAAAGAATTACGAAATAGCGTTAAAAACGATTTTTCGTAGTTATTCCAGCACCACTAATAATCTATAAATCCCATTAAAAACATAAGGTTAGATTTATAGAACTAACCTGGCACAGCTTCTGCTCTAGCACCTGACAAGAGCCGCTGCGTATCAGCGCAGGGCATTTTCAGCGCGGGCGACCCAGCAGGGTGCGTCCGCCATGCCTGACCGAGAAGGAGTGCCGTGATGAGCAATAGCCTGGGCGATCCGTTCAGCCCCGACAGCAACCTGAGCCACAGCGGCGCCTGCAGTTGTGCAACCTGTCAGCCCAAGCCCCATACAGCCGTGCCCGGTGCCCCGCTCGATCAGGAAGCGATGCTCGACCGCGCCATCGAAAGCGCCATCGTGCGCGGCATGTTCGGCCACAGCGAGGTCTCGCGGCGCAGCTTTATGGGCATGCTCGGCGGCGGCACCCTGGCGGCGATTCTCGCCAGCATCGTGCCGATGGAGGCGATCAAGGCGGCGGTCAAGGACAACCTAGGCCCGCTGGAAAAGGCCAAGCTGAACATCGGCTTCGTGCCCATCACCTGTGCCACACCGATCATCATGGCCGAGCCCATGGGCTTCTATAAAAAGTACGGCCTCGACGTGACCACGGTGAAAACCGCCGGTTGGGCCGTGGCCCGTGACAAGTCTCTGGCTGGTGAATACGACGCCTCGCACATGCTCACCCCCATGCCGCTGGCCATGAGCCTGGGCCTGGGCTCGACGCAGTCGCCGTTCATCATGCCGGCCATCGAGAACATCAACGGCCAGGCCATCGTTCTGGCCAACCAGCACCTCGACAAGCGCGACCCCAAGCAGTGGAAAGGCATGCGCTTTGGCGTGCCGTTCGATTACTCAATGCACAACTTCCTGCTGCGCTACTACGTCGCCGAGCACGGCTTGGACCCGGATCAGGACATCCAGATCCGGGTGATTCCGCCACCGGAAATGGTCGCCAACCTGCGCGCCGGCAACATCGACGGCTTCCTCTCGCCCGACCCCTTCAACCAGCGCGCCGTGTGGGAAAAAGTCGGCTTCATTCACGTGCTGACCAAGGACCTGTGGCCCGGCCACCCCTGCTGCGCCTTTGCCTGCAGCCAACAGTTCGCCACGCAAAACCCGAACACCTACGGTGCGTTGCTGCGCGCCCTGATCGACGCCACTCACTACAGCTCGCAGGCGGAAAACCGTGTGGCAATTGCCGAGGCCATCGCCCCGCGCAACTACCTCAACCAGCCGGTACCGGTGATCCAGCAGGTGCTCAGCGGGCGCTTCGCCGATGGCCTGGGCAACGTGCGTGACGAGCCGGACCGCATCGACTTCGACCCCTTCCCCTGGCACTCCATGGCGGTGTGGATCCTCACCCAGATGAAGCGCTGGGGTTACCTCAAGGGTGACGTCGATTACCGCGCCATCGCCGAGCAGGTCTACCTCGCCGCCGACGCCGGCAAGGTCATGCGCGAGCTGGGCATGGAGGTGCCGACGGACACCTACAAGAGCTTCAGCGTGATGGGCAAACCGTTCACCCCGGCCGACCCGGAAGGCTACCTGAACAGCTTCAGCATTCGGAGAACCTGACGATGGCTTCAACCAAACTGCGGGCCGGCCTGTTGTCGGCGCTGATCCTGCTGGTGCTGCTGGGCGTCTGGGAGATTCTCTGCCAGGCCCCGACCAGCAACGCAGCTGCAGCGGATGACGAGTACGCGCAGCTGATGGGCGCAACCAGCCAGGAAGCGCGGGTGCCGCCGCCCTCGGCGGTGTTCATGCACGCGGTCAGCGAGCTGAGCCAGCCGTTCTACGATGCCGGGCCGAACGACAAGGGCATCGGCATCCAGCTCGCCCACTCGCTGTACCGGGTGCTGACCGGTTACTTCCTGGCGGCGCTGGTGGCGATTCCGGTGGGCTTCGTGATCGGCATGTCGCCCTTGATGTACCGTGCGCTCAACCCGTTTATCCAGATCCTGCGGCCGATCTCGCCGCTGGCCTGGATGCCCCTGGCGCTGTTCATCATTCAGGACTCGGAAGCCTCGGCGATCTTCGTGATCTTTATCTGCTCGATCTGGCCGATGCTGCTCAACACCGCCTTTGGCGTGGCCGGGGTGCGCCGCGACTGGATCAACGTCGCCCGCACCCATGAGCTGAGCCCGCTGCGCACGGCCCTGACGGTGATCCTGCCGGCGGCGCTGCCGACCATCCTCACCGGCATGCGCATCTCCGTGGGCATCGCCTGGCTGGTCATAGTCGCCGCCGAAATGCTCGTTGGCGGCACCGGCATTGGCTACTACGTGTGGAACGAGTGGAACAACCTCGACCTGGCCAGCGTGATCTTCTCCATCGTCATGATCGGTGTGGTCGGCATGCTCCTCGACCTCATGCTCGGCGCCGTGGCGCGCCTCGTCAGCTACCAGGAGTAGGCCCATGTCGCGTTACTTCGTAGAAGCCCGCAACCTTGCCAAGCGCTTTTCCCAGCCCGGCAGCGAACCGCTGACGGTGTTTGAGAACGTCAATTTCGGCATCCAGAAGGGCGAGTTCGTCTGCATCATCGGCCACTCCGGCTGCGGCAAGTCGACCATCCTCAACGCCCTCGCCGGGCTCGACCAGGTCAGTGATGGCGCGCTGATCATGGCCGGCAAGGAGATCGCCGGGCCGAGCCTGGAGCGCGGCGTGGTGTTCCAGAACTACAGCCTGATGCCCTGGCTCAGCGCCCTGGATAACGTGATCTTCGGCGTGCGTGCGCGTTTCCCGCAGTGGAGCAAGGAGAAGATCCGCCAGCACAGCCTCGACTATCTGCATATGGTCGGCCTGAAGGGCTCGGAGGCGCGCAAGCCCTCGCAGCTGTCGGGCGGCATGCGCCAGCGCGTGAGCATCGCCCGCGCCTTCGCCACCCAGCCGCAACTGCTGCTGCTCGACGAACCCTTCGGCGCCCTCGACGCCCTGACCCGCGGGGTCATTCAGGACGAGCTGATCAAGGTCTGGGGCGAGACCCAGCAGACCGTGTTCATGATCACCCACGATGTCGACGAAGCGATCCTGCTCGCCGACCGCATCCTGCTGATGACCAACGGCCCCCAGGCGCGCATCGCCGAAGCCGTGCACATCGACCTGCCGCGCCCGCGCAGGCGCGACCAGATCATCCACCACCCGGCGTTCTACAAGATCCGTAATCACCTGGTGGACTTTCTGGTCAACCGCTCCAAGGCCCTGCAAGGCACCGCACCGGAGGCCGACGGCTTCCCCACCGAAATCAACCCTGCCCTGGACCTGGCGCTCGACGCGCTGCACCCAGGCAAACCCTCAATGTCCCCCTCGAAGGAGTCCAGTCATGGATAAAGCCAGCATGCAAACCACCATCCTCGCCGCCAAGGGCCGCCTCGACCTGAGCTGGGCCGCCATTGCCGAGCGCATCGGCATGTCACCGGTGTGGACCACCTCGGCCTGCATGGGCATGAACAGCATGCCAACCGAGGTCGCCGACAAACTCTGCGATGTGCTGGAACTGCCCGCCGAGGTCAGCAAGGCGCTGCAGGCCTTCCCGCACAAACACTGGGACAAGGCCATCCCCACCGACCCACTGATCTACCGTTTCTACGAGATGATCAACGTCTACGGCGGCACCATCAAGGAACTGATCCACGAGGAATTTGGCGACGGCATCATGAGCGCCATCGACTTCAGCATGGACATCAGCCGTGTCGCTGACCCCAAAGGCGACCGCGTACAAATCATCCTCAACGGCAAGTTCCTGCCCTACCGCAGCTGGTAGCCCTGTGGATAAGTCGCTCGGCACCTGCCGGGCGACGGTCTGTCAGCCCTCAGCGCCGGCGCAACAGCGCGACGAAAAACACCCCGCCGATGGCCGCCGTGGCGATGCCGATAGGCAGGTCCTGCGGGGCCAGCAGGGTGCGCGCGGCGACGTCGACCCAGACCAGAAACAGCGCGCCGAGCAGCGCACTTACCGGCAGCAGGCGGCGATGCTCGGCCCCCACCAGAAAACGCGCCACATGCGGCAGCATCAGGCCGACAAAGCCGATGGCGCCGCTCAGCGACACCAGCACCCCGGTCAGCAGGGACGCCACCACAAACACCAGCACGCGCACCCGCCGTGGCTCCAGGCCCAGGCTGACGGCGCTGTGCTCGCCGGCCATCAACGCATTCAGCGCCCGACCCAGGCCGAGCAGCACCAGCAACGCCAGCAGCAAGCACAAGGCCGGCAGCCAGAGCAGCTCCCAGCGCGCCAGGCCGAGGCCGCCGAGCATCCAGAACAGCACCGAGCTGGCGGCGTGGTGGTCACCGAGAAACAGCAGCAGGTTGCTCGCCGCCATCATCACGAACGACACCGCCACCCCGGCCAGCAGCAGACGGTCACTCTCCAGCCGGCCGCTGCGGCTGGCGATGGCCAGCACCAGCAGCATGCTTGCCAGGGCGCCGACGAAAGCAGCCAGGGGCAAGCTGAGCAGGCCGGCGAATTCGCCCAGGTACAGCACCACAATCACCGCGCCCAGGGCCGCGCCGGAGCTGACGCCGAGCAGGTGCGGGTCGGCCAGGGGGTTGCGCGTGACCGCCTGCAGCGCCGTGCCGACCAGCGCCAGGCCGGCGCCGACCAAGGCACCGAGCAGCACCCTGGGTGCGCGTAATTGCCAGACGATGCTGTCATGGCCCAGGTTCACTGCCACCTCCGGGCTGATGCCAAACAGGCGCTGGGCAAGAATCGCCAGCACTCGCTCAAGCGGCACCTGCGCCGAGCCAAAGGCCAGCGACAGCGCGCAAGACAGCAACAACGCGGCGCCCAGAACAAGCAACAACAGGCGATAGCGGCGCGGGCTGCGCATCATGGTGCGAACACCTCGGGATGCAGCGCGGCGGCCAGGGTCTCGATGGCGGCAGCGTTGTCCAGGCTTGGGGTAACCGCCAGGTACGGCAACACCACAAAGCGCTGCTCGCGGATTGCGGTGACGCCCTGCAGCGCCGGGTGGTGCAGCAGAAAGTCGCGCTTTTGCGCCGCCGTGCGCTCACCGTAATCGACGATCAGGATCAGCTCCGGGTCCTGCTCCACCAGCGCTTCCCAGCCGACCCGCAGCCAACTGGCGGGCAGGCCGTCCATCACGTTGCGCCCACCGGCGGCCTCGATCAGCGCCTGGGGCATGGCCAGGCGGCCGGCGGTAAAGGGGGTGTCTTCGCCGCTGTCGTAGAGAAACACCCGGGGCCGCGTTGATACGCCCGCCAGGCGCTGCTCGACCGTCGCCACCCGTTTTTGCAGCGCGTCGACCAAGGCGTCGGCGCGGGCCTCGACGGCGAAGATCTGCCCGAGGTTATGTAGATCGTTGTAGAGGTCGTCCAGCCTGGCGACCCGGTTGGGCAGGATATGCGCGCAGGACTCGCTCAACTCGTACACCGGGATGGCAAATGGCGCCAGGCTCGCCGGGGTGACCTCACCGCCAATGCGCATGCCGTAATTCCAGCCGGCAAAGAACAGGTCCGCCTCGGCGTTGAGCAGGTTCTCAATCGACGGGTAACGCGCGGCCAGCTCAGGCAGGTCGGCCAGTTGCGCCTGCATCGCTGGGTCGAGGGTCTTCCAGGCGCTGATACCGCTGTAGCCGACCATGCGCTCCTTGAGACCCAGGGCCAGGAGCATGGCGGTCATATTGACGTCATGGCTGACCGCCCGCTGGGGCGGCTTGTCGATGGTCACCTGACGATCGCAGCTGGTGACGGTGACGGCCCAGGCGGGGGTGCTCAACGCCAGCAGCAGAAGCGCAAGCAAGCGTGACCGGACGGTGCTCTGCCTTAGCGGCGAGCGATGTGGAGTCGTCGCGGCTGAAGCCCCTCCCACGGCGTAGCGCGGCTCTTGCGGGCGGCGGCAGCGCGCTATCGCGGCCAAAGCGAAACGCAGCCAGGTCCCTCCCACAACGGCAACGCAAATCTGTGGGAGGGGCCGGGCGGCGTTCCGCTTTAGCCGCGACTCATAGACGCTATGTAGCTCTGGGGTGGAGTCAAGGTATTCGCCAGTATTCATCAAACAATCCAGGTAATGCGCGGGTGGCCCGCCAGTGGATGGGTATCGACCAGCGCCTGCACGCCGAACACCTGCAACAGCAGCTCGGCAGTGAGCACTTCGGCAGGCGTGCCGGCGGCCACCAGGCGGCCCTGGTCGAGCACATAGAGGCGCTCGCAGAAGGCCGCCGCCAGGTTGAGGTCGTGGAAGCTGGCCAGGCTCGCCAGGCCCAGGGCCTTGATCTGCTTGAGCAGCTCAAGCTGGTAGCGCGGGTCGAGGTGGTTGGTCGGTTCATCGAGGATCAGCAGGTGCGGCTGTTGCACCAGCGCACGGGCCAGCAGCGCACGCTGCTTCTCGCCGCCGGAGAGGCGGGCGAAGGCCTGCTGCGCCAGCGCGCTGAGGCCCAGACGGGCCAGGGCCTGATCCACCAGGCGGCGGTCCTCGTTGTCATCTCCATCGAACAGGCCCTTGTGCGGCGTACGGCCCATGGCCGCCACTTCGCGCACGCTAAGGCCGAAGTCCTGGGGAAACTCCTGCAGCACCACCGCCACCCGCTGCGCGCACCAGCGCGGCGAACGCTGCCACAGCGGCTCGCCGTCCAGCTCGACGCTGCCGGCACTCGGCCGCTGAAAACGGTAGGCGCAGCGCAGCAGGCTGGTCTTGCCACTGCCGTTGGGGCCGATCAGCCCCACCAGCTCACCGTCATCGACGGCCAGGTCGATGGCGTCGAGCAACGGCCGCTCCCCATCGGGCGACCAGGCCAGCTCGCGGATGCGCAGGCGCTGCATCAGAACTGGTAATCCGCAGTGACGAACAGCGAGCGTGGCGCGCCCAGGTACCACTGCTGGCCATCGCTGCTGGCCGTGGTGGCGTACTGGCGGTCGAACAGGTTGTTCAGCTCCAGGCCCAAGCGCACATCCGGTTGTACCTGCCAGCCGATGTTGGCATCGACCACCGTGTAGCTCGGCACCTGGGCGCTGTTGGCGGTGTCGGCGTAGCGCGCATCGACATAGCGCGCGCCGATGCCGGCGTCCACGCCCTGACCCAGGTCTTTGTTCAACCACAGGTTGGCGGTGCGTTTGGGCACGTTGATCGGTCGATTGCCGCTGCGGTCCATCAGCACAGCGCCGGCGGTTTCGTTGAAGTCGTCATAACGCGCACGGATAAAGGCCGCATTGGCCGACAGCTGCCAGCCCCGGCCCAGTGCCAGTTCCAGGGTCGCCTCCAGGCCATCGGAGGACTGCTGGCCGATCTGCTCGGCAGCAGCGCCAGGCGAGGTCTGGCTGAGCAGCTTCTGTTTGACGATGTGGTAGGCGGCCAGGGTCCACTCGCCGCGCCCGTCCATCAGCATCTGCTTGAGGCCGATCTCGCTTTGCCTGGCCTCGCTCAGGTCGTAACGCTGCTGCCCGACATTGAGCGTCAGCAGGTTATTCACCCCCTCGGTGCTGGTGGCGTACTGGCCATACAGTGACAGCTCGGGCGTCAGCGCGAAGACCAGGCCAGCGCGCCAGTTGTCGCCGCTCAGGCTGCGATCAGCACTGCTGCCATCGACCAGGTTGTCACGCTGGATATGCACCTGGTCGCGGCGCACCCCGGTGACCAGCGCCAGGCGCTCGGTCAGTTGCGTGCGGTTCTCGGCGAACAGCGAGAATTGCCGGGCCAGGTTGCGTTCGCGCGGGCCGTAGCCCTGCGGATCAGTGCTTTGATACTGGCCGCCGCCGGAGCCGGCCAGGGGCACGCTGTCGCTGAAGCTGCTGGCGAAATCATGCTGGCGGGCGAAGTGAATACGGTTGTAATCCACACCCACCACCGTGAGGCTGTCGAGGCCGAACAGCGCGTGCTCGAGGGTGAAGGTCTGGCGATCACCGACCTGCTCCTGGGTGTGCTTGATGTTGTAGAACTCGCTGCGCTCGACCCGATCACCTGGCTGCCAACGGTAGGCCTCGGCGTTGCGCCAGTAGCGCTGGGTCTTGATGTAGTAGAGCTGGTTGCTGGCCGTCAGCGCGTCATTGATGCGCCAGTCGCTGGTCAGGCGGGTGAGCTGGTCGTTGTACTGCACGTCGGCGTTGTCGACGTTGTAGTTGTGGTCGCGCAGGCTCTCGCGGTACTGGCCAGCGACCAGCGGCGTGCCGAAGTAGCGCTCGGGGCTCTGGTCCCCTTGGTCGTGGGACAGGGTAAAACTCAGGTCCTCGCTGGCCTCCCAGCGCACTGCGGCGCTGAGCGCCAGGCTCTCGGAATCACCGCGGTCGACCCAGCCATTGCTGGCCTGCTGGTTGAGGGTGAAACGGTAGCTCAGGGCATCGCTAAGCGAGCCGCCGCTGTCCAGCGCGGCCTGGCGGCGGTCGTCGCTGCCATAGCCGAAGCGCAGGTGGTTGATGACCTCTCCGGCGAACGGTTTTTTCGGCACCACGTTAATCACCGCCCCCGTGGCGCCCTCGCCGTAAAGCACCGAGGCCGGGCCGCGCAACACATCAACCCGCGCCACCGACCAGGTGTCCACCGGGAAGGTCACGGTACCGGCCCCGACGTACTGGCGGGTGCTGTCGTACAGCTGCATGACCGCCGAGTGGCCAGTAAAACCGCGCGCCGACAGCGCCGTGCCACCGTTGCCCGGGTTGCCAATGCTGCTGATGCCGGGCGTGCGCGTGACCGCGTCCTGCACAGTCAGGTTGTTACGTCCGCGTACCTCGGCGCCACTCAGGCTGCTGGTGCTGGCCGGGGTTTCCAGGGCCGACAGCTCCAGCCGCGAGCCACTGCGGGTGGGCGTATGCAGGTCGCTCGCGCCCTCTTCCATGGCGTTGGCCTGGACAGTGATGGCGGGGAGATCGACAGGGGCTTCGCTGGCCATGGCCGAAGAGGCCAACAGCAGAGCGAGCGGCAAGGAGTACGGCAGCAGAGAGTCTTGCACGGCAGAATTTCCGTTGTTGCGCAGAGGGACGGCGGGCCGCCCCACAACCGCTTCGCCCGGTTGCGCGCCGATCGTGAGCGGCCACCGAGAGGCTAGGTCATGGGGCATAATGTAATTGTTATAACATAACATTATGCGACTTCGCAGCCACGCTTGTGCAAGACCGGGTTCAGCAGGGAGTGATGACCGGTGAAGGTTCTTAAAACGGAAATGGCGCGCCATATTGCTTCCATAGCAAAGAGAGAAGGCACGGCAATCCGATGGAAACGCGCAACAGCAGACGCAGGCGCGCAGGCACCTGCAATCGGCGTCAACGCCCGCCCACCGCGGGTTGCCAGACTAATGGGGGGCCGTTGCAGCGCGAACGCGCACAATCACAGCAACTCCCAGATTCAGGCCGGTCTCCGGGCTGGCGAGGGTCATGACGTCATCGCCTTCCCATGCAAAATTTGCACAGTGGCCTAGTGATGAGGTCGCTCGCTTACCGTTGCGGGGGCAGCGTCGGACTTGCACCGACTTCCCGTTTCACCTCACGCGCGGCGGCGTAAGGCACCTGAATCGGCGCGGATATGACCATTCATGACACGCCGCGTCAAGGCGCGTGGCCCGAGTATGCCGTCGCGGCTAAAGCCCCTCCCACAGATTCTGCACTGGACAGCGTGGGAGGCGCTTTAGCGGCGTCAAGGCGCGAAGTCCGTTCAGGAGTGTGGGGGGTAGCTGTGGGAGGGGCTTTAGCCGCGAAAGGGCCACCGACAATCGCGGCCAAAAGCAGATCGCCGCCCCAGCCCCTTCCACAACCCGTAGCCTGGCTTAGCCGCCCTGCTGATCGATACGCAACTCAGGCAGCGCCTTGCCGGCCACCAGACGCTCATCGACCAGGCGAATCACCGCCGCTTCATCCCGGATGCCGTACCACTCGCCCTGTGGATAAAGGCTCGCGGTCGGCCCCAGATCGCAGGGGAACTGGCACTGGCTGCGGGTGATATGCACCCCGCCCTCGCACTCCAGCTTGCCAGCGGCCTTGAGCCGCTGACGCAGAGTTTTCCACAGGCCCAGCGCGCCCTGGCGCGTGCAGCGCGGGCCGTTGCACAGCAGCAGGCGCTGGGCGTGCGGCGGGATCTGCGACCAGGCGTGGTGCGCCGGCACAGCGGGTACATCGCTGCAGGGCGTATGCGACTCGACGCGCTCAAGCACTGTGGCCAGGCCATCCAGCCAGGCGTCTTCCAGCGCCGTACAGACCACAAACACCGAGGCGCCATCGGTGCGCGTGGCGATCTGCTCACGCAACCAATCACGGTGTGCAGCATCGGCGCGCGGCTCCAGATCGACCACCAACAAGGGACGCGGCGCCTCGTTCACGGCCTGCCAGAAACTATCGGCACCCTGATCGCTGTCATGCAGATGCGCCTCTCCCAGCAGCGCTTCGACGCGCTGGCGCAAACGCTCAGCCGACACGCCACGGCTCAGGCCGGGGCCGATAAACAACACGCGGGCGTAGATGGCTTGGCTCATCAGGACCTCCAAAAGGGCAGGCAGTCTAGCAGCGCGCCGTGGGCCGGATGCAATCCGGGCGGTCGCGGGTTGTAACGGCGCGGCGCACCCTACGGGATCGTGTGGGAGGGGCTTTAGCCGCGACTACGGACAGACCCGTCGCCGCTAAAGCGCCTCCCACAGGGCTTCTGGCTCAAGAAACTCACGGTCCACCGTCGGCAGCTGCGGCCGACGTAGCAGCAGCACTGGCAAACCCAACTCTCGCGCCACCTGCAGCTTGGGCTCGGTGGAGGCGCTGCCACTGTTCTTGCTGACCAGCACGTCGCACTGGATGCGCGCAAAGAGCGCGCGCTCCTCGTCCAGCGAGAACGGTCCGCGCGCACCTATCACTTCGGCGCGCGGCACGCCTTGCTGCGCCGTCAGGCAGCGCACGGTCCAGTGCTGGTGCGCGGGAATTTCATGCAAATGCGCCAACGGCTCGCGCCCGGAGGTGAAGAAGGGCCTGTGGAACGGCGCCAGCGCAGCCATCAACCCGGCCCAGTCATCCACCTCACGCCAGTCATCGCCCTCAGCCGCCTGCCAACCGGGGCGGCGCAACGCCCAGCAAGGCACCCCGCTCAACGTGGCGGCGCGGGCGGCGTTGTGACTGATCTGCGCGGCATAAGGGTGGGTCAAATCCAGCAGCAGTTCGATGCCCTGCTCGCGGATAAACCGCGCCAGCCCTTCGGCCCCACCAAAACCGCCGACGCGTACCTGACAGGGCAAGTCATCCGGTACCCGGCCCAGGCCGGCCAGGCTATAGATCGCCTCAGGACTCAACCGCCGCGCCAGACGCAACGCCTCGGTGGTACCACCGAGCAACAGGATGCGTGCACTCACGGCTTGCGCACCTCCAACAGGGTGATCGGCAAGGCGCTGCGCCAGGTGTCGAAGCCACCCAGGGGCTGCGCCTGAGCCACAGAGATGCGGGTCAGCTCGCCGCCCACCTGTTCGCGCCAGGCCACCAGCGCCGCCTCGCTTTGCAGGGTCACGGCATTGGCCACCAAACGCCCGCCCGGTTTCAGGCTGGCCCAGCAGTGTTCGAGCATGCCGGGCACGGTGACGCCACCGCCGATAAAAATCGCATCCGGCGCAGCCAACCCGGCCAGCGCCTCGGGCGCGCGGCCGGCAACCAGTTGCAGGCCAGGCACGCCGAGGGCATCACGGTTGTGCTGGATATGTACCTGGCGGCCGGCATCGGCCTCAATGGCCAGCGCCCGGCAACCGGGGTGCGCACGCATCCACTCGATGCCGATGGAGCCGCAGCCGGCGCCAACATCCCACAGCAGCTCGCCGGGTTGCGGCGCCAGGCGCGCCAGGGTGATGGCGCGCACATCGCGCTTGGTCAGCTGGCCGTCGTGCTGATACAGATCGTCGCGCAGCCCCGGCGTCAGCGGCAGCAGGCGTGCATCGGCGCCCGCCGCACAGTCGATTGCCAGCAGATTGAGATCGGCCGCGCGCGGTAACGCCCAGTCAGCCGCCAGGCCGTCGATGCGCCGTTCCTGATCGCCGCCCAGGTGCTCCAGCACGGTCAAACGGCTGGGCCCGAAACCGCGCTCGCGCAGCAGCTCGGCGACTGCCGCCGGGCTGTCGCCGTCATTGCTCAACAGCAGCAGCCGCGCGCCGGGGAACAGTTGCGCCTGCAACGCCGCCAACGGCCGCGCCACCAGCGACAACACCGTCACCTCCTGCAGCGGCCAGCCCAGGCGCGCGGCAGCCAGCGAGACGGATGAGGGCGCGGAAAACACCTGCATCTCCTCGGCCGCCACCTGCCGCGCCAGGCTCGCGCCCACGCCGTAGAACAGCGGGTCGCCGCTGGCCAGCACACACACTGGCGTACCACGCCGCGCCAGCACCGGCTCCAGGCTGAACGGGCTGGGCCAGGCCTCGCGCTGCGCCCCCAGGCAATGCGGCAGCAACGCCAGTTGCCGCGGCGCGCCGACGATGCAGCCGGCCGCCAGCAACGCCCGCCGTGCGGCTTTGCCCAGGCCGGCATAGCCGTCTTCGCCGATTCCCACCACGCTCAACCAGGCTGTCATACCTACTCCTCTGTTCCCGCCCGACAAGCTAGGGTGTCGGCGCATCGAACAAAGCGGGCATAATACAGGCTTCGTCGGTGCCCACCGCCATGGTGCGGGGGCCTAAGAGGGAATCCGGAGCGATCCGCTGATCGTGACCGAGCTGCCCCCGCAACTGTAAACAGCGAGTCTGCCGCCACTGTGCCACTGGGAAACCGGGAAGGCCGCGCCAGATGATGACCTGTCAGCCAGGAGACCTGCCGACGACGCTAGTCGCGAGTGCCAACATCGGGCGGGGTGTACCGATGCCATGAAATCCCCCTGTGGGCGGATTTCGCTGGTCCGGTCGCCGCGCCTTTGTTTGGTGATTACTGTGCGCGACCGTCCAACCACCGTCGATTTGCCTGCCCCACGCTCCGAAAAATCGGTATCGGCGTGCCCCGGCCTGCTGCGTATCGTTCAGGCGCTGGACGGCGGCATCTGTCGGGTCAAGCTGGCAGGTGGTGTGCTCAGCAGCCAGCAGGCCCGCGCGATTGCCGAGGCGGCCGAGCGCTGCGCCAGCGGCGTGCTGGAGCTGACCAACCGCAGCAATCTGCAGATTCGTGGCGTCTTGGCCGAGCAGCAGGATGCGTTGATCGAGCGCCTGCTGGCCGCCGATCTTGGCCCCAGCAACCCCGCCGCTGATGACGTGCGCAACCTGCTCCTGAGCCCCGCTGCCGGCCTCGACCCCCAGGCCCTGCTCGACACCCGCCCGCTGGCCGCCGCGCTGCTCGACCTGCTGCAAAACACCCCGGCGCTGCATGGGCTGTCGGCTAAGTTCGCCCTTCAGCTCGACGGCGGCGAAGCCCTGGCGATGCGCGAACACCCCCACGATATCTGGCTCAGCGCCCTACCCGGTACGCCCGCACGATTGGCCTTTGGTCTGGCCGGCTGCCCGACTGACACGCCGCTGGGCGTGGTCGACGGCGAGCAGGCCGTTGCGCTGGTGGAACACCTGTTGATGCTGTTTCTCCAGTTGGCGGGCAATGAGCACAACCGTATGCGCCAGCTGCTCAGCGCACTCCCTGCACCCCAATTGCTGCAGCAGCTGCAAGCGCGCCTGCCCTTTGCCGTGCAAGCACCGCCGCCCACCTGGCAACGCGCACCGGCCAGTCAGCGCGCCCCTATGGGCACTTATCCACAGCAGCAAATCGGCCTGTGCATGGTCGCCGCCGGCGCACGCCTGGGGCGGATCGACGCCGGGCAATTGCGTGCGGTGGCCGAGCTGGCCGAGCAGTACGGTGATGCCAGCCTGCGCCTGACGCCCTGGCAGGGCCTGCTGTTGCCGAATATCCCCGAGCAGTCGGCAGAGGCGCTGGTTAAAAAACTGGCCGACCTCGGCCTGCTGACCGATGCCCAGGAGCCCCTCAGCCAACTGATCGCCTGCACCGGCTCAGCGGCCTGCGCCAAGGGCCTGAGTGACAGCAAGGCTGATGCCCTGCGCCTGGCCGAGCGCCTGCGTACCAGCACCGCCAGGCCGCAGGTGCACCTGAGTGCCTGCCCACGCTCTTGCGCCGCTGCGCATGTCGCGCCTTTTACCTTGCTGGCCAGCAGCGCCGGCCACTACCAGCTCTATCAACGCACGCCGCAGCAACCGGGTTTCGGCCAGCTGTTGGCCGACGCCATAACGATCGATGAGGCCGGCGACTGGTTCGCCACCCACTGCGCAACAGGAAACAGCGATGCTTGAGTACATCCGCGACGGTCAGGAAATCTACCGCCAATCCTTCGCCACCATCCGCGCCGAGGCCGACCTCAGTGCCATCCCGGCCGATCTGGAAAAGCTCGCCGTGCGCGTGATCCATGCCTGCGGCATGGTCGATGTGGTGCAGGATTTGCGCTTCTCCCCCGGTGCCGGTGCCGCAGGCCGCGCCGCGCTGGCCAAGGGCGCGCCGATTCTCTGTGATGCGCGAATGGTCGCCGAAGGCATCACCCGCCCGCGCCTGGCCGCGAACAACCCGGTGATCTGCACCCTGCACAATGCCGATGTCCACGCGCTGGCCCGCGAGTTGGGCAACACCCGCTCGGCAGCGGCGCTGGAACACTGGCGCGAGCACCTGGAGGGCAGCGTGGTGGTGATCGGCAACGCGCCCACCGCGCTGTTCTATCTGCTGGAAATGCTCGACGCCGGCGCACCGAAACCGGCGCTGATCATCGGCATGCCGGTGGGCTTTATCGGCGCGGCGGAATCCAAGGACGCTCTCGCTGCCGACAGCCGTGGCGTGCCCTATGTGATCGTGCGTGGCCGCCGTGGCGGTAGCGCCATGGCGGTGGCGGCGGTCAACGCCCTGGCCACGGAGGTGGAGTGATGACGGTACAAAAAGGCCGTCTGCTCGGCATCGGTGTTGGCCCCGGCGACCCTGAGCTGATCACCCTCAAGGCCCTGCGCCTGCTGCAGTCGGCCGCTGTGGTCGGCTACTTCGTGGCCAAGGCCAAAGCCAACAAGGGCCACGGCGGCAACGCCTTCGGCATTATCGAACAGCACCTCACAGACGCCCAGCTGCGCATGCCGCTGGTCTACCCGGTGACCACGGAAAAACTCGCCGCGCCGCTGAGCTATGAAGATGTGATCAGCGACTTCTACGACACCTGCGCGGTGCAGATCGCCGCCCAGCTCGACGCCGGCCACGATGTGGCGGTGATCTGCGAAGGCGACCCGTTCTTCTACGGCTCCTATATGTACCTGCACGACCGCCTGGCCGCGCAGTACCAGGTGGAGGTGGTGCCTGGTGTGTGCTCTATGCTCGGCTGCGCCTCGGTGCTCGGCACCCCGCTGGTGTACCGCAACCAGAGCTTGAGCGTGCTTTCCGGCGTGCTGCCCGAAGCCGAACTCAAACAACGCCTGCACGACGCCGAAGCCGCCGTGGTGATGAAGCTGGGGCGTAACTTCGAGAAGGTCCGCCGCGTGCTGCAAGAGCTGGGCATCGACGGCCGCGCCCATTACGTCGAGCGCGCGACCATGGGCAACCAACGCATCGTGCCGCTGGATGAAGTGGAGCCGATGTCCTCGCCGTACTTCTCGATGATCGTTATCCCCGGCGAAAAGTGGCGCGGTTAGCAAACTGCAAACAACCCGTGGGAGGGGCTTTAGCCGCGACAGACCCGTAGGGTGGATGACGCTTCACCCATCCACCAACCACGACGGTGGATGAAGAAAGCGTCATCCACCCTACCCAACCTACACACGGCACAGATGGAACCCGCATGAACCACTCCCCCGCCATCATCATCCTCGGCCCCTCCGCCCTGCCCTGCGCACGGCGCATCCAGGCACTTTACCCACAGGCCGAGATCCACGGCCTGCACAGCCGGGTGACGGACGTTGAGCGGACTTATGAAGACTTCGGCGACACCATGCGCGCGCTCTACCGCGCCGGTACGCCGCTGATCGTGCTGTGCGCCGCTGGCATCGTGATTCGCAGCCTGGCCGCTGTACTGGGTGAGAAAGACAGCGAGCCGCCGGTGCTGGCCGTGGCCGAAGATGGCAGCGTCGTGGTGCCGCTGCTCGGCGGCCTCGGCGGGGTCAACCGGATGGCGCGGGAGCTGGCGGCGCACCTGGGCGTCAACGCAGCAATAACCACCAGCGGTGAACTGCGCTTTGGCACCTGCCTGCTGGAGCCGCCGGCCGGCTATGTGCTGGCCGATCTTGAGCACGGCAAAGGCTTTGTCAGCGACCTGCTCGGCGGCCAGGCGGTGCGGATCGAGGGCGACGCGCCCTGGCTGGCCCAAGCCAAACTGCCTGTGGATAACCAGGCCAACCGGGTTATCCACATCAGCCCGCACCGCCGCGCGGCCAATGCCGATGAGCTGCTGATCCACCCGCAGCAGGTGGCCGTTTGGGTCGAACAGGCCAACGCCGATTTGCTTGGCGAACTGCAGCAGGCGCTGCATGCCAGCAACCTGGCCCCACACAGCCTGGCCTGCCTGCTGGCCGCCCCAGCATTGATGGCCAACGCCGAACTGCACAACGCCGCCGCCCAGCTCAAATTGCCGCTGCGCTTTATCGACGACGCCACGCAATTACCGCCAGTGCATAGCCAGCACGCCAATCTGCGCCTGCTGTTGGCCACTGATCCCATCGACACCACGCAACTCGGTCGCCCCCGTGGTCGCCTGACGGTGATCGGCCTCGGCCCCGGTGCTGCTGAGTTTATGGTGCCCGCCGCGCGCCAGGCGCTGGACGAGGCGCAGGATCTGCTCGGCTACGAAACCTATATCAAGATGGCCGGCCCACTGCGCCCGGAGCAGGTGCGCCATTGCACCGATAACCGCGAGGAAATGCAGCGCGCCCGCCATGCCTTCGAGCTGGCCGCCAGCGGTCGGCGCGTGGTTGTGGTGTCCTCCGGCGACCCCGGCGTCTTTGCCATGGCCGCCGCCGTGCTGGAAGCCCTGCACAAATCGACCGACGCCGAATGGCAGCGCGTCGACTTGCAGATATTCCCCGGCGTCTCAGCGGCGCTGGCCACCGCCGCCAAGGCTGGCGCGCCCTTGGGCCACGACTTCTGTCTGATCTCCCTCTCCGACAACCTCAAGCCCTGGGCCATTATCGAAAAGCGCCTAGAACACGCCGCCGCCGCCGACCTGGTGATGGCCTTCTACAACCCCATCTCCAAAGCCCGCCCCTGGCAACTCGGCAGCGCGCTGGATATCGTCCGCCAGCAACGCACCCCAGAAACCCTGGTGGTCCTCGGCCGCGACATCGGCCGCCCCGGCGAAACCCTGCGCACCCTTACCCTCGGCGAACTCACTCCAGAGATGGTCGATATGCGCACTCTGGTAATTATCGGCTCCAGCCAGACCTGCCGCTTTCCGAGGGCTGAGGGCGGCGAGTGGGTGTATACGCCGCGGAGTTATCCACAGGGGTAGGATGGTTGAGCCTGTGATATCCATCAGGGTTTGGTGGTTCACAGATGATGGGCCGAGCACAGTATGGGAATCGATATGCTGAACCCTCCTGCAAAGCTCACCCCTGCCGTCGCATATATTCCGCGAAAAGGGGGACAGTAAAGTTTAGATAGCCGTGATCCGTACTGTAGATCATACCCTTAGAAATAATGTTAGCCCGAGTGGGCCCAAGCGATGACTGGGTTCGCCCCATTGCTTTGGCGATATCAGCCATTGCATAAGGACCATCGCCCAATTCCGACATGGTTTTCACGAACTGAACCTCTGACTTTGTCAGCCGATCAATACGAACCCTGAAGAAACCTGCATCAAGTGACGCTAAAGTCTCGGCATAGGATTGGCTCACGTCATCAAGGGTAATTTCTGGGCCCTCGGCATTGTTCCAAGCTATGGAGGCCCATTCTTGGAGGAAAAAGGGATAACCGCGTGTGCGGTCGACGATTTCGCCGAGTGCTGTCGGTTCAATAGTGGCTTGCTCATCCACAATTGGTTTTTCAACAGCTTGAATAGCAGACGGTTGATCGAGAGCACCAATTGCCGGGTAAAGAAAAAGCCGCTCTGCATAGGACTTTGCTTCGCCTGCGAGCCGCGCGACTTGTGGAAGACCCGCACCGACAAGAAGTACCGGGAGGCCTTCCTGAGACATACGGTGGATGGAAACGATGAGTGCTGATAGATCTGCTTCGGAAAGGTACTGCACCTCGTCAATTAGAAGAATCCACCCCTTACCTGCGGCTTGTGCTGCCCGACCAATTACATCAAAAAGGTCCGGAAGATCGTACTGAAGGTCCCCGCTATCAGCGAGACCTGGCTCCGGCTCCACGCCAACTTCAACACCCGCAATATCAATCTTGAAGATTGAGGCAAAACTGCGCAGGCCCTTCAATCCACGATTGGCGATTTGCTTAGCTGCCTGGATGCCCGAAAGCGAGCGCATGACCTTACGCATTTCAGGGTAGAGAAGACGCGCAAGGCTTTCACGTTCTGGAGACTCCACCTTAGAAACCAGAAGGCCTTCTTCCTGTGCAATTTTCCCTATTTCATTAAGCAGGACTGTCTTCCCGGTCCCCCTCAAGCCGAGGAGCATGATTGAACGGGCGCTCCGCCCCTTAATGGCGCGGCCACATGAGATCCTTGCGGCCTCAAGGGTCGCATCGCGCCCCGCTAGTTCAGGCGGTCTACTTCCTGCACCTGGCGCAAAAGGGTTGCGGTACGGATCCATATTTTTTGCCTCTACTGATCTCTAGCAAAGCATAGGTAAATATAGTGAATTTAGCTATACACGCCTATATTTTGCTACTTACGCAGGTAAAGGTGGCTTATTGACCCCCACCACCAACCTCCACCCTATCCCTAATCGGTTGCCAAACCAGAAACTCCGAATGCCTAAGCCGATAACGGGCCACGCTGCCTTCGTGCAGATGCTTAAGCGCATTGCTCAACAGTTGCGCGAAAGCATCCCGATCTTCTGCTGCCGCCTTGTCCTGGGCCAGTTGCCTGATCACTTCAGCGCTGGGCGCCAAACGCTGTTTGACCACCCATTGCACGGCCTCGATCAGCGCCGTGCGGTAGCGAATTCGCAGCGGGTCGGGGTCGCTCATGCTCTGGCTGATGGCCAGGTAGCGTTGGCATGAGCGCTCGTAGGCCCAGACAAATATGTCGCGCAGCAACTCGATGCGGTTTAGCTCATAGACACCCAGAATGCCTTCCACATAGGCGCGCTCTGGCACATCGATAAAGGACAGCGGGCAGAGGTTATGACGGATCAACGGGATGTTCGCGCCGATACGCGATACCCGTTTGTTGACGTCCTCGAATGGCTGCAAATAGGGCAGCTGCACCATCAGGAAAAATGCCTGCTCAAAGGGATCGGCAATGGCCGTCGCCTTGTGCAGCAGCTCAATAAAGCAGTCTTCCAATACCTGGGGTAACGCCAGGGGCTGAAATACGGTGGCGGAGATTTCCACCGGGCGGCGGCGCAAGCGTCCGCAAGCCTCTTCATCGGCCATCAGGTTTTCCGCCAGGATGGCATGCAGGTTCTGGAAGGTGAACGGGTTGAAATCGACCTGCTCCACATCCTCGATCAGCATCTCGATGGCGGCTTTGTGGTTGAGGATCATCTGGGTTTCCTGGGCATCCTTGCCCTGCGCCACCTGTCCGAGTTCGATCAGGTTCTGCGTATCCAGACGGCTGTAGGTGTTGCCCTCCAGACGCGATGATGCCCAGGACAGATCCACCAGCAGCCGATTGTAGATATCCCTGGCATAGGTGCCGGCAGGTCGCGCGGCCTGTGCGGTGCGCCCAATCTCATGCAGCTGCGCACGCAGCGACTCCGGCAAATAGAAGCTCACCCCTGGTTCGTAGCGCTCAAGGAACGCGTGCTGGTAGCCCACCGGGCGGCGATGCATTAAGGGGCGGCGTACCTGATCGCGGATCGCTGCACCCTCAGCGGAGACGGGCACATAGAGTTCCAAGTCAGCGTAGTCACCGATCGCCACTGCGCTCGGCGCTGCACCAGAGCCGAGCTGCGGCGGCTGATAAACCAGGGCAACACTTTCACCGCTGGACAGGATGCGCTGCTGCGCGAGCAGGTTTTCCAATCGGCGCTGCAAGGTACGCCGATTCAGGGTCAGGGACAGACGCTGGGCCAAACACCGCTCCAGCTCGGCAATACCGATACCATCGCGCCGCTCGGCGATTAGTGCTTCGATGGCATTGAGTTGGTTGTCCAGACGGGAATTGGCCATGACAGGTCCTTGGGCAAAGCAATCGACTGCCGATTGTCACGCGCGGCAAGAGCACGACAAAAAGCGCGACACCAATATGTCGCGGAAAATGTCGCGCTTCAATAAAAAATGTCGCTCAATCTGTCGTGCTTTTTGGGAAGCCTTCCTTAATCCACATCGTGACTGTGTAACCGATCGCTATCCATAGCCCTGAAGCAGCGCAACACTAGCCATACAGGTGACCAATCCTTCGCTTACCCTCGGCGAATTGATGCCAGAGATGGTCGATATGCGCACCCTGGTGATTATCGGCTCCAGCCAGACGTGTCGCTTCCCGCGTGCCGAGGGTGGGGAGTGGGTGTATACGCCGAGGAGTTATCCACAGGGGTAAGGTGAGCGAGCCTGGGATCATTACGCTCACCCAGCATGGCCCGACCCTGCGTGTTAACGCCCACTTATGAGCCAACGGTTAGATCAACATGCAAGAAAAATTCATCGCCGATGTACTGCAAAATAGAAACAACGCACACATCATTGAGCGGTGGGATGCATTGAATCTGATAGATGGCTGGTTAGTCGCCGGATGCCTCTTTCAAACTGTATGGAACGTGCTTTCCGGGCATCCCCCCGAGAGCAAGATCAAAGACTACGATTTCTTTTACTTCGACCCATCAGACCTCAGCGAGGCAGCTGAAAGCTGCCATGCAACGCCACGTAGAAATGGTGTTGAAAGACTTATGCATCACTGTGGAAGTTGCCAATCAAGCGAGGGTTCATTGCTGGTACGAAGAGCATTTCGGCCACCCCTACGCACCCTTGAGCAGTGCTAAGGAAGGCATCAGTCGCTTTTTGATTCCGGGAACATGCGTGGGTATCAATGCTTGTGAGGTCTATGCGCCAAACGGCCTTCACCTCATGTATGAAGGGACGCTCACCATGAACCCACTAACCCCACATGAAGCCCTGTTTATAGAAAAAGCTGCCTCTTATCAGCAGCGCTGGCCTTGGCTGAGCGTCGTGCCTGGTCCTGCACAACATAGACCGACGCACTCCACGCAGACGTATGAAAAGCGCGCGCCGATTCAAAGCAAGCAACCCGGATAACCATGGTGGAAAACGCTGCGCGGTTTTCCACCCTACGCGGATTTGATGGCGCTGTAGGGTGAGTAACGCTGTGCTTGCCCCTCAATAACGTCAAACGCCACCGTTCTTGCTCCGTAAATAGCTACCCACAAGCCGCGCATGCTGCTTGTACATCTGCGCACGGTGCGGTGTGTGCCGGCAGGGCGCCGGGGCTATTCTGCGCACCGGCACCACCTACACCGGATTAGCGGCATTAAAATACCCATAAATAGCTTACTAGCCGCAAAAATAGGCACTATAGTTCCCATCAGCTTAAGCCTTTACCGGGAGTGCGGCATTTTAGTGCCGATCACGCGATGGAATCGATCACCCTGCAAGCCCATCTGGATGGCCAGTGGCGCGATGCCATGCTGGTGCGTTTTGACGAGCCGCAGCACGGGCTGCGCAGCCGTTGCAGCGCCAGCTATGTCACTGAGTATCTGGCCGGGCTGATTGCGCAGATGGGCAGCGTGACAGCACCGGCAATCAGCGCGGACTTCCCCCTGTCCTGGGACGTTCGCCGCGACCTGGCGCCGGCCTTTCTGCATGACATCATTCCCGCAGGGGCTGCGCGGCGGCACATTCTGGCCAGAATGGCCGTGCCGCTGGATAGCATTGAGGAATTCTTTCTGCTGCAGCGCTGCTGTGCTGCGCCCATTGGCCATCTGCGGGTCAAGGAATCTGTCGACGGCATCCTCGCCCAAGGCGAGGTGATCGGCTTCCCCCGTGAGGAAGTTATTCGCCGCGATACGCACTTTCTCGACTATGCCCACGAACGCGGTGCAGCGATTGGCGGGGCCACGGGTGCTGGCGGTGAGGCGCCGAAACTGCTGCTGGTCGAGGATGGCGACGGGCATCTGTATCCCGATGCCGTACTGCCGGACGCGCAGGTGCGCCGGCACTGGTTTATCAAGTTCCCGCGCAACGCTGCAGGCGCAACAGACCGGAACATTTTGCACAGCGAATACTGCTACTACCGGGCACTGGGCCAACTGGGCATCGACACCATTGCCAGCGATGGCCTGGCCTACGAAGTGGCCGAAAAACCCAGCCTGTGGATGCCACGTTTTGACCGTCAGGTGACGCCCCATGGCGTAGAACGCACCGCCGTCGAGTCCATCTATTCCCTGTGCGGGGTCACCCGTGCGGGAAGTCGCATGGACCATCTCGCCGTCGTCGACCGCCTGGCAGATACCTGGGCCGCCGCGGGCCAGGCGGATGAAATACCCGCCATGGTCAGCGAATACCTGCGCCGGGATCTGATCAACCAGATCCTCGGCAACACCGACAACCATGGCCGCAACCTATCCATCCTGCGCACCCACGAGCGCATCCGCTTTGCCCCGATCTACGACCTGGCGCCGATGGTGATGGACCCTGAGGGGATTGTGCGAACCAGCAAATGGCCGGCCGCTATCGAGCGCTTGAACACGGTTGATTGGCAAGCGGCCTGCGCACGCCTGGCACACAGGGCTGAGCCGGAGTGGCTGTTGGCGCGTTTGCACGAGGACGCCCAGTTGCTGCGGGCACTACCCGACCTGCTGACCGACCTGGGGCTCCCGCAAGAAACCTGGAAGGCCCCCGCCATTGTGCTGAACCGCCTGGACGAAACACTGCGCCGCTGGGGATTGATGTGAGCAAGCCAATGCAAGACCGCGAGACCGTGCTAGAGGACATTCGCCAGCAACTGGCGGACGGATCCATCACCTTCGGCGAAGCCATTCGCCGGCTGCGGACCCAGGTCACCGGGCTCAACCAAGCCAACTTTGCCCTGATGTGCAAACTCTCCATGCGTACCCTGCGCTTGCTTGAGCAGGACGCCGCCAACCCGACCGTCGACACCCTCAACAGCGTGTTCAAATTGTTCGGCATGCAGGTGGGCATCGTCGCGCTGCGGCGTAAGCCGGTAACGCTGCCCGACTGATCGCCCGCCATGCCGCAGCGGTGACCAATCCCCCGCACGCCTCATCACACAGCCATCCTGCCGACACCCGCTTACCGGACCTGACCATGCCCTCTTTGCCATTACCCAACCGCCCCATGCGCCTGGCCCCATTGCTGCTGGCCTGCGCCGCCACACCCTACGCGCTGGCCGCCGAAGAGCCGTTGCAGCTCGACGCCATGCAGGTCACCGCTGGGCAACAGGACGAGGCAGCCAAGGCACAGGCAGCCCTGCAACAGGTGCCCGGCGCCAGTAATGTGGTGGATATGGACAAGGTCGCGCAGGGCCGGGTGGCCGGCGTAGCCGATGTGCTGGCTTACCAGCCGGGGGTTTTTGCTCAGTCGCCGGGCAACGAGGGGGTGAAGGTCAGCATCCGCGGCTCGGGGATCAACCGTGGCCCCGGCGCCCATGCCTCCGGCACCCATGTGCTGCTCGACGGCTTGCCGCTGACTGGCTCCGGCGGTACGCCCTATGAGTTGCTGGAGCCCCTGTGGATAAGTCGCGCCGAGGTGCTGCGCGGTGCCAACGGCTTTGAGCGCGGCGCCCTGGCCCTGGGTGGCGCGGTGGACTACATCAGCCGCACCGGCTACAACGCGGCCAAACTGCAACTGCGTTACGAGGCCGGCAGCCACGGCTACCAGAAGCGCAGCATCAGCTCGGGCCAGGTATTGGGCGATTTCGACTACTACCTCGCCCTCACCGACAGCCATACCGACGGCTATCAGGATCACGCGTCGGGTAAAGGCAAGGGCGTGACCGCCAACTTCGGCTATCGCCTCAACGAGAATCTGGAGACGCGCTTTTACCTGCGCTACCGCGAGACTGAGCACGAAACACCCGGCCGCCTGACCAAAGCCCAGCTCAAGGACGACCCGCGCCAGGCCAGCGCCTTCAACCGCAGCATCGACGCCCAGCGCGACCAGCCCGGCAGCACCTGGCTGGCGAACAAAACCACCCTGCAACTGGACGACGCCAGCAGCCTGGAAGTCGGCCTGGCCTACCATCACTACCCCATGGACCTGAAGGAGAGTAACTACCGCATCCGCGTCGACTACAGCGACGTCAGCGGCAGCCTCACCTACAAGCGACAGCACAGCCTGTTCGGTCTGGACAGCAACACCACCATCGGCTGGCGCAGCACGGTCAACCTGCCCAGTACAAAATCGCGGGAGACAACCTACCAGCCAATCAGCGTCGGCCCGAGCGGAGGTCCAACCACCGCCTACCCCGCCGGCACCCAAACGCGCGACTATATCCACCAGGGCTCGGACAACGTGCTGCACGCCAGCAACGACCTGGAACTGGCCCCCGACCTGTGGCTGACCACCGGCCTGGCGCTGATCTACACCCGCCGCGAAGCCGAAGTGACCTGGCCGAGCAACGCCGAGCGCATCAGCGAGCACACCTGGGACTACGCACCGCGTATCGGCCTGCGTTATCGGCTCAACCCGCAGGTGCAGGTCTACGGCAATCTCAGCCGTTCGGTAGAACCGCCCCATGCCTGGTCGATGCTCTGGGGCTCGCCGCTGCGTTTCCCGGCCAGCAATCAGCCCTGGAGTGGTCGCCAGCGCGCTGCCGTCAGCCTGGATAACCAGACCGCCACCACCTTCGAGGTCGGCGCCCGGGGCGATGCGGCCATCGGCCAATGGGACCTGGCCTACTACTACTCGCAGGTGCGCCACGAGCTGCTAGCCGTAGAGATTGAGACCAACGTGGTCGCCGAATCCAACGCCAGCCCGACCATCCACCAAGGCATCGAAGCCGGCCTAAGCAGCCCACTCTGGCAAAGCACCGCCGGCACCCTGAGCCTGCGCCAGGCCTACACCTTCAGTGACTTCCACTACCGCGATGACGACCAATTCGGCGACAACCGCCTGCCCGGCCTGCCGCGCCACACCTACCAGGCCGAACTGCGCCATGACTTCCCCAGCGGCTTCTACGCCGGCCTCAACACCCAGTACGCCTCCAAGGTGGCGGTGGACTACGCCAACTCCTACTACGCCGATGCCTACGTCACCTTCGGCGCCACCCTCGGCTACGCATCACCGAAGGACGACTGGCAAACCTGGCTCGACCTGCGCAACCTGACCAACAAGCGTTATGCGGCGACCGTTACGCCGGCGTATGACGACAATGGTACGGACGCCGCGCGCTCCACACCGGGGGAAGGGTTTGGGGTGTATACGGGGGTTTCGTGGAGTTGGTTGTAAGCCGCCGGGGTGGTGGAAAACGCTGTGCGGTTTCCACCCTACGCCCTAGGGAACACACTCGCTGATTACCCACGGGACTTTTATGGATTTCATAGTAGATTTTATTTTAAGTACCGTTATGTATCGAATTGGCCTTGGGATACTTAGAGTAATTACGTTTGGCAGATTCCCCGAAAACAACAGCTATCTGAAATCACTACCTATTTTGGTTGGCTTTATTTTTATAGCTGTGTTTATCGTTATTTTACTTTTAGTTATTTCTGAAATAAGCCAATAGCCTGAAGAGTCAATCGAGCAAAACCGCTATACGGGTTATCCACCGGCTACATTTATCTCCGTTTCTCCTAGGCCCGCACATCAACCCTTGTGGCCTGCCCCTGAGACCGCTGGATGATTTGCATGGCAGACTCCAGCATCTTCAACGTCGTTTCGTCATTGCGTGACTGCGCGCCCTCGATGCCATCACGAATCTTCTGCGTGAAGTCGTACCGCGTTGCATCGCTTTCGGCCGGCATCTCGCCGCCAAGGCTGTCTACCGAAATTTTCATGGTCATCGCCATAAAAGGCCGGCTGTCGTCGAGTGACATTTCCCCGCTGCTGATTTGCGTGTTGACCCAGTCACGCATTTCCTGACGGGTCATGCTGGTGAAATTATTCTGATTGGTAGCGCCGGCCTGCGGGGCAGTCAGCGGGGCCGAAAAGGACGTCGCGACTGAATGATCGGCGGATAAAGCCTGCTGGCGCTGACTCACGTATGGGTAGCTTATTCCTGTATCAACTCTCATCGAAACCATGCCTCCGGCACGTTAATGACAGGACCATCCCTCGCAAAACTTGCGCCAAGGCTGTGTACCCAATCAATCCAATGAGCAGAGGCCTTACTTTGCCTATGTATCCGCGCTCATCGTGTGCAGGAACAACAGAGGACAGGCTTCGTATACGGACAATAGATCGGCGAAGAGCGGCCAGACATTGCCGAAAAACCGGCATCGTTTTGCCTGGAGTGAAGCCAGCAGTTCGACCACTTCGCCCGCGGGTAGCCGGGGCTCACCTGGGCGTCACACCGCCTCCAGCCGCTCCACCATATCCGGGTACTGCTCGACCAGTTTGATCAGCAGTGCAGCCTGGGTGTTGGGCTTGGATTTTTGCTGTTCCCAGTTACGCAGTGTCTCGGTGCTGGTACGGATGCGTCGTGCAAATACCGCCTGCGACATACGCAGTTTCTTGCGCAGTGCGACGATTTCCGCGGCCGACACCTCGGGCGCAGGCTTGTCTTCCAGGGTCGAGGTGCGCAGGGTGATCTTGCCCTCACGATGGGCAGCCATCTGCGCCACGCCCTGGATCATCTCGGCAAACAGATCACGTTTTTTCATGGGGCACCTCGCGCTTTCAGCTCTTGGGTGATGGCGTGCTTCAGGGCTCTTTCCTGTTCGGCGGTCAGGTTTTCCAGTTCGTCCTTGTCGTAGATGGCGAACATCCAGAACTGGCCATCACCCAACAGCCAGTAGTAGATGACGCGCAACCCGCCGCGTTTGCCCTTGGCACGCCGACTGTCCGTCCAGCGCAGCTTGCGAAACCCACCCGTACGCGGCATGACATCACCCGCCAAGGGGTTGCCCAACATCGCTGCCTGTAGCTCGCGATACTGCTCATCCGTCAGGTAATCAGCCACGGTAGCAGTAAACGTGGTGGTTTCTAGAAAGAGCGCTTTCATGGCCAAAGTGTAGGCACTCTGCCTAGCTTTGCGCAATGCCAAGGTTGCCAGGTATCGCTGCTACTGCCTCACCCCTTACCGTCTTTGCGCAGCAGGTAGCTGTCCATAATCCACCCATTCCTCTCCCGCGCCTCGGCACGGGTACTGGCAATCCGTTCGGCCACTTCATCCAACGGACCCGCAATCAGGATTTCATCAGCAGTGCCGACGTAGGCGCCCCAGTAGATATGCAGGCCGTGGCCGACAAAGCGGCGGTAGGTATCTTTGGCATCAAGCATTACCGCGACGCTGTCCACGCCTTGCGGCCAGCCGTCGGCGAGCAGGCGGCCGGTGGTGATTTCCACGGCGCGGCCGATGCGGTTGAGCGGGATGCGGTGGCGTGCGGTAAGGGCTTGCAGGCTGGTGATGCCGGGGATCACCTCATAATCGAAGTCGCGCCGTGTGGCGACAATGCCTTCGACGATGCGGATGCTGCTGTCGTACAGCGAGGGGTCGCCCCAGACCATCAAGGCGGCGACTTCGCCGTGGCTCATCTGCTCATCGATCAGTTGCTCGAACACCGCCTGTTTGTCGCGGTTCAGCTCATCGACGCTGGCACGGTAGTCGGCGGCATCGCGTTCGCGCTCCGGTTGCTGCGCTTCGGCGAAACGTGGGCTGTGGCCATCGAGAAAACGCGCGCAGATTTCCCGACGCAGGGCGTTGAGCTTGTGTTTGGCCGGGCCTTTGTCGAGCAGGAATATCACGTCGCTACGGCGCAGGGCCTTGATCGCCTGTTGGGTGATGTAGTCCGGGTCGCCGGCGCCAATGCCGACCAGCAGCAGGGTTTTCATTCAATTCTCCAGACAACTAAAGACCCGTAGGAGCCGGCTTGCCGGCGATCAATGTGCGGTCCACTGGCTCGCCCGCAAGCGGGCTTCTACCGGGTGGGAGTTCGTCGATGTGGTGATAGTCGGCGCCCAGCTCGTCCGCCAACTGGCGGGCACGGCCGAGGCGGATCGGTGCGCTTTCGATATCCACCAGCACTGCCGGGCAGGCGCTGGGGGCCAGGGCGGGCCAGGCGCGCAAGCGGCCGTCGGTGATGATCAGCACGCGCTGGCGCTCGGCCGGGCGCAGGCGCTGACGCCGCGCTTGCCAATCGGCGGCTTGCTGCAAGGCGTCGAACAGCGGCGTGCCGCCCCCCGCTCCCAGCTCATTCAGCCAGTGCTGCAACGCCTGGGAGGCTTTTTGCCCTTGCCACAGCCACTGTGCCTGGCGCCCGGTGGCGTGCAGCACGGCCAGGCGTGCGCGCTGGCGGCGGGCCTGCTCGAAGACTTCGCTAAGCAACCCTTTGGCCTTGCTCAAGGCACCGTGGCGGCGGGTCGAGGCCGAGGCATCAACGATCACCAGCCACAGCTGCGCAGGCTTGGCGCTGCGGGGGCGCAGCACGAGATCCTGACGATTGCGCGGGCGGCCTTTAAGCAGGCTCGCCGGCCAGTCGATACGCCCAGCCGCACCACTGCGACTGGCACCGCTGCGACCACCGCCCAGGGTTCCGGGAACGGCCCGGGCATCCGCGCCTGGGGCTTTGCGCGGGCGGATGCCTAGGGCTTTTTTGTCCAGCGCGGCGGTTCACGCCGAGGGCCTGGGCTTTGCGCCTGGGCGGGCAACTCGCCCCACTGGCCTTCGCCTTGCGGCTGCTCGCTAGGCGCGTTATGGCTGGGCGGCGATTCGGGCTGGTTTTGTGGCGGTTGCGCAGCCGGCGGCGGAGTGTGCCGGCGCCGGTGACGCAGAACGAACTCGGCCACCGCGTCGATATCCACAGGTTCAATACATGCAGCGCCGCGCCAGGCAGCATGGGCGCGGGCGGCGCGCAGCCAGACCAGGTCGGCGCGCAAACCATCGACAGCGGCGGCGAAGCAGCGCTGGCTGATCTGCTCCAGGGCCGCGTCATCCAGGGGGATCGCCGCCAGGCTCTGACGGGCGCGCTGACAGCGCTCGTGCAACTCGGTCTGCTCGCCCTGCCAGCGCTCGAGAAACGCTTGCGGGTCGGCATCGAAGGCCAAACGGCGGCGAACGATTTCAGCGCGCTGGGCCGGTTGCGGTTGCGCATCCAGGGCCAGGTTGAGGCCGAAGCGGTCGAGCAGTTGCGGGCGCAGCTCGCCTTCCTCGGCGTTCATGGTGCCAATCAGCACAAAGCGCGCGGCGTGGCGATGGGAAATGCCGTCGCGCTCGACATGGTTAACCCCGCTGGCCGCCGCATCGAGCAGCAGGTCGACCAGGTGATCGGGCAGCAGATTGACTTCATCCACATAGAGCACGCCGCCATCGGCGCGGGCCAGCAGACCGGGCGAGAACTGCGCGCGGCCCTCGCCCAGCGCGGCGTCCAGGTCCAGGGTGCCGACGATGCGTTCCTCACTCGCGCCCAGCGGCAGGGTGACGAAGCGCCCGCCATCGAGCAGGTCGGCCAGGCCACGGGCCAGGGTCGATTTGGCCATGCCGCGCGGGCCTTCGATCAGCACGCCGCCAATCGCCGGGTCGATGGCCGCCAGGCACAGCGCCAGCTTGAGGTCGTCAGCCGCAACCACGGCCGCCAGGGGAAAATGGGTCATGTCGCTCATGCAAGGGTCCACCAGTACGCAGGCGGCCATGGTAACAAGCAGCGCGGCATCTGGCTGCGGCGCGTGGCTTGATCCGCCAGGCGCGATGCAGTAACGTCTGGCCATCGCACGGAGTTAACCATGTCCCACAGCACCCTATTCCTGATCACCCGCCTCGCTGCCCTGAGCAGTGCGGTTGCGCGTGCCCAGGTATTGGTGGTGGCAGCGGCTGCGTATTTTTATGGGTATTGGTTTAGCCGCATGCGCGCCTGATACCCCACAGGCGCCCTAGCACTCAGGGTCGCCACCAGACAGTTTCTCGAAACCCCCGGTCGGCCTCCCGACCGGGGGTTTTGTTTTTTCTGGCACACAGATTTTCACAGAGGATTTCACCATGACCGCATACACCACCTACCAATCCTATTACCGCTACGACTGGCGATTTACCGGCGGCCGCACCGGCCAATCACTTATGCGAACACCCCATCGAATCAGATAGTGCGCCGCGCGCGGTAACGTCCGCGCCGGCCGAGGAAACCAACATGTCCGTAGCCGCTAATGCCCGCTCCACCGCCAAATCCGTCGACCTGCACCTGGTCGCCACGCCTGCCCGTCGCCAGACCTCGCCCCTGCCCAGCGCCAGCCAGTTGCGCGAAGCGCTGCCACTTTCTGCCGCCCTCGCGCGCCAGGTGCAGCAACAGCGCCACTCGATCCGCGCCATTCTTGATGGCCACGACCCGCGCCTGCTGGTGGTGGTCGGCCCCTGCTCCCTGCACGACGATACCGCCGTACTCGAATACGCCGAGCGCCTGGCCGCCCTCAGCCAACGGGTGGGTGATCGCCTGCTGCTGGTGATGCGCGCCTACGTCGAAAAACCGCGCACCACGGTGGGCTGGAAGGGCCTGGTATACGATCCGGCGCTGGATGGCAGCGGCGATATGGGCGAAGGCCTGCGTCGCTCGCGGCAACTGATGCTGCGTCTGCTGGAGCTGGGCCTGCCACTGGCCAGCGAGATCCTGCAGCCGCTGGTGGCGGGCTACTTCGACGACCTGCTCGGCTGGGCGGCGATTGGTGCACGCACCAGCGAGTCGCAAGTGCACCGCGAGCTGGTCAGCGGCCTGGAGATGCCGGTGGGCTTCAAGAACGGCACCGATGGCAGCCTCGGCATCGCCTGCGACGCCATGCGCTCGGCGGCCCATGCCCATCAGCACTTTGGCGTCGATGGCCACGGCCACCCGGCCTTGGTACAGACCCAGGGCAACCCGGACACCCACCTGGTACTGCGCGGCGGCCATGGCGCGCCGAACTACGACGCCGCCAGCATCGCCACCGCGCGCGCCGAGCTGGAGCGCCAAGGCATCACGCCACGGATCATGGTCGACTGCAGCCACGCCAACAGCGGCAAGAACCCGCTGCGCCAGCCCGAAGTGCTGCGCAGCGTGCTCGACCAGCGCCTGGACGGCGACGGCGCCCTGCGCGCGGTGATGATCGAAAGCCACCTGTTCGACGGCGCCCAGAGCCTCGGCGGCGAACTGCGCTACGGCGTGTCGATCACCGATGGTTGCCTCGGTTGGGAGGGCACAGAGCGCATGTTGGTCGATGCGGCCGTGCGCATGCGGCATCTGGTGTAAGCCTCGCCTCACGCTCAACCGACACCGTAGCCTGGGTCGAGCGCAGCGACACCCGGGAGAACGGAAATG
>NZ_FOFP01000011.1:0-159258 GCF_900110925.1 Pseudomonas cuatrocienegasensis | reverse complement strand
GGTCAACCGACACCGTAGCCTGGGTCGAGCGCAGCGACACCCGGGAGAAAGGAGATGCCCCGGGTATCGCGCTGCTCAACCCAGGCTACCCACTGTTTCCAACCAACCGGTTCACGGCTAAAACCCCTCCCACGACGACAACTGTTACCTGTGGGAGGGGCTTTAGCCGCGAGGCTTTTTAAGACTCTTCGCTGTCGATCAGCAGGTTTTCCAGCGCCTCGCGATACGCGCCGGGCTCCTGCCAGAGGCCGCGTTGCTGGGCTTCGAGCAGGCGTTCGAGGATGTCTTGCAGGGCGCCGGGGTTGTGCTGCTGGATAAAGTCGCGGGTGTCCTTGTCGAGCAGGTAGGCATCGGTAAGCAGCGCGTACTGGTGGTCGTCGACCAGCTCGCTGGTGGCGTCGAAGGCGAACAGGTAGTCGATGGTCGCCGCCAGCTCGAACGCGCCCTTGTAGCCGTGGCGCTTCATGCCGTCGATCCACTTGGGGTTGGCCGCGCGGGCGCGCACCACGCGGTTCAGCTCCTCCTTGAGGGTGCGGATGCGCGGGTTGTCGGGCTGGCTGTTGTCGCCGTGGTAGCTCGCCACCTTGGCGCCGCGCAGGGTTTCCACCGCTGCCAACATGCCGCCCTGGAACTGGTAGTAGTCGTTGGAATCGAGAATGTCGTGCTCGCGGTTGTCCTGGTTGTGCAGCACCGCCTGCATCTGCTCCAGACGCTCGGCGAACTGCGCGCGCGCCGGGGCGCCGTCGCTGTGCGCGCCATAGGCGTAGCCGCCCCAGTTGAGGTAGACCTCGGCCAGGTCCGCGCGGGTTTCCCACAGGCGCTGGTCGATGGCGTTCTGCACGCCGGCGCCGTAAGCCCCAGGTTTGGAGCCGAACACCCGCCAGCCGGCCTGTTTGCGCGCCTCGAACTCGTCCAGACCGCTGTCCTGCAGGGCCAGGGATTCGCGCCAGACCCGCGCCGATAGCGGGTTCATGTCTTCCGGCTCATCCAGATCGACCACCGCCTGCACCGCCTCGTCGAACAGGCGGATCAGGTTGCTGAAGGCATCGCGGAAGAAGCCGGACACCCGCAGGGTCACGTCCACCCGTGGGCGGCCGAGCTGCTCAAGCGCCAGCACCTCGAAGCGTTCGACGCGCTGGCTGCCAGCCTGCCACACCGGGCGCACACCGAGCAGCGCCAGGGCCTGGGCCATGTCATCGCCGCCGGTGCGCATGGTCGCGGTGCCCCACATCGACAGGCCGAGCTGGCGCAGGTGGTCGCCGTGGTCCTGCAGATGGCGTTCGAGCAGGCGATCCGCCGCTTGCACGCCGATGCGCCAGGCGGTCGGCGTCGGTAGGTTACGCACATCGACGGTGAAGAAGTTGCGCCCGGTGGGCAGCACATCCAGCCGGCCCCGGCTCGGTGCGCCACTTGGCCCAGCGGGAACAAAACGCCCCTCCAGCGCCGCCAGCAGGCCGTGCATTTCTGCCGGGCCGCAGGCATCCAGGCGCGGCGCGACCTCATCATGCAAGCGCTGCAGCACCTGGCGACTGCTCGGGCCAGCGGCGTCAAAATCCGTTGCCTCGATCAGCTGCAAGGCCAGCAGTTCCAGGCGCTCGCGGGTGTCACCGGTGGTGCGCCAGGTGCAGTTATCCACAGCCTGCAAGGCAGCGGGACGCGGCCCATTCCAGGGCGCAGCCATGTCGCAGTCGAGCGGATCAAAGGCCAGCGCAAGGTCGTCCGCCAGGGCGCGCAGCAGGCTGGCGTTGCCGCCCAGGCCGTCGCCCCGGGGAATGCGCAGCAACGCCAGCAAGGTGTCGCGGCGCAGGGTGCCGGCCGGTGATTCGCCGAATACGTGCAGGCCATCGCGGATCTGCGACTCCTTCAAATCGCAGAGGTAGGCATCGAGCTGCGGCAGCCAGCTATTGGGGTCTTCGTTGAGCTGCAGGCCCAGTTCGCGGTCGAGGCTGGCTTCGCGCACCTTGAGCAGAATCTCGCCACGCAGCTCCAGGGCGCGGCGCTGGTCGAGCTGGCTGGCGTCGTAATACTCATCGGCCAGGCGTTCGATATCGCGCAGCGGCCCGTAGCTTTCGGCGCGGGTCAGCGGCGGCATCAGGTGGTCGATGATCACCGCCTGGGTACGCCGCTTGGCCTGGGCGCCTTCGCCGGGGTCGTTGACGATAAACGGGTAGATGTTGGGCAGCGGACCAAGAATCGCGCCGGGCCAGCACTGCTCGGACAGGCCCACGCTCTTGCCCGGCAGCCACTCCAGGTTGCCGTGCTTGCCGACGTGGATCACCGCGTGGGCACCGAACTCACGACGCAGCCAGGCGTAGAACGCCAGGTAGCCGTGGGGCGGCACCAGGTCCGGGTCGTGATAGACCGCCGCTGCGTCCACCTGATAACCCCGCGCCGGCTGAATACCGACAAAGGTCAGGCCAAAGCGCAGGCCGGCAATCATCAAACGCCCGCTACGGAACATCGGGTCTTGCTCCGGGCTGCCCCAGCGCGCCAGCACCGCCTGCTGGTTGACCTCGGGCAGGCTGTGGAAAAACGCCAAATAGTCAGCCATAGCCAGGCTTTGCGCACAGGGCCGCTGGTCCAGGTTATCGAGGTCGTTGGTCACACCGCCCAACAGCCTGTGGATAAGCTCGGTGCCGCTCGCCGGCAGGTTATCCACAGGGTAGCCCTGGGCCTGCAAGGCTTGAAGGATGCCCAGCGCCGCCGCCGGGGTATCGAGGCCGACGCCATTGCCGATGCGCCCGTCGCGGGTCGGGTAGTTGGCCAGCACCAGGGCGATGCGTTTGTCGGCATTGGTGGTCGTGGCCAGGGCCACCCAGTTGCGCGCCAGGCTGGCGATAAAGTCCATCCCCGGCAGGTGCGGCTGATAACAGACCACATCGCTCTGGCTGCGCTCGCTGCGCCAGGCCAGGCCCTTGAAGCTGATCGGCCGGGTGATCAGCCGGCCGTCCAGCTCCGGTAACACGATGTGCATGGCCAGGTCGCGACCGCCCAGGCCTTGGGCATTGGCCTGCCACTGCTCCAGGTTGTCCAGCGCGCAGATCGCCTGCAGCACTGGAATATCCCGCCGGAACGGCCGCGCGCTGGGCGCCTCCGGGTTGGACAGGGCGAAAGCGGTGGTGTTAATGATCAGCGCGGTGTCGGTTTCATCCTGCCACGCCTCGACCTGGGCCAGGCACGCGGCTTCCTTGAGGCTGGCCACGGCAATCGGCAGCGGGTTGAGGCCCTGGGCCCGCAGGCGCTGGCAGAACACCTCGATAAACCCGGTATTGGCCGCCTGCACCTGGGCGCGGTAGAACAGCAGCGCCACCACCGGCGCGCCGGCCTGCCAGTCGCGGCGCCAGTCATCGAGGTCTGGCTGACTGCGCTGTGGATGATAGAGGCCGACACGCGGCAAGGCCTGGGGCGCCGCCCAGGGGTAATCACGCTGTAACCACTGGCTGGCGATGCAGTTGAACAGGTTGTGGGCGTTCTGCGCGCCGCCCTGGCGCAGGTACTGCCAGAGCCGCTCGCACTCGGCCGCCGGCACGTTGCTCAGGCCCATCAGCTCCGGGTCGGTGTTGTCGCAGCCGGGCATCATCGCCACCTGCGCGCCACGCTCGGCCAGCTCGACCAGCCGCTCGATGCCGTAACGCCAATAACTCACGCCGCCGTGCACGGCGATCAGGATCACCTTGGCGTGCTGCAGCACCTGCTCGACGTACAGGTCGATGGAGGCGTTGTTGCTCAACTGCGCCGGGCTGGCCAGACGCAGGCTGGGGTAGTCCGCCGGCAACTGCCGCGCCACCTCGGCCAGCAGCGACAGCTGGGAATCACCGGTGCATAAGATCACCAGCTCAGCCGGGGTCTGGCCGAGGTCGGCGATGCTGTCGGCCGGGACCTGGCTGCCGGGTTGGGTGCGGAGTAGGTGCATGATCGTTCCGAGGAAGGCGCGAATCGTGGGAGGGCCGGGCGGCGAACCGCTTTAGCCGCGACTATCCGCGAATTGGATCGCGGCTAAAGCGGGGTGCCGCCCAGCCCCTCCCACATTTCCATCAGGCCAATGCCGACTGCAGCTCGGCCTCGATGGCCGCGTGATCAAGCTGTTGGCCGATCACCACCAGGCGGGTGATACGCGGCTCATCGGCCTGCCAGGCGCGGTCGAAGTGGCGGTCGAAGCGCTGACCGACGCCCTGCACCAGCAGGCGCATGGGTTTGCCGGGGATGGCGGCGAAGCCTTTCATCCGCAGGATGCCGTGCTTGGCCACTGTGTCCTTGAGAGCCGCCAGCAGGCGCGTCTCGTCGGCTTCCGGTAGTTCCACGTGGAACGAGGCGAATTCGTCGTGATCGTGGTCCTCGTCCTCATCGTCGTGATGGGTGCGGCGGCTGTCGATGTGCAGCTCGGTTTCGCTGTTCAGGCCGAGCAGCACGTCCAACGGCAGCTCGCCGCCGTGGGCTTCGATGACTTTCACCGCCGGCGGCAGCTCCTCACTCACTTCGGCGCGCACGGCGGCCAGCGCCGCGGCGTCGAGCAGGTCGGCCTTGTTGAGGATCACCAGGTCAGCGCTGGCCAGTTGGTCGGCGAACAGCTCATGCAGCGGCGATTCATGGTCGAGGTTGGGGTCAAGCTTGCGCTGTTCGTCCACCTGGTCGGGGAAAGCAGCGAAGGTGCCGGCGGCCACGGCCGGGCTGTCGACCACGGTAATCACTGCATCCACGGTGCAGGCGTTGCGGATTTCCGGCCAGTTGAAGGCCTGCACCAGCGGCTTGGGCAGCGCCAGGCCGCTGGTTTCGATCAGGATATGGTCGAGGTCGCCACGGCGCGCCACCAGCTCGCGCATCACCGGGAAGAACTCTTCCTGCACGGTGCAGCACAGGCAGCCGTTGGCCAGCTCAAAGACGCGGCCATTGGCTTCTTCTTCACTGCAGCCGATGGAGCATTGCTTGAGCAGGTCACCGTCGATGCCCAGCTCGCCGAACTCGTTGACGATCACCGCGATACGCCGCCCGCCAGAATGGGCCAGCAGATGACGCAGCAGCGTGGTTTTGCCGGCACCGAGAAAGCCGGTGACGATGGTAACGGGAAGTTTGGCGAGGGTTTTCATGGCGAATCCTGCATAGCGTCGGAAAAAGCGAGCAGGCAGGCGGCACAGACATGACAGCCACGCAGGCGTCAGCCAACACCACCGGATCACCCCGCCCGGTTGTCGAAAGCGTGACGAGGCAGGTCTCCTGGCTCACGGCCTGCGCATCGCGCCATCCTTCACCTTCCCGCCAATGGCAGTGGTGTGTCGAAGGATTTAAGACCGTTCACAGTTGCGGGGGCAGCCAGGGCATGGGGACCCTGTTCCCTCTTAGCTTTGTGGGTTTGCCCACAAAGAACCTCGAACGGAGGGAAGGCTACGCAGGCCGCAGCAGTCGGTCAATCACGCTTGACCGGTGGCGGCGGCCCAACGCCGTTTAGAAGCGCCTTGTGCTGAGCAGCTCCTCCAGCACCTGGGTAGTCACCCGGAAGGGAATCGACATATGGTCCTCGCCCGCTTCGAGCTGAAAGTTGCTGCGCAGCCCGTATTGCGAGAGGTTCTCCAGGCGCAGTTGCAGGGAGCGCACGTCCTGAATTTCCTGGGGCATTTCCCGGTCGCCCACCCACATGGTCAGGCTGCGGTGGGTCAGATCCAGCTGCCCGGCATGGGCCTGCTGGGTAAACGCCCGCTCGTGCGCCAGCAGGTAGCGGTCACGCCACCATAGGCTCGGGCTGATCGCCACGACATGCTGGAACAAAGCCGGGCGGGTGAACAAAGCGTAGATACCGAACATGCCGCCGAAGGAGTGGCCAATCAGGCTGCGCTGGTCCTGATCGACCTTGAAGCGCTGGTTGACCTCAGGCATCAGGCGCTGCTCGATAAAATCGAGAAATAGGTCCTGGCCGCCTTGCGGCGGGTCGTTGCGCTCGGGCAGCTGCGGCGGCGACAGGTCGAAGGCGCGGCGTTTGAAATCCAGCGGTGTATCGCTCGGGTAACCGATGGCCACCAGAATCGCGCCACGCCAGCGCTTCTGCGCCCGCTTGGCGGCGTGGAAGGCCGGAAAATAGGCGTTGCCGTCGAGCAGGTAGATCACCGGGTAGCCGCCGGTATAGGGCACGTCGCCCTCCGGCAGGCTGACCATGATGCGGTAATCGCGGCCCTCGGCGCTTTTCATCGCCCATTGCTCGCTGCCGTCCAGGCTCACCGGCTCGACCTGGGCGACGGCGAGGCCGCCCACCAACATGCAGCCCAGCATGGTCAATGCGCGCAGCCAGGTTACGCCGCTCACCAGCTGTAGCTCAGGCTGGTGACCAGGCTGCGAGCTTCGCCGCGGTAGCAGAAGCCGGCCTGGCAGTTGATGTACTGCTTGTCGAACAGGTTGCGTGCGTTGAGGGCTACACGTACGCCGTCCAGGCCACCGCCGAAGTCGTAGCGCACGACGGCGTCGACCAGGGTGTAGTCCTCGCTCTTCACGGTGTTCATGTCATTGCCGTAGACGCTGCCGGTGTAGCGGGCGCCGCCACCAAAGCCCAGGCCCGAGGGCAGGTTGTAGTCCAGCCAAAGCGAGACCAGGTGACGCGGCACGTCTTTCGGGTCTTTGCCCTCGTTGCCGTCGTTGCTCTTGGTCACCTCAGGGTCGTTGTAGCTGTAGCCAGCGGTCAGGCTCAGGCGCTCGTTCAGGTCGGCGACCGCCTCCAGCTCAAGACCACGGGAGACCTGTTCGCCGGTCTGCACGGTGTTGAGCGGGTCGACCGGGTCGCGGGTCGAGACGTTTTCCTGGGTCAGGTGGTAAAGCGAGGCGGTAAACATCGCGCTGGTGCCGGGCGGCTGGTACTTCAGGCCGACTTCGTACTGCTTGCCCTCGGTGGGCTTGAGCGGGCCACTGGCGTTGCTCCCGCTCTGCGGCAGGAATGATTCGGCGTAGCTGGTATAGGGCGCCAGGCCGTTGTCGAACAGGTAGAGCGCGCCGAGCTGGTAGGTGGTGGCGGAGTCGCTGGTTTTTGTATGGGTATCGGTCAGGTTGTTGCTGTTGCGTACATGCACCCAATCGCGGCGCACACCGACGGACAGACGCCAGCGCTCGAGCTCGATCTGGTCCTGCAGGTACAGGCCGCTGCGCTGGGTGAGGCTGTCCTGGTCGGCCAGCGCAGCGGTCGGCTTACTGACCGGCTGGTGGTAGTCCGGCGCGCCCATGTCGATGGAGGGCGCAGGCCCCGTGGCATACAACACCGAGCTGTCGAACCAGGTGTAATCCCAGCCGCTCAGCAGGGTGTGCTGCAGCTCGCCGGTGGCGAAGCGGTTAACCAGGCGTGTGTCGGAGGTCAGCGAATCCATGTCCTCGTACACGCCCACCGCATCGCGCTCCATCACGCCGTTGGTGATGGTGCCGTTGGGCTGCAAGTATTGGTTGGTGGTGTTCAGTTGGCCGTAGCGCAGGTTTTGTTGCACGCTGAGGCTGTCGTTGAAGGCGTGCTCGAACTCGTAACCGAAGGTCCATTGGCGCTGCCCGAGCTTGTCGAAGTACTCATCGCCCTGCCAGAAGTCGGTGAGATGGTCACCGTCCTGGTAGAGCATCGGCGAGGCCGCTGTCTCGCGCTCCTGGTACTGCGCCAGCAGGGTCAGGCTGGTGGCCGAATCGATCTGCCAGCTCAACGACGGGGCCAGCAGGCGCACATCGTTGTTCAGTTGCTCGATGTCGTACTGCGCATCGCGGTAAACGCCCACGGTGCGAAACAGCACGTCCCCGTCTTCATCCAGCTTGCCGCCGACATCGAACTGGCCCTGGCGGTGGTCATGACTGCCGCCCTGGATTTCAACCTGATTCTTCGCCAGCACGCTCGGCCGCTTACTCACCCGGTTGACCATGCCGCCGGGGCTGATCTGGCCATAGAGCACCGAGGCCGGGCCTTTGAGCACTTCGACGCGCTCCAGGGCGAAGGCTTCTGCACCATAGATGGACAGCCAGCCGTTATAAGGCTGACGCAAGCCGTCGAGAAAGTCGGCGGACATGGTCGTCTCAAAGCCGCGTATGTTGATCTGGTCGAAGCGCGGGTCGAGGCCCGAGCTGCCCACGCGTACCCCGGCGCTGTAAGCCACTGCATCTTCGACCCGGTCGACCTTGCGATCAGCCATCTGCTCGGCGGTGACCACGCTGATGCTCTGCGCGGTTTCCAGGATCGGCTTATCGCTCTTGGTCGCACTGCTGGCGTTACTGGCGAAATAACCCGGCACCGGCTCAAAGGCACCCGGCGCCAAGGTGGCCTTGATGGTCATGGGCTCCAGCTGATAGCTGGCGTCGGACTGACTGAGCCGTACCACATAACCCGAGGCAGTTTTCTCGGCGACCAGGCCGGTGCCAGCCAGCAGCAACCGTAACCCGTCGTCCAGTGACTCACCTTCTGCCACACCCGGGCTGCGCAGCCCGTGGACCATCTGCGGGGAATACGACAGGGTAATGCCCGCCTGCTCGGCGAACAGGTTGAGGGCCTGATCCAGCGGCCCGGCCGGAACACTCGGCGCAGCAACGCTGGAAGCCGGCTCGGCGGCCTGCAGCGGCAGGCTCGCTGTCCCGCCCAGCAGCGATAGGGCCAGGCAGATGGCGGTCGATAAGGTACGGGGCTGAAGCGTGGACGGCAGTGGCCTGGCAGAACGCATGAGGGTATCCATTGAGGGAGTGATATCCCCTAACCGGACAAGTCGCAGAAATCCGACAATTTTTTTAGGCGACGGGCACGATGCGCACCCACCAGCGCGTGTGCTCGACGATGGCCACCGGCAGCAGCTGGGTAATGTTGTGCAGCATCAACTCCGGCTGATCCAGGCGAAAGACCCCGGAAAGGCGCAAATCGGCCACCGTCCTGTCGCAGCCCAGCCAGCCCTGACGGTAGCGCCCGGCCTCGGCGAGAAAGTCGGCCAGGCGAATGTCGTTGACCAGCAGCAGGCCACGGGCCCAGGCAAAGGGATCGAGCGGACCCTTGCCGAGCGCGGTCATGTTCGCTGCCGACACCGCCACACCTTCGCCCGCCTGTAACCAGCGCTGCCCTGCCCCGGCGGCCACCAGCACCTCGCCGCGCTCGACACGGATCTCGCTGTAGCCGTCGCGTTCACGCAGCAGCACCCGCGCCTGCCGCCCCGTGCACTCGGCAAAACGACAACGCACCTGCCATTGCGCACCCTCCACCAGCACTTCGCCGGCACGCAGCAGCAATGCCTTGCCCCGTACATCCAGGGCGCTGCCGGTATTGAGCAGCACCTGGGTGTCATCCCCCAGGCTCACTCGCCGGCGCTCCCCGGTGGTCGTGGCAAAATCGGCATGCCAGGCAGAGGGGACAGACGTGGCCAGCAAGGTAGCACCGCCTGCCGCCAGGCCGATGCCAAACACCTTGAGCATGCGTCGGCGGCTCAGGTCAGCGTTGGCGCGTTGCAACAGCGGAATGGCCTGCCCGGAACCGGGCATCTGGCTGACCTGAAACAAGCCGGCCATCTGCTGCAAGCGCTGCCAGGCCAGGCGATGCAGCTCGTCCTGATCCAGCCAGTCTTGCAGCTGCCGCTGTAGTTCGGGGTTACCGGCATTGCCGCGCAAGCGCATCTGCCATTCGATCGCCGTGCACACGATGGGCTCAGGCAAACGCTTCACTGCGCTCACTGGCCATCCTCGAAACACAGGCGATAGCAGTGCAGCAGGGCATTGGCCACATGGCGCTCAACGGTGCGGCTGGAAACACCCAACTGCTGCGCCACCTGCGCATGATTCAGGCCGCCGAGCTGGTACAGCAGAAAGGCGTCGCGCACGGCCGGTTTGAGGCCATCGAGCAGCTGGGCAATGCGCTCCAGAGACTGCAGGGCCTCATGACGCACCTCGGGCGAGGGATGCAGCGCCTCAGGCAACTGCGCCAATGCATCAAGGTAGGCCCGCTCCAGCGCGTCACGCCGCCAGTGGTCGATCAGCAGCCCGCGCGCGATACGCGCCAACAAGGCCCGCGGTGCACGACTTTCAATCGGCTGGCCGCGCACCAGCAAGCGCACGAAAGTGTCCTGAACCAGATCCGCCGCCTGCTGCGAACAACCGACCGAACGCCGCAGCCAGCCATGCAGCCAACCGTGGTGTGTGCCGTAGAGCACGTCGAGAGGAATGATCGAATCCGTTTCAGGTGACGACATGGCGCAGCCCAAGCCAACCGGGGTAAGGCGCCATGGGGGGATATGGCGACCGCGAGCACATTAATCGCGAATGGTTCCTATTTCAACCAGTCATACACAGCTGTCTTTTAAATCTGGAAAATAAAGGCGGATAACGGTGATAACCGCGCCCAGGCTACAGTGGTTGCATAGGTTGCACCCTTCACGGTTGACCGGTGGAGGACACCATGTTGAGCTACGCCGCTGCCCCGTATGAGCGCCCGTGATAATGCCCAGCCCAACCGTTCCACTCGCTGCACCCGCGCGCCAGGTGGTTGCAGGCCTGGGCTGTCGCCGTGACTGCGGGCTGGATGAGTTATCCACACTGCTTGAAGAGACGCTGGCGGCCCAGCAACTGACTGTGGATAACCTGGTCGGCCTGGCCAGTATTGAGCACAAGCGCGAGGAAGCCGGCCTGCTCGCCCTGGCTGACCGCCTGGGTCTGCCACTGACCTGCTTTAGCCCTGATGAGCTGACACCCTTCCAGGCCCACGTGCATGGCGCCGCTCTGACCCTCAGCACCACTGGCAGCCCCGCCGTGGCCGAACCCTGCGCCCTGGCCCTGGCCACTCGCCTGGGTGGCTGCGAGGCGCGTCTACTCGGTGGCAAAACCCGCAGCGCCAGCGCCACCTGTGCGCTGGCGCTGATTACCCGCAAGGACACGCAATGACCGTCTACTTTATCGGTGCCGGCCCCGGCGACCCTGAGCTGATCACCGTCAAGGGCCAGCGCCTGATCCGCAGCTGCCCGGTGATTCTCTACGCCGGTTCCCTGGTGCCTGAAGCAGTGCTCGACGGCCATAACGCCGAACAGCTGGTGAACACCGCCGAGCTGCACCTGGCGGAAATTATCGAGTTACTACGCCAGGCCCACGAGCGCGGCCAGGACGTGGCCCGGGTGCACTCCGGCGATCCTTCGCTGTACGGCGCCATCGGTGAGCAGATTCGCGAGCTGCGCGCCCTTGGCATTCCGTTCGAGATCATCCCCGGCGTCACCGCCACCGCCGCCTGCGCGGCGCTGCTGGAAGCCGAGCTGACCCTGCCCGGCATCGCCCAGACGGTCATTCTCACCCGCTACGGCACCACCTCACCGATGCCGGCAGGCGAGTCCCTTGGCGAGCTGGCGCAGCACCGCGCAACCCTGGCCATCCACCTGGGTGTGCGCCACTTGCCGAATATTGTCGCCGAGCTGCTGCCGCACTATGGCGTCGACTGCCCCATCGCAGTTATCCACAGGGCCAGCTGGCCCGATCAGGATTGGGTACTCGGCACCCTGGGCGATATCGAGGAAAAGGTCGCAACCAAGGACTTTCGCCGCACCGCGCTGATCCTGGTCGGGCGGGTGCTCGACCCCGGCGCCTTTGCCGAATCGGCACTGTATGACGCCGAACATCGGCATCTCTATCGACGTTGAGGCGCTTCAGCTCGCCAAACGCCTGCGCAACCACCTCAGCACATCGTCCACCGCCGGCACGCCGGCCAGCAGCACCAGAAACAGCGCCAGCGGCACGGTGGAGACGTAGCCCAGATAATTGAAGCCGAGTGCGCCGAGCACCCCGCCGAGGAAGAAACAGCCCAACAGCGTCAGCAGGATGCGCAGCCGCTGGCGGTCCACCCCGACGCTGGGCAGGCCAGGGCTGCGATTCCAGTAACACAGCTTGCCCAGCTCGATACCGATGTCGGTGATGATGCCAGTCACGTGGGTGGTGCGGATGTCGGCGCGCGACAGCTTGGTGATCAGGGCGTTTTGCAGGCCCATGATGAAACACAGCAGCATCACCGTCAGCGGCACGAACAGCCCGGCAACCGTCGCCAGCAGGCTACCCAGGAGACCGAAACACAGCAGCAACACGGCCTCCAGCAACAGCGGCAGGGCGTATTCACTGTGCAGCTGGCGGCGCCGCGAGTAATGGATCATCAGGGTCGAGCAGACGGCACCGAGCAGGAACGAAACCACCCCGCCCAGCCCGGCCAGCACCAGCCCATGGGCACCAAGGACGATATTGTCGGCCATCGACGAGACGATGCCGGTCATGTGCGAGGTGTACTGCTGGACGGCGAGAAAGCCCCCGGCATTGATCGCCCCAGCGACAAAGGCCAAGGCAAACCCAAGATGCCGGTTCGCCGTGTCACTGCGTTCGCTGCCAATTAGCCGTCGGGCGTAATTGATGGGCATGCACCACCTCGCCTGTTAGAGCTGTACCTCGACCCGCTTGATACCCAACTGGCGCAGCTCTGCAATCAGCCCGTCGAGGCTGGCAAAGGACTCCACCTGTTCCGCGTCATCAACCAGAAAATAGCTGCGCCCCGCCTCTTTGCTCAGCAGCAGAATCCACTCCCGCGTATTGGCCGGGTTGGTGATGACCTGGGTCTCGAAGACCACGCCCGCGGCCAAACGCTGTATCACGTCCGCGCGCTTCACTCGACAGTCACGCTCTTGGCCAGGTTGCGCGGCTGGTCGACGTCAGTGCCCTTGAGCACAGCGACGTAGTAGGACAGCAGCTGCAGCGGGATGGTGTAGAGGATCGGTGCAAGGGCATCGTGGATATGCGGCATGTTCACCACGTGGGTGCCCTCGCCGTTGCGCATGCCGGCCTGCTCGTCGGCGAAGACGATCAGCTCGCCGCCACGGGCGCGCACTTCCTGCAGGTTGGATTTGAGCTTTTCCAGCAGCTCGTTATTTGGCGCCACCGTGACCACCGGCATATCGCTGTCCACCAACGCCAATGGCCCGTGCTTGAGCTCGCCGGCCGGGTAGGCCTCGGCATGGATGTAGGAGATTTCCTTGAGTTTGAGCGCACCTTCCATCGCCACCGGATACTGCGCGCCACGGCCGAGGAACAGGCTGTGGTGCTTCTCGGCGAACAGCTCGGAAATCTTATCCACAACGCTGTCCATGGCCAGGGCTTCGCCCAGACGCGTCGGCAGTCGGCGCAGTTCGTCGACCAGTTCAGCCTCCAGGGCTTTATCCAGGGTGCCGCGCACCTGGCCGAGGGACAGGGTCAGCAGCATCAGTGCGACCAGCTGGGTGGTGAAGGCCTTGGTCGAGGCCACACCGATTTCCGGGCCTGCGAGGGTCAGCAGGCACAGGTCGGACTCGCGCACCAGGGAGCTGATGCCGACGTTGCAGATCGCCAGGCTGGCCAGGTAACCCAGCTCTTTACCGTTGCGCAGGGCAGCCAGGGTGTCGGCGGTTTCGCCGGACTGGGAGATGCTGACAAACAGGGTGTCGGGCTGCACCACCACCTTGCGGTAGCGAAACTCGCTGGCCACCTCGACCTGGCAGGGAATCCCGGCCAACTCTTCCAGCCAGTAACGGGCGACCATACCGGCGTGGTAGCTGGTGCCACAAGCGACGATCTGCACGTTGCGCACCTTGGCGAACAACTCGGCAGCCAGCGGGCCGAACGCCTGCACCAGCACATGATCGCTGCCCAAACGGCCTTCTAACGTGCGCTGCACCACCTTGGGTTGCTCGTGGATTTCCTTGAGCATGAAGTGGCGGTACGCGCCCTTGTCGGCGGCTTCGGCGCCTTCGTGGTACTGCACGGTTTCGCGCACCACCGGCTGGCCATCGGCGGCCCAGACCTGCACGCTGTCGCGGCGGATCTCGGCGATATCGCCTTCTTCCAGGTACATAAAGCGGTCGGTCACCTGGCGCAGGGCCAACTGATCAGAGGCGAGGAAGTTCTCGCCCAGGCCCAGGCCGATCACCAGCGGGCTGCCGCTGCGCGCGGCGAGCAGGCGATCCGGTTGCTTGGCACTGATCACCGCCAGGCCATAGGCACCGTGCAATTCCTTGACCGCCTCTTTCAAGGCTGCGGTCAGGTCCGGCTGGCTTTTCAATTTGTGGTCAAGCAGGTGGACGATGACTTCGGTGTCGGTGTCCGAGCTGAACACATAACCCAGGCCCTTGAGCTGTTCGCGCAACTGCTCATGGTTTTCGATAATGCCGTTGTGCACCACCGCCAGATCGCTACCGGAGAAATGCGGGTGGGCGTTACGCTCACTCGGCGCGCCGTGGGTGGCCCAACGGGTATGGGCGATGCCCAGGCGGCCCGGCAGCGGCTCGCTGCTCAGGGCGGTTTCCAGCTCGCTGACCTTGCCGACCCGACGCCGACGCTGCAGCACGCCCTGGTCGTCGAGCAGGGCCACCCCGGCGCTGTCGTAGCCACGGTACTCGAGGCGCTTGAGGCCCTCGACCAGGACGGCGGTGATGCTGCGCTCGGCGACGGCGCCCACAATGCCACACATAGTCTGTTCTCCTTGCTTAGACGTCGACGGCCGCGCAGATCAGCTTGATCCCACGGGCCATCAGTTGTTCGCGCGCCTCATTGGCGAGACGCTCATCGGTAATCAGGGTATGGATGCTGCCCCAGGGCAGCTCCAGGTTGGGAATCTTGCGGCCGATCTTGTCGCTCTCGACCATCACCACCACTTCGCGCGCCACCTCGGCCATCACCCGCGACAAGCCCAGCAGTTCATTGAAGGTGGTGGTGCCGCGCTGCAGATCGATGCCATCGGCGCCGATAAACAACTGGTCGAAGTCGTAGGAACGCAGCACCTGCTCGGCGACCTGGCCCTGGAACGACTCGGAATGCGGGTCCCAGGTGCCGCCGGTCATCAGCAGCACCGGCTCGTGCTCGATATCACGCAGGGCGTTGGCCACGTTCAACGAGTTGGTCATGACTACCAGACCGGGCTTGTAGCCCAACTGCGGGATCATCGCCGCGGTGGTGGTGCCGCTGTCGATGATGATCCGCGCATGCTCGCGAATACGCGCCACACCGGCACGGGCGATGGCCTGTTTGTAAGACGACACCGGCTGTGCCGGCTCGCCGATCAACTCCTGGGGCATTGGCACAGCGCCCCCATAACGGCGCAGCAGCAGGCCGTTTTTCTCCAGGGCGGCGAGGTCTTTGCGGATGGTCACTTCCGAGGTGGCGAAGGCTTTCGACAGCGCGTCCACACTTACCTCACCTTGCTCGGCGAGCAGGGCAAGAATGGTGTGGCGACGTTGCGGAGTGTTGCGCTTCGACATGTTTAAGTTTCGATTCGAAAGATAATGACGCGAATCAAAACCTAATCGAAGTTTTTCGTCAAGCGGGAATCGACATCTGGCAGGGGTACCCAGGCCAATTCAGCGCGTTTGCAAAAGCTGGTTGGGGTCCAGATAAAACATCTTCTTCCAGCCTTGGGTCGACTCGTCCGCACGCCAAGGTAACGGCAGCAGGCTGACAACCGAGTAATGCAAGTGCGCCGGTTTGCCTTGAGCATTACCCGTATCGCCAACCGTACCCAGCAGGCTGCCAGCCAGCAGCGGTTGGCCTGGGTAGGCGTCGACGGTTTGCAGATGGGCGTAATAATGAATGCGCCATTTCGGCCCCAGGGCGACCACCACCTTGCCGCCCTGCGCGATCTCACCGCGAAACAGCACCACCCCATAGCTGCTGGAGCGCACCGGCGCACCGCGTTTGGCGAAGATATCAATGCCCTTGTGCACGCCGGAGCGGCCCCAAGGTTCAAACCAGAAGGTATGCGGATTCCAGTCCCGGGCACTGGCGTCCTGCACCGGAATCTGCGGCCATTCCGGCAGCAAGGCCCAGACAAGAAACAGCACCGGTATTATCCAGCGTTTGCGTAAAGGCATCCTTGCCAACTCCATCAGGTCTTCTTGGTCGGCCGCTTCCAGCCCTCGATATTGCGCTGCTTGGCGCGGCCGACCGCCAGGGTGTTATCCGGCACATCACCGGTAATTACCGAGCCAGCGCCCGTGGTGGCGCGGTCGCCCAGCGTGACCGGCGCAACCAGAGCGCTGTTAGAGCCGATAAACACGTCTTCACCAAGCACGGTGCGGTGTTTATTGGCGCCGTCGTAGTTGCAGGTGATGGTGCCGGCGCCGATGTTGGTGCGCGCGCCGACCTCGGCATCGCCCAGGTAGCTCAGGTGACCGGCCTTGGCGCCCTCGCCCAGCTTGGCGTTCTTCAGCTCGACGAAGTTACCCACATGGGCCTTGGCACCCAGCACCGAGCCGGGACGCAAGCGGGCGAACGGGCCGCAGTCGGCGCCCTCACCCACTTCGGCCCCTTCCAAATGGCTGTTGGCTTTGACGATGGCACCTTTGCGCAGGATCGAGTTCTTGATCACGCAGTTCGGGCCGATCTGTACGTCGTCCTCAATCACCACCTTGCCTTCGAGGATCACGTTGATATCGATGGTGATGTCGCGGCCGACGCTGACCTCGCCGCGTACATCGAAGCGGAACGGGTCGATCAGGGTGACGCCTTGCGCCATCAGACGGTTGGCGAAGCGTTGCTGATAGTGGCCCTCAAGCTGCGAAAGCTGGATGCGGTCATTGGCGCCCAGCACTTCCATCTCGTCCGCCGCCTGCTCGGTGGCCACCACCAGGCCGTCGGCCACGGCCATGGCAATAACATCCGTCAGGTAGTACTCACCCTGGGCATTGCTGTTGGACAACCGGCCCAGCCAGTCGCTAAGGCGTTTGCCGGGCACCGCGAGAATGCCGGTGTTGCCTTCGCAGATTTTGCGCTGCGCCTCGCTGGCGTCCTTGTGCTCGACGATGGCCTTCACCACGCCCTGTTCATCACGCACGATGCGGCCATAGCCGGTGGGGTCGTTCAGGTTGACCGTCAGCAGGCCGAGCTGCTGCTCGCTGACCTGCAGCAGCAGGCGCTGCAGGGTTTCGACTTCGATCAACGGCACATCGCCATAGAGAATCAGCACGCGCTCGGCGGTCAACGCCGGCAACGCCTGGGCCACGGCATGGCCGGTGCCCAACTGCTCGGCCTGGATGACGAAGTTCAGGTCATCCGCCGCCAGTTGCTCACGAACCTTCTCCGCGCCATGGCCGATCACCACATGAATACCCTGTGGCTTGAGCTGGCGAGCGGTGTCGATGACATGCCCGAGCATGGATTTGCCGGCAACCGGGTGCAGCACCTTGGGCAGGGCCGAACGCATGCGGGTGCCTTGGCCGGCGGCGAGAATGACGATATCGAGCGACATGGGCAAAAATCCTGAACAGAACGGCGGTCGTGTGGGCTTCATGCCCACCTGTGGATAACCGCACGGCAGAAGAATGGAAAGGCGTCACTGCAGGTACTGTGGATAAGTTGGCCAGGCAGACCACCGACAGCACAAAACCAACGCCCAAGAAAAAGGGTAGCCAAGGCTACCCTTTTACTCGCATGCGATGAAGCCTTGGCGTTAGCCGCCGAACTTCTTGCGCAGCTGCTGGACGGTACGCAGCTGAGCTGCAACCTCGGCCAGGTGAGCGGCGGCGGAGCCGTAATCGAACTCCGTGCCCTTCTCGTTCAGCGCCTTCTCAGCAGCCTTGAGGGCTTCCTGAGCGGCTGCTTCATCAATGTCGGCAGCGCGCTGTACGGTGTCGGCCAGGACCTTCACAGTATGCGGCTGGACTTCGAGGAAGCCGCCGGAGATGTAGAACACCTCGGCCTGGCCACCCTGCTTGATCAAGCGGATCGGGCCTGGCTTGAGGTCGGTCAACAGCGGCGCGTGGCCCGGGGTAATCCCCAGGTCGCCGAGGTTGCCGTGTGCGATTACCATTTCCACCAGGCCGGAGAAGATTTCCCCTTCAGCGCTGACGATATCGCAATGGACTGTCATGGCCATATCTAACCTCACGTATCGATCGTCTGAGGCCTGCTGAGCGCCTTGGCACCCGATACATCGAGTGCAAGGCCACACCAACAGGCATCAGCCAGACCGTGAGCGCCCGTTGCCGGGCGCACCGATTACAGCTTCTTGGCTTTTTCTACGGCTTCTTCGATACCGCCAACCATGTAGAACGCCTGCTCCGGCAGGTGGTCATAGTCGCCGTTGAGGATGCCGCTGAAGCCCGCGATGGTGTCTTTCAGGGAGACGTACTTGCCCGGCGAACCGGTAAATACTTCAGCCACGAAGAACGGCTGGGACAGGAAGCGCTGGATCTTACGAGCACGGGATACCAGCTGCTTGTCTTCTTCCGACAGTTCGTCCATGCCGAGGATCGCGATGATGTCCTTCAGCTCTTTGTAACGCTGCAGCACGTACTGAACGCCGCGAGCGGTGTCGTAGTGCTCCTGGCCGATGACGTTCGGGTCCAGCTGGCGCGACGTCGAGTCGAGTGGATCGACCGCTGGGTAGATACCCAGGGAAGCGATGTCACGGGACAGTACAACGGTGGCGTCCAAGTGGGCGAAGGTGGTCGCCGGGCTCGGGTCGGTGAGGTCGTCCGCAGGTACGTAGACGGCCTGGATCGAGGTGATCGAACCGGTCTTGGTCGACGTGATGCGCTCTTGCAGAACGCCCATTTCTTCGGCCAGAGTCGGCTGATAACCCACTGCCGACGGCATACGGCCGAGCAGTGCGGATACTTCGGTACCGGCCAGGGTGTAGCGGTAGATGTTGTCCACGAAGAACAGGACATCACGGCCTTCGTCACGGAACTTCTCGGCCATGGTCAGGCCGGTCAGCGCAACGCGCAGACGGTTGCCTGGTGGCTCGTTCATCTGACCGTAAACCAGGGCTACCTTGTCGAGAACGTTGGAGTCCTTCATCTCGTGGTAGAAGTCGTTACCCTCACGAGTACGCTCACCCACACCGGCGAACACGGAATAACCGCTGTGCTCGATGGCGATGTTACGGATCAGTTCCATCATGTTTACGGTCTTGCCGACACCGGCACCACCGAACAGACCGACTTTACCGCCCTTGGCGAACGGGCAAACCAGGTCGATAACCTTGATGCCGGTTTCCAGCAGCTCGTTGGAGCCAGCTTGTTCGGCGTAGCTCGGTGCGGCACGGTGAATGCCCCAACGCTCTTCTTCGCCAATCGGGCCAGCTTCGTCGATCGGGTTGCCCAGCACGTCCATGATACGGCCCAGGGTTTTCACCCCGACCGGTACCTGGATGCCTGCGCCAGTGCTGTCGACGTCCAGGCCACGCTTGAGGCCTTCGGTCGAACCCATCGCAATGGTGCGTACCACGCCGTCGCCCAGCTGCTGCTGAACTTCCAGGGTGGTTTCGGCGCCGACTACTTTCAGCGCTTCATAAACGCTCGGCACCTTGTCACGCGGGAATTCCACGTCGATGACGGCGCCGATGATTTGAACGATACGTCCGCTACTCATCTTTGGTTCCTCTGACTTTTTTCAACCGTTCTAAACAGTTGAACCGTTCTTTAAACCGCGGCAGCGCCGCCGACGATTTCCGAAATTTCCTGGGTGATCGCAGCCTGACGTGCTTTGTTGTAAACCAACTGCAGGTCTTTGATGATATCGCCAGCGTTGTCGGTGGCGTTTTTCATTGCGATCATCCGTGCAGCCTGTTCGCACGCGTTGTTTTCCATCACGGCCTGGTACACCTGCGACTCGACGAAACGAATCATCAGGCTGTCCAGCAGGGTCTGTGCGTCGGGCTCGTAGATGTAATCCCACAGGCCTTTCTGCACACCTTCCTCTTCGATCGGCGCCAGCGGCAGCATTTGCTGCACTTCGGGCCGCTGCGTCATGGTGTTGACGAACTTGTTCGACACCAGATACAGACGATCGATACGGCCGGAGGTATACGCGTCGAGCATGACCTTGATACTGCCAATCAGGTCGTTGAGCGACGGCTCTTCACCCAGCTTGCTCACTGCAGCAACTACATTGCCGCCGTGGCTGCGGAAGAAAGCCGCGCCCTTGGTACCGATCACGCAGAAATCAGCCTCGACCTTGGCATCACGCCACTCGGCCATGCTTTTGAGCAGTGCCTTGAACAGGTTAGTGTTCAAACCACCACACAGGCCACGATCACTCGACACCACGATGTAGCCGACGCGCTTGACGTCGCGCTCCACCATGAACGGGTGGCGGTATTCCGGGTTGGCTTTGGCCAAATGGCCAATCACCTGACGGATACGCTCAGCGTAAGGGCGACCAGAGGACATGCGCATTTGAGCCTTGCGCATTTTACTGACCGCCACTTTTTCCATGGCGCTGGTGATCTTCTGCGTGCTTTTGATGCTCGCGATCTTACTGCGAATCTCTTTTGCGCCTGCCATTTCACACCTTTATGGTTCAAGCAGGCGGGAGCCGGTGGCTCCCGCTGCGGTTACCAGGTTTGGGTGGCTTTGAACTTCTCGATACCGGCTTTGAGGCCAGCGTCGATGTCGTCGTTGAAGTCACCCTTCTCGTTGATCTTCGCCATCAGATCGGCGTGATCACGGTTGAAGAAGGCAAGCAGACCCGCTTCGAACGCACCCACTTTCTTCACTTCGACGTCGGTCAGGAAGCCACGCTCGGCGGCGTACAGCGAAACGGCCATCTGCGCGATGGACATCGGCTCGTACTGCTTCTGCTTCATCAGCTCGGTAACGCGCTGACCGTGCTCGAGTTGCTTACGGGTGGCTTCGTCCAGGTCGGACGCGAACTGGGCGAATGCAGCCAGTTCACGGTACTGAGCCAGAGCGGTACGGATACCACCGGAGAGCTTCTTGATGATCTTGGTCTGGGCAGCACCACCAACGCGGGACACCGAGATACCGGCGTTGACCGCAGGACGGATACCCGAGTTGAACATCGCCGATTCCAGGAAGATCTGACCGTCGGTGATGGAAATCACGTTGGTCGGAACGAACGCGGAAACGTCGCCCGCCTGGGTTTCGATGATCGGCAGAGCGGTCAGGGAACCGGTTTTGCCAGTTACAGCGCCATTGGTGAACTTCTCAACGTACTCTTCGGAAACGCGCGATGCGCGCTCCAGCAGACGGCTGTGGAGATAGAACACGTCGCCCGGGTAGGCTTCACGGCCTGGCGGACGGCGCAGCAGCAGGGAAATCTGGCGGTAAGCCACAGCCTGCTTGGACAGATCGTCATAAACGATCAGCGCATCTTCACCGCGGTCGCGGAAGTATTCACCCATGGTGCAGCCGGCGTAAGGCGCCAGGAACTGCAGCGCAGCGGATTCGGAAGCCGAAGCTGCAACCACGATGGTGTTGGCCAGCGCGCCGGTTTCTTCCAGCTTGCGCACAACGTTGGCGATGGTCGACTGCTTCTGACCGATAGCCACGTACACGCACTTAATGCCGCTGTTCTTCTGGTTGATGATGGCGTCGATGGCCAGCGCGGTTTTACCGATCTGACGGTCACCGATGATCAGCTCACGCTGACCACGGCCTACCGGGATCATGGCATCGACCGACTTGTAGCCGGTCTGTACCGGCTGGTCGACCGACTTACGCCAGATCACGCCCGGTGCAACCTTTTCCACAGCATCGGTGGCCTGAGCGTTGATCGGGCCTTTGCCATCGATCGGGTTACCCAGGGCATCGACCACACGACCCAGCAGCTCCGGACCAACCGGAACTTCGAGGATGCGGCCGGTGCACTTGGCGCTCATGCCTTCGGCGAGGCTGGTGTAGGCACCCAGGACAACAGCACCGACGGAGTCTTGCTCCAGGTTCAGTGCCATGCCGAATACGCCACCAGGGAATTCGATCATCTCGCCGTACATCACGTCGGCGAGGCCGTAAATGCGCACGATACCGTCGGATACGCTGACGATGGTGCCTTCATTACGGGCTTGAGCGGTCACATCCAGCGCGCCAATGCGCTGCTTGATGATTTCGCTAATTTCGGAAGGATTCAATTGCTGCATGCCAGTTCCCTCAATCAGGATTTCAACGCTTCGGCCAGCTTGTTCAGTTTGCCGCGGACCGAACTGTCGATAACCAGGTCACCGGCACGAATCAGCAAACCGCCGATAAGGGCAGGATTGACGACCGGCTTGGGCTGGACAGTTCGATCAAGCCGCTTGGAAAGGGCGGCAGCCAGGGTAGTTAGTTGCTCCGCCGTCAGCTCGAATGCCGTTTGCACCTCAACGTCGAGGGTGCTTTCGGCCTTGGCTTTCAGGGCGGTGAATTGCTCGAGTACGACCGGGAGCAGCGACAGACGATCATTGCTGCTCAAGGTGGCGAGGAAGTTGACGAAGTTAGCGTCAACGTAATCAGCGCAGACCTGGCTCAACACGGCGACTTTCTGGTCGCTGGTCAGCGCGGGGTTGACCAGTTGCCGAGCGACTTCGGGGGTCTGCACGGCAGCAGCCGAAAAAGCCAGCATCGACAACCAGGCGTCAGCCTGACCGGCACTGCTGGCAAATTCAAAAGCGGCTTTGGCGTAGGGCCGACCCAGCGTAGTGGTATTGATCATCGCTCGCCTCGCTTAGAGTTGGGAGGCCAGTTTTGCGACCAGGTCATTGTGCGCTGCGCCGTCCACGGACGACTCGAGAATCTTCTCGGCACCGGCTACGGCAAGTGCCGACACCTGAGCACGCAGTTGATCCTTGGCACGATTCACTTCCAGCTCAATTTCAGTCTTGGCGCCGGCAATCAGCTTCTCACCTTCGGTGCGAGCTTGATTCTTGGCATCTTCAACGATCGAGTTGGCGGTTTTGTTCGCACGATCAATGATTGCAGCGGCCTGCTCTTTGCTCTCGCGGAGCAGTTGAGCGGCACGTTCCTGGGCAAGATGCAGGTCACGCTCAGCGCGGCCAGCGGCATCCAGACCTTCGGCAATTTTCTTCTGGCGTTCCTGCATGGCCTGCGTCAGCGGCGGCCATACGTACTTCATGCAGAACCAGACGAAAATAGCGAAGGCAATCGTTTGACCGAACAGGGTCAGGTTTATGTTCACAGCGATTTACCTCGTGCTATCACGTATGACGCGGGTCAATTTCACAGCCATGGGGATTCACAAACGCGAATCCCGCAATCTGGAAACTGATCAGGCACCAGCAGCCGGGGCAACCACGAAGATCAGGTACATCGCGATACCAACACCGATCATCGGAACGGCGTCGAGCAGACCGGCCATGAGGAAGGTCTTGGTTTGCAGCTGAGCACCCAGCTCAGGCTGACGGGCAGTGGATTCCAGCAGCTTGCCGCCCAGCAGGGCGAAGCCGATACCAGTACCCAGTGCACCCAGGCCGATCATGAGGGCAGCAGCGATATAGACGAGTTCCATAAATAAAGCTCCAGAGTTTTCAGAAGTTAAGGGTTAGTGTGTTGAACAGGTTGCTGGCGTCATGTTGCTATCAGTGATGATCTTCGTGCGCTGCACTCAGATACACCACCGTCAACACCATGAAAATGAACGCCTGCAGCGGGATCACCAGGATATGGAAGATCGCCCATGGCACGTTGAGCCCGAACTGAAGGTAGAAGGGCAACAGCGCGATCAGGATGAACACCACTTCGCCGGCATACATGTTGCCGAACAGTCGCAGGGCCAGGCTCAGCGGCTTGGTCAGCAGGCCGATAAGCTCGAGGAAAAGGTTGAACGGAATCAGGGCCCAGTGGTTGAACGGGGTGAAGGACAGTTCCTTGGCGAAGCCGCCGATCCCCTTGACCTTGATGCTGTAGAAGATGATCAGGATGAACACGCCCAGGGCAATACCGAAAGTGCCGTTCGGATCGGCTGTGGGCACGATCTTGAAGTACTCGAGACCCAGCGCATAAGCCAGACCGGGAATGTAGTCGACCGGAATCCACTTCAGGCTGTTCATCAGGAAGACCCAGACGAAGATCGTCAGGGCCAGCGGCGCGACCAGGGAATTGCGACCGTGGAAGGTGTCCTTGATGATGCCTTGAACAAACTCGATGGCCATCTCGGCAACGTTCTGCAGGCGACCCGGCACACCCTGGGTGGCCTTGCTGGCCGCCAGACGGAACAGACCCAGAAAGATCAGGCCCATGAATACCGACCAGCCCATGGTATCCACATGCACGGCCCAGAAGCCCATCTGGGCAACGTCTTCAGGAGTCTGAGCAAGGATCCAGCCCTTTTCAGGGTGTTCACCGTAGACCAGGTTTTGTAAGTGATGCTGGATGTACTCTGCCGGGGTGTTTGCCATAAACGCCTCAAACGCTCTAATGCTTCAGAAATTTTTTATCAGGAGTGGAGCGCTGGCCGCCGCCGCAACCGCTAGCAGATAACTGCCGAACAAGGCCGCGACATTCACCTGAGCGATCCCCACGAACACCAGTGCAAACAGCACTGCCGTCAAAATCCATTTACCCATCGCCCCGGACCACATGGACTGGACGATGTCTCTTGCCGAACGCGCGCCAAAGTAACGAAAGGCTTTGTAGACAAAAAACGCGTTGGGCAACAGGGCGATCAAACCGCCCAGTAGCGCTGAAAACCCAGCATTCGTTCCGCCACCCAGAGCAAATCCCAGGGCAACCAACAGGCTGACAATCGCCTGAATGCGCAGCACCGGAAAACCGGGTTGCCGGGTGAATGGCGTCTTGTTGCGGATGGCCATTGCAATGAACCCCGGATCACGCTGCAAAAAACGAGCACATAGAGCGCATACCAAAAGAGCGCGGCGAGTATAGGTGCAGGCCTATTACCGATCAACCGCACTGTAGTACCGGTCGCCCGATACTACATACGTAAAGTTGTCCAAACATTTCAGCGGATGTGAGCGAGCACACCCTGAAGTTCATCCAGCGAGCTGTAACGGATCACTAATTGACCCTTGCCCTTACTGCCATGCTTGATTTGCACCGGAGAGCCCAGCCGCTCTGCGAGGCGCTGTTCGAGGCGGCTGATATCCGGATCGGTCTTGGTTACCGCTGCCGGCTTCTCTTTGCTGTTGAGCCACTGGCGAACCAGGGCTTCGGTTTGGCGAACCGTCAGGCCTCTTGCGACAACATGTCGCGCCCCTTCGGTCTGCTGTTCGGCGGGTAAACCGAGCAGAGCGCGGGCATGCCCCATCTCCAGATCACCATGGGACAGCAGGGTCTTGATCTCTTCCGGCAGGGCGATCAGGCGCAGCAGGTTGGTGATGGTCACCCGCGACTTACCCACAGCTTCGGCGACCTGCTGCTGGGTCAGTTGGAACTCCTGCTGCAGGCGCTGCAACGCCATGGCTTCTTCGATGGGGTTGAGGTCTTCACGCTGGATGTTCTCGATCAGCGCCATGGCAATCGCGGCTTCGTCGGGCAAATCGCGAACCATCGCGGGGATACGTTCCAGACCTGCCTGTTGCGAAGCGCGCCAGCGGCGTTCACCGGCAACGATTTCAAAGCGCCCAGCAGCAATCGGGCGAACCACGATAGGCTGCAGAACGCCCTGAGAGCGGATCGATTGCGCCAGCTCTTCCAGCGCCGTCGGGTCCATATCGCGACGGGGCTGATACTTGCCGCGCTGGATCAGGTCCAGGGGCACGTACTGCAGCTCGCGCTGGTCCACCTCGGCCGCTTCTTCCTGCAGGGCAGTAATGGTCTTACCCCCCAGCAGAGCGTCCAGGCCTCGTCCCAGACCACGTTTCTTGGCAGCCATGCGGAAATTCCTTATGCAGTTGCGGGGCGAGGGGCCGCGCGCTGGCGGCGGACCAGTTCGCCAGCCAGCGCCAGGTAGGCGATGGCCCCACGGGATTGCTTGTCATAGACCAGCGCCGGCATGCCGAAACTCGGCGCTTCGGCCAGGCGCACGTTACGCGGGATCACGGTTTGGTAGAGCGTGTCGGGGAAATGCTGTTTGAGCTGCGCCGACACGTCGTTGGTCAGGCTGATGCGCGGGTCGTACATGGTGCGCAGCAGGCCTTCAATCTTCAGGCTCGGGTTGAGCAACTTGCCAATGCGCTGGATGCTGTTGACCAGGTCGCTCAAGCCTTCCAGCGCGTAGTACTCGCACTGCATGGGGATGATTACGCCATCGGCGGCGACCAGGGCATTGATGGTCAGCATCGACAGCGCCGGCGGGCAGTCGATCAGGATGAAATCGTAGTTTTCGCGGATCGGCGCCAGGGCATCGCGCAGACGGCTTTCCTTCATCTGCACGTTCAGCAGGCTGACTTCGGCGGCCGTCAGGTCGCGGTTGGCTGGCAGCAACTGGTAGCCGCCGTGCTCGGAAAACTGCATGGCCTCGAGTAAATTGCAGTCGCCGACCAGCACGTCGTAAATCGAGTGCTCCAGGGCGTGTTTATCCACACCACTGCCCATGGTCGCGTTGCCCTGGGGGTCGAGGTCGATCAGCAGCACGCGTCGCTTGGTCGCCACCAGTGAGGCGGCCAGGTTGATGCAGGTGGTGGTCTTGCCAACCCCGCCTTTCTGGTTGGCGATTGCGAATACTTTAGCCATGCAGCGTTCCCCCCTGAACCAAGCGCCGCAGTATCAGCAGATGGCGCTGACCTTGGCAACCGGGAACCTTGAGCACATGGCTGGCGGCCAGGCTGAAGTCGTCTGGCAAGGCCTGCAGCTCATCATCCGGATGCACGCCTTTCATCGCCAGCCACTGGGTCTGTTCATCACCGAGATGGCGGGTCCAGGTACTGAAATCGTGCAACGAGCTGAATGCCCGTGAACAAATACCGCTGAATGGCTGCGCGGGGGTGAAGGCTTCGACCCGGCTGTGGATAACTTCAAGGTTATCCAGCTTGAGCTCGAGTTTGACCTGGGTGAGAAAGCGCGTTTTCTTGCCATTGGAATCGAGCAGGGTAAAACGCCGCTCGGGGAACAGAATGGCCAAGGGCACTCCAGGCATCCCGCCACCGCTGCCGACGTCCAGCCAGTTATCCCCAGCCTCGGTCACATAGGGCACGACACTCAGGCTGTCGAGCAGATGCCGCGAAACCATCTCGTCAGGGTTACGCACCGCAGTCAGGTTGTACGCCTTGTTCCACTTGATCAGCAGAGCCAGGTAGGCCAGCAATTGCCCATGCTGTTGTTCGGTCAGGACTACGCCCAGTTGCTGGGCGCCACGGCTGAGTTCTTCGGCATGTTGCGGGGTGACCAAGGACATCAGGCGCTCTGCTCCAGCTCGCGGGCGGCGCCGCGTTTTTTCAGGTGAATCAGCAACAGGGAGATCGCTGCCGGGGTGACGCCAGGGATGCGTGACGCCTGGCCAAGAGTCTGCGGCCGAGTGGCGCCGAGTTTGTGCTGGATTTCCTTGGACAGCCCGGAAATCGACGCGTAGTCGATATCCACAGGCAGTTGGGTGTCCTCACTGGCGCGCAGACGAGCGATTTCCTCCTGCTGGCGTTCGATGTAGCCGGCGTATTTGGTCTTGATCTCGACCTGCTCGGCCACCTGCACGTCATCGGCACCGCCGCCAGTCAGGGCGACCAGCCCGGCGTAATCGATTTCCGGGCGGGCGAGCAGGTTGAGCAGGTTGTATTCATGGGTCAGTGGCGTGCCGAAGTGCGCAGCAATGGCTTCGCCTTGCTCGGTGCCAGGGCGTACCCAGGTGCTCTTCAGGCGCTGCTCTTCCCGGGCAATGCCTTCGCGCTTGGCTTCGAATGCCGCCCAGCGCTGCTCATCGACCAAGCCCAGCTCACGGCCCTTCTCGGTCAATCGCAGGTCGGCATTGTCTTCGCGCAGGATCAAGCGGTATTCGGCCCGCGAGGTGAACATGCGGTACGGCTCCTGGGTCCCCAGGGTAATCAGGTCATCGACCAGCACGCCGATGTACGCCTCGTCGCGACGCGGACACCAGCTGTCTTTGCCCTGGGCACGCAGCGCGGCGTTGGCGCCCGCGAGTAGACCCTGAGCGCCGGCTTCTTCGTAACCTGTGGTGCCGTTGATCTGCCCAGCGAAGAACAGCCCTGCGACCACTTTGGTTTCCAGGCTGTACTTGAGGTCCCGCGGATCGAAGTAGTCGTACTCGATGGCGTAACCCGGCCGCACGATATGGGCATTTTCCATACCGCGAATGCTTTGCACGATCTGCAGTTGCACGTCGAACGGCAAGGAGGTGGAAATCCCATTGGGGTACAGCTCATGGGTGGTCAGGCCTTCCGGCTCGATAAACACCTGGTGGCTGTCCTTGTCGGCGAAGCGGTGGATCTTGTCTTCGATCGATGGGCAGTAGCGCGGGCCAACGCCTTCGATCACGCCGGAGTACATCGGCGAGCGATCGAGGTTGGCGGCGATGATTTCATGGGTACGCGCGTTGGTGTGGGTAATCCAGCAACTGACCTGACGCGGTTGTTGCTCTGGACGACCCAAAAATGACATCAGCGGCGTCGGCGTATCACCCGGCTGCTCGGTCATTTTTGAATAGTCGACGCTGCGTCCATCGATGCGCGGGGGTGTACCGGTTTTCAGGCGACCCACGCGCAGTGGCAATTCGCGCAAACGCTGCGCTAGGGCAATCGAGGGTGGATCGCCGGCACGGCCACCGGAGTAGTTCTGCAGACCTATGTGGATAAGTCCGCCGAGAAAGGTGCCTGTGGTCAATACGACTGAGTCAGCGAAGAAACGCAGGCCCATCTGGGTAACTACGCCTTTCACTTCGTCCTGCTCGACGATCAGGTCATCCGCGGCCTGCTGAAATATCCACAGGTTCGGCTGGTTCTCGAGAATTTCACGCACCGCTGCCTTGTACAGCACACGGTCAGCTTGAGCACGGGTGGCCCGCACCGCTGGGCCTTTACGGCTGTTGAGCACACGGAACTGAATACCGCCCTTGTCGGTGGCCAGTGCCATGGCACCGCCTAGCGCGTCGATTTCCTTGACCAGATGGCTTTTGCCAATGCCGCCGATGGCCGGGTTGCAGCTCATCTGCCCGAGGGTTTCCACGTTGTGCGTAAGCAGCAGGGTTTTTACACCCATGCGTGCAGCCGCCAGTGCGGCCTCGGTACCGGCATGACCGCCGCCGATGACGATCACCTGAAAACGGGAAGGGAAATCCACCACGCACCTCGTGCCTGTTGAGAAATGGGGGGCTTTTTTACGTAGAAAAGCTGCGAAGCCGGCAAGTATAGGGCGTTCCCCTAGGTGAAAGAAGCCTTTTGCACAAAAAGTAGCCAACCGGTGGTCATCGCGCTTTCCCAGTGGATAACTCAGGCAGTTAACAAGATTAAAAGAATGAATTTTTAAAGATCCTTGTTTTTATGTTTATTACTTATGCCGCACTTTTCTGTGGATAGATTACTAAGAGCCAGCATTCATGGACTGTACAGCGTTTCAAAAGGTTGTGCTGAAGCCGGGCTGCGCCTGTTCAGTTGCAGTCCGTAAGCTGTGGATGGAATAGGTACTTATCAACAGGAGCGTTTATCCTCCGTTTTATCACCGGCTTATGGACTGGGCTTAGGCCTGGTTTTCCACAGGGCTTATCCCGGCAAATAAATGCTGTGGAGCGATCGCTACAAGCCAGTATTGGTCTGGTTTTAACCACGCAGGCGTATTTCTGCCGCGAGCATTCAGCAGAATAGGCGTGGGGATAAACAGGCAAGCGGAGACGCTGCATGCCAGTGATTGGCTGCAGGTTGGGGATAAAAACTAGGCTATGTCTGAGTGAGCTGGTGATTTATGTAGGTGCGAATGTATTGGCGAAATTCGCGACACCACCGCGAATAAAAGCTAGGCGCCCCTGCTTTTCGTAGGAGCCGCGCCCCGCGGCGAAGCCATGGGCAACACCGAAGTCACTGAATGGTTGCAGTCGATTCGCCCCGAGGCGGGGCTATTACACCTGTACGGTGGTCATACTGCTGCTGCGTTATGGCCTGAGCAGGGTGCAACAGACTATTGGAACAGAGCCGTTTTTTATGGCGATGTCCTAGCTTTGTGTTGCATTCAGGGGCTGGGGTTCAACGGTAGAACCCTAGGGTGCGCCGTGCGCACCGCGACGCAGGCTGCAGACTCTTGGTGCGCGGCGCACCCTACTCGGCTACTCGTGACGCTAGTTCCCATGCAACACTCCATTGGGACAGAGCCAAAAACTAAGGGTCACTTGCCGATACAGAAGCTGGAGAAGATGCGCCCCAGCAGGTCGTCGGAGCTGAAGGCGCCGGTGATCTCACCCAAGGCCTGTTGCGCTTGGCGCAGGTCCTCAGCCAGCAGCTCGCCAGCGCCGGCACGGGTCAGTTGGGTGTGCCCGTGTGTGAGATGGCTGGACGCCCTGCGCAGTGCATCCAGGTGACGACGGCGGGCACTGAAGCTGCTCTCGGCGGTTTGCTCATAGCCCATGCAGGCTTTCAGATGATCACGCAGCAGATCGAGGCCCTGGGCCGAGCGGGCGCACAGGGTAATGGTCACCAGACCATCAGCTGCGGTCTGCAGGGCAACAGGCTCACCGGACAGGTCCGCTTTGTTGCGGATCAGCGTCACCTTGGCCGGGTCCGGGCGGGTGTCGAGAAACTCCGGCCAGAGCGCGAAGGGATCTGCGGCGTGTTTGGCACTGCTGTCGACCACCAGCAGAATACGGTCGGCATTGCCAATGGCCTGGACCGCCCGCTCCACGCCGATGCGCTCGACCTGGTCCTGGGTGTCACGCAGACCCGCCGTATCAACCACATGCAGCGGCATGCCATCGATGTGGATATGTTCGCGCAGGACATCACGGGTGGTACCGGCAATCTCGGTGACGATGGCCGCCTCGCGACCTGCCAGCGCATTGAGCAGGCTGGATTTGCCGGCATTGGGTCGGCCGGCGATGACCACGTTCATACCGTCGCGCAGCAAGGCGCCCTGGCCGGCTTCCCGCTCGACTGTGGATAAGTCATGTTGCACGCGCTCCAGCATGCTCAACACATGGCCATCGGCGAGAAAGTCGATCTCCTCCTCAGGGAAGTCGATTGCAGCTTCGACATAAATACGCAGGTTGATCAATGCCTCGGTAAGGGCGTGGACCCGTTGCGAGAAGGCGCCCTGCAGGGAGCGCAGGGCGTTGCGTGCAGCCTGTTCCGAACTGGCCTCGATCAGGTCGGCGATTGCTTCGGCCTGAGCCAGGTCCAGCTTGTCGTTGAGAAAGGCCCGTTCGCTGAATTCCCCAGGGTTGGCTAGCCGTGCACCGAGCTGGATACAGCGCCGCAGCAGCAGATCGAGGACCACCGGGCCGCCATGGCCCTGTAACTCCAGCACATCTTCACCGGTGAACGAATGCGGGCCCGGAAAGAACAGCGCCAAGCCTTCATCCAGCACCTGATCTGCCTCGGCATGGAACGGCCCGTAGTGGGCATAACGCGGGCGCAGGCTGCGCTGGCAGATCTGCTCGGCCAGCGTACGCGCCAAGGGCCCGGAGACTCGCACGATGCCCACTCCACCCCGGCCCTGAGCGGTAGCGACGGCGGCAATGGTGTCACGGGCAGGGTGCATGGTTGAACTCCAGCTTGTGGATAACGATAACGGCGGTCATCCCCGTATATTGGGCTGCTGCCATAACAACTCATTGCGAACATAGCAAAACGCCCCTGGGCAGGGGCGTTCTGATTCAAGTGTCGAGCTGTGGATAAATCAGCTCTCAGCAGCCTTGGTAGCGGCTTCGATCTTGCGAGTAATGTACCACTGCTGTGCGATCGACAAGACGTTGTTGACCACCCAGTACAGCACCAGGCCAGCAGGGAACCACAGGAAGAAGAAGGTGAAGATGATCGGCATCAGCTTCATCACCCGAGCCTGCATGGGGTCCGGCGGCGTTGGGTTGAGCTGCTGCTGGATAAACATGGTTGCGCCCATGATGATCGGCAGGATAAAGAACGGGTCTTTGATCGACAGGTCAGTTATCCACAGCAACCAGGGTGCCTGGCGCATTTCCACGCTTTCCAACAGCGTCCAGTACAGTGCCAGGAATACTGGCATCTGCACCAGGATCGGCAGACAGCCGCCCAGCGGATTGATCTTCTCCTTCTTGTACAGCTCCATCATCGCCTGGGACATCTTCTGGCGATCGTCACCGAACTGCTCTTTCAGGGCAGCCAGTTTCGGCGAGACGGCGCGCATGCGGGCCATCGACTTGTAGCTGGCGGCCGACAGTGGGAAGAAGATCAGCTTGATGATGATGGTCAGAACAATGATCGACCAGCCCCAGTTACCCAGCAGGCTGTGGATATGTTCCAGCAGCCAGAAGATCGGCTGGGCAAGGAACCACAGGATGCCGTAGTCGACGGTCAGTTCGAGACCTGGAGACAGGGTTTTCAGGTGGCCTTGCAGTTTCGGACCGGCATACAGAATTGCGCTGGTCTCGCCCTTGGCACCCGGTTCAACCTGCAGCGCCTGGCTGGTATAGCCAACGATGTAGTTGCCTTGGGAATCTTTACGGGTCTGCACACTGTTGGTGCTGTCGGCAGTGGGAATCCAGGCAGTGACGAAATAGTGTTGCAGCCAGGCAACCCAACCACCTTGTACGGTTTCTTTAAACGGCTGCTTGTCGATGTCCTTCATGGACACTTTTTTGTACGGCTCGTCAGGAGTCCAGACGGCGCCGCCCAGGTAAGTTGCGGTGCCAGTGGCCGTGGTCGACGACGGATCACCACTGCTGTCCCGCTTGAGCTGGGCGTACATATTGCCGCTCCAGGCTTCGCCGCTCTGGTTATCCACAAGGTAAGCCACATTCACCTGATAGGACGCCGGGTTTACACAGCCAGGCTTTTTCAGTTCCTGCTCTTTCGCTGAGCACTCATCGTTCAGCCCACGGGTGAAGGTAAAGCGCTTGATGTAGTTGACGCCCCCTTCACTGTGGGTCAGGTCGACCACCAACTGATCCTGACCATCGGCCAGTTGATACTGCTGCTGGGCACTTTTCCACAGGGCACGGCCGCTGGATTTATCCGGCGCGTTGCTGCCTATCAGGCCGCTCTGTGCCAGATAAGTGCGCTCACCACCGTTATCGAACAGTTGGAAAGGAACGTCTGGACGATCCTGACGACGGGGGTACTGGGGCAGATTGAGCTGCACCACATCACCACCACGCGGGTCGATGGCCAGATCAAGCACATCGGTCTTGACCCGGATCAGTTGATCACTGACCACTTCGGGCGCTACGGCACTCGCAGTGCTGGAGTCTGCCACTGGACTGGGCACGTCGTCGCTGGACGGTACATTCGCGGTATCCGGCAAGCTGGGAGCGGTGCTGTTCGCAGTGGCAGTCTGAGCAGGCAGTGCTGCCTGGCCGTAGTCCTGGTTCCATTGGAGAACCATCATATAGGACACGATTGCCAGGGCGACGATCAGGATCGAACGTTGAATATCCATGATTATTCGGCCATCGAAGAGGAACGGGAGTGTTTCGCGAGGGGAACCGGGTCGTAGCCACCGGGATGCCATGGATGGCAGCGGCCAAGCCGACGCAGGGTCAGCCAGCCACCGCGCATCAGGCCATGTTGATCAATGGCTTCATGCGCGTAGCAGGAACAACTCGGGTAGAAACGACAATGACTGGCCATCAGGGGACTGATGGCGTAGCGGTAAACCTGAATGGTAGCGAGCGCCAGTTTACGCATGGGGACTGTCGTCCACCCCCGAGTGGGCAGGTGCTTGTGGGCTTGGCTTGCTGCGGCCCAGGCGCTTCCAGAGCTTGCCGAACTGGTGCGCCAGTTCGGTGTTCTCCAGATCGCCGAGCCCCTTACGCGCAACCACCACGATGTCCCAGCCCGCCAGATTGCTCTGGTTAAGGCGGAACGACTCGCGGATCTGGCGTTTCAGGCGGTTACGTTCAACGGAGAGCTTGACGCTCTTTTTGCCGATCACCAGCCCTAGTCGGGGATGATCAAGCGCGTTGTCACGAGCCAGCAGCAGGACATTTTTGCCCGGCGCTTTGCCGCTGGGGGAGTCGAAGACTGCCTTGAATTGCCGGGGTGTAAGCAGACGCTTTTCCCGGCCGAAGCCTCGACTCACCACAAGACTGGAAGCTTAGACGGCGAGGCGAGCACGGCCCTTGGCGCGGCGACGCGACAGGACTGCGCGGCCATTCTTGGTCGCCATGCGAGCGCGGAAGCCGTGGGTACGAGCGCGTTTGATAGTGCTGGGTTGGAAAGTACGTTTCATGGTGCGATACCTGGGTGGTCGACTACGGGCCGGAATGGCCCCCGTTTTAAGAGACCGGCGATTGTAGAGAAAGCCGAGGGTCAGGTCAATTTCCAACCAGTGCTTTGCTCGATAAAGCATATAAAGAAGAAAATCTTTTAAGAAAGCTTGTTGTGTTAATAACTCTTATACAGGCTATTTTCTGTGGATAACCATCTGAGGGCCTGGGCTACTAAGGTGTTCAGGGTTTCAAAAGGTTGTCTGAAAACTGGGCTGCAGGTGTGTGGGGGCGGCGGATAAGCTGGGGATTAAAAGCACTTTTATCCACATGGTAGGCTAGTAAGCGGTTATGCCCAGGTTTCTCCCCTGAGCTTAGGTGTTTTTATCCACAGGCCTTAGCGGGCTTGTTATGTGTATGCGATAAGCTATCCAAGGCATTGATTTTACGAGTGCCTCTCGTACTTTTCGTGTGGATAAGTCAGGTGCTCGCGGCTACAATGGCGGCTGTTTTTGTATCGCCGCCTTTCGATTTAGGGGATGTCCGTGTCCGTCGAACTTTGGCAGCAGTGCGTAGATCTTCTGCGCGATGAACTGCCTGCTCAGCAATTCAACACCTGGATTCGTCCGTTGCAGGTCGAGGCCGAAGGCGACGAGCTCCGCGTCTATGCACCCAACCGCTTTGTACTGGACTGGGTCAACGAAAAGTACCTGGGCCGGCTGCTCGAACTTCTTTCCGAGCGCGCCACTGGTCTTGTGCCTGCCCTTTCTCTATTGATAGGTAGCAAGCGCAGCTCCAAACCGCGGGCGGCACTTACGCATACCAGCGCTCCTGCGGCGCCTGCACCCACTCCGCGCAGTGACGCGGCAGAAGCCATTGCCGCTCAGGCGCCCAGAGCCGAAGTGGCTGATCACGGCAGCGAGCCTTCGCGCTCGAGCTTCGATCCGATGGCGGGCGCGTCCGCACCGGTGGCACCGGCCCGTGAGCGCTCGGTGCAGGTTGAGGGTGGCTTGAAGCACACCAGCTACCTCAATCGCACCTTTACCTTCGATAATTTTGTCGAGGGTAAATCGAACCAATTGGCGCGTGCTGCGGCCTGGCAGGTGGCGGATAACCCCAAGCATGGCTACAACCCGCTTTTCCTCTATGGCGGTGTGGGCCTGGGTAAAACCCACTTGATGCACGCTGTGGGTAACCATCTGTTGGCGAAAAATCCCAATGCCAAAGTGGTCTACCTGCACTCCGAGCGTTTCGTCGCCGACATGGTCAAAGCGCTGCAGCTCAACGCCATTAATGAGTTCAAGCGCTTCTACCGTTCAGTGGATGCGCTGCTGATCGATGACATTCAATTCTTCGCCAAGAAAGAGCGCTCCCAGGAGGAGTTCTTTCACACCTTCAATGCGCTGCTTGAAGGGGGTCAGCAGGTGATCCTCACCAGCGACCGCTATCCGAAGGAAATCGAAGGCCTGGAAGAACGTCTCAAGTCGCGCTTTGGTTGGGGCCTGACGGTGGCGGTGGAACCCCCCGAGCTGGAAACCCGCGTCGCCATTCTGATGAAGAAGGCTGACCAGGCCCGAGTCGAGTTACCGCATGACGCCGCGTTCTTCATCGCCCAGCGCATTCGCTCCAATGTGCGCGAGCTGGAAGGTGCACTCAAGCGGGTGATCGCCCACTCGCACTTTATGGGGCGCGATATCACCATCGAACTGATCCGTGAGTCGCTCAAGGACCTGCTGGCCCTGCAGGACAAGTTGGTCAGCATCGACAACATCCAGCGCACCGTGGCCGAGTATTACAAGATCAAGATCTCCGATCTGTTGTCGAAACGCCGTTCACGTTCAGTGGCGCGCCCGCGCCAGGTCGCCATGGCCCTGTCCAAGGAATTGACCAACCACAGCCTGCCGGAAATTGGCGATGCCTTCGGCGGGCGCGATCACACCACTGTATTGCACGCTTGTCGTAAGATTGCTGAACTTAGGGAATCCGACGCGGATATCCGCGAGGACTACAAGAATTTGCTGCGTACGCTGACAACCTAGAACCCGTTAAAGTCTGCTGCGCGTCGGCCCTGCTGCGTTAAAAACAGGCTCGGAATGCTCATGTACAAAAGTACAGTCGCCCGCGACTCCGACCATTCCTCGCCTGTTTTTGCCTTGCCGGACTCTAGCTCGCGAAACTTTAAACAGGTTCTAATTACGCAACTCCACGAGGCAAGGGACGAGACCATGCACTTCACCATTCAACGCGAAGCCCTGTTGAAACCCCTGCAACTGGTCGCCGGCGTCGTGGAACGCCGCCAGACCTTGCCGGTTCTGTCTAACGTGCTGCTGGTCGTCGAAGGCCAGCAATTGTCGCTGACCGGTACCGACCTCGAGGTCGAACTGGTGGGGCGCGTGGCTTTGGAAGATGCAGCGGAGCCGGGTGAGATCACCGTACCGGCGCGCAAGCTGATGGACATCTGCAAAAGCCTGCCCAGCGATGCCATGATCGACATCCGTGTCGACGAGCAGAAGTTGTTGGTCAAGGCTGGCCGTAGCCGCTTCTCCCTGTCGACGCTGCCCGCCAATGACTTCCCCACCGTGGAAGAAGGGCCGGGTTCGCTGACCTTTGATTTGGTCCAGGGCAAATTGCGTCGGCTTATCGAGCGCACCAGCTTCGCCATGGCCCAGCAGGATGTGCGCTATTACCTGAACGGCATGCTGTTGGAAGTACAGACTGGCGTACTGCGTGCCGTGGCGACTGACGGTCACCGCTTGGCCATGTGCGCCATGAGCGCTGCGATCGAACAGGTCGAGCGTCATCAGGTCATCGTGCCGCGTAAAGGTATCCTCGAACTGGCTCGCCTGCTCACCGAGCAGGACGGCAATGTCAGTATCGTGCTGGGTCAGCATCACATCCGCGCGACCACTGGTGAGTTCACCTTTACCTCGAAGTTGGTGGACGGCAAGTTCCCGGATTACGAGCGGGTGCTGCCTCGTGGCGGTGACAAGGTGGTCATTGCGGATCGCCAGGGGCTGCGTGAAGCCTTTAGCCGCACGGCAATTCTGTCGAACGAGAAGTACCGTGGTATACGTCTGCAACTGGCTAGTAGTCTGCTGAAGATTCAGGCTAACAACCCGGAGCAGGAAGAAGCGGAGGAAGAGATTGTCGTCGACTACACCGGCAGCACGCTGGAGATCGGCTTTAACGTCAGCTACCTGTTGGATGTGCTGGGTGTCATGACCACCGACCAGGTTCGTCTGATTCTGTCCGATGCCAACAGCAGTGCCCTGGTTCAGGAAGCCGACAACGACGACTCTTCCTACGTTGTCATGCCGATGCGTTTGTAAGCTTCTTCCTGAATGTCCCTTAGCCGTGTCACGGTCACCGGTGTGCGCAATCTGCAGCCGGTGACCCTCTCCCCCTCCCCGCGCATCAACATCCTCCACGGCGCCAATGGCAGCGGCAAAACCAGTGTGCTGGAGGCCCTGCACTTGCTTGGCCTCGCTCGCTCCTTTCGCAGTGTGCGTCTTGCCCCCGTTATCCAGTACGAACAACCCGCTTGCACGGTATTTGGCCAAGTGCAACTGGCGGATGGTCGTCAGAGTAATCTCGGTATTGCCCGTGAGCGCAATGGCGAGTTTCAGATTCGTATCGATGGGCAAAACGCGCGGAGTGCGGCGCAGCTTGCCGATGCCCTGCCCTTGCAGCTGATCAATCCGGACAGTTTTCGCTTGCTCGAGGGCGCGCCGAAGATACGCCGGCAGTTCCTCGACTGGGGAGTGTTCCACGTGGAACAACGGTTTTTGCCCGCTTGGCAGCGTCTGCAGAAGGCCCTGCGACAGCGAAACTCATGGCTGCGGCATGGTACACTTGACGGTGCTTCGCAGGCTGCCTGGGACCGTGAACTGTGCCTGGCAAGCGACGAAATAGATGGCTATCGACGTGCCTACATCAAAGCGTTGAAACCGGTTTTCGAACAGACCCTGAGCGAGCTAGTTGAGCTCGAAGGGCTGACGCTAAGTTATTACCGTGGCTGGGACAAGGACCGGGCATTGAGCGATGTGCTGAGTGCGTCGCTTGTTCGTGATCAGCAGATCGGTCATACCCAGTCCGGGCCCCAGCGCGCCGATCTACGTCTGCGCCTGGGTTCGCATAATGCGGCGGATATTCTGTCCCGCGGCCAGCAAAAACTGGTGGTATGTGCGTTACGTATCGCACAGGGCCACCTGGTTGATCAGGCCAAGCGTGGACAGTGTATTTACCTGGTGGACGACTTGCCGTCCGAACTGGATGAGCAGCACCGCGGCGCACTGTGTCGATTACTAGAAGATTTGCACTGCCAGGTGTTTATCACCTGTGTAGACCATGAATTGTTGAGGGAAGGCTGGCGCACGGACACGCCAGTTGCCATGTTCCACGTGGAACATGGCTGTATCACCCAGACCCACGACCACCGGGAGTGAAGGCATGAGCGACAACCAAACGTACGACTCCAATAACATCAAGGTCCTCAAGGGACTGGATGCCGTACGCAAGCGGCCTGGCATGTACATCGGCGATACCGACGATGGCAGCGGCCTGCACCACATGGTCTTCGAGGTGGTCGACAACTCGATTGACGAAGCGCTCGCTGGGCACTGCTCCGAGATCGTCATTACCGTTCACCCGGACGAATCGGTAAGCGTGCGCGATAACGGCCGAGGCATTCCGGTGGATATCCACAAGGAAGAAGGCGTTTCCGCAGCTGAAGTCATCATGACCGTGCTGCACGCCGGCGGTAAGTTCGACGACAACTCTTACAAGGTTTCCGGTGGCCTGCACGGTGTGGGCGTATCGGTGGTCAACGCCCTCTCCGAGAGCCTGCTGCTGACGGTTCGCCGTAGCGGTCATATCTGGGAGCAGACCTATGTGCATGGCGTGCCCCAGGAGCCGATGCGCATCGTCGGCGACTCCGACACCACCGGCACCCAGATCCATTTCAAACCCTCGGCCGAGACCTTCGCCAATATTCACTTCAGCTGGGATATCCTGGCCAAGCGTCTGCGCGAGCTGTCATTCCTCAACTCGGGTGTGGGCATCCTCCTGCGTGACGAGCGCAGCGGTAAAGAAGAGCTGTTCAAGTACGAAGGTGGCCTGCGTGCATTCGTCGAATACCTGAACGTCAACAAGACCGCGGTCAACCAGGTGTTCCACTTCACCATGCAGCGTGAAGACGGCATTGGTGTGGAAGTGGCGTTGCAGTGGAACGACAGCTTCAACGAGAACCTGCTGTGCTTCACCAACAACATCCCTCAGCGTGACGGCGGTACCCACCTGGCCGGTTTCCGCTCGGCGCTGACGCGTAACCTGAACACCTACATCGAGCAGGAAGGCCTGGCCAAGAAGCACAAGATCGCCACCACCGGTGACGATGCTCGCGAAGGTCTGACCGCCATCATCTCGGTCAAGGTACCGGACCCGAAATTCAGTTCGCAGACCAAGGACAAGCTGGTTTCCAGCGAAGTGAAAACCGCGGTCGAGCAGGAAATGGGCAAGCACTTCTCCGACTTCCTGCTGGAAAACCCCAACGAAGCCAAGGCCGTGGTCGGCAAGATGATCGACGCCGCCCGTGCCCGTGAAGCGGCGCGTAAGGCGCGTGAGATGACCCGCCGTAAAGGCGCGCTGGATATCGCGGGTCTGCCGGGCAAACTGGCCGACTGCCAGGAAAAGGACCCTGCCCTTTCCGAACTCTACATCGTGGAAGGGGACTCCGCGGGCGGCTCTGCCAAACAGGGCCGTAACCGCAAGACCCAGGCGATCCTGCCGCTCAAGGGCAAGATCCTCAACGTCGAGAAGGCGCGCTTCGACAAGATGATTTCCTCCCAGGAAGTCGGCACCCTGATCACAGCCCTGGGCTGTGGTATCGGCCGCGATGAATACAACATCGACAAGCTGCGCTACCACAACATCATCATCATGACCGACGCCGACGTCGACGGCTCGCACATCCGCACCCTGCTGCTGACGTTCTTCTTCCGTCAGCTGCCGGAGCTGATCGAGCGTGGCTACATCTATATCGCTCAGCCGCCGCTGTACAAGGTCAAGAAGGGCAAGCAGGAGCAGTACATCAAGGACGACGAGGCCATGGAAGAATACATGACCCAGTCGGCCCTCGAAGATGCCAGCCTGCACGTCAACGAAAGCGCACCGGGTCTGTCCGGTGGTTCGCTGGAGCGCCTGGTCAATGACTATCGCCTGGTGATGAAGACCCTCAAGCGTCTGTCGCGTCTATACCCGATCGAGCTCACAGAACACTTCGTCTACCTGCCGAGCATCAGCCTCGACAACCTGGCTGACCAGTCGACCATGCAAGCCTGGTTGAGCCTGTTCGATGCACGCTTGAAGACCATGGAAAAATCCGGCCTGGTCTATAAGACCAGCCTGCGTGAAGACCACGAGCGTCATCTGTGGCTGCCTGAGGTCGAGCTGATCTCCCACGGCAACTCCAGCTACATCACCTTCAACCGGGACTTCTTCGGCAGCAACGATTACAAGACGGTGACCAGCCTTGGCGATCAGCTCAACAGCCTGCTCGAAGAAGGCGCCTACGTGCAGCGCGGCGAGCGCAAGAAGCCGGTGAACACGTTCAAGGATGCCCTGCATTGGCTGATGACCGAAAGCACCAAACGCCATAGCATCCAGCGCTATAAAGGTCTGGGCGAGATGAACCCGGATCAACTGTGGGAAACCACCATGGACCCGGAAGTGCGCCGCATGCTCAAAGTGCGTATCGAAGATGCCATCGCCGCCGACCAGATCTTCAACACCCTGATGGGCGACGAAGTCGAGCCGCGTCGTGACTTTATCGAGACCAATGCCCTGGCGGTGTCTAACCTCGACGTCTGAGGTTGGATGTAGGCGGGCAAAGTTATTTGCCGTTTCGGCCAGAGTTAAGCGTATCGGCCAAAGTTAGTGGCTAGAAGAAAAAGAAACCCCAGTAGGTCATGTGCCTCCTGGGGTTTTCTTTAGGTGGGTTGAGCAGTGATCATGTCTGGCACCTCAGGAAGCCAATCAAGGCTCGGCAAAACAGCAGCCCTCCAGCGCCTTTCATTTCTATCCTGGCTCTAAATCATCGATGAAGATTCACATTAATGTGAACAACTCGAATTAGCTCTTGGCTCGTATGTCGGTGGTCGCTGATATACGCCCATTTCATCCGGTGATCGCATGTCATTCCTTCTTGATTTACAGGAAAGTCGATATCAGCCTTGGCTCGCAGCTTAACAACGATGTCAGAGATACCAGGCTTCTGGATGTATTCGACGACATACCCACGGCTTTGTCGCCCAGTGGAGTAGCGGGAAACCAGCTGTTGGATAGCCTGTACATGTTTAGCTGACCCTGCATAGATCTTTGCTTCGGCCAGACGTCGTTCAGAGGATTGAATGCTCTCAGATTTAATCGTCAGGTCAACGCGACCGTTGCTGTAGCCCTCACGCACTACAGAAAGGCCCGGCATGCTCAATGCAGCCGCCAAGAATGCGGACAGTTTTTCTTCTTTATCTGCCGTCAAGTGGTGCGCCTCAGCTTCCATACGCTGAATGCATTCCTCGAAATGGCGATCCAAAAAATCATCAAACTCATGCTCCGTTTTTGCTTGAAACAGTGTTCGCAAAACAGGAAACCAGTTGAACAATGTTTTCAGGCTGTCAGCCATGCATATTTCCTCTAGCATCCCTAAGAGCCCATTGGATTGACAGACGCTCTGCCCAATCACCTTCCCCTTGGTGTGAGGATGCCATGCGCCGCACCTCATCAAAATCCATCGGTAGGCGGGAGGTGGAGGAGTCTAAATTAAGAAACTCGCGACGAAAAATACCCACGTCGTTGGCAGACAGCACGTTCAAGACAGGGAACAAGATGTTGCTGACCGACAGCCCACTGAACTTCTCTATTACCACCAGATCAGAAAGACTCAAGTTTTCACAACTACTCTCTAAGCGCTCAAAAAGGGTATCAACCGCTCTCGACCAGATGTCTGCAACACCGAACCTTTCCTGTATCACCTTTAGGGCACGCGCCCTAAGCTGCCCACCGCTGCGCGCTCCATCGGCATTTTGGGATTGATAAGTCACATCAAAAACCATGTCCGTCAGCCAGCGTTTAAAGCTCGGGTTGTCGCTGAATTGCTTGAATAGCTCAGTGTGGTCAGACAGCAGCTCCAGCACGACACGATTGAGCGCTTTGTTGTGTTCCAACCTGGCGTTTTGCTTGTCGGAGTTCACCTGTGCGTTCCTGTAGGCCTTGTCCTTGGCCACGCGCGCGGGAATCTCTTCGGCGATGACCTTGCGGATTTTGTCCTCGTCCTTCCACTCGATGTTGCCGAACAAATCGTTGAAGGCCTTTATGATGTTCGACAGCCTGTCGATTTCGGGCTCACCGTTGCCGCCACCACCGCTCGGTGGAACAGGATCAAACGATGCATCGGTATCGTCCATCGCCATCTTGAGAGCCGCTTGCGCTTCTACGCGATAGCTATCCATGTCGACCGATTCCAGTACGCCTTTGGAGAGATCCTCCTCCTTGGGGGCGGGCAACTTCGGAATGAGAAAGTTTAGGAAGATCGACAGCTTCTCCCACGACGGATGGCCGTAGCTCAGGATTGCGGCAAGGAAGCCGTAACTACGCACAAATGCCTTGGCTTTACCCTTGAATTTCACCTGACCGTCTTCGTCTAGGTTTTCCTGGTACTCCTCCACGCAAGCGTCAAGAATTGGGTCGAGTTTGTCGCGATCTGCGCCGCCAAGGTAAAGCGCGACCAAGTCCTCAACCTGTTGCCAGCTATACACCTGCTGTCCGTCGAGCTCGGCTTTCAGGTCGTGCAGCTTGTTGGCATCGGTTTCCCCTGTCTGAATCGTGGCACGGTAGTAATCCTGAAATGCCGTCTTTACTGCCTCAGCGTTGTCCGCGAAGTCGAGCACGAAGGTGTCATGCTTTTGCGGATGGGCTCTGTTGAGGCGCGACAGGGTCTGCACTGCCAGCACGCCTGCCAATGGCTTGTCCACGTACATCGTATGCAGTAGGGGCTCATCAAAACCAGTGACGAACTTGTTTGCGACAATCAGGAAACGATACGGGTCTTGCTTGAGATTGACCGGGATGTCCTTGCTTGGGAAACCGTTGAGGTCAGCCTCGGTCTTTTTCTTGCCGCCGATCTCGAAGTCACCTGAGTACGCCACGATGGCCTTGTACGGGCTCTTGATCTGGGTGAGGTAGTCGGACACCTCGCGGTAATAGTCGATGGCACGTGCGATGCCGTTGCACACAATCATGGCCCGCGCCTTGCCGCCAATTTTGTGCTTGCCCGCTACCTGATCAATGAAGTGATCGATCATTATCTCGGCTTTACAGCGGATGGCCTTGTCGTGTGATTCGACGTAATGACGGATCTTCTTAAGCGCCTTCGCCTTGTCGAATTCGGGATCGCCTTCGACGGTCTTGGCGACTTGGTAGAAGCTATCGTAGCTGGTGTAGTTCTCCACCACGTCCAGGATGAACTTCTCCTGGATGGCCTGCTTGGTGGTGTAGGTCAGTTCTTCGGGCGAGCGGAATTCCACCTTGTCACCAACGAGAGTCTTCTCGCCGAACAACTCCAGCGTCTTGTTCTTGGGCGTGGCAGTGAACGCGAAGTAGCTGGCGTTGGCGAGCAGCTTGCGCGAAGCGATGCGCTTCTCGATCTCCGTGTTGACCGCATCCTGCGTGTTGTCCTCCTCGAACTCCTCCTCGGCGACCTTGCCGCCGAGGGCTTCGTGCATGCGCGCCGTGGTCTTGCCGCCTTGGCTGGAATGCGCCTCGTCGATTAACAGCGCGAAGCTCTTGCCGGAGAAGTCGCTCAGCTCATCGAGGATGAACGGGAATTTCTGCACCGTGGTAACGATGATCTTCTTGCCCCGGCGCAGGTACTCTCTCAGTTCCTGCGCGTTGTCGGAGTGGCCGAAGATCGCCGCAACGTGGTCGTAACCTTTGATGGTGCGGGCAATCTGCGTGTCCAGTGCACGGCGGTCGGTGATCACGATGATGGAGTCGAACTGAGCCGTCATCGGGTCATTCTTGCGGCGCAGCTCCACCAACTGGTGCGCCAGCCAGGCAATGGTGTTGCTCTTGCCACTGCCTGCCGAATGCTGGATCAGATAACGTTGGCCCACTCCGTCGGTATGGGCGCGGCGCAGCAGGGCACGCACTGTGCGCAACTGATGGAAGCGCGGGAAGATCTGTTTGCGCTTCTTGCGTTTCTTGCCGCTGGCGTCTGCTGCTTCCTCTTCCACCACCTGCGCGTAGCTTTCGATGATGTTGGCCAGCGACTCACGGGTCAGCACCTGCTTCCACAGGTAATCGGTCTTCAGACCATCTGGGTTGGGCGGGTTACCTGCGCCACTGTTCCAGCCTTGGTTGAACGGTAGGAACCATGACGCCTTGCCTTTCAGTTCGGTACAGAAGGCGGCCTCCGCGTCATCGACGGCGATGTGCGCTATGCAACGACCCAGCTGGAACAGCAGCTCCTGCGGGTTGCGCGTGGTCTGATATTGGACGACGGCGTCAGCCAGGGTCTGCTTGGTCAGCGAATTCTTCAACTCGAAGGTCAGTACCGGCAGACCATTGATGAAGATGGCCAAGTCCAGCTCGTTGCCTGAATCGTTGCTGTAGCGCACCTGCCGGGTGACGCTGAAGATGTTCTTGCCGAAGGCGTCTGCTGCGGCGGCGTTGCCCGGCGTGGGCAGCAGCTTGTAGAGATCGACGTGTACGGGCCCGTGGCTCACGCCCTTGCGCAGCACGTCTACCACGCCGCGCTTGGTGATCTCGCCTTGCAGCCGGTGCAGGAACTGGGTGCGCTTGATGCCGTCCGCCGCCAGTTCCAGAGTGTCTACTGCCTTGGGCTGGGTGGCCTGCAAGAAGGCCAGCAACTGCGTCACATCCAGCGCCACGTCGCGGTTGTAGTCGGTGGGTTTGCCCTGAACGTAGCCGTTGTGGGTGGAGGCGAAGTCCGTGGGTGCCAGCTCATGGCTGTACTCCGGCTGCGGCACACCGGTCAAGCCGCGTACCACTCGCGCCTCAAACCAGCGCTCGCTGGTGTCAGTCTTCGCCATCGCCATCCTCCTCTTCGGTCACATTTTCGTTTTCATCGCCCAGCGCGGCCAGCGCCGCGTCGTCCACCACGTCGTCCGGGCCGGGCTGCCAACCGCGCACATCCACTTGACCGGTGACCACATCGGCAATCAGGCGGTCGCGGTATTCGCAGATCAGCTTGATTTCCTCTTCCGTGCGGGTGATGGCGTCATCCAGCGGCTGGCATTCGTCGCTGATCCAGCGGCAGATGGCTTTTTGTTCTTCGATGGGAGGGACGGTGAACGGAACCGTCACGAGCTTTTCGCGCGTCAGGTGCGCGATGCTGACGCGGTTCACGATGGCATTGAAACGGCCACGCTTGCCATAGGCGAAAAACTGGTGAAACAGGAATTCCGGCAGCATCATCGGCTTGGCCGCAACGCGATGCACAGAGTTCTGGATGTAGCACTCCGGCAGTTCATCGTTCCAAATACAGGCCCGACCAACTTCTCCACCTTCGCTGACCAGCAAGTCACCCTTGCGAACGCGGAGCTGCGCCATCTCAGCTTTGGCTACCCACATCTCCTTCACGTCGCGCACATCGGGTTTAATCCACTGCACATTCGTGGAGCGCAGGTAGGGCTTGAAATCGCCATCGCCACCCTTGGCTTCCGTGGTCAGCATCTTGCCCAAGACCACGTTGGCCACGTTCTTCAGCCTTTGCACTTCCCAGTGTTCTGGCACCTCGCCTAGCCATTCGATACCGGATGCCTTCAGCGCCACAGATGAATCAAGGCCACGTGTTACGGCGTGGTCGATGATTCGCAGCTTCTGTTCGGTGAGCAGCTTGATGAGATCGCGCTTGGTCTTAATCAATCGGGCGATGTGTGCATCTTGTGCGCGAAGGTAGGCGACTATCTGGTCTTGCTCGGGGCGCGGGGGCACGAGCGAAGGCATCTGCTTAAAGGACTCCCAATACAGCCGGTTACGATCTGCCACAATGCCGCGCGAGAACTTGTTGACCTCCTGCATGTACGCCGCAGTACGGAACAAGTAGCTGTAGTAGCTGCTGTTGGCCTCGTCGTAGGGTTTCACCACGACATAGGCCGGGCTTACCAGTCCGTCGACTGGCGCGGGGCCGACCGCGCCTTGCCACATCCGCATCATGTTGTATGCAATGTCGCCCTTGGCTGCGCGTTTGTACTTCTCCTTCTGGCTCATCACCTGCTTGCGCTTCAGGTTTTCCATGTCTCGCACACGCACGCCTGTGCGCAGCGATACTTCCATAATGGGTAGGTCGGGAAAGCCTGTTTCGACGCGATGGCCGAAAAGGCGGCCATTACGCAGTACCTGCCAACCCTCCGGCAGCCGAGGAACCCAAGGCAATCCGGATGCGCTATAGGCCGGGTACGCGCTCGACAGCGTCATTACGCGTCCCCCACGATCTTGTGCAGCAAGCCTTCGCTTTGCTGCTCCAGCGCGAGGATGTCAGCGCGAATTTCCGCCAGCGTGCGCAGTGGCGTGGGCTTGTAGAAGTAGCGAGCGAACGAAATTTCATAGCCGATCTGGTTTTTTTCCCTGGCGATCCAGGCATCAGGTGCATGCGGCAGCACCTCGCGGGCAAAGAAGGCGTCGATACCACCTGGCTCTTTCAACGGCACCTGCTCTGTGTCGCGCAGATCGGTGTCGGGTTCATATTCCACAACTTCGCGGTGGTTTTGATCATCTAACAGATAACGGCCATCGTTATTTCCCACAAAGGGGTCAGAGGCTTTGAGTTTTGTGCGTTTGGCAATAACGGGTGGGGCTGTTTCATCTCGCCAGCTTACTGCCTTGTAGATGGCCTTCTTCTCCGGCGCGCTAAGCTTGTCGCCTTGCGCTTTGAGTGCAGAATCGAAGCGGGTGCGGAACTCATTGTGGTCGTTAAACACGGCGCTGCCCAGTGCCTTCTGCGCCCGTTGTGCCAACTCCATCAGCCCCTTGTCACGCTGCCAAGTTGATGCGTCGAGCAGTTTCTTGCGGCGCTTGGCGGGCACGGCCTTGCGGGCAGCGGGTGCCTCACTGTCATCGCCGCTGTCGCTTTCTTCATTATCGTCGTCTTCGTTCTCGTCCTCACCTTTCAACCAGGCCTCGATGGCCGATTTACGCTTGGCGAATTCGCTATAGAGTGCCTCGCTGTGGGTGGCGTAGATTTCGGCGCGCAGTGCCTCGTCGCCGGAGGCAAAACGTAGGGGCTCGATGCGCTCGTCGGAGAGCTGGCTTTTCAGGCGTAGCGGGCGCTCGACGGTGATCTTCCAATAGCCGAAGTCTTGGGTGTCGAACCATTTGGACTGGGCGGTTTCCTGTGCCTCGCCAAGGTATAGGTCGAGGATGCAAGAAACGTCGACATCACTCAGTTCGCAGTTTTTCTTGCCAAGGTTGCGGCTCAGCGGCAGAAACCATTGCGATGCGTCGATCAACTGCACTTTGCCACGGCGCTCTTCGGCCTTCTTGTTAGCCAGCACCCAGATGTAGGTGGCGATGCCGGTGTTGTAGAAGATGTTGAGCGGCAGGGCGATGATCGATTCTAGCCAGTCATTTTCCAGTACCCAGCGGCGGATGTTGCTCTCACCTTGGCCTGCGTCGCCGGTAAACAGTGCCGAGCCGTTATGCACCAGCGCGATGCGGCTGCCCAGCGGCGTGTTGTGCTTCATCTTTTGCAGCTTATTCACCAGGAACATGAGCTGCCCGTCGCTGGAACGGGTAAGGAGCTTGAACTCAGACTCGCCCGCGTGGCTGACGATAAAGCGCGGATCGTTAAATTCCTTCTTGCCGCCCATGCGCTCCAGATCGGTTTTCCAACTCTTGCCGTAGGGCGGGTTGGAGATCATGAAATCGAATTCGCGCGAACGGAACTGGTCGGCGGACAGGGTGGATTTGTCTGCGCCGCCGACAATGTTCTCGGCCTCTGCACCCTCGCCTTTCAGGAGCAAGTCAGCCTTGCAGATAGCGTAGGTTTCGTCGCTGATCTCTTGACCGAACAAGTGGATGGACACCTCCTTTCCGTGTTCCTCGGCCAGTTCGTGCAACGCTTCTTCAGCAACGGTCAGCATGCCACCCGTGCCGCAGCTGCCGTCATATAGGGAGTAGGTGCTGGATTCGATCCGGTCGGCTACCGGCAGGAATAGCAGCTTGGCCATGAGCTGCACCACGTCGCGCGGGGTAAAGTGCTCACCGGCTTCTTCGTTGTTGTCTTCGTTAAAGCGGCGGATCAGCTCCTCGAACACCGTACCCATGCCGTGGTTGTCCAGCGCCGGGAGCTTTATGCGGCCATCAGTATCTTTGACAGGTAGTGGTGAGAGGTTGATCTCGGGGTCGAGGAAATCCTCGATCAGGTAACCGAGCACGTGAGAATCGACGAGCTTCTGGATCTGATTGCGGAAGTTGAACTTTGCAAGAATCTCCTGAACATTAGGCGAGAAGCCGTCAAGATAATCGGTGAAGTCATCGCGCAGGCGCTGCCCTGCCGCGCTGGCCTTCAGCTTGGCCAGGGTGAATTCCGAGACGTTGTAGAACGCCTGCTTGGCTGCATCACGTAGTGCGCCGTCCTGCTCTGCCACATTGTGGGCATCAAGGAGCTTCTTGCGCTTCAGCACAGCATCCTTAGTAGTTTCTAGCACGGCATCGAGCCGTCGCAGCACGGTGAAGGGCAGGATCACGTCGCGGTACTTGCCGCGCACGTAGACGTCGCGCAGGCGGTCGTCAGCGATGTTCCAGATGAAGTCTGAAATCCACTTGATTTGGCTTTGGTCTTGAATCTTGGCGGGGCTCATTGGTGGCCTTAATGTGTGGCTCATAGCTATCAGTCGGCGAGTGTGGTGCTTGCCGAGAGCTATTTAACTTATTGATGTGATGCGTCCATCGGGGGCTTGGAACAGTTCTTGTCCTTGTGGCCCGGTAGAGTGCGCATATTCCGTTGCTGTAAGAAATTCATTTGGGCTTAGCAGCCCCTTATGAGTGGAGTCTGACCATTTTACGGATTGACGTACACCCGTAACTTCATTGATGTTGGCTATGAAGATGGGGCATCGCCATAGCTACGTTTTGGCGATGAATTGGCAGCCACAATAGCCTGTGAACGGGACGATTTATGAAGCTGGTTCGAGACGCAAAAACTCTCAAAACCAAGGCACTCTGCTCTCTTCGCACGGGTATGCAGGCGTTCAATAGCTTCGATGACGACGGGCGAATCACTACGGTACTGCTGCACCTTCAGCATGCCTGCGAGATGTTGTTGAAGGCCGTATTGGTGCAGAACCAGGCCAAGGTCTTCGACAAAGAGGCAGGGCGTTCGATTAGCTTCGATAAATGCCTTGGGCTCTGCACCGCGCACTTTGGTCTGACGGCTGAGGAAGCTGGTGCAATGCGTGCGATTGATAGCTTGCGCGATGCTGCTCAGCACTGGTTTGTCGTCGTCGCCGAGGATTTGCTGTACCTCAACACGCGAGCATTGATCACGGCTTTTGATGCCTATCTTCAGCGTGCCCTAGAGGATTCCCTGATAAAGCACATCCCCGCGCGGGTTTTGCCGGTTTCAACCATGCCCCCAGGAGATTTCGAGTTCCTAGTAGATCGTGAATATCGCTTGATCCGGGAGTTGTTGGAGCCTGGTCGACGGCATCGGGACGAAGCCCGTGCACGGATTCGTTCTCTGCTCGCCATGGAGTCGATTGCAGTGGAAGAGGTTGTTATATCCGAGCGTGACATCGACCGTATTGAGAAGGCGGTGCGTGCAGGGCAAGAAATCCTTGAGGTCTTCCCTCGACTCTCCACTGTAGGTACGCGCACTGATGGTGAGGGGGTGAACCTAGTCGTTCATTTTTCTAAGAAGGAAGGCGCGCCTGTGCGTTATATCGGAGGCGATGACCCTGCCGACGCGGCGGCAGTACGTGAGCTAGATCTCCAGAAGAAGTTTTACTTACGGGCGGCACAGCTGGCGGACAAACTGAGTCTGACGCAGCCCAAGGCCAAGGTATTGCGAGCCCATCTGGGGATAGACGATGACGTCGGTTGCCGCCATGTCTTTGAGTTTGGATCGACGAAGATTCAATGCTTCTCGGACAATGCTTTCCGTCGTATGCGCGAAGCTTTGGACGAACTCGATATTGAGGAGCTTTGGCGGGCACGTCAGCGCTAACTTCGGGGTTTAAAGCTCCACCGTCAGCGCCTTGATCCCCACACCCTCACAAAACCGCCCCACCGCCGTCAGCGAGCGCCACAGCCTCACCGGTTCGCGCCGTGAGCGCACCGGCAGCCATTTCACCCCGAGACGCAGCTCCAGGCGCCAGGCTTCCCCTTCGCGCAGCACGCGAAACTCGCGCGCTGCCCCAGTCTCGACCAGCGCCTGCAAGGTCTCCTGCTCGATGGCTCTTTTCATGACCCCTACCCTCGCGTCAAACCAGTCCCCAGGGTTCCGGTATAGCGCAGGGCCTCAGGCCGGATACCGCCATCGGTCGAGCGGTCACCGGCATGGGGTCAGGTGAGGGGGCGTATTAAACAGAACGTCCTATTCCGCGCAGTGGGCGCTATGTTCAAGTTTGGTATCAGGTGATTGACCATGAGGTGGTGGTGTTTGTGGTAGCGGTTGCTCGCCGTGAGCGGGAGCAGGCGTACCGCAAGGAAGCCGAGCGCCTCAGATAGCTGGATATTTACCCCCACCAATACCGCACCATATGAAAGAACACCGGCGCGGCGAAGCACACTGAGTCGAGGCGGTCGAGCATGCCGCCGTGGCCTTCGATCATGTGGCCCCAATCCTTTACGCCGCGGTCGCGCTTGATTGCCGACATCACCAGGCCGCCGGCGAAGCCGAGCAGGCACACCAGCAGGGCGAACAGCCCAGCCTGCCAGAAGGCGAACGGGGTGATCCAGTACAGCGAGGCGCCGATCAGGGTCGCCAGGGCGACGCCGCCGAAGAAGCCTTCCACGGTTTTCGAGGGTGACAGTTTGGGCGCGATCTTGTGTTTGCCGGCGAGCTTGCCGCAGACGTACTGCAGCACGTCAGAGATCTGCACGACGATCACCAGCCAGGCGATCAGCAGCAGGTTGCGGCCCTCGTAGCCGGCGATTTCCAGGGTCAGCAGCGCCGGTACGCTGGAGATGCAGTACACGGCGATCATCAGCCCCCACTGCACCTTGGATGTACGCTCGAGAAAGCGCGTGGTATCACCGCCCAGGGACGAGAGAATCGGCAGCAGCAGGAACAGGTAGACCGGAATAAAGATGGCAAACAGGCCGTACCAGCCGATGCCGATCAGCAGGTACTGCATCGGCAGGGCAAAGTAGAACGCGGCAACCAGAGCCGGGTAGTCGCTGCGCCGGGTTGGGGTCAGGGTCATGAACTCGCGCAGGGCGTAGAACGATACGCAGTAGAACAGCACCACCACGCCGGTATAGCCGAACAGGAAGGCGAAACCGATCACCAGCACCATCACCCACCAGGCGTTGATACGGGCGTTGAGGTTGTCGATGACCGGTTGTGGGCCGGGGCCGGCGCGGTATTTCAGCAGCCAACCGATCAGGCTGGCCAGTAGCAGGAGGCCGCCGATGCCGGCGAACAGCAGCAAGGTATTGCGATCCATCTCAAACCTCCTCGAGAGCCAGGGCCAGCAGGGCGTTGCGCGCGCGCTCGAGGAAGGCGTCTTTGCCCTCCTCTTCATCCAGGCCCAGTGGCGCGCCGAAACTCAGGGTGCACAGCAACGGTAACGGCAGGGCGCGGCCCTTGGGCATCACCCGGTTGAGGTTGGCGATCCACACGGGTATCACCTCGACATCCGGCCGCGCCTTGGCCATGTGGTAGAGGCCACTCTTGAACGGCAGCAGACCATCCTCCATGTTGCGCGTGCCTTCCGGGAAGACGATCAGCGAATCGCCCTGCTCCAGGGCATCGAGCATCGCCTGCAGCGGATTGCTGCTCGGCTCGCTGCGTTGCCGGTCGACCAGCACGCCGTTGAACACGCGCTGGATCAGGAAACTGCGCAGCGCGCCTTTCATCCAGTAGTCCGAACCGGCCACCGGGCGGGTACGCTTGCGCAACTCTGCCGGTAGCGAAGCCCAGAGCAACACGAAGTCGCCATGGCTGCTGTGGTTGGCGTAGTAGATGCGCTGTACCGCTTGGGCGGTGCTGCCCAGCCACAAGGCGCGGGCACCGGTGAGCAATCGCGCAGCGGAAGTGATAAAAAAGGCGATCAGGGACGCAAGCATGGGTATTTCCTTATTTCCTAACCGAGTCGGACCTGTGAACGCCATGGCAGCAGCAGGGTGGGCTTCAGGGCATGGCGCTGGAGGGTAGTTTGGTGAATCCTGTTTGATGGCATCTCTGCTGTCACCAGCTTGAGCGGCCATCGCACCTCCTATTCCTCGCTGGAGGAAGCCGCCTGCGCCAACCCCTGGCGTACGCGGTTGTACAGCGTATACAGCAGCAGAGCAGTGATTACCGCAAGAACCGGGTCGATCCAGTTCAGGGGTAGCAAACCACTGGCCACGCCGGCGCCGAGCACGCCAAAGCAGAAGGCGCGGTCGCTCTTACCCATCGGGCCGTCGTAGCGGCGTGAAGCGCCGACCATTGGCCCCATGACGCCGGCGTATTCGCTGATCAGTGCGCCGATCACCAGCAATACCACTAGCACCGGGGAAACCCCAGGCAACAAGGCGAAAGGCAGAAACAGCGCGGCATCGGCGATCAGGTCGCAGAGTTCGTTGAGGTAAGCGCCGAGGGTGGATTGTTGGCCGAATTCCCGGGCGAGCATGCCATCCACGGCATTAAGGGCCATACGCAGCAGCATCCACAGCGGGATCAGGGCGAACAGCCAGAGGTGACCGGGGAAGATGGCAAGAAGCAGGCCGATCAGCACCGACACGATGGCAGCGCTGAGGGTGACCTGATTGGCGCTTACACCATGCTTGAAGAGCCGCTGCACCAGCGGGCGCAGCAGGTTCTGAAAGCGGGGTTTGAGCTGGTAGATCGAAAGCATGGTTACGAATTCCGTTTCGTCAAAGCTTTAGTGGGAGGTGCTTGGCAGTGGAGTCTCTTAGCAGCTTAGCTGTTTGTGCCTGCGCAGACCGTGAACTCTGTTGCGAGGATGTCACTATAAAACTTATGCCCAATTTATCGACAATTCGAGTTCAGCATAAAAACTACATAAATCAGATAGTTACGGATGCTTTCTGTGAAAAATTATTAATTGATCAACAGGTTATCCACAGATCGCTCAGATGGGCTCTGGTGAGTCTACCGGTGCACTCTGGGGCGCAAGGGCGCCGATCTCGGTTTGCGCCTGGCTGATCCAGGCAAAGGCGCGGTCATTGAGGTCGGCAATCGCTCGCGGGCCGCTGCCTTCTGCATGCAGCACAGGGCCGATCACCACACTGACAGTGCCAGAGCGCTTGCCCCAGCCTTCCTTGGGCCAGAATTCACCGGCATTGTGGGCGATGGGCAGGACCGGCAGGTTGGCATTGACGGCCAATGCCGCGCCGCCGCGGGAGAACTTGCCGATCTGCCCGACCGGGATGCGCGTGCCTTCCGGGAACACCAGGACCCAGACGTTCTGCTCCAGGCGCTCGTGGCCCTGCTTGGCCAGTTGCTTGAGCGCGGCCTTGGGGTTGCTGCGGTCGATGGCGATGGGTTTGAGCATGGCCATGGCCCAGCCGAAAAACGGCACATACAGCAGCTCGCGCTTGACCACCTGGCTCAGGGGCTCGAAGTAGCCGCACAGGAAGAAGGTTTCCCAGGTGCTCTGGTGCTTGGCGAGAATCACGCAGGGCTGCTCGGGGATGTTTTCCAGGCCCTTGATCTCGTAGCGGATACCGACCACCACCTTGGCCAGCCAGGTCGCACAGCGGCACCAGTTCTGCACGACGAAGCGGTAGCGTGCGCGAAACGACAGGAAGGGTGCGACGAACACGCTGACGATGCACCAGATGCAGGACGTGGAAGCCAGCAGGAAATAGAAGAGAACGGTTCTGAGAAGTGGCACGGTCGACATGGGGAGATTTACCGTTGCAGGCCGGGCCTGCGTTGTCAGTGGATAAGCTGCGCGGCAATTGCCGCCAAATCATCGAATACCAAGGTGCCGGCTGGCAATGGCATGCTCAGTGTGCGTTCACCTTTGCCCGTGCGTACCAGCACCGGCTGACAATCGACGGCCAGGGCTGCATCCAGGTCACTGCGGCTGTCACCGACAAACCACACGCCGCTCAGGCTGACGCCGTAGTGCGTGGCGATCTGCTGCAGCATACCGGGTTTGGGTTTACGGCAGTCGCAGCCGTCATTCGGGCCGTGCGGGCAATGCACGATCAGCCCAACCTCACCGCCCTGCTCGGCCACCAGCTCGCGCAAGCGCGCGTGCATGCTGTCGAGGGTGGCAAGGTCATAGTAACCGCGGGCTAGACCAGATTGGTTGGTGGCCACGGCGACCGTCCAGCCGGCTCGTGACAGTCGCGCAATGGCGGCGATGGACGAGTCAATGGGCAGCCACTCATCCAGGGTTTTGATATAGGCGTCGGAGTCATGGTTGATGACACCGTCGCGGTCGAGAATCAGTAATTTCATAGCTGCAAGTTCCAAGCATCAAGCTGCAAGCCAGCGCCGCTCGCGTGGAGCGTGTGACTTGCAGCTTGCCGCTGCTGGGCATCAGCCCAGAACGGAAATGTCCGCCACGCCGAGGAACAGCCCACGCAACTTGGCCAGCAAGGCGTAGCGGTTGGCGCGTACGTCCGGGTTCTCGGCATTCACCAGCACCGCTTCGAAGAAGCTGTCGACCGGCTCGCGCAGGCTTGCCAGATGCGTCAGGGCGGCGCTGTACTGGCGTGCCTGGGCCATGGGTTGCACGGCCTGGTCGGCTTGCTGGATGGCGGCGTTAAGGGCGAACTCGGCCGGCGTATCGAAGTAATGCGCCTGGACTTGAGTCGCTACCTTGCCTTCGGCCTTGCCCAGCAGGTTCGATACGCGCTTGTTGGCAGCGGCCAACGCCGCGGCCTGGGGCAGTGCGCGGAAGGCTTGCACGGCCTGCACGCGCTGGTCGAAGTCCAGCGGCGAAACCGGGTTGACCGCACGCACGGCCTGATACACCGCCACATCAACGCCTTCATCTTCGTAGCGCGCACGCAGGCGGTCGAAGACGAAGTCCTGCACTTGCAGGTCCAGACCGGCCGCTTTGACCTTGCTGCCGAACTGGCGCACGGCGAAGCTGATGGTCGCGACCAGGTCGAGGTCCAGCTGCTTCTCGATCAGGATGCGCAGCACACCCAGGGCGGCGCGGCGCAAGGCGTAGGGGTCTTTGCTGCCGGTGGGCAGCATGCCAATACCGAAGATCCCGACCAGGGTATCCAGCTTGTCGGCCAGGGCCACGGCAGCACCGGTCAGGGTGCTCGGCAGTTCGGCGCCGGCGCCACGCGGCATGTACTGCTCGTTCAGCGCCAGGGCGACGTCTTCCGGCTCGCCGTCATGCTTGGCGTAGTAGTAGCCGGCGATGCCCTGCATTTCCGGGAATTCGCCGACCATTTCACTGGCCAGATCGCATTTGCACAGCAGGCCGGCACGGGCCGCGCGTTGGGCGTCGCCGCCGATGCGCTCGGCGATAAAGCCGGCCAGTGCGCTGACCCGCTGCGCCTTGTCGTAGACCGAGCCAAGCTGGGCCTGGAAGACCACGTTGGCCAGGCGCTGGTTGAAGGTTTCCAGCGGCTGCTTCTTGTCCTGCTTGAAGAAGAACTCGGCGTCGGTCAGGCGCGGACGCACCACCTTCTCGTTGCCGGAAACGATCTGCGCCGGGTCCTTGGACTCGACGTTGGCCACGGTGATAAAGCGCGGCAGCAGCTTGCCGGCGGCATCCAGCAGGCAGAAGTACTTCTGGTTGTCCTGCATGGTGGTGATCAGCGCTTCCTGCGGTACTTCCAGGAAGCGTTCCTCGAACGAGCAGACCAGCGGCACCGGCCATTCGACCAGGGCGCTGACTTCATCGAGCAGCGCTGGCGGCACGATGGCCGTGCCCTGCTCTGCCGCAGCCAGTTCATCGACACGGGCGATGATCTGCGCGCGGCGCTCGGCGAAGTCGGCAATCACATAGGCGCTGCGCAGGTCTTCGGCGTAGCTCAGCGGGCTGCTGATGCGCACCTCGTGGTTGGCATGGAAGCGGTGGCCACGGGAAACCCGGCCGGCCTTCTGGGTGAGGATTTCGCAGTCCACTACGTCGTCACCGAACAGCATCACCAGCCACTGGGTCGGCCGCACGAACTCGTCGCGGCGCGCGCCCCAGCGCATGCGCTTGGGGATCGGCAGATCATTCAGGGAATCCTGCACGATCACCGGCAGCAGCTTGACCGCAGGCTGGCCGGGAATGTGCTGGCTGAACTTGAGCTTCGGCCCGCTGCGGTCGATTTCGGCGAGGTCGACGCCGCACTTCTTGGCGAAGCCCAGGGCCGCCTGGGTCGGGTTGCCGTCGGCGTCGAAGGCGGCTTGCAAGGGCGGGCCGTCGAGGTTCATCGAACGGTCGGCTTGCTGCTCTTCAAGCTGCTCGATCTGCACCGCCAGGCGACGTGGCGCGGCGAAGAAGCGTACGGCACCGTGCTTCAGACCAGCGGCCTTGAGGCCCTTTTCGATACCGGCGAGGAAGGCTTCGCCGAGGGTTTTCAGCGCCTTGGGTGGCAGCTCTTCAGTGCCCAGTTCGACGAGAAAATCACGGGTACTCATTCTGCAGCCTCCAGCTTGGCCAGTACTTCATCACGCAGGTCGGGGGTGGCGAGCGGGAAACCGAGTTTGCGCCGCGCCTGCAGGTAGCTCTGCGCCACGGCACGGGCCAGGGCGCGCACGCGCAGGATGTATTGCTGACGCGCGGTCACCGAAATGGCGCGGCGGGCGTCGAGCAGGTTGAAGGTGTGCGAGGCCTTGAGCACCATCTCGTAGGTCGGCAGGGGCAGTTCAAGCTCGATCAGGCGATTGGCTTCCGACTCGTAGAAGTCGAACAGCTCGAACAGCTTCTCGACGTTGGCGTGCTCGAAGTTGTAGGTCGACTGCTCCACCTCGTTCTGGTGGAACACATCGCCGTAGGTCACGGTGCCGAAGGGGCCGTCGGTCCAGATCAGGTCGTAGACCGAGTCGACGCCCTGCAGGTACATGGCCAGGCGCTCCAGGCCGTAGGTGATCTCACCGGTCACCGGGTAGCACTCCAGGCCACCGACCTGCTGGAAGTAGGTGAACTGGGTGACTTCCATGCCGTTGAGCCAGATTTCCCAGCCCAGACCCCAGGCGCCGAGGGTCGGCGATTCCCAGTTGTCTTCGACGAAGCGGATGTCGTGCACCAGCGGGTCAACGCCGATGGCCTTCAGCGAGCCGAGGTACAGCTCCTGGAAGTTTTCCGGGTTCGGCTTGAGCACCACCTGGAACTGGTAGTAGTGCTGCAGGCGGTTGGGGTTCTCGCCATAGCGGCCGTCGGTGGGACGGCGCGAAGGCTGCACGTAGGCAGCGTTCCAGGTCTCGGGACCGATGGCGCGCAGGAAGGTGGCGGTGTGGAAGGTGCCGGCGCCCACTTCCATGTCGTAAGGCTGCAGCACCACACAACCCTGCTCGGCCCAGTATTGTTGCAAGGCGAGGATCAGGTCCTGGAAGGTGCGCACGGCAGGCTTGGTCTGGCTCACGAAAAATTCACCTGTTGGGCTGCGACGGAAAGCCGGGGAGTATATCGAAAACCGGCCCAGCCCGCAGGACAAGGCGCGGAGCGGGCTGGAGTAGGCGCTAATTTATTCGCCATCCTGGGCCGGCATGGTGGCGGCTATCGCGAATAAATTCGCTCCTACAAGGCGATGATGCACCGCTATAGTCGGCTTCTCTCCCGACCGAGGCCCACTGCCATGCGCCGCTGCTTCTGGTGTAACGACGACCCGCTGTACCAGGCTTACCACGACGAGGAATGGGGCGTGCCGCAGCGCGATGCGCGGCATCTGTTCGAGATGCTGCTGCTCGAAGGCGCCCAGGCCGGGCTGTCGTGGATCACTGTGCTGAAGAAGCGTGAGCGCTATCGCCAGGTGCTGCACGGCTTCGATCCGGAACGTCTGGCGCGTTTGAGCGACGAGGAGATCGAGCTGTTGATGCAGGACCCCGGCATCATCCGCAACCGTCTCAAGCTCAAGGCGGCCCGGCAGAACGCTCAGGCCTGGCTGCAACTGGAAGACCCGGTGGCGCTGCTCTGGTCGTTCGTCGGTGGGCAGCCGAAGATCAACCACTTCAGCGAGCGCAGCCAGGTACCGGCGGTCACCGCCGAAGCCGAGGCGATGAGCAAGGCGTTGAAAAAGGCCGGCTTCACCTTTGTCGGGCCGACCATCTGTTATGCCTTTATGCAGGCCACGGGTATGGTGATGGATCACACCACCGACTGTGACCGCTACGCGCAGCTGAGGGCGTCATGACTACCATCACCACGCTGGATGAATTGCAGGCGCTGTATGGCGAAAGCCATGAGCGCTCGCGGCGCAAGGAACTGCCCCGCCTGATCGAACCCTACCGCGCGCTGATCGCGGCCTCGCCCTTCGCGGTGCTGGCCAGTGTCGGCCGCGATGGTTTGGACTGCTCGCCGCGGGGCGATGCGCCGGGTTTTGTACAGATTCTCGACGACCAGACCCTGCTGCTGCCGGATCGCCCCGGCAACAACCGCATCGACAGCCTGCGCAATATCGTCGAAAACCCGCAGGTCGCCCTGCTGTTCCTGATCCCTGGGGTGGGCGAGAGTTTGCGGGTCAATGGCCGCGCCGAGATCTCTCTCGACCCCGCGTTGCTGGAGTTGGGCCGGGCCCAGGGCAAGCTGCCGCGCAGCGTGCTGCGCATCCATATCCACAGCTGCTATTTCCAGTGTGCCAAGTCAGTGCTGCGTTCCGGTCTGTGGGATGCCGCCCGCCAGGTCGAGCGTGCCAGCCTGCCAAGCGCGGGCGAGATCTTCCGCTGCATCGACGCAAACTTCGATGTCGAGACTTACGAGCGCGATATGCAGCACAGGCAGCGAACCAGCCTTTACTGACTGCGCCAGGCTTGGCCGGTACACTTGACGCCTTTCGAGCGGTTGGAGTCTGTCGTGGAAAAATTCAAGGGCGCCCTGGTGGTCGGTTTCCTGCGCCTGTTTGCGCTGTTGCCGTGGCGCGTGGTCCAGGCCCTCGGTGGGATGATTGGCTGGCTGATGTGGAAGCTGCCCAATGGCTCGCGCGAGGTCACCCGCATCAACCTGAGCAAATGCTTCCCGGAGTTGGATGAGGCTGCTATCGATCAACTGCTGCGTGAAGCGCTCTCGGGTATCGGCAAGACCCTCACGGAAAGCGCCTGCGCCTGGATCTGGCCGGCGCAGAAGTCCCTCGGTCTGATCCGCGAGGTCGAAGGCCTTGAGGTGCTGCAACAGGCTCTGGCGTCCGGCAAGGGTGTGGTCGGCATCACCAGCCACCTGGGCAACTGGGAAGTGCTCAACCACTTCTACTGCAACCAGTGCAAACCGATCATTTTCTATCGGCCACCGAAGCTCAAAGCGGTCGATGACCTGTTGCGTCAGCAGCGTGTGCAGATGGGTAACCGGGTCGCCGCGTCGACCAAGGAAGGCATCCTCAGTGTCATCAAGGAGGTGCGCAAAGGCGGCGCTGTGGGCATCCCGGCCGATCCTGAACCGAGCCTTTCCAGCGGGGTGTTCGTGCCCTTCCTCGGCACCCTGGCGCTGACCAGCAAGTTCGTGCCCGGCATGCTGGCTGGCGGCAAGGCCCAGGGCGTGTTCCTGCATGCCCTGCGCCTGCCCGATGGCAGCGGCTACAAGGTGATTCTGGAAGCTGCCCCCGAAGCGATGTACAGCACCGATGTGGAAGAAGGCGTAGCCGCCATGAGTGCGGTGATCGAGCGCTATGTACGGGCTTATCCGAGCCAGTACATGTGGAGCATGAAGCGCTTCAAGAAGCGCCCCGAAGGTGAGGCGCGCTGGTATTAGTTTTTCCCTGGGCTGGGCGCACGGCAGAAAGTGCGCTATTAACCCCTGACCGTTTCTCGTTCAAGGATCGCCGCCGTCCATGTCCAATCAGCGCCGCCACCCCCGCACGCCGATGAAATGCCGGATCAAGGTCAGCCATCCCAGCTTCGGGGAGCTTATCGCCCAGACCATTGATCTTTCTGACGGCGGTGTCTATGTCAAGCATCCCGACCTGGCGAGCCTTAGCCTGGGCGACCGGGTCACCGGCCAGGTTCAGGATTTGCCCATCGAGGCGCCTGTTCTGCAGATGGAAGTGATGCGGGTCGATAGCCTCGGTGTCGGCCTGCGTTTCGTGCTCGAGGAGCAGGCGGACTAAAGCGCTGCAATGGCTGCTCCTATGTTCTGCCGAGCGACAGACATGCTTTTGACCGATCAGTGTTGAGTGTCTCTGGCTAGGCGCTTGACGTTGCCGTTTATCGTTTTTGGGTATTCACCGCTGAACTGATCGCCACCTTGCATTGTCCGTCCCTCGGACGCGCAGAGGTGCGTCTTAACATAAGCAAGGCGTTGAATCGCAAGGAGTGGGCAAGCCGGCGCTGTTTTCTGGGTTAATGGGTTTGAATCATTTCTTCATATCGCTTTGTCTGGCGGGCGCTGTTTTACTCGGGATTTGCACCGACGCCTCGGCCACTTTTCGCATACAGACTTTTCCCGCCTCGAGCCGCCCGGCCGAGCTTGCTCCGGCACATAAGGTCATTGATCGCGCCCTGACCACGCTGGGCACGCCCTACCGTTGGGGCGGCACTAGCCCCCGCCAGGGCTTCGATTGCAGCGGCCTGGTGCAATACGTCTTCAAGCCGCTGGACGACCTCGATCTGCCGCGTACTTCCCGTGCCCTGTCTCGCCTCGATGTCCCATCGGTCAAACGTGCCGACCTGCAGCCGGGCGACCTGCTGTTCTTCAAGATCCGCCAGCGCGCGGTGGACCATGTGGCCATCTACCTGGGCGAAGGGCGCTTTATCCACGCCCCGCGCCGCGGGACTAAGGTACGTATCGACCGCCTGAACAACAGCTACTGGGCGCGTCACTTCCAACTGGCCAAGCGAGTCGTGCCGCAGGTTTGATGCAACGGATAAGCGGGGCGGTTGCGTCTTGCTAAAACCTATCCCCCGAGTCAACAACAGGCTAGGGTCTGTTGACGTTTCGTTCGCGGCCGCGCCGGAGCCAGTTTGAGCGCGAGGCAAGGCACGAGATGCGAAGTTTAGTGGGCTAAATGAGCCATCGAGAAACGCTGCATCGCGCTAAAACTGGCCCGGCCCTGCGGGTTGCGCGCAAAATCTCGCCATGCGGTGTTGGAGGACTTGGCAAGGGAACAACCATTCCCTGCGTCCTCCGCCTAGCCTGGCGAGATTTTTCGCGGCAACGCGGCTTGCGACGAAATGTCAACAGACCCTAGAATGCGCGCCGCTCGCGGCCATGTCGGCAGCGGCAATGGGTTCCCTAACCCCATTCAACGAAAAAGGACACAGACATGACCCTGATCCCCCCATCGGTCAGCCGCTTTGTATTGGCTGGCCTGATCGCATTTCACATTCTCATCATCATCGCCAGCAACTACCTGGTGCAGCTGCCGATCACCCTGTTCGGCTGGCACACCACCTGGGGCGCGTTCAGCTTTCCCTTTATCTTTCTTGCCACCGACCTGACCGTGCGCCTGATCGGCAAGCACTCGGCGCGGGTCGTGATCGCGCGGGTCATGCTGCCCGCGCTGGTCGCCTCCTATGTGGTCTCGGTGCTATTCCACGAAGGCGCCTTCGGTGGGCTGATGGCGCTGGGTGAGTTCAACCTGTTTGTCTTCCGTATCGCCGTGGCCAGCTTCCTGGCCTATGCCCTTGGCCAGTTGCTGGACATTCAGGTGTTCGACCGCCTGCGGCAGATGCGCCAATGGTGGATCGCCCCCACCGCCTCGACCATCTTCGGCAACCTGCTGGATACCTTCCTGTTTTTCTCGGTGGCCTTCTGGCACAGCGACGATCCGTTTATGGCGGCCAACTGGGTGGAGATCGCCACGGTGGACTACGTCATCAAGCTGGCCATCAGCCTGATTCTCTTCGTGCCGCTCTACGGCATGTTGCTCAGCGCCATCGTGCGCGCTCTGCCGCAACGTGCGGCAGTGGCCGTCTAGCGGCGCATCGCATCGCATCCGCACCGCCGAGGCGTGTTTTGCCGTCGGCCTGGGCCGCCTTTAACGCGGCTGGATAGCCAACGGCAGCGCCTGCAAGCGTGACAGGTGGACCGCCACCGCCAGTGACACCAGCAACAGCGTGCCGATAAACAGGCCGATGCCATCCCAGCCAGCCGCCTGCCAGAACAGCCCGCCCAGGGTGCCGGCAACGCTGGAGCCCAGGTAATAGCAGAACAGGTACAGCGACGAGGCCTGGCCCTTGGCCTGGGTGGCGCGGCGGCCGATCCAGCTGCTGGCCACCGAGTGCGCGGCGAAGAAGCCGAAGGTGAACAGCAGCATGCCGAGCAGAATCACTGGCAGCACATCGAACAGGGTCAGGCCCAGGCCGCCGAGCATCAGCCCGATCATCGCCCAGAGCACCTTGCGTCGCCCCAGCTTATCGGCCAGGGCGCCGATCTGCGCCGAGCTGTAGATACCGGACAGGTAGACCACCGAGAGCAGGCCGATGCTGGTCTGGTCGAGGCGGAAGGGTGCTTCGATCAGCCGGTAACCGATGTAGTTGAACAGTGTGACGAAGGCGCCCATCAGCAGGAAGCCCTGGAGGAACAGCCATGGCAGCCCGGCGTCGCGAAACTGCAGCGTATAGCCTTGCAGCAGGCTGCGTGGGCGCAGGGAGCGCGGGCGAAAGTTGCGCGACTCGGGCAGCAGGCGCCAGAACAGCAGCCCCGCCAGCAGGCCAAAGCCGCCCAAGGTGCCGAGCACCGCGTGCCAGGACATGTAATCGACCAGAATGCCGCTGAGCAGGCGCCCGCTCATGCCGCCAATCGCATTGCCGCCGATGTACACGCCCATGGCCAGGCCCAGGTGCAGCGGGTTTATTTCTTCGCTCAGGTAACTCATGGCCACGGCGGCCAGGCCGCTGAGCGCCAGGCCGACCAGGGCGCGCATGATCAGCACGCCTTCCCAGGTTGGCATCAGTGCGCTGCCGACGGTGAACAGTGCCGCAGCGAACAGCGAGACCACCATCACCGGCTTGCGCCCCAGGGCATCGGACAGCGGCCCGGTGATCAGCAGGCCGATGGCCAGGGTAATGGTGGAGACGGAGAGGATCAGGCTGCTCTGCGCCGCGTTCAGGCCGAATTGCAGCGAGAGCATCGGCATCATCGGCTGCACGCAATACAGCAGGGCGAAGGTGGCAAAGCCGCCGCTGCACATGGCGAGAATGCTGCGCAGGAAGGCGCGGGTGCCTTTCTGGATATACACAGGCTCTGCCGAGACGCGCTCAGGGGCAGGGGCTTTATCGGCGGGGGTGCAGGGTGCGGGCTGACTCATGGTGTCCTCTTGCATACGCGTTTCCCGAGCAAAACGCGGCCGCATGCACAGGTAAATACCGGCATGACGTGGGTGTGTTGTCAGTGGGAATGGCGTCAGGATAAAGAGGCCAGCAAGTTCTTTCCAATATAATATTCGACACGATCAATAGGTTTTACGACTTATGGAGTGTTGAATGGAACTGCGTCATCTGCGCTACTTCGTGGCCGTCGCCGAGGAGCTGCACTTTGGTCGGGCCGCCGAGCTGCTGGGCATTTCCCAGCCGCCGTTAAGCCAGCAGATCCAGGCCCTGGAGCAGGAACTGGGGGTGCGTTTGTTCGAGCGCAGCAACCGCCATGTGGCCCTCACCGATGCCGGCCGGCTGTTCCTCGAGGAAACCCGCCAGACCCTGGCCCAGGTGAGCAAGTCGGTGGATGTGGTGCGGCGTGCCGAGCAGGGCGAGATCGGTGAGCTGCAGATCGGCTTCACCTCCTCCGCGCCCTTTGTCTCGATCATCCCCCAGGCCGTGTTCGCCTTTCGCCAGGCGTTCCCGGCGGTGCACCTCAACCTGCAGGAAATGACCAGCCGCGAGGTCAGCCAGGCGCTGGTCGACAAAAAGCTGCAGGTCGGCATGATCCGCCCACTGGAGCTGCCCGCCGAGTTGGATGCCGTGGAGTTGTTGCGCGAGCCGCTGGTGGCCCTGCTGCATGCCGGTCACCCGCTGGCGGGCGAGCAGGAGCACGGCCTGAGCCTGGCCGAACTGGCCGCCGAGCCTTTTGTGTTCTTTCCGCGTAGTTACGGCTCAGGGCTCTATGGGCAGCTGTTCAACCTTGCGCGGCAGGCCGGTTTCAGCCCGCGCATCACCCAGGAAGCGCACGAGGCGCTGACCATCATCGGCTTGGTCGCGGCAGGGCTTGGCGTTTCGGTGCTGCCCTCCTCGTTCCGCCGGATCCGCATCGACGGCGTGGTGTTTCGCACCCTGCTCGATGCCGATGCGACCACCGCGGTGTGGCTGGTCAAGCGCCGCCAGGAACGCTCGCCGCTGGCCCAGGCATTTATCGACCTGCTGACTCGCGAGGCCCAGGCGCGCCGCTGAACAAGGCGCCAACTCAGGCTTTACATTGTATTTACAGCAGCCTGACCTGCGCTTGCACAGGCCTCTGGATAATGCAGCCTGCCCGTACACCCGCACGGGCGGTTAGACGCCTCGGAGCCCAAGATGAAGCCATTCCACCTGCGTACCGCTGTTGCTGCCCTGCTGCTGACGACCCTGTCCTTGAGTGCTCTGGCAGGCCCAGGTGGACCGGGGGGCGGTCCCGGCGTACGGCATGGCGGCCCTGGGCCGGGTTGGGGTGGGCCAGGGCCGCGGCACGGGCATGGCTTGCCGGATTTCGCCCGTGAGCTGTGGATCGGCAGCGCGCTGTACTTCGTCGCGGCGGGCACCTATTACATGTGGAATGCCGACCGCAAAGAGTACGTGGTGGTTGAGGCGCCCCCGGTGGCCAGCACGGCACCTGCCGCCAACTACACGGTCATTGCCTACCCGGCCCGGGGCCAGGATGCCGATCTGCAAGCCCGCGACCGCTACGAGTGCCACACCTGGGCGGTCAGCCAGAGCGGCTTCGACCCCGCCAGCGCCACCCGTGCACCGGCGGCGAGTACCAGCGATTACTACCGACGCGCCCTCGGCGCCTGCCTCAGTGGGCGCGGCTACAGCATCAACTGATCAGGCCTGCGCAGCCTTCTCCAGCTTGCGCAGGAACAGGGTCATTTCCTTCTCGGCCTGCTTGTCGCCCTTGGCCTGAGCGGCAGCGATGCCCTGCTGCCAGGCCTGACCGGCGCCGGTTGCGTTGCCACTGGCCTGCAGGGCTTTGCCCAGCAGCTTCCAGGCGGCGGAATAGGCCGGGTCGAAGGCCACACAGCGCTGCAGGTGCTCAGACGCCAGGGCGGCGTTGCCGGCATCCAGATGCGCCTTGCCCAGGCCGAAACGCAGCAGGGCATTGTCGATGCCCTTGGCCAGCATTTTTTCCAGCGCGTCAGTGCTCACAAGGCCTCCCTCCTTCGGTTGATCGGCGTTTTTAGAAGAACGTCAGGCCGACCTGGAACAGCCGCTCGGCATCGCGGATGTACTTCTTGTCGACCAGGAACAGGATCACATGGTCGCCCGATTCGATCACCGTGGCGTCGTGGGCGATCAGCACTTCCTCGTGGCGGATGATCGCGCCGATGGTGGTACCCGGCGGCAGGGCGATATCGGCGATGCGCCGGCCGATCACCTTGCTCGACTTGGCATCGCCATGGGCGATGGCCTCGATGGCCTCGGCCGCACCACGGCGCAGCGAGTGCACGCTGACGATGTCGCCACGGCGCACGTGGGTCAGCAGGGTACCGATGGTGGCCATCTGCGGGCTGATGGCGATGTCGATCTCACCGCCCTGCACCAGGTCGACATAGGCTGGGTTGTTGATGATGGTCATCACCTTGCGCGCGCCCAGGCGCTTGGCCAGCAGCGAGGACATGATGTTGGCTTCGTCATCGTTGGTCAGGGCCAGGAAGATGTCGGCGTCGTTGATGTTCTCTTCCACCAGCAGGTCGCGGTCCGAGGCGCTGCCCTGCAGCACGATGGTGCTGTCGAGGTTCTCCGAGAGGTAGCGGCAGCGCGCCGGGTTCATCTCGATGATCTTCACCTGGTAACGGCTTTCGATGGCTTCGGCCAGGCGCTCGCCGATGTTGCCGCCGCCGGCGATCACCACCTTCTTGTAGCTGTCCTCGAGGCGGCGCATTTCGCTCATCACCGCGCGGATGTGGGCTTTGGCGGCAATGAAGAAGACTTCGTCATCGGCCTCGATCACCGTGTCGCCCTTGGGGATGATCGGCCGGTTACGGCGGAAGATCGCCGCCACGCGGGTGTCGACGTTGGGCATGTGCTCGCGCAACTGGCGCAGTTGCTGGCCGACCAGCGGCCCACCGTAATAGGCACGTACCGCCACGAGCTGCGCCTTGCCCTCGGCGAAGTCGATGACCTGCAGGGCGCCGGGGTATTCGATCAGGCGCTTGATGTAGTTGGTCACCACTTGCTCGGGGCTGATCAGCACGTCGATCGGGATGGCTTCGTTGTCGAACAGCCCGGCGCGGGTCAGGTAGGCCGGCTCGCGCACGCGGGCGATCTTGGTCGGCGTGTGGAACAGGGTGTAGCTGACCTGGCAGGCGATCATGTTGACTTCATCGCTGTTGGTCACGGCGATCAGCATGTCGGCGTCATCCGCGCCGGCCTGGCGTAGCACGGTGGGAAAGGAGCCCCGGCCCTGCACGGTGCGAATATCCAGGCGGTCGCCGAGGTCGCGCAGGCGGTCACCGTCGGTGTCGACCACGGTGATGTCGTTGGCTTCGCTGGCCAGGTGTTCGGCCAGCGTACCACCGACCTGGCCGGCGCCGAGAATGATGATCTTCATGCAGTCTGTTCCTCAGCCGCGCGGTGCGGCAGCGATTTTCATCAGCTTGGCATAGTAAAAGCCATCGTGGCCGCCTTCCTGCGCCAGTAATTGCCGGCCGTGGAGCTGAGCCAGGCCGAATGGCCCGTCGATCACCTGCTCGTGAGCATCGGCGGTGCGCGCGAGAAATGCGGCGATGACCTCGGTGTTCTCGGTGGGCAGGGTCGAGCAGGTGGCGTAGAGCAGCACACCGCCGTCGGCCAGGGTCGGCCAGAGCGCATCGAGCAGCTCGCCTTGCAGCTGCGCCAGGGCGTCGATGTCCGCGGCGGTGCGGGTCAGTTTGATATCCGGGTGGCGGCGGATCACCCCGGTAGCCGAGCAGGGCGCATCGAGGAGAATCCGCTGGAACGGCTGGCCGTCCCACCAGGCGGCGGTGTCGCGGCCATCGGCGGCGATCAGCTGGGCGCTGAGCCCCAGGCGGGCGAGGTTCTCGCGCACCCGCACCAGGCGTTTGGCTTCCAGGTCGACGCCCACCACCTCGGCCAGCGCCGGCTCGGCTTCGAGCAGGTGACAGGTCTTGCCGCCGGGTGCGCAGCAAGCGTCGAGCACGCGCTGGCCGGGGGCCAGGTCGAGCAGGTCGGCGGTCAGTTGCGCCGCTTCGTCCTGCACGCTGACCTGGCCGGCGGCGAAGCCGGGCAGCTGGGTCACGTCGCAGGCCTGGGCCAGGACGATGCCGTCGCGGCTGAAGGCGCAGGCGCTGGCCTCGATGCCAGCATCGGCGAGCTGGGCCAGGTAGGCATCACGGCTGCCCTGGCGACGGTTGACCCGCAGAATCAGCGGCGGATGGGCGTTGTTGGCCGCACAGATGGCCTGCCAGTGCTCCGGCCAGTGGGCCTTGAGGGCTTTCTGCAGCCAGCGCGGGTGGGCGGTGTGCAGCACCGGGTCGCGATCCAGCTGGGCGATGATCGCCTCGCCTTCGCGCTGGGCATTGCGCAGCACGGCGTTGAGCAGGCCTTTGAGCGAGGGCTTCTTCAGCTTGTCGATGCAGGCCACGGTTTCACCGATGGCGGCATGGGCGGGAATGCGGGTGTAGAACAGCTGGTAGAGGCCCACGAGCAGCAGCGCTTCGACATCGCGGTCGGCGGCCTTGAAGGGTTTTTGTAGCAACTGTTCGGCAATCAGCGCCAGGCGCGGTTGCCAGCGCGCGGTGCCGAAGGCCAGGTCCTGGGCCAGGCCACGGTCCCGTGCTTCTACCCGATCCAGCAATGGCGGCAGGCTGCTGCCCAGGGAGGCCTTGCCGGCCAGGACGCTGGCCAGGGCGCGGGCGGCGGCGAGGCGCGGGTTCATGCGCCGAGCACCTGGCCGACGGCGAACAGCTCGCGGCGGCTGTTGTACAGGTCGGCGAAGTTCAGCGCTTTGCCGCCGGGCAGTTGCAGGCGGGTCAGGCACAGTGCGCCTTCGCCACAGGCCACGCTCAGGCCGTGCTTGTCGACGGCGAGAATGGTCCCCGGCGCGCCCTGCCCCTCGGTTTTATGGGCGGCGTGCACCTTGATGGCTTCGCCATTCAAGGTGCTGTGGCAGATCGGCCAGGGGTGGAAGGCCCGCACCAGGCGCTCCAGCTCTGCGGCTGGGCGGCTGAAGTCGAGGCGCGCTTCGTCCTTGTTGAGCTTGTGCGCGTAGGTGGCCAGGGCATCGTCCTGCACCTCGGCGACCAGGCTGCCGGCAGCCAGCCCGGCAATCGCCTGCACCACGGCCTGGGGGCCGAGGCTGGCGAGGCGGTCATGCAGGCTGCCGCCGGTGTCGCTGGCGCTGATCGGCGTACTGACCTTGAGCAGCATCGGGCCGGTGTCGAGGCCGGCTTCCATCTGCATCACGGTCACGCCGCTTTCAGCGTCGCCGGCTTCTACCGCGCGCTGGATCGGCGCCGCGCCACGCCAGCGTGGCAGCAGCGAGGCATGGCTGTTGATGCAGCCCAGGCGTGGGATGTCGAGCACCACTTGCGGCAGGATCAGGCCGTAGGCCACCACCACCATTAAATCGGGTTTGAGTGCGGCCAGCTCGGCCTGGGCGGCCGGGTCGCGCAGGGTTTGCGGCTGGTACACGGGAATATCGTGCTGCACGGCGAGTTGCTTGACCGGGCTGGGCGTGAGCTTTTGTCCGCGCCCGGCTGGGCGATCCGGCTGGCTGTACACCGCGACGATCTGGTGCGGCGTGTCGAGCAGGGCCTTGAGGTGTTCGGCGGCGAATTCCGGGGTGCCGGCAAAGACGATACGCAGTGCTTCAGTCATGGGGGCTCGCTAAAGATAAAGGCTTGCCTTCCAGGCTACGTGAGAACTGCTGCGCTCGGTTATGCGGCGTCAAAAACAGGCTGGATTGCCAGCTCAGTCGGAATGCTCATGTACAGCTCGTACACTCCGCTTCCTCGCCTGTTTTTTCCTTGCTTAACCTTCGCTCGCGACGTTCTCACGCAGCCTGGGTGCAAGCCTTTGAAGGGTGTGGCTCAAGCCTGCTGGCGGTGCTGTTTTTCCAGCTTCTTCTTGATGCGGTCGCGTTTGAGGTTGGACAGGTAGTCGACGAACAGCTTGCCGTTGAGGTGATCGCATTCGTGCTGAATGCACACGGCCAGCAGGCCTTCGGCGATCAGCTCATAGGGCTGGCCGTCACGGTCCAGGGCCTTGATCTTGACCTTTTGCGGGCGGTCGACGTTTTCAAAGAAACCGGGCACCGACAGACAGCCTTCCTGGTACTGGTCCATTTCCTCGGTCAGCGGCTCGAACTCGGGGTTGATGAACACCCGCGGGTCGGACTTGTCCTCGGACAGGTCCATGACCACCACGCGCTTGTGCACATTGACCTGGGTCGCGGCCAGCCCGATGCCTGGCGCGTCGTACATGGTTTCGAACATGTCGTCGATCAACTGACGCAGGGCGTCGTCGACCACGTCCACCGGCTTGGCGATGGTGCGCAGGCGCGGATCGGGAAATTCGAGGATGTTTAGAATCGCCATAAGGGTTTGTGATGCACTTGTGGAATAAAGTCAAAATCCGCTGCTAAGATGATGAGCAGCATTGAAAAACGGCCTCAGGCCGCATAACAACTGGGTTTCACCGCGGCGCTAGGGCGCTTCACACGAAGGCACATAATAAAGGGATTCACCGCATGAGGAAATCACTACTCGCCCTGCTGCTGCTCGCCGCAGGCGGTTTGGCCCAGGCCGATGTGCAGCTCAGGGACGGTCATCCGGACCGCTACACGGTGGTCAAAGGCGACACACTCTGGGACATCTCTGGCAAGTTCCTTAGCCAGCCGTGGAAGTGGCCGGAAATCTGGCACGCCAACCCGCAGGTGGAAAACCCCCACCTGATCTACCCCGGCGACCAACTCAGCCTGGTGTACATCGACGGTCAGCCGCGCCTGATGCTCAACCGTGGTGAGTCGCGCGGCACCATCAAGCTGTCGCCGCAGGTGCGCAGCACGCCGATGGCCGAGGCGATTCCGACTATTCCCCTGGAGGCGATCAACAGCTTCCTGCTGAGAAACCGCATCGTCGACACCCCGGAAGCCTTCGAAGGCCAGCCCTACGTGGTTGCCGGCAATGCCGAACGTGTGGTCAGCGGGGCCGGTGATCGGGTCTACGCCCGGGGTCAGTTCGACGAAACGGCGCCGGTCTATGGCATCTTCCGCCAGGGTAAGACCTACATCGACCCGGAGACCGAGGAATTCCTCGGCATCAACGCCGACGATATCGGTACCGGTGAGATCGTCGCCGAGGAAGGCGATGTTGGCACTCTGATGCTGTCGCGCTCCACCCAGGAAGTACGCCTGGGTGATCGGCTGTTCCCCACCGAAGAGCGTGCCGTCAATTCCACCTTTATGCCCAGCGAACCTAAGGACGAGATTCGCGGCCTGATCCTCGACGTACCGCGCGGTGTCAACCAGATCGGTCAGTTCGATGTGGTCACGCTCAACCGTGGTGCCCGCGATGGTCTGGTCGAAGGTAACGTGCTGGCGGTGTACAAGACTGGCGAAACGGTACGCGACCGCGTCACCGGTGAGTCGGTGAAGATCCCCGACGAGCGCGCCGGCCTGTTGATGGTGTTCCGCACCTACGACAAGCTCAGCTACGGGCTGATCCTGCAAGCCAGCCGCCAGCTGGCGGTGATGGACAAGGTCCGCAACCCGTAATACCGACTAGCCCCGCCTGCGCGGGGCTCGTGCTTTCTGCCGCCGTGTCGCGGCGCGACTGATCAAGGATGATCCCTATGTCGCCACTCTCTTGCGGGGTTTCTCCCGCCGAACTCGATGCCCGTATTCGCCTGCACCTGCTCCCGGAGCTAGGTCCGCGGCGTTTCCACACTCTGCTCAGCGCCTTCGACAGTGCCAGTGCCGCGCTCAGTGCACCGGCCAGTGCCTGGCGTGCCCTGCGTTTGCCAGCGGCCTGTGCCGATGCACGGCGCGACGCGAGTATTCGTGAGCGGGCCCAGGCCACTTTGGCCTGGCTCGACGCGCCGCAGCACCACCTGCTGATGTGGGATGCGCCCACCTACCCGGGTTTGCTGGCCGAGCTGTCCGATGCCCCGCCACTGTTATTTGTGGCGGGTGATCCAGGGTTGCTCGAACGGCCGCAGCTGGCCGTGGTCGGTAGCCGCAATGCCTCGCGGCCGGGTTTGGATACTGCCCAGCGCTTCGCCCGCAGCCTGGCCGGTGGCGGTTTCGTCATCACCAGTGGCCTGGCACTGGGTATCGATGGCGCCGCGCACCAGGGCGCGCTGGATGCCGAGGGGCATACGGTGGCGGTGCTCGGCACGGGCTTGTGTCACCTGTACCCGGCGCGGCACAAGGGGCTGGCGGCGGATATCGTGGCCCGCGGCGGCGCCCTGGTTTCGGAACTGCCGCTCGACGCCCCGCCCCATGCGAGCAATTTCCCGCGGCGCAACCGCATCATCAGCGGCCTGTCCCTTGGTGTGCTGGTGGTCGAGGCCAGCCCCTCCAGCGGCTCGTTGATCACTGCGCGGCTGGCGGCTGAGCAGGGCCGCGAGGTCTACGCGATTCCCGGATCCATCCACCATCCAGGCGCCCGGGGTTGCCACCAGTTGATCCGCGAAGGCGCGACCCTGGTGGAAAGCATCGAGCACATTCTGGAAGCCCTGCGCGGCTGGCACACCCCGACCGTGGCAGCGCCAGTCGCCGAGGTCGCAGCGCCGACCAATGATCATCCACTACTGGCCCTGCTGCATGCCGCGCCCCACAGCAGTGAAGCGTTGGTCGCCGCCACCGGCTGGAGCTTGTCGGCGGTACTCGGCGCCCTGACCGAGTTGGAACTCGACGGCCGAGTGGCGCGCGAGGGCGTGCTCTGGGTGGGGCGCGGTTGACGCTTCTTCGCGGCTGCCTCTGCCTTGGATACACTGCCCGCATGACGTCAGGGGAGTTTAGTAATGGTCAACACGTGGCAAGTGCAACAGGCAGCGAGAACGGTCAGTCAGGGCGGGGTGATCGCCTATCCGACCGAGGCGGTCTGGGGGCTGGGCTGTGATCCCTGGGATGTGTTGGCAGTCGAGCGGCTGCTGACGCTCAAGGACCGGCCGGTGCACAAGGGCCTGATTCTGGTGGCCGGCGCTATGGAGCAGTTCGACTTTCTGCTCGATGATCTACCGGACATCTGGCAGCAGCGCCTGGCCAGCACCTGGCCGGGGCCTATCACCTGGCTGGTGCCGCACCAGGGCCGACTGCCGCAGTGGATCAGCGGCCAGCACGACAGCGTTGCCCTGCGGGTCAGTAATCATCCACTGATTTGCGCCCTCACCGCGCTGACCGGGCCATTGGTGTCCACCTCGGCCAACCCGGCCGGTCGGCCTTCGGCACGCAGTCGTCTGCGCGTGCAGCAGTATTTCGGCGACAGCCTGGACGGCGTGCTGGGTGGCGCCCTGGGCGGGCGCCGTAACCCCAGCCTGATCCGTGATCTGCGCACCGGCGATGTGGTGCGGCCGTCCTGAGTGGCCGCGCGACTTTATCAATGCGTCCGTGTGTAGGGTGCGCCGTGCGCACCTAGAGTCTGTATCTGACCCCGGTGCGCACGGCGCACCCTAGGGTTACGGCAGCAGGATGGTCGAACCGGTGGTTTGCCGGGCGCTGAGGGCGATCTGCGCCGCCGCGGCATCCTGCAAGGCATAGCGGTTGCTGATCTCCACCTGCAACGCGCCGCTGGCGATCATGCCAAACAACTCGTCTGCCATCGCCTGCAGGCGAGTCGACGTGTTGGCGTAACCGGCCAGGGTTGGGCGAGTGACATACAGCGAGCCCTTTTGCGCGAGGATGCCCAGGTTGACCCCGCTGACCGCGCCCGAGGCGTTGCCGAAGCTGACCAGCAGCCCGCGCGGGGCGACGCAGTCCAGCGAGGTTTCCCAGGTGTCCTTGCCGACCCCGTCGTAGACCACCGGGCACTTGGCGCCGTCGGTCAGTTCCAGCACGCGCTGGGCGACGTTCTCGTGGCTGTAGTCGATGGTCGCCCAGGCGCCCTGAGCCATCGCGCGCGCAGCTTTTTCCGCCGAGCTGACCGTGCCGATCAGTTTGACGCCCAAAGCCTTGGCCCATTGGCAGGCAAAGGAGCCTACGCCACCGGCGGCCGCGTGGAACAGAATGGTCTCGCCGCCCTTGATCTCATAGGTTTGGCGCAGCAGGTACTGCACGGTCAAGCCCTTGAGCATCACCGCTGCAGCCTGCTCGAAGCTGATCGTCTGCGGTAGGTGCACCAGCTTGTCGGCGGGCAGCACATGCAGCTCGCTGTAGGCGCCCAGAGGGCCGGTGGCATAAGCCACGCGGTCGCCCACGGCAAAGCCTTCGACCGCGCTGCCGACGGCTTCAACCACGCCGGCGCCTTCGGTGCCCAGGCTCGAGGGTAGCGCAGGCGGGGTGTACAGCCCGCTGCGGAAATAGGTGTCGATAAAGTTCAGGCCGATGGCCTTGTTCTGCACCCGAACCTCATGGGGGCCGGGAGCGGCGGGCTGATAGTCGCCGTATTCGAGGACTTCGGGGCCGCCGTGGCGGTTGAACTGGATACGCTTGGCCATGTCGGACTCCTGACGCGAGAGAGGGGCCTATCCAACCCTCTCCATTGACGGGCGTCAACTGCGGCCGCGTGGTGGCAAATGTTATGCTTGCCGCCGATTTCGCCGCTCAGCCCTTTGCTGCTGGGCAGCCTTACCCGCTTTCAAGGTGCCGCCGTGAGTGATCGTACTGAGGCCGTCAAGGCCTACCTGCTCGACCTGCAAGACCGTATCTGCGCCGCCCTGCAAGCTGAAGACGGCGCCGCGCAGTTCTACCAAGACGCCTGGGAGCGTCCGGCCGGCGGCGGTGGGCGCACGCGGGTGATCGAGAACGGCGCACTGATCGAAAAGGGTGGCGTCAACTTCTCCCACGTCTTTGGTGCCGGCCTGCCGCCCTCGGCCAGCGCCCATCGACCGGAGCTGGCCGGGCGCGGTTTTGAAGCCCTCGGCGTGTCGTTGGTGATCCACCCGCACAACCCCCATGTGCCGACCTCCCACGCCAACGTGCGCTTCTTCAGCGCCGAGAAGGAAGGTGAGGAGCCGGTCTGGTGGTTTGGCGGCGGCTTCGACCTGACGCCCTATTACGCCCATGAGGAAGACTGTGTGCATTGGCACCGTGTGGCGCGCGACGCTTGCGCGCCCTTCGGCGCCGATGTCTACCCGCGTTACAAAGAGTGGTGCGACCGCTACTTCCACCTCAAGCACCGCGGCGAGCCGCGCGGGGTCGGCGGGCTGTTCTTCGATGACCTCAACCAGTGGGATTTCGACACCAGCTTCGCCTTTATGCGCGCCATCGGCGATGCCTACATCGACGCCTACCTGCCGATCGTGCAGCGGCGCAAGGCCATGGCCTACACCGAGCAGCAGCGCGAATTTCAGGAGTTCCGCCGCGGTCGCTATGTCGAGTTCAATTTGGTCTACGACCGCGGCACCCTGTTCGGCCTGCAGTCGGGCGGGCGTACCGAATCGATCCTGATGTCGCTGCCGCCGAGCGTGCGCTGGGGCTACGACTGGAAGGCCGAGCCGGGCAGTGAGGAAGCGCGCCTGACCGAGTATTTTTTGACCGATCGTGATTGGCTCGCGTAGCAGCGCAGCTAATTCGTGTAGGAGCCGCGCCCCGCGGCGAATGGCGGTCGCGCTGCAGATTGTGTGCATGGCTGCAATCGCTTTCGCCCCGAGTCGGGGCTCCTACAGGACGGCGTCAGTTTCGTAGATTTCTACCGTTACAGGACTTTCCATGGACCGCTATTGCGTCTTCGGCAACCCCATCGGCCACAGCAAGTCGCCGCTGATCCACCGCCTGTTCGCCGAGCAGACCGGCCAGACGCTCAGCTACGAGGCCCTGCTGGCGCCGCTGGAGGATTTCAGCGGGTGTGCCCGGGCTTTCTTTGCCGAGGGCCTGGGCGCCAACGTCACCGTGCCGTTCAAGGAAGAAGCCTTTCGCCTGGCCGACACCCTCAGTGAGCGCGGGCGTCGCGCCGGTGCGGTGAACACCCTCAAGCGTCTGGATGACGGCCGCCTGCTGGGCGATAACACCGACGGTGCCGGCCTGGTGCGTGATCTGACGGTCAACGCCGGGATTGAGCTGCGCGGCCTGCGCATCCTCCTGCTCGGTGCCGGCGGCGCGGCGCGCGGTGCACTGGCGCCGTTGCTGGCCGAACAGCCAGCCTGCGTGGTGATCGCCAACCGCACCGTGGCAAAGGCCGAGCAACTGGCCCATGAATTTGCCGACCTGGGCCCAGTGGTGGCCAGCGGCTTCGACTGGATCGACGCCCCGGTGGACCTGATCATCAACGCCACCTCGGCCAGCCTGGCCGGCGAACTGCCGCCGCTGGCGCCGAGCCTGATCGCGCCGGGGCAGACGCTGTGCTACGACATGATGTACGCCAATACGCCGACCGCGTTCAACCGCTGGGCCGCCGCGCACGGCGCCGCGCGCACCCTAGACGGCCTGGGCATGCTGGTGGAGCAGGCGGCCGAGGCCTTTTACCTGTGGCGCGGTGTGCGCCCCGACAGCGCGCCAGTGCTAACCGAACTGCGCCGGCAGCTGGCGGCTGGCTAGGTGTGGCCGGCCAGGTGTGGCCTGAGTAGGGGAGGACGTGATGCTTGACGAGCTGCCACGTATTCGTGGGTACCACGCCCACGTCTACTTCGACGCCACTACCCTGCCCCAGGCGCGCGCTCTGTGTGAGGCGGCGGCGCAGCGCTTCGACCTGAGCATGGGCCGTATGCACGAAAAACCTGTGGGACCGCACCCGGACTGGAGTTGCCAGTTGGCCTTCCGCCCAGCGCTGTTCGGTGAGCTGGTGCCTTGGCTGGCGCTGCAACGCGGCGGCCTGGTGGTGCTGATCCACCCGATTACCGACAACGAACTGCTCGATCACCGCGACCGTGCCCTGTGGCTCGGCGCGGTGCGGCCGTTAAAGCTTGAGGCCCTAATCGGCGGCTAGTCGTTTCTGTGGCTTCTGTAGGAGGGGCTTTAGCCGCGACGGGCGTTGAACGCGCAGCGTGCCTTACCGCCTGGCATTGAACTGGCATTTCCTGATTGACGCGCCCTACTCCTCAAACCGCACCGGGCACTGCTCGGCGCCTTCGAGCTTGTGCAGCTCCTCGATCACCTGGGGGCGTGCGCGGCGCAGCACCAGCTCACGCTGCTGCCCGGCGAGGCGACGCGCCTCCTGGTGCAGCATCTCCACACCGGCGTAATCGATGAAGTTGACGTGGTGCGCGTCGATGATCACCCGCTTGCCCTTGCTGCGCTGGATCAACTGCTGCAGATAGGCGCAGGCACCGAAGAAGATCGAGCCCTCGATGCGCAGCACCTCCTCGTCGCCGTCCTGCCAGAACTTTACCCGTGGCTGCGAGGTGCGCTTGAGGTAGAAGAACAACGAGGCCAGCACGCCCGCATAAATCGCCGCCTGCAGCTCCAGTAGCAAGGTGGCCAGTAGGGTCAGCAGCATCACCAGAAACTCTGAACGGCTGACCCGGTAGAGCGCGCGCACGCCGTCGCTGTCGACCAGCCCCCAGCAGATCAGCAGGATCACCGCCGCCATGCTCGGCAGCGGGATATGGGATATCAGGCTGGCGCCGAACAAGGCGAATACGGCGACCATCAGTGCGGAAAACACCCCAGCCAAGGGCGAGCGCGCCCCGGCTTGCAGGTTCAGCGCCGAGCGGGTGAAGGAGCCGGCCGACAACGAGCCGGCGAACCAGGGGCCGATCAGGTTGGACAGACCCTGGGCGCGCACCTCCTGGTTGGCGTCGAGAAACTGCTGCGAGGTGCGCGCCAGGGCCCGGGCAATCGACAGGCTGGTGACCAGACCGAGCATGCCGCAGGCGACGGCCGCCGGCAGCAGCGCGAGGATATCGCTCAAATCGAAGCTCAGCAGGGTGAACGGCGGTAGCTGGCCGGTGAAAGCGCTGACCAGTGCCACGGTGCTGAATACACCGGGCAGCGCGAGCACCGCCAGGCTGCCGGCCGTCAGGCCCACTAGCAGCGCTGGGCCACGGCGCCACAGGCGGCGGCTGAGCAGGCAGACGGCCAGGGTCAAGGCGGCCAGGCCCAGGGCAGCGAGGTCGATATCGCCCAGGTGGCGGCCGATCTCCAGCAGCGTGGTCAAGGCGGTGGCTTGGCTTTGCAGGTCGATGCCGAGCAGATTCGGCACCTGGCCGAGGGCGATCACCACCGCCGCGCCCAGGGTGAAACCGAGGATCACCGACTGCGAAACGAAGTTGACCAGGGCGCCGAAGCGCAGCAGGCCGAGCAGCCACTGGAACAGCCCGGCGAGAAAGGTCAGCAGCAGCACCAGGGCGATAAAGGCCTCGCTGCCAGGCGCAGCCAGGGGGCTGACGCTGGTGAACAGAACGATGGAGATAGCCGCTGTCGGCCCACCGATCAGGTGCCAGGACGAGCCCCACAGGCAGGCGATGATCACCGGCACGATGGCCGCATACAGGCCGTATTCGGCGGGCAAGCCGGCGATCAGGGCGTAGGCGATCGACTGCGGCAGCGCCAATACGGCCCCCGTCAGGCCGACCAGCAGGTCCTTGCCCAGGCTGCCGCGGCTGACGTTGGGCAGCCAGCGCAGGAAGGGTAAGAGGGTCTGACGGCTGGGCAGAGGCATGCAATCTCGCTTGGTTCAGGTGGCCGCTGCCCGCGCCTTCACCAGCGCAGCGGGTAGCATGGACAGTGCCCCGAGGTTACAGCCTTGCCTTGATCGCGGCCAGGCCGTCGCCGCCATCGCGGGTTTTCACGCCCTTGAGCCAGCCGTCGAGCACCTGCGGGTTAGCCTGCAGCCAGGCCTTGATCGCCTGGTCGTTGCTCGCCTGCTTGCTCAGCACCTGGTCCATGATGGCGTTCTCCATCTCCTGGGTGAAGGTCAGGTTGGTGAGCAGCGTGCCGACGTTCGGGCATTGCGCGGCATAGCCTTTGCGGGCCAGGGTGTTGACGCTGCCGCTGTCGCCAAAGTACTTCTCGCCGCCCTTGAGGTAGCGCATGTCGTACTGCACGTTCATCGGGTGCGGGGTCCAGCCGAGGAATACCACGTACTGATCACGCTTCACCGCGCGGCCGACCTGCACCAGCATCGCCTGCTCGCTGGATTCGACCAGTTGCCAATCACCCAGGCCGAATTCATCGCCGTCGATCATGGTCTTGATCGACTCGTTGGCCGGGGCCCCCGAGCCGATGCCGTAGATCTTTTTGCCGAACTTGTCGGCATTGGCATCCAGGTCAGCAAAGGTTTTCACCCCGGCGTCATAGGCGTAGGCCGGTACGGCCAGGGTGTACTCGGTGCCGCTGAGGTTTTCTACCAGTTGGTCGATTTCACCGCTGGCGACGAACTTGTCGTAGTTGGCCTGCTGGGCCGGCATCCAGTTGCCGAGAAACACATCCACCTGGCCCTTTTGCAGGCCGGCGAAGATGATCGGCACGGCCAGGGTCGAGGTCTGCGCCTTGTAGCCGAGGCCGTCGAGCAGAAAGCTGGCGATGCCGTTGGTCACGGCGATATCGCTCCAGCCCGGGTCGCCGAGTTTTACCGTGGCGCAGCTGGCGTCTTCGGCGTGGGCCTGGAAGGCGGCTGTGGTGGCCAGGAGCAGGCCGCCTGCGACGGCCGTTTTGAATGTCTTCATGCCTAGTTCCTTTTAGAGTTTATTGGTCTGGCAGGCTATGCGACGCAGGTGAGCGCGCCAGGTTCCCGCGGTTTGCCGCCGGGTCACCGGGCGCGCGACGTCACGGTTGGGGAAAACGGGCGCGGCGCTCCAGGTCATCAAGGTCGATGTGGTTGCGCATGTACTGCTCGCTGGCATCGACCATCGGCTGGTGATCCCAGCTCTTGCGGGTGCCTTGGGTCAACGCCTCATCAACCAGCCGGCGGCGACGCTGGCTGGCCAGGGTGGCGCGGTGGATCGCCGGCATGTCCCAGCGGCTGCGGGCCTCCGTAAGGAAGGCGGCGAGCTGCTCGCGATGATCCGGCGACAGCGCCAGGTTCTCGCGCTCCTGCGGATCATTGGCGACGTTGAACAGCAGCAGCGGGTCTTCTTCGCTGTAGATAAATTTCCATTCGCCACGGCGAATCATCATCAGCGGACTGGTGGTGCCTTCGGCCATGTATTCGCCGAGCACTTCGTCATGCCCATCGCGGCCTTGCAGGTGCGCCAGTAGCGAGCGGCCATCCAGCGCCAGGCCCGGCTCGACCTGACCGCCGGCCAGCTCCACCAGGGTCGGCAGCAGGTCGATGGTAGACACCGATTGGCTGACCCGCTGCGCGGCGAATTGCTTGGGCGCATGCACCAGCAATGGCACGCGGGCGGCCATCTCGAACCAGTGCATTTTGTACCAGAGGCCACGCTCGCCCAGCATGTCGCCGTGGTCGCCGGAAAACACGATAAGGGTGTCGTCGGCCAGCTTGCAGTCCTTGAGGGTCTTCAGCAGTTTGCCGATGTTGTCGTCGATATAGCTACAGGCGCCGAAGTAGGCGCGGCGCGCATCGCGGATCTTCTGCTCGGGCAGCGGCTTGTCCCACAGGTCGATGACCTTGAGCAGGCGCTGAGAGTGGGGGTCCTGCGCGGCCTGGTCGATCAGCTGGCGCGGCAGCGGAATATCCTCATCGCGGTAGCGATTCCAGTATTCCTCGGGGATGGTGTAGGGGTCATGCGGGTGGGTCATCGACACGGTCAGGCAGAACGGCTGATCCGGCGTCACGCGCACATGGTCGTAGAGGTACTGCTGGGCCTTGAACACCACCTCTTCGTCAAAGTCGAGCTGGTTGGTGCGCACGCAGGGGCCGGCCTGCAGCACCGAGGACATGTTGTGGTACCAGCTGGCGCGCACGTCCGGTTCGTCCCAGTTCACCGCCCAGCCGTAGTCGGCCGGGTAGATGTCGCTGGTCAGGCGCTCTTCGTAGCCATGCAACTGGTCCGGGCCGCAGAAGTGCATCTTGCCCGACAGCGCGGTGCGGTAGCCGAGGCGGCGCAGGTAATGGGCGTAGGTCGGTACATCGGCGGGGAAGTCGGCGGCGTTGTCATAGGCGCCGATCTGGCTCGGCAGCTGGCCGCTGACCAGGCTGAACCGCGAGGGCGCACACAGCGGGCTGTTGCAGTAGGCGGCGTCGAATACCACGGCGTCTTTTGCCAGGCCCATCAGGTTGGGCATCTTGATCGGCGAGGCCGGGTCATGCAGGGGCAGGAGCGGCGCGGCCATCTGGTCGGCCATGATAAAAAGAATGTTCGGACGCTTCATGGGTCGCCTGTTTTCCATACTTAATAGTTATGCGACAGTGCTGCCTCGATCATCCTGTGCATGCTGGGTGTGGTAAACCCCGGTGCGCGACATGCCTTGGATAAGTAGAACTTATGATTAAACGCCTCGGTAGCCTGTCCCTGGATGCCTTGCGGATTTTTGAATCGGCCGCGCGGCAGCTGAGCTTTACTGCCGCCGCCCTGGAGCACGGCAGCACCCAGCCGGCAATCAGCCAGCAGATCAAGCGCCTCGAGCAGCAACTGAGCACGCGGCTGTTCGACCGCGTGCACCGGGGCATTGCCTTGACCGAGGCCGGCGAACTGCTGCTGCGCTACGTGCAGGATGGTCTGGAAACCCTGGATGCCGGCCTGGCCGCGGTGCAGGCCACGCAGCAGCATGAGGTGCTGCAGGTGGCGACCGACTTCGCCTTTGCCGCCTATTGGCTGATGCCGCGGCTGCAGCGTTTTCACCAGCGCCACCCGGAGATCGATGTCAGCCTGGTGACCAGCGAGCGCGCCCTGGGTGTGCTCGCCGCCGAGATCGATGTGGCCATTGGCTTTGGCGATGGCCGCTTCAAGCACGGCCAGGCGCACCTGCTGTTCCATGAAGAAGTCTTCGCCGTGGCCAGCCCCCACCTGATGGCGGGCTACGCCCTGCCCGCGCCGGCCAGCCTGCTGAGCAGCCTGCCGTTGTTGCACCTGCGCCCGGAGAGTCGCTCGCGCTGGTTCGACTGGGCTGGGCTGTTCAGCGAGCTGGGCCTGAGCGAGACGCCGCCGGCTGGCACCTTGCGTTTCGACAACTACACCCTGCTGATTCAGGCGGCGATTGCCGGCCAGGGCGTGGCCATCGGCTGGCGGCATCTGGTCGACGACCTGCTGGCGCAGCGCCTGCTGGTGCCGGTGTGCGCAGGCAGCGTGCATTCGCCGTTTGGCTATTACGTGGTGCTGCCCGAGCGCAAACGGCGACAGCGGCTGACTCAGCTATTTGTGACTTGGTTGCAGGAAGAGTTGCACCGCGAGGCGCCGCTGCTCAGCCACGAAAACGGATAAGTTCGCGCACATGGTTATCCAGCCGCGCTTCGTCGAGGATGCCGCCGGCCACACCTAGCAGACGCTGGTGGTGATCGCTCAGCGGCTGGTTGATGAAATCCTCCAGACGCCCTGGCGTATCGGCACCGGTCGGTGCTTGCACCAGGGTCCAGACCACATCTGTACAGGCCAGCAGCTGGTTACGCGCCTGCTCGTCGGGGTCGTCGCGATCGAAATCGGCGACCAACAGCAGACGCCTCACGCTTGCTCGCGGCAGGCCAAGCGACAAGGCGACAATTGCGTCACTCAGGCTGACGTCGATGCGCTCGGATACGTCGCCTGGATAAACACAGATCAACACATCCAGACCGGCGGCCGCTTCGCTGATACTCAGGGCATCGAAGGGGTCGCACAACTTGCAGTGTTGGCCGGGGCGCGCCTGCAGGGCGTTGAGGTCGCCGACCAGGGCGACCACCTCATGCTGGCGGCTGAGCAGCTCATGCCGCAGGGCGGCGCCGAGGTTACTGAGTGCACCGATCAGGCCGACTTTGAAGACCGGCGTTTCTGCGTTTTTCATCGCTGCTCCGGAAGAAACAGCAGCGCTGACGGTGCTTCCAGCGCGACACGCTGAATGGCCGCGCCGAGTTGCCCGCTCTGCGGGTTGCGGGGCAGGACGCGCAGCTCGTTGGCCGCCTGGTTGGCCAGCAGCAAGAAGCGCCCATCGGGGCTCAGAGCGAACTCGCGGGTCTGCCGGCTGCCGGTGGCGACCCGTTGTTGCAGGTTGAGACTGCCGGTGGCGGGATCGACGGCGAACACGCTCAGGTGGTTGTCATCGCCACGGTTGATCACCTGCAAGAAGCGCCCGTCGGCAGACAGGTGCAACGCCCCGGCGCCCTGTTCACCGTGAAAGTCGGCCGGGGCCAGATCCAGGGTTTGCAGCGGGCGCAAGTGGCCCTGTTCATAGGCGAGCTGCATGACCTGGCCGCTGAGCTCCAGGGTCAGGTAGGCAAAACGCGCATCTTGGCTGAATACCAGGTGGCGTGGCCCGCTGCCGGCCGGCAGCGCCAGCCAGGCCGGGTCTGCGGGTTGCAGTGGCTGCTGTGCTTGCGTGGGGTCATAGCGGTAGCGGTACAGGCGATCCTGGCCCAGGTCGGCGGCAAACACGAACTCGCCGTCAGGGCTCGGCACGGCAGCATGCACATGGCTGGAGGTCTGGCGTTGCGGGTCTTGCCCAGGCCCCAGCGTATGTGCACTGGCGAGCACCTGCCTGGGTGGGCCGAGCGCGCCATCCTGCAACACTGGCAGCACTGCCAGAGACCCCTGGGGTGTCACGGCATAGTTGGCGACGAACAAAAAATCGCCATCGGCGCTGAGGCGCGCATGGGTCGGGTGGTCGCCCCGACTGGCAACGCGGCTAAGCAGCTGCAGCTCCACACCCTTGTCACTCAGGCGATAGGCGCTGACCTGGCCCAGCGGCTGCTGGTCGCCGGCACCATTCTCATTGACTGCATACAGGTGCCGACTGTCGGCAGCGAGCACCAGCCAGGACGGATTGGGCGCCGCGGCCAGGAGGCGCGGCGCACTTAGCTGGCCGCTATCGGTGGCGAAGCGCAGGTGATGAATGCCGGCGCCGTAGCTGCCGACCAGCAGATCAAGGCCGGCCGCTGTCGGGCCTTCCGCCTGAGCTACACCCAGCGGCGCCAGCAGCAGCGCCCCGAGCAGGTGGCGCGAGGCGCCGAGCATCAGCGGCGGCTGACCAGCCAGCCAATCAGTGCGACCACACCGAGGCCGATGGCCACGCTGGTCACCGGGCGCTCGCGTACGCGTTCGCTGGCGGCACGGCTGAGTTCGCGGGAGGTGCGCGAAAGCTCGCCATAGGTATCTTCCCAGCCGTCCAGGGAGTCATGCAGCAGGCGGCCAGCGCGGTCACGCAAGCGGCTGAAGCCTTCGTGCGAGTCATGCCCGGCGCGTTTGCGCAGCTGCTCCAGGGCACGGGTCAGGGTGTCGATTTCCTGTTCAATATCGGCGCGCGAGGTGGCGGCGAGGTCGGATAATTTGCGCATGGAAGTCGCTCCAGGTTGATGGGATGTACAAGCGTAGACCCTGCCCTGGCGCAGAGGTGCGAACTGATTTGCAGCGACTCGGCTACGTGCGCTCGTACAGCTCCAGCGGCAGGCCATCGGGGTCGCTGAAGAAGGTGAAACGCTTGCCGGTCAGTGCGTCGACCCGGACCGCCTCGCAGGGCACGCCGTGCGCGACCAGTTCCGCGATACCTGACTCCAGATCCGCGACGGCAAATGCCAGGTGGCGAAGACCGCAGGCCTCCGGGTAGGAAGGCCGTGGCGGCGCCTCGGGGAAGCTGAACAGCTCCAATTGGCCATTGCCCAGGCGCAGGTCGAGCTTCCAGGAGTCGCGCTCGGCGCGGTAGGTCTCGGTAATGATCGGCAGGCCGAGCACCTGGGTGTAAAAGTGCCGAGCACGCGGGTAGTCCGAGCAGATGATGGCGACGTGGTGCAGGTGGTCGAAGGGCATTGATGCTCCTGGGTATTAGGGTACGCGAGCTGCGCAATTACCGATGGGTGGACCTGCATTGGCTCTGCAGGTTCGGCCGCGCAATTCCGTATACTGCGCGCACCGAGGCCCGCCTCGTTCCTTTCCATTTTGTCAGTGAATCGCCCTGTGAATATTCGCCATTCCCTCGCCTGTTTCGTGCTGGCCTGCAGCAGCGCACTTATCGTCCCGCTCGCCTTGGCCGCGAACAAGGCACCAGCCCATCAGGAGTTGGCTGCTGGCAGCGCCCTGCTGGTCGATCTGAAAAGCGGGGACGTGCTGTATTCCAGCAACCCCGATGTGCAGGTGCCGATTGCCTCGGTGACCAAGCTGATGACCGCGATGGTCGCCCTGGACGCCAAGCTGCCGCTCGATGATCAATTGCCAATCGTGATCCGTGACACCCACGAGATGCAGGGCGTGTTCTCCCGCGTGCGGGTGGGCAGCGAGGTCAGCCGTCGCGACATGCTGTTGCTGGCGCTGATGTCCTCGGAAAACCGTGCGGCGGCGAGTTTGGCGCATCACTACCCCGGCGGGCACAAGGCGTTTATTGCAGCGATGAATGCCAAGGCCAAGGCCCTCGGCATGACGCGTTCGCACTTTGTCGAGCCCACCGGGCTGTCGGAGCGCAACGTGTCCACCGCCAACGACCTGGTACGCCTGGTGCGCGCCACCCAGCAATACCCGCTGCTCAGCCAGATGAGTGCGACCCCGGAAAAGACCGTGGCTTTTCGCAAGCCCAATTACACCCTGGGTTTTCGCAACACCAACGCGCTGGTACGCAAGCCGAACTGGTCGGTGCAGGCGACCAAGACCGGCTTCACCAACGCCGCTGGGCACTGCCTGGTGATGCGCACCGTGATGGATAATCGCCCGGTGGCCTTTGTGGTGCTCGATGCGTTTGGCAAGTACACCCACATGGCCGACGCCAACCGCCTCAAGCGCTGGCTGGAAACCGGCGCCATCACCCCGGTGCCGGCAGCCGCCATCAGCTACCGCCAGCAGAAACAGGCAGAGCGCCGCTTGCAAGCCGCGCAGTAGTGGGTAGCCTGGGTTGAGCACCGCGATACCCGGGAAGAGTGTCCCGGGTGTCGCTTCGCTCGCCCCAGGCTACGTGCCGTATGCAAAACGCCCCGATCGGCTAGCCGGTCGGGGCGTTTTGGTTACGGGCAGGTGCTATCAGGCGCGGGCGTTACGCACACCTTCAGCCAACGCCGCGACCAGGGTCAGCACGCCGTCGACGGCGGCCTCGTCGTTCTCGGCACTGGCGATCTGGTCGATAAGCGCCGAGCCGACCACCACACCATCGGCCAGGCGGGCGATGGTTGCCGCATGCTCCGGGGTGCGGATGCCGAAGCCGATGCACAGCGGCAGGTCGGTGTGGCGGCGCAGGCGGGTCACGGCCTGTTCGACATGCTCCAGGGTCGCCGAGCCGGCACCGGTTACGCCGGCCACCGAGACGTAGTAGACGAAGCCCGAGCTGCCGTTGAGCACCTTGGGCAGGCGCTTGTCATCGGTGGTCGGAGTGGTCAGACGAATAAAGTCCAGGCCCGCGACCTGGGCGGGGTCGCAGAGGTCGGCGTTATGCTCCGGCGGCAGGTCGACGATGATCAGGCCATCAACGCCCGAGGCCACGGCTTCGGCGATAAAGCGCTCGACGCCGTACTTGTGGATGGGGTTGAAGTAGCCCATCAGCACCAGCGGAGTGACCTGCTCGCCTTCGCGGAACTCGCGGACCATTTGCAGGGTTTTCTCCAGGTCCTGGCCGTTGTCCAGGGCGCGGATGTTGGCCAGCTGGATCGCCGGGCCATCGGCCATCGGGTCGGTAAACGGCATGCCCAGCTCGATCACGTCGGCACCGGCCGCCGGCAGACCCTTGAGGATCGCCAGGGAGGCGTCGTAGTTCGGGTCACCGCCGGTGACGAAGGTCACCAGGGCGGCGCGGTTCTGTTCTTTCAGCTCGGCAAAGCGGCTCTGCAGGCGGCTCATGCGTGCTTCTCCTGTTGTTCCATGTGGTGCACGATGGTTTGCATGTCCTTGTCGCCGCGCCCGGAGAGGTTGATCACCATCAGGTGATCCTTGGGCAGGTTCGGCGCACGCTTGAACACTTCAGCCAGGGCGTGAGCGGTTTCCAGGGCCGGGATGATGCCCTCCTGGCGGCAGCAGATGTGGAAGGCTTCGAGGGCTTCGGTGTCGGTCACCGAGGTGTACTCAACGCGGCCCACTTCATGCAACCAGGCGTGTTCCGGGCCGATGCCGGGGTAGTCCAGACCAGCGGAAATCGAGTGGGCGTCGATGATCTGGCCATCGTCGCTCTGCAGCAGGAAGGTACGGTTGCCGTGCAGCACGCCCGGTACGCCGCCGTTCAGGCTGGCGGCGTGCTTGCCGGTTTCGATGCCATGGCCGGCCGCTTCCACGCCGATGATCTTCACGTCCTTGTCATCGAGGAAGGGGTGGAACAGGCCGATGGCATTCGAGCCGCCGCCGATGCAGGCGATCAGGCTATCCGGCAGGCGGCCTTCCTGGGCGAGCATCTGGTCGCGGGTTTCCTTGCCGATCACCGCCTGGAAGTCGCGGACCATCGCCGGATACGGGTGCGGGCCGGCCACGGTGCCGATCATGTAAAAGGTGGTGTCGACGTTGGTCACCCAGTCGCGCAGGGCCTCGTTCATTGCGTCTTTCAGCGTGCCGGTGCCGGCGACCACAGGGATCACGGTGGCGCCCATCAGCTTCATGCGCAGTACGTTGGCGTTCTGCCGATGAATATCGGTGCTGCCCATGAAGATTACGCACTCCATGCCGAAACGCGCCGCGACGGTGGCGGTGGCCACGCCGTGCATGCCGGCGCCGGTCTCGGCGATGATACGTTTTTTACCCATGCGCTTGGCCAGCAAGACCTGGCCGATGCAGTTGTTGATCTTGTGCGCGCCGGTGTGATTGAGCTCTTCGCGCTTGAAGTAGATCTTCGCGCCGCCACACATCTCGGTCAGGCGCTCGGCGAAGTACAGCGGGCTCGGACGGCCGACGAAATCACGCTGGAAGTACGCCAGCTCCTTCTCGAACTCAGGGTCGAGCTTGGCCTTCTCGTATTCGGCGGCCAGGTCGTGGATCAGCGGCATCAGGGTTTCAGCGACGTATTGGCCGCCGAACGAGCCGAACAGGCCGTTGGCATCAGGACCAGCGCGGAAGGAAGTCATGGCGTTCTCCTTTGAGGACAGGGTGCTGGAGCGGATGAGCCGTACTCCAGCCATGCCCACAGGATAAGGCTGCCGCGCGCCAGACAAAAGCGATAAGATCGCCACGACCTGTCAGGAAAACTCACAGATGAGCCAAGACCTTCCGCCACTTAACGCCCTGCGCGCCTTTGAAGTCGCCGCTCGCCTGGGCAGCGTCAGCCTGGCGGCAGATGAACTGCACGTGACCCATGGCGCTGTCAGCCGGCAGATTCGCGGGCTGGAGGAGCACCTGGGGGTTGCCCTGTTCGCCCGCGAGGGTCGCGGCCTTAAACTCACAGATGCCGGTCTGCGCCTGCGTGATGCCGCCGCCGAGGCCTTTGCCCGCCTGCGTGGCGTCTGTGTAGACCTCAAGCGCCAGGTCGAGGACCGCCCGTTCGTGCTCGGTTGCCCCGGCAGCTTGCTGGCGCGCTGGTTTATTCCGCGGCTGGACCGGCTCAACCAGGCCCTGCCTGAGCTGCGCCTGCAGCTGTCGGCCAGCGAAGGTGAACTGGACCCGCGTCGGCCAGGGCTGGATGCCACCCTGCTATTCGCCGAGCCGCCCTGGCCGGCGGACATGCAGGTGTTCGAGCTGGCTACCGAATGCATCGGCCCGGTGCTCAGCCCACGCTATGCCGGCTTCGAGCGGTTACGTGATGCGTCACCGCGCATGTTGTGTGGCGAGCCGCTGCTGCACACCGTATCGCGCCCCCAAGCCTGGCCAAGCTGGGCCGTCGCCCAGGGGCTGAGCGCCCGGGATGTGCAGTTGGGTCAGGGTTTCGAGCATCTCTATTACTTGCTGGAAGCGGCCGCCGCCGGCCTGGGCGTGGCCATCGCACCGCAGCAACTGGTGGCCGATGACCTGGCCGGCGGGCGCCTGGTCGCGCCCTGGGGCTTTGTCGAAACCCCGGCGCGCCTGGTGCTGCTGGTGCCCGCGCGGCGCCAGGATAAGCGCGCCGAGCAACTGGCTGAGTGGTTACGCGCTGCTTTGAGCTGAACTTTTGTCGCGCGGCGCCGGCCTCACGCAGGCAGGGACGCAGCAGCGGCCGGGACGGCTTTTAGCGAACGGGAGACCCTTTATGTCCAGTCATACCTACAAACTGATCGACCTCGTCGGCTCCTCGCCGGTGAGCATCGAAGAAGCCATCAACAACGCCCTGGCCGAAGCCGCCAAGAGCGTGAAAATGATGGAGTGGTTCCAGGTTATCGAGACCCGCGGCCATATTGAGGACGGCAAAGTGGCGCACTACCAGGTCATCCTCAAGGTTGGTTTCCGCATCGACCACGCCTGACCCGGTAGTAATGAGCTATTTGGCGAATGGGGGTTACTTACCCCCAGGTGGCCTGGGCACCTAAGGGTGCCTTCTGGTCGGATGGGGTGTGACTTCGTAGAATGGCCGAGTATTCAAGTCGGGTATTCAGGGCGTTGGCCGGTCGGCCAGTAGACGCCAGTTGCTCCCCGCATCACCGATTCGCAGCAAAGGCAGGCCCATGAGCGCACTCGCAGACACCCGCTTTTCCACCCTCGATCTGGCACCGATCCGCGATGACGGCAACGCTGCCCAGGCGCTGCACAACTCCCTGGCGTTGGCCCAGCATGTCGAGCGCCTGGACTTCACCCGTTTCTGGGTGGCCGAGCACCACAATATGGATGGCATCGCCAGCTCGGCCACGGCCGTGTTGCTGGGCTACCTGGCGGCCGGTACCTCGCGGATTCGTTTGGGTTCGGGCGGCATCATGCTGCCCAACCATGCGCCGCTGGTGGTGGCCGAGCAGTTTGGCACCCTGGCCACGCTGTATCCGGGGCGGATCGATCTGGGCCTGGGCCGTGCGCCCGGTGCCGATCAGTACACCGCCCACGCCCTGCGCCGCAGCCGTGATGGCAGCGCCGACGACTTCCCTGCCGATGTCGAAGAGCTGCAGGCCTACCTCGGCCCGCGCCAGCCGAACCAGCGGGTCATCGCCATGCCTGGCAGCGGCACCGAGGTGCCGATCTGGTTGCTCGGCTCCAGCCTGTTCAGCGCCCAGCTGGCCGGCATGAAAGGCCTGCCCTATGCCTTTGCCTCGCACTTTGCGCCGCGCTACATGCACGAGGCGATTCGCGTGTATCGCAACCACTTCAAACCCTCGGCAGTGCTCGACAAGCCTTACGTGATGCTTGGTGTGCCGCTGCTGGCGGCCGACAGTGACGAGCAGGCCGAATACCTGGCGACCTCGGCTTACCAGCGCATCCTGGCGCTGATCCGTGGCCACAGCCTGGTGCAGAAGCCTCCAGTGGAGAGCATGCAGGGCCTGTGGTTGCCCCATGAGAAAGAGGCAGTGGGCAGCTTCTTCGGCATGGCCGTGGTCGGTGGGCCTGAGAAGGTCCGCGCGCGTCTGGAGGTGTTGCTGGAGCAGACCGGCGCCGACGAGCTGATCTTCACCTGCGACCTCTACGACTTCACCGACCGTCTGCACGCCTTCGAGATCGTCGCTGGCCTACGCTGAGGCGGACGATAGTCCGAACTTGTGCTGCGCCATGGCCTCAGACGATGTACACCCATCGTTTGGAGTCCATCAGATGAAAAAGACAGCATCGGCCCACTGGCAAGGCGGCATCAAAGACGGCAAGGGCACCATCTCCACCCAGAGCGGCGCCCTGCGCGATAACCCCTACGGTTTCAACACGCGCTTTGAAGACCAGCCCGGCACCAACCCGGAAGAGCTGCTCGGCGCCGCACACGCTGGCTGCTTCTCCATGGCCCTGTCCAAGGAGCTGGGCGAAGCCGGTATGACGGCCGAGTCCATCGACACCCAGGCAGAAGTCACCCTGGACAAAGCCGACGGCGGCTTCGCCATCACCGCCGTGCACCTGACCCTCAAGGCGCGCATTCCTGGCGCTGACCGCGCGGCCTTCGAGAAGGCGGTGGAAACCGCGAAGAATGGCTGCCCGGTGTCCAAGGTGCTCAACGCCAGCATCACCCTGGAAGCCACGCTCGACGCTTGAGTCGCTGATTCGGCTCACAGGCGCGCCCTGTGCGCGCCTAGTGTCGCGGCAACAACGCTCGGGCGCTTTCGGTAGGAGCGAATTTATTCGCGATAAATCGTCAAGGCGCTGCAAGTGTCGCAGCCTAAGCGGATCGCCGCCCGGCCCCTCTCAGTCAAGCCGGTGAAGGGGCCGTCAATACGCCGTACCGCAACGCAGCACCTTGCCCCTTGTCAGCACCTGGCGCTGCTCATCGTAAAGCCAGGCCTGGGCCGACATGGCCATCGAGCGCGCTTCGATGCGGTACCGCTGGCCGGCTTTGAAGTCGGCATAGCGCAGGCGGATCTCACACGTTAGCTCCAGCGGTTCGCTACTCATGCCCAGGCCACCGCCACGATTGACCTCGAACTGAAAGCGCACCTGCAAGTCATGGGGTCCAGGGCTGACCTGAAAATAGCGACCGTCCGGCCAACGTTGGCGGTCCACTCGGTCGGCCATCAGCAGCTCCCCCGCCGGCGCATACAGGTTGACCCAGGCTTGCTGCGGGTCAGGTGGTGGCAGCGGCGAAGCGCAGCCGCCGAGCAGCAGTAGCAAGCTGGCGAGCATGTACGCGCGCATGGAGAATCTCCTGGGTACACATCCAGGTTTGGATGCTGGGGTTAGGATCGGGTAGCGTGGCGGTACTTGTCGGCAGTGCTCGTTCGGTTGGGCACTGCCCCCGCCTACCTTCAACCCTATTGTAGATTCCATGCGCGCTTACTGGGTTCCCCTGCTTGGCCTGTTATTGAGTGGCTGCTCCACCCTGGACTACTACGCCCATCTGGGCCAGGGCCAGTGGCAACTGCTGCATGCCCGTCAGCCGGTGGAGCGCCTGCTCGCCGACCCGCATACCGACCCCGCACTGGCTCAGCGCCTGGCCCTGGCCCAGCGTGCGCGCGATTTCGCCAGCGCTGAGCTGGGCCTGCCGGATAACCGCAGCTACCGCCTGTATGCCGACCTGGGTCGGCCCTTCGTGGTGTGGAACGTGTTCGCCACGCCAGCCTACTCCCTCGAACCACAGCTGCACTGCTTCCCCATCGCCGGTTGTGTGGCCTACCGCGGCTATTACCAACAGGGCCGTGCCCGCGGCGCCGCCGCGCTGTTGCAACAGCAGGGCCTGGACACCTACATAGGCGGCGTCGAGGCCTACTCGACCCTGGGCTGGTTCGACGACCCGCTGCTCAACACTATGTTGCGCTGGAGCGAGGCGCGCATGGTCGCGGTGATCTTCCACGAGCTGGCTCACCAGCAGCTCTACGTGGCCGACGACACCGCCTTCAACGAGTCCTACGCCACCTTCGTCGAGCAGCAGGGCCTGCGCCAGTGGCGCGCGGCCAACGGCCAGCCGCCCAGCGACCTAGAGGCCGACCCGCAGCGCCGGCAATTTATCGACCTAGTGCTGGCTGCCCGTGGCGAACTGCAGGCCTTGTATGCCCGCGACCTGCCGGCAGCGGCTATGGAGCAGGGCAAGCAACAGGTGTTTGCCCGCCTGCGCCAGGACTATCGCCAGCTGCGCGATCAGCACTGGGGCGGCATAGGGCGCTACGACGCCTGGATCGAAGGCCCGCTGAACAACGCCAAGCTGCTGCCCTTCGGCCTGTATGACCGCTGGGTGGATGCCTTCGCCGCGCTCTTCGCACAGGTCGATGGCGACTGGGCACGCTTTTATCAGGCGGTCGAGGCCCTCGGCCAGCTGCCGGCGGCACAGCGCACAGAGGCGCTGCAGCGACTGAACTCCGAGCCCGCCGCGCGCGTCCAAACAGAGGCGATTGCGCCCACGTGAAGGAGGCAGATATGAACAGATGGACATTGGCCGCAGTACTGGGCTTGCTCGGTAGCACCGCTCTGGCGGCGCCCATGCCGTGCGAGACGCTCAAGGACGAGATCGAAGTGAAGATCCAGTCCGCCGGCGTTGCCAGCTACACCCTGGAAATCGTCGCCAACGACGATGTCGAGGACGAAAGCATGGTGGTCGGCAGCTGCGACGGCGGCACCAAGAAAATCATCTACCAGAACAATAGCGCGCGTTAACGCGCCGTCAGCGCCTGGCGCAGTTCAGCCAGGCTGCTGACATGGTAGGCCGGCGCCTCGGCCTGCAACTCCTCGACACTGCCAAAGCCATAGCCCACCGCCATCGCGCGCAGACCATTACGCCGTGCGCCGATCAGGTCATGCTTGCGATCGCCGATCATCAGCGTATCCGCCACCGGCAAGCCTTCTTGCGCCAACAAATAGGCAATCAGCTCGGCCTTGTCGGTGCGCGTGCCGTCCAGCTCACTGCCATAGATACGGGTGAAGTAGCGGGCAAAGTCGAAGTGCCGGGCAATCTCCTCGGCAAACACCTGGGGCTTGCTGGTGGCGATATACAGCGTGCGGCCCTCGGCCTGTAGCTGCTGCAGTAACGCGGGAATACCCTCGAACACGCGATTCTCGTACAAGCCCAGTACCTTAAAACGCTCCCGGTAATGCCCCACCGCCTGCCAGGCCGTGGCCTCGTCCAGCCCGTAAGTGGCCATAAAACACTGCAACAGTGGCGGCCCGATAAAATGCTCCAACGCCGCCAGCTCCGGCTCCTCGATCCCCAACTGCGCCAGTGCATGCTGCACCGAGCGGGTAATGCCCTCGCGCGGGTCGGTCAGGGTGCCATCGAGGTCGAACAACAGATGGGTGTAGTGCATAAACGAGTCCCAGCGCTTGACGAAAGGCGCAAGGATAACGGTTGGCGTCGCGTAGCTGGTATCGGATGAGGCTATTCCCTCCCTCATCAGGGGCCTTGGCGATGTTCCAATAGGTTGTTGCATATCTGTAGGAGCGCCGCCCCGGCGCGAAGCTTTTGGGCGTGCCTGCTATACCGCTGAATGGCTGCTATTCGTCGCGGGGCGCGACTCCTACGAGAAGCAACCGCCGCAGCTACTCGCTCTCCACACTGCGGAACATCACATAACAATCCACCAACCCATGCCGCGCGTGGCGGTAGGCTTTGGGCAGGGTGCCGACGATGGCGAAGCCGTGCTTTTGCCACAGCGTCACGGCGGCTTCGTTGGTCGCGACCACGCTATTGAATTGCATGGCGCTGAAGCCCAGTTCGCGGGCAATCTGCAGCGAGTGTGCGCAGAGTTGCCCCGCCACGCCCTGGCCGCGGGCGGCGGGGGCGGTCATATAGCCGCAGTTGCACACATGGTCGCCGGGGCCGGCGGCGTTGGCTTTGATGTAGTAGGTGCCGAGGATCTGCCCATCGCGCTCGGCGACGAAGGTGGCGCGCGGCAGTTCGACCCAGATTTGCCAGGCCGTGTCGCGGTCCATCTTGGGGTCGAAGGCGTAAGTTTCCTGAGCCTGCACCACGTCGCGGATGATCGGCCAGACCTGCTCGAAGTCCGCCTCGGTGATCGGGCGGATAGTCAACTCAGCGCCGCTCATTGGCCGTAGCCCTCGGCCAGATGCTGGTCCTTGAGCCGTACATAGTTGGCGGCGCTGTAGGTGAAAAAAGCGCGCTCCTTGTCGGTCAGCGGGCGGGCCTGTTTCACCGGGCTGCCGACGTACAGGTAGCCGCTCTCCAGGCGTTTGCCCGGCGGCACCAGGCTGCCGGCACCGATGATCACGTCGTCTTCGACCACCGCGCCGTCCATGACGATGCTGCCCATGCCGACCAGCACGCGGTTGCCCAGGGTGCAGCCGTGCAGCATCACTTTGTGCGCCACGGTCACGTCGTCGCCGATGATGAGCGGGTAGCCATCGGGGTTGAATGGCCCGGCGTGGGTGATGTGCAGCACGCTGGCGTCCTGCACGCTGGTGCGCGCGCCGATGCGGATGCGGTGCATGTCGCCACGGATCACCGTCAGCGGCCAGACCGAGCTGTCATCGCCCAGGTGCACGTCGCCGATGACCACGGCCGAAGCGTCGACAAAGGCCCGTTCGCCCAGTTGCGGGGTATGTTGCTGGTAGCTACGAATCGCCACGATAGAACCTCTTGAGCTGCGTCAGGCCTTGATTGTAATTAAGATGGCACCCATGTTCAGACCATGAGTGCTGTTTTATCCACAGCCCGTCGTTATTTAGCCTGCCCCGGAGTCTTTCTGCCGGTCTGGGGTCCCAGCTGCCAACCCATTCGCCATAGGTGCCCTGCCGTGACTGCCACCAATCCGCTGCTGCAACCCTTTGACCTGCCGTCCTATTCCGCGATCCGTCCCGAGCATGTGGAGCCGGCGGTGGATGCCGTGCTCGCCGATAACCGCGCCGCCCTCGCCGGCCTGCTCGAGCGCAATGCCGGTACGCCGACCTGGGATGGCCTGGTGCTGGCGCTGGATGAAATGAACGCGCGCCTGGGCCAGGCCTGGAGCCCGGTCAGCCACCTCAACGCGGTGTGCAACAACGCCGAGCTGCGCACGGCCTACGAGGCCTGCCTGCCCAAGCTGTCGGCGTATTACACCGAATTGGGCCAGAACCAGGCGCTGTTCCAGGCCTATCAGGCGCTGGCGCAGAGCCCGGCGGCTGCGGGTTTCGATGTGGCGCAGACGACCATTCTTGAACACGCGCTGCGTGACTTCCGCCTCTCCGGGATTGACCTGCCGCCTGCCGAGCAGCAGCGCTACGGCGAGATCCAGATGAAGCTCTCGGAGCTGGCCAGCAAGTTCTCCAACCAGTTGCTCGACGCCACCCAGGCCTGGAGCAAGCACGTCACCGAGGAAGCGGCCCTGGCCGGCCTGACCGATTCGGCCAAGGCGCAGATGGCCCAGGCGGCGCAGGCCAAAGGCCTGGACGGCTGGCTGATCACCCTGGAGTTCCCCAGCTACTTCGCGGTGATCACCTACGCCGACGACCGCGCCCTGCGCGAGGAAATCTACAGCGCCTACTGCACCCGCGCCTCCGACCAGGGGCCGAACGCCGGGCAAAACGACAACAGCCCGGTGATGCTGGAAATCCTCGGCCTGCGCCAGGAGCTGGCCAAACTGCTGGGCTTCGCCAATTACGCCGAGTTGAGCCTGGCCAGCAAAATGGCCGAGAACACCGACCAGGTGCTGAGCTTTTTGCGTGACCTAGGCGCGCGCGGCAAACCGTTCGCCGCCCAGGACCTGGCCGAGCTCAAGGCCTTTGCCGCCGAGCAAGGCTGTAGCGACCTGCAAAGCTGGGACGTGGGCTACTACAGCGAGAAGCTGCGCGAGCAGCGCTACAGCATTTCCCAGGAAATCCTGCGCGCCTACTTCCCCATCGACAAGGTGCTCGGCGGCCTGTTCGCCATGGTCGAGAAGCTCTACGGCATCCAGATCAAGGAACTGTCCGGTTTCGACACCTGGCACCCGGATGTGCGCCTGTTCGAGATCACCGAAAACGGTGCGCACGTTGGGCGCTTCTTCTTCGACCTCTACGCCCGCGCCAATAAGCGTGGCGGCGCCTGGATGGACGGCGCGCGCGACAAGCGTCGTGATGCCGATGGCGCGCTGATCAGTCCGGTGGCCAACCTGGTGTGCAATTTCACTCCAGCGGTGGGCGGCAAGCCGGCGCTGCTGACCCACGATGAAGTCACCACCCTGTTCCACGAGTTCGGCCACGGCCTGCACCACCTGCTGACCCGCGTTGAGCATGCCGGCGCCTCGGGCATCAACGGCGTGGCCTGGGATGCGGTCGAGCTGCCAAGCCAGTTTATGGAGAACTGGTGCTGGGAGCCCGAGGGCCTGGCGCTGATCTCCGGCCACTATGAAACCGGCGAGCCGCTGCCCCAGGACCTGCTGGAGAAAATGCTGGCAGCGAAGAATTTCCAGTCAGGCCTGATGATGGTGCGCCAGGTCGAGTTCAGCCTGTTCGACTTCGAGCTGCACGCTACCCACGGCGACGGCCGCAGCGTGCTGGAGGTGCTCGAAAGCATCCGCAGCGAGGTTTCGGTGCTGCGCCCGCCGGCCTACAACCGCTTCCCCAACAGCTTTGCGCACATCTTCGCCGGCGGTTACGCGGCCGGTTACTACAGCTACAAATGGGCCGAAGTGCTGAGCGCCGATGCCTTCTCCAAATTCGAGGAAGAAGGCGTGTTCAACCCGGACACCGGCCGCGCCTTCCGCGAGGCGATTCTGGCGCGCGGCGGCTCGCAAGCACCGATGGTGTTGTTTGTCGACTTCCGTGGCCGTGAGCCAAGCATCGACGCCCTGCTGCGCCACCTCGGCCTGAGCCAGGAGGCCGCATGAGCGAAGGTCCTGAGGTGCGCAAGCGACGCTTTATCGCCGGTGCCGTGTGCCCGGCGTGCAGCGAAATGGACAAGATCCAGATGTGGGACGAAGACGGCGTGCCGCACCGCGAATGCGTGGGCTGCGGTTACGCCGACACCCTCGATGCGCGCGGCAATTCGGTGCCCAAGGAGCTGCCGACGCGAGTCAATATCAGCGCCCTGAAACCCAAGGCCGCCGACCCCAAGGTCCAGGCCGTGCAGTTTTTTCCCAATCCGAAGTTGAAGAAGCCGAGCGAGTAGTTTGGCGAGAGCTCTAGCATCAGCCGCGCGATCCCCTGTAGGAGCGAATTTATTCGCGATACTTCCAGCGCGTTCAAACCCCATCGCGAATAAAGGCTAGGCGCCCCCTTCGCTCCTACCCATAAGTCTTAAGCGTCCAAGGAGGGTCTATGTGGCATCTGGTCTGTGGTGATAACGCGGTCGCCGGGGTCACTCAGGTGATTGGCGAGGCCGCAGCGGCAACGGGCTTGCGCGTGCTGCGCGACGACCTCGCCGTCGGTCCGCTGGCGGATGTCGACACGCCACCTTGCGCGGCGCGCGTGGCGTTCTGGCAGACGCTGTGGCCCGAGTCGGTGCATCCTGCACCGGCTTTCGCCACTGTCCTGCCCGCCGATGCCCGTTGGCTCGCCGCCCTGGCTGAACAGGCGCAACCGGTCACCGTCTGGCATGGCGACAGTGCCAGCGAGCAACTGCTGCTGGCGCGTGTGGCCCATGCCCTGGAACACAGCCCGCTGGCGCTCTGGGAAGTGCCTTGCGGCACCGGCGACAGCCGCGTCGAGATGCGCAAGGCGGTGGCCATGCATGCACCCGACGCGTTGGTGGCCCTGGCCCAACCCCGTGAAATCGCCGCATCACGGCGCCAGGCCCTGGCCGCCCAATGGCGTGCCGTGCAGGCAGACAATGCGCTGATTCACCGCTGGCAGGCGGGCGACTTTGCCGGCGAGGACTACCAGCGCATCGATGCCGATCTACTGCGCCATGCCCGCGATGAAGCGCAACCTCTGGCGCGGCTGATGGCCGAGGTGATGGCGCGCAACGACGGCTTCTTCGCCACCGACACCTTTCTGCTCTGGCGTGCCCGCGAGCTGGCCGCAGCAGGCGTGTTGCATATCAGCGGCGAGCCGGGTGAGTACGGCTACCGCGGGCTGCAGGTGCGCCGCAGCCTTTGAATCAGCCGCGAAAAAACTCCCCCGGCGTTACCCCAAACTGCTGGCGAAATGCGGCGATAAAGGCCGAGGTGGAGTCGTAGCCGCAGGCCAGGGCGACGTCGGTGACGCGTTGGCCTTGCTCCAGCGGGGTGAGGGCGCCGAGCAGGCGCAGGCGTTGGCGCCAGGCGCGGAAGGTCAGGCCGGTGTCGCGTAAAAACAGGCGGCTGAGGGTTTTCTCCGAGACGCCCAGGTGCTGGCCCCAGTGCGCCAGGCTGCAGGGGTCGTCGGGTTGAGCCTGCAGCGTCTGGCACAGCTGCTGCAGCCGTGCGTCGCGGGGCAGCGGTAGCGACAGGCCCAGTTCGCGGGCCGTCAGCAACTGGTCGAGCAGCACATTGGCCAGGCGTCCGTCGGCGCCCTGTTCGTCGTAGGCCACCGGCAGCTCGGCAAAACGGCGGATCAGCTCGCGGGTCAGAGCGTTTACTTCCAGCACCCGGCAGTGGCGCGGGGCGTCGGCGGTGGCCTCGGCGGCCAGGTAGAGGCTGCGCATTTCGGTGTTCGGCGAGCTGATCACTTCGTGCTCGACCCCCGCCGGTATCCAGATGGCACGCTGTGGCGGCGCGACGAAGCGCCCGGCAGCCGTGTGCACATGCAGCACGCCCTGGATCGCATACGACAATTGCACCCAGGTATGGCAATGCCGCGCGGTGCTCATCTGCTGGGCCAGGGATTCGCTGCGCGCGTACAGCGGCCGTGGCAGGGCGGGCAGCTGCGGCACCTGGCGTTCGGGCAGATCGGGCTGTCTGTTAGTCGACATTCTCTGGCTTTATCGCGTTAGTCGGTAACGGATGATCACGGTAGAGTGGCGCGGTCATATTTTGCAACCTTTGTCGTTGCCCCTGCCCAGGATGCTGCCATGGCCCGTTCCCGCCTGTTGCCCGACAACTTCACCCTGACCCTGCTCGCCGTGGTCGGCGCCGCCACGCTGCTGCCCGCCTCGGGCCAGGTGGCCGTGGTGTTCGGCTGGGTGACCAACTTTGCTATTGCTCTGCTGTTTTTTATGCACGGCGCCAAGCTCTCGCGCGAGGCGATCATTGCTGGGGCCGGGCATTGGCGCCTGCATGGGCTGGTGTTTTTCTGCACCTTCGTGATGTTTCCGCTGCTCGGCCTGGCGCTCAAGCCGCTGCTGTCGCCGCTGATCGGCACCGAGTTGTACTTAGGCATGCTCTACCTCTGCGCGCTGCCGGCCACGGTGCAGTCGGCCATTGCCTTCACCTCCCTGGCGCGGGGCAATGTGCCTGCGGCGATCTGCAGCGCGGCGGCCTCCAGCCTGTTCGGTATCTTCCTCACGCCGTTGCTGGTGGCGCTGTTGATGGATGTCCACGGTAGCGGTGGCTCGACCCTGGACGCCATCGGCAAGATCACCCTGCAACTGCTGGTGCCCTTTGTGGCCGGGCAACTGGCACGGCGCTGGATCGGTGCCTGGGTCGGGCGCAACAAGGATTGGCTCAAGTACGTCGACCAAAGCTCGATCCTCCTGGTGGTCTACACCGCGTTCAGCGCGGCGGTGATCGAAGGCCTGTGGCAGACGGTGCCGCTGCCGACCCTGGCCGCTCTGGTGCTGGCCTGCTGCGTGCTGCTGACGCTGGCCTTGTTGCTCACTCACCTGCTCGGCAAGTGGCTGGGGTTCAGCGTGGAAGACCGCATCACCATCCTCTTTTGCGGCTCGAAAAAGAGCCTGGCCACCGGTGTGCCCATGGCCCAGGTGCTGTTTGCCAGCAGCACCATTGGTCTGCTGATCCTGCCGGTGATGCTGTTCCACCAGATTCAGTTGATGGTCTGCGCGGTGTTGGCCCAGCGTTATGCACAGCGCGAGGAGGGTGAGCGGGAAACGGTGGCGAGCTGAGGCGATCCTGCAGGAACCTGTTCCCGGGTATCGCTTTGCTCAACCCAGGCTACCGGTTGGGGCGACGGCGAGTACTTGGGCTGCGGTGATAATAACTGTATATATAGACAGTATTTTGCCGGAGCCTGCCTATGTCCCTTTTGCCGCCCCGTGGTCGTGGTACGGCCCATAACCCGCATAACCGGTTCGCCCCGACCCGTTCGGAGGCCGAGGACGACGGCTGGTATCAGGAGGAAACGCCGCAGACCCGCGCCACCGAGATCCGTCAGGAGCGCGCCCGCACAGTGATCACCCGCAACCAGTCGCCGGATGTCGGCTTCGATCGCTCGGTTAACCCCTACCGCGGCTGTGAACATGGTTGCGTGTACTGCTTTGCCCGGCCCAGCCACGCCTACTGGGACCTCTCCCCAGGGCTGGATTTCGAGACTCGGCTGATCGCCAAGACCAACCTCGCCAGTCGCTTGGAGGAAGAGCTGCAAAAGCCTGGTTACGTGCCGCAGCCGATTGCCCTGGGCATCAACACCGATGCCTATCAGCCGATCGAGCGTGAGCAGCGCCTGACCCGTCAGGCCCTGGAAATTCTTCTGCGCTACAAACACCCGGTGCATTTGATTACCAAGGGCGCGCTGATCCTGCGCGATCTCGACTTGCTGACCCAACTGGCCGAGCAGAATCTGGTCAGCGTGGCGTTCAGCCTGACCACCCTGGACGATGAGCTCAAACGCATCATGGAGCCCCGTGCGGCCTCGCCCAAGGCTCGCCTGCGGGCCATGCGCACGCTGCATGAGGCCGGGGTGCCGGTCAGTGTGATGTGCGCGCCGATGATCCCGATGATCAACGACATGGAGCTCGAGCACCTGCTCGAAGCCGCCCGCGATGCCGGCGCGCGCTCGGCCGGCTACGTACTGCTGCGCCTGCCGCTGGAAATCGCCGAGCTGTTCGAGCAGTGGCTACAGGCGCACTTCCCCGAGCGCGCGGCCCATGTCATGAGCCTGATTCGCCAGTCCCGCGGCGGCAAGGATTACGACAGCCGCTTTGGCACGCGGATGCGCGGCGAGGGGCATTTTGCCGACTTGCTGGCCCAGCGTTTTCGCCTGGCGCGGCGCCGTTTTGGCCTGGACGGCCGCCAGCTGGATGGCCTGGACTGCTCACGCTTCGCCCCGCCAGGTGCTCAGCTGAGCCTGCTTTGAGCGCCTAGGTCTGTTCCCATTGACTGTTGCAGTTGCATGCAGGCCATAAACGCGACGCCCGTAGCGCCGCCCCGGCGCGAAGCGTTTGCAGCCGTTCAGTGACTTCGGCGTGCGCATGGCATTCGTCGCGGGGCGCGACTCCCACGAAAAGCAGCGACGCCGTGCAACACCGCAGTGGGGCATAACCAAATAATTAGTCGTACCTGCAGATTGTCGCGCCACCTGCCTGAGGTGACACTGGTGTGTGACTTGCCAGCCGCCGCAGCTGTCGGTGTAACAGCATTTTTTCCAGGTACTCAGAGGTTCACGGCATGCCTTACAAACACCATGTGATTCCACTGCACACCCATGAAGGCAACGAAACCGCCGATCAGGCGTTGCAGAGCATCGTCGATGGCTTCAAACGCTTTCGCAACGAGGTGTTCCCGCAGCAGGAGGAGCTGTTCAAGAAGCTCGCCACTGCGCAAAACCCGCGCGCCATGTTTATCACCTGCGCCGACTCGCGGGTGGTGCCCGAGCTGATCACCCAGAGCTCGCCGGGCGATTTGTTCGTCAACCGCAACGTCGGCAACGTGGTGCCGGCCTACGGGCAGATGATGGGCGGCGTTTCCACCGCCATTGAGTACGCGGTGATGGCCCTGGGCGTGCAGCACATCGTCATTTGCGGGCACTCCGACTGCGGCGCGATGAAGGCGGTGCTCAACCCGCAGTCGCTGGAAACCATGCCCACGGTCAAGGCCTGGCTGCGCCATGCCGAAGTGGCGCGCACCGTGGTGGCGGAGAACTGCAACTGCAGTAACGATCAGGAAACCCTCGACGTGCTCACCGAAGAGAACGTCGTGGCCCAGCTCGACCACCTGCGCACGCACCCTTCGGTGGCGGCCAAGCTGGCCCGCGGTCAGCTGTTTATCCACGGCTGGGTGTACGACATCGAGACCAGCCAGATCAAAGCCTACGACGCCGAGCTGGGCAGCTTCCTGCCGCTCGATGGCGACCAGGTGCCGATGGCCACGCCGCGCGCGCGTTACCCGCAGGAATAAGCATCAGCTGCTGCTTCGATGCACCGCGTTATGGATTTCCTCTCCACCCTACGCGTGCAAAAGTAGCCTGGGTCGAGCCCAGCGATACCCGGGAGGCCAGGCTCAGGGTGTCGTTGCCCCCGAACTGCGCGGCCCGACTCAGGTTACCAAGCGCTGCTTTCAGCGGCAGCGCGGGATGCCCACCTTTCGCCGCGGGTCGCGGTTCCCACTGGTGTATCCGCCATGCCTCCCACCACGCCGCGCCATGGCTGCAAGGCTTTGCGGCGCGCCACGGTTTGCCCGGAAACGGCAGCCCCACCTGACGGCGGCCGGCCAATGGCCAGCTACCGTTCGTCCTTCCGCTGTCTGAAATAGCCGTTCTAGAGCCCTTCGTTCAGTTTCGATTAAGACTGGCTGGCTAAGGTGTGCCTCACGTGACCAGCTGGTCACAGTGCGTCGCGCCGAAGCGTGGCGGCCCTTATCGAGACCTGAACTCAAGGAGCAGAACATGGCTGAAGCGTCCCGCCTTACCCCAGCCCCCAATGACTCGGCCGATGCGTCCCTGGCACGTATCGTCGATGGCTTTCGGCGTTTTCGCCGGGATGTGTTTCCCCAGCAGCAGGCGCTGTTCAAGCGCCTGGCCAACCAGCAGCAGCCGCGCGCGATGTTCATCACCTGCGCCGACTCGCGCATCGTCCCCGAACTGATCACCCAGAGCGACCCCGGCGACCTGTTCGTCACCCGCAATGTCGGCAACGTGGTGCCGCCCTATGGCCAGATGATGGGCGGCGTGTCCACGGCCATCGAGTACGCGGTGCTGGCCTTGGGCGTGCAGCACATCATCATCTGCGGGCATTCCGATTGTGGCGCGATGAAGGCGGTGCTCGCCCCGGACAGCTTGAAGGGCATGCCCACGGTCAAGGCCTGGCTGCGCCACAGCGAGGCGGCCCGCACCCTGGTGGCCGATAACTGCGGTTGCGCCGACCACACCACCCTGGGCGTGCTCACCGAGGAAAACGTCATCGCTCAGCTCACCCACCTGCGTACGCACCCGGCCGTCGCCTCGCGCCTGGCCAGCGGTCAGTTGGCGATCCACGGCTGGGTGTATGACATCGCCCGCTGCGAGATCCGCGCCTACGACGCCGTCCTGGGCCGCTTCCTGCCGCTGGACGGTGAGCAGACACCCACGGCCACCCCCGCGGCGCGCTACAGCGCCTGATACTCGCTGCGCTGCCGCGCACGCCCCTTTATTTTGGCTCTGTCCCAGTTCCCTGTTGCACGGCGCCGATGCTTTTGTGGAAGCCGCGCCCCGCAGCGAATGCCATGGGCAACGCCGAAATAACTGAATGGCTGCAATCGATTCGCCCCGAGGCGGGGCTCCTACGCGTGTTCGGTAGTTCACCCTGGTGCTGCGTGATGGCTTGCACGGGATGCAACACGATGTTGGGACATAGCCTTTATTTGGGGCGCGGCGCGCTTCCCGCATGGACTTGCAGGAGACCTCTGTTATGACCGCCACACCTTTTTCCGCCACATTGCCGCGGGACGCCTTGGCGTCCATCGTGGTGTTTCTCGTCGCCCTGCCCTTGTGCATGGGCATCGCCATCGCCTCCGGCGTACCGCCGGCCAAGGGCCTGATCACCGGTATTATCGGCGGTCTGGTGGTCGGCTGGCTGGCCGGCTCGCCGCTACAGGTCAGTGGCCCGGCCGCAGGGCTGGCGGTGCTGGTCTTCGAGCTGGTACGAGCCCATGGCCTGGCCATGCTCGGGCCGATTTTGCTGCTCGCCGGGTTTCTTCAGTTATGCGCCGGGCGTCTGCGTCTGGGCTGCTGGTTCCGCGTTACTGCGCCCGCGGTGGTGCATGGCATGCTCGCCGGTATCGGGCTGCTGATTGTCTTCTCACAGGTGCACGTACTGTTCGACCAGGCGCCTCAGGCTGCGGGGTTGGCGAATCTGCTGGCGCTACCGGCGACCTTGCAGTCCGCCTGGACGGCCTGGCCCGATGGGCAGGCACTGCAAGCCGCTGCCTTGGGTGGCGGCACCATTGCCTGCATGCTGCTGTGGGCGCGCTGGCGGCCGGAGGCGCTGCGTCTGGTGCCCGGTGCCTTGATCGGTGTCGTCCTGGCGACCCTGGCCAGCCTCTGGCTGGGCCTGCAGGTCAACCGCGTCGAGGTGCCGGCGACCCTGGCCGAAGCCATCGACTGGCTGCGCCCGGCGGACCTGCTCGGCTTGGCCAACCCGCATGTGCTGATCGGCGCCGTGGCCATGGCCTTTATCGCCAGCGCCGAGACCCTGCTGTCCGCTGCTGCGGTGGACCGTTTGCACACTGGCGCCCGCTCCAATCTGGACCGCGAACTCAGCGCCCAGGGCGTCGGCAATATGCTCTGCGGCGTGCTCGGCGCGCTGCCGATGACCGGGGTAATCGTGCGCAGTTCGGCCAACGTCCAGGCCGGTGCCATGACCCGGGCCTCGGCGATTCTGCATGGCGCCTGGCTGCTGGCGTTCGTCATGTTGCTGCCAAGCCTGCTGCAGAGCATTCCTATCGCCAGCCTGGCGGGCGTGCTGGTCTACACCGGCTGCAAACTGGTGGACCTCAAGGCCCTGCGTGGCCTGAGCCGGTATGGCCGGGTGCCCTGGCTGATCTACCTGGCCACCGCCGCGGGCATCGTCCTGGTCGACCTGCTCACTGGTGTGCTGCTGGGCTTCGCCCTGACCCTGCTGAAACTGGTGTGGAAGGCAGCGCGCTTGAAGATCGTGCTGGTCGAACAGGGCCCCCAGCAGGCCGAACTGCGCCTGATGGGTACGGCGACCTTCCTCAAGGTACCGCAACTGGCCAGCACCCTGGCGCAGATTGCCCCAAGCACCCAGCTGTCCGTACCACTGACCCAGCTGCAGTACATCGACCATGCCTGCATGGAGTTGCTGGAGGATTGGGGCCGCGCTGCCGAAGCCCAGGGTGGGGCCTTGCTGATCGACGACCAGGGCCTGCGTCGCCGGCTTGAAGGCCGCTGCCGACACGCGCTGCAAAGTCTATCGTTTACAGCGCCTGCCGCCTCGTAGGAGCGCCGCCCCGGCGCGAAGCGTTTGGTTGCGCAACGGCAATGGGTTATGGCCACTATTCGCGCGCGGGGCGCGGCTCCTACGGGAGCGTTGTGGGCGCCTGCCGACTCGTAGGAGCGCCGCCCCGGCGCGAAGCGTTTGGGTGCGCAACGTCAATGCGTTATGGCCACTATTCGCCGCGGGGCGCGGCTCCTACGAGAACAGCCAGGCCTCGACAATCACCTGAACTTCATCGCCCACCGCGTACCCCAACGCAGGCAAGGCGCTGCCAGTCCGGTGGCTGCCCAGCAACGCGCTACTAAGGAGACGCAATGGACCTGATTGACCTGCTGCAATGGCCGGCGATGCTGGCAACGGTGACGGCGGCCTGGTTGATCGGTTCGCTGAACCTGCGGCGGCGCACGGTCGGTTTCTGGTGCTTTCTGCTGAGTAACCTGTTGTGGGTGATCTGGGGTTGGCACACCAGCGCCTGGGCGCTGATCGTATTGCAGGTGTGCCTGGCCGGCTTGAACATTCGCGGGGTGAAGAAAAATGCGCCGACTGCCGACGCGCCAGGCCCGGGCTGAGAGCTCAGCTCGGCGCGCGTGCCTTAGCCAACTGCAGCTCCACCCCCAGTTGCCGCGACAGACACGGCCAGCGTTGCCAGGCTGCAGCGGTGTGCGGTGCGCCCAGGCGTTCGCGGTGGGCGATGACCGACTCCTGGCTGAAGCTGGCGTCGTCGATCATGCCGTCGACCGCATGGTGCACGGCTTCGTCGAGCTGGTTGGCGAAGGGCTCGCCGATCAGTTGGTGGGCGATCAGGTTGGCCACGGTGGTATCCAGCGGGATCAGCGGCTGGCCAAGGTGGGCGATATAGCGGTCGTTGACCTCTTCCACCAGGCGATGGGCCAGGTAGGCCTCGTCGAGCAGGCCATCGAGCCCTTCGTGACCGGCCATCAGTGCGGGCGGCTGCAGGAAGAACTGCTCGGCGACCTTCAGCACCGGTTTGATCTGCACCTCGATGCCGGCCTCACGCGCCACCTCGTTGGCAGCCTCCAGCAGCTCCGGTACCTGCTCGATGTAAGCCGCGACGAAGCGTTTGAGCACCTGCGAGGCGCCTTCGTCCGGCAGGCCGATGGCCGGGTGCAGACGCGCGAGTTGGGCGTGCAGCTGTTGTTCCAGCTGGTTCGTGGCCGCTTCGTGCTGGTGGGCGCGGTCGATCAGCTCGCGCAGGGCGGAAATATTCATGACAACTCCTCTTGAGGCGGACATGGGCGTGAACCTTAGCGGAATGGTCACGTCTGCTAAGACCTAATTGTCATTTATGAGCGATTTTTATGCGAGACAGCTATATGCAGGGTCTATGGCCCCAGGCTGGGCCGCGCAAACCGTGGTCTGCCGTGTTTCTTCATGACCACTGCACTGTTTTAAGAACTGCATTGCCAGTGGGTCGACCCTGTCTATACTCGAACACGATAGGCAGTACCTGATGGAACCGGAAGGGCTTCGGCACGGACAGGTTTCGGCAGCAGTTGCCAGCAGTATCGGCAGTCGATCCCTTTGCCGCAGGCTTAGCCGGCGGGATAACAAGAACGATAAGGGGAACCCGCAATGACGCGACATCCACGAGTCTGGATGAGCCTTGCGCTGTGGTTGGTGTTTAGCTCGGCGCATGCGAGCTGGACGGTCAACATGGCACCTGGCGTCACCGAAGTCAGCCGCTCGGTGTTCGACCTGCACATGACCATTTTCTGGATCTGTGTAGTGATTGGCGTGCTGGTATTCGGCGCCATGTTCTGGTCGATGCTGGTACACCGCCGCTCGCGCGGGCAGCAGCCGGCCAATTTCCACGAAAGCACCACGGTCGAGATCCTCTGGACGGTCGTGCCCCTGGCCATCCTTGTGGTGATGGCGGTCCCCGCGACCAAGACCCTGATCGATATCTACGACACCACGGAGTCCGAGCTGGATATCCAGGTCACCGGCTATCAGTGGAAATGGCATTACAAGTACCTGGGTCAGGATGTTGAGTTCTTCAGCAACCTCACCACGCCGCGTGCGCAGATCAACAACCGCGAAGCCAAGGGCGAGCACTACCTCCTGGAGGTGGACGAGCCGCTGGTGGTGCCGGTGGGCACCAAGGTGCGCTTTCTGATCACCGCTGCCGACGTTATCCACTCCTGGTGGGTGCCGGCTCTGGCGGTGAAGAAGGACGCCATCCCCGGCTTCGTCAACGAATCCTGGACACGCATCGAGGAGCCGGGCATCTACCGCGGTCAGTGCACCGAGCTGTGCGGCAAGGACCACGGCTTTATGCCCGTGGTGGTCGAAGCCAAGAGCAAGGAAGACTTCGCCGCCTGGCTGGCCGAGCGCAAGACTGCTGCCGCTGCCGAGAAGGAGCTGACCAGCAAGGAGTGGACCCTCGACGAGCTGATGGCGCGCGGGGAGAAGTCCTACCTGACCAACTGCGGCGCCTGCCACCAGCCAACCGGCGAAGGCCTGCCGCCGATGTTCCCTGCGCTCAAGGGCTCGGCCATCGCCACTGGCCCGGCCGAGGGGCATATCGACATTGTCATCAATGGCAAGCCGGGCACCTCGATGGCAGCCTTCGGCAAGCAACTCTCTGAAGTCGATATCGCGGCGATCATCACCTACGAACGCAATGCCTGGGGTAACTCGGTCGGTGACATGGTCACCCCGCAGGACATTCTCGCGTTCAAGAAGGCTCAGGAGTAACCGACATGAGTGCAGTGATCGATCCGCACCACGCAGGCCACGGCCTTACCGACCACCACCATGGCCCGGCCAAGGGCCTGATGCGCTGGGTACTGACCACCAACCACAAGGACATCGGCACGATGTACCTGTGGTTCAGCTTTGCCATGTTTCTGCTCGGCGGGTCCATGGCCATGGTGATTCGTGCTGAGCTGTTCCAGCCCGGCCTGCAGATCGTGCAGCCGGAATTCTTCAACCAGATGACCACCATGCACGGCCTGATCATGGTCTTCGGCGCGGTGATGCCGGCCTTTGTCGGCCTGGCCAACTGGATGGTGCCGATGATGATCGGCGCGCCGGACATGGCCCTGCCGCGGATGAACAACTTCAGCTTCTGGCTGCTGCCGGCGTCGTTCGGTTTGCTGGTCAGCACGCTGTTTATGGAGGGCGGCGGGCCGAACTTCGGCTGGACCTTTTACGCGCCGCTGTCGACCACCTATGCGCCGGAGTCGGTGACCTTCTTTATCTTCGCCATCCACCTGTTGGGTATCAGCTCGATCATGGGCGCGATCAACGTGGTCGCCACCATTCTCAACCTGCGCGCCCCCGGCATGACCCTGATGAAGATGCCGCTGTTCGTCTGGACCTGGCTGATCACCGGCTTTCTGCTGATCGCGGTGATGCCGGTGCTGGCTGGTTGCGTGACCATGATGCTGATGGACATCCACTTCGGCACCAGCTTCTTCAGCGCTGCAGGCGGTGGTGACCCGGTGCTGTTCCAGCACGTGTTCTGGTTCTTCGGCCACCCCGAGGTGTACATCATGATCCTGCCGGCGTTCGGCGCGGTCAGCTCGATCATCCCGGCGTTCGCACGCAAGCCGCTGTTCGGCTACACCTCGATGGTCTACGCCACCGCCTCGATTGCCTTCCTCTCATTCATCGTCTGGGCGCACCACATGTTCACCGTCGGTATTCCGCTGACCGGTGAGCTGTTCTTCATGTACGCGACCATGCTGATCGCCGTGCCCACCGGGGTGAAGGTGTTCAACTGGGCCAGCACCATGTGGCAGGGTTCGATGACCTTCGAGACGCCGATGCTGTTCTCCGTGGCCTTCGTCATCCTGTTCACCATCGGCGGCTTCTCCGGGTTGATGCTGGCCATCGCCCCGGCGGACTTCCAGTACCACGACACCTACTTTGTGGTGGCGCACTTCCACTACGTGCTGGTACCAGGGGCGATCTTCGGCATCTTTGCCTCGGCCTACTACTGGCTGCCGAAGTGGACCGGGCACATGTACGACGAAACCCTCGGCAAGCTGCATTTCTGGATGAGCTTCGTCGGCATGAACCTGGCGTTCTTCCCGATGCACTTCGTTGGCCTGGCCGGCATGCCGCGGCGCATTCCCGACTACAACATGATGTTCGCCAACTTCAACATGGTCTCGAGCATCGGTGCCTTTATGTTCGGCGCCACCCAGCTGCTGTTCCTGTTTATCGTCATCAAGTGCATCCGTGGCGGCACACCGGCCGCAGCCAAGCCCTGGGATGGTGCCGAAGGTCTGGAATGGACGGTGCCTTCGCCCGCGCCTTACCACACCTTCAGCACGCCGCCGGACATGGCCACGCTGGAAGCGCACCGCACGGACCCACGCCATGACTGAGGATCGGCAAACCCGTCGGCTGGTCCTGCGCCTGTGCGTGCTGGTGGTGGCCATGTTCGGTTTTGGTTTCGCTTTGGTGCCAATCTACGACGTCATGTGCCAGGCGTTCGGCATCAACGGCAAAACGGCCGGGGCCTATCAGGGCGATCAGGTGCAGGACGCCGAACGCCAGGTGCGCGTGCAGTTTCTCGCCACCAATGCCGCGGACATGGTCTGGACCTTTGGCCCGCAAGCCGATGAGGTCACCGTGCATCCGGGGGCGAGCACGCAGATGATCTTCGTGGCCTACAACCCGACCGACAAGCCGATGACCGCCCAGGCTATTCCCAGCGTGGCGCCGTCCAAGGCGGCGGCCTACTTCCACAAGACCGAATGCTTCTGCTTTACCCAACAGGTGTTGCAGCCGGGTGAGCGCATCGAAATGCCGGTGCGCTTTATCGTCGACCGCGACCTGCCTGCCGATGTCCGCCACCTGACCCTGGCGTACACCCTGTTCGATATCACTGCGCGTAAACCGCCTGTCGCGCAGGCGACTCCCTAAAGGAGCATCACCATGTCGATTCACGAGGAGTATTACGTTCCGGCCCAGAGCAAGTGGCCGATCATCGCGACCCTCGGGTTGCTGGTGTCGGTCTACGGCGTGGCCACCTGGTTCAACGACCTCAAGGCCGAGCGTGCCGACTCCAGCGGTCCGTTGATCTTTTTTGTCGGCGGACTGCTGCTGGCCTACATGCTGTTTGGCTGGTTCGGCAACGTGATCAAGGAGAGCCGCAGCGGCCTCTACAGCCCGCAGATGGACCGCTCGTTCCGCTGGGGCATGAGCTGGTTTATCTTCTCGGAAGTGATGTTCTTCGCCGCGTTCTTCGGCGTGCTGTTCTACATCCGCTACTGGAGCGGCCCCTGGCTGGGCGGCGAAGGTGCCAAGGGCATCGCCAACATGCTCTGGCCGAGCTTCGAGTACAGCTGGCCGATGCTCAACACGCCCGACCCTAAACTCTACCCGGCACCGAGCGGCACCATCAGCCCCTGGGGCCTGCCGCTGATCAACACCATTTTGCTGGTCACCTCCAGCTTCACCCTGACCTTCGCCCACCACGCGCTGCGCAAGAACCACCGTAAGCCGCTGACCCTCTGGCTGGCGCTGACCGTACTGCTGGGCGCGGCGTTTCTGGTGCTGCAGGTCGAGGAATACATCCACGCCTACACCGAGCTGGGTCTGACCCTGGGCTCGGGGATCTACGGCGCAACCTTCTTTATGCTCACCGGCTTTCACGGGGCCCACGTGACTTTCGGCGCGATCATGCTGACGGTGATGCTGATCCGCATCATGCGCGGGCATTTCAGCAACGAGCAGCATTTCGGCTTCGAGGCGGCGGCCTGGTACTGGCACTTCGTCGATGTGGTGTGGATCGGCCTGTTCGTCTTCGTCTACGTGATCTGAGGGGGTAGAGCCCGGAGGGAACCAGAGAAAAGCCTTGAATGCAGCGGGCCGCCGCCGGTCACAGTTACCGTCGGCTTACCAGGTAACGTGGGAAACCAGTTGCCCGCTGTAGAAACCCCAGGCGATCAGACCAACCGTCAGCGCCGTGAGTGTGACCCGCAGCGTCAGTGCATTGACTACCCGCGCGCTGCGGCCCTCGTCCTTGACGAGGAAGAACAAGCCGCTAAACAGGCTGACCAGGGTGGCCAGTAGGAGCAGGACGATCGCGGCCTTGAGCATGCGGGACTCCGAAATAAGGGGAAGGACGTGTCCGAGCAGTATAGCCAGCAGCGACGCAAGAGCCGGGAGTGGGGCTGGGCGGCCTTTCGTCCCGGCTTGCTGCCCACGGCCGTGGTTCTGCTGCTGCTCCCGGCGCTGGTGGCGCTGGGCTTCTGGCAACTGGCGCGGGCGGCGGAAAAGCGCGAGCTGCTGGCCCAGCATGCCGCCTTGCAGGTGGCCGCGCCGGTCAGCCTGGACAGCCTGGAGAACGGCACGCCGCAGTCCTATCAGCGGGTGCGCCTGCAGGGCTTTTTCGATGCCGGGCACAGCCTGCTGCTCGACAACCGCATCCGCAACGGCCAGGCCGGCGTGGAGCTGCTGCAACCCTTCTATGACCAGGGCAGCGGTCTTTGGGTGCTGCTCAATCGCGGCTGGCTGGCCTGGCCGGATCGCCGCGTAGCGCCGGCCTTCGACACCCCCGATGGCGCTCTGGAATTGGTCGCCTCGATCTACGTACCGCTTGGCGGCGGCTTTTTGCAGCGCCCGCAGCGCGAAGCGAACAGCTGGCCGCTGCTGATTACCGAAGTGAAACCGGCGCTGCTGTGGCAGCAACTGGGCCGCGGCGGTTTGCCGTATGAAGCTCGTTTGCAACCGGGGCCGGCGGCGCTGCAGGCCGATTGGCCGGTGGTCGCCATGAGCCCGGATAAACACTTGGGCTACGCCGTGCAGTGGTTTGCGCTGGCCGTGGCCCTGGTCGGGCTGTTCATCTATTTGGGTATGCACAACGCGCGGGAGATTCGCCATGCAACCAGCCATCGCCCTGCCTGAGGGCTCGCTCCAACGCCGCCGTGGGCGGCTGCAACTGATCCTTATCCTGGCGGTGGTGATCGGCCCCATGCTGTTGGCCAGCGCCATGTACCAGTGGCGCTTCTGGGTGCCGGAGACGCGCAGCTTCCACGGCGAGCTGCTCGGCACCGGGCAGACCCTGAACGACCTGGGCGTAAGCGGTTTATCCACCGAGCGCTGGCAATTGCTGGTCACCGCCCCAGGCGCCTGCGACAGCGATTGCATGGCCTTGGTGTACACGGCCCGGCAACTGCACATCGGCCTCAACCGTGATGTTTCGCGGGCCAGCCATGGCCTGGCGATTGCCGAGCCGCTGTCCGAAACCCTGGACGCGACTTTGCACCGCGAATACCCGCAGTTGGGCCGCGCAACCCTGGATCTGCAGCGTTACCAGCAACTCGCCGACCCGAGCAAAGGCGCCCAGCTGTGGATTGTCGACCCCCACGGCAACCTGGTGCTGCGTTACGACTCCAGCAGCCCGGGCAAGGCGATTCTCAATGACCTGCGCCACCTGCTGAAGATTTCCCAGATTGGTTGAACGATGTGCCCTGTCGTCAGCCGTAGTCCGTTCTGCTGAGGGATGAATATGCGCAAACCCGGTTACCGCTTCGCCCTGTTTGCCACCCTGCTGGCCGTGGTGGTGGTGCTGTTGGGCGCCTACACCCGCCTCACCCACGCCGGCCTCGGCTGCCCGGACTGGCCCGGCTGCTACGGCTTTATTGGCGTGCCGATGAGCGAGCACAAGCAGGTGCTGGCCGAAACGCGCTTCCCCGATGCGCCGGTGGAGGTCGCCAAGGGCTGGTACGAGATGATCCACCGCTACTTCGCCGGCGCCTTGGGCCTGGTGATTCTCGGTCTGGCCGTGCAGGCGCTGCGCCAGCGCGGCGTGCCGGGCCAGCCGCTCAAGCTGCCACTGCTGTTGCTCGCCTTGGTGACGCTGCAAGCGGCCTTCGGCATGTGGACCGTCACCCTCAAGCTGTGGCCGCAGGTGGTCACGGCGCACCTGCTCGGCGGCTTCGCCACCTTGAGTTTGCTGTTTCTTCTGACCTTGCGCCTGGCCGCGCTGCCGCCGTTGGCGGTGGCTGTGTCGACCCGGCTGCGCGCGCTGGCGGCCGTTGGCTTGCTGGTGGTGGTCGGGCAGATCGCCCTGGGCGGCTGGGTCAGCAGTAACTATGCGGCGGTGGCCTGTGTCGATCTGCCGACCTGCCACGGCGAGTGGTGGCCGGCGATGGACTTTGCCAATGGTTTTCACCTGACCCAGCACATCGGCCCCAATTACCTGGGCGGCCAGCTCGACAGCGACGCCCGCACCGCTATCCACATGACCCACCGCCTCGGCGCCGTGCTGGTGACGGTCGTGCTGCTACTGCTCGCCTGGCGCCTGCGCGCCGCCGGTTTGTCGCGCCTGGCCGGGCTGCTGCTGGCGGCGCTGGCGCTGCAGGTCAGCCTGGGCATCAGCAACGTGGTGCTGCACCTGCCGCTGCTGGTCGCCGTGGCGCACAACGCTGGCGGCGCGGCCCTGCTGCTGTGCCTGGTGCTGAGCAATTATTGCCTGAACCGTGCGCCGCAGCCCTTATCCAACCTGGCAGCAGCCCGCACGGGCACTGAACACTTCGCGCCGGCGACCAGTCGTTAATAACAACGAGCAAGGAGAGACCTCATGGCTACTCTACTGCAGCAACACCAGGCCCATGCCAGCTGGCGCGACTACCTGGAGCTGACCAAGCCGCGGGTGGTGGTGCTGATGCTGATCACCTCGCTGGTCGGCATGTTCCTCGCCACCCGCGCAGGGGTGCCCTGGCAGGTGCTGATCTTCGGCAACCTGGGCATCGGTTTGTGTGCCGGCGCGGCGGCGGCGGTCAACCATGTAGTCGACCGGCGCATCGACTCGATCATGGCGCGCACCCTCAAACGCCCGGTGACTTCTGGGCGGGTCTCGCCGACCGCCGCCATCGCCTTCGCGCTGTTGCTGGCCGTGAGTGGCATGAGCCTGCTGCTGATCTTCACCAACCCCCTTGCCGCCTGGCTGACCCTGGCCTCGCTACTGGGCTATGCGGTGATCTACACCGGCTTTCTCAAGCGCGCGACGCCGCAGAACATTGTGATTGGCGGCCTGGCTGGCGCGGCGCCGCCGCTGCTGGGCTGGGTGGCGGTGACCGGGCAACTGACCGCCGAGCCGTTGCTGCTGGTGCTGATCATCTTCGCCTGGACGCCGCCGCACTTCTGGGCCCTGGCCATTCACCGCAAGGAGGAATACGCCAAGGCCAATATTCCCATGCTGCCGGTGACCCACGGCGAGCACTACACCAAGGTGCATATCGTGCTCTACACGGCGATCATGTTCGCCGTCAGCCTGCTGCCCTTCGTGATTCATATGAGCGGGTTGTTATACCTGGTGTGCGCCTCCCTGCTCGGCGCGCGCTTTCTGCAATGGTCCTGGGTGCTGTACCGTGACAGCCGGCCGCATGCCGCGATCAACACCTTCAAGTACAGTATCTGGTACTTGTTCCTGTTGTTCATCGCCCTGCTGGTGGACCACTACCTGCTGTTCAACCTGTAAACGTTGGTGCCATGTCACGAACCCATCTCACCGTCTTCATCCTCGTCGGCCTGGTTGCCCTGGTGCTCGGCCTGACCGTCAACAAGGTGCTCAACAGCAAAGGCCAGGGCGACCCGACCCAGTTGCTCGACGCCGGTATCGTGTTGTTGCCGCAGAGCCGCACCCTGCCCGACCTGGAGCTGCTCGACCAGGACGGCCAGCCGGTGGTGACCAGCCAGTACCGCGACAAGTGGACGCTGATGTTCTTCGGCTACACCTTCTGCCCCGATATCTGCCCGGCCACCCTGGCGCAACTGCGCCAGCTGCGCACCCAGTTGCCGGAGGCGGCGCGCGACAACCTGCGCATCGTCATGGTCAGCGTCGACCCGCACCGCGATACGCCGGAGCAATTGAAGAAGTACCTGGCCTATTTCGATGCCGGCTACCTGGGCCTGACCGGTGAGGAAACGACCCTGCAGAAGCTCGCCAACGCGGTGAGCATCCCCTATATCCCGGCCGATACCAGCAAGGAAAACTACACCGTCGACCACAGCGGCAACCTGGTGATCCTCGGCCCGGACGGCACCCAGCGCGGCTTTATCCGCGCCCCGGTCAACACCGAAAAGCTCGCCGCTCAACTGCCAGGGTTGCTGCAGCGGCCCTAGCATTTGGGCGCGAAGATCTTGCTTCACCCCCTGTAGGAGCGAAGGGGGCGCCTAGCCTTTATTCGCGATCGGCCTTGTTAGTCGCTGAAATCGTCGCGACTAACAAGGTTCTTCACGTCGCGATTACAGGCTAGCGCCGCGTCAATATAGGAAATGTCGGTACGCAGTAGGGGCCGGGCGACGCTCTGATTTAATCGCGACGCTTGCAGTGCTTTAACGATTTATCGCGAATAAATTCGCTCCTACACCGGCACCGGCATCCGCATGGCGAGCAGCTGTGCACCGCCCGCTGCCCAGCCCTCAACGGCCTTCAGGTCACTTGGCGAACAGCTGGCCGATATCCTTGAACGCCTTGAACTCCAGCGCGTTGCCGCACGGGTCGAGCAGAAACATGGTCGCCTGCTCGCCCACCTGCCCCTGGAAGCGCACATAGGGCTCGATCACGAATGCCGTCTCGCGCTCGCGCAGCCGCGCGGCCAGACGCTCCCAATCCGGCCAATCGAGCACCACGCCGAAGTGCGGCACCGGCACGTCATGGCCGTCTACCGGGTTGCTGTGGGCGGCTTCCTGATAGGCCATCTTCGGCGCCTCGTGGATCACCAACTGGTGGCCGAAGAAATCGAAATCGACCCAGTGCGCGCTGCTGCGGCCTTCGGCGCAGCCGAACACCTCGCCATAGAAATGCCGGGCGGCCTTCAGGTCGTACACGGGAATTGCCAGGTGGAAGGGCGCAACACTCATCACGGGCTACCTCAGTGGTTTTGCCCCAGCCTAGCAGCAGTAAAATTGATTTAAAGCGAATATCCTTACTCGCAAGCTCAAACAGAATTGATCAATCGAGGCGCTGATGCTGCGTGAGTTGAAAACCTTTGTGATGGTTGCGCGCCACGGCACCTTTGCCGCGGCCGGTCAGCAGGTTGGCCTGACCCAGTCGGCGGTCAGCGCGCAGATGCGCGTGCTGGAGCAAGGGCTGGGTGTGCGCCTGTTCGACCGCAGTGGCCGTGCCGCCGTGCTCAATGCCGCGGGCCGGCATGCCCTGCCGCTGGCCGAGCAGATGCTCACGCTCTACGGGCAAATGGCCCGGCCCGCGACTCTGGCCGAGTGGCAGGGCGAGCTCAAGGTCGGCGCCATCGCCAGTGTGCAGACCGGGCTGCTGCCCGAGGCGCTGCCGGCCTTTCGCCAGGCTGCGCCGCGGGTCGAGCTGAAACTGGTGCCGGGTGTTTCGCTGAAACTGCTGAGCCAGGTGGACGCCGGTGAACTGGACCTGGCGCTGCTGATCAAGCCGCCATTCGACTTGCCCAAGGAGCTGCTGCAAGTCAGCCTGGCGCGCGAGCCATTCGTGCTGATCACGCCGCTGACAGTGGCGGGCGAGGATCCGCTGCAGATCCTCGCCGAGCAGCCCTTCGTGCGTTATGACCGCAGCTCGTTTGGCGGGCGCCAGGTCAGCCAGTTTCTCCGCGAGCAGCGCCTGCAGGTGCACGAAGCCCTGGAGCTGGATGAACTGGATGCCATTGTGCGCATGGTCGAGTGCGGCCTGGGCGTCTCACTGATCCCCCGCGCCGGCCTGTGGCTACAGCGTTCAACCCAACTGCGGGTGATCGAGCTGGGCGCGCTGACCTTCCACCGCGAGCTGGTGGCGCTGCTAAGAAGGGCGCAGCAGCAGCCGGCGCTGGAGTGTTTGCTGCGGTGTCTTAAGTCGATTAATTGAAAATGGTTCTCAATAAAAATACTATGCCGCTTCCTCCCGCCCCAGACCAGGGAAGCGCGATTGTCGGACTTGGATATCAAAGGCCTGTTCCAGATGCACGCCAAGGCGCTGCAGAGCTTTCTGCTGCGCAAAAGTCGTGATTCACAGCTGGCCGCCGACCTCACTCAGGAAAGCTTTCTGCGTCTGGCCGAGCAGCGCGGCGGCGAGCCCATCGACAACTCGCTGGCCTACCTCTACCGTACGGCCAGCAATCTGTTGATCGACCATCAGCGCCAGCAACTGCGGCGCAAGACCGACCTGGTGAGTGACGATGTGCTGGTCGAGGTGGCGTCGAACAGCAGTTCGCTGGAGGACATCACCGCCGCCCGGCAATCGGTCGAGCGTCTGCAGCAGGCTATCGCCGAGCTGCCGCCGCGCACCCAGGAGATCTTTCGTCTTAACCGTATCGAAGGACTGACCCATGCCCAGGTGGCATGCGAATTGGGGATTTCCGACAGCTCGGTGCAAAAGCACCTGGCCCGCGCCCTGGCCCATGTGATGGCACGGCTGGTGGAGGCCGGCGAGGGGCCATGAGCGCGAATTACGGTAAACGCCGCGGTTGCGCGTCTTTACCTGAGACGGGGCGATTTCGCCGGGCGCGCTGCGTCCAGCCCCGCCGCTACCTATAACGAGAACCGAGAGTTGAGCGTGATTAGCCAAGATCCGCAGGAGCGGAGCATCCACGAGGCCGCCGCCGAGTGGGCGGTTTTCCTGAGTGCAGGCGAACCGGATGCGGCCCGGCATCAGGCCTTGCAGCAGTGGCTGCGGGCCGACCCACGGCATGCCGAGGCCCTGGCCTTCGCCCAGCGCACCTGGGCTGCCCTGGGCGCGCTGCCGGATGAGCGCCGTGCCCCTGAACGCCGTGCGGCGCCCAGTGTTGCGCCGCTGCCGCGGGCCGCGCGGCAGCGTGGGCGCTTGCGTCGCTGGGGTGCGGCGGCGTGTCTGATGCTACTGCTCGGCGGCCTTGGTCTGAGCCAGGACGAGCGCCTGCTGCTGCCGCTACTGGCTGATCACCGCACCGCCAGCGGCGAAGTGCGTAGCCTGACCCTGCCCGATGGCAGCGAGGTGACCCTCGACAGCGCCAGTGCCATCCGCCTGGCGTATTCCGCCGGGCAGCGCCGGGTCGAACTGCTCGCTGGGTCGGCGATCTTCCAGGTTGCGCCGCAGGCCGACAGGCCGTTCGTCGTTGCGACCTCCGGCGGCACCGCGCAGGCCCTGGGTACGCGCTTCGTGGTGCAGCGCGAGGACGGCGCACATGCCTGGGTCGGCGTGTTGGAGCACGCGGTTCAGGTGGACGTCGCCGGCCAGCACAGGCGTCTGGAAGAGGGGGACAGTGTGCGTTATGGAGCGACAGGCATCGTCTCTCAGCAATTGGACCTGCCGCGTGCCACCAGTTGGCAGCGCGGGCTGCTGGTGTTCGACCGGGTGCCGCTGGCGCAGGTGGTCGAGCAGCTCAACCGTTATCGCGCCGGGTACATCCTCATCGGCAATGATGAGTTGGCGCAGCGAGAAGTCAGCGGCGTGTTCCGCCTCGATGCCCTGGACGATGCGCTGTCCACCCTGACCCGCGAAATGCAGCTGCAGCATACGCAGTGGCTCGCGCTGAGCCTGATCTACTGACCCCGCCGCGCCGTGCCCGAGTGCGGCGTAAAAAACTTTCAAATCGGCTTACTGACTTTTACCGGGTTGCGCGTCCTTGTTGTTAGTGATTTTCATTATCAACAAAAACCCGGAGTCCGTTGTGAGCCATCGTCCGTCCGCACCCTCACCCACGCCCCGTCGCGCTGCTCCGGCCGTGCTGCTCAGTGGCGTCTCCTTGGGCGTAGCCCTGGCCCTGAGCAGCAGTGCGTTCGCCGTCGAGCCGGCCGGGGAAGCCGCCTCGGCACAACGCCAGGTGATGGCGTTCGACATCGCCGCGCAGCCGCTTGATCGCGCCGCCCTGGTCTTTGCCGAGCAAGCTGGTGTGCAGGTGTTCTTCGACAGCGCTCGCCTGCAGGGTTTCCGGAGCTCGGCGCTGCAGGGCCGCTATTCACTCGATGACGCCTTGCGCCGGCTGCTCGACAAAACCCCGGTGGACTACCACCTCGACGGCGCCAATCAGGTCACCCTGACCCGCCGTGTGCTCGCCGACGATCAGGTTCTGCAGATGCAGTCGGTCACGGTAGAGGGGCGCAGCCTCAGCGAGCGTCAGGAAACCTACCTGCAGCCGCGCTCGGTGGCGGTGATCGACCGCGAGCAGATCGACCGCAACCCGCCGCGCCATGCGGCTGACCTGCTTGAGCAAACGTCCGGCGTCTACACCGCTGTCAGCCAGCAGGACCCCGGTCTGTCGGTGAACATTCGCGGCGTACAGGACTACGGCCGGGTCAACATGAATATCGACGGCATGCGCCAGAACTACCAGCAAAGCGGCCACCAGCAGCGCAATGGCACCATGTATATCGACCCTGAGTTGCTCAGCAACGTCACGGTTGAGAAAGGCGCTACCTCGGGTATGGGGGGTGCCGGGGTAATTGGCGGCGTCGCCGAATTCAGCACCCTCAATGCCCGGGACTTTATCCACGAAGGCAAAGAGTTCGGCGGCCGGGTTCGCGCGACCACGGGGCTGGGTGGTTACGCCAATGGCACTGACTTTATCGGCAGCAGCGCCTTCGCATTGGGCAACGAGATTGGCGACATTCTGCTGGCCGCCAGTGAACGCCATCTGGGTGATTATGACCCCGGCACCCATGGCAGTATCGGTGAGTTGCGCACTGGGTCTGCTGGTAACCCTGAAATAGAGGATCGAATCAAGACCTCTCCGGTCGCCTATTCCGGTTCCACCATGCGTTCCCGCCTGGCCAAGCTGGGACTGAATCTTGCGCATGAGCAGCGGGTGCAACTGAGCTACCTGCGTACCCAGGTGTCATACGATGACGCCAACATAATGGATGTCGCTGACGAAGATCTCTGGGAAAAGCTGGGTAGCAGCAACGTCGTTTCACAGAACTTTGCGGTGGACTACAGTTACGCGCCGGATAACCCGCTGATCGACTTCAAGGCCAAGCTCTACCATGTCGATACCCGCAATGATCAGAGTACGCTGACTCGCGGCACCACCCTGGGTTACTCCACCACCTACCAGACCGATACTTATGGTCTGCAAGTCCAGAACACCTCGACATTCGCCCTGAGCCAGGTCTCCATCCTTCAGGCCGATTATGGTCTGGAGTTCTTCCATGACAAGGTCAGTCCCGAATCGGATCAGGCGATAAGCTCAAGCTCTGCGGTGGACTACCCCTTTGCCGAAGGGATGACGCCGGAGGGGTCGCGGGCCATGGGTAGCCTCTTTACGCGTCTGGACTATGAATACGACGGCTGGCTCAACCTGAACGCAGGCCTGCGCTACGACCGTTACCACCTGCGTGGCGAAACCGGGATGAACACCCGCTCCTTCTGTACGCTGGAAGGGGCGTGCTCCAACGCGCAGATCAACGTCCCGGTTCTCTACGAAGTGGATCGTGAGGAGGGCCGTTTCTCGCCGACCTTTGGCCTGGCTATCAAGCCGGGTGTGGACTGGCTGCAACTGTTCGCCAGTTATGGCAAGGGGTGGCGGCCACCCGCGGTCACCGAAGCATTGGTCTCCGGTCGCCCCCATGGCGGGGGAACGGAAACCCTATACCCCAGTCCTTTCCTCGAGCCAGAACGTTCCACTACCTGGGAAGTTGGCTTCAATATCGCCAGGGAAAACTTGTTCCTCGCAGAGGATCGGCTGGGTATTAAGGCTGCCTACTTCGATACCAGGATCAAAGACTTCATGTTCCTCGGTTATGGGCTGCAACGCCCCGGTTACAGCCCAATTGCAACCCTGGGTACGACGGCCTACGTCAACAATCTGGAAACCACCCGCTTCCGTGGTGTGGAGTACAGCCTCGACTACGATGCCGGCGGCTTCTACGGCAACCTCAGTTACACCCATATGATCGGTGCTAACGACTATTGCAAACGTGCTGCCTGGCTCGGCGGTGTGGAGTCGCCGGTATATGGAACAGGCGGGCGACGGCCGCCAATCATCGGTATGGAGCCGGACGAGTTTTCCAACCAGTCCGTAAACTGCGGCGGCATTATGGGTACCGCCGAGCATATGCCCATGGACCGCGGCAGCCTGACCCTAGGTGCTCGTCTGCTGGAGCGAAAGCTGGATATCGGCGTCCGCGCCCGCTACAGCGAAGGCTATTCGCTGACGCACGAAGACGAAGAAGCGCAAGACATGACCTATCCCGCCGACTGGAAGCCGTACACCGTCTACGACTTGTTCGGCAGCTACCAGGCCACCGATGCAATCACCCTGCGCCTAGCGGTAGATAACGTCACCGATAAGGCCTACCTCGTGCCGCTAGGTGATGTGCTGGCCTTCACTCTGGGGCGTGGCCGTACTGTGCAGGGCACTCTGGAATACACCTTCTGAGATTGCCGGATATTTTGCCCATTCTGGGCAAAACCGCAGTTTGGAATTACTGCGGCAATCATGTGAAACCTTCGTTGGAGAAATAACATGAGTCTTTCCATTACCTACAGCGCTACCTACAGCAATTGGAGCATTAGCGATTACCTGGCCGATTGGACCGGTTACTTCGGTGATGCAGACCACCGCGTTGGAGAGGTCGAGGATGGCGTCAACACCGGCGGCTTCTATCCGGGTTCTCTCAGCGGCACACAATATGCGCTGACCAGCCCGAACAGCGACGCGGGCTTCATTGCGCAGGGCGATTTGGCCTACACGCTATTCAATAGTCCGGCTCATACGCTTTATGGCGAGTTGGATAGCGTTTCTCTGGGAGCTGACCTTGTATCGACTGGCTCCGGTTTCGATTTCGCACCGAGCGGCTGGGAAGTCAGCTTCAGTGGCCTCGACCTCTCCACTGACGTTAATGATCTGACGACCTCTGATCGCGGCATCGTCCACGATGTGATCTACGGCCTGATGTCCGGCGATGCCACGGCGCTGGAAGGCGTGCTCAACGACCTGCTGGACGCCTACGGCGTGTCCACCGACGACACCTTCGACGCAGTCGCCGCCGCCCTGGCGGCTGGTCCGCTGAGCACGGGTTCTGCCGAACTGATCGGCGTGCCGGAACTGGCCGAGGACCTGGCCCTGGCGGCCTGACGCTCGCGCAATGAAAAAAGGCGGCGGGAAATTGCTTTCCCGGCCGCCCGCTACAACCGTCGTGGTGCTGGCCTGAATAACTCGCGCCACGACGGCCTCGAATTCTCCGAGGCAACGCCCAGCGCGTCAATCGCGCTCGGCGTTGCTCACAGGTCAGGATGGCATGAGCCGATCTTCCGTTTCTCCCGGCAACGAGATACTCGCGGCCCTGGGCACCTGTCGCCGCGGCTTCGTCAGCGTCGGCGTCTTCAGCGCGGTGATCAACCTGCTGATGCTGGCCCCAGCGCTGTACATGCTGCAGGTCTACGACCGCGTGCTGGCCTCGGGCAACCACATGACCCTGGCCATGCTGACGCTGATGGTGCTTGGCCTCTACGCCTTTATGGGCCTGCTTGAGTGGGTGCGCAGCCTGGTGGTGATTCGCCTCGGCGCGCAGATCGACCAGCGCCTGGGCGCGCGGGTTTACGACGCAACCTTCGAGGCCAGCCTGCGGCTCGGGCGCGGTACCAGCGCCCAGCCGCTGAGCGACCTGACCAGCCTGCGCCAGTTCGCCACCGGCAGTGCCTTGTTCGCCCTGTTCGATGCGCCCTGGTTCCCGCTCTACCTGGCCGTGCTGTTCCTCTTTCACCCCTGGCTCGGTTGGTTGGCGCTAGGTGGCGCGGCGTTGCTGCTCAGCCTCACTTGGCTCAACCAGTGGCAGACCCGCGCGCCGCTGGCCGAGGCCGGGCAACTGGCGATCCAGGCGACCCAGGCAGCCGCTGCGCACCTGCGTAACGCCGAGGTCATCGAGGCGATGGGCCTGCTGGCGCGCTTGCGTCAGCGCTGGCAGCACGAGCACGGGCGCTTTCTGCAGCTGCAAAGCCGCGCCAGTGAGCAGGGCGCGGCGTTCGGCGCCGCGTCGAAGATCGTGCGCCTGGCGCTGCAGTCCCTGGTGCTCGGGCTCGGCGCGTTGCTGGCGGTGGACGGGCAGATCACCCCGGGGATGATGATCGCCGGCTCCATCCTCAGCGGCCGGGTGCTTGGCCCGCTGGATCAGTTGATCGGCGCGTGGAAGCAGTGGAGCGGCGCGCAGCAGGCCTATCAACGGTTGAGCGATCTGCTCCAGGCCCAGCCACCGCAAACCAACGGCATGGCCCTGCCGGCGCCACGGGGTGGCCTGCGCGTTGAGCAGTTATCGGCCTGCGCGCCGGGGAGTCGCACGCCGGTGCTGGCCGGAGTCAGCTTCACCCTGGAGCCCGGCCAGCGCCTGGTGGTGCTCGGCCCGTCCGGTTGCGGCAAGTCCAGCCTGGCGCGCCTGCTGGTGGCGGCGCAGGCACCGCTGGCCGGCAAGGTGCGCCTGGACGGTGCCGACCTGCAGCAGTGGGACAAGGACGCGCTCGGTCCGCACCTCGGCTACCTGCCGCAGGACGTGCAACTGTTCGCCGGCAGCATCGCCGAGAACATCGCCCGCTTCGCCGAGGTGGAGGCGGACAAGGTGGTAACAGCGGCGCAGATGGCCGGCGTCCACGAGCTGATCCTGCGTTTGCCGCAGGGTTACGACACGCGCCTGGGCGAGGGCGGCGCCGGGCTGTCCGGCGGGCAGAAACAACGTATTGGCCTGGCCCGCGCGGTCTACGGCCTGCCGGCGCTGATCGTGCTCGACGAACCCGATGCCAACCTCGACGAAGCCGGTGAACAGGCCCTGCTCGCCGCCCTCGAGCGCCTGCGCGAACAGGGTCGAACGCTGGTGCTGGTGAGCCACCGGCCAGCGCTGCTCAAGAGCGCCGATCAGTTGCTGGTGCTGCGTGGCGGGCAGATGCAGGCCTTCGGCCCGGCTGCTCGGGTGTTGCAGGAGTTGCAGCAGGCCGCGCGCCCGGCTGCGCCTGCGGTGACCTCCGTGCGTGGCGTCACGCCGAGTTTCAGCATGAGCTACGGCGCCACGCCGGGAGGTCAGCGATGAGTGCGCCAGCCCAGGTCTACCCGCTGCCGACCGCCGATGCGCGCAGCCCGGCCCGGCTTGGCTGGTGGTTGCTGCTCGGCGGGTTTGGCGGTTTTCTCCTGTGGGCCGCGCTGGCGCCGCTGGATAAGGGCGTGCCGGTGTCCGCCACGGTGATGGTCAGCGGCAATCGTCAGGCCGTGCAGCACCCCACTGGCGGCAGGGTGCTGCGCATCCTGGCTCGCGATGGCGAGCGGGTCAGTGCCGGGCAAGCCTTGCTCGAGTTGGACGGCGAGGCGCTGGCGGCCCAGGCCGATGCCCTGCGCGCGCAACTGATCGGCAGCCGCGCCAGCGAAGCGCGACTGGCGGCCGAGCGCGACGCTGCCGAGGCCATCGATTTCCACCCCTGGCTGCTGCAGCGCCCGGACGATCCGCTGGTGGTCGCCAGCCTGGAGCTGCAGCGCCAGCTGTTCGCCAGCCGGCGCCAGTCCCTGGCCCTGGAGCTCGACGGCCTGGCCCAGACCCTGGCCGGCAGCGAGGCCCAGTTGGGTGGGCTGCAGGCGCTGCGCAACAGCAAGCAGGCGCAACTGCGCGTGCTCGACGAGCAATTGGTTGGTCTGCGCGAACTGGCGGCTGACAACTACATTCCGCGCAATCGCCTGCTCGATATCGAGCGCCAGCGCGTCGAGCTGAGCGGCCTGCTGGCCGATGATTTTGCCCGCATCGGCCAGTTGCAGCGGCAGATCGCCGAGCTGCGTTTGCGTGCCGGGCAGCGCCGCGCGGCGTTCCAGGAGCAGGTACGCAGCCAGTTGGCCGAGGCGCAGATCCGCAGTGAGGAGTTGCATCATCGGCTGCTCGGCGTCGAGCTTGAGCAGCGCCGCACCCTGCTGCGTGCCCCGGCTGGCGGCCTGGTGGTCGGCCTCAGCGTGTTCACTGAAGGCGGCGTGGTCAGCCCCGGTCAGGCGTTGATGGAGATCGTCCCGGAGGACCAGCCGCTGCTGGTCGAAGGGCGCCTGAGCCCGGCGCTGGTGGACAAGGTGCATCCGGGCCTGGCGGTCGAGCTGCTGTTCAGTGCCTTCGAGCAGAGCAGCACGCCCAGGGTCACGGGTTTGGTCGAGCTGGTGTCGGCCGACCGCCTGCAGGATGAACGCAGCGGCGAGCCGTACTACGCTCTGCGCATTCGCGTCGACGAGGCCGGCACGCGCCAGCTCGCCGGGCTGCGTATCCGCCCGGGAATGCCGGTGGAGGCCTTCGTGCGCACCGGCGAGCGCTCGTTGCTCAATTACCTGTTCAAGCCGCTGCTTGACCGTACTCACCTGGCCATGGCGGAGGAATAAGGGTGCGCCTGATCTGTCTTGGCCTGCTGCTGTGCCTCGCCCTGCCGGTGCAGGCCCTTGGCCTGCTCGACGCCTATGCCCTGGCGCTGCGCAACGACCCGAGCTTTCAGGCGGCCATCGCCGAGCGCGATGCCGGGTTGGAAAACCAGGCGATCGGGCGTGCTGCCCTGCTGCCGCGGCTGTCGTGGAGCTACAACAACCAGCGCAACGACTCCGACGTGACGGCCGGTGATCAGCGCGTCGAGCGCGACTACCGCAGCTACGCCTCGGTGCTCAGCCTGCAGCAGCCGCTGTTCGACTACGCCGCCTGGGCTGACTACCGCCAGGGCGTGGCCCGCGCTCTGCTGGCCGATGAACGTTTTCGTGCACGCAGTCAGGAACTCGCGGTGCGCCTGTTCGAGGCCTACAGCCAGGCGCTGTTGGCCGACGAACACATCGCCCTGGCCCGCGCCCAGCGCCGCGCCCTGGGCGAACGCCTGCGCCTCAACCAGCGCCTGCTGGCGGCAGGCGAGGGCACCCGTACCGATGAGCTGGAAACCGAGGCGCGCCTGGCCTTGGCCGAGGCCGAGCTGATCCAGGCCGAGGATGATCTGGACATCGCCCTGCGCGCCCTGGAGGCCATCGTCGGCGAGCCGCTGGATCGCCGCGATCTGCTGCCACTGCTTGCCGACTTGCCGGTCCAACCGCCACAACCGGCGCGATTCGAGGCTTGGCGCGCCCTGGCCGTCGCCAATAACCCCGAACTGGCGGCCCAGCGTCAGGCTGTCGAGGCGGCCGCCTACACAGTGGAGAAACAGCGTGCCGGCCACCTGCCGAGCCTCAGCCTGGTGGCCAGCCGGCGGCTGACCAGCTCCGACTCGGAAAGCAGCTACAACCAGCAGTACGACACCGACAGCATCGGCATCCAGCTCAGCGTGCCGCTGTTTGCCGGCGGCGGGGTCTCCGCTGCCCGGCGTCAGGCCACGGCGGCCCATGTTCAGGCCGGCTTCGAGCTGGACGCGCAAACCGCCGAGACCCTCACGCGGCTGCGCCAACAGTTCAACCTCTGCGCCAGTGCCCATGCGCGGGTGCGTGCCTACCGCCTGGCGGTGACCGCCGCCGAGACGCTGGTGACCGCCACACGCAAAAGCGTGAGCGGTGGCGAGCGGGTCAACCTCGATGTGCTTGATGCCGAGCAGCAGCTGTATGGCGCGCGTCGCGACCTGGCCGAGGCGCGCCACGGCTACTTGCGCGCCTGGCTGCAGTTACGTTTTCTGGCGGGTCTGTTGGGCGAGGAGGATCTGTTGCGTCTGGCGGGGTATTTCGTCACGACGCGGGGCTAGCGTGCGCTGTGCGTACTTGCCGTTGATGGCTGGAAGCGGCTGTTGCAGCCGCTTCCAGGTGGGACTCAGATGTCCCAGACCAGGTTGATGGAGAAGTTGCGGCCTGGCTGGCTCAGGCGGTCGAGGTTGGCCGGTGCAGTAACCGTCGCCTCGCCGATCAGCGTATCGGTGAAGGTGTTGTAGAAGCCGGTACCGGAGGCATAGCCACGCACGTCGTCCCACAGCCAGTACTTCTTGTCGGTAAGGTTATACAGGCCGGCGTTGAGGGTCAGATCGTCAGTCAACTTGTAGTAGCCGGTCAGGTCGATGATGCCGAAGCCAGGTGTGCGGTAGCCGCTGGTGGTGCCATCGACGGTCAGGGTCTTGCTGTCATCCACGCGGGTTTTACGTTTTACCAGGGTCCAGCTCAACTGGCTGCCGTAGCGCTCCTGTTCGTAACCCAGACCGAACACGCCGGTCAGCGGGCTGATGCTGCCCAGCGGTTCGCCGCTGTCATCGTCGCGCCCACGGGCGTAGGCGATCGAGCCTTGAGCATAGATACCCGGCAGTGCGCCGAAGCTGTCCAGGTTCAGGCGGCCTTTGGCTTCTACGCCGCGAATGCTGGCGCGTCCGATATTTCTGTTCTGGTAGATGGTCATGCCGGCGCTGCTGCCCACGGCTTCGTTATCGAGGAAGTCCTTGTAGCGGTTGTAGAACACCGCCACGTCGAAACTGCCTGCCTCGAAGTTGCCGCGCAAACCAGTCTCCAGGCCGCGACTGGTTTCCGGGTCGAGGTTCGGGTTGGGTTCCTGGATATAGCGCAGGGTAGTGTTTTGGAAGCGGCCATACATGTCCTTGGCCATGGGCGTGCGAAAGCCCTCGGCGTACTGGCCGAACCAGGTGTAGTGCTCGTCGAACGCATAGGTGACACCGAGCTTGGGCGAGACGCGTTGCCAGGTCTTGCTGCTGTCGCCGGGATTGAAGGCGCTGTTGCCCAGGCTGACCAGGTATTCGTCAGTCATCTCTGGGTTGAGACGCGTGCGGTCATAGCGCAGGCCGGGCAGAAAGGTCCATTGGTTCCAGCGGATTTCGTCCTGCAGGAATAGGCCGTAGACGTCGACGGTCGGGTCGGGGAAGTCACTCTGCGTGACCAGACCGTCGGCCACCTGGCAGACACCTGAGTTGGCCACGCAGGCACCGCTGCGCAGACCGGTGACGTTCTGCCGCTTGATGTTGAAGCCATAGGTCAGCAGGTGGTCGGTTTCGCCGATGGCGAAGGCCTTATCCAACTGCAGGTCGAGCACCCATTGGCGATCCTTGTAGTCGGTGTCGCGGTAGCGGATGACATTGCGGGTGCCGGTAACGTAGTTCTCCTGGGTGCTCTGGTCGGTCTTGGCCAACTGGTAGTTCAGGCTCCACTTCAGGTTGTCGGCCAGCAGGTTGCCCAGCGCCAGGCTGTGCTCCAGGCCGAAACGCTCGCGGGTGATGGTGTCGTTGCCGCTGCGGCCGCGGACGAGGTTTTGCGCACCCCCCACGGCCTGGGTGTTGAATGGCCCGCCAACTGCACTGAGCTGGTTGGTGTCGCGATCGTCCTTGTACTTCTCGTAGGTCAGTTGCAGGCGGTCACTGTCGTTGTAGTTCCAGCCCAGTTTGGCCAGGACATTGCTGGTGCGTGCGTCTTCCGGGTTGGCCGCGGTACGGTTCAGGCCAGTGCCGCCGTGGGTGCCGTAGGACTCGGTTTCGTGGCCATTGCGTTGCGACAGGTGCAGCAGGGCATCGACATTCTGGTAACGGCCCGCGACGGTGGCGGAATTCAGCCAGCTTTCGTCGACCGAACTGTAGCCGGTCTTCAGGCGGGCGCCGGCGTCGCGACCTTCCTTGATGATGTCGCTGGCGTCGAGGGTGAAGTAGCTGACCGCGCCGCCGATGGCGTTGCTGCCGTACAGTGCCGAGGCGGGGCCGCGGAGGATTTCCACGCGCTTGACGATCTCCGGATCGACGTAGTTACGGTGGGTATTGGCGTACGGGCCGGCATAGAAGCTGGCAGGTATTTCGACGCCGTCGACCTGGGTCAGGATGCGGTCACCATCGATACCACGGATGTTGTAGCCAGTGATGCCGGCGCGTTGGCCTGCGCCGCCTACGGAAACGCCCGGCTCGTTACGTACCAGATCCTTGATGCTGTTGACGTTCTGCTGGTCGAGTTGCTGACGGCCGAGCACGCTGACCGTACTCGGTACCTCATCGACCCGCTGCTCATGGCGAGTGGCGGTGACCGTCATCGGCTGCAAGGCGAGCGATTGCGCGGGGTTTTTGACCAGCACCACGCTGCGTTCCCCAACGCTGCGGTAGCTCAAACCGGTGCCTTCGAGCAGGCGCGCCAGGGCCAGCTCCGGCGATTGGCGGCCACTGGTTCCCGGTGAGTCGATGCCGTCGGCCAATTGTGCCGGCAGGCCTATCTGCCACCCCGTGACGTCGCTGAATGCGTTCAGCGCCGAGACCAGTGGCTGGCGCTCGATGGCGAAGCTGTAACCGCCCTGGCTCTGCTGCTGTGCCGCCGGCGCTAGCTCGGCAGCATGGGCCAGCGGCAGGCTGGCGCAGGCGATGGAGAGTGCCAGCAGCGACAGGCTGGCGGTGGACAGTCGCGGGAAATGCGGGCGCCTGGTGTGAAGGGGCATCGTTGTGCTCTCTGCGGGTGTCGTCGGAAGGTCAGTTAATGCGAATTGTTTGCATTGTTCTGACGGGACGAACGACGCCCTCATGGAGCGTAAAAATTCTTTTTCTCAGTTGAGAATCAGCAGCGATGGGTACTCTTGAAGCTGCGCCGAGGTCACCTGGGCCAGCGAGCGCATGATGGTGGCCGGCTCACTCAGGCGGTAGTTGCCGGTAATGCGCAGGTCGTTCAGACGGGCATTGCGGTTGATGATCCAGCCGGGGTAGTAGCGGCGTAGTTCATCCAGCACTTCGTGCAAAGGGCGGTTATCGAAGATCAGGCGGCCCTGAACCCACGCGAGCTGATTGGCTGTGGCACCGTGGATGTGCTTGCCGACACCGTCAGGGCCGACGCGAATGCTGTCGCCGCTTGCCAGGTAGATGCGCGTGTCGTTGCCGCGGGCATGCACCTCAATCTCGCCGCGTTCGACGCTGACTTCGGCGGTATCGTCGAGGTAGCGCACGGAGAACGCGGTGCCGCGTACCGAAATGCGGACGGGGCCGGCATTGACCTGGAAGGGGCGACTGCTGTCCTTGGCGACATCGAAATAAGCTTCGCCTCTGAGCAGCTGCGTGACGCGCTGACTCGCGTCGATCTGGCTGGAGAACGCGCTGCCAGTGTTGAGCAGTACGTGCGAGCCATCGGCCAGATCCAGGCTCTGGCGCTGGCCGACGGCAGTGACATGATCGGCGCGCAGGCGCAGCAGCAGATCGCTTTGCAGGGTGATACCGACCACCAGCAGCAGCGAGGCGGCGATCGCCAGCGTTCTTCCGATGCGCCGCGAGCGCCTGGGCGTCGGTTGCCTGCGCTGCTCCAGGCGCGCCGCGGCCGTCAGCAGTGTGGGCGATTGCCAGCAGTGCTGTGCACGTTCGAACGCCTCGGCATTGGCAGGGGAGGCGGCCAGCCATTCGGCGAAGCGCGCCCGGCAATCATCGTCCGCATGTTCCAGCAGAAGCAGCCAGTCCAGCGCCTGGCTCAGCGATGTGTCGCTGTCGTTGGGGGTTCCCTGCTGCTGGTGCATCGGGCTGTTCTCGAAACCGGGGGGCGATATTCTGGCCGAAGGTGTGGGTGAGCGATAGTCGCTCATGTCGGAGGCGCTAGGCGCTCGAGCAGGGTCATGCACAGGGTCATGATCAGTTTGAGTTCTTTCTGCACCGTGCTGGCTGAAACACCGAGCTCTGCAGCGATCTCTGCATAACCCTGGCCGTGCAGACGGCTGAGGATGAAGATGCGCTGCTGGCGTTCGCTCAACTGCTCCAGTGCGTTGCCCAGTCGTTGCAGCAGACGTTCGGCATGCAGGCTGTCTTCGCTGGATGAACCCGGAGCGGGCACGGCCTGCATGATGGCGTCCGGCACGTCATCGAGCATGGTTCGCGACTGCATGCGCTCGCGGCGCAAGTGATCGAACGCCAGATTACGGCCTGTCTGGAAGAGAAAGGGTTCGAGGTGGTCGACCGGTTTGTCGCGCAGGCTACGGGCTACCCGCAGGTAGGTCTCCTGCACCAGCTCCTCGGCGATGCTGGCGTTCTTCACTATTTTCACCAGCGTGCGCAGCAGCGGGGTGCGCTGGCTGATGAATACGCTGTCTAGATTGGAGATGGTCACGGGCAAGCCTGGTTCGCCGACTACTTCGTGAATAATAATCACTTTTAATAAGGGCGGCTAGCGAGCGAGTGCAGGGAGCCTGCCTTGAGCGCCACATCCCTGTGGTTCGCTTTATTTTTACGGAGCTTGGCAGGTTCGTTCGTCTTTATAAGGCAGTGGCGGTCGAACGTCCTGCGCGCGTCATAGAGCGGTGCAGGGGATGGGCTGCCTTACTTCATGCCAGTCATCAGCGAGCTTTCCATGACCGCCTCTTCGCAACTGTCCCATCCGCTGCGTTCGCAGCGCCTGAACCAGATCACCCACGAGCCGCACAGCCACCTCGACAACCTGGTCAAGAGCCACGATCCGTTCGGCAGCCCGGAGCGGTTTTCCCACTTCGTGGCCGCCCAGTATCTGTTCCAGCGTGACCTGGAAAAACTCTATAACGATCCGCAGCTGATCAAGCTGGTGCCTGATCTGCCGCAACGCTGCCGCGTTGAGCAGGCCGTGCTGGACCTGGCCGATCTGCAGCGCGCGCTGCCTGAGGGCGATGACAGCATCCGCAATAAGGCCATGGGCACCGGCGAGGCGCTGGCCTGGCTGTTCGTTTCCGAGGGCTCCAAGCTGGGCGCCGCCTTCCTGCTCAAACGCATGCCGACACTGGGCCTGAGCGAGACCTTTGGCGCGCGTCACCTGGGCGAACCTGAAGGTGGTCGCGCGCAGGGCTGGAAAGCTTTCACTGCCGTGCTCGATAGCGTCGAACTGGATGCCGAGCAGGAGCGTCTGGCCGATGCCGCGGCGATTGCCGCCTTCGAGCGCTTCACCCAGCATCTGGAGCACTGCTTTGCCTGAAGCAACGCGGGCGCGAGCGGCCTGGCAGCGTTGGCTATGGCTACTGCTGGCCTATGCGAGCATCGGCGTGGCCATGCTGGGCGTGATAGTGCCTGGCCTGCCGACCACCGAGTTCGTTCTGTTGGCGGCCTGGGCCGCCTCGCGCAGCTCGCCCCGTCTGGCCGCCTGGCTGGACAATCACCGCCTGTTCGGCCCGTTGCTGCGCGACTGGCGCAATGGCGGGGTGATCACCCGGCGCAGCAAATGGATGGCCAGCCTGAGCATGTTGCTGGCCCTGAGCATTCTCCTGCTGACGGTCGACCACCTGCCCTCCGTGTTGTTCGCGGCCGCCGGAATGAGCTGCGGGGCGCTGTGGATCTGGTCGCGGCCGGAAAGGCTTGCGAGCTGTTCCGAGTGATAAGCGTGCAGAAATCCAGTCAATGAATGCTGCCGCACCTGCAGGCGCGATTGTGCTGCTGTATGGGGCGATAGCTACAGCAGACGGCTAGTCAATCCTCCTCAGGAGTCGTCATCTTTATTCTGCTAATTGTTACGATATAACATTTGTTATAAGGTGCGCGGCTGCATTCTTCCAAGCCGATGGCCAGCCATCGCGCTTAACTAACAGGAGCCAACATGAAGCCCCACGCCGCCCCTCTAGCCGCCTTTGCCATCGCTGTCTCGGGCAGCGCTTTTGCCGAGAACGCGGGCTCTTCCAGCGTCACCCTGGGCAGTGCCTATATCGTGCCCAAGTCGAGCGGCGCGCTGCCGGTGGAGAATGTGCTGACCTCGGTCGACATCATGGGCAGCGACAAGATCGAGGATAAGACCGTGTCGAACAGCTGGGAGCTGCTGGGGCAGATGCCTGGCATCCAGCTGACCGAGACGCGCATGGGCGCCGAGTCGGGCAAGGTGACCTTCCGGGCCTTCAATGGTGAGGGTTATATCAATGGCATCAAGACCCTGATCGACGGCGTGCCGAGCAACGTCAACAGCGGTAACCAGCGTTTTATCGACATGATTTTCCCGCTGGATATGGAGTACATCGAGGTGGTGCGCGGCACCAACGACCCGCGCTACGGCCTGCACAACATTGGCGGCAACATCAACTTCGTGACGCGCCAGGGCGGCAACTACAAAGATGCCCGGCTGACCTACGGCAGCTTCAATACCCGCGAGTTCCAGCTCGCCGTGGGCCATGAACAAGGCAACTTCGCGCAGAACTACTTCTTCGCCAAGCAGGACTCCGACGGCTTCCGCGACCACAGCGAGTCGGACAAATACTCCCTGGGCGGCAAGTGGTTCGTCACCGACGATGACGAGACGATGAAGCTCGGCCTGGTCGCCCGCCTCTACCACCATGAAGCCGAGGAACCGGGCTTTCAGACGGCCCGGGAGCTGGCGGCCAGCCGCACACAGTCGGCGGAAAAGAACGCCAACGACGGCGATGATCGCGACATGAAGCACCTTAGCGCCCATGCCGATTTCCAGCTCAGCGATGACCTGAGCCTGAGCAACAAGCTGTACTTCAACAGCTACGACGATGACCGCACCGTAACCTTCACCGACAACCCGGTCGGCAACGCGCCGCGCCAGCGTCGCCAGTGGAACGAGCGGCAAACTGGCGTGTTGAGCAACCTGACATGGCGCGCCCACGAGATGCTGACCCTCGACGGCGGCGTCAACTACGAGCAGCAGAACAACGAGTACCGCCGCAGCCGTTACAACTTCGGCATCCCCACCGACTTTGACGCACCGCCGGCGCGTGTGCAGAACGACGACAGTTACACGCTGTACAACACCGGCGCCTACGTGCAGGCGATCATTCAGCCCATCGAGCAGTTGAAGATCATCCCGGCCATGCGCGTGGATAAATTCAGTGGTAACACCAACATATCCAGCACCAACAATGGCGTCACAACAACCGGCAAAGCGTCGCTGCAGGACTATGGCTGGATCGAGCAGCCCAAGCTCAGTGTGGTCTACAGCCTCACTCCGGACATCAACGTCTACGCCAACTGGGGCCGTACCTTTCAGGTGCTCACCGGCTCCACGGCGCCGGCCTACCTTACCGCTGGCCAGGCTACGTACAAGCCGTCGATCAATACCGGCAAGGAGGTGGGCGTGAAGTTCAAACCCTTCGCCGGCTCCGAAGCACGCATCGCCGTGTGGCAGCAGGATGCCACCGATGAAGTGGCCAACATGCCCAGCACCGGCACCACTGTCGGCCTGGGTGAAACCAAGCGGCGCGGCATCGACATGCAGCTCAGCGCGCAGCTGAATGATCAGTGGTCGGTGTGGGGCTCGCATGCCATTCAGGAAGCCAAGGTGGTCAGCGCCTTTACCGCCGGCGGTCAGTCGCTGGCCGGCAAAGAGGTGTTCTCCACCCCGCGTTACATCAGCAACCTCGGGGCTGATTACCAGTTCAACGACGCCTGGCGCTTTGGCTTGCAGGCCCGTGCCCAGGGCGATTACTACATCGATGAGCTGAACGAGCAAGGCAAGTACGGCGGCTTCGCGGTGCTGGATGCCAACGTGCGCTATCAGGTGTCCGCCACCACCAGCCTTGACCTGCAATTGAAGAACCTCACGGACTACGACTATGAGTACGTCTGGTACGACAACTTCTTCTGGCCAGAGGGTGACGAGCAGGCGATGTTCTCGGCAGCGCCTGGGCGCTCCGGCTTTATATCGCTGAACGTGAAACTCTAACGACGCTCCACCGCTCTACGGCGCGGTGTCGCCGACGGCTTGGCGGTCGTCTTTGTGGTCGCTAGGGTGTGGCGCTCGGCGCCCGCCCTGTCTCAACCCAGTCATTTTGTCGATGGAACGCCTGTGAGATTTCTGCTGTTACTGCTGCTGGCGACCATGCTGGCAGCCTGTTCGCCCAACCAGGACCCGCATCAGCTGTCGATCAGCGGTCCGTTCGAATTCACCAGCCAGGACCCGTCGCGCGACGGTTATCTCTACACCCGCTTGCAGGTGGCTGAAACCCTGCTCGAAGTGGACGCCCAGGGCCAGTTGCTGCCCGGCCTGGCAACCGCCTGGTCGCAGTCGGACGGTGGCCGGGTATGGCGCTTTACCCTGCGCGAGGGCGTGCGTTTTCATGACGCTGCGCCGCTGAATGCCGCCGCCGTGGTGCAGGCGTTGCAGGTGGCTCAAGGTAAGCCTGGGGTGCTCGCAGCAGTACCGGTCGAGACCTTCGAGGCCGAGTCTGAGCACAGCCTGGTGGTTCGCCTGAGCCGTCCGTACAACCCGCTCGGCGCGGTGCTGGCGCATTACACCACGGCGATCCTGTCGCCTGCTTCTTACGATGCCGAGGGTCAGATCAGCCGCTTGCAGGGGACCGGGCCTTATCAGGTCGAGCGCTTTGATCCACCGCATCGCCTGGGCGTGGTGCGTTTCGCCGATTACTGGGGCACGCCAGCGACCATCGAGCGCGCCGTCTACCTCACCGGCCACCGCGCCGAAAGCCGCGCGCTGCAGGTGATGGCCGGGCAAACCGATATCGTCTACACCCTCGACCCGGCCAGCCTCGACCTGCTGCGCCGGCGCGACAATGTGCGGGTGCACTCGCACACCATTCCACGGACCATCCAGCTCAAGCTCAATTTGGACGATCCGCTGCTCGCTGAGCACGATACGCGCCTGGCCCTGAGCCTGGCGATTGACCGCAGCGGCCTGGCCAACGGGGTGCTGCGCGTACCCGGCGGCGAGGCCAACCAACTGGTCCCGCCTTCGCTGGGCGACTGGCACCTGAACGACCTGCCGGCGGCCCAGCGCGACCTGTCCCGCGCCCGCGCGCTGCTTGCCGGCCAAGGCTGGCAGGCCGGCGCTGATGGCCTGTTGCAGCGCAACGGCGCGCCCTTTCGCCTGCGCCTGATGACCTACGCCGACCGCCCCGAACTGTTCCAGTTGGCCACCGCGATCCAGGCGCAGTGGCGCGAGCTGGGTGTTGACTTGCAGGTGTCGGTGGTCAACTCCAGCGACATCCCCGCCGGGCACCACAATGGCACCCTGCAGGTGGCGCTGATCGCCCGTAACTACGGCAACATTGCCGACCCGCTGGGCCTGCTGCTGGCCGACTACGGTGATGGCGGCAACGGTGACTGGGGCGCCATGGGCTGGCACAACAGCGAGCTGCCGGCGTTGCTGGTGGCGCAACAGGGCGAGCGCGATGCTGCCCGCTATCACGCGCGGGCTCAGCGTGTGGCGCAGATCCTGGTCGCTGAGCTGCCGTTGATCCCGGTGCTCTATTACACCCAGCAGACCGCCGTATCCGCACGCGTGCGGGGGTTCAGCTTCGACCCCTACGAGCGTAACTACCGCATTGCCGAGATGAGTTTTTCACCATGCTGCAATTGATCCTGCGCCGCCTGTTGCAGGCGGCTTTCGTCACCTGGAGCGTGGGCACCCTGAGCTTCGTGCTGATGCGCCTGCTGCCCGGCGATATGGAATTTCGTATCGCCGCCGGCCGCTACGGCTATGACCACGTCGACCTGGCCGCCGCCGAGGCGGTGCGCGCCGAGCTGGGCCTGGACCGCCCTGGTTGGCAGATCTACCTGCAGTGGCTGGGTGATTTGCTGCGCTTCAACCTGGGTGATTCGCTGGTCAGCGGCCTGCCGGTGAGCCACGAAATCGCCCACCTGCTCGGCCATACCCTGTTGCTGGCCGGCGCGGCAATGCTGATCGCCTTGTTGATCGCCGCGCCTGTCGGCGTCTGGGCGGCGCTGCGCGCCGGTGGCTGGTTCGACCGCCTGAGCCTGCTGGTGTCGGCCCTGCTGCGCGCTCAACCGGTGTTCGTCATCGGCCTGGGCCTGTTGCTGGTGTTCGCCCTGGAGTGGCGCATGCTGCCGGTGGCCGGTTTCGACGGCCCGCGTTATCTAATATTGCCGGCGCTGACCCTGGCCCTGGCGATGGCCGCGGTGTCCAGCCGGGTGGTGCGCCACAGCGCCGCTGAGGTGCTGCGCTCGGCCTACTTCAATTTCGCCCGGGTCAAGGGCCTGAGCCTGCGCCAGGCCTTGCAACGGCATGGCGCGCGCAACGCGGCGCTGCCGGTGGTGGTGTTTCTCGGCATCCAGCTGGCCAGCGTGATCGAGGGGGTGGTGATGATCGAGTCACTGTTCTCCTGGCCGGGGGTCGGCCATGGCCTGGCCCATGCCGTATTCAACCGTGATGTACCGATGATCCAGGGCGCTGCCATGGCCCTGGGGCTGCTGTTCGTGGCCCTCAACCTGCTGGTCGACCTGGCCTGCCACCTGATCGATCCCCGTCAGCGGAGCGCCCACTGATGCCGCGTCTATTCGCCTCCCTGTCCACCAGCCAGCGCGTCGGCGCCGGCCTGCTCGCCCTGCTGGTGCTGTTCGCCGTACTCGAAGGCTTGCTCGGGCGCACCGACCCTGCCCTGCAGAATCTGGCCCAGCGCTTTGCCACGCCGAGCCTGGCCGAACCCCTGGGCACTGATCCCTTCGGCCGCAGCATGCTGGCGCGCATGGGCGCCGCGTTACGCCTGTCGCTGAGCCTGAGCCTGGTCTGCGTGCTGACCTCGGCGCTGATCGGCGTCGCCCTCGGCATCGCCGCGGGCTGGCGCCAGGGCTGGGTCGACCGTGCGCTGTCGTTCGTCCTCAATGTGGTGCTGGCCCTGCCCGGCCTGGTGCTGATCCTGCTGGTCGCAGGTTTGGCGCCGGGCTCGCTGCTGGCGCTGTACGTGGCCATCTCGCTGGTGCTGTGGGTGGAGTATTTCCGCGTGGTGCGGGCGATCACCCGGCAGGCGGTGGCGTCGCAGCCGATGCAGGCCTCGCGCATGCTCGGCTTCGGCTGGCGTTACTGTTTGCGTCGGCATGTCTGGCCGGCCCTGGTCGGGCCGGTGGCGACCCTCGCCGCGTTTGGCGCCGCCGGTTCGATCATGGCCCTGGCGGCCCTCGGTTTCGTTGCCGTTGGCCTGCGCCCACCGACTGCCGAGCTGGGCCTGATGATGGTCGAGCTGTTCCCCTATTACAGCGACGCCCCCTGGGTGCTCGCGCAGCCTGTGCTGGCGGTTTTTCTGCTGGTGCTGGGCCTCAACTTGCTGGCGGGTAAACGCGCATGACCATTCTGTTGCGCATCGAAGCGCTGAGCGTCCAGGCCGACGGCAAGACCTTGCTGGAGCCCTTGAGTCTGAATCTGGCGGCCGGTGAATGCCTGACCATTCTCGGTGAAACCGGTGCCGGCAAGAGCCTGCTGATGCACGCCATCATGGGTACCCTGCCGCCGCCGCTGACCGCCAGCGGACGCATCCTGCTTGGCGACACCGACCTTGCCAGCCTCGAGCGCAGTGCCCGCGAACGGCTCTGGGGCCAGCAACTGGCGATGTTGCCCCAGGAGCCCTGGCATTCCCTGGACCCGCTGATGCCGGCGCTGCAGCAGGTGGCCGAGGTGCATGAGTGCGTGCACGGCCAGGCGCCTGAGCAGGCTCAGCAAACCGCCACCCAGGCGCTGACCGGCGTAGGCCTGGAGGCGGCCGCGGCGCGCCTGCCGGGTCAGCTGTCTGGAGGCATGGCCCAGCGCTTGGCGTTTTGCGCCGCCACGGCGGCGGGCGCGCCTATTCTGCTTGCCGATGAGCCGACCAAGGGCCTGGATGCCAGCCGCCGCGATCAGGTCGCCACGTTGCTGCGCCAGCATGCGCAGCAGGGCGCGCTGTTGACCATCACCCACGATGTGGAAGTGGCCCGGCAACTGGGCGGCACGCTGCTGGTGATGCGCGCCGGGCACCTGCTGGAGTCGGGCGACGCCCAGGCGATTCTGGCTGCGCCGCAGCATGACTACACACGGGCGCTGATTGCCGCTGACCCGCGCCACTGGCCTGCGCCCCTGGTCGCCGCCGTGACTGGCGCGCCAGCCAGCGAGCCGGTGCTGGAGGCGCGCGGTCTGCGCCTTAAACGCGGCGGCCGGCAACTGTTCGAGGGCCTGGACCTGCGTATCGAACCGGGCGAAATCCTCGGTATCGCCGGCGACAGTGGCTGCGGCAAGAGCAGCCTGGGTGATCTGCTGCTCGGCCTGTTGCCGGCCGATGCCGGGGTGGTGACGCGGCGCCCAGGGGTGGCCGCGCACCGCTACCTCAAGCTCTATCAGGACCCGCCGGCAGCCTTCGCCGCCGGGGTGCCGCTGCGCCGGCTGTTTGATGATGTGCTGCGCCTGCACCGCCTTGATCCGGCCAAGTTGCCGCCGCTGCTGGAGCGCCTGCGCCTGCGCCCGGAACTGCTGGCGCGGCCAGCGACCGAAGTCTCCGGCGGCGAGCTGCAGCGCCTGGCGATTGCCCGCGCGCTGCTGCTCGATCCACTGCTGCTGTTCGCCGACGAGCCGGTGTCACGCCTGGACCCGATCACCGCCCGTGAAGTTACCGAACTGCTGGTACAGAGCGCCCGTGAGCGCGGCTGTGCGCTGTTGCTGGTGAGCCACGATGCCGAAGCCCTGGCGCGGGCCTGCGACCGGCATATTCGCTTGGGTTAACTCGATCCAACGAAACCATCGGCGGGCTGTAGGAGCGAATTTATTCGCGATGATGCTGCGAATATCATGAATAAAGGCGAGTGTTGCGTCATGCATCAAATGCCGGTCAATTCCAGGCAGTGTGAAAGGGACCGGGCGGTTTTCCGTTTTAGCCATGAAGCGTGCAGCGCCTGCGCGATCAATCGCGAATAAAGGCTAGGCGCCCCCTTCGCTCCTACAGCGTTGCAACATCCGCCTGGAATATCGCCCAAGAAAAACCCCGCCGATCGGCGGGGTTTGTCGTTGCAGGCGGGCGCTTAGAACGCCGGCACCACAGCACCCTGGTATTTCTCCAGGATAAAGGCTTTGACTTCAGGGCTGTTCAGCGCCTTGGCCAGTTTCTGCATGGCGTCGCTGTCCTTGTTGTCGGCGCGGGCCACCAGGATGTTGACGTAAGGCGAGTCGCTGCCTTCGATGATCAGGGCGTCCTTGGTCGGGTTGAGCTTGGCTTCCAGGGCGTAGTTGGTGTTGATCAGCGCCAGGTCGACCTGGGTCAGCACGCGCGGCAGGGTCGCGGCTTCCAGTTCACGCACCTTGATGCTCTTGGCGTTTTCGGCGATGTCGCGTGGGGTGGCGAGGATCCCGGCCTCTGGCTTGAGGGTGATCAGCCCGGCTTTTTGCAGCAGCAGCAGCGCGCGGCCGCCGTTGGTGGCGTCGTTGGGGATGACCACATTGGCGCCCTGGGGCAGGTCCTTGATGTCCTTGACGGTGCTCGAGTAGGCGCCGAAGGGCTCGACGTGCACACCGGCGACCGCAGTCAGGTCGGTGCCACGGCTCTTGTTGAACTCGTCGAGGTACGGCTGGTGCTGGAAGAAGTTGGCGTCCAGACGCTTTTCCGCGACCTGTACGTTCGGCTGCACATAGTCGGTGAAGACTTTCACGTCCAGCTCGACACCTTCTTTGGCCAGGGCCGGCTTGACGAATTCGAGGATTTCCGCGTGCGGCACGGCGGTGGCGGCTACGCGCAGGGTCTCGGCTTGGGCGGCGCTGGAGAAGGCCGCAACGACGGCGAGGGCAGTGAGCAGTTTTTTCATCATGTAACTCCTTTTGGGATGGTGCAGGGTCTGGCGGGTAGCCAGTCGCCCGCTTATTAGGTGTGGCGTTATTTACGGGAAAAATGCACCACCAGCTTGTCGCCGACGGTTTGCAGAATCTGTACGAGCACCAGCAGCAGGACCACGGTGACCAGCATCACGTCCGGCTGGTAGCGCTGGTAGCCGTAGCGCACCGCCAGGTCGCCGAGGCCGCCGCCGCCGATCAGGCCGCTCATGGCGGTGTAGGAGACCAGGGTAATGGCGGTCACGGTGATGGCCGCGATGATCCCCGGCAGGGCCTCGGGCAGCAGCGCGTTGACGATGATCTGCCGGGTGGTGGCGCCCATCGCCTGGGTCGCCTCGATGATTCCGCGGTCCACTTCGCGCAGCGCGGTTTCCACCAGGCGCGCGAAGAATGGCGTGGCGCCCACCACCAGCGGCGGAATGGCCCCGGCGACCCCGAGGGAGGTGCCGGCGACGATCACCGTGAAGGGGATCATCACGATCAGCAGGATCACGAACGGCACCGAGCGCAGGATATTCACCAGCAGCGAAACGATGCCGTACAGGGCCTTCTGCTCGAACATCTGCCGCGGGCCGGTGAGGAACAGCAGCACACCCAGCGGCAGGCCGAGCAGGACGGTGAACAGCATGGAGAAGCCGAGCATGCTCAGGGTGTCGAGGCTGGCGTAGCCGATCTCCGTCCAGTCGACGTTCGGCAGCAGTTCGGTGAGTAGGGCGTCCATCAGCGCAGCACCTCCAGGTGAACGTCGCCGGCGTTGAAACGGGCGATGGCGGCGTCGATATCACCGCCGGTCAGGGCCAGGGTCAGCTGGCCGTAGGGGGTGTCCTTGATGCGGTCGATACGCCCGGCGAGGATGCTGTAATCCACCCCCGTCTCGCGCGCCACGGTGCCCAGCAGCGGCGCGTAGGTCGCCTCGCCCTGAAAGGTCAGGCGCAGGATACGCCCCGGCACATGGGCGAAGTCGTCGTGCTGCTCATCGCCGTCGACGTGCTCGGCTTCCTGCACGAAGCGTTTGCTGGTGGCGTGCTGCGGGTGCAAAAACACCTCGGCCACCGGCCCTTGCTCGACGATCACCCCGGCATCCATCACCGCCACGCGGTCGCAGACCCGGCGAATCACGTCCATTTCATGGGTGATCAGCACGATGGTCAGGTTCAGCTCGCGGTTGATCTCGGCCAGCAGTTGCAGGACCTGGCCGGTGGTCTGCGGGTCGAGGGCGCTGGTCGCCTCGTCACACAGCAGAATATTCGGCTCGGTAGCCAGGGCGCGGGCGATGCCGACGCGTTGCTTCTGTCCGCCGGAGAGCTGCGCCGGGTACTTATTGGCGTGGTCTTGCAGGCCCACCCGCGCCAACAGCGCGGCGACGCGCTGCTCGATGGCCGTGCGCGACAATTCGCCAGCCAGCTTCAGTGGCATGGCGACGTTGTCAGCGACGGTTTTCGAGGCCAGCAGGTTGAAGTGCTGGAAGATCATCCCGACCTGCTGACGCTGACGCCGCAGGCCGGCGGCGTCGAGGGCGGTGACGTCTACGCCGTCAATTTCGATGCGCCCGCCGCTGGGCTCTTCGAGGCGGTTGATCAGGCGCAGCAGGGTGCTCTTGCCGGCCCCGGAGTGGCCGATGATGCCGAACACCTCGCCGCGCGCGATCTGTAGATCGGTCGGCCGCAAGGCGGGAATGTCATGGCCACTGACACGGTATGCCTTGTGGACCTGGTGAAAATTGATCACGCGTAAACCTTTTGGGTTTGTCGGAGGGTGGGCAAGTTTACCCGGCGCTGCTTAGCGCTCAAAAATCTTTGTGGGCCTATGCTTATAGCCAAATCACTGTTCGGCGTCGCGCGCACTCGGCGGCGGGCCGGGCAGTTTGGTGCCCAGGGCCGGCGCCTGGGGCAGCAGCGAACGGGCGCGGATCAGCGCTTGGGTAGCGGCGTCCAGATCGCCCCGCTGCAGGGCGGTTTGGCTCTGCTGCAGGTAGGCCTCAGCCAGCAGGCGCTGGTAAGGCTCCAGACGGCTGTCAGCCGGTGCCTGGGCTTTGAGTGTGTCGAACTGAGCATGGGCCTGCTCTAAATGACCGCTGCTCAGGTGTTGTTCGAGCTGCTGGTAAGCCGGTGCGAGCGGGTCGACCACGGGGGCCGGGACGACAGCGGCCTGCTGACAACCGGCGAGGGCCAGGAGCATAGCAATGGCCAGGCAACGTGAGGCGGACGGCATCATGGTGGCGAGTCTCGTGTTGTGCAAAAAATGCGCAAGTTTACACCGCGCGGTGAGCCGCGCCCAACTCCCGCTGGGCGGCGCACTCAGGCATTGCGTTTGGGCAGCACGAAGCTGAGCAGGAACAACGCCGCGGCCGAGACCACGATCGACGGCCCGGCGGGCGTGTCCTCGAACCAGGACAGGCTCAACCCACAGCACACCGCGACGATGCCCAGCAGGCTGGCGCCAAAGGCCATCTGCTCCGGGGTGCGCGCATGGCGCTGGGCGGCGGCGGCGGGAATGATCAGCAGCGAGGTGATCAGCAGCACGCCGACGATCTTCATCGCCACGGCGATCACCACGGCGATCAGCAGCATCAGGCTCAGACGGATCGCCGCCACCGGCAGGCCTTCAACCTTGGCCAGCTCCTCGTGCACGGTGATCGCCAGCAACGGCCGCCAGAGCACGGCCAGAAGGCCCAGCACCAGGGCGCTGCCGCCGAGAATCCAGGCCAGGTCCGTGCTGCCCACGGCCAGCAGGTCGCCGAACAGGTAGCCCATCAGGTCGATGCGCACGTCCTGCATAAAACTGAGTACCACCAGGCCGAGCGACAGGGTGCTGTGGGCGAGAATCCCCAGCAGGGTGTCGGAGGCCAGCGGCTGGCGGGTCTGCAGGGTCACCAGCAGGGCGGCGAGCAGCACGCAGCCGACCGTCACCGCCAGGGTTGGGTTGACGTCGAGCATCAACCCCAGCGCCACGCCGAGCAGCGCGGCATGGGACAGGGTGTCGCCAAAATAGGCCATGCGCCGCCACACCACGAACGAGCCGAGCGGACCGGCCACTACGGCCAGGGCGAGCCCGGCGAGCAATGCGTTGAGCAGAAAATCGGGCATCAGTGTTTGCAGTCCGGGCCGTGAACGTGAGCAGGGCCGTGGATCATCAGCCCTGGCTTGACCACGCCGCCATGCAGGTCGTGAGCGTGGTCATGGTGGTGGTGATAGACCGCCAGGCTCTGCGCGTCCTGGCCAAACAGCTCGACGAACGCCGGGTCGAAGCTGACCTGCTCGGGGTGACCGGAACAGCACACGTGGCGGTTCAGGCAGACCACCTGATCGGTGGTGCTCATCACCAGGTGCAGGTCGTGGGAAACCATCAGCACTCCGCAACCGTAGCGGTCGCGCAGGCGAGTGATCAGTCGGTACAGCTCGGCCTGGCCGGCCACATCGACGCCTTGCACCGGCTCGTCGAGCACCAGCAGTTGCGGCTTGCGCAGCAGCGCCCGGGCCAGCAGCACGCGCTGCAGCTCGCCACCGGAAATACCCTGCAGCGGGCTGTCGATGACCTGGGCGGCACCCACCTCACTCAGCGCCGCCTCGGCATCGCTGCGCTTGACCCCCGGCACCAGGCGCAGGAAGCGCAGCACACTGAGCGGCAGCGTCGCGTCGACATGCAGCTTTTGCGGCATATAGCCAATGCGCAGGCGCGGCGCACGCCAGACGCTGCCATGGTCGGGCTTGAGCAGGCCGAGCACAGCGCGCACCAGGGTGGTCTTGCCGGCGCCGTTGGGGCCGATCAGGGTGACGATCTCGCCGGGGCGCACGCTCAGTTGCACGTCTTCGAGCACCGCTTGCTGGCGGAAGCTGACGCCCACGCCCTCAAGGCGAATCAGCGCTTCGCTCATGGCGCCGTCCGGCAGCCGGCGCACAGGCCGACCACTTCCACAGTCTGCCCTTCGACGCTGAAACCGACCTGCCTTGCACTGGCGACAATGGCGTCACTGATGATGGGCTGCTCCAGTTCGATGGCGGCGTGGCAGGCCCGGCAAATCAGGAACTGGCCCTGGTGGGCGTGCTCCGGGTGGCTGCAGCCGACGAAGGCGTTGAGCGAGGCGATGCGGTGCACCAGGCCGTTTTCCAGGAGGAAATCCAGCGCCCGGTAAACGGTCGGCGGCGCGGCGCGGCGGCCATCTGCTTCGCTGAGTACGGCGAGAATGTCGTAGGCGCCCAGGGGCTTGTGGCTTTGCCAGACCAGCTCCAGCACGCGCTTGCGCAACGCGGTCAGGCGCAGGCCCTGGCGTGTGCAGATGGACTCGGCTTCGGCCAGGGCATGGTGGACGCAGCGAGAATGGTCGTGAGGGCGCGAGGCCAGGGGAGTCTGAGTCATGGGCGACGACGGTTCGGGTAAGAGACGTTATTATATTACCCGTTCCTGCCACCCGTGAGGGGTTACCGTGTCGCGTCTTTTCTCCACCCTGGGCTTTATTGGCCTGTCTCTTATCCTCAGTACCGCGGCCCGTGCCGAGGTCCAGGTGCTGACCAGCATCAAGCCGCTGCAACTGATCGCCGCGGCCTTGCAGGACGGTGTCGGCACCCCTGAAGTGCTGTTGCCACCGGGTGCCTCGCCACACCACTACGCCCTGCGTCCGTCCGACGTACGGCGCGTGCGCGAGGCCACGCTGATGTATTGGGTCGGCCCGGATCTGGAAAGCTTTCTGCCTCGCGTGTTGAATGGCCGTGAGCTGCCCAGCGTGGCGGTGCAGGACCTGCCTGGCATGACCTTGCGCCATTTTGGCGAAGGCGACGCGGCGCATGACCACGACGAGCACGAGCACGGCGAACATGCGCATGCCGACGCCGGCGATGACGTGCTCAAGCATGACCACGACCATCGCCCCGGCACCCTGGATGCCCACCTCTGGCTGCTGCCGGCCAACGCCCGGGTGATTGCCGCGCGCATGGCGGCGGACCTGGCGCTGGCCGATCCCGCCAATGCTGCCCGTTACCAAGCCAACTTCGCGTCCTTCGAGCAGCGTCTAGAGCAGCTGGACGCGCGCCTCAAACCGCAGTTGCAAGGTCTGGCCGGCAAACCCTACTTTGTCTTCCACGAGGCCTATGACTACTTCGAGGCCGCGTATGGCCTCAAGCATGCCGGGGTGTTCAGCGTATTGGGTGAAGTGCAGCCGGGTGCCCAGCACGTCGCGGCGATGCGCGAGCGCCTGCAGGCGGCTGGCCCGACCTGCGTGTTCAGCGAGCCGCCGATGCGCCCACGCCTGGCCCAGACTCTGACCGCCGGCCTGCCGGTGACCCTGGCCGAGCTGGATGCGATGGGCGCCGAGCTGCCGGCGGACGCCCGTGGCTACGAGCGCCTGCTGAGTAATCTGGGGGATGAGCTGGTCAGCTGCCTGGGCGCGCTTTAGCCGTAGCGCTACCGCGCTTTCAAGATCAATGGCTAATCGCGAATAAAGGCTAGTGTCACGACGCAAACCATTTGTCGCTTTTGCAGGAGCGAAGGGGGCGCCTAGCCTTTATTCGCGATAGATCTTGAAAGCGCTGAAAGCGTCGCGGCTAAAGCCCCTCCCACAGGCTGACATTTGTTGGTCAATGCCAGGCTGCGTGGGAGGGCCGGGCGGCGCTGCGCTTTAGCCGCGCCTTTTGCTGCGTCTACACAATCAATCGCGAATAAAGGCTAGGCGCGCCGTTCGCGCCTAGAACGCGAACGGCAAAGGCAGCTCCACCTGTTGGCGCTGCGCCAGGCGGCGCTGGAATTCGGCCGGGTCGTGGATCAGCACTTCCTGGCCGGCGAACGCCTCGGCGGCAATCAGGCGTGACAGCCAGAAGCGCACGCAGGCGATGCGCAGCAGGCTCGGCCACAGTTCAGCCTCATGGGCGGTAAAGGGGCGCAGGCTGGCGTAGGCGCCGAGCAGGTTGCGAGCGCGGTGGCCGTCCAGGCTGCCATCCGGGTGTGAGCACCAGTCATTCAGGGCAATAGCCAGGTCGTAGAGCATCGGCCCCGAGCAGGCGTTGTAGAAGTCGATCACCCCGGCCAGCTCGGCGCCGTCGAACAGCACATTGTCGCGGAACAGGTCGGCGTGCAGATTGGCTCTTGGCAGCGCCTGGATCGCCGCGCTATGGCGCTCGATCTCGTTCAACGCGGCGTCCAGCAAGGCGCGCGCATCGGGCGCCAGGTGCTCGCGCAGGCGTGGGCCTTGCTCGAGCATCCAAGCCAGGCCGCGGTCGCTCTTGCGTTCGATCGGCTTCTCACGGGTGGCCAGGTGAATGCGCGCCAGCAGTGTGCCGACGGCCTGGCTGTGGTGGGCGTTGGCCTCGCTGACATGCTTGCCGGCCAGGCGCGGTTGCAGCAGCGCGGGCTTGCCGGCCAGGCTGCGCAGGGCGTCGCCAGTCTCGGTGCGCAGGGCGTAGGGCACCGGCAGGCCGGCGTCGTGCAGCACGTCGAGCAGCTCGATAAAGAACGGCAGATCAGCGCTGGGGCCGCGCTCAATCAGGGTGAGGACAAACTCGCCGCGCTCCAGGCTGATAAAGAAGTTGCTGTTCTCACTGCCCGCGGCAATGCCCTGGAAGTCGCGCAGGCGACCGAGCCCGTATGGCGCCAGGAAGTCTTCGAGCGCTGGGCGCGCCAGGGGGGTGAATACCGACATTGCAGAGTTGCCTTATTGCCTGTGAAGAAATGGAGTTACCAGCTGAAGATTTCCCAGGCAGGGATCAGCATGTCGGGCTGGTCCGAGCGCACGAAGTTGCCGTCGCTGCCGTCGGCACGCACCAGGAAGTAGGGTTTGCCGCCTTTGGGAATCACCTTGATCGCATAGAGGAAGCCGTTGACCCGGTATTCCTGAATGGTGCGGTCACCGTCCTGGCGGATGGTCACATCCGGCTCGCCGGAGGGCGCAACATCGGCCATGGCGGTGCCCGCCAGGGAAACAAACAGACCGACCAGCAGCAAGCGAGAAAGCGTACGCATGATAATCTTGCCCCTGAATTTCAATGGTGTCGGCATTCTACCGCCGGCCCTGCGTAAAAGCTTGATCCCGCTCAAGTGCGTCGCTCATGCGCGCCTCGACAGGTTTACCGCTTGCCCTGCGTTGCGGGCGAGCGTCGTCGCATTTTAAGGAAACCGCTTATGACAGGCTCTGCCGCCCCCCTCGTTCTGGTTGACGGTTCGTCTTACCTGTACCGCGCCTTCCACGCGCTGCCGCCGTTGACCACCTCCAAGGGTATGCCTACCGGCGCGGTCAAGGGTGTGCTGAACATGCTCAAGAGCCTGCGCAAGCAGTACCCCGACAGCCCCTTTGCGGTGGTCTTCGACGCCAAGGGCGGCACCTTCCGTGACGAGATGTTCGCCGAGTACAAGGCCAACCGCCCGTCCATGCCCGATGACCTGCGCGTGCAGGTCGAGCCGCTGCACGCCAGCGTTCGCGCCCAGGGGTTTCCCCTGCTCTGTGTGGACAATGTCGAGGCGGACGACGTCATTGGCACCCTGGCGCGGCACTGCGCGGGCCTTGGCCGCGACGTGGTGATCTCGACCGGCGACAAGGACATGGCGCAGCTGGTGTGCCAGCACGTTACGCTGGTCAACACCATGACGGGAAGCGTCTACGACATCGATGGCGTGAAAGCGAAATTCGGCGTCGGTCCTGAGCTGATCATCGACTACCTGGCCCTGATGGGCGACAAGGTCGATAACATTCCCGGTGTGCCAGGCGTGGGCGAAAAGACTGCCCTGGGCCTGCTGGTCGGCGTCGGTGGCGGCCTGGATGTGCTCTACGCCAACCTCGACAAAGTGCCGGAGTTGCCGATTCGCGGGGCCAAGACCCTGCCCGCCAAGCTGCTTGAACACCGCGATATGGCCTATCTGTCCTACGCCCTGGCGACCATCAAACTCGACGTGCCGCTGAACCTGGAGATCGACGCGCTGCACCCCGGCGAGGCCGATGTACCGGCGCTGCTCGAGCTGTACGACGAGCTGGAATTCAAGAGCTGGCGCGAGGAGCTGCTGCGCCAGCACAAAGGCGCAGCGGCCAAGCCCGCGGCGGCGCCCGTTGTCGCTGCGGCCGACGATCTGTTCAGCCTCACCGCCAGCGCCTCGGCGCCGGTGGTCGAAGAGGCCGTCAGCGCGGCGCCCCCCTCGGGCGACTACCAGACCCTGCTCGACCAGGCGGCCTTCGATACCTGGCTGGGCAAGCTGCAGGCCGCCGAACTGATCGCCTTCGACACCGAGACCACCGGCCTCGACGCCCAGCGCGCGCAGTTGGTTGGCCTGTCGTTCGCGGTCAAGGCGGGCGAAGCGGCCTACATTCCCCTGGCACATTCCTATATGGGCGTGCCGGTGCAACTGGACCGCGACGCCGTGCTCGGCGCGCTCAAGCCGATTCTCGAAGACCCGCACAAGGCCAAGGTCGGCCAGCACGCCAAGTACGACATCAATATCCTGGCCAATGCCGCTGTGCCGATCCAGGTACAGGGCGTGGCGTTCGACACCATGCTCGAATCCTACGTGCTCGACTCCACCGCCACGCGTCATGACATGGACAGCCTGGCGCTCAAGTACCTCGACCACAGCACCATCCGCTTCGAGGACATTGCCGGCAAGGGCGCCAAGCAGCTGACCTTTGACCAGATCCCGCTGGAGCAGGCCGGCCCCTACGCCGCCGAAGACGCCGACGTGACCCTGCAATTGCACCAGCACCTGTGGGCCAAGCTGGAAGCCGAGCCGAGCCTGGCCAAGGTTCTGCGCGAGATCGAGATCCCGCTGGTGCCGGTGCTGGCGCGCATCGAGCGCCAGGGTGCGCTGGTCGATGCCAAGTTGCTCGGCGAGCACAGCATCGAGCTGGGCGAGAAACTGGTCGAGCTGGAGCGCCAGGCGTTCGTCATCGCTGGCGAGGAGTTCAACCTCGGCTCGCCCAAGCAGCTCGGGGTGATCCTTTACGAGAAACTCGGTCTACCGGTGCTCAGCAAGACCGCCAAGGGCCAGGCCTCGACCGCCGAAGCAGTGCTTGCCGAACTGGCCGAACAGGATTACGAGCTGCCCAAGGTGCTGATGCAGTACCGCAGCCTGAGCAAGCTGAAAAGCACCTACACCGACCGCCTGCCGGAGCAGATCAACCCGCGCACCGGGCGCATCCACACCAGCTACCACCAGGCGGTTACCGCCACCGGGCGGCTGTCGTCGAGCGACCCGAACCTGCAGAACATCCCGATTCGCAGCGCCGAGGGTCGTCGCATTCGCCAGGCCTTCGTCGCGCCGGCGGGCTACAAGCTGATGGCGGCGGACTACTCGCAGATCGAGCTGCGCATCATGGCTCACCTGGCCCAGGACGAAGGCCTGCTGGACGCCTTTCGGCATGACCTTGACGTGCACCGGGCCACCGCCGCTGAGGTGTTCGGCGTCGAGCTAGAAGCGGTCAGCAATGATCAGCGGCGCAGCGCCAAGGCGATCAACTTCGGCCTGATCTACGGCATGAGCGCTTTCGGCCTGGCCAAGCAGATTGGTGTCGACCGCAAGCAGTCGCAGGCCTATATCGACCGCTACTTCGCCCGTTACCCGGGCGTGCTCGCCTATATGGAGCGCACCCGCGAGCAGGCCGCGCAGCAGGGTTACGTCGAAACCTTGTTCGGGCGGCGCCTGTACCTGCCGGAGATCAACGCGAAGAACCCGGCGCTGCGCAAAGGCGCCGAGCGCACGGCGATCAACGCGCCGATGCAGGGCACGGCGGCAGACATCATGAAACGTGCGATGGTCGCAGTGGACGACTGGCTGACCGCCTCTGGCATCGACGCCCGGGTGATTCTGCAGGTACACGACGAACTGGTACTGGAGGTGCGCGAGGACTTGCTCGACAGCGTCGCCGGCAAGGTGCGCGAGTTGATGAGCGCGGCGGCCAGCCTGGATGTGCCGCTGCTGGTCGAGGTGGGGATTGGCGATAATTGGGATGAAGCCCACTAGTAGGAGCCTGTCGGACTTAACGCTGTTCTACTGCGGAAAAGTCCCTGTTGTTGGTGGAGGGGGCCATTTTTGCTGCTTTCCCTCGTTAAATAGCTCGCTATTCTCGGGGCGGCCATCCGCCTCGGTAAAGCAGCAAAACTGTCGCAACCCGAAATGTCGGACCACGCTCTTTCCCTCGCTACGAACGGTCAAGTCCGACAGGCCCCTCGGGCCTTAAAAGCACAAGGCTAGTTGGGAAGGATTTTTATTCCAGAAAGATTTGAGCAGCGCTGAACTTTGCTCCTGACGCAGTGGTCAGAGTTTACGAATGGCCCGCAAAGCCCTTCATGCTCCTTTGTTGTGTTAAGTGTTGGCAGATATCTGAGCCCCGCCCTAGCGGTTCAGAGCTTGAACCCCGATCTTCTCCCTCCCCATATGAAGTTCGGGGTTTTTTTTGCCTGCAGGAAAGTCGCCGGCCTTGTGTGGCCGGCGCATCCATCAAGCCTCGCTGTCGTCTGCCGCTTCTGGCAGCAGGTGCAGCCATTCAGCCAAGACCATTTGCGCCTCTTCGATACCCATGCGCTTGGGTGCGGAGAACAGCTGAATACTGACCCGGTCACCCCAGCCCTTGTGAATCTCCTGTTGCACCTTGAGCAGTGCGTTCTTCGCGGCGCCAAAGGCCAGCTTATCGGCCTTGGTCAGCAGGATGTGCATGGGCATCTCGCTGGCCGCCGACCAGTCGAGCATCATCTGATCGAACTCGGTAAGGGGGTGGCGGATGTCCATCATCAGGATCAACCCGCGCAGGCTTTCGCGGCTGCCGAGGTAGGCTTCCAGGTGTTTCTGCCAGTGCAGCTTGAGCGGGATCGGCACCTTGGCGTAGCCGTAACCCGGCAGGTCGACCAGGCGGCGTTCGTCATCGAGGCGGAAGAAGTTCAGCAACTGGGTGCGCCCCGGGGTTTTCGAGGTGCGCGCCAGGCTGGCGTGGGTCAGGGTATTGAGTGCGCTGGACTTGCCGGCATTGGAGCGGCCGGCGAAAGCGACCTCATGACCGATGTCGTCCGGGCATTGGTCGACCTTGGCGGCGCTGATCTGGAAGGTGGCTTGCTGGCACAGGCCAATGACGGGATTCTTTACTAGCATCAGGGTATCCGGTGAGGGCGGGCGTAGGAAACGAAGGCCATGGCCCTTGCGACATAAGCGCGCAGCCTGCACGAGCTGCGGGAGCGCGGCAAGCGGCGTCGTTTCCGTTTCAGTGCCGCCAGTATATAATGCCGCAGATTTTGTGTGCGCTTTGTCCTGCCTGATGGCCAAGTGTTCACGGGAACGATTAGACCTGATGCTCGTTAGAAAGCACGACGTTCCCACCTGATGAGGTTGATCTCATGAAAAAAATGCTGCTGGTTGCCGGCGTGTTGATGCTGTCGTTCAATAGCCAAGCCGCCCAAGATCCAGAAGCCGTCTACGCTCGTGCGTGTGCGGCTTGCCACAACGGACAACTGCCTATGTCACCTAAAAAAGGTGACAAGGCCGCCTGGGAGCCGCGACTGGCCAAGGGCATGGATACACTGGTGCAGAGCGTCACCAATGGCCTGAATGCCATGCCGCCACGTGGTTTGTGCATGGATTGCACAGCCGAGGACTACAAGGCTGTCATCACGCTGATGAGCCAGTAGCCCGGCCCATAACCCTTTTTCTCTCTTAGCCGTAGTTGGATTAGCTGATGAACAAAGTACTCGTGAGTCTGCTGTTGACCCTGGGCATCACCGGTTTGGCCCAAGCCGCTGGTGATGCTGCCGCAGGGCAGGAAAAAGTCGTTGTCTGTGGCGCCTGCCACGGCCCTGATGGCAACAGCCCTGCACCGAACTTTCCGAAACTGGCCGGCCAGGGCGAGCGCTATCTGCTCAAGCAGCTGAACGACATCAAGGGTGGCAACCGTGTCATCGTCGAGATGACGGGCCTGTTGGATAACCTCAGCGAGCAGGATCTGGCGGATATCGCCGCCTACTACGCCAGCCAGAAGATGAGCGTTGGCGCAGCTGACCCGGAATTGGTCAAGCGTGGTGAGGCCCTGTTCCGTGGCGGCAAACTCGAGGAAGGCATGCCTGCCTGTATCGGCTGCCACTCGCCCAATGGCGCTGGTCTGGCCGCAGCTGGCTTCCCGCACCTGGGCGGCCAGCATGCGACCTACGTGGCCAAGCAGCTGACCGACTTCCGTGAAGGCAACCGCACCAATGATGGCGACAGCATGATCATGCGCGGTATCGCCGCCAAGCTGAGCAACAAGGACATCGAAGCGCTGTCCAGCTTCATTCAGGGCCTGCACTGAGTCCTGCCGGCAAGGCGCAACGCGCTGCAAAGAAAAGGGTGGCCATGGCCACCCTTTTTCATGTTAGGTGCCCTTACAATGCGGGAACCTGATTGGCAGCTGTCGGTCGAAAGCCCGCTGTTCGCCGTACTTCATCGTTTAGGAGTTTGTGCATGCGTAACCTGATTCTCTCCGCTGTTCTCGCCGGTGCGAGCCTGTTCGGCATTGCCGCCCATGCCGCCACGATCGAAGAAGGCAAACAGTACGTCGCCCTGTCCAGCCCTGTTCCGGTCTCCGTGCCCGGCAAGATCGAAGTGGTGGAGCTGTTCTGGTATGGCTGCCCGCACTGCTACCAGTTCGAGCCGACGCTCAATCCCTGGGTCGAGAAACTGCCCGATGACGTGAATTTCGTGCGCGTCCCGGCGCTGTTCGGCGGCGCCTGGAACATGCACGGTCAGCTGTACATCACCCTGGACACCATGAAGGTCGAGCAGCAGGTGCATGACGCCGTTTTCCGTGCCATTCACCAGGAAGGCAAGAAACTGGCCGGCCCCGAAGAAATGGCCAGTTTTGTCGCGACCCAGGGTGTCGACAAGGACGCCTTCCTCAAGACTTTCAATTCCTTCGCTGTAAAAGGCCGCATGGAGAAGGCCAAGAAGCTGGCAATGGCCTACCAGATCACCGGTGTGCCGGTGCTGATCGTCAATGGCAAGTATCGTTTCGACATCGGCAGCTCCGGTGGCCCTGAGCAGGCTCTGCAGGTCGCAGACCAACTGATCGCCAAGGAACGCGCGGCGCAGTAAGGCGACGCGAGCGCTCGCGCATGCTGCGGCGTTGGTCGTCTGCACGCACGGTTGGCCTGTGTGATCCACGGGTCAACCCACAGTGTGCGCCGGTGCAGGCGTGGCCGAGTGACGGTGTGCTGCGCCTGCTCAGCTTCAATATTCAGGTCGGTATCAGCACCGAACGCTATCACCACTACCTCACTCGCGGCTGGCAGCACCTGCTGCCGCACCCTGGTCGCGCCCTGAACCTGCGGCGCATCGGCGATCTGTTGGCCGATTACGACCTGGTTGCCCTGCAGGAAGTCGACGGCGGCAGCCTGCGTTCGGGTGGTATCAACCAGGTCGAACACCTGGCGCAACTCGGCCACTTCCCGCTCTGGTATCAGCAGCTCAATCGCAACCTCGGGCGTTTCGCCCAGCACAGCAATGGCTTGCTCAGCCGCTTGCGGCCTAGTCTGCTGGAGGATCACCCGTTGCCGGGTCCGCCCGGGCGCGGCGCGGTGTTGATGACCATCGGCGAAGGTGAAGATGCGGTGGTCGTGGTGATGATGCATCTGTCTCTCGGCGCGCGTACGCGCACCCGCCAGTTGGCGTATATCCGCGAGCTGATTGGCGGCTACCGCCACCAGATACTCATGGGTGATATGAACACCCACGCCAACGACCTGTTGCAGCACTCGCCGCTGCGCGACCTCGGCCTGCTGGCGCCGCAGCTTGAGGCGACCTTCCCGAGCTGGCGTCCGCAGCGTTGTCTGGATCATATTCTGATCAGCTCGGGCCTGGCCTTGGAGCGCTTTGAGGTGGTTGCCCAGCCGATATCCGATCATCTGCCGGTGGCCGTAGATATTCGTCTGCCGCACGCGCTCAATGCGGGTCAACCGCCTATGCTCAATAACGCCCCCGATCAGTGATGAGCGGGAGTGTTTCAGTGTTTGATAGCAATCTGGAATCGCACTTGATCCCTGTGTGAGAATGCCGCATTACCTGAGCCTGGGTTGAGCATGAGCGACGACGCCTCTCGCTGGAAAGACAAATACCTCAGTAGCCTGGAACAACAGGAAAAGCTCGAGCGCCGCTGGGATGCGCGGCTCGACCTGTTGCGCCGTGGCCTGGTGCGCAGCAGCCTGGCCGCCGAGGGCGTTGACCGAGGTGTCGACCAGTGCATGCATGAGCTGCGCGAAATCCTCCGCCGCGATGATATCGATGCCGGCCTGTCTGCCCTGATCCCACGCCTGGAAAAAGCCGTGCTCGACTCCGAGCAGCGCCGCCAGGAGCGGGTTGGGCAGGTGTCCGGTGCGCTCTCGGCGCTGGTCGACCAGTTGCTCAAGCTGGAGTTGCCGCGAGAGGCGCGCAAACCCCTCAAGCAATTCGCCAAGCAACTGGGCAAGCGCGCCGAGCAGGTGCGCGAGCTGCCCGCCTTGCTCGCCGAGCTGAGCCACCTGCAGGCCCAGGCGCTGGCCTTGACCACGGCCGACACAGCGGAACGCCCCGGTTTGCTGGAGCGTTTATTTGGCAATCGCGATGAGCGTGAAGAGCCGGCTGTCGTCGTGTCTGAGCCTGAAACGCCGCCGCCTCTGAGTCCGAGCCCGAGCACGCAGGCCCTCGCCAGTGCAGTTGATGAGCCCGTCCCTCTGCCCGAGCCGAGCCCTGCAGTCGCTGCGCCGCAGCGCCCTAGTCAACCTGCTCGCACGCCAAGTCTGGACAGTTTGCCGCTATCCGCGCGGTTACTCTTGCCCGAGCCTGCTGGGGCCACCCAGGCAGTCGAGGCGCAGGCAGTGCCTGAAGCTGAAAGCAACCCGGACTATGCCCTGCCCGCTGCCCCCGAGCCTGGTTACAGCGCCATCGCCAGCCATGTCGAGGCGACCTTGCTGGGACTGCTCGAAGAGCTGCCGCTGCCGGCCTACCACCAACCCCAGGCCGATCTGCTGCGCACGCGAATTCAAGCCGGTCTGAACCTTTATGAGCTGGTCCCCGTGCTCGATGACCTGGCGGTGCTGATGTTGGCCATCGCCGATGTTGGGCAGCGTGAGTTCGAGGGCTACCTCAAACAGCTCAACGAGCGTCTGGCAAGCTTCCAGGGTGGCCTGCAGGATGCTCACGAGGGCTATGCCGAGTCGATGAACTCGGCGCGAGCGCTCGATATCGAGCTGCGGCAACAAGTCGATGGTCTGAACAGCAGCGTGCAGCAAGCCACGGACCTGGACAGTCTCAAGCACCTGGTCGAGGAACGCCTCGATGGCCTGATCGGCACCATGAGCCAGTACCAGCGCCAGCGCGACCAGCGTGAGCAGGCGGTGGTCGAGCGACTGCAGACCCTGGTCGAGCGGGTGGCGAGCATGGAGCAGGAGGCCAAGGGCTTTCGCGACCACCTCGAAGAGCAACGCCAGAAAGCCCTGCTCGACCCACTGACCGGCTTGCCTAATCGCGCCGCCTGGAGCGAGCGTCTGGATGTCGAAATGGCGCGCTGGCAGCGCTACGGTGGTGAGCTGTTGCTGGCGGTACTGGATATCGACCACTTCAAGCGCATCAACGATGACTATGGCCACCTGGCTGGCGACAAGGTGTTGAAGATTCTCGCTGGCGAATTGGCCAAGCGCCTGCGCAAGTCGGACTTCATTGCCCGCTTCGGTGGTGAAGAGTTCGTTCTGTTGATCCCCTCGACGCCTCTGGAAGGCGGGGTGCAGTTGCTCGAAACCCTGCGTGAGTCCATCGAGCGCTGCCCCTTCCACTTCAAGGGGGTGCGGGTCACCATCACCCTGTCAGCCGGGATCAGCGCCTTTGCCGCAGGCGATCGCAGCACCCAGGTTTTCGAGCGCGCCGATCAGGCCCTGTACCGCGCCAAGCGCGGCGGGCGTAATCGTGTCGAGCATGATTGACCAGCAGGCACGCTAAAGCTCTCAGGCCACCTGTGGTAAGTAGGGTTGCCAGGTTTCTGGTATCTGCTCGAGTCGCGGGTAATGCAAGGCGTCCAGCTGCAGGCGCGAGAGCAGGAAAGGCGTATGCCGCAGGTGCACCGGCAAGGCGTGCAGCTCTGGTAGCCAGAGGCTGACGTAGGCGGCATCCGGATCGTACTCGCGGGCCTGGCGCAAGGCATTGAAGATGCGGTTGCGCCGAGGGTCGCTGCCCACGCCGGCGAGATACGCCCAGTTGCCCCAGTTGCTCGCCGGGTCATAGTCGATCAGGTGCTCCTCGAACCAGGCCGCGCCATGTCGCCAGTCTTGTTGCAGGTCGTTGATCAGGTAGCTGGCGACAATCTGCCGGCCACGGTTGGACATAAAGCCGGTTGTTGCCAGTTCACGCATATTGGCGTCGACCAAGGGCATTCCTGTACGGCCCTGACACCATTGCTCGAAGCGTTCATCTACCGCACTGGGCGCGCGCTCGGTGGCTTTCAGCCCACCCGCCTTGAACAGCGCGCTGCCGTGGCGCACCAGGGTCCAGCGGAAGAAGTCGCGCCAGAGCATTTCCACCCACAGCCAGTAGGTCGAATCATTGCGCCCGAACTGGGCTTCGTGACGGCGCAGCTCGGCGACCACGCGGCGCGCCGAGAGGCAGCCATTGGCCAGCCAGGGCGAGAATTTCGACGAATATTCGCTGCCGATCAGGCCATTTCGCGTTTCTTTGTACTGGCGTACCGCCTGACTGCTCCACAGGTAGTCGCGCAACCGCGCGAGGGCCGCCGGCTCTCCGCCGGCAAACGGGAAGGCACTGGCCGCCACGCTCAAGGGTTCGCCCAGGCCCATTTGCGACAGGCTTGGCAAGGGATGCAGCAGTGCCTCGGCGTTGGCCGGTAAAGGCGGCAAGCTGTTCGGAATGACGCTCGGCTGGAACACCTGCAGGCGTTCCTCGACCAGGTTGCGGAACTGGGTGAACACCTGCGGCAGCTCGGCCACCGTGCATGGCAGGTCTTCGGCGCGCAGCAAGCTGTTATCGGCACTCTGGTGCAGCGGAGTACTGCCCAGGCGGCGGGCGACACGGGTGACCAAGGCGCGCTCGTCGGGAGCGATTTCCTGCAAGGTGAAGACCTGCTGCAACTGCAGTTGCTCGACCAGCTCGGGAATCACCTTTTCTGCGCTACCAGGCAGGACCAGCAGGTGCGAGCCACGCCGACGCAGCGCGCTGTCCAGGGCGGCGAGGCTTTCCAGCAGGAAGCGCGCGCGGTGCACGCCCAGGCGGCGGCTGCCGAACTCGCCACGCTGCAGCAGTGCCGGGTCCAGCACATAGACGGGCAGCAGGCATTGGGCCTGCAGGCTGGCTTGCAGTGCCGGGTGGTCATCAAGACGCAGGTCGTTTTTGAACCAGAGCAGCGCACGCATGGCGTGATCCTCGCGACATTAGGCAGCCATTGAATTCTGAAACCCTATGCGGCTGCAAGTTCACTGTGACGCGGCAGGCTACAGACCCCTAAAATGTCGCGCCGGGCCGATGGCCGGCCGGGTGTTTTCGGAGACATCATGGACATCCTCAGCATTGCGGTACTGATCTTTCTGGTCACCGACCCGTTCGGCAATATCGCCATCTATATCGCTGCACTGAAAAACGTCAGCCCCGCACGGCGCTTGTGGGTTGCGGCCCGCGAGCTGCTGTTCGCCCTGGCGCTGTTGCTGCTGTTCCTTACCTTTGGTGACAAAGTCCTCAGCGGTCTGGGCCTGTCGCGCGAGGCGACGGCCATTGCCGGCGGTATCATCCTGTTCGTGATCGCCATGCGGCTGATCTTTCCCCGGCCTGAAGGTCTGCTCGGTGATTTGCCCGATGGCGAACCGATGCTAGTACCCTTGGCCACCCCGGCAGTCGCCGGGCCTTCGGCGCTGGCCGTGCTGATGACCCTGCGCAACACCCATGAGGGGCCGTTGTGGGAGTTGTATGCCGCGCTGCTCCTGGCCTGGGGCGTGACCGCCTTCATCCTGTTGCAGGCTTCGTTGCTGCAGCGGTTCCTCGGCCCCCGCGGGCTGACGGCAGTGGAACGGCTGATGGGCATGCTATTGATCATGCTCAGCGTCGACATGCTGCTGGATAACCTACAGAGCGTCTTGCATATCCGCCCATGAAAGTTTTCTGCCTGAGTTTATTGATGATCCTGCTGGCCGGCTGCGCCAGCGGCCCGCGTATCGACACCTCGCATACCGCGATCGGCCAGAGCAGCCGCGTGCAGTACGTGATCCTGCACTACACCTCGACCGACCTGGCGCATTCGCTGCAGTTGCTCACTGAGGAGCAGGTCAGCAGTCATTACCTGATCGACCGCGCGCCGGCGACCATCTACCAGTTGGTCGACGAAAACCGCCGCGCCTGGCATGCCGGCGAGAGCGTCTGGCAAGGGCGCACCTGGCTCAACGCCAGCAGCATCGGTATCGAGATGATCAATGCCGGCTATACCGAAGGCCCCCAGGGCAAGGTCTGGCAGCCATACAGCCAGGCGCAGATCGATGCGCTGATCGTGTTGCTCAAGGATATCGTCGCGCGCCATGAACTGCCCCTGGGCAGCATCATTGGCCACAGCGATGTGGCGCCGCAACGCAAGGTCGACCCGGGGCCGTTGTTCCCCTGGAAGCAACTGGCCGATGCCGGGCTGGTGCCCTGGCCGGATGCCCAGGCGGTGGTCAATCGGCAGGTACTGTATGCCATGCAGCTACCGGATGTGGCCTGGTTCCAGGCCCAGCTGGCGCGTCAGGGCTATGTGGTTGACCAGCACGGTATCCTCGACGAGGCCACCCGTAACGTGATCGCGGCGTTTCAGATGAAGTACCGCCCGGCGCGCTATGACGGACAGCCGGATGCCCAGACGGCGGCCCTGCTGGATGTGCTCAATACGCCCTAGGGTCTGTTCCTGTTTCGTTCGCGGCTTGCGACGAAACGGGAACAGACCCTGGCGCGGTAGATCTTCAAAGCGCTGAAAGCATCGCAGCTAAAGCGGAGCGCTGCCCTGCCTCGCTCACGCATGGGTAGGAGCGCCGCGCCGGCGCGAAGCTTTTGGACTCTCTGCCATACCGCTGAATGGC
>NZ_FOFP01000012.1:94740-172413 GCF_900110925.1 Pseudomonas cuatrocienegasensis | reverse complement strand
ATCGAAAAACGGCAGCTCGTAGCCTGGGTCGAGCGAAGCGACACCCGGGACACCTATTCCCGGGTATCGCGATGCTCAACCCAGGCTACCGGCTGTATGGGCGATGCTTCAGCGCTTGGCGATGATGTACACCGCATGAATGATGCCGGGGATATAACCCAGCAGCGTCAGCAGGATGTTCAGCCAGAACGCGCCGGCAAAGCCGACTTGCAGGAAGACCCCCAGCGGCGGCAGCAGAATGGCGATCAGGATGCGGATCAGGTCCATGAAAAAACTCCTTGTTCAGTAAATCCCGGCGCTTGGCGCCGGGCAGGTCTCGAATCAGACAGCGAAGCTTTACACAGGGTTCAGGTAACGCGCCCTGATGCACTCAGGGCGCGCGACTACTCCACGCTATAACCCAGGGTACGCGGCAGCCACAGGGCGATTTCCGGGAACACGGCCACCAGCAGCAGCGCCGCGCCCATCACCACCACAAACAGCAGCGCCCAGCCGATGGTCTGCTCCAGGCGGATCTTCGCCACCTCGGCGGTAACCATCAGGTTGATCGCCACCGGCGGAGTGAACTGGCCAATGGCAATGTTCATGGCCAGCAGAATGCCGAACCACACCGGGTTCCAGGCGAAGTGCTGCATCACCGGGATCAGGATCGGCATAAGGATCAGGTAGATGGAGATGGCATCGAGCAGCATGCCGGCCAGCAGCACGGCGAGCATCACCAGCGCCAGCAGCACCCAGCTGTTGTCCGACAGCGAGATCAGCCACTCGGCCAGGTGGCGGAAGGTGCCGAGCATGGTCCCGGCCCAGGCGAAGATGCCGGCCAGGGCGATGATCAGCATGACCACGCCGGAGATGATCGCCGACTCACCGCAGAGCTTCCACAGGCTGCGCCAGTCCAGCTCGCGGGTGACCAGCAGGCCGACCAGCACGCCGTAGGCCACTCCGGCCACTGCCGCTTCGGTGGGGGTGAACAGGCCACTGCGCAGACCACCCAGGATCAGCACCGGGGCAAACAGCGCGGGCAGCGCCTGCTTGAAGCTCGGCCATAGCGGCGGGCGCTCGGCCGCCTCCGGCGACTCCCAGCCATAGTGGCGCGACAGCAGCCAGGCCGGCAGCAGCAACACCAGACCGGCGAGGATGCCGGGGAACAGGCCGGCGGCGAACAGCGCGCGCAGGTCCACGCCGGGCACCACGATGGAGTAGAGGATCAGCGCAATCGACGGCGGGATCAGAATCGCCGTGGAGGCCGATGCGGCGATCAGGGTGGCCGAGAACGGCTTGGGATAACCCGCCTTGGTCATGCTCGGCAGCATCACCATGGCCACCGCAGCGGCATCGGCCGGACCGGAGCCGCTCATGCCGCCCATGATCAGGCAGACCAGCACCGCGACCATCGCCAGGCCACCGTGGCGCGGGCCGATCACGGCCTGGGCAAAGCGCACCAGGCGCAGCGCTACGCCGGCTTTCTCGAACACCAGGCCGGTGAGGATAAACAGCGGAATGGCGATCAGCGGGTACTTGGCCACGCCGTTGTAGGTGTTGGTGCCCAGGGTCGCGAGCATGTCCGGCGAGAGGCCGGCGAGGATGCCGATGGCGCCAGACAGACCCAAAGCGAAGGCCACCGGCACGCCCAGCAGCAAGAGGGCCAGGAAGCTGGCGATCAACCAGAAATCAGGGCTCATCGCCGACCCTCCCGCGCAGGCGGTCCAGGGTCATCTGGCTCAGGCGCACGGCCATGCACAGGCCGAGAATCGGCAGCCAGACCACGTACCACCAGTTCGGTAGGCCCAAACCCGGGGACTCGGACTGCCACTGGTATTCCTCCCAGGCGAACTGCCCGCCAAACCACAGCACCAGGCCCAGCACCAGCATGCTGGCCAGCCATTGCAGGAGGATCAGCGGCGTACGCAAGCGCGGGAACAGGCGTTCGAGAAAGCCGATGCGGATATGCCGGTTACGCCGCAGCGCCACCGAGGCGCCGGCAAAGGTCAGGATCACCAGCATAAACACCGAGATTTCCTCGGTGAAGGCGAATGAGGCATTGGTGAAGTAACGCACCACCACGTTGGCCAGGCTGATCAGGCTGATGATCACCAGGGCCAGGGTGGCCAGTACGCGCTCAAGCGGCGCGTCCGTTTCTGTAGTCATGGAATTCTCGCAACCAGCGAGCGCCGCGTAGGGGCGCCCGGACGGCAGATCAGGGCTTGGCGATGGCGCTGCGGGCGGCGTCGAGCAGCTCGCTGCCGACCTTGTCGGCCCACTTTGTGTGCACGCTTTGGGTAGCATCGACGAAGGCCTGGCGCTCGGCATCGCTCAGCTCGACCACCTCGACACCACGGCTGCGGATGTCGGCCAGACGCTGGGCCTGCTGGCCGCGCGACAGTTCGATCTCCCACTTGCCGGCGTCGATCGCGGCTTGTTCGAGCAGCTCACGGTCGGCCTCGGGCAGGGTTTTCCAGACGCGCTGGTTGACCGCGAAGATCAGCGGGTCGGCCATGTAGTGCCACAGGGTCAGGTACTTTTGCCCGACTTGGTCGACACGCGCCACGTCGAACACCGACAGCGGGTTTTCCTGGCCGTCCACGGCACCGGTGGTCAGCGCCGGCTTGGCGTCGGCCCAGCTCATTTGCGTGGGGTTGGCGCCCAGAGCGCTGAAAGTGTCCTGGAACAGCGGCGAGCCGACCACACGGATTTTCAGCCCCTTCAGGTCGGCTGGGGTGCGCACCGGCTTGGCCGAATTGGACAGCTCGCGAAAGCCGTTCTCGCCCCAGGCCAGGGGCATGATGCCGCGCTGCTCGATGGCGGCGAATGCCAGCTTGCCGGCCTCGCCCTGGGTGATGGCGTCCAGGTCGGCGTTGTCGCGCATCAGGAACGGCATGGAGAACAGGTTGAGCTCCGGCACCTGGGGCGACCAGTTGATGGTCGAGCCCACGGCCATGTCGATCAGCCCGGAGCGCATGGCGGAGAATTCCTTGGTCTGATCACCGGCTACCAATTGCGCGTTGGGGTACACGCGCAGGGTAATGCGCCCTTCGGAGCGCTCATTGACCAGGTCGGCCCACTTTTGCGCGGCCTGGCCCCAGGGGAAGGCGTCGGACAATACGGTGGATACGGAATATTCACGGGCCTGGGCAGTCGCACACAGGGTGGTCAGCGCAGCGCCGGCAGCGAGCGCGGCAAAGAGTCGCTTGAGTTTCATCGGGGGCGTCCTTGTATGGATCTTGGTCATTGTCGTTATGGCCTCGGACAAACCGGGGCGGATCCAGCGGCGAGCGGATGGCTTGCCAGGCGCGCCAGGTCGGCACGCAAAGAGGGACACAGCAGGTGTCACGGCTGCCGGGCAGGCCTTGTGGGCCAACGGCAGATGCCCGCAGGTTAGGCGAGCCGCCCAACTATTCCAGAAGCGCGCGGCGAATGCCATTCGTCCAACGGGTAACGCGAGTTTCTATTCCCGGGTATCGCTGCGCTCCACCCAGGCTACGGGACTGCGAGCCAGGTAGCCTGGGTTGAGCAACGCGATACCCGGGACAGGTTCTGGAGCGCTACGCGGCCCCATCGTCCCAGCCACCTGGCTCCGGCCCGCAACGCCTTGCCCTGTGCGCGAGCCGCCACCCATAATCGCCGGCACCTGATTCTGGATGCTCCGCCATGGCCATCTCTCGCGACGACCTCGACCAGCACGGCCTGATCATCGGTGTGTCGCCCGAGCGTTTTCGCGCGGTGGCCATGCCGCTGTTGTTCGATCACCTCGATGCCCAGTGCGAGGGCACCATCGCGGTCAATCGCCAGGCGCGGATTGTCTGGATCAACGACAAGTACGCGCAGAAGGTCGGCATCGCCGACCCGCGTACCGCCCTGGGCAAGGCCATCGAAGAGGTGCTGCCGGCCAGCCGCCTGCGCGAAGTGGTAGAGAGCGGCCAGCCGAGCATGCTCGACCTGATGGCGTTCGGCACGGAGCATTTCGTGGTCACGCGCATTCCGTTGCGCGACGAGGACGGCACCCTGGTTGGCGCCCTGGGCTTCGTGCTGTTCGACCGCGCCCGCCACCTCAAGCCGCTGATGGCCAAGTACGACAGCCTGCAGAGCCAGTTGCTCGCCACCCAGCACGAGCTGGCCAAGGCACGCCGGGCGCGCTACACCATCGCCGGGTTTATCGGCGCCAGCCCGGCGGCCAGCGAGGTCAAACGCCAGGCACGGCGTGCGGCGCAACTGGATGCCACGGTGCTGCTGCGCGGCGAAACCGGCACCGGCAAGGAGCTGCTGGCCCAGGGTATCCACAACCTCTCGCCACGGGCCAACGGCCCCTTCGTCGCGGTCAACGTAGCGGCCATTCCGGAAACCCTGGTCGAAGCCGAGCTGTTCGGCACCGCGCCAGGCGCCTTCACTGGCGCCGATCGCAAGGGCCGTATCGGCAAATTCGAGGTGGCCAACGGCGGCACCCTGTTCCTTGATGAAATCGGCGACCTGCCGTTGCCGCTGCAGGCAAAGCTGCTGCGCGTGCTGCAGGAGCAGGAAGTGGAGCCGCTGGGCGCCAACCAGGTCAAACCGCTCAACGTGCGGGTGATTGCCGCCACCCACATCGACCTGGAAGCCAAGGTCGCTGCCGGGCAGTTTCGTGGCGACCTCTACTACCGTCTGAATGTGCTGGATGTGCGGGTGCCGCCGCTGCGCGAGCGGGTCAGCGATATCCCCGCGCTGGTCGAGCACCTGCTCGACGACATCGCCAACCGCGCCGGGCAGCCACCCATGGAACTCGACCCGCACGCCCTGGCCCTGCTCGGCGCCCAGCCCTGGCCCGGCAATGTACGCGAACTGCGCAACCTGCTGGAGCGCGCCCAATTGAGCGCCGAAGGCCGACTGAGCGTCGAGAGCCTACGCCCGCTGCTGGTCAACCCGGTCACGCCGGCGCCAGACAGCCCGCCGCCGGCGCCGGCTCACATGCCGCAGACATTGGCCGAGCACCTGGCCAATGCCGAACGCCAGGCCTTGCTCGAGGCCCTGGCCACAGCGGCTGGCAATCGCCAACAGGCCGCCGAACGCCTGGGCATCTCCCGTGCAGGTTTGTACGCCAAGCTGGCGCAGCATGGGCTGGGGCGACGCGGCTAGCGCCGGTGCGTCTCAGGTCGTCGCGGTGGCGCCACTGAGGCTGATGGTGCGATTACGCCCCTGTTGCTTGCCGCAATACAGGCGCTGGTCGGCGCAGCGATAGAGTTGCTCGACGGTCTGACCATCGGCGGGCCACTCGGCCAGGCCCAGGGTCACGGAGAGTTCGATCTGCTGCTCGCCATATATCAACGGTTTGCTGGCAATCTGCTCACGTAACAGGTCGACCAGTGGCTCGGCAGCGGCGTGCCCGGTATCACGCAACAGCAGGCCAAATTCCTCACCGCCCAACCGCCCCAGGGTATCGCTGGCCCGCAGCCGCTCACTCAGGGTGATGCAGATATGCCGCAGGGCCTGGTCACCGGCATCGTGCCCATACTGATCGTTGACCGTCTTGAAGTGGTCGACATCGAGAATCACCAGCACCAGCTTGCTCTGGTTGCGCTGCGCCTCGCGAATGCTCTGCTCCAGGCTCTGCTGGAAGCTGCCACGGCTGGCTACACCGGTCAGCGCGTCGGTGCGCGCCATGCGCTGCAACTGCTGGTGGGCGCTGGCGCGACGGGTTTCGTAGAGGTGGACAAAGACCAGAATCATCACCCCACAAAACACCGCATTACCCAGGTCGATCAGGCCCTCGGCATCCAGGCGTACGGGGTAGGTGTAGAGGTAGAGCCCAAGCGCCCCGAGCACAAAGGGCAGCGATATCAGGCTGCCGCGCTTGCGTCCCAGCAACAGGTAAGACAGCACGGGAATGCTGTAGACCCAGACAAAGGCGGTCTTCGAGGCATTGGGGATGACGATGATGTACAGCAAAAAACTGAAGGTCGGCAGCAGGTAGAGGTAGATCCAGGGCAGCAGGTTGCGCACCCTGACGATCCGCCAGGCGCCCCACAACAAGACCCCGGTACATACCAGCTCAAAGCTGGCAAACAGGTAGTTGCCCGCCATGAATTGCAGCGCACAGAACACCCCGAGGGTTAGCCCGGTGGCGGCAAAGATCAGGCGGATCAGCGAACGCTGGCCGACATCCTGCAAGTCGTCTACGGCAGCACCAGTGTCACTGCCCGCATTGGCTGGTGATCGGAAAAACATGGCCAGGCGCTACATGGGTGGCGGAGTGATGGCTCACTGTGCCTGAAAGACGGCCCGATTAGCCAGCGGGCAACAGCACCTAAATACGTGCTTATGACCGGCACAATTTCGCCATCCAGATAGAACCTGCCCCGGGTATCGCGCTGCTCAACCCAGGCTACAAGGTAGGGCGCCCACAGCTGACTGATGCTCGCGATCCAGTAGCCTGGGTTGAGCGCAGCGATACCCGGGAATGGCCGGACTTGTATACGCAGATATTCCAGATTCTTGGAATATCTGCCCTGCCAACATCCACATTTCTGGACTTATTCCAGAATACAAGACACTCGCCCCTGCCTGCATTGCCCTCCCCATGACGCCTAAAAACTCCCCCACCCCATAAGCCATAGGCCTTTCACCGGCCTCAACAAGCACCATAAGCACGCCTGGCACAACTTTCGCTCTAGCCTTGTCCACGACGTGCCGCGGTTGCCTGACTCACCGACCACGTCCACCGGCGTCGCCCTAGGGTCTGTTCCCGTTTCGTTCGCGGCCGCGCCGGAGCCAGTTTTAGCGCGAGGCAAGGCACGAGATGCGAAGTTTAGCCGGCTAAATGAGCCATCGAGAAACGCAGCATCGCGCTAAAACGGGCCCGGCCCTGCGGGTTGCGCGCAAAATCTCGCCATGCGTTGTTGGAGGACTTGGCAAGGGAACACCATTCCCTGCGTCCTCCGCCTAGCCTGGCGAGATTTTTCGCAGCAACGCGGCTTGCGACGAAACGGGAACAGACCCTATAGCGCTGCTTAAAACAACAACAAAAGGAACCAGCCATGGGTACCCTCGGTATTCTGATTTCCCTCGCTCTGTTGATGTACCTCGCCTACCGCGGCATCAACGTGTTGATCCTCGCCCCGCTTCTCGCATTGCTGGCCCTGCTGTTTGCCGGCGATATCGGTCTGCTGCTGCCCACCTACACCCAGGTATTCATGAAGGCCATGGGCGGCTATGTGATCCAGTTCTTCCCGCTGTTTTTGCTCGGCGCGCTGTTCGGCAAGCTGATGGATGACTCGGGATCTGCCCGCGCCATCGCCCAGGGCATAGTCGCCAAAGTCGGCAGCGAACGGGCGATTCTGGCCATCGTGCTGGCCTGCGGCATCCTCACCTACGGCGGCGTGTCGCTGTTTGTCGTGGCCTTTGCGGTGTACCCGATTGGTGCGGCGCTGTTTCGTGAAGCGGGCATTCCCAAGCGGTTGATTCCGGGTGCCATCGCCCTCGGCTCGTTCACCTTCACCATGACCGCCCTACCCGGCACCCCGGCGATTCAGAACGCCATTCCCAACCCCTTCTTCGGCACCGATGCCTTTGCCGCGCCGGGCCTGGGGGTGATCGCCGGGCTGATCATGTTCGGCCTCGGCACCTGGTGGCTCACCGCCCAGTCGCGCAAGCTGATGGCTGCCGGCGAAGGCTACGGCGAACATCGCGATGACCCGGTCGCCGAGGACAACCGGGCAATCCCTGGCTTCTGGTTGGCGCTGCTGCCGATCTTCGTGGTGATCGCGCTGAACTTTCTGATGGCCAAGCAGATTCTGCCGAACCTCGACACCAGCTACCTGGCCAAGCCGGAATTCGGCGGCCTGCAGGACGCCAAATCGCTGATCGGCATCTGGGCGATCATCGTCGCCCTAAGCGCAGCGATCCTGCTGTTGATCGCCATGCACTGGCAGCGCTGGATGGACTTGAAGAAGAGCGTCAACGACGGCGCCTTCGGCTCCATGCTGCCGATCCTCAACACTGCCGCCGAGGTGGGTTACGGCACGGTGATCGCTTCTCTGGCGGGCTTTGTGATCATTCGCGACCTGGTGCTGGGCGTCTCCAGCAACCCGCTGATCTCCGAAGCGGTAGCGGTGAACATCCTCGCCGGCATCACCGGCTCGGCCTCCGGCGGTATGTCGATTGCCCTGAAGACCCTCGGCGAGCAGTACCTGAGCATGGCCAACGCCGCCGGCATCAGCCCAGAGCTGCTGCACCGCGTCGCCGCCATGGCTTCCGGCTGCATGGACACTCTGCCGCACAACGGCGCGGTGATCTCGCTGCTGGCGATCTGCAAGCTGACGCACCGCGAGTCGTACAAATTTATCTTCGTCAACACCGTGGCCTTCCCGATGGTGGCGCTGGTGGTCGTTATCACGCTCGGCACACTATTCGGTAGCTTCTGATGAGCTTTGTAGGATCGAAGGGGGCGCCTAGCCTTTATTCGCGAGATCGTGGAAGCGCTGCAAGCGTCGCGGCTAACGCGGAACGTCAATCGGTCCCTCCCTTGCAGCCTGGCATTACGCCACGAGGTTGTTTCTGCGACTTCCACGAGTACCCGCTATGAGCAAGATCATAAGCGCCGCCGCTGCGGTAGCGCGTATCCCGGACAACGCCAACCTGGCCACGGGCGGCTTTGTCGGCATCGGCTTCGCCGAGGAAATCGCCATCGCCCTGGAGCAGCGCTTTCTCGCTGAACAGGCCCCGCAGGGCCTGACCCTGGTGTATGCCGCCGGCCAAGGCGACGGCAAGGGCCGTGGCCTCAATCACCTGGCCCATGAAGGCCTGGTGCGGCGGGTGATTGGCGGCCACTGGGGCCTGGTGCCGGGGCTGCAGAAGCTGGCGGTGGATAACCGCATCGAGGCCTACAACCTGCCCCAGGGGGTTATTTCCCAGCTGTACCGCGACATCGCCGCCGGCAAGCCGGGGCAGTTGTCGCGGGTCGGCCTGGGCACCTTTGTCGACCCACGCCACGGCGGCGGCAAGCTCAATGCACGTACCACCCACGAACTGGTGCGGCTGATGCCGATCGATGGTGAGGACTACCTGTTCTACCCGGCCTTTCCTATCCATGTCGGCATCGTGCGCGCCACCAGCGCCGATGCCGACGGCAACCTGTCGTTCGAGCGCGAGGCGCTGACCATCGAGAGCCTGGCCATTGCCATGGCCGCACACAACTCCGGTGGCCTGGTGATCGCCCAGGTTGAGCGCATCGTCGAGCGTGGCTCGCTGAATGCCCGTGAGGTGAGGATCCCCGGCATTCTGGTCGACTGCGTGGTGGTCGCCGACCCGGCCAACCACCAGCAGACCTTCGCCACCGCCTACAACCCGGCCTTCGCCGCCGAGGTGCGAGTGCCGGTGGACAGCCTCAAGCCCATGCCGCTGGACGTGCGCAAACTGATCGCCCGCCGCGCCGCCCTGGAGCTGCGCGCGGGCAGCGTGGTCAACCTGGGCATCGGCATGCCCGAAGGCGTGGCGGCGGTGGCCGCCGAAGAAGGGGTGATCGACCTGCTGACCCTGACCGCCGAGCCCGGCGTGATCGGCGGCGTGCCGGCCTCGGGGCTGGACTTTGGCGCAGCGAGCAACCACAGCGCCCTGCTCGACCAGCCTTACCAGTTCGACTTCTACGACGGCGGCGGGTTGGACCTGGCCGTGCTGGGCCTGGCCCAGGCCGACGCGGCGGGCAACCTCAACGTGTCGCGCTTCGGCTCGCGCCTGGCCGGTGCCGGCGGCTTTATCAATATCAGCCAGAACGCCAAGCAGGTGGTGTTCGTCGGCACCTTCAGCGCCGGTGAGCAGGACATCCGTATCGAGGATGGTCAGCTGCGCATCGTCAAAGACGGCGCCACACGCAAGTTCGTCGCTGAGGTCGAGCACCGCACCTTCGCCGGCCGCCTGGCCGCCGAACACGGCCAGCCGGTGCTCTACGTCACCGAGCGTTGCGTGCTGCAACTGACGGTTGCCGGCCTGGAACTGATCGAGGTGGCGCCGGGGGTGGACATCCAACGCGACATCCTCGCGCGCATGGATTTCGCGCCCATCGTGCGGGACCCGAAACCTATGGATGCACGGCTGTTCCAGGCCGAGCGCCTGAACCTGCGCGACGCCCTGGGGCGCCGCGCCTGACCGATTGAGTGTAAACGCGGGTCGCCTGGCGTGGGCCCGCGTCTTTTTCTTTGCTGCAGCGGCCAGCTCGCAGCTGTCCTTAGGGTCTATGCCCGCCATCTTCACTGGATAGTCACTCAGGTTTCATAGACGCGTGCAGCCATATGCCCGCCTCATCCGATTGGCACTTAAGCATCGCTTAGGGCCTGTTGACGTTTCGTTCGCGGCCGCGCCGAGCCCTTCGGGTGGGGCCGCTTAGGTTGCGCGCAAAATCTCGCCATGCGTGGTTGGAGGACTTGCCAAGGAAACAACGTGGACGGCGAGTCCATCCCCTGCACCCTGCGCAAACCCTATGGATGGGGTGAATGCCGCAAGGCCGCCGGGAGCGGGCGCGGCCTTGCGGAGCGCCGCCCGGCCTGGCAAGTTTTTTCGCGGCAACGCGGCTCAGGACGAAACGTCAACAGACCCTAACACCACTACAGGCTATTTTTTCTCGGTATTAGAGAAAGACAAGACACGTCCTGGCGCCAAGTGCCGATCAGGGAATTTGCCTTGAGCAGGTGCAATCAATTGCGCTTTGCGTGAATCCCAGCGCCAGTAGGTGTGGTTGTTAAGTCGGGTGCCACCCCACCAATAATCGACGATGGCCAGGTCGAGCAAATCGCGCTTACCGGAGACCAGGGCCAAACCCGCCACGGAGAGCGTGAATCGGCAGTCAAGCAATTCGCTCAGGTTCGCATCAAATGCGCCGATGCGAGGCAGTTCCTGACCTTGCTGTTTATTCACAACACGGCAAAGGCCTAGCCTGAGAAACTCCCTCAGCCATATGCGGGTCTCCAGATCACCCATAAAGTGCGAAGTATCGCTATCGCCAACGGCCTGCAGCACTTGGCCAAAAGTGGGTTCAGCTCTACTACTCAAAAAATCAAGAACACTCCAGGCCGTACGGCTAAGGCCCCTATCGACCGATGGCAGTTCTTGCAAGGCGCGGAAAACGGCATAACGCAAGTAGGGGAGCGCCGATAAATCTTCGCTGAGCAGGCCGACCCATTGCTCTGGAGTGGAATGCGTATATGCGTTCCAGGCGTTTAGCGCAGTACTCACAACCTCCTTTGTTACAGGGCTCGTGCTCGTGTACAGCTGATGAGGCGTCCAATACTTCGACAGTTGCCCACCCAACAGTACGATACAGTGATGAAGTACGGTCTTTTCGATCAAACCGTCCTGAGTAGTCAGCCACGCCAACCACTGAACGAGCAGCATCTGCTCGTGAGGCGTAGGGTCACAGAACACCTCAATTCTTGCACAGCCATGGAGCTTTCTTGAAAGCTCGTCGAACGCTTCTTTTACGTAAACATCACCCACAGCCAGTAGCTTCGACTCAAAGGTGCGACTCCGCCCTCCTGCGCGCATCTTATCGCGTTGGTCCAGGAAAGATGGAATATCCAAGGTGCGGGGTGCCGGTTCGCCTGAGAGCACATGCTTAAGAGATTCGACCGCACCCGTAACGCCAGACACCTTGAGCATGCCGGCACTCGAAACATGAAAGGTCAAGTTCACGACAGACTTAGTCATGACTCACCCCTGACACCCTAAAAAAAACGGCCAAGCGCCTGCATAGCATGATCATCATGGAGGCCCTGCAATAATTGTATGGGTAGGCTCTGAGAACGCCTTTGTTCGACCCTCCTCTGTGCCCCCTGATCAACGACTGGACGGGGGAAAAACCTCAACGCAGCATTGCCAATCACTGCTGCACAGCTCAAATAAGCACGCACCGCTTTATGGCCCTGAAAGTGGCCATGTCTTTCGTCCTAGGTTCACAGATGTAACAGCGCCATCCAGAACAAAAAATCCGCAACAGCCCTACTTCGCTCGCCTTCCGCTCAAGCGCAACATGCGAAACCACCCAGGCCTGGCAGTACGCCGAGACATGGGCGATCAGCCTGGTCAAGAAGGGCAATAGGTGCGCAAGCAAACGGAGGAATTTTCGGGCTGCATAGGCGCCTGCTAGCGCGTGGGCCCGCGTCTTTTTCTTTGCTGCAGCGGCCAGCCTAGCTCAATCCAGCGCCGGCTCGAAGCTGTCGGCACGGGCCATGCGCCACATGCGCTGGTAAAACTCCCCTGCCACCTGGCCGTCGAGCAGTTCGCCGGGGGCGAGGAACACATGCTGCTGGGAAAACAGCTTGATCTCGCTGGCGGACATCCGCTGCACCAGATGCTTGGCGTCGATCTGCGCCGGGTGCTCAAGGCCCGCTGCGGCGAGCATCTCGGCCAGGGCTTTGAGCGTGTTGCGGTGGAAGTTGTAGACCCGCTGGGCCTTGTCCTCGACCACCAGGGCGCGCTGGCGCAGCGGGTCCTGGGTAGCCACGCCGGTCGGGCATTTGTTGGTGTGACAGGACTGCGACTGGATGCAGCCGATGGCGAACATGAAGCCGCGCGCCGAGTTGGCCCAGTCGGCGCCGATGGCCAGCACCCGGGCGATGTCGAAGGCGCTGACGATCTTGCCGCTGGCGCCCAGCTTGATCTTGTCGCGCAGGTTGCTGCCGACCAGGGTGTTGTGCACGAACAACAAGCCCTCGCGCAACGGCACACCGAGGTGGTCGGTAAACTCCAGCGGCGCCGCGCCGGTGCCGCCTTCCTTGCCATCGACGACGATAAAGTCGGGCAGAATACCGGTCTCCAGCATGGCCTTGGCGATGCCCATAAACTCCCAGGGGTGGCCCAGGCAGAACTTGAAGCCCACCGGTTTACCGCCGGACAACTCGCGCAGCTGGGCAATAAACTGCAGCAGCTCGATCGGGGTCGAGAAGGCGCTGTGGCGCGACGGTGAAACGCAATCCTCACCCATGGGCACGCCACGGGTGCTGGCGATTTCTGCCGTGATCTTGTGCTTGGGCAGGATGCCGCCATGGCCCGGCTTGGCGCCCTGGCTGAGCTTGATTTCGATCATCTTCACCTGCGGGTCGCGCGCCTGCACGGCGAAGCGTTCGGGGTCGAAACGACCTTCTGCGCTGCGGCAGCCGAAGTAACCGCTGCCCAGCTCCCAGACCAGATCACCGCCGTGTTCGCGGTGGTAAGGGCTGATGCTGCCTTCGCCGGTGTCATGGTAGAAGTCGCCGAGTTTCGCGCCCTGATTCAACGCACGAATGGCATTGGCGCTGAGCGAACCAAAGCTCATCGCCGAGACGTTGAACAGCGAGGCAGAATAAGGCTGGCGACACTGCGGCCCGCCGATCTCCACGCGAAAACTACAGGGGTCGCTCAGCGCCGCCGGGCGCATGGAGTGGCTGATGAACTCGAAACCGTTCTGGTACACATCGCGCAGGGTGCCGAAGGGCTTGTCGGCGCCCTCGTTCTTTGCCCGGGAATAGACCAGCGAACGTTGCGAGCGGGAAAACGGCAACTGCTCGGCATCGCCTTCGAGCAGGTACTGGCGAATTTCCGGGCGGATACCTTCGACCAGATAACGGATGTTGCCGAGGATCGGGTAGTTGCGCCGCACCGCATGGCGCTTCTGCAGCAGATCACCGATGCCCACCAGGCTCAGCACAGCGCCCAGCAGGGTGAACGGCCACAGCCATTCATGCTCAAGAAACAGCAGGCTGACCAGGGTAAACAACACACAACAGGCGAAAAACGCGTAACGGCTGAGCAACGACAGGTTCATGCAGGCTCCGTCTGATCTGGGCGCAAAGATGCCACTCTAGCAGCCTCGGCGAAGCTGCCAGCACCACGGGGGTCGCCTTGGCGCGGAAAGATCGCTGGGACCTTAGCCAGATCCGCAGGGTCTATAGTCATCCGTTCATTTATCCGAGGAGTTCACCATGAGCAAGGTCCACCGCGTCGCCGTCCTGGTCGGCAGCCTGCGCCAGGCATCGATCAACCGTAAACTCGCCCTGGCCCTGGCCGAGCTCGCGCCGCCATCGCTGCAGCTGGAAATCGTCGAGATCGGCGACCTGCCGCTGTACAACGAAGACACCGATGTCGCGCCCTACCCGGCCGCTTACCAACGCTTTCGTGAGCAAGTGGGCGCCGCCGACGCGCTGCTGTTCGTCACCCCGGAATACAACCGCTCGATCCCTGCACCGATGAAGAACGCCATCGACGTCGGCTCACGGCCCTATGGCAAAAGCGCCTTCAGCGGCAAACCCGGCGCCGTGCTCAGCGCCTCGCCTGGCGCAATTGGCGGCTTTGGCGCCAACCACCACCTGCGCCAGTGCCTGGTGTTTCTCGACGTGCCGGTGCTGCAACAGCCCGAAGCCTACCTTGGCGGCGCGGGCTCGTTCTTCGATGAGCAGGGCGTGCTGAGCGACAGCATCAAACCCTTTCTGCAGAAGTTTATCGACGCTTATGCCGGGTGGGTTGCCAAGCACGCGGCCTGAGCATTTCGGCCGATTCAACCGGGGCGCGTCGTCACGCGGCGCGGCCTCGCTTGCCACCTGGCGAGCGTTCCCGGGTATCGCTGCGCTCAACCCAGGCTACTGACTGACGAGCGTACCCGGGTGTCGCTGCGCTCGACCCAGGCTACTGACCCCGCGGCCTGCGGCGGATTTATGCGCATTCCAGACGCCCAGATCAGCGCGGTTCGATGCGGTAGGTAAAGGTGTTTCTCACATTGGCCACTGCCACGGCGCGGCCTTCGATGATGCGCGGCTGGTAGCGAAAGCTCTTTGCCGCATTCAGCGAGGGGCGGATAAACAGCGGGTGGCAGTCGCTCTCGGCTTCGGGGTTTTCCACCCGTCCCTGCGCATTGACGGTGTAATGCACGGTGCATTGGCCTTCGAGGCCTTTGTCCAGAGCGCGCTGCGGGTAGCTCGGCGCCTGTTTGGCGATCGGCAAATACTGGCGGCTGGCGGCCGCCGCCGCTTCAGCCTGGCGTGCGCGCTCGGCTGCGGCGGCCGCGGCCTGTTCGCGTTGTTCGGCTAAGCGCTGCTCGGCCTGGCGTTGCTGCTCCTGCTGCGCGAGGGCCTCGGCCTCGCGGCGCTGGCGCTGCTCATCACGTTGTTGTTCTTCGCGCAGACGTTGTTGCGCCTGTTCACGCTGCGCTTGCTCGGCGCGCTTGCGTGCCAGCGCGGCTTGCTCAAGACGCGGCGGCTCGACCACCGGCGCGGGCTGAACGGATGGCGGTGGCTGTACCGGGGCGGGGGTGGGCTCGGCAAGCACCGGCGGTACGGGTGCGGGCGGTGCCAGGGTAAGCAATTGCAACTGCACGGTGCTGATCTGCGGCACTTCGGGCTGGCTGACCTGCCACTGGGTCAGCAGCAGTGCCCCCAGCCCGAGGTGCACGGCCAACGCCACCGCCAAGGCGCTGCAGCGGCGGTGCCACTGATGTGTAGGCGGTGGCGCGTGCCAGGTGGTGGGCGTAGCGGGCAGGGCCAGGTTGCTCATTGCGGCGCCTCGGTGATCAGCCCCAGGCTGCTCACCCCGCCCTGCTGCAAGGCGGCGATGCCGGCCACTACGCTGGCGTAGTCGGCGGCCTGGTCGGCGCGGATATACACCTGGGTATCGCCCTGTTCGGCCACCAACTGGCTGACCCGTGTGCTCATCTGCGCCAGGTCCACCGCCTGTTCGCTGGCCTCGCCCAGTTCGGTGTCCAACTCGCTGCCAAGGTTCCAGTAGTAGCTGCCGTCGGCCTGTACCGAGAGGGTCAGGATGCGCTGCTGGTTATCCGTGGGCAGCGCTTCGGCGGCGACCTTGGGCAGCTCGATCTGCACGCCCTGAATCAGCATGGGCGCGGTGACCATAAAGATCACCAGTAGCACCAGCATCACGTCGATATAGGGCACCACGTTCATCTCGGCCTTGGGCCCGTGCTTGCTCTGTGGCCTGCGCATGGCGATCCCCTCAGGCCGCTGCGGCGAGTGTGCCGCCGCCCGTGTGCAAGTGGCGATGCAGGCGGCCCTGCAGCTCGTTGCCAAAGCCGTAATAGCGCACGCTGAGACTGGCCACGCGGGCAGAGAAACGGTTGTAGGCGATCACCGCAGGGATGGCCGCGAACAGGCCGATGGCGGTGGCGATCAGCGCTTCGGCGATCCCCGGCGCGACCGTGGACAACGTCGCCTGCTGCACCTGGGACAAGCCGATAAAGGAGTTCATGATGCCCCAGACGGTGCCGAACAAACCGATGTAGGGGCTCACTGAACCGACGGTGGCGAGCAGCGGCAGGCCTTTCTCCAAGCGTTCTTCCTGCTCGGAGATGGCCACCAGCAGGCTGCGCTCGACCCCCTCGACCACCACCTCGCTGGCAATACCCGGCTCGCGGCGCAGGAGCTGGAACTCGCCATAGCCGGCCTGAAACAGGCGCTGCACGCCGGCGTCTTCGTCGGCGGTGGCGCTGCAGTCGCGCTGCAGCTGGGCCAGGTCGGCGCTGCCGCGCAGGCGCTGGACAAAGGCATTCGCCTCACGCTCGCTGCGGCGCAACACGGCGCTGCGCTGCACGATCAAATACCAACTGGCCAGCGACGCCAGGACCAGGCTGAGCATCACCGCCTGCACCAGCAGGCTGGCGTCGCTGATCAGGCCCCAGACGGTCATCTGTTCGAGTGAACTGTGCATCTTCGACTCCTTGGCTTGCCGCACCCGCCATAGACGGCGGGCGTCATTTCATTGCAGTGAGCGGCCCCGTAACCGGGGCCGTGGGAGGGGCTTTAGCCGCGAGCTTTTCGCTTCACGGCTGCAGCCCCCGTAGCCCCGGATTGCATCCGGGCTACCAGGCCCGCTATTCCAGACCCAGGGCCTCGGCCACCGCGCTCCAGGGCAGGTATTTGTAGTTCTGGCGGTCTTCGGGCATGCGCTTGCGCCCGTCCTGCACCACCAGCATGCCGGCGCTCCAGATGCCGCCGAGGTTGGCTGAAGTAACGTCCAGGCCGTCGGTTTCCGAGGCGCCATCGATGCCCAGTTGCGCGTTCAGGCCGATGCGAAAGGCGCCGCGCACGGCATAGGGCGCTGCCGCATCGAGCACCACATAGCTGTCGTTGCCCTGGCTGGAGATCACCAGGTAGTCACGCGTTGCGCCCTGATAAATCGCCAGACCTTCAATGTCGTCATGCACCACATCGCCGACTGCAATCACCTGTTCAAGCTGAGTGGGCGCCTCAGCGCGAGCATCCAGCGCCCAGACCGCGACATCTTCTTCGCCGACAAACAAGCGCTGGTTGCGGTCATCGGCGACGCAACCTTCCGGTTGGCTCGCCACCTTGAACTGGCGCACCAGCTCACCACGGATACGGCCATCGTCTGCACTCAGGCGGTACTGCAGAAAGGTGCCGTCCTTGTCATTGGGAATTGCATAAATCGCCCCGGCGGCATCCTTGAACATGCACAGACCGTAGATGTCCTTGAGCGGCGTTGGCAGCTTACCCAGGTTGCGCAACTCGCCACTGCGGCGGTCGATGGCAAACAATTGCAGGCTGTTCTGATCACGGTTGCTGGCTACGGCCAGGTCGACCCGCTCGCCATTGAGGTCAAAGCCGGCCCGTACATCGACGTTGTTCATCCGCCCTAAGCGCAGGTCCTGCAGCTGCTTACCGGCCAGGTCATAGGCCAGTAGGCCGCCCTGCTTATCGGTGCCCAATACGCGGCTCTTGCGCGGGTCACTGGGGTGCACCCAGATCGCCGGGTCGTCGGCGGCATCGCCCAGACTCGGTACCGGATCGGTTTGCACCTGTACCGGCAGAATCGGCAGTGCTGCGTGCGGCTCAGGGGCTTGCGCCTGCCAGGCCAGCTGCCCGTGCTGCAGGCCGTCGTCATCGCGCACCAGTAACTCCAGGCCGCCTGCAACAGCACGCACGCTGAGGCCTTCAGGCTCATTCAGCTTGCCCAGGGGCAGCACCGGCTGGGCCTGCCAACCATCGCTGGAGCGCTGATAGCGGTGCAGGCTGTTGCTTTCCGGGTCCAGCGCCAACACCCCGCCCGGTACCACGGCCATACCGGCGAGCGCCTTGCCGATATCACCGAACGGCTGCACCAGCCCCACCGGCTCGCGCACCAGATCCGCCTCGGCATGGGCAGCGTAGGCCCACAGGCCGACGTTTTCTTCGTTGACGTACAAGCGCTCAGCCAGATCATCGACCTGGCAATACTCGCTGGCCGGCGGCAGACTCATGCCGCGCACGCGCTTGGGCGTTGCCAACGGCACTTCGTTCTGAGCCACCAGCCACTGCTCGCCGATGCCTTCCTCGCCAATCAGAAAGACAAACTCGTTGTGCGCCGCATCGCGGTACAGGCACAGGCCATCAATCTTGTAAGCCGGACGCGGCAGGTACAGCGGCTCGCCCCAGCGCTGATTCGCCAGGTTGACCAGCATGGCCTGCTGGCGGTCGACATCCAGCGCTGCCACCAGCAGACCGCGAGGGCCGACGCGATGGTCGATGCTGGCAAAAGTGCCTGGCAATTGGCTCAGGGTCGCGCCCTGGCCATCGAGCACAAACAGCCCCTTTTTCTCGCTGCTCTGCAAGCGCTCAGCTCCTGGCCAGAAGCTGTCACTGGCCAGCCATTGCGCCGCCTCGACCGCGCCCATGTCTGGGCTGGCAAGCGCCTGCAGGCTCAGGGCTGCAGCGGGCTTATCGGCCACTGTGCTCTGGCAGGCGCTCAAGGCAATCAGGCTGGCGAGCAACAGGTTTTTCTTAACAAACGAAAGGTGCATACGGGTAAATCCTTACTGAAAACCTAACCGCCAGCCGGGCACGCCCGAGGCGCGCCCAGCCGACACACAGATCAGAAGTGGGTGAAGGTCAGGCCGAGCTTGTAGGTCGGGCCGTACTCTTCGTACTGGGCGTTGAAGTCGCGGCGGCCGCTGTAGACGTAGTAGGACTCATCCGTCAGGTTCTGCGCCTGGAAGGTCAGCTGCAGCGCAGGGGTGAGGAAGTAACCGGCACTGAAGTCGACGAATAATTGCTCATCGGCGTAGAGGTCATGGGCCTTGTCGTCGATAGCCGCGACTTCGGCCAGGTAGCTGGATTTGTAGTTGGCCGACAGGCGCAGGCTGAGTGTGTCGTCTTCCCAGCCGAGCATCAGGTTGCCGACCGTATCCGACTGGTTCGGCAGGTCTATGCTGCGCGACTGGCCTTGCCCTTCGATCTTCGCATCGGAGCGGCTGAAGGTGGCGTTAGCCCCCACCAGCAGCCCGTTCCAGGGCGCGGGTAGCCAATCGAATTTCTGTGAGTAGGCCAGCTCCAGGCCATACAGCTCGGCACTTTCGCCATTGGCAAAGGTGTTGGCCTCGGCAAAGTCGGCCCAGATACCTGTGCCGCCCAGGTCGGTGTTGTAGACGAAGCTGTCGATGTCCTTGTAGAACACGAACGCCGAGACCACGCCGGCACGGCCCATATAGTGTTCGATGCCAAAATCGAGGTTCATCGACTCCAGCGGATCAAGCTCCGGGTTACCGAAGCTGGCCTCGTCGCCGTCGATCACGAAGCCCGGCGCCAGTTGGCCAAAGGTCGGCCGCACCACGGTATTGGTCCAGGCGGCGCGCAGCTGCGTGCTGGGGTTGAGCTGGTAGCGCGCATGCAGACCCGGCAGCCAATGCTCATAACGCGTGTCGCTCTTGGTGTCCTCGAAGACCCCATCGCGAATGCCGCTGCCCTTGGCCTCGAACTCGGTGCCCTCGTAGCGCACCCCGGCGATAAAACGCCAGTCGTCGATGTCGAGGCTGTTCATCAGGTAGGCGGCGTTGATGTCTTCGCTCATCTCGAAGTCATTTACCCGCGACTCTTCTTCGTTATAGAAGTCGTCTCTGTTCAGACCGCCGAGCAGGCGCTCGATGGCCTTGTCGCTGATACCGGGACCAAAGCGGCCCAGGCCGTAATCCACGCTGCCCTTGGTGAACTGGCCAAGGTTGAGGTCGGCATCGCTCAGGCCGACATCGCCGAGGTCCTCGTACTTCCAGGCTTCCAGGTCATTGTCTTTTTCCCGACGGCTGAGCTTGCCGCCGAACTTGACCTGGGAGGCATAGCCGCTGAGGTCATAGTCGCGCGCCAGGTCGAGCTTGATGTTCTTCTCGGTGTCGGTGGTCTTCTGTTTTTCCCACTCGACCTCGCTGAGGGTGAAATTGTTCGGGTCGTAGAACGCCGAGTCGATATTCAGGTGCGGCTTCTTGGTGTTGCTGAAACCGGCATCGGCAAAATCGTCATTACCTTCGAAGGTCGCCCCGGCAATACCTTCCGGGCTGTCTTCGCTGGAGCGGCTGAAACCGGCCTGGGTTCCGATGGTCCACAGGCCGAGCATGCGCTCGCCGCCCAGCACGTAGGACTGCACTTCCTGGGTTTCTGTGCGGCTCTTCAGCTCGCGGTAGCCTTCGGCATCACCGCTTTCGCCCGGCAACTGCGCATCGGCAAACTCGATGCCGGCAGCGTTGCGGGTTTCAGTGTCCTTGTAGCGGCTATACAGGGTGCGCAGGTAATAGCTGGAGAGGTCATCGGGCTTGTAGTCGAAGTTCAAGCCAAAGCCGGTGCGCTCGCGGGTAATGGCGTAGTTGCGCTGCTCCAGCTCTTCCAGCCGGGTGCCGTTATCGAAGTTCCAGGCGCCGCCGGTTTCGACGTTATCCGAACCAAAGTCGCGCTCCTGCCAGCTCAAGGCGGCGGCCACGCCGAAGTTGTCGATGCCATCGCCCAGGCTGAAACGATCACTGATCGCGCCGGAAAATTTCGGGCTGGTTTGCTCGGTGTTGTCGTCGTAGCTGCCTTCGGCGCTGCCGGTGTAGAACAGTCCGTCATGGTCGAAGGCCGAGAGGCTTTCCACTTCCACCGTGCCGCCGAGGGAGTTGGCGTCCATGTCTGGGGTCAGGGATTTGACCACCGTCAGCGACTGCACCAACTCGGAAGGCAGTACATCCAGGGCCACGGCGCGGCGGTCACTTTCCGGTGAGGGCACCAGGGTGCCATTGATGGTCACACTGTTCAGGTCCGGGCCGATGCCACGCACGCTGACAAAACGCCCTTCACCCTGGTCGCGCTCCACCGACAAACCGGGTATGCGCTGCAGCGCCTCGGCGGCGTTGTCGTCCGGCAGCTGGCCGATGCCGTCGGCGTGCACCACGCTCTCGACGTTATCGGAACTGCGTTGCTCTTTCAGCGCCTTGTCGATGCTGACGGCCTGGCCGACCACCTCGACATGCTCCAGAACTAACGGCTCCTCGGCGAGGACGCCAGTGCTGGCGACAATGGCCAACGTCAACGTGCTGATGCGAAAGCCCGCATAGCGGGTGCTGCTGTGACCTAGGCGCATGGCCTGCTCTCCCCAAGAGTGAAATCCATCGGCACAGAGGCCGAGTCGCTGGGAGCGCAAGCTAGGTGGGGCGGATGACGCTTCGGTGACAGGGTTGCGGCATGGGCGGCGAAATGCCGGGTTTTAAAGGCCATGGCCCAGACAGATGAGCTGAAAAGACCTGACGCGGCGCGCCTCGGCAGCGGGCTGCCTGCTCGTGGCGAGTGGTGCGTGGCGGCTGAACGGCGGCGGGTTGGTGCGCGCGGCGCACCCTACGGCCGGGCGCAGCAAAAAAACGTGCAGCTTGGCTGAGCCGAATCGACCTCCCCCACTGCAACCAAAGTGTCACAGGTCTCTGCTCTGCTGGCCGTCATTGAAGCCTGCGGAACCCACCCGATGCCGCCCTTGTTGAAATTCCACGCCTGGAAACTTGCCGGTTTGTTACTGCTGGCTAACCTCGGGCTGCTCGCGCACCTGATCGCCGGCAACATCAAACCCACCAGCGAGTGGGACTGGACAGATATCTTCGGCGAGGGCGGCTCGACGCTGCTGGTGCTGCTGTGGATCGGCCTGCTGCTCAAGAGCCGCCCCGCCGGGCGGGTGACCAGTCTGCTGTTCTGCGGCCTGGCGTGTCTGTTCTTCTCGCTGTGGATGGACTCCATAGACGAGTTCGTGCAACTGCCGGCGGGCGTCAACTGGGACAAATGGCTGGAGTCCGGGCCGATGCCGGTGGGCTTTATCCTGGTGACCCTGGGCATCTACCACTGGCACCGTGAACAACTGGCAATCAGCGCGCAGATGGAAAAGCGCGAACGGCTGTTCCGCGAACACCGGCTGTTCGACAAGCTCACCCCGCTGGGCGCCGCCGACTACCTGCGTCTGCAGGTGCAACAAGCCCTGCAGCAGAGCCGTGCAGAAGGTCAGCCGTTGAGTCTGGTGATCCTCGACCTGAATGATTTCGACCGCCTCAACCGCGAGCACGGTCACGCTGAGGGTGATTCGGTGCTGCAGAGCCTGACCCAGTTGCTGCTGCTCAACCTGCGGCGCCAGGACCTGCTTTGCCGCCTGGCCGGCGACCGCTTCGTCGCGCTGCTGCCGAGCACCGGTGCGCAGCAGGCGCAGCAGATCGCCAGCGAACTGCAGGACGCGGTGCGCCACCTGGCCTACCGCAGCCAGCGCAATGGCGAGCGCCTGCACCTGGTTGCCGCCGTGGCCAGCGTGCTGGCCCAGGACGAAGACGGCGACAGCCTGCTCAAACGCCTCAACCTGGCCTTGGCCCGCGCCAAGCAAACACCCGCCGCGAAGCGCGCCTGAGGAATCCAGCATGGCCGTCAAGGGCAGTTGGTACGAACGCGACAGCCGCTTTATTGCCGCCCATCACCAGCCTGCGCTGCTGCTCGACCTGGCCCTGGCTCGCGAGCTGGACAGCCATCGCCTGCTGCGCGGCAGTGGGCTGTTCCACGAGGACATTCTCAGTGGCCAGGCGCGCATCAGCCCGCAGCAGTTTTTGCAGTTGATCGACAATGCCCGCCGCCTGCTGGATGCCGATGACAGCAGCTTCCTCTTCGGCCAACGTCTGCTGCCCGGCCATTACGGCGCCGCCAGCCAGGCCCTGCAGCAAGCCGGCAACCTGCACCAGGCGCTCACGCTGCTGGTGCACCTGCGCGCCCTGCTCAGCCCGCTGCTGGCGCCGCGCCTGGTGCTGGATGAGCAGCACGTCCATGTGGTCTGGCTGGACGCCTGCGGCTGCGGCGAGCAGCGCCGCTTTATGCTCGAGGCGAGCATGACCGCGCTGGCTTCCTGCAGCCGCTGGCTGGCCGGCGAGCGCCTGCCCTGGCAGTTCGAGTTTGCTCACGAACAGCCGCGCTATATCGAACAGTATTGGGTGCACCTGGGCGAAGACGTGGCCTTCGCGCGCCAGGTGGACATGATGAGCCTGCCCCGCGAGTACCTGGCGCGACCCTGGGCCGGTGCTTCACTCACCGCGCGCCAGGTGGCCGAGCACCAGAGCCTGGCGCAGCTCGAGGCCCTGGGATTTTCCGCGGGTCTGCTCGACCGCCTGTATGCCCACCTGCGCACGCACATCCGCGAGGCGCCGAACCTGGACAGCGTGGCGCAGGCCTTCGCCATGAGCCCGGCCACCCTCAAACGCAAACTGGGCAAGCACGGCAGCCATTTTCAGGAGCAGCTCGACCTGGTGCGCAAGCATGTGGCGCTGTACCTGTACCGGGTCAAGGGCTACAGCAATGACGAGGTGGCCGCCTACCTGCAGTTTCACGACAGCACCAACTTCCGCCGCTCGTTCAAACGCTGGACAGGCTTCTCGCCCAGTGCCTTGCGCCAATTGCTTGGTTGAGCGCGCGCAGTCGGCGGCCGGTATAAGGTGCTGAGGCAATTAGAGAGGGGCTGTGGGAACAACTGGCTTTTCTGGGAGCGAGAAGTACCCAGAAAAAAGAAAACCCCGCCGAAGCGAGGTTTTGCAGACTATGTCCTGACATCCTTGATCAACTCGCCATCCTGGCGGCTTTCCAACGTATCCTTTTTAAAAGCTGCGCTTCCTGCGCGACGTCCTTGAGACAAATAGTATTCCTGCGCTCTATTCGCCGATAGAGACGAACAGCAGCACAGCATGTAAGCCAAAGCTTACAAGCCTCATTTGCGGCTTTATCTGCCAGACCCTAGACTCGGGGCTGTCCTACAAAAACAACAGCAGGCCGCCAGCCATGGCAGTCGAACGGGGCCTTATCTCATGCGCGCAGTTGCTTTCGCCTTCGCTTGCCTGGCGGTCGTTGCCAGTCCGCCCTCACTGGCCGCTGGCCAGGACCAGATTGCCGACACCAAAGCCAGCGAGCAGCTGTTCTGGAGCCAGCTCTACCCGGCCGGGGGTACTACCTTGTACTGCGCCCGGCGCTTCGCCGGCCCGGACCAGCAGGTGACGGCCAGCGCGGTGTACAGCGCCCGGCAGATGAAAAACGCACTGCGCTGCGTCACCGATCGCCAGTGCAGCATCATGAACCCGCGCTACCCGTTTATCGTCGCAGACCTGCATAACTACTACCCGGCGCTGAAGAGCGTCGAACGGGCCCGGCGCAACGCCCAGTTCGCGGATGTGGCAGACAGCCAAAGCGGCACCTTCAGCGACCTCGACTGTGAGCTGAAGACTGGTTTTCAACGCCTCGAACCCAAGGATGCCGCCAAGGGCAATATCGCCCGGGCGATCTTCTACATGCACCAGGAATACGGCCTGCCCCTGATCGGCGATCTACCGATGCTGCAACAGTGGAACCGCATGGACCCGCCCGATGCCGAGGAGCATGCGCGCAACGAGAAAATCGGCGCATTGCAGGGCACGCGCAACCGCTTTATCGACGACCCGGCGCTGGCGGATCAGTTGGCGGCTGACTAGGGGCTCAGGGCAACACCCGTACGTAGCTTGGTGCGCAAAGCGCACCCTACTTTCTGTGGGTGTGCAGCGAGCGCAGCTTGTAGCGCGCGCCAGGGTGGATCAGCCGTGCGTAGCTGATCAGGTGATCGTCCGACCAGGTGCGGCGGATCACGCTCAGGCAGGGCATAAGCGGGTCGATCTCGAGCAGCTCGGCGATGAGCCCATCGGCCGGGACCGCTTCCACCACATGCTCCACGTCCGAGATCGGGCAACTGGCCACCAGCACCTCGTTGGGCGTCTGCTGGGTGAAGTCGGTGGCCAGGTAATGCGGCACCCAGCGCGGGTTGACGAAGCGGTCCTCCAGCTGGATCGGCAGGCCATCCTGCAGGTGTACCAGCACACTGTGAAACACCTCCGTGCCCAGCCGCACGCCCAGGCGCAGCGCCACTTCATCATCAGCCGCCACCGCTTCGCAGCGCAGCACGCGGTTGCCATAGACGTGGCCACGCTCGCGCACTTCGCTGGCGATATTCATCACCTCATGCAGCGAAGACTCGGCCTTGCGGTCGGTGACGAAGGTGCCATGCCCGGCCTGGCGCACCAGATACCCCTTCTGCACCAGGTTCTGGATCGCCTTGTTGGCCGTCATGCGGCTTACGCCGAAGTCGCGCGCCAACTGCTCTTCCGGTGGGATCTGGTGATTGACCGGAAACACGCCGCCCTGGATACGCTCCAGCAGGAACGCCTCAATGGCTTTGTAGCGCGGGGTTGTACTGCTCACTGCGGCTCCTTGGAGTTACACCCGAAACGCAGATGATAGCCTCCCCTCTCGCCCGCGCGTAGGAACAACTGCCGGCAATTGCCGCGAACCAAGAAACTGGCCGGCTTGCTGCCGACCTGTTGGTGTGAGGCATTTAGTAGGTCGTAGCTGAGATCAGCCCTACACCACTACTGCCCTGCGCTGCACAAACCGATCTACATATTCATCCGCCGGCGAATGCAGAATCTCTCGCGGCGTGCCGACCTGGATCAGCTGGCCGTCCTTGAGGATCGCGATGCGGTTGCCGATGCGCACGGCCTCGTCGAGGTCGTGGGTGATAAACACGATGGTCTTGTGCAGGGTCTTTTGCAGCGCCAGCAACTGGTCCTGCATTTCCGCGCGGATCAGCGGGTCGAGGGCGCTGAAGGCTTCGTCCATCAGGATGATATCGGTGTCCGCCGCCAAGGCCCGGGCCAGGCCCACACGCTGGCGCATGCCGCCGGAAAGCTGGTGCGGGTATTTATGCTCGTAGCCCTTGAGCCCCACGGTATTGATCCAGTGCAGCGCCCGTTCGCGACACACCGGTTTGCTCTCGCCACGGACCTTCAAGCCGTAGGCGACGTTGTCCAGCACGCTCTTGTGCGGTAGCAGGCCAAAGCTCTGGAACACCATGCTGATCTTGTGCCGACGAAATTCTCGCAGGCCGTCCTTGTCCAGTTGCAGGATGTCTTCACCGTCCACCAGGATCGCGCCGCTAGTCGGGTCGATCAGCCGGTTGAAGTGCCGCACCAGGGTGGATTTGCCAGAGCCGGACAGGCCCATGATCACGAAGATCTCGCCACTGGCGATGCTCAGCGACAGGTCGTTCACCCCGACCACGCAGCCGGTTTCGGCCAGCACCTGGTCTTTGCTCTTGTTCTGGCGAATCAGCGCCAGGGCATCCTTGGAGCGACTGCCGAAAATCTTGAAGACGTTTTTGACTTCGATCTTGCTGATGGCCGCGTCACTCATTTGCTCACCTCATGCCGGGGGCGGCCATAGGCCTGGGTAATGCGGTCGATGACCACGGCGAGAATCACGATCGCCAAGCCGGCTTCCAGGCCGCGCCCGACGTTGAGGGTCTGGATGCCGATCAGCACGTCCTCACCCAGGCCACGGGCGCCGATCATCGAAGCGATGACGACCATCGACAAGGCCATCATGGTGGTCTGGTTGATCCCCGCCATGATGCTTGGCAGGGCCAGGGGCAGTTGCACGCCAAACAGCTGTTGCCAGCGGTTGGCGCCAAAAGCGTTGATCGCCTCCATCACCTCGCGGTCGACCTGGCGAATGCCCAGATCGGTCAAACGAATCAAGGGTGGCGCGGCATAGATCACCGTGGCGAAAATCGCCGGCACCTTGCCCAGGCCGAACAGCATCAACACCGGGATCAGGTACACGAAACTCGGCATGGTCTGCATGATGTCCAGCAACGGCATCAGCACCGAACGCAGGCGATTACTGCGCGCAGAAAGAATGCCCAGCGGAATGCCGATCAACACCGAAATGCCGGTGGCCACCAGCATCAGGGCCAGGGTCTGCATCAGCTTGTCCCACAACCCCACCGCACCAACCAGAAACAGCAGGCCAACAATCACCGCCGTGGTCACGACCTTACGAGTGGCGTGCCAGGCAATGCCACCGATGATGGCCAGCATCAGCCACCAAGGTGCCATGCGCAGCAGGCCTTCGAGGTTGACGATGGCCCACAGCAAGGTGTCGGCGATCTGCCGGAACACATCGCCATAATTGGTCACCAGCGAGTCCACCCAACTATTGACCCAGTCGGCGATGGAGAAGGTAAGGCTTTCGGGAAACATAAAAGACTCTCGAACAAGGGGATGCAGTGAACGTCCCGGCCAGCCCTTCGGCTAGCCGGGGAGGCCTCGACCTACAGAGCCGCGTCGATTTTCTTGGCAGCGTCTTCGCTGACCCAGGCGTGCCAGATTTCAGGGTGTTCCTGCAGGAAAATCTTCGCCAGTTGCGGCGACTCGATCCGCTCCTTGGCCATGCGCCCGAGGTTCTGGTTGAGGATATCGATAGGCAGGTTGACCTTTCCCAGCACCGCCACCAGTTCCGGGGCTTCGTCGTGGAAGGTCCTGGACAGGCCGACCTTGATGCTCACGCTTTTATCCACGCCGGGTTTTTCTTCCAGCTTCACCAGATCGACCTGGCCCATCAGCGGTGTGGGCGACCAGTAATAAAACAGGATCGGTTCGCCACGCTTGTAGCTCGACAGCACAGCCGCATCCAGCGCCGGGCCGGTGCCCGGGCGGAAGTTGGTGTAGGTATTTTCCAGGCCATAACTCTTGAGCATTTCGCTGTTTTCCAGCTCACAGGTCCAGCCGGCCGGGCAGTTGTAGAAGCGGCCCTTGGCCGGTTCTTCCTGGTCCTTGAATACGGCGGCGTACTGGCCCAGGTCAGCGATATTTTTCAGGCCCGGCGCCTTGGCTTCGAGCTTGCGCTCGGCGTCGCCTTCGATCACGTAACGCGGCACGTACCAGCCTTCGATGGCACCCACGACCGGGGCACCGACGCCCACCACTTTGCCGGCCTTCTCAGCCTTGTTCCAGACTTCACTGCGGCCGACCCATTCTTCGGCAAACACCTGAATGTCGTTGCTACTCAGGGCGTTCTCCATGGTGATGGAGTTACCCGGCAGGCTGTCGGTCTGGCAGCCATAGCCTTTTTCCAGCACCACTTGCATGACGTCGGTCAGCAGCATGCCGCTTTCCCAATTCAGGCCAGCGAACTTCACCGGTTTGCCCGACTCGCACCAACCCGCCGCTTGCGTGGCGCCAGCGCCGGCCAGCAGGCCCATGGAAAGTACCGTGGTCAGCAGGGTCTTGTTCGATTTCATTGTGTGACGCTCCTAATCATTGAGTTGGCTTACGGCAGTCAAGAGGCCCAGATCAGCCCAGGCAGTGGGCTGCGCTTTCTACGGCGGTTGCACGTGGACAGCGATCCAGACGCACACGCCCTATTTGTATATACAATAATATGCAATCTGACGGCCAACTCTTGAAAAAGCAGCCACGGCGCGATGAGAAATGGCGGCAAGCCCAGTCGCTCAAGGGTCAGCGAGGCAGAGAAACCGTCTGCAGGGGATTTTTAGAGGGGAGATCGGGGTAACAGAAGCGTGGCATTGCGCCACGCTGGGGCATCAGGCAACAAGTTGGTGCGCGGAGAAAATGGCGAGACAGGCCTTTTGTGGCGCGTGGGGGGCTTAGCCCCCTCACCACAAAGCCAAATAAAGCTGAAGTCAGTAGGCAGTCAGCTCGATCACGCAGCATTGGCCGCGGGTGGATATCTCCAATAAATCGGTGTTGCCGCTCAGTTGCCAGCAGTCATAAAGGCCCAGTTCAGCGGCGGCCTCGCCCACCTTGATGGCCAGCCCAGGGTCCACGCTGAATACCAGCAGCGTACCTGCCTCACTGAAAGATCGCTGCTCGCCCGCCATCCACTGCAACCGTGCGCGGTAACGCTGCGGCGCATAGATCAGGTTGAAGTCGCGGATCGGCCCACCCAGTAGCGTGCAAGACACCTGGCTCTCGCCACTGAATGCAAAAGGGTCCAGAGGGTGCAGCGCGCGCGTGGTCTGGCCATCGACCGTCAGGGTCATGCCGTCGCCCTGCAAGACGCTGATGATTCGCTCATAACCGGCGAACGTGGAGAATCCGCCCGACTCCGCGATGTCGGCGATCGACAACCGCCAACCGAAACCGTCCAGACCGCTGCCTGCGTCGCGGGTAATTTCCTCGGTGCTGCCGCCACCGTTTTTCCATGGCATACGCGGGTAATCCGTCGCGCGTAAAACCTGTATCTGACTCTTCATTTATGAGACCGACCTTTCAGACGATGACGGGAACCGGGATGGATCAGGCAAGCGGTAACGCGCTGGCCAGTTTCCATTGCCGATCTGCTGGGTAATCATCTGATTGACGCGGGCAGACGAAATCGGCGAGGCGACTCCCCAGCTCGGCGAATGGATGGCCGCTAGCTGCCGGAGTTTACCGAGCAGGCAAACATCTGTATATGTATATACAAATGAAACGCAACGAGGTTGAATCATGCCCGCCTTCTTTGCCGAATGCGCACTCCTGCCTAGTGGATGGGCCAATGATGTACGTCTGGAAGTCAACGCCGACGGCATCCTGACCCAGGTTCAGGCCAACTCCCACAAAGACGCTGCCGAACGGCTGGACGGACCGCTGCTGCCGGGTATGCCGAACCTGCACTCCCATGCCTTCCAGCGCGCCATGGCTGGGCTGGCGGAAGTGGCGGGCAATCCCAACGACAGTTTCTGGACATGGCGTGACTTGATGTACCGCCTCGTCGGCAAGATCAGCCCCGATCAGCTCGGCATCATCGCCCGCCAGCTGTACATCGAAATGCTCAAGGCCGGTTACACCTCGGTCGCCGAATTCCATTATGTGCACCACGATACCGACGGCACGCCGTACGCCGATCCGGCGGAGCTGGCCCTGCGTATCAGCCACGCCGCCAGCGCCGCCGGCATCGGCCTGACGCTGCTGCCGGTGCTCTACAGCCACTCCGGCTTTGGCGGCCAGGCGCCCAATGACGGGCAACGGCGCTTTATCAACAGCAGCGACAATTACCTGAAGCTTCAGTCACGCTTACAGCCAATCCTGACCGCGCAGCCGTCTCAGGCGCTGGGGTTGTGTTTCCACTCCCTGCGCGCGGTAACCCCCGAGCAAATCCAGGAGGTCCTGAGCGCCAGTGACCGCCAGTGCCCGGTGCATATCCATATCGCCGAGCAGCAGAAGGAAGTCGACGACTGCCTGAACTGGAGCGGTGCCCGGCCACTGCAATGGCTGTACGAAAACACCGCAGTGGATCAGCGCTGGTGCCTGGTCCACGCCACACACGCCAACCCGCATGAAGTCAGCCTTATGGCCCAAAGCAAAGCGGTTGCCGGCCTGTGCCTGACCACCGAAGCCAACCTGGGCGACGGTATTTTTCCGGCCGTGGACTTCCTCGCCCAGGGCGGACGGCTGGGCATCGGTTCCGACAGCCATGTGTCGCTAAGCGTGGTGGAAGAGTTGCGTTGGCTGGAATATGGCCAGCGCCTGCGCGACCAACGACGCAACCGCTTGTATCGAGCAGACCAGCCGATGGTCGGCCGCACGCTGTTTGATGCGGCACTGCAGGGTGGTGCCCAGGCCCTGGGGCAAGCGGTCGGCGCCCTGGAAGTCGGCAAGCGCGCCGACTGGCTGGTGCTCGATGGCAAGGACCCCTACCTGGCCACGGCCAACGGCGACGGGATCCTCAATCGCTGGCTGTTTGCCGGCGGCGATCGTCAGGTGCGCGATGTGATGGTGGGCGGGCGCTGGGTGGTGCGTGACGGGCATCACGCCGGCGAAGAGGAAAGCGCCCGGGCCTTTACGCAGGTTCTGCGCGATCTGCTCGGTTAACCGCCACGGATCATCGCCGAAGCAAAAGGCTATGAGCCAATTGATGCTGCATGGGGCGAGCAGCACGAGCAGCTGGGTAGGGTGCGCCGCGCGCACCAAGGGTCTACAGCCTGCGCCGGTGCGCACGGCGCACCCTACGAGCTAGGGCTCCACCGTTAAGCTCCAGCACCTGAACACAAAACCAGGCCATCGCCAAACCAAAGCCCCAACGGGTTCGGGGCGTTTGCTTTGATCATTTCCCGTAAGTCTGCCGCCCCCAGGCCAGTAAGCCCTCCAGCAATTCCCTGAGCACCACCTGGGTCGGCGTCGCCAGATCCGCGCGGTAGTTGAACGGCTCGAACTCTTCCATATAGGTGCTCTGACACAGCTCCAGTTGCACCGCGTGGATGTCCTCGGCAGGGTGGCCATAGTGCCGCGTGATATGTCCGCCCTTGAAGCGCCCGTTGAGCACGTGGCTGAACTCGCCGTGCCGCGCGCAGATGGCTTCAAGCTGCTGGGCCAGGGTCGGATCGCAGCTGGCACCGTTGAAGGTGCCGAGGTTGAAGTCCGGCAACTTGCCGTCGAACAGGTGCGGGATCAGCGAACGGATCGAGTGCGCATCGAACAGCAAGGCATAGCCGAACTCGGCCTTGAGCCGCGCCAGCTCCTGTTCCAGGGTCTGGTGGTACGGCATCCAGATCTGCTGCAGATAGGTCGCGCGTTCCTCGGCGGAAGGCTCCAGCCCTTCGCGAAACAACGGCACGCCATCGAACAGGATCGAGGGATACAAACCGGTGGTGGCACCGACATACATCGGCGTGTCGTCGGCGGGACGATTCAGGTCGACGACGAAGCGTGAATACTCAGCGGCCAGGGTGCTGGCCCCCAGCTCGGCGGCGAACGCGTAGAGCCGAGGGATATGCCAGTCGGTGTCCGGCAGGCTTTGCGCAGCGGGGATCAACCCGGCCTGCACCGTCGGGGTCAGGCGCAGGCCGGCGTGGGGCATGCTGATCAACAGCGGCACGCGCCCTTGCTTGAAATTCAGGACCTTCTCCACAACCTTCTCCTCAATCGATTTCGACGCCGTGACGCACGACGCGCTTTTCCAGATCGCCACCCAGCCAGTACGCCAGATCGGCCGGCCGCTCGATCTGCCAGGCAACAAAGTCCGCCACCTTACCGGCCTCCAGCGAGCCGTGGCTGTCGGCCATGCCCAGGGCCAGGGCTGCATGAATCGTCGCCCCGGCCAAGGCTTCTTCAGGGGTCATGCGCAAGCAGGTACAGGCCATGTTCAACATCAAGCGCAACGACAGCGCGGGCGAGGTACCGGGGTTAAGGTCGCTGGCCACGGCCATCTTCACGCCGTGCTTGCGCAGGGCGTCCATAGGCGGCAGTTGGGTTTCCCGCAGGAAATAGAACGCTCCTGGCAACAGCACTGCGACCGTGCCGGACGCGGCCATGGCCTTGGCGTCGTCCTCGGTCATAAACTCCAGATGATCCGCCGACAGCGCCTGATAACGGGCCGCCAGGCTTGAGCCATGCAGCGACGACAATTGCTCGGCGTGCAGCTTCACCGGCAGGCCAAGCTGTTGTGCGGCCACGAACACCCGCTCGACCTGCGCCGGGGAAAACGCCAGGTACTCGCAAAAGGCATCCACCGCATCCACCAGCCCTTCGGCAGCCAGGGCTGGGAGCATCTCGTTGCAGATGTGCTCGATGTAGTCATCGGCGCGCTCAGCGTACTCCGGCGGCAAGGCGTGAGCCGCCAGGCAGGTGCTGCGCACGCTGACCGGCAGTTCGGCTGCGAGGCGACGGATAACCCGCAACATCTTGCGCTCGCTGGCCAGATCCAGACCATAGCCGGACTTGATTTCCACCGTGGTCACGCCTTCGCGCATCAGGCTTTTAAGGCGTTTGGCGGCGCTGGCGAACAGTTCATCTTCGCTGGCGGCCCGGGTCGCGCGCACGGTACTGGCAATGCCGCCACCGGCCGCCGCGATCTCGGCGTAGCTGACGCCTTGCAGGCGCTGTTCGAATTCGCCGCTGCGGTTGCCGCCAAACACCGTATGGGTGTGGCAGTCGATCAGCCCCGGCGTGACCCAGGCCCCCTTGAGGTCATTGACTGCCAGGTAGTCTGCGGCCGGCAACTCAGCCCGCGGGCCGATCCATTGAATAAGCTCGCCCTGGGTGACGATGGCGGCGTCTTCGATGATCGAGTAAACGCCCTGGGCCATGGTCGCGGCGTGGCAGTTTTGCCAGAGGGTTGTCATCGCGATGCCTCCCTGTTGGATTGGATAATGAGCGCGCAGCCAGAAGCTGCCGAAAGCCGCGCGCTCTTGAGCGCTTACAGGCTCGGTAACAGGTTCGCCGGGACCAATTCATTCAGGCAGCGGCTCGCCAGCAACTCGCTCGCAGCCTCGATATCCGGGGCGAAGAAGCGGTCTTCCACGTAGTACGGCACCTGCGCGCGCAGCGCCTGGCGCGCCTGCTCGAGCAACGGCGAGCTTTTCAGCCCTTCGCGGAAATCCAGGCCCTGACAGGCACCCAGCCATTCGATGGCCAGTACACCACGGGTGTTGGCGGCCATTTCCCACAGACGCTTGCCGGCCGCCGGGGCCATGGACACATGGTCTTCCTGGTTCGCCGAGGTCGGCAGGCTATCGACGCTGTGCGGGTGGGCCAGGGCCTTGTTCTCGCTGGCCAGGGCGGCAGCGGTGACCTGGGCGATCATAAAGCCGGAGTTGACCCCGCCATTGGCCACCAGAAACGGCGGCAGCTGCGACATATGTTTGTCCATCATCAGCGAGGTGCGGCGCTCGCTCAGTGCGCCGATTTCGGCGATGGCCAGGGCGATATTGTCGGCGGCCATGGCCACCGGCTCGGCGTGGAAGTTGCCACCGGAAATCACATCGCCTGCGTCGGCGAATACCAGCGGGTTATCCGACACCGCATTGGCTTCCACTGCCAGTACGTCGGCGGCCTGTCGCAGCTGGGTCAGGCAGGCACCCATCACTTGCGGCTGACAGCGCAGCGAGTACGGGTCCTGCACCTTGTCGCAGGCTTCGTGGGAGCGACCGACTTCGCTGCTCTCTCCGAGCAGATGACGATAGACCGCCGCCGCGTCGATCTGCCCACGCTGCCCCCGCGCGGCATGGATGCGCGCATCAAAGGGCGCACGCGAACCCAGCGCAGCCTCGACAGTCAGGCCGCCGCAAACGGTTGCCGCCGCAAACAGATCCTCGGCCTCGAACAACCCGCGCAATGCATAGGCGGTGGATACCTGAGTGCCGTTAAGCAGGGCCAGGCCCTCCTTCGCGGCCAGGGTCATCGGCTGTAGACCAGCGATGGCCAATGCCTCGGTTGCCGGCAGCCACTCACCGCGATAACGCGCCTGACTTTCACCGAGCAGCACCAGCGACATATGCGCCAGCGGCGCGAGGTCGCCGGAGGCACCGACCGAACCCTTGAGCGGAATATGCGGATAGACCTCGGCGTTGATCAGGGCGATCAGCGCCTCGATCACCTGGCGGCGAATGCCGGAGAAGCCGCGCGCCAGGCTGTTGACCTTGAGCAGCATGATCAGCCGCACCATGGCGTCATCCAGCGGCGCACCGACGCCGGCGGCATGGGACAGCACCAGCGAACGCTGCAGTTTCTCCAGGTCTTCATTGGCGATGCGGGTCGAGGCCAGCAGGCCGAAACCGGTGTTGATGCCGTAAGCGGTCCGGCCTTCGGCAATAATGCCGTTGACGCAGGCGACGCTGGCTTCGATGGCCGGATAGGCCGACGCCGCCAGGCTCACGCGCAACGGTGCCTGGTAGGCGGCGCGCAGTTGGGCCAGGGTCAACTGGCCAGGGGTAATTTCGATAGTCGACATAACTGAATAGCCTCAGGATTCGAACTGGGGAAGCTGCTCACGCAGCGCTTCCAGGTTTGTTTGATTGCGCAGCACCTCATAGGTGGCACGTATATCCAGATGCAGCGGGTGCTCCTCCTCGTAGAAGACCACATGCTCGCGCAGTAACTGCCAGGCACGCCCGGTGCCCTGGCCAAAGGGTCGGTCCTCGATAAAGTCGAAGGCCTGGCTGGCGAGCAGGTACTCGATGGCCAGCACATGCAAGGCATTATCCAAAGCCTTATCCAGCTTCAGGGCCGCGCTTTCGCCCAGGCTGAGATGGTCTTCTTGCAGCCCGGAGGTGAGGAAGTTGTCGGTAACCGCCGGCAGCGCCAGGCGCTTGTTGTCCGCCACCAATGACGCCGCGCTGTACTGGACGATCATCATCCCCGACTTGACGCCGCTGCCGTGGGTCAGAAACGGCGGCAGCTTGTTCGCCTGCGGGGTAACCAGACGGAAGCTGCGCCGCTCGGAAATACTGCTCCACTCGCAGACGGCAATCGCCAGCAGGTCGCAGGCCATCGCCACTGACTCGCCGTGGGGGTTGGCCTGGGAAATCACCCGATAGCTGCCGTTCTCCTTGACCACCAGCGGGTTGTCGGTGGCTGAGTTGAGTTCGCAGACAATCTGCTTGGCCGCGTGTTGCAACTGATCACGGCAGGCGCCCTGGACCTGGGGAATAGAACGCACGCTCAGAGCATCCTGCAGATGCTCGCCCTGGCAACGCTCGATCACCCGGCTGCCCTGCAGCAGATGGCGAAGATTGCTCGCGCTTTGCTGCATGCCCAGGTGCGCTTTGCGCTGGATCGCCGCCACGCTGATGGCATCCAGCTGGCCGCCGAGGGCTTCGAAACTCATCGCTGCGATGATATCGGCCCAGTCGGCCAGCGCCGTGGCGTCGGCCAGGGTCAGGCAGGCCAGCCCGGTCATCGCCGGGGTGCCGTTGACCAGGCTCAAGCCGTCCTTCGCGCCCAGCTCGACTGCGGGCATGCCGATGGCATCCAGCGCCGCCTGAGCAGTCACCCGCTGGCCGCGAAACTCGACCTCACCCTGCCCCAGCAACGCCAGGCCGATATGCGCCATATGCGAGAGGTAGCCGACCGACCCCTGGGCCGGCACCAGCGGCACAATGTCGTGGTTGAGCAGGTTCAACAGGCCTTCCACCACCTGCGGGCTGACGCCTGAATAGCCGTGGCTGTAATTGACCACCGCGCAGCAGATGATCGCCCGCACCTGCTCGGCGCGCAGCGGCGCACCGATACCGCAGGCATGGCTCATCAGGGTGTGCCGGGACAATTTCTGCAGCTCGCTCGGTGCCAGCACCACGCTGCACAGCGCGCCCAAGCCAGTGTTGATGCCGTAATGCGCCTTGCTTGAACCGGCGATGGCAAGAATCGCCGCCCGGGCGTCCTGCACCCGCGACCAGGCTTGCGTTGAAAGCGTCATCGGGCGGCGATCGCGGGCCACCGCGACCACGTCCTGCCAGGCGATAGGGCCATCGCCAATCAGCACTGCCTCAACCGACTTACTCATGGACCACTCCCCTCACTTGCTCTTGCTCGCCAGCCGCGAAGACAAATACCCGGGCCGCTGAGGCCACAATCAGAATGAACACGAACAGCACAGTGAAGCCACCCGCCGCCGCCAGGTACTTGATCCCCTCGACGCCCTGGGCGCCGCCACCGAAGGCCACCATGATGTAGGCAATGGCCGCGATGGAAACGCCCCAGATAACCTTCTGCCGCTTCGGCGACTCTTCATCCGCACGGATGTCGTGGGTGCAGATCGAGGCGATGGTCGAGGTCATGGAATCTGCGGCGGTGGCGAAGGAAATGATCAGGGTAAAAATCGCCAGAGGCACCAGAATCACGGCCAGCGGCAGGTTCTGCAGGAAGCCCCAGAGCCCGGAGACTGCGCCGTTTTCGGTGACGATTCGCACCAGGTCGAGGGTGCCGTCCATCTGCCATTTGATCGCCGAGCCACCCCAGATGGCGAACCAGACGATGCCGAACAGCGACGGCAGCACCCAGTTGATGATCAGAAACTCGCGCAGGGTGCGGCCGTAGGAAATACGCGCGAGGAACAGCCCCATCAGCGGCGCGTAGGCAATCCAGATCGACCAGTCGTACATGGTCCACCAGGTCACCAGGGCCTCGCCGCCGGACTCCTTGGTATCGAACGACCAGAGAAAGAAGTTGTTCAGCCAGTAACCAAAAGCAGTGGTCGACAGGCTGAAGATGTAACTGATCGGGCCGATGATCAGCAACACGATCACAAAGGCGTAGAAGATGTAGGCGTTGACCGAGGAAAGAAACTGGATACCGCGTTTGAGCCCCGACAGGGCGGAGGCGATAAACACCACGGAAATGATCAGCGTCAGCACCAGCCAGGTCACCGGCGTCGAGCGGATGCCGTACTGCGACTCGATACCCGAGCCGATCAGCGCCAGCCCGGCGCCGAGCGAGGACGCCAGGCCCAAGGCAATCGCCAGCACCGCCACCACGTTGATCAGTGATTTGACCCACGGCCGCTCGCCATGCCGGCCGAGCACCGGCGCCAGAGCCGAGGAGATGGAGAACGCCTGTTTTCGGTTGTAATGCATATAACCGATCATCAGGCCCACCACCGAATACATGGCGTAGGGGATAAAGCTCCAGTTATGGAAGCTGCGCGCCAGGGCGAAGACCGCCGCCTCGGCACTGCCGGCGGCGAAGGATTGGTTGCTGATTTCGCCGTAGACATTGCCCAGGTAGATGATCGGCTCATTCACCGAATAGGTGACCACCCCGGTGGCAATCCCACCGGTCAGGGCCATGGCGAAGGTCGAGGCCATGGAAAACGCCGGCTTGGCCTGCGCCCCGCCCAGGCGAATATCACCGGCCTTGGAACAGAAGATATACGCGGTTACCGCCAGCGCCGAGAACGCCAGTAGCTGATAGAGCCAGGCGAAGTCGGACAAGGAAAAATAGAAGATTTTCTTGGCCACGCTGACCAGCGCCGCGTTGTCGACCAGACCGACGATTACGGCGAGAAGAATGATGCTAAATGCGGGGATAAAGACCCCGGCATTCAGGCGCTTACGGCTACTTGTATTCATTATTGCCGGCCCTCTGCAAACTGCACTCGGTAGAAGCGCAGGCTCGGCGCGAGCCCTACTCGCCGCGCCGAACCCGCTCTTTCAGCTGGTTAACGACCACCCAGCATCGGTAGGTCGAGACCCTGCTCGCGGGCGCAATCGGCAGCAATGTCATAACCGGCATCGGCGTGACGCATCACCCCGGTGCCCGGGTCGTTGCGCAGCACGCGGCCGAGACGGGCGCGGGCTTCTGTCGTGCCGTCGGCGACGATTACCACGCCGGAATGCTGCGAGTAACCCATGCCGACGCCGCCACCGTGGTGCAGCGACACCCAGGTCGCGCCGCCTGCGGTATTCAGCAGGGCGTTGAGCAGCGGCCAGTCGGAGACCGCGTCGGAGCCGTCCTGCATGGCCTCGGTTTCACGGTTGGGGCTGGCCACCGAGCCGGAATCCAGATGGTCGCGGCCGATCACGATTGGCGCTTTCAGCTCGCCGCTGGTGACCATGTCGTTGAAGGCCTGGGCCAGGCGCGCACGGTCTTTCAGGCCGACCCAGCAGATACGCGCCGGCAGGCCCTGGAAGCTGATGCGCTCACGGGCCATGTCCAGCCAGTTGTGCAAGTGGGCGTCATCCGGGATCAGCTCCTTGACCTTGGCGTCGGTCTTGTAGATGTCTTCCGGGTCGCCGGACAGCGCCACCCAGCGGAACGGGCCAATGCCCTGGCAGAACAGCGGACGGATATAGGCCGGGACGAAACCGGGGAAGTCGAAGGCGTTTTCCACGCCCTCCTGAAGGGCCATCTGGCGGATATTGTTGCCGTAGTCGAAGGTCGGCACGCCCATCTGCTGGAAGGCCAGCATGGCGCGCACATGCACGGCCATGGACTGCTTGGCGGCCTTGACCACCACGGCCTCCTCGGTTTTGCCGCGGGCCACGTATTCGTCCCAGCTCCAGCCGGCTGGCAGGTAGCCGTGGCGCGGGTCGTGGGCGCTGGTCTGGTCGGTGACCATATCCGGGCGCACGCCGCGGCGTACAAGCTCCGGCAGAATCTCCGCAGCGTTGCCGCAGAGGGCGATGGACACGGCCTTGCCTTCGCTGCAGTACTTGTCGAGTCGCGCCAGGGCGTCGTCCAGATCACTGGCCTGCTCATCGACATAGCGGGTCTTCAGGCGGAAATCGATACGGCTCTGCTGGCACTCGATGTTCAGCGAGCAAGCGCCGGCCAGAGTCGCTGCCAATGGTTGCGCGCCGCCCATGCCGCCCAGGCCTGCAGTCAGCACCCACTTACCTTTGAGGTTGCCGCCGTAATGCTGGCGACCGGCCTCGACGAAGGTTTCATAGGTGCCCTGGACGATGCCCTGGCTGCCGATATAGATCCAGCTGCCGGCGGTCATCTGGCCGTACATGGCCAGGCCCTTGGCATCCAGCTCGTTGAAGTGCTCCCAGGTGGCCCAGTGCGGCACCAGGTTGGAGTTGGCCAGCAGCACGCGCGGCGCGTCCTTGTGCGTCTCGAACACGCCAACCGGCTTGCCGGATTGAATCAGCAGGGTCTGGTTGTCTTCCAGGCGGGTCAGCACTTCGACGATCTTGTCGTAGCACTCCCAGTTGCGCGCGGCGCGGCCGATGCCGCCATACACCACCAGCTCCTTGGGGTTCTCGGCCACGTCCGGGTCGAGGTTGTTCATCAGCATGCGCAGCGGCGCTTCGGTCAGCCAGCTTTTGGCGGTCAGCGTGGTGCCACGGGCGGCGCGGATTTCGGTGTCACGGAAAAGGCTCATAGCAGGCTCCTTATCAACAGATCGTCAGGTGCGGGCGGCTTACAGCCAGCCCATGTAGAGCGCCAGGTAGCCCAGCGGAATGCTGAACAACAGGCTTAAGAACGTGCGCTGCAGCCAGACCAGCAACAGGTCGCGCAGACGCAGGGGAATTCGCGTGGCCAGCACGCAGGGAATCGAGGCCGAGAGAAACAGCACGCTGCTCACCGAGACGATGGCAGTGACGAACTTGACCAGCAGGTCGGCGTCTTTCAGCAACATGGCCGGCAGGAACATCTCCGCCAGGCCAGAAGAAATGGCGCGGGCCACCTGCATCGGCTCATTCAGGCCAAACAGCCAGGTCAGCGGGTAGAACAGCATGCCGAGGGCATCGAACAGCGGGGTGTATTTGGCGGCGAGCAAGCCAAGCAGGCCGACGGCGAGAATGCTCGGCAGAATCGCGGCGGTCATGCGCAGGCCATCGACAAAGGTCTCGCGCAACGCGCTAAGCAGCGAGGGCGCACTGGCCGCCTGGCTCAGCCCGGCCCGCCAGGCGCTGCCGATACGGCTTTCGCCTGCTTGCAGCTGCGGCTCGGGACGGCTTTCGCTGGGCAGACGCGACAGCGGGTAGATGCGCGCACTGACGGCGGTAACGGCAAAGGTCACCAGCATCGCGCTCCAGAAATACAGGTTCCAGACTTCCATCAGGCCAAGGGTCTTGGCGATGATCACCATAAAAGGCGCCGACACCGTGGAGAAGCCGGTGGCGATAATCGCCGCCTCACGCACGCTGTAATGGCCCTGCTGGTACATGCGGTCGGTGATCAACAAGCCCACCGAGTAGCTGCCCACGAACGAGGCCACGGCATCAATCGCCGACTTGCCCGGGGTGCGCCAGATCGGCCGCATCACCGGCTGCATCAGCACGCCGACCAGTTCGAGCAGGCCGAAGCCGATCAGAAACACCAGGGCCAATGCCCCCAGCGGCACGATCAGCGCCAGGCTGAGTACCAGCTTGTCGAACAGGAACGGCAGCATGCCCGGCTGGTACAGCGCTTCAGGCCCGACACGGAAGAGATAGGCGACACCGATCAGCAGACCGAACACCTTGAGCACGCTGAATACGGTGCGGGTCAGGTCGCCGCGCCAGCTGCCGCTAAGCCAGGGCTGCAGCGCGCCGTAGAGCATAAACAGCATGGCAATAGTGATCACCAGCGGCCGCGCATGGGTTTGCAGGGCGCTGGCGGCATGGTCGAGAAGGATGGTCGAGCGCCCGCCAATTTCGAAGGGTACGAAAAACAGCAGCAGGCCGATCAGGCTGTAGCCGAGCAACCGGGCCAGGGCACGGCCCTTGGACATGCCGGTAAGTGTCGAGATCTGTTCAGACATAACCGCTCTCCACACGCAATGAACGGGGTGCCGGGCTGCAGCCTTGGCAATGCTGGGTGAAGGCAGTCATCTGTGCATTCCTCTGGATTTATTGTTGTCAGGGAAGTGGCCAACGATCGCTTATCCGGAGTTGCTCTCCAGAGCAGTCACGCCCTTGCGCAGCAACATGTCCCAGCCAGCGTCGCCACCCCCGAAGATGCACGGCTCGCGCCAAAGCAGGCGCAGAGCAAACGAGGATATGAAACGCTCTTTGAACCAAATTGTATATACAATAAAATTCGACCCACTTGCCGTCAACCCCATTCGTCAGCAAAGAATGACCGCCACGCAACAACCGTCATATCCAAGGGCTAAGGCATACACCGGGATGGCTGTTCAGCGGCAAACCAACGGCAGCGTCCAGCACGCACAGGCCCATGCGAATGCATGGCGCTAATGTATATACATAAAATCCGCCAGCATCAGCACTGGCGAGTGAAGGCATGGCTTTGTAGGGTGCGCCGTGCGCACCGCAGCAGCCACGGGGCCTTGGTGCGCGCGGCGCACCCTACAACAGGCTTGCGCGCCTTCAGCAGCGCAGCGGCACAAAAAAGCCCCGGCTGTTTAGGCCGGGGCTTGGGTTGACTGCAGCGCGGTTAGAACTGTGCAGCATCCAGCAGGTACAACGACTCACTGCCGGCTTTAACCGAAGCGGTCAGGGAATGGATGCGCGGCAACAGGCGCGCAAAGAAGAACCGCGCGGTGCCCAGCTTGCTGACGTAGAAGTCGTCCTGATCCTGCTTGGCCAGGGCGGTGCGCGCCATCAGTGCCCACATGTAGGCGTAGGCGGTGTAGCCGAACACCTGCAGGTACTCGACCGAGGCAGCGCCGACTTCATTCGGGTTGGCCTTGGCGCGCTCCAGCAGATCGCTGGTCATCAGCTCCAGATTGGCGATGGCATCTTTCAGCGGATTGACGAACTCGGCCAGCGAGGCGTCGGCGCTGTCGGTGAAGGCTTTGATCTCGTCAGCGAAGTGTTGGTAGAACGCCCCGCCGCTGCCGACCACTTTACGGCCGACCAGGTCGAGGGCCTGGATGCCGTTGGTGCCTTCGTAGATCTGGGTAATACGGCAGTCGCGCACCAGCTGTTCCTGGCCCCACTCGCGGATAAAGCCATGGCCGCCGAAAATCTGCTGCCCATGCACGGTGGTTTCCAGCGCCATGTCGGTGAGGAAGGCCTTGGCCACCGGGGTCAGCAGCGCGACCAGTTCATCGGCGCGCTTGCGGGTGGCGGCATCTTCACTGTACTTGGCGGTATCCAGCTGCATCGCCACATAGCTGGAGAAGGCACGCCCGCCCTCGTTCAGCGCCTTCATGGTCAGCAGCATGCGCCGCACGTCGGGGTGCACGATGATCGGGTCAGCGGCTTTGTCCTTGGCCTGCGGGCCGGTTGGCGCGCGGCTCTGGATGCGCTCACGGGCGTATTCGACCGCGCTCTGGTAGCTGCGCTCACCGAGGGCCAGGCCCTGAATACCGACGCCCAGACGCTCGTAGTTCATCATGGTGAACATGGCGGCCAGGCCCTTGTTCGGCGCATCGACGATCCAGCCGGTGGCGCCGTCGAAGTTCATCACGCAGGTGGCCGAGGCCTTGATACCCATCTTGTGTTCGATGGAGCCGCAGCTCAGGGCATTGCGCTCACCCAGGGAGCCGTCGGCATTGACCATGACCTTGGGCACCAGAAACAGCGAAATACCTTTCGGGCCAGCCGGCGCGTCGGGCAGCTTGGCCAGCACCAGGTGGATAATGTTCTCGGTCAGGTCGTGCTCGCCGCCGGTGATAAAGATCTTGGTGCCGGAAATCTTGTAGCTGCCGTCGGCCTGGGGTTCGGCCTTGGTGCGGATGATGCCCAGGTCGGTGCCGGCGTGGGGCTCGGTCAGGCACATGGAGCCTGCCCAGACGCCGGCGTACATGTTCGGCAGGTACTGCGCCTTCAGCTCTTCGCTGGCGTGGTTGAGGATCGACAGGCAGGCGCCGGCAGTCAGCATCGGGTACAGGCCGAACGACAGGTTGGCCGAGTTGACCAGCTCCTCGACCTGGGCGCCGATCACCTTGGGCATGCCCATGCCGCCAAACTCCGGGTCGCCGCCCACGCCTACCCAGCCGCCTTCGGCGTAGGTGCGGTAGGCCTCGACAAAGCCGGCCGGGGTACGTACGGCCCCCTCGTGCCAGCTGCAGCCTTCTTCGTCGCCGCTGCGGTTGAGCGGCGCGATGCTGCCAGCAGCAACCTTGCCGGCTTCTTCGAGAATAGCGCTGGCGGTGTCTTCATCCACCACCTCGGCCAGGGCCGGCAACTGGGCCCACAGCTTGGAAACCTCGAATACTTCATTGAGTACGAAGCGCATGTCGCGCAGCGGAGCCTTGTAGTCAGCCATGAACCTATCCTCGAACGAACCAGCGGATTTGCTGCAGTGCCCAGAGTCTACCCGAACAACTTTTAAGACACATAGGGTCGCGTTGTGACCGGCAAACCATAAAGTGTTCCAGTGCATTGAACGTAAAAGGCCCGCCGAAGCGGGCCCCTAAAAGCCGACGAACGGTCAAACGCCGAAGTGCGCGGCCGGCAACGCCATCATGCAGTCACTACCGGCATCGGCTGCCGCCAGGTGCGCCGCGGTGCGCGGCAGCACGCGCTTGAAGTAAAACGCGCAGGTCGCGAGTTTGGCCTGGTAAAACGCCGCATCGCCGCTGCCAGCGTCCAATTGCGCCTGCGCCACCACCGCCATGCGCAGCCAGAAATACGCCAGGATCACGTAGCCGGAGAACATCAGGTAGTCGACCGACGCAGCACCAACTTCATCGGGATTGTTCATCGCCGCCATGCCGATACGCTGGGTCAACTCACCCCACTGGCGGTTGAGCGTCGCCAGCTCGGCCACCTGTGCAGCCAACTGCGGATGTGCGCCCTGGGCTTCGCAGAATTTATGGACGATTTTGGTGAAGCCGCGCAGCAGCTTGCCCTGGCTACCCAACACCTTGCGCCCGAGCAGGTCGAGGGCCTGAATGCCGTTGGTACCTTCGTAAATCAGGGCGATGCGGCAATCGCGAACAAGCTGCTCCATGCCCCACTCGCGGATATAGCCATGGCCGCCGTACACCTGCATGCCCAGGTTGGTCACCTCCAGCCCGCTCTCGGTCATAAAGGCTTTGCAGATGGGCGTCAGCAGCGCCAGCAGGCCTTCCGCCTCGGCGCGCTGTTCGGCCTCAGCGGCACCGTGGGCCTGGTCGATCAGTTGCGCAGTGAAATAGGCCAGGGCGCGATTGCCCTCGTTGAGCGCTTTCATGGTCAGCAGCATACGGCGCACGTCGGGGTGCACGATGATCGGGTCGGCAACTTTGTCCGGCGCCTTGGCACCGGTCAGGGCGCGCATCTGCAGGCGGTCGTTGGCGTAGCGCAACGCGCCCTGGTAGCTCACCTCCCCCAGGCACAGGCCCTGCATCCCGGTGCCGAGGCGTGCATGGTTCATCATGGTGAACATGCAATTGAGGCCCTTGTTCGGCTCACCGATAAGAAAACCGGTGGCCTCGTCAAAGTTCATCACGCAGGTGGCTGAGGCCTTGATGCCCATTTTGTGTTCGATGGAGCCGCAGCTCAGGCTGTTGCGCGCGCCCACCTCGCCCGTGGCCGTGGGCAGGAACTTGGGCACGATAAACAGCGAGATGCCTTTGGTGCCCGCAGGCGCATCCGGCAGCTTGGCCAGCACCAGATGGACGATGTTTTCGCTCAGGTCGTGCTCGCCGGCGGAGATAAAGATCTTCGTGCCGCTGATCGCGTAGCTGCCGTCGGCCTGGGGCACGGCGCGGGTCTTGATGATGCCCAGGTCGGTGCCGCACTGCGGCTCGGTCAGGCACATGGTGCCGGTCCAGCGGCCTTCGGTGAGCGCGGTCAGATAGGTCTGTTTCTGCGCTTCGCTGCCGTGGGCGTGGATCGCCGACATGGCGCCGTGGGTCAGGCCGGGGTACATGCCCCAGGAGGTGTTGCTGGCGCCGACCATTTCGCTGATCAGCAGGCCCAGCGAATGCGGCAGGCCTTGGCCGCCGTAGGTCGGGTCGGCGGCGAGGCCATTCCAGCCGCCTTCGACGTACTGGGCAAAGGCTTCCTTGAAACCCTTAGGCGTGGTCACCACGCCGTTGTCGAACTGGCAGCCCTCTTCATCACCGCTGCGGTTGAGCGGTGCCAGCACCTGCTCGCAGAACTTGGCGCCCTCCTCGAGAATCGCCTCCACCATGTCCGGCGTCGCATCATGGGCGCCGATGGCGGCATAGCTGCCGGGAAAGTCGAATACGTCGCTGATCAAAAAACGCGTGTCGCGCAGCGGGGCCTTGTAGTCAGGCATGATCGTTCTCCGTTATCAGGCGCGCAAGGCGCGAAGGTAGACCCCGAGCCTGTACCTCTGCGCCTGGCAGAACAACGACTGTGCGTGCGCTGAATGCGGCGCCATAAACCAGCTTGGTCAGTGCCGTATGCGCACGGCCCCACGCCCCTGGCCCTGGCTGCGCACGCAATTGCGCCCGGCACTCTTGGCGCTGTAGAGGGCCTTGTCGGCGGCCTTGATCACCGCCTCGGGCTGGCGCGCCTCACCACGCTCGGCGACGCCGATGCTGATGGTCACCGACACCTGGCTGGCGCCACTGCCGGCGCGCTTCTGCCGGCCCTGCAGGTCGTCCTGGGGGCGGCTGTGCTTGTCGCGCAACTGCAATGGATAGTCCTGAATCGCCTGGCGCACCTGCTCCAGATAAGGCAGGCACTGCTCCAGGGTGCGACCGGGGAATACCAGAGTGAATTCCTCGCCGCCGTAGCGGTAGGCGCGTCCACCGCCGCCGACCTTGCGCAGTTGTGCGGCGACCACACGCAGCACCTGGTCGCCGACATCGTGACCATGGGTGTCGTTGAATTTCTTGAAGTGGTCCACGTCGGCCATGGCGATCACGTAGCTGCGCCCCAGGCGTTGCAGGCGCTCATTCAGCGCGCGGCGCCCCGGCAGCCCGGTGAGCTCGTCGCGAAAGGCCATTTGGTAGGCCTCATGGGCCACAGCGGCCACCAGCATCAGCATCACCAGGCTGCTGACCACATGCAGGGCGAAGGGCAGCAGAAAGATTTTCGGCAGCATCCACAGCACGCCACACAGCCCGAGAATCTGCGCTGCATGCAGCGGCCGTGGCGTGCGCAGGTACTGCACCAGCATGCCCAGCAGCGCAAGGGCGAACAACGGATAGGCCAGTTGCACCAGGCTCATCCACTGGCCGTGCAGGCTGGGCCAGCGAATCGTGACCAGCCACTGGGTCAGCGCCTCTGGGTAGCGCTCGGCCAGCGCCACACTGAGGGCCGCCACTGCCAGCAATACGGCGGCGCGAGCGACCAGGTCCTGAACCAGATGGGTGCGCTCCTGCCACAGCGCATACAACCCATACAGCAGCGGCAACAGCAGGCTACTGAGGTGGAACACCAGCGCCGCATCCGCACGAACCTGGCCCTGCGCCCGGTAGTGGTCGAGCTGGGTGTCGAGCACGTAGTAAGCGCCGTAGAGCACCAGCAACAGGAACAGCTCGCGCTGACGGCCATAGACCAGGCAGAAGGTGCCGCCGAGCAACAGCAACAGCGTGGGCAGGACATTGAACAGTGCCGTGAAGAAGTCGTTGAGCTGTACCAGGCTGCCAGCCAGCAGCGCACCGCCGAGCAGCAACACGGACGGCAGGAAGTGGCTCAGGCGCACAGCGGCAAGGCGCGACATAGGGCTCCGAATAGGGCACGGCATTCAGGCTGGCATTCTGCCTGCTTCGCAGCGCCTTGGCATCGACCAAGCGCGCACTTTCAGCGACCGTTCGCCGGCGCATAAAAAAACCGCTGCCGAGGCAGCGGTTCTTGGTACAGCAGCGGCTGTTAGTAACCCAGCGCGAAGTTCTCTTCCTGCATATCCATCAGGTTGTTGGCACCCGAGAGGATGGCTTCAACATGCATGCGGGTACGCGGCAGGATGCGCCCGAAGTAGAAGCGCGCGGTCTGCAGCTTGGCGGTGTAGAACGCCGCGTCGTCAGTACCGGCAGCCAGCTTCTCGGCAGCCAGGCGGGCCATGTCGGCCCAGAAGTAGGCCAGGCAGGCGTAGCCGGAGTACATCAGGTAGTCGACCGATGCCGCGCCGACTTCCTCACGGTCCTTCATGGCCGCCATGCCGATCTTCATGGTCAGCTCGCCCCACTCCTTGTTCAGCTTGGCCAGTGGCGCGACGAACTCGGCGACGTCGGCGTTGCCTTCGTTGGTCTGGCAGAACTTGTGCACGATCTTGGTGAAGCCCTTGAGCGCTTCGCCCTGGGTCATCAGCACTTTACGGCCGAGCAGGTCGAGGGCCTGAATGCCGGTGGTGCCTTCGTACATCATGGAGATGCGGCAGTCGCGCAGGTTCTGCTCCATGCCCCACTCGGAGATAAAGCCGTGGCCACCGTAGATCTGCATGCCATGGGAAGCGGCTTCGAAACCCACTTCGGTCATAAAGGCTTTGGCGATCGGCGTGAGGAAGGCCAGCAGCGCATCGGCGGCTTGCTTCTCGGCTTCGTCCTGGCTGTATTTGACGATGTCGACCTGCTTGGCGGTGAAGTACACCATCGCGCGGTTGCCTTCGGCAAAGGCCTTCATGGTCAACAGCATGCGACGCACGTCCGGGTGGACGATGATCGGGTCAGCCGGCTTGTCCGGTGCTTTCGGGCCAGTCAGCGAACGCATCTGCAGACGCTCACGGGCGTATTTCAGGCCGCCCTGGAAGCCCAGCTCAGCGTGGGCCAGGCCCTGCAGAGCAGTACCCAGACGTGCAGTGTTCATAAAGGTGAACATGCAGTTCAGGCCTTTGTTCGGCGGGCCGATCAAAAAGCCGGTGGCGCCGTCGAAGTTCATCACGCAGGTGGCGTTACCATGGATACCCATCTTGTGCTCGATGGAGCCGCAGGTCACGGTGTTGCGCGCGCCCACTTCGCCGTCGGCGTTGGGCAGGAACTTCGGCACGATAAACAGGGAAATCCCCTTGGTGCCGGCCGGTGCATCGGGCAGACGCGCCAGGACGATATGGACGATGTTCTCGGCCATGTCGTGGTCACCGGAGGAAATGAAGATCTTGGTGCCATTGAGCTTGTAGCTGCCGTCGGCCTGGGGGTCGGCCTTGGTGCGCAGCATGCCCAGGTCGGTGCCGCAATGCGGCTCGGTCAGGCACATGGTGCCGGTCCACTGACCCGATACCAGTTTGCTCAGGTAGGTGTGCTTGTGCTCGTCGGTGCCGTGCTCGGCGATGGTGTTCATGCAGCCGTGCGACAGGCCGGGGTACATGCCCCAGGACCAGTTGGCGGTGCCGACCATTTCGCTGACCGCCAGGCCCAGCGACTCAGGCAGGCCCTGACCGCCGTGCTCAACGTCATGGGCCAGGCTCGGCCAGCCGCCTTCGACGAACTGTTGGTAGGCTTCCTTGAAACCGGTCGGGGTTTTCACGCCTTCGGCGGTCCAGGTGCAGCCTTCGGTGTCACCCACACGGTTCAGCGGAGAGAGCACCTGCTCACAGAACTTGGCGCCTTCCTCGAGGATGGCGTCGACCATGTCGGGGGTGGCGTCTTGGCAGCCAGGCAGGCTCTGATAGTGCGCTTCGTAGCCGAGCAACTCGTCACGAACGAAGCGAATATCACGCAAGGGGGCCTTGTAATCAGGCATAGCGGTTAACCTCTGCGGTGGACTCTTATATGGGGTGGACCGAAATATCGGTCGTTTGCAGCTACTCGACTGCAGTGTCTACAAGCGTAGCAATCGAGCAATCAAACAGGCGTTTGAAACATACGTTTACGCCCCTGCATTGTCAAGCGCCCAAACTCATCAGCCCCGACGACCATGTGCGACAAAGGATTACGGGAGGCGGTAGTCATATAGTCGCGAGCCGCAGAGGGCCGGACGCTGATAGGCAAGATAAGGGTCTTACGCTGAGCCAGAAGGCCCATGGCCCGTCAGGATGCAGGGTTCAGCTCAGGCGATCAGGTTTAGCTGGGCGGCAGTGGATGGCGGGCTGCCGATTTGTTGATAAGTGGCCAGGCCAGCCTGGGCGGTGGCAGACGGGCCGTCAGTGACTGACTCGTCCTCTGCATCCGCATCCGCTTCGTCACTATCTGGCTCGGTGGCATCTGCCTCGCGCTGCTGCGCGGCCATATCAACCCTCGCCTCCGCCAGCTTGATCTGCGCCTGGGCGGCCACTTGGCGATCCTGGCCCGACGGCTCAGCCGGGGCGAGGGCCGCGCGGATCACCACCTGCATCTTGCGCAGCGTCGCTTCGGGGTCGCCCGGCACGCTGCCGGTGTCGATGCTGACTTCGCCAGACACCGCGTAACGCTTGCCATCGGGACCGCGGGTGTAGGTGTAGCTCGGCGAACCGGCATAGGCGCCACCGACTGCCGCGTGAGCCTGCTCGTGGGCGCGCACCTCCTGATCGGTGCGCGACAATGCAGCGATCTCCAGTTGCTCAACGCGTTGTTGGCTGCTGTCGTTTTTTTCGGCAAGCGCCTGGCCCTGGCGCTGCGCCGGATCATCATCCGCGCCGGGGGACTCACTTTGCGCGGCCTGTTCGGTCACAGGCGTGGTAACCGCCTCTTGGGCAGCGAGCGGTTGCTCAGCCGAAGACACCGGCGAGGCAGACGCAGGCGCTGCCCGCAGGGGATACGGGGAAAGGGCAAGACTGGCGCCAATCTGCATCAGGCGCGCTCCTGAACAGTCGCGAGCGACTTAGGCCGTGGTGTCGATCATCGTGCCGAGCAGATCGTCGGCCGTCTTCACTACACGGGCGCCTGCTTCGGCCTGATTCTGCCCGATACGCAGTTCGACCAGGCTTTCTGCCAGATCGGGGCGCGTGGTCGGGTCATTGGCGGTGCTGGCATTGACCTGCTGTTGAGGCGGGGTCTGTACCGGCGAAGGCGGTGTATTGGCAGGCGCGCCGGCAATCGAAAGGGCGGCCTGGTCAACGCGACGCTGGCCGGACTGAATGGTGCTGATGCCTGAATTGAAGGCACTACCGATGCTATCCATGACTCACTCCCGTGAAGGGAAACGTATGTACAACCATTGAAGCAGATTTTGCTCAAAAAACGTACAAGCAAAAGGCTATGGCTAAGCGCCTGCTTATATCACTAAGGCACTCAAGTCGAGATAACCGGCGACCAGTTCCGGGGTTGCAGCGGCCAGCCGCGGCACTCGCCCCAGGCAGGGCGCGGGCAGGCGCTCGGCGAGAGTCGCCAGGTTCTCCTCCAGGCGCGCGGTGTGCGGGTCGACCACATTGCCCACCCAGCCGGCCAACAGCAAACCGTCGCGGGCGATCGCCTCGGCGGTCAACAGTGCCTGATTGATGCAGCCCAGGCGTACTCCCACTACCAGAATCACCGGCAGTTGCAGGCTGATCACCAGGTCGGACAGCGTGGCCGTGCCAGCCAGTGGCACCCGCCAGCCACCTGCGCCTTCGACCAGGGTGAAGTCGGCGTCCTTGTCGAGCACCCGCTGCACCGGGCCCTGCAGCGCCGCTACATCCAGCACCACACCGGCCTCACGGGCGGCCAGATGGGGGGCGATGGCCGGCGCGAATGCCAACGGGTTGACCTCCTCGTAGCGCAGCGTCAGGGTGCATTCGCCGAGCAGGGCCAGGGCGTCATCGTTGCGCAGGCCGTCGGCACTCATCACGCACCCGGAGGCCACCGGTTTGGCAGCGGCGGTCGACAGCCCGCGCTGCCGGGCGGCGTGCAGCAGGCCGGCAGCGATGGTGGTCTTGCCGATCTCGGTATCAGTGCCGGTAACGAAAAAAGCCGCGCTCATTTCAATCCTCTTTACGCAGTACGCCGTAGACCACCTGGTAGGTCGCAGGCAAGCCTTGCGGCTGACGGAACTGTTCATAGGCCGTGAGCAGCGCCAGCATGCGCGCCCGACCGGTCAGGCCGCCGGGGCGACCGGGGTTGAGGTTGTGCGCGCCCAGGGCTTTGAGCTCATGGGTCAGGCTGCGCAGATCCGGGTAGTGCAGAACCTGCGCAGTGGTCTGCAGGCTCAAACGCGTCAGGCCGCTGTCGGCGCACAGACGCTGATAATCCTCGAAACGGCGGAAGCGATTGACATGAACAAAGCCATCCACCGCCTGCCAGCTGTCACGCAGCTCCTGCAGGGTGCCCACGCACAGGCTGCTAAAGGCCAGCACGCCACCTGGGCGCAGCACGCGCCTGGCTTCGCTGAGCACCGCAGAAAAGTCCGCACACCACTGCAGTGCCAGGCTGGAGAACAGCAGGTCGCAGGACGCATCGCGCAGCGGCAAGCGCTCGGCATCACCGGCGATAAACTGCTGCGCGCCGCCCAGTGGCCGGGCGTGCTGCAGCATGCCTTCGGCGATATCCAGGGCCACGCCCTGACTGGCGAGGAAGCGCTCGCCCAGGGCACGGCTGAAATAGCCCGTACCGCAGCCCAGATCGAGCCAACGCGCAGGGCTGATCGAGGCCGGCAGCTGCGCCAGCAAGTGCTCGCCGACCCTACGCTGCAGGGCCGCCACGCTGTCATAGCTGTGCGCGGCACGGGAAAACGATGCCGCCACCTGACGCTTGTCCGGCAGGCCCGTGTACTGCTGCGCGTCGGCGTAGGGTGCGCCGTGCGCACCGTGGGACTCAGGTAACTGGTGCGCACGGCGCACCCTACTCAGCTCAGACATCGCTGGCCTCGCGGATAAAATCGAGCATCAGCGCGGCCAGGGTATCGGCCTGCTCCAGCACCAAGGCATGGCCGCAGCCTTCCAGCACATCCACTTCCCCCGTCGGCAGCAGCGCCACCAGCGCATCACTGACCGCAGCGGGCACCAGGGCGTCCTGTTCGGCGAGCAGATGCTGCTGCGGCCCGGCAAAGCCACGCAGCGCCGCGCGATTGTCGATAGCCGCCAGGACCCGAAGACCTGCCAGCGCTGAGGCCTCATCGCTTAGCAGCAGATGGGCCTGCAGCTGCCGTGACAGGCCGCGCGCGTCTAAGCTGCCCTGGGCGCAGAGCATGGCGAAACGCTTGAGCGTGGCGTCGACATTTGCCTCGCAGCCTTGGTAAAAGCCCACAAAGGTGTCCGCTGGCATCGCCTGCGGCCACGCGTCACGGGCCACAAAGCAGGCGTTGCTGGCCAGGGTCAGCAGCCCGCGACAGCGCCCTCCACGGCGTGCGGCGAGCGCGGTGGCGAGCATGCCGCCGAGGGACCAGCCGCCAAGCCAGGCATCTTGCGGCACACTGGCGTCCAGGGCGTCCAACCAGTCGGCCGGGTCGTTGGAATTCACTACAGGCAGCGGCTCGACTTGCACCTGCAGGTGAGGATCAAGGCCGCGCAGGGCCTCGGTCAGGGGTTGCAACGGCGCCGTGCCCAGGCCCCAGCCGGGCAGCAGAATCAGCCGATCAGCCATACGCCACGCCCTCCTCCGCCAGCAGCGGCCAGCACTCGGCCAGGGCTTCGAGCAGCAACTCCAGCTGCTCCAGGCTATGGGCGGCGGACAGGGTCACACGCAGGCGCGCGCTGCCGGCCGGCACGGTGGGCGGGCGAATCGCGGTGACCAGCAGGCCGCGCTCACGCAGCAGATGCGACAGCTGCAGGGCGCGGCCACTGTCGCCGATCAGGATCGGCTGGATCGGCGTGGCGCTGTCCATCAGCTCTAGGCCGATGGCCCGGGCGCCTTCGCGGAAACGTGTGATCAGCGTCTGTAGATGCTCGCGCCGCCAGTGCTCGCTGCGCAGCAACTCCAGGCTTTTCAGGGTGGCGCAGGCCAGGGCCGGCGGCTGGCTGGTGGTGTAGATATAGGGCCGGGCAAACTGCACCAGGGTGTCGATCAACGCTTCGCTGCCGGCGACAAAAGCACCCGCTGTGCCAAAGGCCTTGCCCAGGGTGCCGACCAGCACCTGCACATCGTCCATGCCCAGGCCGAAGTGCTCGACGATGCCGCCACCGCTGGCACCGAGCGGGCCGAAGCCATGGGCGTCGTCGACCATCACCCAGGCCTGACGGGCCTTGGCCTCGGCACACAGGGCCGGCAGATTGGCCAGATCGCCATCCATGCTGAACACCCCATCGGTCACCACCAGGGTGTTGCCGCTGGCCTTGCGCAGACGGTTGGCCAGGCTGACGGCATCGTTATGCAGGTAGCGCGAGAAGCGCGCGCTGCTGAGCAGGCCGGCATCCAGCAAGGAGGCGTGGTTGAGGCGGTCTTCCAGCACGCTGTCGCCCTGCCCGACCAACGCGGTCACCGCGCCCAGATTGGCCATATAGCCGGTGGAAAACAGCAGCGCGCGCGGCCGCCCGGTGAATTCGGCCAGGGCCTCTTCAAGCTCGTGATGCGGCGTGCTGTGGCCGATCACCAAATGCGAGGCGCCGCCGCCGACACCCCAACGGCTGGCACCGGCCTGCCAGGCCTCGATGACCTGCGGGTGATTGGCCAGGCCCAGGTAGTCGTTGGAACAGAACGCCAGCAGTTGCCGGCCATCGACCTGCACCAACGGCCCTTGTGGGGACTCCAGCAACGGCCGTTGGCGATACAGGTTGGCGGCGCGGCGCTCGGCAAGGCGGGCGGATAAATCGAAAGGCATGGCAGAACACCTGTAGGCGCGAATAAATTCGCGCCTACATCAGATCAACGGATCAAGCCGAAGCGGCGTTATAGAACAGCTTGGAATCGCGCTGCTCGACCAGGGCCTGCTCGATGGCCGCCTGGTGCACTTCATCGGCATGCTCCTGGCGCTCTTCCGGCTTGATGCCGAGGCGGGCGAACAGCTGCATGTCCTTGCCGGCCTGGGGGTTGGCGGTGGTCAGCAGTTTTTCGCCGTAGAAGATCGAGTTGGCGCCGGCGAAGAACGCCAGGGCCTGCATCTGCTCGTTCATCGCCTCGCGGCCGGCGGACAGGCGCACATGGGACTGCGGCATCATGATCCGCGCGACGGCGAGCATGCGGATAAAGTCGAACGGATCGACGTCCTGCTCATCGGCCAGCGGTGTGCCCTGCACCTTCACCAGCATATTGATCGGCACCGACTCCGGATGCTCCGGCAGGTTGGCCAGCTGGATCAGCAGGCCGGCGCGGTCGTCCAGCGACTCGCCCATGCCGAGGATGCCGCCGGAGCAGATCTTCATCCCCGAATCACGCACATGGGCCAGGGTTTCCAGGCGCTCGGCGTAGGTGCGAGTGGTGATGATATTGCCGTAGAACTCCGGCGAGGTGTCCAGGTTGTGGTTGTAGTAGTCCAGACCGGCAGCGGCCAGGGCCTGGGTCTGCTCCTTGTCCAGCTTGCCCAGGGTCATGCAGGTTTCCAGGCCCAGGGCTTTGACGCCCTCGACCATTTTCAGCACATAGGGCATGTCCTTGGCCGACGGGTGTTTCCAGGCCGCGCCCATGCAGAAGCGGGTGGAGCCGATGGCCTTGGCCTCGGCGGCGGCTTCTAGAACCTTCTGCACTTCCAGCAGTTTTTCCTTTTCCAGACCGGTGTTGTAGTGGCCGGATTGCGGGCAGTATTTGCAGTCTTCCGGGCAGGCGCCGGTCTTGATCGACAGCAGGGTCGAGACCTGTACACGGTTGGCATCGAAATGCTGGCGGTGCACGGTCTGCGCCTGGAACAGCAGGTCGTTGAAGGGTTGCTCGAAGAGCGCCTTGACCTCGGCGAGGGTCCAGTCATGACGCATGTGGGCGGCGGTGGCGCTCATGGGCTATTCCTTATTAGGCAACGGCTTGCCACAGGGCTTAGGGTGGCAGGCAGAACACGGATGTTCGGCATAGTTAAGGAAGGCGCATGCACTGTCAACCTGGCAACTTTTTCAAAGTCTACAACTGGTTAAAAAGCAAACAGAGCTGTTTGCTCTGCGACGAGACCACCGATACGCCCCATGCCCTGTGCAGCGCCTGCGAGGCCGACTTGCCCTGGCTCGACGGGCGCTGCCAGCACTGCGCCCTGCCGCTGCCGGTCAGCGGCCTGACCTGCGGCAGCTGCCTGAAACGCCCACCCGCGTTCGACCATGTAGAGGCGCCGTGGCGCTACGCCTTCCCCATCGACAGCCTGATCACCCGCTTCAAGCACCAGGCCAACTGGCCCCTCGGCCACCTGCTCGGCGTGCTGCTGGCCCAGCACCTGGCCCACGCCTTTGCCGATGGCCTGCCGCGCCCACACGCGCTGCTGCCCGTGCCCCTGGCCGCGCGCCGGGAACGCCAACGCGGCTTCAACCAGGCGCAACTGCTCAGCCGCTGGCTGAGCCAGTCACTCAGTTTGCCCGAGCACACCACCTGGCTGCGCCGCGTGCTGGACACCCCCGCCCAGCAGCAACTCGACGCCGCCACCCGTCGGCGTAACCTGCGCCAGGCCTTTACCCTGGCCCCAGAGGCGGCTGTGCGCGGGCTGCATATCGCCCTGGTCGACGACGTGCTGACCACCGGTGCCACCGCGCAAACCCTGGCGCGCCTGCTCAAACGCCAGGGCGCGGTGCGGGTGGACGTCTACTGCCTGGCGCGCACACCCAAGCCAGGCGACTGAGCCGCAGGGCATGGCCGAACGCGGTACACTCGGCGGCCATCTGACTGGAGTCGACCATGTCCCATCCCTTCGCCGCACTCACGCCCGACCTGGTGCTGGATGCCGTGGAAAGCATCGGTTACCTCAGTGATGCCCGCGTGCTGGCCCTCAATAGTTACGAGAACCGCGTCTATCAGGTCGGCATCGAGGACGAGACGCCGCTGATCGCCAAGTTCTATCGCCCGGACCGCTGGAGCGACGCGGCGATTCGCGAGGAGCATCAGTTCACCTTCGAGCTGGCCGAGTGCGAGGTGCCGGTGGTAGCGCCCCTGGTGCGCGATGGCGAGACGCTGTTCGAGCATGCCGGCTTTCGCTTTGCCCTGTTCCCCCGGCGGGGTGGCCGGGCGCCGGAGCCGGGCAACCTGGATCAGCTGTATCGCCTCGGCCAATTGCTCGGGCGCCTGCATGCGGTCGGTTCGCTGCGCCCGTTCGCCCATCGCGAATCGCTGCGAGTGGACAACTTCGGCCACGCGTCCCTGGCCACCCTGCTGGAAGGCAACTTCGTGCCGCGCAGCCTGCTGCCGGCCTACGAGTCGGTCGCCCGCGATGTGCTCAAACGCCTCGACAGCCTGTTTGCCGCGCACCCGGTGCAGGCCATCCGCCTGCACGGCGACTGCCACCCCGGCAACCTGCTGTGCCGTGACGAGACCTTTCATATGGTCGACCTCGACGATTGCCGCATGGGCCCGGCGATTCAGGATTTGTGGATGATGCTCGCCGGCGATCGTCACGAGCGTCTGGGCCAGATAGCCGAGCTGGTGGAGGGCTATCAGGAGTTCCACGACTTCAACCCGCGCGAGCTGCCGCTGATCGAAGGCCTGCGCAGCCTGCGCCTGATGCACTACAGCGCCTGGCTGGCGCGGCGCTGGGACGACCCGGCGTTCCCCATCAGCTTTCCCTGGTTCGGCAGTGAACGTTACTGGGGCGAACAGATCCTGATCCTGCGCGAGCAACTGTCGGCGCTGGATGAAGAGCCGCTGCGGCTGTTCTAAACGGCCATGTCCCAATGGGCTGTTGCGGGCGTGTAGGCGCGAAGGGGGCGCCTAGCCTTTATTCGCGATGACGGCGATAGCTTCGCGAATAAATTCGCTCCTACAGTCGTTCTGGCGCCGCGGAAAAACCTGAACCACCAGACAAACCCACCCTCTCGGGACTAGAATTCGCCGCTTTCGCTCGTTGCCCAAGCAAGGACTCTGCATGGCCACCGCCAACCCGCAACGCGGGTATATCCTCGGCCTTAGCGCCTACATCATCTGGGGCCTGTTCCCCCTGTACTTCAAAGCCATGCAAAGCGTCCCGGCGCTGGAGATCATCGTCCATCGCGCGCTCTGGTCGGCGCTATTCGGGGCGGCCCTGTTGGCGTTGTGGAAGCACCCCGGCTGGTGGCGCGACTTGCGCGACAACCCCAAGCGTTTGCTGGTACTGGCCGGTTGCGGCCTGCTGATCGCCACCAACTGGCTGGTGTATGTCTGGGCCGTCAACAGCGGGCGCATGCTCGAAGCCAGCCTGGGCTACTACATCAACCCGCTGGTCAATGTGCTGCTGGGCATGCTGATTCTCGGCGAGCGCTTGCGCCGCCTGCAGTGGCTGGCCGTGGGCCTGGCGGCGCTGGGGGTGCTGCAACAGCTGTGGCAGGTCGGCAGCCTGCCCTGGGTGTCGCTGGTGCTGGCGCTGACGTTCGCCTTCTACGGCCTGATCCGCAAACAGGCGCCGGTAGCGGCGCTGCCGGGGCTGGTGGTGGAAACCTGGCTGCTGTTGCCCTTGGCCATCGGCTGGATACTCCTGCACCCGGCCGCCATGAGTGCGCAACCGGCGTTCTGGAGCACCAGCGATGCGCTCTGGCTGATGGCAGCCGGGCCGATCACGCTGATTCCGCTGGTGTGCTTCAACGCCGCGGCGCGCCACCTGCCCTACACCACCCTAGGCTTTTTGCAGTACATCGCGCCGACGCTGGTGCTGCTGCTGGCGGTGTTCGTCTTTGACGAGCACCTCGACCCGGCCCGGCTGCTGTCGTTTATCTTTATCTGGGCGGGCCTGGCGCTGTACAGCGTGGACGCCTGGATAACGTTACGCCGTCGCGGCTGACTGTACAAAAATCACTCAATCGGTGGCATACCTTGCCCGGCGTAGGGCGTGGCCACTGATCCCAGGGTTATCCACAGGTTCATCCCCGGCCGGGGTGAATAAAACCGCGCCACCTGTGCAAAAAACAACCATCACCCGCCAAGGCAGGTGGCGCCTGGGCCTGCCGCGAACACCCTCAGCTTATCCACAGGCTGATCCACCTGCCCCGGGGATATCTGCTCAGCCTTCGGGACGCAGGTTGAGCTCGACCATCAGGTCATCGGCCAGCGCTTCGAGACGCGTCTGCAGAGCTTCCAGGCTCACCGTCGGCGGCAGGGCCAGGCGCGCTTCGGCGTGAAACAGCAGGTCGCTGCTCATGGGCGCTGGCGACACGTCGGTGTCCAGGCTCTCCAGGTTGACCCCCAGTTCGGCCAGCAGGCGGCTGATGTCACGTACGATGCCCGGCCGGTCATTGCCCACCAGGTCGAGCAGGATCGGCGTCCAGGTCCGCGCCGGCTCCGTCCCGCCGGCAGCGAACAGCACACGGATGCCCTGACGGTTCAAAGCCTCCAGGTCCGCGACCAGGCCCGCATGCTTGTCTGCCGGCACCTCCACGCGGACGATCCCGGCGAACTGCCCGGCCATGCGTGCCAGACGGCTCTCCAGCCAGTTGCCGCCCTGCGCATTGACGCACTGGGCCACCCGTTCCACCAGACCGGGCTGGTCGTCGGCAATAATCGTCAATACCAGATGATCCATGTCGTGCTCCTTAGCGCTCGGGCAATCCGAGCCAGTAGGTATAGAACTGTTGATCGCGAACATACCCCAATCGTTCGTAAAGCGCCTGCCCGGCCAGGTTGTCGCGCGCGGTTTCCAGTTGCAGGCCGCAGGCGCCGGTACGTTCGGCATGGGCACGGGCTGCATTCATCAACGCAGCACCGAGGCCCAGGCGGCGCTGCTCTGGGCTGACATAAAGATCACTGAGCAACCAGGCCGGCTGTAACGCCAGGGAGGCAAAGTAGGGGTAAAGCTGGACGAAGCCCTGGGCCTGGCCCTGCTCATCCTCACCGAGTAGCAGCTGCGAGTCGCCCTGACGTAAACGCGCCTCGAGAAATTCACGCACCTCGGCGGGCGAACGCGGCACCTGATAGAACTGCAGATAGGCGCCGAACAGCGGCACCAGAGCATCAAGGTCGTTCACGGTGGCTTGGCGTACGGGCATCGCAGGCACTCCCAAAGGGTGGTAGGCAGCCATAAAACTGTATGCAATTCATGAGTCAATCTGGAACAATCTTCGATTCACGCAACTGCAAAAAATGGCCGCGTGACCAGATCAGGCAATCGGGTCGCCGTTTGACGCGCATCCGCTGATTTTCCAAATAGCTTGATGTAGTATGCCGCGCCGTGGACTACAAGAATGCATTCCGGTCCGATACGGCTATTCGTAGAGCAGAACAGAGAGTGAGGCAAGTGATGACTGAGCGCGTTCAAGTCGGTGGCCTGCAGGTCGCCAAAGTGCTGTTCGACTTCGTGAACAACGAAGCCATCCCTGGGACTGGCGTCAGTGCCGAGGCCTTCTGGGCCGGCGCCGAAGCCGTGCTCAACGACCTGGCACCGAAGAACCGCGCGCTGCTCGCCAAGCGTGACCAGTTGCAAGCGCAGATCGACGCCTGGCACCAGGCCCGCGCCGGCCAGGCCCACGACGCGGCCGCCTACAAAGCCTTCCTGCAGGAAATCGGCTACCTGCTGCCGCAGCCGGCTGATTTCCAGGTCAGCACCGGCAACGTCGACGAAGAAATCGCCCGCATGGCCGGCCCGCAGCTGGTAGTGCCGGTGATGAACGCGCGCTTTGCGCTGAACGCCTCCAACGCCCGCTGGGGCTCGCTGTACGATGCCCTCTACGGCACCGACGCCATCAGCGAAGACGGCGGCGCCGAGAAGGGCCGTGGCTACAACAAGGTGCGTGGCGACAAGGTCATCGCCTTTGCCCGCGCCTTCCTCGACGAGGCCGCGCCCCTGGCCGCCGCCTCCCATGTCGACTCCACGGGTTATCGCATCGAAGCCGGCAAGCTGGTGGTCAGCCTCAAAGGCGGCAGCAACAGCGGCCTGCTCGACGACGCCCAACTGCTCGGCTACCAGGGCGAGGCCAGCGCGCCGAATGCGCTACTGCTCAAGCACAACGGCCTGCACTTCGAGATTCAGATCGACGCCAGCAGCCCGATTGGCAGCACCGACGCCGCCGGCGTCAAAGACGTGCTGATGGAAGCCGCGCTGACCACCATCATGGACTGCGAAGACTCGGTCGCCGCCGTCGATGCCGACGACAAGACCCTGATCTACCGCAACTGGCTGGGCCTGATGAAGGGCGACCTGGCCGAAAGCGTAACCAAGGGCGGTGAAACCTTTACCCGCACCATGAACCCGGACCGCGTCTACCAGACTCCGGCCGGCGGCGAGCTGACCCTGCACGGGCGCAGCCTGCTGTTCGTGCGTAACGTCGGCCACCTGATGACCAACCCGGCGATCCTCGATGCCCAGGGCAATGAAACCCCCGAGGGGATTCTCGACGCGCTGTTCACCAGCCTGGCCGCGATCCACAACCTCAAGGGCAACACCAGCCGCAAGAACACCCGCACCGGCAGCGTCTATATCGTCAAACCGAAGATGCACGGCCCGGAAGAAGTCGCCTTCACCAGCGAAATCTTCGCCCGTGTCGAAGACGTTCTCGGCCTGGCACGTAACACCCTGAAAGTCGGCATCATGGACGAAGAGCGGCGCACCACGGTCAACCTGAAAGCCTGCATCCAGGCCGCCAGCGAGCGCGTGGTATTTATCAACACCGGCTTCCTCGACCGCACCGGCGACGAGATCCACACCTCCATGGAAGCCGGCGCTGTAGTGCGCAAGGCCGCGATGAAGGGCGAGACCTGGATCAGCGCCTATGAAAACAACAACGTCGACGTCGGCCTGGTCTGTGGCCTGGCAGGTCGCGCGCAGATCGGCAAAGGCATGTGGGCCATGCCCGACCTGATGGCCGCCATGCTCGAACAGAAAATCGCTCACCCGCTGGCCGGCGCCAACACCGCCTGGGTCCCCTCGCCCACCGCCGCTGCGCTGCACGCGCTGCACTACCACAAGGTCGACGTGTTCGCCCGCCAGGCCGAATTGGCCAGCCGCACCCCGGCCTCGGTGGACGACATCCTGCGCATCCCGCTGGCTGCCAACAGCAACTGGTCGGCCGAGGAAATCCAGAACGAACTGGACAACAATTCCCAGGGCATCCTCGGCTACGTGGTGCGCTGGATCGACCAGGGCGTCGGCTGCTCCAAGGTGCCGGACATCAACGACATCGGCCTGATGGAAGACCGCGCCACCCTGCGCATCTCCAGCCAACTGCTGGCCAACTGGCTGCGCCACGGCATTGCCACCGAGGAGCAGATCGTCGCCAGCCTCAAGCGCATGGCCCCGGTGGTCGACCGGCAGAACGCAGGCGACCCGCTGTACCGCCCACTGGCACCGGACTTCGACAGCAACATCGCCTTCCAGGCCGCCCTGGAGTTGGTGATCGAAGGCGCCAAGCAGCCCAACGGCTACACCGAACCAGTCCTGCACCGCCGCCGCCGCGAGTTCAAAGCCGCCAACGGCCTGTAATCCGCAGCCTTGCAAGAATAAAAACCGCCCTTCGGGGTGGTTTTTTTATGGCGATTTCCCAGTTAACGAATACTCCCCCTGTAGGCGCCACCTTCGCTCCACAAGGTCTGTTTAACCCTCCGCCCCGGGTGTCGCTGCGCTCGAACTAAGCCGCAAGCCTGAGTGGCACGCCGATCTCCTGTAGGAGCGAATTTATTCGCGATAGATCTTGAATGCGCCGCAGAAGTTGCGACACCTAGCCCTCATGGCCGCAAGCCGCCAAAGGGTCTAGGCTCACCACGCGCCCCTACTTAGGTGCAATGGTCAGGACACTCCGGCGCCTGGACACTGCACACCTGCGAGCAACTCGAGAACGCGCCATGAGCAAAGCAGATGACTTCGCCCAGGCTGGTAAGACGGCCGTGCTGCAGAACATTCACGGCACCGTGGAGTTCTTGCAGAAGTTTCCGCCGTTCAATCAGATGGACATGGCCCATCTCGCCTACCTGGTAGAGAACTGCCAGCTGCGTTTCTATGGCGAAGGCGAAACCATCATCAAACCGACCGACGGCCCGGTGGAACACTTCTTTATCGTCAAGCAGGGCCGCGTGCATGGCGAACGTCCGCACTCGGCGCGGCGCGGCACCGAGACTACCTTCGAGATCACCACCGGCGAGTGCTTCCCGCTCGCCGCGCTGATTGGTGAGCGCGCCACCCGCACCGAGCACCTGGCCGCCGAAGACACCTTCTGCCTGCTGCTGCCGCGCGCCATCTTTATCAAGTTGTTTGCCCAGTCCAATGCCCTGCGCGACTTCGCCCTGCGCGGGGTCAGCAGCCTGCTCGATCAGGTCAACCAGCAGGTTCAGCTGCGCGCCGTGGAAACCCTGGGCGCGCAATATTCGCTGGACACCCGCCTGCGCGATCTGGCGATGCGCCAACCCATCAGCTGTGCGCCTGGCACGCCGCTGCGCGAGGCGGTCAAGCTGATGCACGAGCAGCACGTTGGCAGCGTGGTAATCGTCGATGCCGGGCGCAAGCCACTGGGCATTTTCACCCTGCGAGACCTGCGCCGCGCCGTCGCCGACGGCAGCGCCATGGACCAGCCCATCGACAGCCTGATGACCCAGTCGCCGTTCCACCTGGCGCCGGATGCCAGCGCCTTCGATGCGGCCATTGCCATGACCGAGCGGCACATCGCCCATGTCTGCCTGGTGGAAAACGAGCAGCTCTGCGGTGTGGTCTCCGAACGCGACCTGTTCAGCCTGCAGCGCGTCGACCTGGTGCACCTGGCGCGCACCATCCGCCATGCCGGACGGGTGGAAACCCTGGCGGCGCTGCGCGGTGACGTGCGCCAACTGGTCGACAGCATGCTCGCCCACGGCGCCAGCTCGACGCAGATCACCCAACTGATCACCCTGCTCAACGACCACACCGTCTGCCGGGTGATCGAGCTGACCCTGGAAGACCTGGGTGACCCCGGCGTGCCCTTCACCTGGCTGGTGTTCGGCAGCGAGGGGCGCAGCGAGCAGACCCTGCACACCGACCAGGACAACGGCATTCTGTTCGAGGCCGCCAACGCCGCCGAAGCGGCGGCCATTCGCGGGCGTCTGCTGCCCCTGGCTCAGGAGATCAACCGGCGCCTGGCCACCTGCGACTTTACTCTGTGCAAGGGCAACATCATGGCCGGCAACCCCGAGCTGTGCCTGTCGCGCCAGGAATGGGCGCAGCGCTTCAACTCGTTTGTGCAGCAGGCCACGCCGGAAAACCTGCTGGCCTCGAGCATCTATTTCGACCTGCGCGCCGTGTGGGGCGAGACCCAGGGCTGTGAACAATTGCGCATAGGTTTGCTGCAACAGGTGTCAGGCAACAGCCTGTTCCAGCGCATGCTGGCCGAGAACGCCCTGCGCCAACGCCCGCCGGTGGGCATGTTTCGCGACTTCGTGGTGGCGCGCAAAGGCGCGGAAAAAGACACCCTGGACCTCAAGGTGCAGGGCCTTACGCCCTTTGTCGACGGCGCCCGCCTGCTCGCCCTGGCCCACGGTATCGGCGCCTGCAATACCCTGGAGCGCCTGCGCGCGCTGGTGCAGCAAGGGGTGATCGAGGCGCTGGATGGCGCCGCCTATGAAGAGGCCTACCACTACATTCAGCAGGCGCGCATGCAGCAACACCAGTTGCAGGCGCGCAGCGCCCAGCCCTATTCCAACCGGGTCGACCCGGACAACCTCAACCACCTGGATCGGCGCATCCTGCGGGAGTCCTTCCGGCAGGCGCAACGGCTGCAAAGCAGCCTGGCCACGAGGTACCAGCTATGAGCACCTTTACCTGGTTCAGCGGACGCAGTCCCGCGCTGACCGAGCAACAAATCGAGCGCCGGCAACAGCTGGCCGAGACCTCAACCCTTGACGAGCGACCGCTGCAGCAACAGCGCTTTGTCGTCCTCGATCTGGAAACCACCGGCCTGAACATGCGCCGCGACCAGGTGCTGTCGATTGGCGCCGTGGTGATCGACAACGGCGCCATCGACCTTGGCCAGCTCTTCGAGTGCACCCTGCAGCGCGACGGCCATCAGGCCAGTGCCAGCACCCTGATCCACGGCATCGCCCCCAGCGAGATCGCCAAGGGCGAGGAACCGGCCGAAGCGCTGCTGGCGTTTATGGAGTTCGTCGGCGACAGCCCGCTGCTGGCGTTCCATGCCGAGTTCGACCAGCGCATGCTCGCCCGCGCCCTCAAGCAGAGCCTGGGCTACCGCCTGCAACATGGGTTTTTCGATGTCGCCGAGATCGCACCGCTGCTGTGCCCCAAGGCCAGCCCAAACCTGCATGGGCTCGACGGCTGGACCCAGCACTTCGGCCTGCAAGTGCTGCAGCGCCACCACGCCAGCGCCGACGCCCTGGTGACCGCCGAACTGGCGCTGATTCTGTTCAGCAAGGCGCGCCAGCAAGGTATCGACAGCCTGCCGGCGCTGCAACAGCAGCTCAATAGCCGACGTCGCCAGCGCGCCCATTCGATCTAGCAGTCGATCTAGGGTCTGTTCAGCGCACCTGCCACACCATCCGTCGACCATCCCGCACGGCGCGATTGCAGAATGCTGGCCCGCTCTGCGATTATGCGAATAATTCTCGATTTGTTTCTTATCCAGCCGCCGAGGTCAGCGTGTCCGCGGGCGATCCCACTCAGCAGCATGTGCTCGGCCTGTTCTACCGCGACCACCGCGAGTGGCTGCTCGGCTGGCTGCGCAAAAGCCTGTACGGCCACGAGCGCGCCGAAGACCTGAGCCAGGACACCTTCGTGCGTCTGCTCGGACGCAGCGACCTGGCCGAGGTGCGCGAACCCCGCGCCCTGCTCACCACCATTGCCCGTGGCCTGCTGGTCGACCACTTCCGCCGCAGCGCCCTGGAGCGCAGCTACCTCGATGCCCTGCAGGCGCAACCTGAGGCGTACCACCCCAGCCCCGAGGAACAGGCCGTGGCCCTGCAAGCGCTGCAGGAGGTTGATCGGCTGCTGGGCGACCTCTCGGTCAAGGCACGCCAGGCTTTTTTGCTCAATCGCCTGGATGGCCTGGGCCACGCCGAAATCGCCGCACGCCTTGGCGTGTCGGTGTCGCGGGTACGTCAATACTTGGCCCAAGGCCTGCGCCAGTGCTACATCGCGGTCTACGGAGAGGTGCAATGAGTGCGGTCTCGGCACGGGTGCTGAACGCCGCCATCGACTGGCAACTGCGCCTCGACGACGCACCCGACAACCCGCCTCCGGCGGACTTCCACACCTGGCTGGCCGCCGATCCCGAGCACGCACGCGTCTGGCGCCAACTCACCGCACTGAACAGCCACCTGGCGCCGGCCGCAGCGCCACTGATGCGCCGTGCCCTGCTCAGCCGCCCCACCCCGCGTCGCCTGCCGCGCGCGCTGCTTGGCCTGAGCCTATTGGGCGCACTGACCCTGGGTGGGCTGGCCAGCCAACGGCCACTCACCGATTACCTGGCCGACGCCCGCACCGGCGCAGGCGAGCAGCGCGAACTGCGCCTGAGCGATAACAGCCAGGTCACCCTCAACAGCGCCAGTGCCCTGGATATCGACTTCGACGCGACGCAGCGCCTGCTCACTCTGCGCAGTGGCGAAATCCTCGTGCAGACCGCTCCCGGCGACGAACGCCCGTTTATCGTCGCCACCGCTCAGGGTCGCTTGCGCGCGCTGGGCACACGCTTTCTGGTACGCCGTGAAGGCGAGCGCACGCGCCTGACCGTGCTGCAGTCGGCGGTGGCCGCGCACCCCAGCAACAGCGGTGAAACCCGCGTGATCCACGCCGGCCAGCAAGTGGAGATGCAAGCAACCCAGCTCGGCAGCAGCCAACCCGCCGCGCCGGCGGCCGACGCCTGGAGCCGCGGCATGCTGGTGGTCGAAGGGCAGCGCCTGGACCAGGTGCTCGCGCAGCTGAGCCCTTACCGAACCGGCTATCTGGGCGTCGACCCGCGTATCGCCGGCCTGACCATCAGCGGCAGCTTCCCCCTGCACGACAGCGACCTGGCACTCGATGCCCTGGCCCTGAGCCTGCCGGTGCGGATCGAGCGTGTGCAGCCGTGGTGGGTGCGGGTAGTGCCGGCTAAACCCTGAACCGCGGTTGCCCGATTTTTTGGCTATGTCCCAGTACCCTGTTGCACGGCGAGGATGCTGTTGTGGGAGCCGCGCCCCGCGGCGAATGCCATAGGCAACGCCGAAATAACGGCATGGCTGCCATCGATTCGCCCCGAGGCGGGGCTCCTACGCGTGTTCGGCCGTTCGCCCTGGTGCTGCGTGATGGCTTGCACGGGATACAACTCGATTTTTGGACATCGCCATTTTTTTTGGCGAGCCCCTGTCACTTTTTCGTTCTCCTTCGGCATCAGGTCATTGAGATGCATTATCGCCCGGGAGACATTCGCAATGCGCGCCACTTCACCCCTGTTCCGCCCTCACCTGCTGGCCTTGGCCATCACCCTCGGCAGCGCCGCGACCAGCGCGCTGGCCGCGCCCTATCAGCTGCCGCCCGCGCCCCTGGCCAGCACCCTGACCCGGATCGCAGGCGAAGCCGGCGTGGTCCTGAGCATCGATCCCGCGCTAACCGCCGGCAAACAGTCGGCGCCGGTCGAAGGTGATTACGATGCCATCGGTGCCCTGAATCAGGCGCTGCGGGGTACCGGCCTGCAATTGCAACCCGGCAGTGGTGGGGCGTACAGCCTGGTGCCTGGCAGCCAGGCGGCGGCCGTCGCCTTGCCGGACGCCACGGTCACCGCGTCCACACAGCCGCAGGAGAGTGCCTGGGGTGAAGCCCCGGGTTATCTCGCTTCGCGCACCGCCGTTGGCAGCAAAACCGATACCCCGCTGCTCGAAGCGCCGCGCTCGATCTCGGTGACCACCCGTGAGCACATGCAGGACCGCAAGGTGCAGAACCTCGACGATGCCGTGCGCTATATGCCCGGCGTCATCGCCAGCAGCTACGGCAGCGACAGCCGCGCTGACTGGATGAAGATCCGCGGCTTCGAACCGATCCAGATGCTCGACGGCCTGCCCTTACCCAAGGGCAGCTACACCATGGCCAAGCTGGAAACCTGGGGCCTGGAGCGGGTTGCCATCCTGCGTGGCCCGGCGTCCTCGGTCTATGGCCAGACCCCGCCGGGCGGCCTGGTGGATGCCGTCAGCCGCCGCCCGCAGTACGAAAGCAGCCATGAGGTGCAGGTGCAGGTCGGTAACTACAATCACAAACAGATCAGCTTCGACAGCACCGGCAAGATCGACGATGAAGGCCGCTTCCTCTACCGTTTCAACGGTGTCGGCCGCGACAGCGGTACCGTCATCGAGCACATGGATGACCAGCGCTTCAACCTGGCCCCGAGCCTGACCTGGAATATCGCCGACGACACCAGGCTGACCTTGCTCAGCCAGTTCAACCGCGACGATACCGGTGGCACCAGCCAGTTCCTGCCGCTGCAGGGCACCAAGCTGAGCACCCCGGCTGGCAAGATCGACTACAACAAGAACCTTGGCGATCCGGACTGGGAGTTCTACGACAAGACCTTCTATGCCCTGGGCTACGCCTTCGAGCACCGCCTTAACGATGTCTGGCAGTTCCGCCAGAACCTGCGCTACAGCAAGCTCGAGCTGGATAACCAGATCATCACCGCCGGCGGCTGGGCAACCGCCGTAGACGATGACGGCACGGTTGCGCGCGGTGCCAACATCTACGACGAAAACATCAGCCACTTCGCCGTGGACAACAATTTCCAGGCTGATTTCAGCACGGGCGCGGTGACTCACACCCTGCTGGTGGGCCTGGACTATCTGCGGATGAATACCGATTACCGCTGGCTGTACGGCACGGCCCCGAGCAGCAACATCATTCGCCCGGTTTACGGCCAGGACTTCAGCAACGTCGCCTATACGGCCTTCCAGGACTACAACCAGAAACGCCGCAGCACGGGTCTTTACCTGCAAGACCAGATCGCCCTCGACGCCTGGCGCCTGACCCTGGGCGGGCGCTGGGATCGCCTGGATACCGACTCGGTGTTCTACAACGCCGGCAACGCTGAGGACAGCCGCCGCGACAGCCAATTCAGCGGTAACGCGGCGCTCAGCTACGTCTTCGACTCGGGTTTCACCCCCTACATTTCCTACGCCGAATCCTTCCAGGCAGAAGCGGGTGGCAGTGCGGGCGAAGCATTCCAGCCGAGCACAGGTAAACAGTATGAACTGGGGGTCAAGTATCAACCGCCGGGCAGCGACATGTTGTTCACCGCAGCAGCGTATGACCTGAAACGGCAGGACATCGTCAGCACCAACACCTTGGGAGCCACCCAGCCGCTGGAGGAAGTGCAAGTCCGTGGTTTCGAGTTGGAAGCGCTCGGCAACGTGACCGAGAATTTCAAGCTGACCGCCTCTTACACCTATGCCAACAGCAAGATGACCAAAGTCGGCGACCCGCGCGACAAGAACCGGGCGCTACCGCTGACGCCAGAGCATCAGGCCGCGCTCTGGGCTGACTATGACTGGAGTGAAGGTGCCCTAGCCGGTTTCGGCGTTGGTTTCGGTGCCCGCTACGTCGGCTCCACCGACAACCTGGCGGTTGGCGGCCTGGCCTATGCCACCCTGGAAAACGCCCACTCCAGCGCCTACACCGTCTACGACGCTGCCGTGCGCTATGACCTCGGCCAGGTCGACAGTAGCCTGCGCGGCGCAAGCGTAGCGTTGAACGCTACCAACCTGTTCGACAAGCAATACCTGTCGACTTGTGATGGTTCCTACTGCTACGCCGGCGACCCACGCCGCGTGACCGCCAGCCTTAACTACGCCTGGTAAGCACCTACCGCAGCAACCCTACGCCGCCACCTAAAGCGGCGTAGGCATTTCTGGATATGCCGATGAAAAGCACCACCATCCGCCGCTGGTCCCAGGTGCACACCTGGACCAGCCTGATCTGCACCCTGTTTCTGCTGATGCTGGCACTGACCGGTCTGCCGCTGATCTTTCACCACGAGCTGGAACACCTGCTCGGCGAAGCCCCCGAGCTGCGCGAAATGCCGGCGGACGCGCCGCACCTGAGCCTGCAGCAACTGGTCGACGCGGCCGAGCGGCATCGGCCAGGCGAGGTGATTCAGTACTTCGGTTTTGAGGACGACGAGCCCAACGGCGTGGTCGCGATCACGGCAGCCACCGCCGGTACCGAACCGAACTCGTCGCACACCTTTATGCTCGATGCGCGCAGCGGCGAGGCGGTGGAGATGCCAGCGGCCAATGGCGGCATCCTCATGGTCATTCTGCGCCTGCATGTGGATATGTTCGCCGGCCTGCCGGGCAAGCTGCTGCTGGCCTTTATGGGCCTGCTGTTTGTGGTGGCGATCATCTCCGGCGTGGTGCTCTATGCGCCCTTTATGCGCCGGCTGAAATTTGCCGAAGTGCGGCACGAGAAAGCCAATCGCACGCGCTGGCTCGACCTGCACAACCTGATCGGCATCGTCACCCTGACCTGGGCGCTGGTGGTGGGCGTGACCGGGGTGATCAGCGCCAGTGCCGACCTGCTGATCAGCGCCTGGCGCAGCGAAGCCCTGGCGGCGATGGTCGAGCCCTACCGCAATGCACCGCCGCTGAGCGAACGCGCGCCGGTCAACCCGGTGCTGACCATTGCTGCGCAGGCCACACCAGGCATGCAAGCGGACTTTATCGCCTTCCCCGGCACGCGGTTTTCCAGCGAGCACCACTACACGGTGTTTATGAAAGGCAGCACGCACCTCACCGCGCACCTGTGGACGCCGGTGCTGATCGATGCGCGCAGCCTTGAGGTCACCGCCATCGGCCAGCGCCCCTGGTACATGGACGCACTGTCGATGTCGCAACCGCTGCACTTTGGCGACTACGGCGGCATGCCGATGAAGATCCTCTGGGCGGTGCTGGATGTGCTGACCATCATCGTGCTCGGCAGCGGCTTGTACCTCTGGTGGGTGCGCCGGCATACGCCGACTAACGTACGTGCAAGTACGCAGGTGAGCGCATGAACTGGCGGCGTTCGACCTTTGCCCTGCCGCTGCTGATCGGTCTGCTCAGCGCAGTCGGCCTGCTCAGCGCGCTGCTCGGCGATGGCGGCTGGGACGCCGTGGCCTGGTTGGGGCTGGGTGTGCCAGCGGTACTGAGTGTCTGGCCCTTGCTCAGGCGTCGCCAGTAGGGTGCGCCGCGCGCACCAGGAATCTGCATCGCACGCCAGTGGGAACAAGGTGCGTAAATAAACGCGGTGCGCACGGCGCACCCTACGGGCCTAGAGATCACGCATCAGCAGGCCATACTCCAGCTGCACCTCGGCCGGTACGGGCAGGTAGAGCACATGGCCGTCGCCGGGGGCAACGCTCACGGCTTGGCCCTGGGCATTTTCCAGCTGCTGCAGGGTGAAGCGCAGGTTGCCCTGGGGCGTCATCAGTTCCAGGCCGTCGCCCACAGCGAAGCGGTTCTTCACCCGTACCTCGGCCAGCTCGCCACGCCGTTCGCCGGTCAGCTCACCGACAAACTGCTGCTGTTCGGAGACCGAGCTGCCGCGCTGGTAATTCTGGTATTCGTCGTGCACATGGCGGCGCAAAAAGCCCTCGGTGTAGCCACGGTGGGCCAGGGACTCCAGGGTGTCCATCAGACGCTTGTCGAACGGCTTGCCAGCCACGGCATCGTCAATCGCTTTGCGGTACACCTGGGCGGTGCGCGCGACGTAGTAATGGGACTTGGTGCGCCCCTCGATCTTCAGCGAATGCACACCCATCTGCACCAGGCGTTCGACATGCTGCACCGCACGCAGGTCCTTGGAGTTCATGATGTAGGTGCCGTGCTCATCCTCGAACGCGGCCATCTGCTCGCCGGGGCGGCTGGCGTCTTCCAGCAAGAACAGCTGCTCGGTGGGCGCGCCAACGCCCAGGGTCGGCTGGGCGATCTGCACCACCTCACCCAGCGCGTTCTCCCCCGCTGGGGTGGCTGTGTACTGCCAGCGGCAGGCATTGGTGCAACTGCCCTGGTTGGGGTCGCGCTTGTTGATATAGCCCGACAGCAGGCAGCGCCCGGAATAGGCCATGCACAGCGCGCCGTGGACAAACACTTCCAGCTCCATCTCCGGGACTTCGCTGCGGATTTCGGCGATTTCCTCCAGCGACAGCTCGCGCGACAGGATCACCCGGCTCAAACCCTGCTGTTTCCAGAACTTTACGCTGGCCCAGTTCACCGCATTGGCCTGCACCGAGAGGTGAATCGGCATCTGCGGGAAGTGTTCGCGCACCAGCATGATCAGCCCGGGGTCGGACATGATCAGCGCATCCGGCCCCATCAGCAGCACCGGCATCAGGTCGCGCAGAAAGGTCTTCAGCTTGGCGTTATGCGGGGCGATATTGACCACCACATAAAACTGCTTGCCCTGGGCATGGGCCTCGTGGATGCCGACCTCCAGGTTGTCGAGGTCAAACTCGTTGTTGCGCACCCGCAAGCTGTAGCGCGGCTGCCCGGCATACACCGCATCGGCGCCATAGGCGAAGGCGTAACGCATGTTCTTCAAGGTGCCGGCGGGTGAAAGCAGCTCGGGGTGACGGGGGGGCAATGCCATGGGTCATGCGCTCAGCCAACAGGACAGGCGACTCTAGCCCGCCCTCGCCTGCACAGCATTGATCTGCGTCAGCATGGGGCGTCTCACTGAACCACGGGGAACTCCAGAAGCGGCCCTTTACGCGCAGACTCGGCATCAGCGTTGCCTGCTCAATACCGCTCGTTCTTCAAGCGCTCCTGAAGCCGCGTATGTTGCTGCTCCAGGCGAGCCTTGACCTCGGGGTCGCGCACCTGGGCGATTAGCACCTCCAGGGCAGCCAGCGTCTGCCATGCCAGGGCTCGGATGCGCTGCGCGCGCTCGTTACGTTCCATGTAATCCACTCCTTTTTCAACCGGTATGCGGCCACCGGACACTCAGTGCGGCGGCAAAAGGCCTTCGCTATTAAAGCAAAGATTTCATAAGATATGAAATCAATAGTTAAATATGCCATGGAAGCGGAATTTAGTTTTGCTTCCATGAATGAAAAAGCCGAATTTGCCAAGCGCCTGAGCGCCGCCATGCTTGCCGCCGGATACCCGGATCGGCCCGCAGTCCTCGAAAGAGAGTTTAACTCGCGATACTGGGGACGCTCGGTTACCTTCCAGGCGGTATCGCGCTGGCTGCGTGGGCAATCGATTCCCGCGCAGGACAAACTGCAGGTGCTCGCCGAATGGCTGGGCGTGGAGCCGCAAGCCCTGCGCTTCGGCGAACAGGCCGCCAAACAGGTCCGCGAACACCGCGGCCTGTGGGAAGACAGCGCGCACTACCAGGAGCGCGCGACCTTCGAGGCCTACCTGGCCCTGCCCTTGCCCCAGCGCAAGATCGTCCGCGAGGTGATCATGACCTTTGCCAAGGTCGCGCGCAGCGAAGACAGCGGGGATTGAGTACAGAACGCTCCAAGCTGGCCGAGCGCCAGGCATTGTCCAGTGCATTCGGCACCCAGGTTCTGTAAGCAAAACGCCCCGGCAAGCCGGGGCGTTTTTTATGGCCATGTCCCAAAATCGTGTTGCATCCCGTGCAAGCCTTCACGCGGCACCAGGGTGAACAACCGAACATACATAGGAGCCCCGCCTCGGGGCGAATCGTTTGCAGCCAATCCGTTATTTCGGCGTTGCCTATAGCATTCGCCGCGGGGCGCGGCGCCTACAAAAGCATCGTCGCCGTGTAACAGGGTGCTGGGACATAGCTTTTTTATTGGTACAGCCTGGTGTAGCGACAGCTCATCTCAGCCCCTGATTGGACGCTGTGCAGTCAAGAGCAGGCATGCCGGTAAAGCGCTTCCTCACGCTCGATACGCTTCATCTGATCCAGCTGCGGCGTGTTCTGCGCATCCAGGGGCAGCAGTTCGGCAGTGCTGCAGTTGAGCAGGTAAGGCTGGTGGCTGACGCGATCAACATGCTGCTTTTCAAAACGGTACAGGTTGAAGGCGGCAACACTGCTGCCGGCAGTCTCCTGGCGTTGCAGGCTCTTGGTGTCGAGCACGGTGAACGCGGTGGTCATCGGCCAGTGGTAGGTCCACGGGCGCCAGAACACATGGCCGAGCTCACTGGAGACCAGCACCGCTTCCGCCGGCTGGCGCGCGAGCTGATGATCGAACCAGGAGTACTCGTAGTAGATCTGGTAGGCCAACATGCCCAGCCCGGCGAACACCGGAATGATCCATTTGGGCAGCAGATTACGTGACAGCTTGCGCAGCAACAGGGCAATGCCTGCAGCGCCCAAGCCCGAGGTCACGATGGCAACTATTGTCCACAGCATTAACCAACTCCCGAAAATACAGGCTATGTCCCACTCTGTGTTGCACGGTGTCGCTGCTTCTCGTAGGAGACGCGCCTCGCGGCGAATAGCAGCCATTGAGCGGCCTATCCGATAGCCCACACGCTTCGCGCCGGGGCGGCGCTCCTACGGGAGTCGCGCTTATGGCCGGCATGCGCCTGCAACAGTCAATTGGAACATAGCCAAAATAAAACGGGCCTCCCAAGGAGGCCCGCTGGTAAGACCCTGACCCAAACGCTCGGTCAGGCCGGATTATGCTTAGTGGTTAAGAGCACCGCCAGCACCTTTCGGGGTACGCACGCTTTCCACCAGGTCCTGAATTTCCTGCGGCGGAGCAGCGGTGACCGAGGACACGCCGTACGCCACGGCGAAGTTGATCAGCGCACCGACCGAGCCGAAGGAAGCCGGGGAAATGCCCATGAACCACTGGTCCGGGGTGTTCGGCAGGCTGTTGGTGCCCGGGATAAAGAACCAGCCCAGGTAGGTGAAGATGTACAGCAGCGTCACTACAAGGCCCGCCACCATGCCGCAGATGGCGCCCTTGTCGTTCATGCGCTTGGAGAAGATCCCCATCATCAGCACCGGGAACAACGTGGCCGCCGCAATACCGAAGGCCAGTGCCACCACCTGCGCGGCAAACCCTGGCGGGTTCAAGCCCAGGTAGGTCGCCAGCAGAATCGCTGCCGCCATGGATATCCGTGCTGCGCGCATCTCGTTCTTCTCGCTGATCTTCGGATTGATCAGCGTTTTGATCAGGTCATGGCTGATGGCGGAGGAAATCGCCAGCAACAGACCCGCTGCAGTCGACAATGCCGCTGCGATAGCACCCGCCGCAATCAGCCCCACTACCCAGCCGGGCAGGTTGGCGATTTCCGGGTTGGCCAGCACCAGGATGTCGTTGTTTACAGTCAGCTCGTTACCGTTCCAGCCACGGGCCTGAGCGGTCTCGGTGAAGGCCGGTGCAGCATCGTTGTACATCTGGATGCGGCCGTCGCTGTTTTTGTCTTCCCACTTGATCAGACCGGTGGTTTCCCAGGTCTTGACCCACTCTGGACGCTCTTCGTACGCGAGCGCCGGCGCTTCAGCGCCTTGCGGGTAAATGGTGGTCACCAGGTTCAGACGGGCCATGGAGGCTACGGCTGGGGCGGTGAGGTACAGCAGGGCGATGAAGATCAGGGTCCAGCCAGCGGACCAGCGCGCATCAGCCACCTTGGGCACGGTGAAGAAGCGAATGATCACGTGCGGCAGGCCGGCAGTACCGATCATCAGCGACAGGGTAAACAGCACCATGTTCAGCTTGTTGTCGACGTCAGCGGTGTACGCGGCAAAGCCGAGTTCACGGACCACTTCGTCCAGCTTCTGCAGCAGCGGCAGGCCAGACTCGGCATGATCACCGAACAGACCCAGCGGCGGGATCGGGTTACCGGTCAGCTGCAGGGAGATGAAGATCGCCGGGATGGTGTAAGCGATGATCAGTACAACGTACTGCGCCACCTGGGTGTAGGTGATGCCCTTCATGCCGCCGAATACGGCGTAGGCGAACACCACAGCAGCGGCGATCCAGATACCGGTCGAGTTGCTCACCTCAAGGAAGCGCGAGAAGGCAACACCCGCACCGGCCATTTGCCCGATCACGTAGGTGACCGAGATGATGACCAGGCAGATCACTGCTGTCAGGCGTGCGCCACGGCTGTAGAAGCGGTCGCCGATAAAGTCTGGCACGGTGAACTTGCCGAACTTGCGCAGGTACGGTGCCAGCAGCATCGCCAGCAGCACGTAGCCACCGGTCCAGCCCATCAGGTAGGTGGAGTTGGCATAACCACCAGCAGCGATCAGGCCCGCCATGGAGATGAACGACGCCGCCGACATCCAGTCAGCAGCAGTGGCCATACCGTTGGTGATCGGATGAACACCACCGCCCGCGATATAGAATTCTTTGGTAGACCCGGCACGGGCCCAGATGGCGATACCGATGTAGAGCGCGAAAGACGCCCCTACGAACAGCATATTGATTGCGAATTGGCTCATGACCTTACTCCTCGACGCCGAATTCTTTGTCGAGTTTGTTCATCTTCCACGCGTAGTGAAAAATGAGACCGATAAAGGTAATGATCGAACCTTGCTGGGCGAACCAGAAGCCAAGGTCGGTACCGCCGACAGAGATGCCTGCCAGCATGGGGCGAAGTAGCATGGCGCACCCGTAAGACACCAGCGCCCAGATAATCAGGCTCCAGGTGATCAGCCGGACGTTCGCCTTCCAGTACGCTGCTGCGTTAGCTTTATCAGAAGTCATAAACCTCTCCAGTTATTGTTATTCTCATGCACGTTCAAGCTATCAGCAGGCCACTGCAAGCCGACAGCTAGACATTGGTATTAGCTGGCTTACAGGGCTTTGCAAGCTAACTGCAGGCCCACTGCAATTGTAGGAGCGCCGCCCCGGCGCGAAGCGTTGGTTTCAGCGCTATCGCGGCATGGCCGCCATTCGTTGCGGCGGCCGGCTCACGGGCGCGAACAACCGGGCGATGCGTTGCGCCAGCAGGTGCCCGGCACGCGCCTCTTCGCGCAACCCGATATGCCCGCTCATGCCCGGTACCACAGGCGCATAAAGCCCAGTGCCAGCAACAGGCCAACCTGGCCAAGCGCCGCACAGAGGCTGAGAAAGGACTGCACATCGGGGTTCTGCGCAGCGTTGGCTGCCCCTGTCAGGCGTGTCCAGAACACCTCCGGCAACAGCACCAGACTCAACTGCGCCAGCGGCTGCCCGGTCAGTTGCAGGCCCTTGATCAAGTCGAATTGGCCGCTGAACATCAGCCCCAGCAAAATCAGCAACGCCACCACCAGGCCCAGGGCACAGCAGGCGCAGAACTGCATCACTAAACGCATCATGCTTAACTCCCACACATTTTTTAGTTTGGCAGCGCAGGCCGGCCAGGCCTGCGCCGCGGCGTATCAACTGCTGTGGGCAGACGTGGCCACTGGCAGGCGGCCGACGCCGTACCAATCGAGTTTGCGGGTCAGCACCATCACCCCGGCGAGCACGCCGAACACCAGCACCGAGCCCATCAGCAGGGCGTAGTCTTCGGCCCCGAGCAGGCCGAACAACATGGCGTAGAGCAGCGCCAGCAAGGCGGCAAAGGCCCCGCCACGCAAGGCGCTGTGCAGCACATGGCTGACGTAGAAGCCAATCAGCAGCACGCAGGCGCTCGCCGCAATGGCGTAGGCCAGGGCAAAGCTCAGGTGCTCGGACAGCGACAGCAGCAACAGGTAGAACAGCGCCAGCGACATGCCCACCAGGGCGTACTGCACCGGGTGCACGGCCATGCGTTTGAGCACTTCAAAGAGAAAGAACACGGCGAAGGTCAGGCCGATAAACAACAGGGCGTATTTGATCGCCCGGTCGGTCTTCAGGTACTGGTCCACCGGGTCGACAAAGCTCACGCCAAAGTTGCGTGCGGTCAGCGCATCGCACTCGTTCCTGCGCACGCAATCGACCAGCGCCTCCTCCAGGTTGGTGGCAAAGAAGCTGGTCTGCCAGTGCGCCTTGAAGCCCTTATCCGACACCTCACGGCTGCTCGGCAGGTATTCCCCGACAAAGCTGGGGTGCGGCCAGGTGGAGGTCAGCTCGACGCGGCTGTCGCGGCCCACCGGGGTGATGCTCAGTTGCTCGGTGCCCTGCAGTTTGAGGTCGAAGGCAAACTCCAGGGTTTGCCCGCCCTGGCTATCCAGGGTCGGCAGCGGCGCATGCACACCGGCGCCAAAACGCTCCTCAGCGCTGCCGGGGGCAAAGCTCAGGTTTTGCCCATTGAAGCGCAGCTGCAGGTCATTGCTGATGCCACGAATATCGCTGATGCCGACCGAGAGAAATGGCCGCTCGAACTGATACAGGCCCAGGTCATCACCCAGCCCCAGGCGCGCTGGCAGCTTGAAGGCGCCACTGATCTGGTTGTCGCTGCGGTACAGCAGCGCCTTGTAGATGCCCCGCGCGCGCTCCTCGGTGGTGACCTGGCCGTTGAGCACAAAACGCTCCGGCAGGAAGTACAGCCGGCCGCTGGTGCGCTGCTCTTCCATATAGCGCTCGCCGCTCGTGGGATGGGTTTTCCACAAGTGCCAGACCTTGGTGTACGGCATCACCAGAATCGGCCCGGTGAGCTGTTGGCGGTAGCTGGAACTGCGCGCAATGTCCTGCAGCACCTCGGCGCGCTGATACTGCCGCTCGCTCACCAGCCCATCGATCATCGTCAGCGGGACCAGCAATAACAGAATGAGTAAGGCGATAGCGCCTAGTTTGAAACCCAAGATGCGGCCCATGGTGCAACTCTCCAATACGGTTTAGGTAGGCAGAGTCTGGGCGGCGTGTGGGGTGGCTTTATGGAGCGCAGGTGGAGACTCTGTGGAGAGTCTGTGCAAACGGCCAACTGGCGCATGCGCTCTGACAGTTCGTAGCCTGGGTAGAGCTCCGCGACACCCGGGACACCCACTCCCGGGTATCGCGGAGCTCAACCCAGGCTACGGCTCACGTAG
>NZ_FOFP01000012.1:69011-94435 GCF_900110925.1 Pseudomonas cuatrocienegasensis | reverse complement strand
CGAACGATTCCCTCTGGCTCAGCCGTTTCGCCGGCAAGCCAGCGCGTACGGGCGTTTTACTCGCCGCGAATGTACTGCTCCAGTTGCTGGATCAGGCTGGCCTGGTCGGCAATGGTGTGTTTGACCAGGTCACCGATCGACAGCAAACCGATCAGCTCGCCTTCGGCCAGCACCGGTAGATGGCGCAGGTGGCGGTCGGTCATCAGTTGCATGCATTCCTGCGAGGTGTCGCGTGGGCTGACGGTCAGCACATCGGCGGTCATGATTTCGCTGATCGGCACATTGAACGAAGGGCGCTCCAGCAACGCCACTTTGCGCGCGTAGTCACGCTCGCTGACGATGCCCGCCAGGCGGCCCTTGTCATCCAATACCACCAGTGCGCCCACACCTTTTTCAGCCATCATCTTCATCGCATCCAACACCGTGGTGTCAGGGCTGACGCTGTAGACGGCGGCCTGGGGTTTGGCGCGGATGATCTCGGCGACGGTTTTCATGGGGTGGCTCCTGCTCTGCTTTTTATTAGAGGTTAAGGATAGTGCGCGCAACAGCGCTTGGCTGCCAAGCCAAGGTGCCGATCAGAGCATCTGCGTGAGCGCAGTGCAACTGCACCATGGTCACACCCAGAGTCAGGTGTGACCATGCGGCCTCAGACGCAGGGCAATGTCAGCCGTACCTCGACCCCGCCCTCGACGTTGTCGATGCGCAATACGCCGCCGTGCAGTTGCAGCACTTCCTCAACAAAATTCAGCCCCAGACCCGTGCTTTTGCGCCCGCTGCCGGGGCGTGGCAGGGAGTAGAAGCGCTCGCACAGGCGCCCCAGGGCGTAGTCGGGAATCGCCTCGCCCTGGTTGAACAGGCGCAGCTCGATCTGCCCGGCCTGGGCCTCGGCGCTAAAGCGGATCAGCCCGCCGGGCGGGGTGAAGTCCAAAGCGTTATCCAGCAGATTAGCCAGGGCCTGGCGCAGCAGGAAGGCCTCGCCACGGGCGCTTAATCCGGCGCCAATACGGTTTTCAATCTGCAGGCCCGCCGCTTCGATGCGCGCCATCTGCGCCTGTAGCAGAGAGTCGACCAGCGCTTGCAGCGGTACCGCCACCTGTTCTTCCAGGCCCTGGCGTTGCTCGACCTGGGCCAGGTGCAGCAGGCGCTCGATCAGCTGCTGCATGCGCGCGCTTTCCTGCTCGATATTGGCGACGAAGCGCTGACGTTGCGCCGCGGGCATTTCGCTATCGAGCAACTCCGCCGCACCGCGGATCGCCGCCAGTGGGCTTTTCAGCTCATGGGTAAGGGTGTGTACGTAGCGCTCGACATAGGCCTTGCCTTCCAGCTCGGTGCGCATGCGCTCGATGGCGCCAGCCAGTTGCGCCAGCTCGCCGCCGTGCACGCTGGGCAGTTCGGCGCGCTGCCCGGCGCTAACTGCCTGGGCGTAGCGGGTCAGCTTGCGCAACGCAGCGCTGAGCCACCAGGAGAGCAGCGCGCCAATCAACAGGCCAAGGACGATCAGGCCGCCACCGAGCCAGGCCAGACGCCGCTCGGAGCGTTCGATATAGGGCTGCAGGGTGCGGTTGGGTTTGGCCACCGAGACCACGCCGATAATCTGCGCGCCGTCCATGATCGGCGCTGCCACGTACATTACCGAGGAGTCGGGGTCGTTCGGGTCTTCCTTGGTCGAGCGCGCGCCGTATTCGCCGCGCAGGGTGCGCAGCACATCGTTCCAGCGTGAGTAATCCTGGCCCACCGCTGTACCCGTGGAGTCGAGCAGGACGATGCCGTTGGCGTCGGTGACGTAGATGCGGTGGTTGACCTGGGTTTTTTCCACACCCCAGATATGCGCCTGGGGCTGGCGCTGGCCATAAGCTTGCAGCAGTTCGGGCAGGCGGCTCTGCTGCAGGCGCCCGGCTTTGACCTCATCGCGCAGAATTTCGGCCAGCAGGTTGGCGGTATCCACCAGGGTTTCTTCGGTGCTTTGGCGCACCCCGGGGCGGATTTCATCCATCACCGTGCTCAGGACGAACCAGCCAGCCAACCCGACGAAGAAGAAGTACACCAGAAAGATGCGAACGCCTAAGGGCATCAGGCGTGCCTCGGCGAGTAGCTGTAGCCCAGGCCACGATGGGTCTGGATCGGCTCAGCCGCAGCGGCTACCTGACGCAGCTTGGCGCGCAGGCTTTTGATATGGCTGTCGATGGTGCGCTCGTAGCCGACATCGGCGGCCACCCCCAGGCCGTCGAGCAGTTGCTCGCGGGAGAACACCCGCTCCGGCTGCGCCAGCAAGCTGTGCAGCAGGCGGAACTCGTGGCGGGTCAGGCTGAGCAGCTGGCCATGGTAGTGGATCTGCACCCGTTCGCTGTCCACCTGGAACGGGCCTTGAGGCACCGGCGTAGCGGCGACTTCACGGGGCGCCATACGCTTGAGAATGGCCTTGACCCGCGCCGCGACTTCCCGCGGGCTGAAGGGTTTGACCACGTAATCGTCGGCGCCGATTTCCAGGCCAACCACGCGGTCGATTTCCTCGCTGCGCGCGGTGAGAAAAATCACCGGCACCTCGGAGAAACGCCGCAACCGCTTGCACGCCTCGAAGCCGCTGATATCCGGCAGGCCGACATCGAGAATCAGCAAATCAGCGGGATTGCGCTGCTGCTCAGCCAAGGCCTGCTCGGCCAGGCTTAGCCAGGTGGTGGTAAAGCCTTCGCTCTGCAGGGCAAAGATCAGGGTGTCGGCGATCGCGGCTTCGTCTTCGACAATCAGAATATGCGGCATGGGCGTCCTGCGCGTGGCAACTCGGCGAGGAGCCTGCGGCAGGCCGGCTGTAGCGTCAAGGCCGAGGCTGCGCAAAGCAGTGTCGCGGCTAAAGCCCCTCCCACAGAAAGCGTCAGGCACCTAGCGCCTACAGAGCCGCCCCTAATTGAGTTCGAAACGCCCGGTATTCTGCGCCAGCACCTCGCTGCCTTGGCGCAATTGCTCGGCGGCATTGCTCACGGCCTGGGCGCCCTCAAGCAGGGTACCGGCGGCCTGATCGACCTGCTGGATATTGCCACTGACCTCATCGGCGGTGGCCGCCTGCTGCTCGGCAGCGGTGGCAATCTGCGCCAGCCGGTCGCTGACCAGTTGCACCGACTCGACGATGCTGCTCAGGTCTTCGCCCATGGCCAACACGCTGGACACATCGCCCTCTGCCTGGCGCACCGCTTCCTCCATCTGGCTGACCGACTGGCCGACCACCTTGTGCAGGTCGGCCACCGTCTGGGCGATTTCCGCGGTGGAATTCTGCGTGCGCTGGGACAGCGAGCGCACCTCATCGGCCACCACGGCAAAACCGCGGCCCTGCTCGCCCGCCCGCGCGGCCTCGATAGCGGCGTTGAGCGCCAGCAGATTGGTCTGCTCGGCAATGCCCTTGATCACATCGACCACGCGGGTGATCTGCTCGGTCTGCTGGCGCAACTGCTGCAGGGTCGCCGCGCTATCGCCCAGACGACCACTGAGCTGACGCATGCTGGCGCTGGTGCGCTGGCTGCGCTGGTTACTCTGCTCGGCAATTTCACGGGTCTGCCCCGCCTCCACCGCTGCCTGCTCGCAGCTTTGCGCCACGCTCAGCGCGGTGGCGGCCATTTCCGTAGCAGCGGTGGCGATCTGACTCATTTGCCCCTGTTGCTGCTCGACCGCGGCCAGGGCGGTTTGCGCTTCACGGCTGAGGCTCTGCACCGTGCCGCCGAGGCGCTGGCTTTCCTGGTCGACACCTTGCAGCGAGCTGCGCAACTGGCCGACCGCGGTGTTCAGAGCGCTGGCAATCGCGGCCAGATCATCCTCGCCATGGACCTGCATGCGCACCCGCAGATCACCGTCGCGCAGCCCTTCGGCAGCGGTGATGATGCTTGCGGTACTGCGGCGTATCGAGGCATTCAGGCACAGCAGGACATAGAGCGCGATCAGGGTCAGCACGCCGAAGGCAAGGATGATTTCCGTCATCTTCCATTGCGCCTCGCTGCGGTAGCGCCCGAGGGTTTCGGCAAACTGCCGGTATTGGGCGTCCTGCAGCGCGTGCAAGTGGCCTTCGAGCACAGCGACCCGCTCGATAAATTGCGCCGGGGTCAGCGTCATCGGGCTGGCCTGGAACATGTCGCGATCAATCTCGCTGAGGAACTGATCCAGGCCCTGCTCGGCCGCAGCAAAGGGCGCGTCGAGGTTACGCATGGCCCGTGGCGCCTCCTGCGCCAGGGTGGTGCGGGCTTTGACCAGTTGGCTGCGTGACTCGTCCAGGGCTCGGCGCAGGTCACGCATCAGCACGCGGCTCTGCAGGGTGAAGTGCTGGGAGAACACCGCGCCATAACCCTGGCTGACGAAACTGCCGAGGTTGTCGAGCAAGCGCGGCAGGGTGAAGGTCAGTTGCTCCATCATCAGGTAGCTGTCCAGGTACGGGTCGAGGATCAACCCGCTGTCCGTCGCCACCTGTTCGCGCAGGGCCATCACCTGCAAGAGAGTCTTTTGGTAACGCTCGAGCGCTTCGGGTAACGGTACCTTGCCCAAACCAGCGGCCGCCAGCTCGGCGCGCAGCGCCTGCAATGTCTTGAGGTGTTCCTGGGTCTGCGAGCTGAGCATCTCGCCTTGCAGTTGCTCAGCAGCCGCTTCCAGGGCGGTATCGAGGGCGGCTTCGCGGTTCTGTAGCAACGCCTCAGCTGCGGTATCGGTGCCCTTCCATCGCGCAAATAAAGTCCGCTGCTCCAGAATAGAGCGCTGCACCGCACCAATGCTTTGCACGCCCTGCATGCCTTCCAGCTCGTTGTCGATCAGCGCCAAACGCCCAAGGTGATCAGTGCTGATCACCCAGAGCGCATAGGCCAGCGGCAGTACGAACAGCACGAACAACAGCTGAAATTTACGGGCGAAGCTGAACCGCTCCAGTACCCGAATCCCAGGCTTGAGTACTCCAGTCATTACGACACCTCATGCGCCAAGTGCTTGACGTCATTAGTAGCAAAGAGCCTGCACAAGCAAGAACTAAGCCGCAGGTCGTAGTCGTAATGGTGGGAACCTTGGTCTGTCGCACTGCGTGGGAGAGAAAGCGCAGCGCGCTGCTTTAGCAGGCCGTTGAAAAACCTAGGCGATGGCAACGTAGGTAGTTTTTCAACAGCCTGTTAGCCGCAACGGCTGCAGCGCTTTCAATAGCTATCGCGAATAAATTCGCTCCTACAACGAGCGGCAAATGACTGTTGTCGCGACACGACTAGGGTCTGTTGACATTTCGTTCGCGACCCTGCGGCTTGCGACGAAACGGCAACAGCCCTTAGCACTGCGGCTGCTCAGCGGTATAGCGCGCTGCCGGGTTGACGGCGGCATTGAGGTCGCGCAGCGCGCTGGCGCCAATCAACAGCGGGTAATCGAAGTGCCGGCGATCGGTCAGGTTGACCTCCACGGTACGCAGTTCGTCACCGACACAAATGTCCATGTCGACCACGGGACGCTCGGCGTAGGTAGGCTCGGTACCGGCGCCCTGCTCTTCGGCGCGGTTCTTGATCGTGCTGATGCGCGCCAGGGGCTGCTCGAACAGGGTGTCGTCAGCATCCTCGGTGGCCAGGCGGAAACGCACCCAGTCATCACCGTCGCGGGAGAAGCGCTCGATGTCCTTGGCTGACAGGGACGCGGTCACGGCGCCGGTATCCATCTTTGCCTTGAGGGTCTGGCCGATCTGCGGCACGCGAATATGTTCGTAGCGGCCATAAAGCGTTGGCTGGTTGGCCAGTGCTGGCAGGCTCAGGGCAGTCAGCAGTGCAGCGGTAAGCATCTTCACGCCAGGGGTACCTCCTTCTAAAAAGACAGGACTTCCGACTGGCAGGCGGCGCGATGGTTCGCTGACAAATGCGTCTGAATGTGGCGGCAGTCGTGCGCTCAGCGCACAGGTAGGCCCGCCCAGATCTCGTCGAGGTTGCGAAAGCCCCAGTCGGCGGCCGACTCACGACCGACAATCTTGTCGCGCCCAGCGAGCTTGCCCAGGTCGATCACCTCCTGGGGGATCGCCGCCTTGAGTTTGGCGGAGAAGAACACCTTGACCTTGGGCGCGAGCAGCGACTGCGCGCCCTGTTCCAGCACCACGCCAAGACGCCCGCTCTCCAGCCGTACCAGCGAGCCGGTGGGGTAAATGCCCACGGCCTTGACGAAGGCCTGGAACACCACAGGATCAAAGTGCCCCGCCCATTCGGCCATCTTGCGGATCGACTCGGCCGGGTCCCAGCCGCGCTTGTACGGGCGGTTGGAGGTGATAGCGTCATACACATCACAGACCGCACCCATTCGCGCGAACAGGCTGATCTGATCGCCCGCCAAACGATGGGGATAACCGCTGCCATCGACCTTTTCATGGTGATGCAGGCACACATCGAGCACCAGGGCGCTGACTTGCTTGCTCTCGATAAGGATCTTGCCGCCCGCTTCGGGGTGCCGCCGCACACAGTCGAATTCGGCATCAGTGAGCTTGCCCGGCTTGTTCAGCAGCTCCAGAGGCACGGCCATCTTGCCCACATCATGCAGCAGCCCGGCCAGGCCAGCCTCGCGCACCTGGGCCTCGGCCAGACCGAGCTGACGGGCCAGGGCAATCATCAGCGCACAGACCGCCACCGAGTGCATATAGGTGTATTCGTCGGCAGTCTTCAGGCGGGCCAGGCTGATCAGCGCATTGGGGTGGCGCATCACCGACTCGGCGATGTCTTCGACCAGTTGCTCGGCAGCCTCGAACTGCAGTGCCTGCCCCATACGTATATCGCCAAACATGCTGGCCACGGCTTTTTTCGAGCGTGCGCAGAGCCGCGTCGCACGCTCCAGCTCATCCTCCAGCGAATGGAGCTTGCCGGACGGCTGCAATTCGGCGGCAAGCAATCGGGCCTGAGTTTCCGCCTCGGCCTGGGCTTGGGAAACGCTCTCGGTACCCGCCTCGATATCCAGGCCTTTGCTGGCATCGATCCATAGTTCACGCACACCACTGCTGCGAATGCGCTGCAGGTCCTTGGGTGAGTCGAGGAGAAACTTGGCCTTCCAAAACGGGTGATCCATCCATGAGCCGCAGAACTCCTGGATATACATTCCGACACGCACGTCGGTCACGGCTATGCGCTTGAGCATGGAGCACCCTTGAGGAAAGAGCTAAGCAGCTAACTAAATTGTCCGACAATAATAAGGCATGCACCTTGACTGCGATCAAGGCCACCGATGAATAGTAGCTATGGGACAGCATTGTTGGTACGACTTGGAGCCACTGGATGCGCTGTTTATTATGGCCCGCTCCGCGCACTACAAGGAGCCGCCATGCGCCGCCTGTTGACCGGCCTATCCGTAACCCTGCTGCTGTTGCTCAATACCCTGATGCTGATCGGCCCTTTGTTGCTGATCGCCCTGGGCAAATTCGTGCTGCCCGGCAAGGCACTGAAGACCGCCAGCTCACGCGGGGTCATGTGGGTGGCGGAAACCTGGGCCGAGATCAACAAGCTGATCTTCGCCGCGCTGCTGCCGGTGCAGTGGGATATCCGTGGCAGCGCCGACCTGCGCCAAAGCACTTCCTACCTGGTGATCAGCAACCACCAGTCATGGGTCGATATCCCCGCTCTGGTCCAGGCGTTCAACCGCAAGACGCCCTACTTCAAATTCTTCCTCAAGCAGCAACTGATCTGGGTGCCCTTCCTCGGCGTGGCGTTCTGGGCCCTGGACTACCCCTTTATGAAGCGCTATTCCAAGGCGTTTCTGGCCAAGCATCCCGAACTCAAAGGCCAGGACCTGGCCATCACCAAGCAGGCCTGCGAGAAGTTCAAGGACCTGCCGGTGACCGTGGTCAACTACCTCGAAGGCACCCGCTGTACCCCGGCCAAGCAGGCGCAACAGGGCTCGCCCTATCGCTACCTGCTCAAGCCAAAAGCCGGTGGTGTGGCCTTTGTCCTCGCAGCGCTGGGCGAACAGCTGGATACCGTGCTGGATGTGACGGTGGTGTATCCGGGCACGCGAATCCCCGGCTTCTGGGATTTGCTCAGCGGCCAGGTGGACAAGGTGATTGTCGATATCCAGACCCGCGACCTCGACCCGGCGCTGTGGCAGGGCGACTACGAGAACGACCCGGTGTTTCGTCAGTATGTGCAGGCCTGGGTAACGCGCCTGTGGGAAGAGAAAGATGCGCGGATTGCGGCAATCCGCGCGGAGCTGTAACCGCTATGTCGCGGCTAAAGCCCCTCCCACAGACTTGTGGCGCTTTTGTGGGAGGGGCTGGGCGGCATCCGCTTTAGCCGCGACGGTTTAACTGCCGTTGATCAGGCCGCGCTAAACAGCTTGTGCGGGTCGATCACGAATTTCTTCGGCACACCAGCATCGAACTCGCCGTAACCGCGCGGTGCGTCGTCCAGGCTAATCACCTGCACGCCGACCACTTCGGCGATATTGATGCGGTCCCACATGATCGCCTGCATCAGTTGGCGGTTGTACTTCATCACCGGGGTCTGGCCGGTGTGGAAGCTGTGGGATTTGGCCCAACCGAGGCCGAAGCGGATGCTCAAGGAGCCGATCTTCGCTGCGGCATCCACCGCGCCCGGGTCTTCAGTGACGTAGAGGCCAGGGATACCGATCTTGCCCGCCACCCGCACCACGCCCATCAGCGAGTTGAGCACCGTGGCCGGCGCTTCATGCTGGGCACCCGAGTGGCCATGTCCACGGGCCTCGAAACCCACGGCATCGACGGCGCAATCGACTTCCGGCTCGCCCAGCAGCGCGGCGATCTGCTCGTGCAGCGGGGTGTCCTTGGACAGGTCGGCAATCTCGAAACCCACCGCCTTGGCATGGGCCAGACGCACCGGGTTGACGTCGCCAACGATCACCACCGCGGCGCCCAGCAAACGCGCAGAGGCCGCTGCGGCCAGGCCAACCGGGCCGGCACCGGCGATATACACGCTGCTGCCAGGGCCAACACCAGCGGTGACCGCACCGTGGTAACCGGTGGGCAGGATGTCGGACAGGCAGGTCAGGTCGCGGATTTTCTCCATGGCCTTGTCGCGGTCCGGCAGCTTGAGCAGGTTGAAGTCGGCATAGGGCACCAGCACGTACTCGGCCTGGCCGCCGGTCCAATCGCCCATGTCGACGTAGCCGTAGGCACCGCCGGCGCGGGCCGGGTTGACCGTCAGGCAGACGCCGGTGTGCTGCTCCTTGCAGGAACGGCAACGGCCGCAGGCGACGTTGAACGGCACCGAGACCAGGTCGCCGATTTTCAGGTTTTCCACGTCGCTGCCCTTCTCGACCACCTCACCGGTGATCTCGTGGCCCAGCACCAGGCCGACCTGGGCCGTGGTGCGGCCGCGCACCATGTGCTGGTCGGAGCCGCAGATATTGGTGGACACCACCTTGAGGATGACCCCGTGTTCGATCTTCTTGCCGCGTGGGTCCTGCATTTTCGGATAGTCGATCTTCTGCACCTCGACCTTACCGGCGCCGAGATACACCACACCACGATTACCAGACATACGTCGTTCTCCTTTCTTGTTGTGAATACAAAGGCGTGACCGACGGCCACGCGGCCTTGCACTGGAGTAGTTGCGTCTGTTGCCGGGCGGCGCCGAGGGTTTGGCAGTCGGCGTCACCGGTAAATCTCTGTGTTGCTAAGCGCTGCTGTCGTTTGATGCTAACGACCGAGGCCACCTGCAAATGCCCGGTAGTCAGATAACGGTCGCTGTTCGCCCGTTATTGCTCCGGCGCTTCTTCCCGGGTGTCGCTGCGCTCGACCCAGGCTACAAACAGCGGCTAGGCGTGCAGCACCACCGTGCGGCCGTCGTTAAGGAACACGCGGCGCTCGAGGTGGTAGCCGATGGCTTTGGCCAGGGTCTGGCATTCGATGTCGCGGCCCTTGGCGATCAGGTCTTCGGGGTAATGGGCGTGATCCACCGGCTCCACGCCCTGGGCAATGATCGGCCCCTCGTCGAGGTCGTTGTTGATGTAGTGGGCGGTGGCGCCGACCAGCTTGACGCCCTTCTCATACGCTTGGTGATAGGGCTTGGCGCCCTTGAAACCGGGCAGCAGCGAGTGGTGAATATTGATCGCCCAGCCATCCAACTGGCGGCACAGCTCGGGCGAGAGCACCTGCATATAGCGAGCAAGCACCACCAGTTCGGCACCGCTGTCTTCGATCACCTGCAGCACCTGGCGCTCCTGCGCCGGTTTGTCTTTCGGGTCGAGGGGGAAGTGGTAGTAAGGAATCTCGTGCCAGCGTGCCAGGGGCTCCAGGTCCGGGTGGTTGGACACCACCGCCACCACGTCCATGGCCAGGTGGCCGATGCGTTGGCGGTAGAGCAGGTCGTTCAGGCAATGGTCGGCCTTGCTGACCATCAGCACCACCTTGGCCCGGTAACCCGGCGGGGTCAGCTCAACCTGCATGCCGAAAGCACTCAAGCGCTCATCAAGGCCGGCGCGAAAAGCCTGCTCGTCGAAGCCATCCGGCTGACGGAACTCCACGCGGATAAAGAAATGTGCCGACAGGCGATCATCAAAGGAATGGTGCTCGGTGACGTAACAGCGCTGCTCGAACAGAAAGCGCGTCACCGCATCCACGGTGCCGAGCACGCTCGGGCAGTGGGCGGTAAGAATCCAAGTGTCGGGGGTGCGGCTCATGGTCGGTCCCTCGGTAGTCTGCGCACTTGCGGCGCTCGTGGGAGGGGCTTTAGCCGCGACAGGCGTTGCCACGGGAAAAGTCGCGGCTAAAGCCCCTCCCACAGGTTGTTTATTGCCGTCAGGCCTCGATGGCCAACCCATATTCGGCGCTGGCATCCTGCAGCCACAACCAGATGTAATCGGCGAAGCTGCGGCGCACCACCAGCTCCCAGGTGTCTTCGCCGGTGTGGCGGATCACCAGTTGCGACTTGGCGAAGTGGGTACCCACGGCCTTGCCCACCGGGAAGCTGCTCGGGTGCACGTCGTAGCTGGTGGATTTCATCAGCACCTGGCGCACGTTCGGCCCGCTCAGCTCCAGCAGGGTCTGGCCGCCGCTGACGTTGACGACCGAGATGTGCTGGTCAGCCAGCGCTGCTCGCAGCTTCTGCTCCACAGCGAACTCGGTGCCGCTCGGCACGATCAGTAGCCACTCGTCCGGGCCGAGCCACTGCAGCGACTGATCGCCTGCGCTAACCACTGCCAGCGCAGCGGGCAAAGCCAGGCCAGTGGCCTGTTCGACGGCGCTGGCAAAGGCAGCATCGTCAGCATCGCCACGCAGGGTCAGGTGGCCCAGCAGTTTCTTTTCACGCAGGCTCACACCGGCATGCTTGGGGCCTTTTCCAGCCAGCTCATGGAGGCCGGCGTGGTAGAGCGGCGACTCGCCCTGGGCGGCGTCAGGCCGCTGCTTGTAAACGTTTATGGCATTCATGCTTCACCTACCTGGCGCAGTGCACCCTGAAATTCTTGCGGTTTGTCGCGTGCGGCGTGCAGCTCGACGTCAAACATTCTGGCGCTCCCCTTTCGGGTCATAGAACACCGAGCTGACGATCTCGGCCTCGATCACGCTGCCATCCACCAGGGGCGCGAACACCCGCTCACCGATGCGTTTGAGGCCGCCCTTGACCACGCCCATGGCGAAGGAATAGCCCAACGCCGCGCTCATGTAGCTGGAGGTTACGTGGCCGACCATCTGCATGGGGATCGCCTGTTTCGGGTCGAACACCAGCTGCGCACCCTCCGGCAGCACCTGGTTCGGGTCGATGGGCTTGAGCCCGACCAACTGTTTGCGGTCCTCGCGCAGACCATCTTCGCGGTTCATTCCGCGCCAGCCGATCCAGGAGAACGGCTTGGTCCGCCCAACACACCAGCCCATGTTGAGGTCGTCCGGGGTCACCGAGCCGTCGGTGTCCTGACCGACGATGATGAAGCCCTTCTCGGCCCGCAGGACGTGCATGGTCTCGGTGCCGTAAGGCGTCAGGCCATGCTTCTGGCCGGCGGCGATGATTTTCTCCCACACGCCCAGGGCGTAGTCGGCCTGCACGTTGACTTCATAACTCAGCTCGCCGGTAAAGGAGATGCGGAACACCCGCGCCGGCACACCGCCGACCTGGCCTTCCTTCCAGCTCATAAACGGGAAGGCATCTTTGTCGAGATCGATATCTGTCACTTCCGCCAGCAGCTTGCGGCTGTTGGGGCCGGACAGGGTCATGGTCGCCCAGTGGTCGGTAACCGAGGTGAAGTACACCTTCAGCTCCGGCCACTCGGTCTGATGGTAGATTTCCAGCCATTCCATCACCCGTGCGGCACCGCCAGTGGTGGTGGTCATCAGGAAGTGGTTGTCGGCCAGGCAGGCGGTGACGCCGTCGTCGAAGACCATGCCGTCTTCTTTACACATCAGGCCGTAGCGCGCCTTGCCCACATCCAGTTTGGTCCAGGCATTGGTGTACACGCGGTTGAGAAACTCGCGGGCATCCGGGCCTTGAATGTCGATCTTGCCGAGGGTCGATGCATCCAGGATGCCGACTGCATTGCGTACCGCCAGGCACTCACGGGCAACGGCGGCGTGCAGGTCTTCACCGGCCTTGGGGAAGTACCAAGGGCGTTTCCATTGGCCAACGTCTTCGAACTCGGCGCCGTTTTGCAGGTGCCAGCTTTGCATCGCGGTGTAGCGTTTGGGCTCGAACAGCGCACCGCAGTGACGGCCGGCAATCGCGCCGAAGGTCACCGGGGTGTAGTTCGGGCGGAACATGGTGGTGCCCATCTGCGGGATGCTGATGCCCAGCGAACGGGCGGCAATCGCCAGGCCGTTGATATTGCCCAGCTTGCCCTGATCGGTGCCGAAGCCCAGTGCGGTGTAGCGTTTGACGTGCTCGACCGACTCGAAGCCTTCACGGGTGGCCAGTTCGATACCAGCGGCGGTGACGTCGTTCTGCAGGTCAACGAACTGCTTGGGCGCACGCGCCGTCGGCTTGTCGTGGGGTACTTGGAACAGCGCAATCGCGGGTTCCTCGTGCCGTGCTTCGGTGGCCGGCAGACTGCCTTCGACAGGGCTCAGACCGGCTTCGACCGCGGCTTTGACGCCGGCCTCGAAGCCATCAGCGAGCACGTCGCCAAGCCTGAACACACCATTCACGGCACCGGCGCACTCGCGCTTCTGTAAGCCATCACCGGGCACAAAGGCCAGGATGTCCTCACGCCAGGTCGGCTTGCCGCCCAGGTGCGAGGCCAGGTGCACCACCGGGCTGTAGCCGCCGGAGCTGACGATCAGGTCGCAATCGAGCACCTCGCCAGGGCTGGTGACCTTGAGCGCGGTTACGTCGATGGCGCAGATGCGCGCACCGGTCACGCGCTTGCTGCCGCGAGCCTCGACCACTGCGCTGCCGGTGAGGATACGCACGCCACGCGCCCGCGCCTCTTCGACCCAGGCGCCGCGGGGGTTGCTGCGTGCATCGGCGACGGCCACCACCTGCAGCCCGGCGTCGAGCCAGTCGAGCACCACGCGGTAGGCGTAATCGTTGTTGGTCGACAGCACCAGTTGCTTGCCCGGCGCCACGCCATAACGGCGCACGTAGGTGGACACCGCATCGGCGAGCATATTGCCGGGCACGTCGTTGTTGGCGTACACCAACGGCCGCTCGTGGGCGCCGGTGGCCAGCACCACACGCTTGGCGCGTACGCGGTGCATGCGTTGACGGGCCATGCCCATCGGCGCGACTTCACCCAGGTGATCGGTGAGACGCTGGTGGATGGTGAGGAAGTTGTGGTCGTGGTAACCGTTGACCGTGGAGCGTGGCAGCAGGGTGACATTGGCCATGCCGGCCAGCTCGGCCACCACCTCGTCGACCCACTCGCTGGCCACCTGGCCGTCGAGGGTTTCGCGGGTGCTGAGCAGGCTGCCGCCGAACTCTTCCTGCTCATCGGCAAGGATCACCCGCGCACCGCTGCGCGCAGCAGCCAGGGCAGCCGCCAGACCAGCGGGGCCGGCACCGACCACCAGCACGTCGCAGTGCTGGTTCATATAGTCGTAGCTGTCCGGGTCCACTTCGGTGGGCGAGCGGCCCAGGCCCGCCGCCTTGCGGATGTACTTTTCGTAGGTCAGCCAGAGGTTCTGCGGGTACATGAAGGTTTTGTAGTAGAAGCCCGGCGGCATCATCTTGCCGCCGACCTTGCCGAGAATGCCCATCATGTCGGTGTTAACGCTCGGCCAGCCGTTGGTGCTGGTGGCGACCAGACCGGGGTACAGCGCCTGCTGGGTGGCGCGCACGTTGGGGATCTGCGCCGCTTCGGTGCTACCGATCTGCAGCACGGCGTTCGGCTCTTCCGCGCCGGCGGCAACGATGCCGCGTGGGCGTGAATACTTGAAGCTGCGCCCGACGATGTCCACACCATTGGCCAGCAACGCAGCGGCCAGGGTGTCACCGGCAAAACCCTGATAGGTCTGGCCGTTGAACGTGAAGGTCACGGGCTGGCTGCGGTCGACGCGGCCACCGGTGGCAAGACGATTGACCTGGCTCATGCCGTTACTCCTTGGTCGACAGCCTGCGGCTCGGCGCCACCTGCGGCAGTGAAGCGCGGTTTTTCGCCGATCTTGTAGGTTTCGAGAATTTCGTAGGTCACCGTGTGACGGGTGGCATTGAAGTACTGGCGGCAACCGGCGGCGTGCACCCACAGCTCGTGGTGGATGCCGCGCGGGTTATCGCGGAAGAACAGGTAGTCGCCCCACTCCGCATCGCTACAGGCGGCCGGGTCCAGCGGGCGCGGAATATGCGCCTGGCCCTTGGCGTGGAATTCCTCTTCGGAGCGCAGTTCGCCGCAGTGAGGGCAGAAGATATGCAACATGGGTAAGCCCTCTTAGTGAGCCACGGCAGCAGCGCCGTGCTCGTCGATCAGTGCGCCGGTGTGGAAACGGTCCATGGAGAACGGTTTGGCCAGCGGGTGCATTTCGCCCTTGGCCAGGCTGGCGGCAAACACGTGGCCCGAGCCCGGCGTGGCCTTGAAGCCGCCGGTGCCCCAACCACAGTTGAAGAACAGATTCGGTACCGGGGTCTTGGAAATGATCGGGCAGGCGTCTGGCGAAGTGTCGACGATGCCGCCCCACTGACGGTTCATGCGCACCCGCGAGAGCACCGGGAACATCTCGACGATGGCCTGCAGGGTGTGCTCGATGGTGCCGTAGGAGCCGCGCTGGCCGTAGCCGTTGTAACCGTCGATGCCGGCACCAATGACCAGGTCGCCTTTGTCCGATTGGCTGATATAGCCGTGCACGGCGTTGGACATGATCACGCTGTCGATAATCGGCTTGATCGGCTCGGACACCAGCGCCTGCAACGGATGGGATTCCAGCGGCAGGCGAAAGCCAGCAAGGCCGGCCATATGCCCGGAATTACCGGCCGTGACCACGCCCACGCGCTTGCCGCCGATAAAGCCCTTGGTGGTTTCCACGCCGATGCACACGCCGTTTTCCTTGCGAAAGCCGATTACTTCGGTCTGCTGCAGCAGGTCGACGCCCAGGGCATCGGCGGCACGGGCATAGCCCCAGGCCACGGCATCGTGACGGGCCACGCCACCGCGACGCTGCACGGTGGAACCCATCACCGGGTAACGGGTGTTCTTGCTGCAATCCAGGTAGGGAATCTCTTCGGCCACCTGCTTGGCATCCAGCAGTTCGCCGTCCACGCCGTTGAGGCGGTTGGCGCTGACGCGGCGCTCGGAGTCGCGCATGTCCTGCAGGGTGTGACAGAGGTTGTAGACGCCGCGCTGGCTGAACATGACGTTGTAGTTGAGGTCCTGGGACAAGCCTTCCCACAGCTTCATCGCGTGCTCATACAGGTGCGCCGACTCATCCCACAGGTAGTTGGAGCGCACGATGGTGGTGTTGCGCGCGGTGTTGCCGCCGCCCAGCCAGCCCTTCTCGATCACCGCGACGTTCTTGATGCCAAACTCTTTGGCCAGGTAATAGGCCGTGGCCAGGCCATGGCCGCCACCGCCGACGATGATCACGTCGTATACCGGCTTGGGCGTGGGGTTGCGCCACATGCGCTGCCAGTTTTCGTGGTGGCTGAACGCGTGCTTGAACAGGCCGAAGCCGGAATAACGTTGCATGGGATGCTCCTGAAATCTGGGTCGTGCAATCTCTGTCGCCCGTGAAATGGATCTGGCGTTACCCATCCACCCGGCTGCAACGGTGGATGTAAAAAGCGACATCCACCCTACAAATCAATCAGGCCGTAGGGTGGATCACGCTTTACCGATCCACCCTACGGCCACACGCGTCAGCGATAGACCGGGTAATCCGCGCACAGCTTGGCGGCCAGGGTCGCCACTTGCGCCTCGACATCGGCATCGCCGAGGTGGTCGAGCACGTCGCAGATCCAGCCAGCCAGCTCGATGCTCTGGGCTTGCTTGAGGCCGCGGGTGGTGATCGCCGGGGTGCCGATACGCAGACCGGAGGTGACGAACGGCGACTGTGGGTCATTCGGCACGGCGTTCTTGTTCACCGTGATGCCGACCCGGCCCAGGGCGGCATCGGCGTCTTTACCGGTGATGCCCTGTTTGATCAGGCTGACCAGGAACAGGTGGTTGTCGGTGCCGCCGGAGACCACGTCGTAACCGCGCTCGATAAACACCCCGGCCATGGCCTGGGCGTTGTCGATCACCTGCTGCTGGTAGGTCTTGAACTCAGGTTCCATGGCCTCCTTGAAGCACACCGCCTTGGCCGCGATCACGTGCATCAGCGGGCCACCCTGGGCGCCGGGGAAGACTGCCGAGTTGAGCTTCTTCTCGATATCCGGGTTGCTCTTGGCCAGGATCAAGCCGCCGCGCGGACCGCGCAGGGTCTTGTGGGTGGTGGTGGTGACCACGTCGGCGAAGGGCAGCGGATTGGGGTACAGGCCAGCCGCGACCAGGCCAGCGACGTGGGCCATGTCGACAAACAGCAGCGCGCCGACCTTATCGGCGATGGCGCGAAAGCGCGGGAAATCCAGGGTTTTCGAGTAGGCGGAAAAACCGGCAACGATCATCTTCGGCTGGCACTCGACGGCCAGGCGCTCGACCTCGTCGTAATCGATCAGGCCGGTGGTGGTGTCGATGCCGTACTGCACGGCGTTGTACAGCTTGCCCGAGGACGACACCTTGGCGCCGTGGGTCAGGTGGCCACCGTGGGCCAGGCTCATGCCGAGGATGGTGTCGCCGGCATTGATCAGCGCCAGGTACACCGCGCTGTTGGCCGAGGAGCCGGAGTGCGGCTGCACGTTGGCGTAGTCGGCACCGAACAGCGCCTTGGCGCGATCAATCGCCAACTGCTCGACCACATCAACATGCTCGCAGCCGCCGTAATAACGCTTGCCCGGATAGCCTTCGGCGTACTTGTTGGTCAGGCCGCTGCCCTGGGCCTGCATCACGCGCTTGCTGGTGTAGTTCTCGGACGCGATCAGCTCGATGTGGTGCTCCTGGCGCGCCTCTTCGGCGTCCATGGCGCGGAGCAATTCATCGTCGTAACCCTGGATCTGGTCGTGCTTGCTGAACATCGCGAGTCTCCTGCGGCAGTCGCTGCGGCGCATCTGGTCGGTAGGGGAACGAGCCCCAGTTGCCGCTGATGGTATGACTCGCCCTGCCCCCCCAGATGCCTATGCACGCCACGGGGGATTGCGTTTGCGACATGCGCGTACGCGACATGCAGCTGTCGCCCTTGAATATGTAGCGCGGAAGGTTGCGGCGTCAGTGCAACAAGGCCCGCACGCCGGCGAGCAGAAGAAAATGCGCGGGGTAGAACAGGTAGGCCCAGCGCCGCACGGGTGGCACGCGCAGGCTGAGCGACTGGCGCAGCAGCCACAGGCCGAGCAGCGGCACCGCGATGCAGGTGAGGATCACCGTGCAGGCAAACAGGTCGCCGCGCAGGGCGTCGACATAGAACGGCGGCCAGTAATTGGCCGCCAGGCACAGCAGCACCGGCACCGGCCAACGCTGGGCCGGCTGTTGCAGCGCATAGACAAAGCCCGCCGGCAGCAACGCACCGGGCAGGCCAAACATCAGCCAGGGGTGAGCCAGCCCGGCGACCAGCAACGCAGCCAGGGCCACCCAGCGACGCGTACCCCAGGGTTGCCCCAAGCCACTGGCAATCAACAGCCCGAGCAACAGCGTGGGCATCACATTGAGGCTTTGTGCACCGGGCAACAGCACGCGGTACGGCCACTCGGAGAGCAGCGCAAACGCCAGCAACCAGCCCAGGTAGCGCCAGGCAAAAGGATGCTGCGCCGAACGCAGGGCATTCGCCGCAATGGCCAGACAGAAGAAGGGAAACGCCAGGCGCCCCGGTGCATAGAGAAAATATAACGACGGCCAGACATGGCGCAGGTGATCGACCAGCATCAGCCCCAGCGCCAGCCACTTGATCAGATCAAGGGCGCGGTCGCGGGGCGATGGGGTGAGGGCGTTATCAGGCATGCACAGGCCGGTCGAAAATCATTGGGCCGACGACTCTAGAGTCTGTTGCCGTTTTGTCGCAAGCCGCATGGCCACGACCCCAACGTCAACAGACTCTCGCATCCGCCCTCGGCGACAGGCCAAAGGGTGCAGCCTTTGAGCGGCTGCGCTTACTGTTGCAGGTGCGTGCTGCAGCTGCTCGATGCGCTGACCAGGCGCTGTTGCATGGCCGGATCAGGCGGCGACTGACGGCTCATTTCCTGCATTTCGGCTTCGCTGAACTCGCTGCTGACCTTGTCGGCCGCGCAGCCACAGAAGGCCTGCAGTTGCGCCGGGGTGTGCTCGCCCTGGGCACCGTTGACGCATTCCCGCACGAAGGTGGCCTTGGCATCGGGCGCCCATTCGGCAGCGACAACCGGTACGGCAAAAGCCAGGGGGGCGAAGAGTGCAATCAGATGACGGTAGCGCATGGGGTGGCTCCTTGTTCGACTAAACACCGGGCCGACATAACGCGGCCCACTGCAGGTTCTGAGCCCCTTGGACCGCGCAGAGTTCCTTCAAACTGCCGGTCGGCCCTTGAGCGACCTGGGGCAGACTGTCGCGCAGCCCCCAGCCCGGCAGCGCAGACGGGTAAACTGTGCGCATCAGCCGGCAGTGCCCGGCGCAGCGAAGACAAGGACTTCCCATGAGCGACACCGCCCAGCAATTTGCCAGCGACAACTACTCCGGCATCTGCCCGGAAGCCTGGGCCGCGATGGCCGAGGCCAACCAGGGCCACGCCCGCGCCTACGGCGACGACCCCTGGACGGCACGCGCCGCCGACCACTTCCGTCGCCTGTTTGAAACCGACTGCGAAGTGTTCTTCGCCTTTAACGGCACCGCCGCCAACTCCCTGGCCCTGGCCTCGCTGTGCCAGAGCTACCACAGCGTGATCTGCTCGGAGACCGCCCACGTCGAAACCGACGAATGCGGCGCGCCGGAATTCTTCTCCAACGGCTCCAAACTGCTGACCGCACGCAGCGAGCTGGGCAAGCTGACCAGCGAGAGCATCCGCGAGGTCGCCCTCAAGCGCCTGGACATCCACTACCCCAAGCCGCGCGTGGTGACCATCACCCAGGCCACCGAAGTCGGCACCGTTTACAGCCCCGACGAAGTCAGCGCTATCGCCGCCACCTGCCGCGAGCTCGGCCTGCACCTGCACATGGACGGCGCGCGCTTCTCCAACGCCTGCGCGTCCCTGGGCTGCAGCCCAGCCGAACTGACCTGGAAAGCCGGCGTCGACGTGCTGTGCTTTGGCGGCACCAAAAACGGCATGGCGGTGGGTGAAGCCATCCTGTTCTTCAACCGCGAATTGGCCGAAGACTTCGACTACCGCTGCAAACAGGCCGGCCAGTTGGCTTCAAAGATGCGCTACCTGTCTGCGCCCTGGGTCGGCATCTTGCAAGACGACGCCTGGCTGAAATACGCCCGCCACGCCAACCACTGCGCCCGTTTGCTGGCCGAGCGGGTGCGTGACGTACCGGGCGTCAGCCTGATGTTCCCGGTGCAGGCCAACGGCGTGTTTCTGCAACTGGCCGAACCCGCACTGCAGATCCTGCGCGACAAAGGCTGGCGCTTTTACACCTTTATCGGGGCCGGTGGCGCACGCTTTATGTGCTCCTGGGACACCGATATCGAACGGGTCGAACAGCTGGCCCGGGATATCCGCGAGGCCATGGCTGCCTGCTGATCGGTTGCAATGAAAAAAACGCTTAGCGGAATGTTGGCCACGCGCTGGCTGACACCGGACTGGCAAGTTTGTGTGCGTATCGACCGAAGGCTTGGCATGGCCCATTAACGCGGTTGCATCAACTGTAGGAGCGAATTTATTCGCGATATTCTCGATACCATCGCGAATAAATTCGCTCCTACACATGCGATCGTGCAGACGACACCCAAAGCCCCTTCAGGAGGCCGAGTGGAATCGCCGCGTAAGGGGTTGAGCGACATGGATGTCGCGACGACTGCATGGATGCAGGAGGTAGAGCGAAGCAGGATGCCCGAGCCGAGAGCCACGCTGGGCCATGGATGGCCCTTCGTGGCGTACCCCTGGAGTGGTGATGGAAGGAGGGAACCCCGGCGCAGCCGGGGCCGGATGGTGGGGTGCCCTTCTCTTTGGTTACTTTCTCTTGGGCAAGCAAGAGCTACGCAGCGAAGCGGAGTAACAGCCGCAGGCTGGCCCGCAGGGTGAGCACCGCGAATCAAGTGACTCGCCCGTAAGGGGCGAAACCCGCCAGACCAGACAACTAGGTAATGGATAGAGCCACGTCGTCAGTCACGCACACTTTTTTGCCAGTCCGGTATCAAGTCCACCCTTCGCAAAGGAATGGGATGAAGCCATTAAAAAGCCCTGCCTCGTTAACCGAGAGCAGGGCTTGATGGGTTCGCCAGGCACGGCCTTATGCACAGAGTTGGTGGGCAGGCGCCCGTCCCGGGTGTCGCTTCGCTCGACCCAGGCTACCCGCCTCTAGAACAGCACTAGCCGCGCCAGACGAAGCGGGCTTACTCCATGGTGCCGTCGCCGGTCGAGCTCGGCGTTATGTCGGTACCCGTGCCGCTGCCGGTGCCCATGTCGCTGTCCACCCCGGTCCCGGCATCGCTGCCGCGATTATCGTCGTGCTTGGGCATACCAGAAGCTTCGACGCCCTGGTCGGCTCCGGTATTGACCCCGGCACCACGGCCGCTCTCAGAACCGTCCGGAGTACCGGTGGTGGCGTCGGTGCCTTGATGTTTGGAGTGATCGGCATCGGCCGCCTGCACGCTGCTACCCATAACGGCAAACAGGCCAGCAAAGGTCAGCGCGGTAATCGTCTTGTAGTTCATGGTGAAACCTCCTGGTAACCAATAAGTAAGGTGTTGCACATGACTCAAAGACTTGGTGAGGCAATCCCAGGCCAAGGTTTAGCCCATAATCCGTTGCCGGATATGTCTCCCTTGTTGTGCACAACCTCGCGCTTATCCCCGTTCACCGTGGACCAGCCTGTGGACAAGCTGTAGCGAGTGGGCTGCAGCTCTTATCTAGCGGGGCCTGCAGGAGATTGATCAAATAACAGCCAAAGCACCTGTCGACGCCTCAGGTTACCCCCGGAAAACCTGCACCTGACTGTGGATAAGCTGTGGCCTTAGCGCTGCAAGCCTTACGCTACTTGGCCTAGAAAGATTTGAGCGTTTTTCGTACAGGCTCAATCTGCGCATCAAAGGGGAGGCTATGGCCGGTGCTGCACGCAACAGCCCTGTGAATTACCCCCACTTCCCGTGGATGGTGCTGTGGACAAGCTGTACTGATACGCCTGCAGGCCTTATTAATACTGGCCCGCGAAGAATCGTACAAAAAACGATCAGCGCTATCAGACAGCCTTTAAGTTGACCACAGAAAATCTGTACGGCGCTGTGGATAAGCTGTGCGCCCTGCCCTATACGCCTTGTATTCAGTGACTTAGGGAATATTGGTTATTTTATGAGCAGCTCGTCAGCGTCCCAACTCTGTGCCTGGCGCCTTGCAGTGCTCGGGGCGTGAATGGGGTTATCCCCTGGCAATGGGGCACAAGGCTGTGGACAAGCTGTAGCTCAGTGGCTGCGGCCGTTAGCAGACGTGGCGTGGAGGCGACTGATCAATTAATGCGCAGCCACAGAAAATAGCCCTGCCTCGCGGCAATAGGCGATTTAGAGGCGTTAAGGGGTCATGCAGTGAATAACGGAGACCCGCCTGGGGCCTTTGCTCAAGCGCCAAACCTTAAAGCCTGTGCGACTTGTCCCCGTTTTACGGGGAACCGCCTGTGGACAACCTGTAGGGAACAGGCTGTAGATCACGAGTAGCAAGGCCTGCAGCGAACTGACTATTTTTCAACCAATTCTGTATAAAGGATGACCCGTGATACGCCCCTCGCCATACGACTATTCAGCCGCCCAGCAACCACGAGGCTTATAAGCCAGGCACACGCGCGGCAAAATAGGCAGCTCGGCACGGCCGCAGGTTATCCCCGTTGCAGGTGGACGGGCCTGTGCATAAGCTGTCGTAAAGTCGCTACAAGCCAGTCAAATCAAGGCCTGTAGCGCAGCGATCACTTTTCGATCACTCAGTAGTCGATGCTCACATCGCCCTGGGGCACGCTGCAGCAGGAAAGGATGTAGCCCTCGGCCACGTCTTCATCGGTGATGCCGCCGTTATGTTCCATGGTCACCTCGCCGGCGGTCTTCATTACCTTGCAGGTGCCGCAGATGCCCATGCCGCAGGCCTTGGGAATGTGCAGGCCAAGCTTGGCCGCCGCCGAATGCACGGTTTCGCCTGGGTCGACCCGGATGCTCTTGCCGGTGGCGACGAAGGCCACCTGATGCTGATCGGCCAGCGGCACGGGCGGCGCATCGGCAGCTTCGGCAGCCAACTCCTTGACCTCGGCACGCACCTCGGGTGGCGTCGGGCCGAAGGCTTCCTCGTGGTAGCGCGACATGTCGTAGCCGTTGCCTTCGAGCAGCCGTTTGACCGCGCTCATGTAAGGCGTCGGACCACAGCAGAAGATCTCGCGGTTCAGGTAATCCGGCGCCATCAGCTCCAGCATCTTCTGGTTGAGGTAGCCGCGATAACCGGCCCAGGCTTCGCCCAGGCCGTGCTTTTCGCAGATCACATGCAGGCTGAAGTTGTTGATCCGCGCGGCCATGTGTTCCAGCTCGCGGTGGTAAATGATGTCCTTCGGCGAGCGCGCGCTGTGAACGAAGACCATGTCGACGTTGGCGTTGGTGTCGTAGAACCAGCGCGCCATGGACATCACCGGGGTGATGCCGACCCCGCCGGAAAGAAACAGCACCTTATCCGCAGGGAAGTCGATGGCGTTGAACAGCCCGACCGGGCCGTGCACCGGCAGTTCCTGGCCTTCCTGCAGGTTATCGTGCAGCCAGTTGGAGACCTTGCCGCCCGGCACCCGCTTGATGGTGATGGAGAAGCTGTAAGGCACCGAAGGCGAGCTGGAGATGGTGTAGGAGCGCATGATCGGCTGGCCGTCGATCTCCAGCTCCAGGGTGACGAACTGACCCGGCTTGAAGAAGAACAGCACTGGCTGGTCGGCCATAAAGCAGAAGGTGCGCACATCCCAGGTTTCCTGGATGACCTTGACGCAACGCACCAGGTGGCGGCCGTTGCTCCAGGTCTGGGTGGTGACCGGGTTGAGGAATTCGTTGGACATGTCGTTTTCTCGCGCACGAAGGGCTGTCAGGGCGGCCTGTTGGCTTCGATTGTGCGCAACGCCCACCCCGCTCATTTATCCACCCGCGACATATACATGCTTATCGCGACCTGCCAGTAAGGGCGCGGCTTACCGCGTCGGAAACGGATGCGGCCATGTCGCCCATGGACAAGGTTTGCCCCGCGCTCGGCTCCACACTCGTTCCCAACACAACGGATAAGAGCGTGCCACGCGCCCCACTGCGCCGTCCCTGACAGCCTGGTGCAGACGCCCAGCCACGCCGCCTTGCGTAACAACCGCGATCCCCACTTTTGCGACGATCGCCCTGCGATCAGTCATTGAGGAGTTACCGATGGACGTCACCGCCACCCTGAGTCTGGGCGACCCGCTGGAACCGGCACGCAAGGCCACCGCCGAGATGCTGCAAAGCCGCGAGCGCACCTTCTCGCTGCCGCAGCCGTTCTACAACGACGAGCGCCTGTTCAAGATCGACATGCAGGAGATCTTCCACAAGGAATGGCTGATCGCCGGCATGACCTGCGAGATCCCGACCAAGGGCAATTACCTGACCCTGCAGATCGGCGACAACCCGATCATGGTGATCCGCGGGGCCGACGGCGTGGTGCACGCCTTCCATAACGTCTGCCGCCACCGCGGCTCGCGCCTGTGCACCAGCGACAAGGGCAAGGTGGCCAAGCTGGTCTGCCCCTACCACCAGTGGACCTACGAGCTGGACGGCCGTCTGCTGTTCGCCGGCACTGAAATGGGCGCGGATTTCGACCTCAAGGACTACAGCCTCAAGCCGGTCAATTGCAAAGTGGCGGGCGGCTATATCTTTATCTCCCTGGCAGAAAACCCGCCGGCCATCGACGACTTCCTCAGCACCCTGGCGCACTACATGGAGCCCTACGACATGGAAAACACCAAGGTGGCGGTGCAGACCACCTTGATGGAAAAGGCCAACTGGAAGCTGGTGCTGGAGAACAACCGCGAGTGCTACCACTGCAACGGTTCGCACCCGGAACTGCTGAATACCCTGCTGGAGTGGGATGACGTCACCGACCCGCGCGCGACCCAGGCATTCAAGGACCAAGTGGCCGAATGCACCGGCCGCTGGGACAAGGACAACATCCCCTACGCCCACGCCAGCTTTGGCCTGCGCAACCGCATCGTGCGCATGCCGCTGCTCAAGGGCACCGTGTCCATGACCATGGACGGCAAGCCGGGCTGCAAGAAGCTCATGGGCCGTATCACCGACCCGGACCTGGGCTCGATGCGCATCCTCCATCTACCGCACTCGTGGAACCACTGCATGGGCGATCACCTGATCGTCTTCACCGTATGGCCGATCAGCGCCCAGGAAACCATGGTCACCACCAAGTGGCTGGTGCACAAGGACGCGGTGGAAGGTGTCGATTACGACGTGGCCCGCCTGCGCCAGGTGTGGGATGCGACCAACGACCAGGACCGTCGCCTGGCCGAAGAAAACCAGCGCGGCATCAACTCCACCGCCTACCAGCCCGGCCCCTACTCGAAGACCTACGAGTTCGGCGTGGTCAACTTTATCGACTGGTACAGCGAGCGCGTACTCAACAACCTGGGCGCGGCACCCGCGCCTTACTTGCGCCAGGTTGGCGCGGAGTAAACAGGCATGACCTTAGGGTTGTGGCTACTGCTCGGGCTGACGGTTTACGGCCTGAGCGCTTGCCGTGCACAGCCCGCAAAGCCCGACCGCTCTTCACACTGAGGCCTTCACGGCCACCCTCGCCCCCGCTGGGAGTTGGCCCTGGCGGGGGCTTTTTATTGAGTGTGGCGCAAGCTGGGTAGCCTGGGTTGAGCAGCGCGATA
>NZ_FOFP01000012.1:0-68721 GCF_900110925.1 Pseudomonas cuatrocienegasensis | reverse complement strand
CCCCGCCGGGAGTTGGCCCTGGCGGGGGCTTTTTATTGAGTGTGGCGCAAGCTGGGTAGCCTGGGTTGAGCAGCGCGATACCCGGGAAAGGGTGCACCGGGTATCGCTTCGCTCGACCCAGGCTAGGGTCTGTTGCATACCTGTAAGCGCGAAGGGGGCATCTAGCCTTCTTGATTGATCGTCCCCACGCTCCGCCTCCGAAGCGAGACGCCGGGCAATCGGTTGACCCGGCGCCCCGGCGCGCGCGGCGCACCCTACGCGACTTATCCGTCCACGACCTCGGCTTGACGCTTTCGGCAAACCCTCAGTCGCTTTTGCACCGGGTCGCCCTGCCCCCCAGGGATAAGCTCTCCCCAAAGCGCTGACAACCGATTCGGCGCATCCGTATAGGGGACAAGCCTGATGAGCCCAGCCGAATTGCACGCCGACAGCATCGTCATTGACGGGCTGATCATCGCCAAGTGGAACCGCGAACTGTTCGAGGACATGCGCAAGGGCGGCCTGACGGCGGCCAACTGCACCGTGTCGGTATGGGAAGGCTTTCAGGCCACGGTGAACAATATCGCCGCCAGCCAGAAGCTGATCCGAGAGAACAGCGACCTGGTTATGCCGGTGCGCAGCACCGCCGACATCCGCAAGGCTAAAGAGCAGGGCAAGACTGGCATCCTCTTCGGCTTCCAGAACGCCCATGCGTTCGAGGATCAGATCGGCTACGTCGAGGTGTTCAAGCAGCTCGGCGTGGGTATCGTGCAGATGTGCTACAACACCCAGAACCTGGTCGGCACCGGCTGCTACGAGCGTGACGGCGGGTTGTCCGGCTTCGGCCGCGAGATCGTCGCCGAGATGAACCGTGTCGGCGTCATGTGCGACCTGTCCCACGTCGGCAGCAAGACCTCCGAGGAAGTCATCCTCGAATCGAAAAAACCCGTCACCTACTCCCACTGCCTGCCGTCGGGCCTGAAAGAACACCCGCGCAACAAGTCCGATGAAGAGCTGAAATTTATCGCCGATCACGGCGGCTTCGTCGGCGTGACCATGTTCGCGCCCTTCCTGGCCAAAGGCATCGACTCGACCATCGACGACTACGCCGAAGCCATCGAGTACGTGATGAATATCGTTGGCGAAGACGCCATCGGCATCGGCACCGACTTCACCCAGGGCCACGGCCAGGACTTCTTCGAGTACCTGACCCACGACAAGGGCTACGCCCGCCGCCTGACCAGCTTCGGCAAGATCATCAACCCGCTGGGCATCCGCACCGTCGGCGAATTCCCCAACCTCACCGAGACCCTGCTCAAACGCGGCCACCCCGAACGCGTGGTGCGCAAGATCATGGGCGAGAACTGGGTAAGGGTACTGGCCGACGTCTGGGGCGAGTAAGCCCCTCACTCGCGAACGAACACGACCCGTAGGGTGGATGACGCTTTTTTCATCCACCAAGCCCCATTCGCAGGCCCACCTGCGCGGTGGATGGATGAAGCGCCAGCTAGGCGCCCCCATCCACCCTACCTATAACCTGATTCTGGAGTTTCAACACATGGCCACTCACGCACCCGAAATGCCCATCCAGGTCGACGACGAAACCGGCGTCTGGACCACCGACGCCCTGCCGATGCTCTATGTGCCGCGGCATTTCTTCGTCAACAACCACATAGGCATCGAGGAAGTGCTCGGCGCCGACGCCTATGCCGAGATTCTCTACAAGGCCGGCTACAAGTCCGCCTGGCACTGGTGCGAGAAAGAGGCCGAGTGCCATGGCCTGTCCGGCGTGGCGGTGTTCGAGCACTACATGAAGCGCCTGTCGCAGCGTGGCTGGGGGCTGTTCGAGATCGAAGCCATCGACCTGGCCGCTGGCACTGCGTCGGTGAAGCTCAAGCATTCAGCCTTCGTGTATGTCTACGGCAAGTGCGGGCGCAAGGTCGACTACATGTTCACCGGCTGGTTTGCCGGCGCCATGGACCAGATTCTCCAGGCCCAGGGCAGCGCCCTGCGCACCGTGGCCGAGCAGGTCTATGGCGGTTCCGAAGAGGGCCACGACGATGGCCTGTTTGTGGTGAAGCCACTCTGATCAAAACAACCGTCCGTGGGAGGGGCTTTAGCCGCGACAGCATCGCCGCTAAAGCGCCTCCCACAGAGACCGCTAGGCCGTTTACCGTGAGGATGCCGTAATGGCTTTCGAAGCAATGTTCCAGCCGATCCAGATCGGCAAGCTGACCATCCGCAACCGCGTGCTCAGCACCGCGCACGCCGAGGTCTACGCCACCGACGGCGGCATGACCACCGAGCGCTACGTGCAGTATTACGAAGAAAAGGCCAAGGGCGGCATCGGCCTGGCGATCTGCGGCGGCTCCTCGGTGGTGGCCATCGACAGCCCGCAGCAGTGGTGGAGCTCGGTCAACCTGGCCACCGACCGCATCATCCCGCACTTCCAGAATCTCGCCGACGCCATGCACAAGCACGGCGCCAAGATCATGATCCAGATTACCCATATGGGCCGTCGCTCGCGTTGGGACGGCTTCCACTGGCCAACCCTGATGTCGCCGTCCGGCATCCGTGAGCCGGTGCACCGCGCCACCTGCAAGACCATCGAGGTCGAGGAAATCTGGCGGGTGATCGGCAACTACGCCCAGGCTGCGCGCCGCGCCAAAGAAGGCGGGCTGGACGGGGTGGAACTCTCGGCTGTGCACCAGCATATGATCGATCAGTTCTGGTCGCCGCGCGTCAACAAGCGCACCGACGAATGGGGCGGCACCTTCGAGGGGCGGATGAAATTCGGCCTGGAAGTGATCAAGGCCGTGCGCGCCGAGGTGGGCGATGACTTCTGCGTGGGCATGCGCATCTGTGGCGACGAGTTCCACCCGGACGGCCTGTCCCATGAGGACATGAAGCAGATCGCGGCTTATTACGACGCCACCGGCATGATCGACTTTCTCGGCGTGGTCGGCTCGGGTTGCGACACCCACAACACCCTGGCCAACGTCATCCCCAACATGAGCTACCCGCCGGAGCCGTTCCTGCACCTGGCGGCCGGGATCAAGGAAGTGGTCAAGGTACCGGTGCTGCACGCACAGAACATCAAGGATCCAAACCAGGCCACGCGCATCCTCGAAGGCGGCTATGTCGATATGGTCGGCATGACGCGCGCGCATATCGCCGACCCGCACCTGATCGCCAAGATCAAGATGGGCCAGGTTGACCAGATCAAGCAGTGCGTCGGTGCCAACTACTGCATCGACCGCCAGTACCAGGGTCTGGACGTACTCTGCATCCAGAACGCCGCCACCAGCCGCGAATATATGGGCCTGCCGCATATCATCGAAAAAACCAGCGGGCCGAAACGTAAGGTGGTGATTGTTGGCGGCGGCCCAGCCGGGATGGAAGCCGCGCGCGTAGCCGCTGAGCGTGGCCACGACGTAACGCTTTTTGAGAAAAAAGACAGCCTCGGCGGGCAGATCAGCCTGGCCGCCAAAGCGCCGCAGCGTGACCAGATGGCCGGCATCACCCGCTGGTTCCAGCTGGAACTGGCGCGCCTGAATATCGACCTGCGCCTGGGTACCGGTGCGGACGAGGCGAGCATTATGGACCTGCGCCCGGATATCGTGGTGCTGGCCAACGGCGGCCATCCCTTTATCGAACAGAACGAGCACTGGGGCGCGGCCGAAGGCCTGGTGGTGAGCAGCTGGGACATCCTCGATGGCACCGTTGCCCCCGGCAATAACGTGCTGGTCTACGACACCATCTGCGAATTTACTGGCATGTCGGTGGCCGACTTTATCGCCGAGAAGGGCGCGAAAGTGGAGATCGTCACCGACGATATCAAGCCGGGCGTGGCCATCGGCGGCACCAGCTTCCCGACCTACTACCGCAGCCTGTACCCCAAGGAAGTGATCATGACCGGCGACCTGATGCTGGAAAAGGTCTACCGCGAAGGCGACAAGCTGGTGGCGGTGCTGGAGAACGAATACACCGGCGCGAAAGAAGAGCGGGTGGTCGACCAGGTGGTGGTGGAAAACGGCGTGCGTCCCGATGAGCGCCTGTACTACGCGCTCAAGGAAGGCTCGCGCAACAAGGGCCAGATTGATGTGGAAGCGTTGTTCGCCATCCAACCGCAGCCCTGTCTGGCCGAAGCGGGAGACGGCTATCTGCTGTTCCGTATCGGCGACTGCGTAGCCCAGCGCAATACTCACGCGGCGATCTATGACGCGCTGCGGTTGTGCAAGGACTTCTGACCTAAACGCCGAACCGATGTGGGAGGGGCTTTAGCCGCGATAAGGTGAAAAGCATCGCGGCTAAAGCGGTACGCCGCCCGGCCCCTCCCACCAGCCCCACCTTCGGGATTGAGGATGTCCTCGATGTTAAACACCCTACTCCCCATCCTGCTCTTCGCTGCCCTGGCCCTTGCGGTTATCGGCGCGGCGAAGCGCTTTCTGATGTGGCGCCGTGGCCGCCCGGCGCAGGTCGACTGGCTTGGCGGGCTGCTGGCCATGCCGCGGCGCTATATGGTCGATCTGCACCATGTGGTGGCCCGCGATAAATATATCGCCAACACTCACGTGGCCACGGCCGGCGGCTTTGTTCTAGCTGCCGTGTTGGCGATTCTGGTGCACGGGTTTGGCCTGCAAAATCGCATTCTCGGTTTCGCCCTGCTGGGTGCCACCGCGCTGATGTTTGTCGGTGCGCTGTTTGTCGCCAAACGCCGCCTCGACCCGCCATCGCGGCTGTCGAAAGGCCCGTGGATGCGTCTGCCGAAAAGCCTGCTGATGTTCTCGGTGAGTTTCTTTATCGCCACCTTGCCGGTGGCCGGCGTTCTGCCTGCAGACTTTGGCGGCTGGTTTCTCGCGCTGCTGCTGACTATTGGCGTGGCCTGGGGTGTGTCCGAGCTGTTCTTTGGCATGACCTGGGGCGGGCCGATGAAGCATGCCTTTGCTGGCGCCCTGCACCTGGCCTGGCACCGCCGTAGCGAACGCTTTGGCGGTGGTCGATCCACCGGCCTCAAAGCCCTGAATCTGGCTGACCCTAAAGCCCCGCTAGGCGTGGAGAAACCCACAGATTTCACCTGGAACCAGCTGCTCGGCTTCGACGCCTGCGTGCAGTGCGGCAAATGCGAGGCGGCCTGCCCGGCCTTCGCCGCTGGCCAGCCGCTCAACCCGAAAAAACTAATCCAGGACATGGTGGTCGGCCTGGCCGGCGGTACGGATGCCAAATTTGCCGGCTCACCGTACCCAGGCAAAGCTATTGGCGAACATAGCGGCGGCCCGCACCTGCCCATCGTCAACCTGAATGGCAAAGCCCTGGTCGACGCCGAAACGTTGTGGTCCTGCACCACCTGCCGCGCCTGCGTCGAGGAGTGCCCGATGATGATCGAGCACGTCGATGCCATCGTCGATATGCGCCGCCATCTGACCCTGGAAAAAGGCGCGACGCCGAACAAGGGCGCCGAGGTGCTGGACAACCTGATCGCCACCGACAACCCCGGCGGCTTCAACCCCGGTGGGCGACTGAACTGGGCAGCGGACTTGAATCTGCCGTTGATGAGCGACAAACAACGCGTCGATGTGCTGTTCTGGGTCGGCGATGGTGCCTTCGATATGCGCAACCAGCGCACCCTGCGCGCCTTTGTCAAAGTGCTGAAAGCCGCCAAGGTCGACTTCGCCGTGCTCGGCCTGGAAGAGCGCGACAGCGGAGACGTGGCCCGTCGTCTGGGCGATGAAGCGACCTTCCAGCTGCTGGCCAAGCGCAATATCGCCACCCTGGCCAGGTACCAGTTCAAACGCATCGTCACCTGCGACCCACACAGCTTCCATGTGCTGAAAAACGAATATGGCGAACTGGGCGGCCGCTACCAGGTGCTGCACCACAGCACCTATATGGATGAACTGATCAGCGGCCAGAAACTCAACCTTGGCACCCACAAAGGCGGCTCGGTCACCTACCACGACCCCTGCTACTTGGGCCGCTACAACGGCGAGTACGAAGCACCGCGCAATGTGCTGAATGCCATCGGTATCGAGGTGAAGGAAATGCAGCGTTCGGGCTTCCGCTCCCGTTGCTGCGGCGGTGGCGGCGGTGCTCCGATCACCGATATTCCTGGCAAGCAGCGCATCCCCGATATGCGCATGGTCGATATCAAGGAAACCGCCGCTGAACTGGTGGCCGTGGGTTGCCCACAATGCACGGCGATGCTCGAAGGCGTGGTCGGCCCGCGCCCGGAGGTCAAGGATATTGCCGAGCTGGTGGCCGATGTATTGATCGAACAGGCTCCGCCGGTAAAAGCCGCGTCACAAGCAGCCGCGGAGGTGTTGTGATGAATCCGCTTAAGCCGCAAGCAGCAACGATCCTTGTAGGAGCGGATTTATCCGCGAAAAAAAGCATCGCGAATAAAGGGGAACGCCGCCCATTCGCTCCTACCCAGCGCCCCATCATGGAGGCCCTCCCATGAGCGACCTTATCCGCCGCGACCCGCGCGCCGAGTGGATCGCCCGCAATCGCCTGCATCCGCTGCATGCTGCCACGCAACCGGCCGTGGCCAGCTGGCTTAGCGCCGCCGGGGTGCTGCGCAAGAACCCGCATGCGGTGGGCTTTATCGGCCCCAATGGCGTTAAACGTATCGACCGCTCCGGCGCGCAGCAAGGCGGCGCAGCCAAGCGCTCGACGGCCAGTGCCGTGGTGCAGTTACCGCTGCACGTCATTGAGCAACCGGCGTTCTATATCGCCGTGGTGCCGGATATGGTCGGCGGCCGCCTGAGCGCCCATGACAAGGACCTGCTCGGCCTGGCGCATAAGCTCGCTGGTAGCGATGGTGCAGTGGTGGCGGTGATCTTTGGCGAACACAAGGAAAGCACCTTCGACTGCAACGGCGTTGACCGCCTGCTGCAGTTCGCCGATGACGCTTTCGATGGTTATGCCCCGGAGGCTCGGGTGCTGGCCCTCGGCGCAGTAGAAAGGCAACTGGCACCGCGCCACTGGCTGCTGCCCGATAGCCGCAGCGGTGGCGGCGAACTGGGCCGGCGCCTGGCCGCCAAGCTTGGCGAGCGCCCAGCCACGCGGGTCTGGCAGGTGGCCGATGGCATGGCCAGCGGGCGGGCCGGTGCTGGGCGAGAAGACCTGGTGCAACGAGCGCCACGCCTGATACTGGCAGCAGTGGAATGCGCCGAGCCGGTCAGCGAAACCCGCCATGAAGTGCGGCCGCTGGCGCTCAGTGAAGCGCTGGTCAGCCACTTGCCACGGATTCAGGACCTCGGTGCCGTGGCGGTCGATCCGGCGCAGATCCCCATGGCCGAGGCCGAATTTATTTTGTCTGGCGGCAATGGCGTGAAGGACTGGGCGCTGTTCCACCAGGCTGCTGCCGCCCTGGGCGCCACCGAAGGTGCCTCGCGGGTGGCGGTGGACGATGGTTTTATGGGCCGCGAACGCCAGGTTGGCGCGTCCGGCATCTGGGTGACCGCGCGGGTCTATGTGGCCGTGGGCATCAGCGGGGCGATCCAGCACCTGCAAGGCATCGGTGCCTGCGACAAGGTGGTGGCGATCAACATTGACCCGACCTGCGACATGATCAAGCGCGCCGACCTCTCGGTGATCGGCGAGTCCGCGGCGATTCTGCAGGCGCTGATCAAGCGCGTCGCCGCCCACCGTCAGGGAGGCGCCCGCGATGCAGCCTAAGCAACCCGTAGGGTGGATGACGCTTCACCCATCCACCAACGCCCACACAGCCATGGTGGAAGAAAACAGCGTCTTCCACCCTACGGAGCTGCGCCATGACTAATTTGCAGGTAATTACGCTGGTCTCGGTCGGTGCCCACCCCACCTCCGGGCGGCCACGCCGTGCCGAGCAGGATGCCCGGGCGGTAGAGCTGGGCCTGCGCCTGGCCGGTGAGCACTTGCAGGTGCTGCACGCCGGCGACGCCGAATCCGAGGCGCTGCGCAGCTACCTGGGCATGGGGTTGGGCGAGTTGGGTGTGCTGCAACAGAGCGCCGCAGACGATGCCCTCCCCGTACTGGCCGACTACCTCAGTGGCTGCGGCGCCCAGTTGGTGCTGACCGGCACCCAGGCGGAAACCGGCGAAGGCTCCGGCATGCTGCCCTACCTGCTGGCCGAGCGGCTGGGCTGGCCGCTGGTGGTCGGCCTGGTCGAGGTGGAACAGGTCGACCACGGCATTGCCCAGGTGCTGCAAGCACTCCCGCGCGGCCAGCGCCGCCGCCTGCGGGTACGCCTGCCGTTTCTCGCCAGCGTCGACAACGCTGCGCCAGTGGCCCGTCAGAGTGCCTTCGGCCCGGCCCGGCGTGGCAATTTGGAGGCGCTGCCAGCGGCGGCACAGGCCGACCCGCTGCTTACAGCCGCGCAATTCCAGCCCGCCCGCCCACGGCCCAAGCGCCTCAAGGTAATCAAAGCGAAAACCGGCGCCGAACGCATGAAAGCAGCCACTGCAAAAGCGGCCGGCGGCAGTGGCCAGGTGCTCAAGGATGTCTCGCCAGAAGCCGGCGCCGAGGCTATCTTCAACCTGCTAATCGAAGAAGGCGTGCTGCGCTAAGCCGCCAAGGAGAATGACGCCATGATGCACGCCGACTTGATCGACCAGGATGACCTGCGCGAACGCCTCGTGGCCCTTGGCCTGAGTATTCCCAGTGGGGTAACCGCCGAGCACGCCTGCGAGCTGGCCGTCAGCGGCCTGTGCCCGGAGCGCGCAGTGGCCCTGCGGCGCCTGGTGGAAGAGCTGCTTGGCGGCAGCGCAACCTTGCTGCCCAGCGTGCGCGAAGCCATCTCGCGTACCTTGTTGCCGGCGCTGGTGCCGCGCTAACAGGCAAGGTAACGCGACACCGCGGCGCACCTTCCCGGGTGTCGCTGCGCTCGACCCAGGCTACAAAAGCCAGCCCGTAGGGTGGATGACGCTTTACCCATCCACCAGCGCCCGCACCGTCATGGTGGAAGAAAACAGCGTCTTCCACCCTACGCAGGTGTGCCATAAATGCATTCGCCAAATTCGCCGCACAATCGGCACATCAACCGCCAACCGTAGGGTGGATGATGTTTTATCCACCCACCCTACGCATCACCCAGCGGCCCCGTCAGAGCCTGACGCTGGCAAAGGTCGACTCACCCTGCGCGCGGGTCAGCGCGGCCATGGCCGATGAGGTGGAGGGGCGCATCAGGTCTTCGGGCATCGGCACCAAGGCGACCACGTTGCTCGAGGTCTGCCCGGCGCGCTCGTCGCGCGGGGGGATGCCGAAGTATTCGCGGTAGCACTTGGAGAAGTGCGGGGTGGAGACGAAACCGCACACCGAAGCCACTTCGATGATCGACATGCTGGTCTGCTTGAGCAACTGACGCGCGCGGATCAGGCGCAGTTTGAGGTAGTAGCGCGACGGCGAGCAGTGCAGGTACTTCTGGAACAGGCGCTCGAGCTGGCGCCGCGAGACGTCGACGTAGACCGCCAACTGGTCCAGGTCGATCGGCTCTTCCAGGTTGGCTTCCATCAGCGCGACGATTTCCTGCAGCTTCGGCTGGTTGGTGCCGAGCATGTGCTTGAGCGGCACGCGCTGGTGGTCCTGCTCGTTGCGGATGCGTTCGTAGATGAACATCTCGGAGATCGCCGCCGCCAGTTCGCGGCCATGCTCACGGCCGATGACGTGGAGCATCATGTCCATCGGCGCGGTGCCGCCGGAGCTGGTGTGGCGGTTGCGGTCGATGGAGAACAGCCGGGTGGTGATGGCCGCACGCGGGAAGGCTTCCTGCATCGAGGCCAGGCACTCCCAGTGCACGCTGCAATCGTAGCCATCGAGCAGCCCCGCCTTGGCCAGCGCCCAGCTGCCGGTGCACACACCACCGAGCTGACGGCCCTGGCGCGCCTGGCTCTGCAGCCACTGGATATGTTCGCGGGTGACGCTGTGCTGGATATCGACACCGCCGCAGACAATCACCGCATCGAGCTGCGGCGCAGTGGCCAGGCTGGCGTCCGGGGTGATCTGCAGGCCGTCACTGGCGCACACCGGCAGGCCGCTCTGGGTCAGGGTGTGCCAGCGGTACAGCTCCTTGCCCGAGAGCTGATTGGCCATACGCAGCGGCTCGACCGCCGACGCCAGAGAAATCAGGGTGAAGTTGTCCAACAGCAGAAAACCGATGGACTGGACGACGCGTTGCGGGGATTGGGTGCCCTGATTGAACGACGACATAGGTGGAACCTCACGCTAGGCAATACACGGTGTGGAGCCTTAGTTATGGCCCCTTTATTAGAGCTGGTGAGCGACCGCTCCCAGCCTGTGAGCAATGCCAACGCAAAGGTCATGCCTAGAATGATTGGACGTTCAATCAAAAACCGTCGCAGGGCTGGGCGCCGCGTCGCAGCTGCATACCCCCAGGGCGACGAAAGTGTTCTGTTTGCGACAGCGGACCGCTCGCCACGGGCACCTGAGCATTTCGGTAGCACCGCCCTGTTCGGCACCTGTAACCCCCGCTACCGGTGCCAAACTGGACGGTAACGGACGAGCGGTCACAGCGGGAACCACCGGTCGCACAACGCGGTAATAGGGCGACCGGCCCGGCATGGAATAACCGCGCACCAAAAGCTGGCAGCGTGAGCGAAACCGGTTCAACTCACTCAGCACTCGATAGCGCTGACCGCCAGACCGCCGCGGGAGGTTTCCTTGTATTTGTCGTGCATATCGGCGCCGGTGTCGCGCATGGTGCGGATCACCCGATCCAGCGAGATGAAATGCTCACCGTCGCCGCGCAGGGCCATCTGCGCGGCGTTGATCGCCTTCACCGCCGCGATGGCGTTGCGCTCGATACAAGGCACCTGAACCAGCCCACCGACCGGATCGCAGGTCAGCCCCAGGTTGTGCTCCAGGCCGATCTCGGCGGCATTCTCCACCTGCCCAGGGCTGGCACCCAGAATCTCAGCCAGCCCCGCCGCGGCCATGGCACAGGCCGAGCCGACCTCGCCCTGGCAACCGACTTCGGCTCCGGAGATGGACGCGTTCTTTTTGCACAAAATACCGATGGCCGCAGCCGCCAGCAGGTAGTCGACCACATTGGCCTCGCTCACTGCCGGGCTGAAGCGCACGTAGTAGTGCAGCACCGCCGGGATGATGCCAGCGGCGCCATTGGTTGGCGCGGTGACCATGCGTCCGCCGGCGGCGTTTTCCTCGTTCACCGCCAGGGCGAACAGGTTGACCCACTCCATGCCGCTCAGGGTCGAGCCGATCACATTGGGTTTGCTCATTTCCTGCAGGCTGCGGTGCAGCTTGGCGGCGCGGCGTTTGACGTTGAGCCCGCCGGGCAGGATGCCTTCGTGCTTCAGGCCCTGCTCCACGCAGTCACGCATCGCCTGCCACAGGCGCATCAGGCCACTGCGGATTTCCGCTTCGCTGCGCCAGGCCTTTTCGTTGGCCATCATCAGCTCGGAGATACGCAGGTTATTGGCCTTACACAGCTGCAACAGCTGCTCGGCGCTGTCGAAGTCGTACGGCAGACGCGTGTGATCCTGATCCAGCTGGCCGGTGGCGGCCTGCTCGGCGTCCACAACAAAGCCACCACCGACCGAGTAATAGGTGTTCTCGTGCAACAGCTCGCCGCCCTCGCCGAACGCGCCCAGGGTCATGGCGTTGGGGTGGTAGGGCAGGTTCTCGTCGAGCAGTTGCATGTCGTGTGCCCAGACGAAGGGTAGCGCCCGCTCGCCCCCCAGAAGCAGCTCATTGCGCTCGAGCAGCAGGGCAATACGCGGCTCGATTTCGGCCGGATCGATCTGGTCCGGCCAATCGCCCATCAGCCCCATGATCACCGCGCGGTCGCTGCCGTGGCCCACGCCCGTGGCCGACAGCGAGCCGTACAGGCGCACTTGCACCCGCGCGGTGCGCTCCAGCAAACGGCGCTCGCGCAATGCGCCGACGAACAACGCCGCTGCGCGCATCGGGCCAACGGTGTGGGAGCTGGACGGACCAATGCCGATCTTGAACAAGTCGAATACGCTAATTGCCACAACGGTCTCCTGATGTGGTGGGAATGCCGGCCCGCGCACGGGCTCTCGTTATGCACGCATCATCAGGGTTTTCACGCCGCCCACAGGCCCCACACCGACTCACTCATGCCCAACGCCGTCAGCGGTCGACAACGGCCTTGTAACGTAGCCTGGGTCGAGCGCAGCGACACCCGGGGCATCTTTCCTGGGTATCGCTGCGCTCAACCCAGGCTACTGAGCGGGCTGCATACCGACGCTCACCACGACAAAACCGTTCAGCTTGCGACCCACTCGATAGTCAGCCGCGCGCAAGGCTGGGCATGATCGGCCGCTGACGCCTCGCCAGGGCAGCCGGCTGCCCGGCAGGTACGCTCACACACGGACCTGGGAAACGCCGATGAACCGACACCTCAACCTGCTGTTGGCCACCGCCCTCGCCACCTCCACCGCCTGGGCCGCAGACCCCGCCGAGTGCGATCAGGTGCGCTTCGCCGATGTGGGCTGGACCGACATTACCGCCACTACGGCCGTCGCCCGGGTGCTGCTCAGCGAGCTGGGCTATCGCACCCAGGTCAAGCGACTGTCTGTCCCGCAGACGTACAAGGCGCTGCAGGAGAAGCAGATCGACGTGTTCCTCGGTAACTGGATGCCGAGCATGGAGGCGGACATTCGCCCCTATCTGGACAACGCCAGCGTACAAACCCTGGGCGCCAACCTGGAGGGCGCCAAGTACACCCTGGCCGTCAACAAGGCGGCCTACGACGGCGGCGTACGCGACTTCGCTGATCTGGCGCGCTATCACAAGGAGCTGGGCGGCAAGCTCTATGGCATCGAGCCGGGCAACGACGGCAACAAGCTGATTCAGTCGATGATCGACAAGAACGCCTTTGGCCTCGGCAGCTTTACCCTGGTCGAGTCCAGCGAAGCGAGCATGCTCGCCCAGGTCAAACGCGCCGAGCACCTGCGCCAGTGGGTGGTATTTCTCGGCTGGGCGCCGCATCCGATGAACAACCAGTTCGAGATGCAATACCTGGCCGGCGGGGACGACTACTTCGGGCCCGACTTCGGCGGCGCCACCGTCTACACCAATGTGCGTGCCGGTTACGCCGAGCAATGCCCGAACATCGGCCGCCTGCTGCGCAATCTGCGCTTTAGCCTGGAGATGGAAAACCACCTGATGGGCGCCATTCTCAACCAGAGCACCAACCCTCGCCGCGAGGCCAAAGCCTGGCTCAAGGCCAATCCGCAAGCCCGCGCGAGCTGGCTTGTGGGCGTCACTCGGCGTGATGGCAGCCCGGTTGGGCAAAACTGATCAAGCGTTTATCGCCTCGCCACAGCCCCCGCCAGCTCTACCGCTGCGCCCGATCAGCAGGCGCCAAACCACGGCCGGCGCGGCTTTGCGCCTTGGCCAAGGGGGGTAATTATCTGTTATGGTTTTTTCCGGCTGGCCGTATGTCGTCGCGTAACACGTCAACGTCGCAAACCGACAATTGCGACGGTTCGAAGACTATATCGTTGAGTCAGCCGATTTCGTCGCTGTCGAAAACAGGTCGATTGCAGAGCAGGGCACAGACGCCGCCAGGCGGTCGCGAATTCAAGGATCCGCACCACCCGGCACCGCGCAGAACCCGCTCCGATCAACCCGCAGGGTCGACAGACCAGGGCTCACCGCCCCGGACCGAAGAACAGATAAATGCGCAGCCGCCACGGACTGCGTCGAACAAGAAATTTCGGATGTACGCGCACCTCGGAGTGAGGTGTGAAATTCCCAGGGACTGGGTTTCGTAACACTGCCAGAGGGTTTGGAAAGCAGTTTGCACCACGGCAACGCAAGGTTCGTCTATCCGCTCATCATGTCCACGCCAGTACTCCGTCAGGAGCTGCGTCGTGCCACTCGCTGTGTGCCTGACCGATCACGCCACGCTGTCCAGCAGAACGCTGTCCAAACCGTCGGATTAATCTCGAACCACGTAAACACCCACACAGGCAGAACCGGGGGCAGTACCTGATGGATGCGCGGTTTGCGTACGTCGGGGCGTGCATCACGGGGCTGGTTGTGTACTGAAGGGGAACACTCCCATGCAGTCTGGAAAAATCGTGGTCGAAAACCTCTACAAGGTTTTCGGCCCACAGCCACAAGAAGCCATCGACCTGCTCAAGCAGGGCTGGAGCAAAGACCGCATCCTCGCCGAAAAAGGCGCGGTGATCGGCGTCAGCGACGTGTCATTCAGCGTCGAGGAAGGCGAAATCTTCGTGCTTATGGGCCTCTCCGGCTCCGGCAAATCCACCTTGATTCGCCTGATCAACCGCCTGGTCGAACCGAGCGGCGGTAACGTCTTCATTGACGGGCAGAACGTCGCCAAGCTGCCCACCGCGCAACTCATCGATTTGCGTCGGCGCGACATGAGCATGGTCTTCCAGTCTTTCGCCCTGATGCCCTCGCGCACCGTGCTGGACAACGCCGCCTTCGGCCTCGAAGTGGCCGGCAAGAGCAAGAAGGAGCGCGAGCAGCGCGCCATGGAAGTGCTCAAGCAAGTGGGCCTCGACACCTTCGCCCACAAGTACCCCCACGAGTTGTCCGGCGGCATGCAGCAGCGCGTCGGCCTGGCCCGCGCCCTGGCCGTGGACCCCTCGATGATCATCATGGACGAGGCCTTCTCCGCCCTCGACCCGCTCAAGCGCCGCGAGATGCAGGACGTGCTGCTGGAGCTGCAGAAGACCCACCGCCGCACCATCATCTTCGTCTCCCACGACATCGAAGAAGCCATGCGCATCGGCACCCGTATCGGCATCATGGAAGGCGGCAAGCTGATCCAGGTCGGCACCCCGCAGGAGTTGATCGACAACCCGGCCAACGACTACGTGCGCAACTTCTTTGACACCGTCGACACCAGCCGCTACCTCACCGCCGGCCAGTTGATGGCCGACAGCGTGCCGCTCTACGTGCACAACGGCAAAGCGCCGGATGCCCAGACCGTGTGCCAGGAGCTGCAGGCGCTGGACAAGCACTACGCCTTTGTCGTCGACGAGGACAACAACTTCAAGGGCTCGATCAGCCTGGAGAAGATCGCCCTGCTGGTCGAGGGCGGCGAAACCTGCGGCCTCGACAGCCAGGTGCTGAAAAACATCGACCCGGTGCGCGAAGACATGCCCCTGGACCAGGTGATAAACCGCCTGGTGGACAACGAAGGACCGATCCCGGTGATCGACCACGCTGGCCACTACTGTGGCGCCATCAGCAAGGGCCGCCTGCTGACCCGCCTGCAGGGAGAAACCCATGAGTGACAAAAAGCTCGACCTGGGCAGCTGGGTCAACGACGTGGTGCAGCACCTGCTGGACAACTACAGCGGCGCCTTCGACAGCATCGGCAGCGTGGTCGCCGGCTTCTCCGAAGCCATCGAAGCCCTGCTCATGCTGCCGCCAGCCTGGCTGCTGATTGCCATCTTCGTCGGCCTCGGCGTCTGGCGCATCGGCTTGCGCTTCGCCGCCTTCACCGCGGTGTCGTTCATCCTCATCGTCATGACCGGCTTCTGGGAGCAGACCGTGGTTACCCTCGGCCTGACCTTCTCCGCCACGCTGATCAGCCTGCTGCTCGGTATCCCCCTGGGTATCTGGGCGGCCAAGAGCGAGCGCGTAGCGATGATCACCCGACCGATCCTCGACTTTATGCAGACCATGCCGGCGTTCGTCTACCTGATCCCGGCGGCCATGCTCTTCGGCCTCGGCCGCGTGCCCGGCATCATCGCTACGGTGATCTTCGCCATGCCGCCGGCGGTGCGCCTGACCAGCCTGGGGATTCGCCAGGTCAACAAGGAAATCGTCGAGGCCGGCCAGTCCTTCGGCTGCACCAGCCGCCAACTGCTGTTCAAGGTACAACTGCCCAATGCCATGCCGTCGATCATGGCCGGGGTCAACCAGACCATCATGATGGCCCTGTCGATGGTGATCATCGCCTCCATGGTCGGCGCCGGTGGCCTGGGCAACGATGTGCTGGCGAGTATCCAGCGCCTGGACATCGGTCTAGGCTTCGAGAGCGGCATGGCCGTGGTTTTGCTGGCGATCATCCTCGACCGCATCACTGAAAGTTTTGGCACCAAGCAGACCGCCCGCAGCGGCATCGTTGCCTGGTTCAGCGGCAAACTGCAGCGCCAGTAAACATTTTTTCACTTCACAGGGAACCGCAGATGAAAATGATCAAGACCACCGCCGCCATAGGCCTGCTGTCCTGCGCACTGGCGCAGGGCGCCATGGCCGCTGAACCGGCGAGCTGCCAACAGGTGCGCTTCGCGGAGATTGGCTGGGCCGACATTGCTGCCACCACTGGCGTCGCCATGACCCTCAGCGAAGGCCTGGGCTACCAGCCGAAAAAGATCATGGCTTCGGTACCGATCGCCTTTACCGGCGTGCAGAAAGGCCAGATCGACGTCTTCCTCGGCTACTGGGCGCCGTCGATGGACGCCGTCATCGAACCCTTCCTCAAGAACGACGGCGTCAAGGTGCTGGAAAAACCCAACCTCGAAGGCGCCAAGTACACCCTCGCCGTCCCGACCTACGCAGCTGAAGCGGGCCTGAAAAGCTTCCAGGACATCGCCAAGTTCAAGGACCAGCTCGGCGGCAAGATCTACGGCATCGAACCGGGCAACGACGGCAACCTGCTGATCGAAGGCATGATCAAGGGTGACCAGTACGGCCTCGGCGGCTTCCGCATGGTCGAGTCCAGCGAAGCCGGCATGCTGGTGCAGATCTCCCGCGCGGTGAAGCGCAAAGAGCCGGTGGTCTTCCTCGGCTGGGCCCCACACCCGATGAACACCCAGTACGACATCACCTACCTGTCCGGTGGCGATGACGTCTTCGGCCCGGACTTCGGCGCCGCCAAGGTTTACACCGTGGTCCCGTCGGACTACCAGGCACGCTGCGCCAACGTCGGCAAACTGCTGAACAACCTGCAGTTCAGCGTCGAGATCGAAAGCCAGCTGATGGAAAAAGTGCTGGAGAAGGAAGACCCGCAGACCGTTGCTCGCAACTGGATCAAAGCCAACCCGCAGATCCTCGAACAATGGCTGGCCGGCGTCACCACCTTCGACGGCCAGGACGGCATTGCCGCCGTGAAGAAACACGTCGGGCTCTAAACCAGCCTGACCTGCCCGCCGAGCCAACACTCGGCGGGCAGCGCTAGTCGCTTCCCTACCGCAGCACAACGCTGGTGGCTTCGGCCGCCAGTGCGGGGGCGACTGCGCGTTGAAAAAGGTGATGCCTGGGTGACACACCCCTGTAGGAGCGAATTTATTCGCGATATTCGCAATCCCTTCGCGAATAAATTCGCTCCTACAACCGCCCCATGCATCACCTCGAAAAAAGGCCTCCGCCGTCACCCACGGCTAGCACCGCAAGGCCCGCAGTCAGAACGAGCCAGTAACCCTTTACGAACTGCCACTCACTGATGGAGCACACCCAAAAATGCGTACACTCAAAACCCTCTGCCTTAGCGCCGCCGCCCTGGCGCTTGGCATGTCCACCGTCATGGCCGCAGACAAACCAGAACTGAAGATCGGCTACGTCAACGGCTGGGACGACAGCGTTGCGGTCACCCACGTCGCCGGCGAAATCCTCACCACCCGCCTCGGCTACAAAGTCACCCTGCAAGCGGTAGAGCCGGCCATCATGTGGCAAGGTGTGGCCCGCGGCGACCTCGACGCCACCCTCTCCGCCTGGCTGCCCGCCACCCACGGTGAATACTTCGAGAAACTCAAAGACAAGGTCGAAGTACTCGGCACCAACTACGCCGGCGCGAAAATCGGCCTGATCGTGCCTGACTACGTCGAAGCGAAAACCATCGCCGACCTGGAAACCTACGCCAAAGACTTCGACGGCAAAATCACCGGCATAGACGCCGGCGCCGGCGTCATGCGCCGCACCGAAGAGGCCATCAAGGAATACAACCTGGCCAGCATCAAACTGATGCCAAGCTCCGGCCCGGCCATGGCCACCGCCCTGACCCGCGCCGAACGCGACAAAAAAGCCATCGTCGTCACCGGCTGGATCCCACACTGGATGTTCGCCAAGTGGAACCTGCGCTTCCTCGAAGACCCGAAAAAAGTCTTCGGCGATGACGAACACGTCGACACCGTAGCCAACCCGGCCCTGACCACCAAGGCACCGGAAGCCGCCGCGTTCCTCAAGAAAATCTCCTGGAGCGGCGAAGAAGTCGGCGCCGTGATGCTCGCCATCCGCGAGGGCGCCAAACCGGAAGACGCCGCCAAAGACTGGATCGCCAAAAACCCAGAGCGCGTCGCTGAATGGCTTAAATAAGCCGAGGCACTCGCGTTACACACAAAGCGGGCTACGGCCCGCTTTGTCGTTGCTGAACCGTTTAAAAAGCCATGCCTCTGTAGGAGCGAAGGGGGCGCCTAGCCTTTATTCGCGATAAATCCCAAAAACACCGCATAACTCACGACCAAAACAGCCAACCGCCCACCCTTTCCCGACACCTAATATTCACCGCGACACGCGCAACCCCGGCACCCCACACAACCCACTTGCCGTTTACCCGGTAAATGCCTATGGTCGATACCAAACCAGCCGGCCAAATGCCAGCAGCGAAATAAGCCATAGCCAAAGGGAACTTGGAATGCGCCACACGCCCTTCCCAATACTCGTAACGCCCTCACCTTCTTCCTATTCTGGCTCAACACCGCTGCCCGGCTTTTTTGCGAGCACGGACGAGTCGTGTACGGCGTCGCTGCGTGAAATGTGGAAGTCACGCGAATACGTGGTCGGATTGGGCGTAATCGGTATGCAATTGATATAAAAGAGATTTTTAAAGAGCCGCGGGGGATAGCCGGCGTAGTTATGTGGAATTCTCTCATAATGGATTAGTGAGGAATTCGGTCTAATCACTGTTAGGGCTCATATGATTCAGCATCATTTAGTCGCTGAAGCGAAAGAAATCTGCACATCAATACGGTGGCAGTCCCCTGACATACCAGGATCGATACATATTCAAGAATTCGCAGAGCGTCTTGCCTCTCCAGAGGCATATCGGACCTTTCGGGAAACATCAGAAGGGAGGTATCTTTTAGATGTAGTCGAGGCATATGAGGAAGCATTAAATGACGACTGGCTACCCTTTGAAATTATTGGGCTTCCTCTTGAAAAAGCCAGAGAGTTTATTCACTCCGTGGCAACGGAGCTTGAGCAAAATTCCATGAGCGTCGCAATTCAAAGGCTAAGAGCATGCTACTCACAGCTGTCTCAGCCCTAACAAGTGGTTGAAATCGTTCGCTTCGCTCACTGGGACGGGCTAAAGCCCGCCCCTTAACCAAACGTTAGGCAGGTGTTGAGACATGTTTGATGAGTTTCTGAAAATCTGCGGAGCAATTTCTATTTTCGGCGCAACAGCTGTACTGCTCTACAAGGCATATCGGCTTGTTTTCCCAATAAAAACATCAATTTCTTACACACTGAACTTTGACGGAACCAGCACCGACACCCTCTCCGTCATAGTTACAAACCGTAGCGGTTCTACGATTTACATTCGCACCTGTAAAGTGCGCTGCACTTACCCATTTTTGGTTCTTGCCATTAAACATCTTCGCAGGCCGTTTCTATCACCTCGCCTTTACTCAAATTTGCGTTATAACAGCTCTATTTATGAATTTTTAGACGAGGAGCCTGTGAAACTAGAGCCTGGACAACTCATTGAGCTAAAACGAGAAATCTTCGAGCATCCACTTAACGCACTGCACGGCCCTATGCTTATTGCCTTTGTTGAACTAACCACCGGCCGCATAGTTCGTAGCGAGAAAATGCCATCGCCACCAGTGTGGCGGAAAATTGGTAGGCGTAATCGTGCACCTGCCTAACAATTGTATATGGACTCTCCCCACAAGTAGTGAGCAAAGCTTCTCTTTCTGCACCTGTCGTCAGCGCGGTTGCATTCGTATATCCGGCCTGTGATGGGCGCTTGGCCCTGGCCACTCTGTAGTTCGCGCAGCGGGGGCCAAGCGTTCAATCGATCACGCAGATCATGATTGTTATCGGCCTTATTCCGCTGCAGGACTCGCCTGTTCCGACAGTGCTGCTGCTCACCACAACCCCATGAAAACCATCACACCTCTCTGATTACTCCAGCCGTCAGGCGGGCTTGATGCTTTGCCAATAACCACTAAAACGCCGTTCATGGCACCACACCGCCCAGCAGATCCGTACCAGTTTATTGGCCAGGGCCACGGCCGCTTTGTTGTGGCCGATCCGCGCCGCCGTCTCGACGGCCCAGCGTTGTAACTGCGTCAGCTTCTCCGGCGTGCGCGTCTGGCATCGCTGCGCGGCCAGCAGCGCCGCTCGGGAGCCGTGGATCAATAGCGTGCGCACATAGACGTTGCCCTGTCGGCTGATATGGCCAAGCTTGCGACGCTCGCCGCTGCTGAACTCGCGTGGCGTCATGCCCAGCCAGGCGCTGAGTTGACGGCCACTGGCAAAGCGCTCGGGCTTGCCGACGGCGGCGGTTAATGCGCTGGCCGTCAGTAGACCAAGCCCGCTGACTTCATCCAGTTTGCGCACCACTTCATCATCAGCGTGCCAGCATTTGAGCTGCTGTTCGCACTCAGCCATGCATTGTTCATACAGGTTAATTTCCGCCAGGACGATATGCAGTTGATGGCTCAAGGGCGCCAGTTCGGGTCGCTCGACCAGCTCATGGGCGGCCCGGATAAACGCGGCAGTCGAGGCAGGCGCTTCGATTCCCGTTTCACGCAAAATGCCGCGCAACAGGTTGATGCGCTGGGTACGCTTTTCTTCCAGGTTTCGCGCAGCCCGTGCAACTGCTGCAGCTGTTGCTGCACATTGGTTTTCACCGGCACGGGATGAATATCGGTGCAACGCGCCGCTTCCAGCATGGCATCGCAGTCATTGCGGTCGGTCTTGTTGCGACGGCGGTAAGGCCTTACGTAGCGCGGATGCAGCAGCTTCACACGATGCCCTAGCGACTGCGCCACGCGGCCCCAGTAATGCGCCGTGCCGCAGGCCTCCATCACCCACTCGACCGGTTCGGTTTGCTCCTGTATATATCGCCTAAACGCCTCCCGGTTCAGCCGCTTGCGCTGCACCACTTGGCCGGAACGGACACTCTCGGCAACCTGGTAAACGGACTTGGCCAAATCAACGGCAATACGCTTCATCGCGACTCTCCCACTCTCAGTCAACACCGATTTCGGTATAGAACGGTGGCGCGGGGGGAGTCCATTACAGCATTCAAATCGTTCGCTTCGCTCACTGGGACGGGCTAAAGCCCGCCCCTTAACCAAATGCTAGGTTACAAGTCAATATGTCAGTATTGTTCGCAATCTCAGAGCAGGACTACGTTAAGAGCGCCCAATTAAATGGCGAGCTCACGAAGAAGACAAAAATAGTCCATTTAGTTATCGATAGCTTGCTGGTTTTGGCAGGAGTTTCATCACTACTGAATGGAAACATTGTTATTGGCTCTGCTTTTATTGGCGCAGCCATAGGTGCGGTCACACTACCCTTCCTGCTCAAAATTTTTGTCGTACCATTCCTTCTAAAACGGCACTATAAAAAATATCGGCAAATGCAGAAGCAGATGAGTGTCGAGTTAACAGCTGACGGGTTATCATTTAAAACCGAAACCGGAAGCGCAATGCTAAAGTGGCCAGACATTTATGCATGGCGCGAGAACAGTGAATACATAATTATCTATATTGCACCAAAGATATATCATGTCCTTCCAGTCCGTATTGGCGAAAATGGCTTCCCCATCAGCGAACTCAAGAACGTGCTACTAAGCAATGTTGGTGTTGCAACCTAACTAGTGATTCAAGCCGTTCGCTTCGCTCACTCAGGACCGGCTAAAGCCGGCCCCTTACCAAACATTAGGTGAAGCCATGCTAAGAATGACACCAGATTACATAGCGCTTCTCAATTTACAGGAAGAGCTAAATCTAAAACTAAAGAACACATATGAATGCGAGGTCGCCAAGGGCGAAGACCATTTAGCTGACTTCTTAATTTACTACGTGGAAAACCTAGTTAACGAACTGAATAAAAACAAATGGTCATTTGGCCGCGACGAATATTCTGGTGATAAAAACTTCAGACATAGCGAGCAATGGTGGTCTGACGGGAACGAACCAGGAGAAGGTACTATCTTGCACTTCATCGGTTTCAGCGTTCAGGTTGAGTCGCTCACCTAACTAGTGGTTCAAACCGTTCGCTGCGCTCACTGGGACGGGCTAAAGCCCGCCCCTTAACCAAACGTTAGGTGCTTTACGTGAAACGCATCCTCTTCGTATGCAGCCAGAATAAACTTCGCAGCCCAACGGCTGAACAGGTGTTTTCTCTGGAACCAGGATTAGAAGTGCTCTCAGCAGGCACCAATCACGACGCCGAGAATCCAATCACCCCAGAGTTAATCGAGTGGGCGGATAAAATACTGGTAATGGAAAGAATCCATCGAGAGAAGCTTCAAAAACGCTATAAAGCCCATATCAATGGGAAAAGCATTATTTGCTTGAGCATTCCGGATGAGTATGAATATATGGATCAAGAACTTGTGCGAATTTTAAAAGAAAAAGTACCCCAGTTTCTTGCTTAGGTTCACACCTAACAATGCGATCAGAGCGCTCACTTCGTTCGCTGGGACCGCGTTCCGCGGCCCTTAGCTTAATCGTCAGGGTCTTTATGTTCATTGGTCATCTGCCAGCTGGGTATATTTCTGCGAAATTGCTGTTAAAGCAGCTCGCAGATACTGGAGTATCCGCAAAGCTCTTTGTCTTAGCCGGAGTGCTTGGCGGAATAGCACCGGACTTTGACATGTTGTATTTTTACTTAATCGACAATAGACAAAATCATCATCATACATACTGGCCGCACTACCCTGTACTTTGGCTGAGCCTCCTGGCAGCGTCGAGCATTTGGCTCAAGCTCACTACAAATAAACCAGGCGCAGCACTCGCGCTAATTTTCTCAATTAGCGGATTCATTCACATGCTGTTAGATTCAATAGTAGGTGATATCTGGTGGTTCGCCCCACTCATAGATAAACCCTACGCTATTTTCACTGTAGAGGCTATTTATAAGCCCTGGTGGTTAAATTTCATTTTGCATTGGTCGTTTGTCCTTGAAATACTAGTATTAGGCTGGGCTTATTATTTATGGCGTTCCACACCTGCCAAATCCTAACAGCATTCACATCGTTCGCTTCGGCGCGGAAAGAGGACAGATTTATTTATGGACCGCCGACAGCCTAAAAAACACCCCCCTTCACGCTCCCAGAACAGCCGTAAACGCAGGCGTTATCATATAACCAAGGAAAGCTTTCATGAAAGATAATATATATGCACCACCGCAATCAGAGCTACTTGAAACAACTGACAAAAACAATGCAACCGCCTCTAGATGGAAAAGGCTCGGGGCATCGCTGATAGACGCCCTTACGATAATGGTCGTAACGGTACCCGTCATGTTTTTCACCGGAGGCTTTGATGGAATATCTGAAGGAGCTTCCCCACCTATAATCTACAGCTTGTTAATTGGGGCACTGGGTATAGCTATATTTTTCTCCATCAACGCTAATTTACTTATCAAATCCGGGCAAACACTTGGGAAAAAGGCATTAAGGATAAAAATTGTTGACTTGAATGGCGAGATACCAACCTTCAAAAAACACCTTATAAAGCGATATACTGCATACTTTCTACCTGGTCAAATACCAGCTGTAGGGCAGTTCATTTCCATAGCAAATATACTGTTTATATTTGGCAAGCAGAAGCGCTGCGCACACGATTACATTGCAGGTACCAAAGTGGTTGAAGACTAACAAACTAAAAGCTGGCAGATCTAGTTACAGGCCCTCAACATAAGGGGACAGTTTTTGCGACTAATAAGGTGCCAATAAAAACATCTTTCCTTTCCTCAATAACACGTGACCTGCCCTCGGCCATATTCCAAATAAAACCTCACAAGGAGTTACCCATGCCACTGACGCCAAACGCAGCACGTATGCTCAGGGATGGCGGCATTGATGCCTGCGCTGCACTAAATTCCATGCTTATTGAGGTTCTTGCAGAAACTCCAGCCGAGCAGCACAGAGAAATCAAACTTCCTATCGCCCGATTAATGGCTGCCATTTTTGATGAAACAGTTAATAAAGCAGTAGCAGCCTACCCGGAATTAAATCCAAGCGATGAAGTATGGATTGAGGCCGTCAGGACCCAGGCAGAGAAAAGGATTGATGAAGTAAATAGACGTCAATCAAGCCATGCCGACTTGCCCCCTAAATAACGGGCGACAGTGACCAAAACAAGAAATAAATCCGCGCCCCATACACCTACCCAGCATCACACATAACCCATCATCTAAAAGCAGAAAGGAAACCTCGCTACATGCTACTCCCTCTTTCTCTACTCCTTCAGTTCGCAGGTATTTTTGCAGGTGTAAAACTGCTGAAACTTGATATCGGCCTACTGGGCGTAACGGTACTCACCTTTATCCCCATCCTGACAACCAACCTCATTCCAGGCATAGGCGGATTCGTGCTTGCGTGCGCAGCTTTTTTTGTTGCGCTCAAAATGCTTGATAAGACAGCAGGGTTTATTCAGGGAGTTGGCATTATCTTTGTAAGCCTTGCAATTCAAGCCACAGCAAACAGCTTAATAACACCTCTCACTGTGCAACAGCTCACCTAACCAGCGTTAACTTATATAGAAATAGCAGGTATTGGTTCATGGGCAAATAAGCACAGGGACTGATCATCGTTTACACAAGAACCTTGGGCATCCGCGTCATTGGCTCGGCGCAACACCGTCAAATCAATTATGTTAGCCCATAGCTCCCTATCAGCCCGTACGACCTTCACCGAGGCGCAGATGAACCGCCGCAAGAAAATCAAACAGCTCCTTGAAGCGCACGCCAAAAAGGCCAATGCCAAGTTGGCGCCCAAGAAGAAGTCCACCTACGTCAGCAAGGCTGACCGCTTGAAGCTGGCTGCCGAGGCCGAGCCCGACTCCAGCATTGCGCCTGAGAGCTGATCGCGCTTAACCAGTAAAGCAATTGGCATAACCTGAGGGACCACCATGATCACCTGCCATATCCGCTACGTACTTGACCCGCGCAAACTCAAGGAATTCGAGCACTACGGCAAACTCTGGATTGCCCTGGTGGCGAAGTTTGGCGGCACGCACCATGGCTACTTTCTGCCCTCGGAAGGCGCCAACAATATCGGCCTGGCGATGTTCAGCTTCCCCAGCCTGGCGGCGTACGAGCAGTATCGGCTGCAATCCTTTGCCGACGCCGAGTGCCAGGCGGCGTTCAAGTACGCCGAGGACACCCAGTGTGTGCTCAGTTATGAGCGCAGCTTTTTCCGCCCGGTACTTGATGCCTGAGGCGCCACTGCCGAGGAGAAACGCATGTCCCAGCTCGCGCACTTTCAGTTACTCGCCCGCTATAACGCGTGGATGAACGACAAGGTCTATGCCGCGGCCGCCCAGCTTTCACCCGAGGCGCTGGCGCTGGATCGCGGGGCGTTTTTCCCGTCCATCCTCGCCACGCTGAACCATATCGCAGCGGGCGATATTGTCTGGCTGACGCGCTTTGCCGAGCACCCAGGCTGCACCGCCCTGCGCCAGGCGCTGGCCACGGCGCCCAAACCTAAAGCCCTCGGCCAGCAACTGTTCGACACCCTCGCGCCATTGCAGGCGTTGCGCGGTGAACTGGACGGGCACATCAGCGACTGGGTCGCCGCGCTGAGCGAGCCGGACCTGGCGTATGGGCTGGCCTACGCCAATATGCAGGGCGTGCCGGCGCAGCGCGCCTATGCCAGCCTGATGCTGCACTTCTTCAACCACCAAACCCACCATCGCGGCCAGGTGAGCACGCTGTTGTTCCAGGCCGGGCAGGATGTGGGCGTAACCGATTTGCTGGCGTTGATTGCCGACGTTGATCCGCGTTGACGCGCGCAGCAAACCGCCAGGGCCAAGACAGCCGATGAAGCCACTCGACCTACTGATGGTTTATCGTCCGCGCATCGCCTTCCGCCGGGCGGCGCAGACGCAGCTGTGTGCTTGTTTACCGGCAACCCAGGCGGCAGAGGTGTGGACCAGAACCCTGGAAATACAAAGTGAATTGCAACGCACGCGGGTGCGTCATTCGCCAGGGGTGAATCTGCTGCTGCGCTATATGCATTGGGATTGCGCGCTGTACCGCGCCCTGCAGGAGCAGGGTATTAGCCCACAACAAGCCGGCGAGTGGATCAAGCAGATCAACTGGCAGATCTTCGCCCCGGCCAGCGCCATGGCGTTCAGAGCGTCGCGCCTGCGCAGCCGCCGCTTGCAGGTGCGCATCCAGTGGCTGCTTGATGTGCTATTCAGCCTGGTGTTTACCCGCCCCTTTCGCCGCAGCAACCTGCCCGCCACTGCTGGTGTGGCCTTTAATGTGCAGGTGTGTCCGCTGGCCAGTTACTTGCGCGACCAGGGCGTGCCGGAGCTGACTCACTTTGCCGCATGCAGCCTGGATTACCGTATGGCCAGCGATTGGGGCGTGACTCTGCAGCGCACGCAAACCCTCGCCGGCGGCGCGGCTTACTGCGACTTCCGCTTTGGCGTGCCGCCCGCCGAGCTGATTGCCCGAGAAGGCGCAAGCAACGATAAAGCCCCCGCTGATCAGGTTGGAAACTAGCGGCGCGGGCCGTTGCGCAGCAGCAGGCCTGCGACCGACAGGTCATCCCTGGATCGTCATGTTTGATTGATCGTTCAACAACTACCGGCCTAGACTGCGCCCATTCCGGGACCCTCCCGTTTCAACGGAGACGCAGATGCCCAAGGTCGGCATGCAACCCATCCGCCGCTCGCAGTTGATCGCGGCAACCCTCGAAGCGGTCGACCAGGTCGGCATGAGTGACGCCAGCATTGCCTATATCGCGCGGCTTGCCGGGGTGTCCAATGGCATCATCAGCCATTACTTCAAGGACAAGAACGGCCTGCTCGAAGCGACCATGCGCCACCTCATGCAAGCCCTGAGTGCCGCCGTGCGCGCACGCCGCACAGTGTTGCGCGAGGACACGCCGCGGGCGCATTTGCGCGCGATCATCGCCGGCAACTTCGACGAAACCCAGGTCAGCGGCCCGGCGATGAAGACCTGGCTGGCGTTCTGGGCCACCAGCATGCACCAGCCGGCCTTGCGCCGCCTGCAGCGGATCAACGATCACCGCCTCTACTCCAACCTGTGCGGCCAGTTCCGCCGGGTGTTGCCACAAGACCAGGCGCGCCAGGCAGCCCGTGGCCTGGCCGCGCTGGTCGATGGTCTGTGGCTGCGCGGCGCGCTGTCGGGGGAAGCCTTCGACACCCGCCAGGCGCTGCAAATCGCCTATGAATACCTTGATATGCACTTGGCCAAGGCTGACTAGCGGCCGAGATAGAGGTACCTGCCTTTGTTCGCGGTGTTGAAGGCGGGTGTAGGAGCGAATTTATTCGCGATAGGTCTTGAGCACGCTGAAAGCATCGCGAATAAATTCGCTCCTACGGGACCGCAGTGTTCGTTCTAACGCAGCATTCCCCGCCAAACCCAGCCCCGACACATCCCGCAACACCTCGCCCGCATCCCCCCTGATCATGGGCCTGCGTGTCGTGTTTGGCTGCGCCTTGTCGTTTTTGTTGATTGATCGTTCAATTAAAATTGCTTAGCCTTGTCGGTACTTTCCCTCCCCGGCACCGCCTGCGCGGCTGTGTCGCCATCCGATTACGAGGAGGCCTTATGCCCCGTTTTGCCGAACAGCAGCTCTATATCCATGGTCGTTACGTCAACGCCACCAGCGGCGCGACCTTCGACGCCATCAACCCGGCCAATGGCGAGGTGCTCGCCCAGGTGCAGCGCGCCAGCCAGGACGATGTGGAGCGGGCCGTGGCCAGTGCCGCCGAAGGGCAGAAGGTCTGGGCGGCGATGACCGCCATGGAGCGTTCGCGCATTCTGCGCAAGGCCGTGGACATTCTGCGTGAGCGCAACGATGAGCTGGCCGAGCTGGAAACCCTCGACACCGGCAAGCCGCTGTCCGAAACCCGCTACGTCGACATCGTCACCGGCGCCGACGTGCTGGAGTACTACGCCGGTTTGATCCCCGCCATCGAGGGCGAGCAGATCCCGCTGCGCGACACCAGCTTCGCCTACACCCGCCGCGAGCCGCTGGGTGTGGTGGCCGGTATCGGTGCCTGGAACTACCCGATCCAGATCGCCCTGTGGAAGTCCGCCCCGGCCCTGGCCGCCGGCAACGCGATGATCTTCAAACCCAGTGAAGTAACCTCGCTGACCACCCTCAAGCTGGCCGAGATCTACACCGCCGCCGGCCTGCCGGATGGCGTGTTCAACGTGCTCACCGGCAGCGGCAGCGAAGTCGGCCAGTGGCTTACCGAGCATCCGGGTATCGAGAAGATCTCCTTCACCGGCGGCACCGTGACCGGCAAGAAGGTCATGGCCAGCGCCTCCAGCTCCAGCCTCAAGGAAGTGACCATGGAGCTGGGCGGCAAATCGCCACTGATCATCTTCGAGGACGCCGACCTCGACCGCGCCGCCGACATCGCGCTGATGGCCAACTTCTACAGTTCCGGTCAGGTGTGCACCAACGGCACCCGCGTATTCGTGCCGCGCATGCTGCAGGCGCGCTTCGAGGCCAAGGTGCTGGACCGGGTCAAACGCATCCGCCTGGGCGACCCGCAGGATGACGCCACCAATTTCGGCCCGCTGGTCAGCTTTGCGCACATGGAAAGCGTGCTCGGCTACATCGCCAAGGGCCGCGAAGAAGGTGCACGCCTGCTGATCGGTGGTGCGCGCGTCACCGATGGCGACTACGCCCAGGGCGCCTATGTCGCACCGACCGTGTTCACCGACTGCAAAGACGACATGACCATCGTGCGCGAAGAAATCTTCGGCCCGGTGATGAGCATTCTGGTCTACGACAGCGAAGACGAAGTGATCCGCCGCGCCAACGACACCGACTACGGCCTGGCCGCTGGCCTGGTGACCCGCGACCTGAACCGCGCGCACCGGGTTATCCACAAGCTGGAAGCCGGCATCTGCTGGATCAACACCTGGGGCGAGTCGCCGGCGCAGATGCCGGTGGGCGGCTACAAGCAGTCCGGCGTCGGCCGCGAGAACGGCCTGACCACCCTGGCGCACTACACGCGGATCAAGTCGGTGCAGCTGGAAATGGGCGATTACGCCTCGGTGTTCTAGAGACCTGCTCGAAAGGTGGATGGCGCACGCGTCATCCACCCTACAGCGCTGAGCACACGCCCGTGGGCGGCGAACCGTTTTAACCGCGAACAGCATCGCGGATAAATCCGCTCCTACCGATTGATCGCCGCCTCCCCTCTGGCCGCTACAGGTAATGCCCCATGACCCAAGAATTCGACTACATCATCATCGGTGCCGGCTCGGCCGGTAACGTGCTTGCCACCCGTTTGAGCGAAGACGCAGACGTCAGCGTGCTGCTGCTCGAAGCCGGCGGCCCTGACTATCGCCTGGATTTCCGTACCCAGATGCCCGCTGCCCTGGCCTTTCCGCTGCAGGGCCGGCGCTACAACTGGGCCTACCTGACCGACCCCGAGCCGCACATGAACAACCGCCGCATGGAGTGCGGGCGCGGCAAGGGCCTGGGTGGTTCTTCCTTGATCAACGGCATGTGCTACATCCGTGGCAACGCCATGGACTACGACGGCTGGGCCAAGGAACAGGGCCTGCAGGACTGGAGCTACCTGGATTGCCTGCCGTATTTCCGCAAGGCGGAAACCCGCGACATTGGCGCCAACACCTACCACGGTGGCGACGGCCCGGTCAGCGTGACCACGCCCAAGCCGGGCAACAGCCCGCTGTTCAATGCCATGATCGAGGCCGGTGTGCAGGCCGGTTACCCGCGCACTGACGACCTCAACGGTTATCAGCAGGAAGGTTTCGGCCCGATGGACCGCACCGTCACGCCCAAGGGTCGACGCGCCAGCACCGCCCGCGGCTACCTGGACCAGGCCCGCGCGCGGCCGAACCTGACCATCGTCACCCATGCCCTGACCGACCGCATTCTGTTCGAGGGCAAGCGCGCCGTTGGCGTCGCCTACCTCAAGGGCGAGAGCAACGCCGTCAACGAGGCCCGGGCGCGCCGCGAAGTGCTGCTGTGCAGCGGCGCGATTGCCTCACCGCAGATCCTCCAGCGCTCCGGCGTCGGCCCTGCCGAACTACTGCGCAGCCTCGACATCCCGGTGGTGCATGACTTGCCTGGTGTCGGCGAGAACCTGCAGGACCACCTGGAAGTGTACGTGCAGTACGCCTGCAAGCAGCCAGTGTCGCTGTACCCGGCGCTGCAATGGTGGAACCAGCCAGCCATCGGCGCCGAATGGATGTTCCTCGGCAGCGGCGTCGGCGCCAGCAACCAGTTCGAGGCCGGCGGCTTTATCCGCTCGCGCGCCGAGTTCGGGTGGCCCAACCTGCAATACCACTTCCTGCCGGTGGCGATCAATTACAACGGCAGCAACGCGGTCAACGAACACGGCTTCCAGGCCCACGTTGGCTCCATGCGCTCGCCGAGCCGTGGGCGTATTCGCCTGACCTCCCGCGATCCGCGCCAGCACCCGAGCATCCTGTTCAACTACATGAGCAGCGAGCAGGACTGGCAGGAGTTCCGCGACGGCATCCGCCTGACCCGCGAGATCATGGCGCAGTCGGCGCTCGACCCTTATCGGGGGCGTGAGTTGAGCCCTGGCAGCGCCTGCCAGAGCGATGCCGAGCTGGATGCGTTTATCCGCGAGCACGCGGAAACCGCCTATCACCCCTCGTGCTCCTGCAAGATGGGCGAAGACGACATGGCGGTGGTCGACGGCCAGGGCCGCGTGCATGGGCTTGAAGGTTTGCGTGTGGTCGATGCTTCAATCATGCCGCTGATCGTCACCGGCAACCTCAACGCGCCGACCATCATGATGGCGGAGAAGATCGCCGATAAGATCCGTGGCCTCACCCCGCTGCCACGCAGCAGCGCGCCTTACTACGTGGCCGGCAACGCCCCCGTGCGGCAGACGCCGCAGCGTTCGGTGTCTGTGGCCTGAGCCAAAGGGGGCGCTGCACGCCCCCTTCGCTCCAACAACGCGCGCCGGAATCACTCGCGAAGCTGCAATCTGTAGGAGCGAATTTATTCGCGATGCTTTTCGGTCTGAACTAGGGTTTCTGGATCGACCGAAAAGGAGGCAATGGAATGCCAGCCGATCTCTCTCCCCACGCCCGTAATTTACGTGCCGGCCGCTTTTCCGAGGCGGGACGCAGCTACCTGATTACCACCGTCACCGCCGACCGCCGCCCGCTGTTTCTGGACTTTGCCACCTCGCGCCTGCTGATCCAGGAAATGCGCCGTTGCACGGTAGAGGGGCTGGCCAGTTCCTTGGCATGGGTAGTGATGCCCGATCACCTGCATTGGCTGGTGACCCTGGAACATGGCGGGCTGGCGCGCCTGGCCAAGCGACTCAAGGCGCGCAGCGCTCAGGCTATCAATCGGCAACATGCCTTGCATGGCCGTGTATGGCAGCCTGGCTACCATGACCGGGCCGTGCGCGATGAGGATGATGTGCGCGCCATGGCCCGGTATATCGTGGCCAACCCGCTCAGGGCCGGGTTGGTGCAGCACATGGCGGACTATCCGCATTGGGATGCGATCTGGGTGTAGGCCTTGAAATCGATCGCGAATAAATTCGCTCCTACAGGGTGTGGCGTCCGTGTATGGATACCAGGTGTAGGAGCGAATTTATTCGCGATAGAGCCATCGAACAAAAGCGCAGCCAGCGATAATGGCTGCACGGCCACACCCGCCCGCCACAGCAGGACGCCCCATGCAGAACACGCCTTCACTGCTCGATCCCCGCACTGCCCGCTTGCTGCCCTGGATCGTCGCGATCGCCTTTTTTATGCAGACGCTGGACGGCACCATTCTCAATACCGCCCTGCCGAGCATGGCCCGCGACCTGGCCGAGGACCCGCTGCGCATGCAGTCGGTGGTGATTGCCTACATGCTCACCGTGGCCCTGCTGATTCCCGCCTCGGGCTGGATCGCCGACCGTTTCGGCACGCGGCGGATTTTCTTCGGCGCCATCGTGCTGTTCACCCTGGGCTCGCTGTTCTGCGCGCTGTCGCACTCGCTTAGCCAACTGATCGGTGCCCGCGTGCTGCAAGGCCTGGGCGGGGCGCTGATGATGCCGGTCGGGCGTTTGGTGGTGCTACGCGCCTACCCGCGCTCGGAGCTGGTGCGGATCATGAGCTTTATCACCCTGCCCGGCCTGCTCGGCCCGCTGATCGGCCCGACGCTAGGCGGCTGGCTCGTGCAGTACACCAGTTGGCACTGGATCTTCCTGATCAACCTGCCGGTCGGCGTGCTCGGCTGCTGGGCCGCCCTGCGTTTTATGCCGGACCTGCGCGGGCCGGAGCGCACGCGCTTCGATGCGCCCGGCTTTATCCTGTTTGGCGCGGCCATGCTGCTGATCACCATCGCCCTGGAAGGCCTCGGCGAGTTGCACCTGCCGCCGGTGCGCGTAGTAGTGTTGCTGATTGCCGGCCTGGCTTGCCTCGCGGCCTACTGGTTACGTGCCGGGCGCACGCCGTCGCCGCTGTTCGCCCCGGCGCTGTTTCACACCCGCGCCTTTGCCGTGGGCATTCTCGGCAACCTGTTCGCCCGTTTGGGCAGCGGCGCCTTGCCGTTTCTGGTGCCGCTGCTGCTGCAACTGGCCCTGGGCTACTCGCCGGCCCAGGCCGGCATGAGCATGATCCCCCTGGCGCTGGCCGCCATGGCCATGAAGCCGCTGGCCAAACCCTTGATCGACCGCCTCGGCTACCGGCGCATCCTCACCGGCAACACCCTGCTGCTTGGCGCGCTGATCGCCAGCATGGCATTGGTCGATGGCAGCACCTCCCAGGCCTGGCTGCTGATCCACCTGGGGCTGATCGGCGCGTTCAACTCCCTGCAGTTCACCGCGATGAATACCGTGACCCTGATCGACCTGCGCGACAACGAGGCCAGCAGTGGCAACAGCTTGTTGTCAGTGGTGGTGCAGCTGTCGATGAGCCTGGGGATTGCCGCTGCCGCCGCGTTGCTCAGCGGCTTCACCCCGCCTGCCGGCAGCGCGGACGGCTCTGTGCTGGGCGCGTTCCAGGCAACCTTCTTGTGCGTCGGCCTGCTGTCGATGCTCGCCGCAGGTATCTTCCTGCAGTTGAGCCCGGAGGACGGCCGCAGCAGCCGCCGAGTCGACGACACCCCGGACTGACGCCGCCAGGCCGATCGCCCGCCAGCAGCGGGCGACGGCCTGCTACACTGCAGCCTTGCTCGCGTCCTCCAGGCCTTTTCCGTGACCCAAACTGCTTTCGCTTCCCTGCCCCTCTCCGCCGCCATGCTGGCCAACCTCGAGTCCCTCGGCTACACCGAGATGACCCCGATTCAGGCCCAGAGCCTGCCGGTCATGCTCAAGGGCATGGACCTGATTGCCCAGGCCAAGACCGGCAGCGGCAAGACTGCCGCCTTCGGCATCGGCCTGCTCAACCCGCTCAACCCGCGCTTCTTCGGTTGTCAGGCGCTGGTGATCTGCCCGACCCGTGAGCTGGCCGACCAGGTGGCCAAGGAGCTGCGGCGCCTGGCGCGCTCGGCCGACAACATCAAGATTCTGACCCTGTGTGGCGGTGTGCCCTTCGGTCCGCAGATCGGCTCCCTGGAGCACGGCGCGCAGATCATCGTCGGCACCCCGGGGCGCATCCAGCAGCACCTGAGCAAGGGCACCCTCAAGCTCGACGGTCTGAATACCCTGGTGCTCGACGAAGCCGACCGCATGCTCGACATGGGCTTCTACGACAGCATCGCCGAGATCATCAGCCAGACCCCGACGCGTCGGCAGACCCTGCTGTTCTCCGCCACCTACCCGGCCGGGATCAAACAGTTGTCCGCGACCTTTATGCGCGACCCGCAGCAGGTCAAGGCTGAAGCCCTACACGACGACACGCAAATCGAGCAGCGCTTCTACGAAATCTCCCCAGAAGAGCGCATGGACGCGGTGGTCAAGCTGCTCAACTGCTACCGCCCGCAGTCCTGCGTGGCCTTCTGCTTTACCAAGCAGCAGTGCCAGGAAGTGGTCGACCACCTGACCGCCAAAGGCATCTCGGCCGCCGCACTGAACGGTGACCTGGAGCAACGCGACCGCGACCAGGTGCTGGCAATGTTTGCCAACCGCAGCCTGTCGGTCCTGGTGGCCACCGATGTGGCGGCCCGCGGCCTGGATATCGATGCCCTGGACATGGTGATCAACGTCGAGCTGGCGCGCGATTCGGAAATCCATATTCACCGCGTTGGCCGTACCGGTCGGGCCGGCGAAAAGGGCCTGGCCATGAGCCTGGTGGCTCCAGCCGAAGCCCACCGCGCCCAGGCCATCGAAACCCTGCAACGGGCGCCGCTCAACTGGCATCCGCTGAGCAGTTTGAAACATCAGGGTGGTGCACCGTTGCAGCCATCTATGATTACTCTTTGCATAGGCGCTGGGCGCAAGGACAAACTGCGCCCAGGCGATATTCTTGGCGCACTGACAGGTGAAGCTGGCATTCCTGGCGCGCAGGTCGGCAAGATCGCGATCTTCGACTTCCAGGCTTATGTAGCCGTTGAGCGGGTCGTGGCCATGCAGGCGCTCAAGTGCCTCAGTGAAGGCAAGATCAAAGGCCGTACGTTGCGCGTCAGAACCTTGTAAACAGCGGCAGGCAAGCCGCGGAAGCGGATGGAGCTGTCATGCGCAATATCCTGGTGATCGAAGACAGCCCACTGGTGCTGAGAATTCTCGAAGTCCTGTTCCGCCGCGAAGCGGACCTGGAGCCGGTATTTTGTGCCAGCCTGGCCGAAGCCGAGGTGCTGCTGGATACCTCGGCGGAGCTGTTTTTCGCGGCCATTGTCGACCTCAACCTGCCGGATGCCCCGAACGGCGAAAGCGTCGACCTGGTCATGCAGTACCGCCTGCCATGTATCGTGCTCAGTGGCTCTTACAATGAGCAGCGCCGCGACGAGCTGCTGCTCAAGGGCGTGGTCGACTACGTGCTCAAGGAAAGCCAGTACTCCTACGAGTACGCCTTCCGCCTGCTGCACCGCCTGGAGCGCAACAGCCAGGTACGCATTCTGATCGCCGACGACTCCACCGCAACCCGCCAGTACATTCGCCACGTCCTGACCCCGCAGCGCTTTCAGATCATCGACGCCTACGACGGCGATGAGGCGCTGCGTATTCTCAAGGAACAGGCGGATATCGACCTGCTGGTGGTCGACCACAGCATGCCGGGCACCAGCGGCTTCGAGCTGGTCAAGATACTGCGCCAGAAACTGCGCCGCACCGAACTGGCGATCATCGGCCTCTCGGCCGACACCAAGGGCTCACTCAGTGCCCTGTTTATCAAGCACGGCGCCGATGACTTTCTGCGCAAACCGTTCTGCGCAGAAGAGCTCAACTGCCGGGTGATCACTACCCTGGAGCGCCGTGACCTGATGCGCGCGCTCAAGCAAGCCGCGCTGTTCGACGCGCTGACCGGCCTGTACAACCGCCGCGCATTCTACGAGCAAGGCATGCAACAGATCGCCCAGGCCCAAGAGGCCGGGCAAACGGTATGCGTGGCAATGCTCGACCTGGATCTGTTCAAACGCATCAACGATGAGTACGGCCATGCCAGTGGTGATGCGGCACTGACCCTGTTCGCCCGCGCCCTGAGCAGCGCCTTTCCACAGGCCCTGACCGGGCGTCTGGGCGGCGAAGAATTCGCCCTGCTCTGCACCGATGATAGCGGCACCCTGGCCCAGGCCCTCGACCACCTGCGTAAGCAGTGCGCCGGCCTGCGCTATGCCGCCGGGGCGCCCGCGCTATCATTTAGCGCAGGCATTTCCCAGAGTGCGACCGATGACCTGGAGCAGTTGCTGCAAAAGGCCGACCATCACCTCTACCAGGCTAAACGAGACGGCCGTGGCCGCACGCACTGGCAGTGATTGTAGGGTGCGCCCGCGCACCAGCGCCCACAGCTGTTATTGATCTAGGGCCTGCTGCACGGCGTCGATGCTTCGCGTAGGAGCCGCGCCCCGCGGCGAATAGTGGCCATCCAGTGCTCTCGTAGACCTATCCAAAAGCCCGCGCCGAGAGCGACGCGCCTGCGAATGTTTGGGCAACAGCCCCTAGCCTGCTCAAGGATTGTCTAAAGCCCGTGGCGGCGCATGATCCGCTCGTAGGTGCCGTCGGCACGCATGCCCTCGATGGCCACATCGAATGCCGCAACTATCTTCTGATGCTCCGGGTGCTGGCGGCTGACCAGTACGTGCAGGCCGTTCTCACTCAGAGGCTGTGGCAAGAACTCCAGCTCATCGCCAATACCGTCCATGTCACGCCCCAGGTGATGGCGGGCCACCAGTTCGTCTTCAAGGGTCAGTTGCACCCGCCGCGCGTGCAGCATGCGCGCGGCAATCGGGAAGTCGGTAACGCTGACCTTGCGCAAGCGCGCGTCCTGATCGAATGACGGCCCATAGGCGTAGCCACGTACCACCGCAATCGAGTAGGGGTAGATATCACTCAGCTGTTCAAAGGTGATGCCGGTACCCTTGCGCTGCAGAAAGCGAATACGGTTGATCAGATAGGGTTGCGAGAAGTGGCCGAATTCAGCGCGCTCCTCGCTGAACCAGGCGTCGACCAGCACATCGTACTCGTTGCGTTGCAGGCCGCGAATCGCCCGTTCCCAGGGCACCTCAAAATAGCGGGTGACATAACCGGCGCGGTTCAGCGCCGTGGTCACCAGATCGCTAGCCAGGCCGTTGCGGGGCAAGTGCTTGCCGGTGAAGGGCGGCCAGGGATCAGCCACCAGGCGCAGAATCTCGGCTGCGCCACTCAGCGGCAGAAGCATCAGAGTCAATATCAGGGCACGCAGCTCGTTCATGCAGGACCGTTTGAAGGCAATGGAAGCACATCGACGATACCGTTCAGCACACCACGACCGCACGGCGCACTGCTGGGACAGCTGGTAGGCAGGCCACTGGCCTACCGAAGTAGAGTAGGGGCTGTTCCGGCTTCGTCGCAAGCCACGTTGTTACGAAAAATATCGCCACGCCGGCAATCGACTCGCCAGCGCGCCCTGAGCGCATGGGGCCGATCAGGTAAGATGCGCGCTGTTTCGCGCCTGCCCGGCGCACCATTTTCTATGAGGTACCGGCTGTGCTCGCTTTCCAGGTTGTCATCATCGGTGCCGGTGCCGCCGGTCTTATGTGCGCATTGACGGCCGCCGGCCGGGGCCGCCGCGTGCTGCTGCTGGACCACGCGAACAAGGCCGGCAAGAAGATCCTGATGTCCGGCGGCGGGCGCTGCAATTTCACCAATATGTATTGCGAGCCGAGCAACTTCCTCTCGGAGAACCCGCATTTCTGCAAGTCTGCCCTGGCGCGCTATACCCAGTGGGACTTTATCGGCCTGGTGGCCAAGCATGGCGTGGCCTACCACGAGAAAAAGCTCGGCCAGTTGTTCTGCGATAACAAGGCCAGCGACATCCTCGAGATGCTGCTCAGCGAGTGCGAAGAGGCTGGCGTCGAGCTGCGCCTGGACACCTCGGTCAGCGAGATCAGCAAATTGGATAGCGGCTATCAACTGGCAACCAGCGCCGGGGCCGTGCGCTGCGAGTCCCTGGTGATCGCCACCGGCGGCCTGTCGATCCCGACACTCGGCGCCAGCGGCTTTGGCTATCAGGTGGCCAAGCAGTTCGGCCATGAGTTGCTGCCGACCCGCGCAGGCCTGGTACCGTTCACGATCACCGACCCGGCACTCAAGACGCTGTGCACCGAGCTGTCCGGCACCTCGGTGGAGGACTGCGTGGTGAGCTGCAACGGCCAGAGCTTCAAGGAGAATATTCTGTTCACCCACCGCGGGTTATCGGGCCCGGCGATCCTGCAGATCTCCTCGTTCTGGCAACCGGGCGACCGGGTGCATATCGACCTGCTGCCGCATATCGACCTGCCCGAGTGGCTGGCCACGCAGCAGCGCGAACGGCCCAACAGCGAGTTGAAAACCCTGCTGGCCGAGCTATTCACCAAAAAGATGGCCGGGCTGCTGGCGGATAACTGGTTCGCCTCCAAGCCGATGAAGCAGTACACCCCAGCCGAACTCAAGGCCATCGCCGAGCAACTCTCGGACTGGCAGCTGGTGCCGGCTGGCACCGAGGGCTATCGCACCGCCGAGGTCACCCTGGGCGGCGTCGATACCCGCGAGGTGTCGTCCAAGACCATGGAATCGCTGAAAAGCCCTGGCCTGTACTTTGTCGGAGAGGTGCTGGATGTCAGCGGCCACCTCGGCGGCTTCAACTTCCAGTGGGCCTGGGCGTCGGGTTATGCGGCAGCGCAGTACGTCTGAGCGCCTCCCGTAAATAGGCGATGTCCCAGGTGGCTGTTGCAACCCCAATTTTGCTTGTGTAGGAACGAAAGGGGCGCTTAGCCTTTATTCGCGGTGGTGCTGCGAATTTCGCGAATAAATTCGCTCCTACAGGTATGTAACAGCCCGTTGGAACATAGCCCGTAAATAAGGGTTGAACCGCCGTCTACGGCTTACGATCTGTTATCCAGAATTATCTCCTTCTGTTACCTCATCCCCCCTTTTGCAGGAGCGCGCCGCGCCATGACTGTCGACCAGAGCTGGGTGTTCTTCATCCTCGCGGCCACCATTGTGCTGTTCGTCTGGAGCCGCTGGCGGCATGACGTGGTCGCCCTCGGCGCCCTGCTCGCCTGCGTGCTCACCGGCCTGGTGCCGGAGGCCGAGGCCTTTGCCGGTTTTGGCCATCCCGCGGTGATCACCGTGGCCTGCGTGCTGGTGCTCAGCCACGGCCTGCAAGTGACCGGCGCGGTGGATGCCATGGCCCGGCGCTTACTGCCGGCGACATCCGGCCCGGTGCTGTCGATTGCCGCCCTGACCGCCCTCGGCGCGCTGCTCTCGGCCTTTATGAACAACGTCGGCGCCCTCGCCCTGCTGATGCCTATCGCCCTGCAACTGGCCGGCAAGCTCGACCTGCCGCCGGGCCGTCTGCTGATGCCCCTGGCGTTCGGCACCATTCTCGGCGGCATGACCACGCTGATCGGCACACCACCAAACCTGATCGTCTCCAGCTTCCGCGCGCAGAGCGGCGCGGGCCACTTCGCCATGTTCGACTTCGCCCCGGTGGGGGTCGCCGTGGCGCTCGGCGGCGTGCTGTTTATCGCCCTGCTCGGCTGGCGCCTGGTGCCCAAGCGCAGCGTGCCCACGGCTGCCAGCTTCGAGACCGGCGCCTACCTCACCGAGGCGCGGGTCAAGGAAGGCGCCAGCGTGGCCGGCAAGACCCTGGGCGAAATCGAGCAGCGCCTGGAAAGCGCCGATGCCCAGGTGGTCGGCATGGTGCGCAACAAGTTCCGCGTCTCGGCGCCCAACCCGCGGCGGGTGGTCGAGGTCGATGACATTCTGGTGATCGAAGCCGACCCGGAAGCCCTCGACAGTGTGCTCGGCGACCTCGGCCTGCGCCTGGAGGCGGACGTGCCGACCACCGCGGACAAGGACACCAGCACGGAGAAGGCCGAAGACAAACCGGAAGGCGACACCGACAATGTGCTGCAGGAACTGCTGCTGATGCCCGAGTCGACGCTGCTCGGGCAGAGCGCCAGCGGCCTGCGCCTGCGCAGCCGTTACGCGATCAACCTGCTGGCCATCTCGCGCGAGGGGCACCGCTCGATCAAACGCCTGCGCTCCACCCCGCTGCTGGCGGGTGACGTGCTGCTGATGCAGGGCCAGGCCGAGGATATCGGCGAATTCGCCCGTGACTACACCTGCCTGCCGCTGGCCAACCGCGCCATCAGCCTGGCCGACCGCAGCCAAGCCAATATCGCCCTGGGGGTGATGCTGCTGGCCGTCGCGGCTGCAGCTTTCGGCCTGCTCTCGGCGGCGGTGGCCTTCGCCCTCGGCGTGCTGGTTTACATGGTGCTGCGCGTGGTGCCGCTGCGCTCGGTGTACGAGGCCATCGACTGGCCGGTGATCGTCCTGCTGGGTGCGATGATTCCCGTTGCCGGGGCGATGTCCAGTACCGGCGCCGCCGACCTGCTGGCCCAGGTGCTGATGGACAACCTGGCCCAGGGGCACCCCGTGGTGCTGATGACCCTGTTGCTGGTGGTCACCATGACCCTGTCCGACTTTATGAACAACGCGGCAACCGCCGCCGTGATGTGCCCGATCGCCCTGAGCGCCGCCAACCAGTTGGGCGTCAGCCCTGACGCGATGCTGATGGCGGTGGCGATTGGCGCCTCCTGCTCGTTCCTGACGCCCATCGGCCACCAGAACAACGCGTTGATCCTCACTCCCGGCGGCTTTCGTTTCGGCGATTACTGGCGCATGGGCCTGCCGCTGGAAGTGCTTGTGGTATTGATCAGCGTGCCGTTGCTGCTGTGGGTCTGGCCGCTTTAACAGGCCCCCGTAGGGTGCGCCGTGCGCACCTCCTATTTGTCGCCTGCCGCGGTGCGCACGGTGAACCCTACACGCGGTTTCACTACAGGGCCCGCTGCACTGGCCCGTATTGCGCTTCGTAGCGCGTCAGCAGGCGCTGGAACCACTGGTCCACGGCCGTACCTTCACCCCACGGCTGGGTGCCCAGGCACCAGGCCCAGAACAGCAGGCCGGCGATCAGGTAATCGCTGCCGGCAGGGGCCTCACCGTCCAGGTAAGGTTGCTCCGTCAGCCAGGTTTCCAGGGGCTGCAGGGCCTGGCGCAGCGCCTGCTCGCCCGCCTGGGGGTCGGCGAATGCTTCCAGACTCATGCCCAGGGCCTTTTCCCGGGTGCTGCGGAAATAGGCCTGGTCGGCCTCGGTAATCACCGCGTGTACCCGGGGTACGAGAATTTTCAGCAGCGGCATACGCAGGCTCTGAAACACCACCTTCTCCAACAGCCGCGCGCGAGTCGCGGCGACGCCGTCACCCAGTAGCGGATGCTCCGGGTAAGCGCGGTCCAGATAGGCGAAGATCGCCACACTGTCATGCACCACCTGCTCGCCATCGCGCAACACTGGCACCAGGGTCTGCCCGGAGCAGGCCAGCGGCGCCTTGTCGGTGAAGTTCAGTGGCCGGCTGCTGAACGTCAGGCCCTTGTGTTGCAGCGCCAGGCGCACGCGCCAGCAGTAGGGTGAGAACAGTACGTGCGGATCACTGCCGCACAGTTCAAAGAGTTCGCGCATGGGAGTTCCTTGGATATAAAGAGGCCGGGCGCCCGATAGTGCAGGGCCGTCGCACGCTTGCCAACCGGCGCACGGCTGCGGGCTTCTCAGATGCGGCTGCGCTCAGTAACCTGCAGACGTATGGCGACGTCTATCGTCTGCACTCGCACAAGGCCACATCCTGCATGCCCGCACTTTCGTTTCGTCACTCCCTGCGCCGCCTGTGGGCGCTGGACAAGTTCAGCTACAGCCTACGGGTGTTTATCGCCCTGAGCGGCAGCCTGCTGCTGTGCTGGTCGCAGGACTGGATGCACGCGCTGATTCCGCTGTTTCTCGGCATCATCGCCAGCGCCCTGGCAGAAACCGATGACAGCTGGCAGGGCCGCCTGACCGCGCTGGTGGTCACCCTCGGCTGCTTCAGCGCGGCCGCTTATGCCGTCGAACTGTTGTTCCCCTATCCCTGGCTGTTCGTGATCGCCCTGGCTGTGTCGAGCTTTGCCCTGACCATGTTCGGCGCTCTGGGCGAACGCTACGCTACCCTCGGCTCGGCGACCCTGATCCTCGCCGTGTACAGCATGATCGGCGTTGAACAGCGCGGCGGCATGGCCGGGCTGTGGCTCGAACCATTGCTGCTGGTGGCCGGCGCCGCCTGGTATGGCGTGCTCTCGGTGATCTGGAACGCGCTGTTCGTCAACCAGCCGGTGCAGCACAGCCTGGCCCGGGTGTTCCGCGAGCTGGGCCAGTACCTCAAGCTCAAGGCGGCGTTGTTCGAGCCGCTGCGTCAGCTCGATGTCGAGGAACGCCGCCTGGCCCTGGCGCAGCAGAATGGCCGGGTGGTCAGCGCCCTCAACGCGGCCAAGGAAATCATCCTGCACCGGGTTGGCAACAGCCGCCCCGGCCCCAAGGTCAGCCGCTACCTGAAGTTGTACTTCCTCGCCCAGGACATCCACGAGCGCGCCAGTTCCTCGCATTACCCGTATAACGAACTGGCCGAGGCGTTTTTCCACAGCGATGTGCTGTTCCGCTGCCAGCGTCTGCTGCGCCTGCACGGCAGCGCTTGCCACCGCCTGGCCCACGCCATCGAGCTGCGCCAACCGTTCGAGTACCGCACCCTGTGCAGCGATGCTCTGGACGACTTGCACCAGTCCCTGGAACACCTACATCGCCAGAGCAACCCGGCCTGGCGCCATCTGCTGCGCTCGCTGCGGGCGCTGGCCGGCAACCTCGCCACCCTCGACCAGTTGCTGGGCAATGCCAGCAACCCCGACGCCCTGGCCGAAGAGCAGGACAGCAGCCTGCTCGATCGCGAACCCCAGAGCTTGCGCGATGTCTGGGCGCGCCTGCGCCATCAGTTGACGCCGACCTCGCTGCTGTTCCGTCACGCCCTGCGCCTTTCTCTGGCCCTGGCGGCCGGCTATGGCGTGCTGCACCTGATCCACCCGACCCAGGGCTACTGGATTCTGCTGACCACCCTGTTCGTCTGCCAGCCCAACTACGGCGCGACTCGGCGCAAGCTGGTGCAGCGCATCGTCGGCACGGCCATCGGCCTGCTGATCGGCTGGGCGCTGTTCGACCTGATCCCCAACCCGTTGCTGCAAGCGTTGCTGGCAGTGGCCGCCGGGGTGGTGTTCTTCGCCACCCGCAGCAGCCGCTATACCCTGGCCACGGCGGCGATCACCCTGCTGGTGCTGTTCTGCTTCAACCAGGTCGGCGATGGCTACGGACTGATTGTGCCGCGCCTGGTCGACACCCTGCTCGGCAGCCTGATCGCTGGCCTGGCGGTGTTCCTGATCCTGCCGGACTGGCAGGGCCGCCGGCTGCACCGTGTGGTCGCCACCACCCTGAGCTGCAACAGCACCTACCTGCGCCAGATCATCCAGCAGTACGCCCACGGCAAGCGTGACGACCTGGCCTATCGCCTGGCCCGACGCAACGCGCACAACGCCGATGCGGCCCTGTCCACCACCCTGAGCAACATGCTCATGGAGCCTGGCCACTTCCGTAAGGAAGCCGACGTGGGCTTTCGCTTCCTGGTGCTCTCGCACACCTTGCTGAGTTACCTCTCGGGGTTGGGTGCGCACCGCAGCGAGCGCCTGCCGGAACAGGTACAAGGCCCCCTGCTCGATCAGGCCGAGCGCCTGGCCCAGAGCCTCGACGAAATCGCCGCCGGCCTGCTCGGCAACCAGCCGTTGGCCATCCACAGCGATGCCGAGGAGCAATTGGCCGTGGCCCTGGAACAGGTGGCCGAAGACGCCGAAGACGCCCAGCGCCTGGTACAGACCCAACTGGCGCTGATCTGCCGTCAGCTTGGCCCTTTGCGTACCCTGGGCGCCCACCTGCAAAAACGTCAGCCAGAGGCCGCCGCACACTCCCACGACGCGTGACTGGCGCGCGGACACGGCTTTCTGCCAGTATCTGTCCATCGTTTTCCGTCCATGGCCTGCCTATGCCTGCTGACAGACGTGCCTGCGCCGCCCTTTGGTCATGGACCCTGGCGCTCGGTTGCCTGCTGGGGTTGCTTGGCGCGCTGCTGACCAACCCGGCCCAGGCTGATACGCGCCTGGATGAGCGGACTGCGGCCGTGCCGCTGTACGGCCACGTAGACTACCTGCTCGACCCCCGGGATGAATGGGCGCTGGACGATGTGCTGGATGCCAGCGCGCCCTGGCGTCCAAGCAGCGAGCGCCGCGACCTCGGTTTTGGCTACGTCAGTGGCCCGGTCTGGCTGCGCATGCGCGTCGTTTCCCATGCCCAAACCACCCACAGCTGGCGCCTGGAGCTGGATTACGCCTCACTTGATGACGTGCGCCTTTACGATGTCGGCGCAGACGGCGTGCGCGAATCCCAGGGCGGCGACACCCTGCCCTATGCCCAGCGCAGCATCAGCCACCGCACGCCGGTCTTCGAAATCACCCTGGCCCCCGGCGAACGACGCACCCTGTACCTGCGTGTTAGCTCCCAGGGCAGCATGACCCTGAGCGGCAGCCTGATGAACCTGGCGGACTTCGAGCGCCACAGCCAGGTCAGCTACATCGCCCATGCGCTCTACTGCGGCGTGCTGGTCGCCCTGGGCCTGTACAACCTGCTGCTGTTTCTCGCCCTGCGCGAGCGGCCCTATCTCAACTACGTCCTGTTCATGATTGCTTTCGCCTTTAGCGTGCTCTCGCTCAACGGCCTCGGCGCGCAGTATGTGTGGCCACAGGCCGTCCCCTGGAGCAACCGCATTCTGCCGATCAGCCTGACCCTGGCGGCCTTGCTCGCGATGATCTTCGCCCGCAGTTTTCTCGATACTCGCCAGTGGCTACCACGCTTGGATCGCGTGCTTATCGCATTGTCCTGCGCTGCCGCCCTGGCCCTGCTCGGGACCATGCTGCTGCCGGTGCAGAACGCCCTGCAGACCATGTCGCTGACCGGCCTGCTGGTCACCTTGACGCTACTGATCAGCAGCTTCGTCTGCGTCGGCTACAAGGTGCCCGGTGCCCGTCTGTTCGCCCTGGCCTGGATGATGCTGCTCAGCGGCGCCGTGCTCCTGGCACTGCGCAACTTTGCCCTGATCCCCTCGAACTTCATGACCCTGTACGCCATGCAGATCGGCTCGGGGCTGGAAATGATCCTGCTGTCCTTTGCCCTGGCAGCCCGCTTCAACGAGCTGAAACGGCAGAAGGAAGCCGCTCTGCAGCTCAATGAGAAGGTCCTCGCGCAACGCGTGGCCGAGCGCACCGAGGCCCTGGAAACCGCCAATCGGCGCCTGCGCGACATGGCCCTGCAGGACCCACTGACCGGCCTGGCCAACCGCACCGCACTGCAGCAACAGCTCGAGCAGGCCTTGGCACGCAGCCAGCGTAGTGGGCAGTTGCTCGCCGTGATGCTGATCGACCTGGACGGTTTCAAACCGATCAACGACCAGTACGGCCACGCCTTCGGCGACCGCGTTCTGGCCCAGGTCGCCGAGCGGCTGCGTTATGCGCTGCGCGAAAGCGATCTGCCGGCGCGCCTCGGCGGCGATGAATTCGTGCTGGTCTGCGAGACCGTGCTTTCGCCAGAGCTGGCAACGCAACTGGCCCAGCGAGTACTGCAAGTGCTCGGTGAGTCGATGTCGCTAGAAGGCCAGGCGATCAGCCTCGGCGCCAGTATCGGGATTGCCCTGAGCCTTGGCCAGGAGGACGCCACCGAGCTGATCCGCCGCGCCGATGCGGCGATGTACCGGGCCAAGGCAGCCGGACGTAACCGGATCGAACTGGCTCCGCTGCCTGACTGAGCGCAGCGGGACAACAACGCCCGCCTTGCGGGATAATCCGCGCCCCTGCCAAGCGTGAGCGCACCGTGGACAAAGCCGAACTGCACCGCCAGGTCATCGAACAGCTGCACGCCGAACTGGCCCGTGCCGAGCAGGCGGCGCTGACCGCGCACGAAACCGCCACCCATGCGGAAAATGTCGCCGAAAACAAATACGACACCCTCGGCCTGGAAGCCGCCTACCTGGCCAGCGGCCAGGCGCGACGGGTGGCGCAGCTGCAACAGACGTTGATGACCTGGCGCCAACTGCGCCCGCGACCGTTCGACAGCGATCAGGGCATCCAGCTCGGCGCGTTGGTGCAAACCGTCGATGAGCATAACCGCGAGCAATGGCTATTCCTCGGTCCACCCGGTGCCAGCATGAAACTGCAGCACGCCGGCGAACAGGTACAGGTACTCGGCAGTACGGCGCCGCTGGGCCTGGCTCTGCTCGGCAAACGCCCTGGCGACGAAGTCAGCCTGCAGGTAGGCGCTGCCGGCAGTAGCCTCGAAGTGCTCAGCGCTCTGTAAGCAGGCCGGTGTCGGGCAACTCGCGCCAGGTCAGGTACACGCGCAGGTCGAACTCCAATTGGTGGTAGTCCGGCAGCATGTATTGGCAGAGCTGATAGAACGCCTTGTTGTGATCGCTTTCCTTGAGGTGCGCCAGCTCATGCACCACGATCATCTGCAGGAACTGCGGCGCGGCGTCCTTGAACAGCGCAGCCACCCGAATTTCCTTCTTGGCCTTGAGCTTGCCGCCCTGCACCCGCGACACCGCGGTGTGCAGGCCCAGGGCGCGGTGGGTCAGGTCCAGGCGGTTGTCGAACAGCACCTTGTCGATTGCGGGGGCGTTTTTCAGATGCGCCTGCTTGAGCGCCATGGTGTAGGCGTAGAGCGCTTTGTCACTCTGGATGGCGTGACGCTCGCCATAGCGCTGGGCCAGGTAATCACCCAGGCGCCCCTGGTCGATCAGCGCGCGGATCTTGTCCTGCAGTTCGGTCGGGTAGGCTCGCAGGTATTTCAAAGGCTATGTCCCAAAATCGTGTTGTATCCCCGTGCCAGCCGTCACGCAGCACCGACATGAACCACTGTACCGGTGTAGGAGCCCCGCCTCGGGGCGAGCCGCCATTCAGCTACCTCGGTGTTATCCATGACATTCGCCCCGGGGCGAGGCTCCTACAAAAAGCGCCGGCGCCAGTGTCTTCGCCGTGCTTACTCGCTCGGCACAACCCGCAGCAGTTGTCCTTCGGCACTGTCGGTGAGCAGGTAGAGCGCGCCGTCCGGGCCGTTGCGCACATCACGGATGCGCGACTCCAGCTCCTCGAACAACACCTCCTCACCGGCCAGCTTGCCGTCGTGCAGGCGAATGCGCCGCACGCTGCGTTCGGCCAGGGTGGCAGCGAACAGATCGCCCTGCCACTGCGCAAACAACGTGCCGGTGTACTGGGTCAGGCTGGCGGGCGCGACCGAGGGCGTCCAGTGCAACAGCGGCGGCTGCAAGCCCGGTAGCTCCTGGTAGGGCGAAATACGCGCGCCAGTGTAGTCGACGCCATAGCTGACCAGCGGCCAGCCGTAGTTAAGCCCCGGCTCGATCAGGTTGAGTTCATCACCGCCACGCGGGCCGTGCTCATGGCTGTACAGCCGACGCTGCTGGGCGTCGAAAACGATGCCCTGGACGTTGCGATGGCCCAGGCTGTAAACCTCCGGCGCAGCGCCTGGCTGGCCACGTAGGGGGTTGTCCGCCGGCACGCTGCCGTCGCGGTTCAGCCGCACCAGCTTGCCAAGGTGGTTGGCCGGGTTCTGCGCCTCCTCGCGCAGGTCGAAGGCATCGCCCAGGGTCAGCACCAGGGTAGCGTCCGCCAGAAACGCCAAGCGCCCGCCGTAGTGTGAGGCACCCGCCTTGGCCGGCTGGGCGCTGAACAGCACCCGCACATCCTCCAGGCGCCCATCGACCAGCCGCGCACTGGCCAGGCGGGTGTTGTTAGCCTCCAGGGTGCCGTAGGCATAGGTCAGAAAGATCCGCTGGTTGCGGGCGAAGTCGGGGTCGAGCGCCACCTCCATCAGACCAGCCTGGGCCGCGGTAAACATCTCGGGCAGCCCAGCCAGCGGCTCAGCCTGCAACTGGCCCTGGGCGTCGATCAGACGCAGTCGCCCGACGCGCTCGGTCACCAGCATCCCGCCATCGGGTAGAAACGCCAGCGACCAGGGGTGTTCCAGCCCCGTCACCAGCGTTTCGATACGGTAATCCATGGCCGCCACTGCGTGGGGCGCGGCCATGACCAGACAGAGGGCTGCAGCCTGTTTGATCAACGGGAAAATCCTTGTGTAGAGAGGCTGTAGCGGATCATGCGACACGCCCACGGGTAGGTCGCAGCAAGGCGTAGAACAGCAGGCCGCCGGCACTGGCGCAGGCCATCAGACCCAGGGTGCCAGCCAGCGTGCGATTTGCCGCTATCAGCGTTGGCATGGGAGCCAGGGCATTGGCCACGGCCAGCGCCGCCAACAATGACAGGGCGCCGGCCAGGGCAAACAGGGGCCAGCCGAGGGCGTCACGCCCACGCAGCAGCCACAGGGCCAGCGGCAGGGCCACCAGAAAGGCCGTGGCGACCAACGCAGCCAGGGTCGGACCGAAACCGAGCAGATCCAGGCCGCTGGTATGCAAGCGCACCGTGACCGGCACGGCAATCCCGTGGGCCTGTAGCACCGCAAGATTGAGGTGGGTCTGTAACAGCGAGCCCAGCACAGTAGCCAGCAGCACCGCAGCAAGGAACGGCCGAAATAACAGGGAAATGCGCATGCGTGGATCAGCCCAGCGAAGAGGCCGGCAGTATGGCGCAGCCTGCCCTAGAGCGCGGCGCAGGTGTTTTACATGATTTTTCGCCGGCGCCATGCCGACCGCTCATCGGAAAGCGCTACAGGGCGAGCCGCCGAACACTGCGCGTCAATCCAAAAAACTGACACCCCGTCAGGGGGCACGGCCTCATTGCATAAGGGCTGGCGATTAGCCCAGCCCCCCCCACTCTCCACCTGGGCTACTGGCGCAGTAGTAGCCATTGTCGAATAAGTTCATTTTTTGACGCCATTAAGTCGACGAAATGCACTTACCGCTCTTCTCGCCGCGCCGTATAACGCCAGCGAACGCCCACAGCCGCTAGCCGTCACCCGCCGAGAGCCTGACCATGATCGATCTTGCCACCTGGAACCTGTCCATCCCCGTGGGCGTGCCCGCCACGACCATCACCACCCCCTTACTGGTCGGCGGCTATCAGGATTATTACTTCAAGTCCCTTGATGGCCGCGTGCTGTTCTGGACCCCAGTCAACGGCACCACCACAGCCAATGCCAGCTACCCGCGCAGCGAACTGCGCGAAACCCTGGCCAGCGGCGCATTGCGCAACTGGACCTACCCAGGCGCGCAACACACCCTCAGCGCTCAATTAAGCATTAGCCAAGTGCCCTCGACCGGCAAAATCGTCATCGGCCAGATCCACGCCCACGGCAGCTCACGCCCCATGCTCAAGCTGGAATACCAGTACAAGACCAAGACGGCCACAGCCAATCTGGTCGCCAAGATCCGCAACTCACCCGACGACGCAGAAGGCGCGGTGCTCACCGTGCTCAGCGGCATCCCGCTTAACCAGACCTTCAACTACCGGATCACCCTGACGCCTCAGGGCGTCCTGCAGGTGCAGGTTAACGACCGCCTGCTGACTCGCACCCTGAATTCAAGCTGGGCCGCCAAACCGCTGTACTTCAAGGCTGGCGTCTACGTACAGGACAACAGCGGCTATGAAACCGAAGCAGGCGCTGCAACCTTCTACGACCTGCGCATCAGCCACAGCGCGCCGTGATAATGCGCACAGTGCGCCCTATAGGTAGCTATTGGTCATCTCGTCGACAAAGCCCTCGGCACGCAGCTCGTCCAGGGCTTTCTGCAGGCGCTGCACCACCTCATCCGGGGTGTCTTTGTTCAGCGCCAGATACAGCTCGGCATCATTGAAGCGCAATACCGTGGTCAGTCCGCTCACACCTTCCTGCTTGGCCAGGTAACGACCGACCGGGTCGGTAGTCGCCCACAAATCGATCTTGCCGCTGAGCAGCTTCTTGACGTTTTCCTGATCGCGCAATGCGTTGATCGGCTTGAGCCCCTGGCTCTCCAGATGCTGACTCACCGCATCGTTCTTGTAAGCGCCAACCTGGTACTGGGCCGCATCCTTGAGAGTCTTCAACTCCAGGTTATTGCCAGGCGCGGCGAGCAGCACCCAGCCCGTCTTGGCCAGCGGACCAACCCACTTGAACAGCGGCTGGCGCTCGGGCGTGAAGGTGGTGGAAAACAGGCCGTAATTGGCCTTGTCCAACGTCAGCTTATACAGGCGATCCCAGGGGAAGCGCAGGCTCAAGCTGTAGTTGATGCCGGCCCGCTTGAACATCTCGCGCACAATTTCGGCACTGATACCGTCGATCCCATCGTCACGGGCAAAGTTCTTGTCATCGACCGCCATGTTGAACGGCGGGAAGTTCTCGGTGAGCAACACCACTTTGTAGTCGGCCGGTAACTCAGCCCGCGCGGTCAGAGCCCCCAACATCAGCCCCAACAGCAACCCACTCTTGATCACCTTCATGCATTCCCCCTCTTCGTGCAGTGTCTGTTATGGCCCCTAGCAGCGCTCGACGAGCTTTCGCACAGCACCCCAGACCTCAGCTCTTCTCAAATTCGCGACGAATATTGGCACGCCGCCAGCATGGACCCTACGCAACCACGACTAGGCGCGCAACGATACGCCTCGACAAATGCACAAACCGCACCATGCAGCGCAAGCATCAAGGGGTCTCGCGTGACTGAACGACGCATATAGCCACACCGAGTACACAGCAAAACGCCGCGATCCCCAAGGGCCTCGCGGCGTTTTGCTGGAACACAGATCATCCTGGACGTCAGCATGGCGATATTGCTGACGTCCAGAGCAAGCGCTCAATAGCGCAGAACTACAGGTAGCTGTTGGTCATCTCGTCCACGAAGCCCTCGGCGCGCAGCTCATCCAGGGCCTTCTGCAGGCGCTGCACCACTTCATCCGGGGTATCCTTGTTCAGAGCCAGGTACAACTCGGCCTGATTGAAACGCAGCACCGTGGTCAACCCGCTCACGCCTTCCTGCTTGGCCAGATACCGCCCAACCGGGTCCACAGTGGCCCAAAGGTCGATCTTGCCGCCGGTCAGCTTCTTGATATTTTCCTGATCGCGCAACGCATTGATCGGCTCAAGTCCCTGGCTCTCCAGATGCTGGCTTACGGAGGCGTTCTTGTAGGCACCAACTCGATACTTGGCAGCATCCTTGAGCGTGTTCAGCGTCAACGTGTTGCCCGGTGCCGCCAGCAATACCCAACTGGTCTTGGCCAGCGGGCCGACCCACTTGAACAGTGGCTGGCGCTGGGGTGTCAGGGTGGTGGAAAACAGCCCGTAATTAGGCTTCTCCAGGGTCAATTTATATAAGCGGTCCCAAGGGAAACGCAGGCTCAGGGTGTAGCCAATGCCGGCCCGCTTGAACATCTCGCGCACTATTTCAGCACTGATGCCGTCAATCCCACTGTCTCGAGCAAAGTTCTTGTCATCGATCGCCATATTGAACGGCGGGAAATTCTCGGTGAGCAACACCACCTTGTAGTAAGCCGGTAATTCAGCCCGTACGCTCAACGCAGCCAGCATGAGCCCAATCAACGCACCACATCTGAAAGCCTTCATACCGCCCCCTGCTCGCGCACTGTATCCATCATGGTCCAACGCTTTAGCCTTGATCAACGCCGCGCTCATGTCACAGCCACCCTTAAGGAGGGTTCTTATAAAACGATCAGGCGAAGCAAACACCACACTACGGGCAAGGATACGGATCTACGTTCATGGAAAACGAGAACTGGGTTACAGGTAACGCCCCTGTACCGCGTCAACGAAACCATCCTCGCGCATCTGCTCTAGGGCGGCCTGCAGCGCACTGGCGACCGCATCGGGCGTGTCCCGATTCAACGCCAGATACAGCTGGGCAGTGTCGAAGCGCAAGAGGGTCTTGAGGCCGGTGATGCCTTCCTGCTTGGCCAGGTAGCGGCCGGCTGGATCACCGGTGGCCCACAGGTCGATCTGGCCGCTCACCAGCTTGCGGGCATTTTCCTGGTCACGCAGTGCTGTGAGAGGCTGCAAGCCCTGGCTTTCGAGGTGCTCGGCAATGGCGTCACCCTTGTAGGCACCGACCTTGTAGCCCTTGGCTTCTTCCAGGCTCTGCAGGGTAATGGGGCTGTCGCTGCGGCCCAGCAACACCCAGTCGTCCGGGCCGATCGGGCCTACCCACTTGAACAACGCCTCACGCTCGGGCAAGCGGGCGGTGACGAATACGCCGTAGCCGGGTTTCTCCAGCGCTAGCTTGTAAATCCGGTCCCAGGGAAATCGCAGTGTGAGGTCGTAAGCGATACCGGCACGCTTGAACATCTCACGCACGATATCGGTGGCAATGCCGTTGATATTGGCATCGTGCGCGAAGTTCTTGCCATTCACAGCCATGTTGTAAGGCGGGAAGTTCTCGGTCAGCAGTACCACGCGGTAATTCGGATCAACCTGCGCACGCGCAGCACCCGACAGCAACAACAGAACACCGGCAAGAGCCAGTAACAGACGCTTGTACATAGAGAACAACCCGAGTGAATTCAAAACATACACGCAGCTTAGCGCTATTTTGGCGCACGCCGAGGGTATAACGCACAGTCCGGAAGCCAGGGTCTGTTGCCGTTTCGTCGCACGCTGCGTTGCCGCGAACGAAATGGCAGCCCCTAGCGCACCACAATGCCGCGGCTGGCCAGGTAGGCCTTGGCCTCCGGCACGGTGTATTCGCCGAAGTGGAAGATGCTCGCCGCCAATACCGCTGCCGCCTTGCCTTCGATAATGCCGTCGGCCAGGTGTTGCAGGTTGCCGACGCCGCCAGAGGCGATCACCGGGATACCGACCATTTCGCTGATAGCGCGGGTCACACCGAGGTCGTAGCCGCTTTTCACGCCGTCCTGATCCATGCTGGTCAGGAGGATTTCACCGGCGCCGAGGTCTTCCATCTTTTTCGCCCAGAGCACCGCATCCAGGCCGGTGGGTTTGCGCCCGCCGTGGGTGAATATCTCCCAACGCGGGGTTTCGCCCGGCTTGGAGACCTTCTTCGCGTCGATGGCCACCACGATGCACTGCGAGCCAAAGCGCGAGGCGGCTTCGCCGACGAACTCCGGAGTGAATACCGCAGCGGTGTTGATCGACACCTTGTCCGCGCCGGCATTGAGCAGGTTGCGGATGTCCTGCACGGTGCGCACGCCGCCGCCGACGGTCAGCGGGATAAATACCTGACTGGCCATACGCTCGACGGTAAGCAGCGTGGTATCCCGGCCATCGACACTGGCAGTGATATCGAGAAAGGTAATCTCGTCGGCACCCTGCTCGTCGTAGCGTCGGGCGATTTCTACCGGGTCGCCGGCGTCGCGGATATTCTCGAACTGCACGCCCTTGACCACGCGGCCGTTGTCCACGTCGAGGCAGGGGATGATGCGTTTGGCGAGGGCCATAACAGATATCTCTCGTAGGGTGGACAACCGCGTAGCGTTGTCCACCAGGTCACCAAGTAGGCGGTGGACAAGCAAAGCGTTGTCCACCCTACAGCTCACATCAACCCTTGAAGTTGTCGCAGAACGCCTGCGCTTCAGCCACATCCAGGGTGCCTTCATAGATGGCCCGGCCGGTGATGGCGCCGATGATGCCGGGCGAGCGCGCCAGCAGCAGCTTCTCGATATCGCTGAGGTTGTGGATACCGCCCGAGGCGATCACCGGAATGCGACTGGCCGCAGCCAGGGCCGCAGTGGCCTCGACGTTGCAGCCCTGCATCATGCCGTCTTTGGCGATGTCGGTATAAACGATGGCCGATACGCCGTCAGCCTCGAAGCGCTTGGCCAAATCGGTGGCCTGCACCGTGGACACTTCCGCCCAGCCATCGGTGGCAACGAAGCCGTCTTTGGCATCCAGGCCAACGATCACCTTGCCGGGGAAGGCTTTACAGGCGTCGGTGACAAACTGCGGATCCTTCACCGCCTTGGTGCCGATAATCACGTAGCTGACGCCAGCACGTACGTAGTGCTCGATGGTTTCCAGGGTGCGGATACCGCCGCCGATCTGGATCGGCAGAGTCGGATAGCGCTTGGCGATGGCGGTGACCACCTCGCCATTGACCGGCTGACCCTCGAAGGCGCCGTTGAGGTCAACCAGGTGCAGACGCCGGCAACCACCCTCGACCCACTTGGCGGCCATGCTCACCGGATCATCGGAGAACACTGTGGAATCTTCCATGCGGCCCTGGCGCAAGCGCACGCAGGCGCCGTCTTTCAGGTCGATAGCGGGGATAATCAGCATCGGTTGAACCTGCTTTAAGTCGTGTGAATTCGGTGGGATCAGCTCTTTTCGAGCGCCCAGAGGTCGCTTTCGATGCTCTCGAAACGCTCTTTCAAGTGCGTCTGCACATCGAAAATCGCCCGGTTGTAGTAGTGCGGTGCAATCTCGCGAGCAAACAGCTCCAGCACTTCGGCGGCCTCGAAACTGCCCAGCTCAAGCTCGAAGCGCTCGGCCATAAAACGCTTGAGCACCAGGCAGGCTTCACGCTCCTGCTCGGCGCTCAAGGTCATCAGCGGCGGTTTGTGCTTGGCCCGGCTCATTTACCAGCGCCCATCCCAGGCGGCGAAGTTCTGCAACAGTTGCAGGCCGTGGGTGTGGCTCTTTTCCGGGTGGAACTGCACGGCAAAGCGCGAGCCGTCGGCCAGCGCGGCAGCGAAGTCCTTGCCGTAATGGCCGCGACCGACCACCTGCTTGGGGTTGCCAGCCTCGATGTAATAGCTGTGCACGAAGTAGAAGCGCGCCAGATCGGGGATGTTGTGCCACAGCGGGTGCTTGACCGACTGCGCCACTTCATTCCAGCCCATGTGCGGCACCTTCAGCGGCTCGCCGTCTTCGACCATGTCCTTGCCGAAGAAACGCACCTTGCCAGGAAACAGACCGATGCAGTCGACGCCCTCGTTCTCTTCGCTGTGCTCCAGTAACGCCTGCATACCCACGCAGATGCCTAGGAACGGCCGATCCTGGCTGACTTCACGCACCAGCGCATCGAAGCCCAGACGCTTGATCTCGGCCATGCAATCGCGAATCGCGCCAACGCCGGGGAATACCACGCGGTCCGCCTCGCGAATCACCTGAGCATCGCTGGTCACCAGCACCTTGCCGGCACCGACGTGCTCCAGGGCCTTGGCCACCGAATGCAGGTTACCCATGCCGTAGTCGATTACTGCAACGGTTTGCACTTACAAGCACCCTTTGGTCGACGGCATCTGCCCGGCCATGCGCTCGTCCAGAGTTACCGCCATACGCAGGGCACGGCCGAAGGCCTTGAACACGGTTTCGATCTGGTGGTGGGTGTTGGTGCCGCGCAGGTTGTCGATATGCAGCGATACCAGGGCGTGGTTAACGAAGCCCTGGAAGAACTCCTGGAACAGGTCCACGTCGAAGCCACCGACCACCGCACGGGTGAAGGGCACGTGCATCTGCAAACCCGGACGGCCGGAGAAGTCGATCACCACGCGCGACAGCGCTTCATCCAGCGGCACGTAGGAATGGCCGTAACGAGTCATGCCCTTCTTGTCGCCAATCGCCTGGGTAAAGGCCTGGCCAAGGGTGATGCCAACGTCTTCGACGGTGTGGTGGTCGTCGATATGCAAATCGCCCTTGCACTGGATATCCAGATCGATCAGGCCGTGGCGGGCAATCTGATCAAGCATGTGTTCAAGGAACGGCACGCCAATATCGAACTTGGCCTTACCGGTGCCATCCAGGTTGATCGAGACCTTGATCTGGGTCTCCAGGGTGTTGCGTTCGACGCAAGCCGTACGTTCGGCCATCACCTGCTCCAGAAAATCATTGGGCGAAAGGGCCAGCATTATAGGCCGATAAGCTGCCAACCTTGAAGCCAGGGTCTGCTGCTGTTTCGTCGCTAATCACATGGCAACCCGCTAACCGTTGCCAGGCGGCCAAACCCGAAAACAAAAATCCCGCCGGCGCACGAGGCGCGGGCGGGATTTTCACAACAGCGTCAGCTTACTGGAACAGCACGACGGTCTTCTGCAGGGTGATCCACACGCCCCATGCCAGCGGCAGACCTACTGCCAGCCAGGCGGCAATGGCAATTGGCTTGCTCGAGGGGTCAGCAGCCCACTCCAGCTCACTTGCAGCCGGTGCTTTTTTCTCGCCATAGGCGCGCTCGGTAGCCAACTCGGCCTCAGTCATGAAGTACTTCGGCGCCACCGGACGCACCAGGGCGTTGCAGATGAAGCCCAGCACCAGCATACCGGCGAGGATATACAGGGTGATGTCGTAGGCCGCAGCCTTCTCCACACCGATGCTCAACTGGTACTCGCGCAGGTAGTTGACCAATACCGGGCCAAGCACACCGGCGACCGCCCAGGCGGTCAGCAGGCGACCGTGGATGGCACCGACCATCTGCGTACCGAACAGGTCGGCCAGGTAGGCCGGCACCGTGGCGAAACCACCGCCATACATCGACAGGATGATGCAGAACGCCAGCACGAACAGCGCCAGGCTGCCCAGTTGGCCGAGCATCGGCACAGCGGCGTAGAGCGCGAAGCCCAGGCCGAAGAACACAAAGTAAGTGCCCTTGCGCCCGATAAAGTCCGAGCACGACGCCCAGAAGAAGCGGCCACCGATGTTGAACAGGCTCAACAGACCGGTGAAACCTGCAGCGATCGCGGCGATTTCTGCCAGCTGTGCAGCGTTCAGCTCGTTGAACGACAGATCAATGCCGATCAGCTTGCCAGCGAAGACTTCCTGCAGCAGCGGCGAGGCCATGCCGATGATGCCGATACCGGCCGACACGTTCAGGCACAGCACAGCCCAGACCAGCCAGAACTGCGGGGTCTTCCACGCGGTGTTCACGTGTACATGGCCCTTGGTGATCATTGCGTTGTTGGCTTTGGCAGCTGGTGCAACCCAACCTGCCGGCTTCCAGCCGGTCGGCGGTACGCGGTAGGACAGTGCGCCACCCATCATGAAGATGAAGTAGATCGCCGCCATGACCACAAAGCTCTGCCATACGCCCACACCCGTTTCACTGGCGAAATGGTTCATCAGCAGCGCAGCCAGGGGCGCACCGACCATCGCACCACCACCGAAGCCCATGATCGCCATACCGGTGGCCATGCCACGACGGTCCGGGAACCACTTGATCAGCGTCGAAACCGGCGAGATATAACCCAAGCCCAGGCCAATACCGCCGATTACCCCGGAACCCAGCCACATCAGCCAGATTTGATGGGTATAGATGCCCAATGCGGAAATCAGCAGACCACCGCACCAGCAGACGGCCGACACCACACCAGCCTTACGCGGGCCAGCGTGTTCCAACCAACCGCCCCAGATAGCAGCAGAGCAGCCAAGGAAGACGAAGAACAGGGTGTAGATCCAGCCGAGCATGGAGATCTGCCAGTCACAATTACTGGCAAAAATTTGCTCGAAGAAACCCATATCAGGAGCGCAAGCTGCGACGGTGGTAATACCCACGGCCTTAGAGAGCGGCAACCAGAACACGGAGAAGCCATACGCCATGCCGATGCACAGGTGAATGGCCAGGGCCGCTGGCGGAACCAGCCAGCGGTTGAAGCCGGGCTTCGCGATGATGCGCTCCTTGGACAGGAACGCAGGCGTCGCTGAAGCACCGTCGAGTACGGAGGCGTCAGTCATTGAGTTATTCTCTGATTATGTTGGCACGCAAGCATTTGGCTCGCAGGCTGCAGAATAACGGCATACCTGAAAAAGCCAATAGCGAGCGAGCCTAGCATTGCGCCATTACGCTTGTCAGCGCACCCGTTCAATTTTCTGGCGTCCGAATTTCGACCTTTGCTACTCACGCAAAGCGGCCTGCATGCCCGGCGCTGCCATCTTCTAGGCGCCAGCCCATGCAGTAGGCGCCACGGAACCGCCGGCCGCACTCGCCATCCAAGCCAGAACGCCATGCCGCCAGCCGCTGCAGCGCCTCGTCTGTAACGACCTGCAGCGCTTTTCGCGAACGCAGGCGAGTACGGGCGTTATACTGCCCGGCCTACCTTTCCAGTCATTCAAACAAGGACTTGTCCATGAAAGCGCTCGGCAAACTCCTGGGTCTGTTTTTCCTCGGACTGTTGCTGATCATCGTGGCCCTGGGCTTCGCCCTGACCCACTTGTTCGATCCCAACGACTATAAAGACGAAATCCGCCAGTTGGCCCGCGACAAGGCCAACCTGGAACTGACCCTCAATGGCGACATTGGCTGGAGCCTGTTCCCCTGGCTTGGCCTGGAGCTGACCGACGCCACCCTGGCCAGCGCCACGACCCCGGACAAACCCTTTGCCGACCTGCGCCTGCTCGGCCTGTCGGTGCGCGTACTACCGCTGCTGCGCAAAGAAGTGCAGATGAGCGACATCCGCGTCGACGGCCTCAACCTCAACCTGGAGCGTGACGAAAACGGTCATGGCAACTGGGAAGACGTCGGCCGGCCGCCACAGAGCGCAGAGCAGCCGGCAACGGCCACCAACGACGCGGCGCCAGACAGCGAGCAGCCAAGCACCGACGACAGCGCAACGGCCGGCACCCCGATCAAGCTGGATATCGACAGCCTGATCGTCAACAGCGCCCGAGTGACCTACAACGACGTGCAGAAAGGCCAGCAATTCAGCGCCGAAAGCATCCAGCTGACGACCGGCGCGATTCGCGAAGGCGCCGCCGTGCCGATCAAGCTCAGCGCCTTCTTCGGCACCAATCAGCCGGTCATGCGGGCGCGCAGCGAGTTGCAGGGCGAACTGCGCTTCGACCGCGTGCTCAAGCGCTACCAACTGGAAGACGCCCGCCTCTCCGGCGAAGCATCCGGCGAGCCCTTCAACGGCCAGACCCTGACCTACGCCATCCAGGGGCAACTGCTGGTCGACCTGGCCGCGAATGTCGCCGAATGGAACGGCCTCAAACTCTCGGCCAACCAACTGCGCGCCCTCGGCGAACTCAAGGTGCGCGACCTTAACGATGCGCCCAAGCTGAGCGGCGGCCTGTCCGTCGCCCCACTCAACCTGCGTGAGTTCCTCACCAGCATCGGCCACACCCTGCCCACGCTGAACGACGAAAAAGCCCTCAGCGCCTTCGAACTGGTCACCCGCCTGAACGGCACCACCAACAGCCTGAGCCTCGACGAGTTGAACCTGAAACTCGACGACAGCAGCTTCAGCGGCAGCCTGGGCGTCAGCGACTTCAGCAAGCAGGCCCTGCGTGCCACCGTCAAGGGCGACCGTCTCGACCTCGATCGCTACCTGCCCGCTGCGGATAAAGACGCCAAAAGCGCAGGCGCCGCGCGCAAGGCCGAAGTACGCGAAAGCGTGGCCGATGCAGGGCAAAGCGGCACCACGCCGCTGCCCAACGCCCCAACCCAGCAGGCCTGGGACACCACCAGCGCACTGCCGCTGGCCAGCCTGCGCAAACTCGACCTGCAACTGGCACTCAACCTCGATCAGTTGACCCTGAAGAAACAGCTCATCAGCGACCTGCAGGTCAAAGCCAACGGCAGCAACGGCCTGCTCACTCTGGAGCAGGCCCGCGGCGCCCTGGGCAACGGCCAGTTCGACACCCGCGCCAGCCTTGACGTACGACCCGAGGTGCCGTTGCTGAGCCTGCAGCAGAACCTGACCCGCATCCCGCTTGAGCCCTTCCTGAAAAGTGACGAGCAGCCAGCGCCCCTCAAAGGTGCCCTCGACCTGCAGGCCAACCTGACCACCCGCGGCAATAGCCAGCAGGCCTGGATCGACGGCCTCAACGGCACGGCCAGCTTCCTGCTCAACGACGGCGTGCTGGTCGATGCCAACCTTGAACAGCAACTGTGCCGTGGCATCGCCACCATCAACCGCAAATCCCTGAGCAGCGACCCACGCAGCAAGGACACCCCCTTCGAGACCCTGCAGGGCTCGCTGAGCATCCGCAACGGCGTGGCCAACAACCCGGACCTCAAGGTGCGCATCCCGGGCCTGGCAGTCAGCGGTGACGGCGATCTGGACCTGCGCGTGCTCGGCCTGGACTACCGCGTCGGCATCACCCTGGAAGGTGACCGCCGCGAAATGCCCGACCCGGCCTGCCAGGTCAACGAGCGTTATGCCGGTATCGAATGGCCGCTGCGCTGCCGTGGCCCGCTGGAGCTGGGTGCCAAGGCCTGCCGTCTGGATCAGGACGGCATGGGCAAGGTCGCCGCCAAACTGGCGGGTAACAAGATCAACGAAAAGATCGAAGAAAAACTCGGCGACAAGGTCAGCCCCGAGCTGAAAGACGCCCTCAAAGGCCTGTTCAACCGATGAGCCCTGAGCAATTCTCCAGCGCCGTACTCGCCTGGTATGACAACCACGGACGCAAGGACCTGCCCTGGCAACAGGGCATCACGCCCTACCGCGTCTGGGTCTCGGAAATCATGCTGCAGCAGACCCAGGTCAGCACCGTGCTCGGCTACTTCGACCGCTTTATGGCTGCACTGCCAACGGTAAAAGACCTGGCCGAAGCAGCGGAAGACGAAGTGCTGCACCTGTGGACCGGCCTCGGCTACTACACCCGCGCGCGCAACTTGCAGAAGACCGCACAGATCGTCATGCGCGAGCATGCCGGTGAATTCCCTCGCGATGTCGACAAGCTCACCGAACTGCCCGGCATCGGCCGCTCCACTGCAGGCGCCATCGCCAGCCTGAGCATGGGCCTGCGCGCGGCGATCCTTGACGGCAACGTCAAACGCGTACTGGCGCGTTACGTCGCCCAGGAGGGCTACCCCGGTGAACCAAAGGTGGCCAAACAGCTGTGGGATGTGGCCGAACGCTTCACACCCCACGCCCGGGTAAACAACTACACCCAGGCGATGATGGACCTGGGCGCGACCCTCTGCACCCGCAGCAAACCCAGCTGCCTGCTCTGCCCGCTGAAAAGCGGCTGCCAGGCGCACCTGCTTGGCCTGGAGATCCGCTACCCGATCGCCAAGCCGCGCAAGGCCCTTCCGCAAAAGCGCACCCTGATGCCGATCCTGGCCAACCGTGAAGGCGCCATCCTGCTCTACCGCAGGCCATCTACCGGCCTGTGGGGCGGGCTCTGGAGCCTGCCGGAACTGGAGGATCTCGACGCACTGCCAGCCCTGGCCGGCCAGCACGCCCTGAGCCTGGGCGAACGCCATGCCCTGCCCGGCCTGACCCATACCTTTAGCCACTTCCAGCTGGCCATCGAGCCCTGGCTGATCCGGGTCGACACCCCGGCTAGCGCCGTGGCCGAGGCCGACTGGCTCTGGTATAACCTCGCCACCCCGCCGCGCCTGGGGCTAGCCGCCCCCGTGAAGAAACTGCTGAAACGCGCGGCCGACGCCCTGACCGCTGGAGAACCCGCATGACCCGCACCGTACTGTGCCGCAAACACAAACAAGAACTCCCCGGCCTCGACCGCCCGCCCTACCCAGGCGCCAAAGGCGAAGACATCTTCAACAACGTCTCCAAACAAGCCTGGGACGAATGGCAGAAGCACCAGACCCTGCTGATCAACGAACGTCGCCTGAACATGATGAACGCCGACGACCGCAAATTCCTCCAGGGCGAAATGGATAAATTCCTCTCCGGCGAGCAATACGCCCAAGCCGACGGCTACGTCCCGCCGAGCGAGTAACCCGCCAGACCGTGGGAGGCGCTGAGCGGCATTGCGCTTTAGCGGCGACAGCACACGCCCCGTCGCGGCTAAAGCCCCTCCCACAATCCTCAGCCCGTAGCCTGGGTGGAGCGCAGCGATACCCGGGAGCGAACGCCCCGGCACCGCCATAGCCAACCTGCAGCGCCCGGCCCAAGGTCCCCACTCGAACCTAACCGCCCGTAATAATTAAATATTTTTCAAAAGCGCGCTTGACACCCTCCCTTCAAATCCGTCTAATAGCGCCCCGTTGGCCCAGGTAGCTCAGTCGGTAGAGCAGGGGATTGAAAATCCCCGTGTCGGCGGTTCGATTCCGTCCCTGGGCACCATAAATACGAAAAACCCCAAGCGTCTTCACGGCCTTGGGGTTTTTTTATTGCCTGGGTTTTAGGGCGTCAGCAGCGATCAATTGCATCTGCGCGACAACCAACAGCACCCAGGCGACACCGTGACCGAGCAAGCCAGCCGCGGCCTGTAAACGGCTTGGCGGTCAGCCAAACGCATGCTAGCGTGGCGCTCGCCAGGACGGCGCCACACCCGCTGGAGCGCACACCCGAATTAGAGGAACCCCCATGGCCGAGGCTGCGCCAGCGCTGGAAATCCGTAACCTGCATAAACGCTACGGCGACCTCGAGGTGCTCAAGGGTATTTCCCTCACCGCGCGCGATGGTGACGTGATCTCCATTCTCGGTTCATCCGGCTCGGGTAAGTCGACCTTTCTGCGTTGCATCAACCTGCTGGAAAACCCGCATAAAGGCGAAATTATCGTCGCCGGCGAAACCCTCAAGCTCAAGGCCGCGAAAAACGGTGAGCTCATCGCTGCGGACAATCGCCAGATCAACCGGCTGCGCAGCGAAATCGGTTTTGTCTTTCAGAATTTCAATCTCTGGCCGCACATGAGCGTACTCGACAACATTATCGAGGCGCCGCGCCGCGTGCTGGGGCAGAGCCGTGCGCAGGCCACCGAGGTGGCAGAAGCACTGCTGGCCAAGGTCGGCATTTCCGACAAGCGCCACGTTTACCCCAATCAACTGTCTGGCGGCCAGCAGCAGCGTGCCGCCATCGCCCGTACGCTGGCAATGCAGCCGAAAGTCATCCTGTTCGATGAGCCCACCTCGGCGCTCGACCCGGAGATGGTACAAGAAGTGCTTAATGTGATTCGTGCGCTCGCCGAGGAAGGCCGCACTATGCTCTTGGTTACCCATGAGATGGGCTTCGCTCGTCAGGTGTCCAGTGAGGTGGTGTTTTTGCATCAGGGGTTGGTCGAGGAACAGGGATCACCCGCCCAGGTGTTCGATTCGCCGAACTCGGCGCGCTGTAAACAATTCATGTCCAGCAATCGCTAAACACGGAGCAACAACATGCAGAACTACAAGAAGATCCTGCTGGCCGCTGCCGCCACCCTGGCCTTCGGCACCAGTGCCGTCGCAGCGGACAAGCTTAAAATCGGTACCGAAGGCGCTTACCCACCGTTCAACCTGATCGACGCCAGTGGCCAGGTCGGCGGCTTCGACGTGGATATCGCTCAGGCCCTGTGCGCCAAGATGAAGACCGAGTGCGAAGTGGTTACCTCCGACTGGGACGGCATCATCCCGGCCCTGAACGCCAAGAAGTTCGACTTCCTGGTCGCCTCCATGTCGATCACCGAAGAGCGTCAGGCGGCCGTCGACTTCACCGACCCCTACTACACCAACAAGCTGCAGTTCGTGGCGCCGAAAGACAGTGAGTTCAGCACTGACAAAGCCAGCCTCAAGGGCAAGGTCATTGGTGCGCAGCGCGCCACCATCGCCGGCACCTGGCTGGAAGACAACCTCGACGGCGTGGTTGACATCAAGCTGTACGACACCCAGGAAAACGCCTACCTCGACATGACCTCGGGCCGTCTGGATGGCATCCTCGCGGATACCTTCGTGCAGTGGGAATGGCTGAAAAGCGATGCAGGCAAGAGCTTCGAGTTCAAAGGCGACCCGGTCTTCGACAACGACAAGATCGGCATTGCCGTGCGCAAGGGCGATGCCCTGCGTGAACGCCTCAACGTTGCTCTGAAGGAAATCGTCGCAGACGGTACCTACAAGAAGATCAACGACAAGTACTTCCCGTTCAGCATCTACTGAGCAATCAGCACTGCGTCGCCTTAACGGGCGACGCAGGCTTCTGAGCCTCCATGAATTTCGACCTCTACGGATTCGGCCCCGCCCTGGCCGCCGGCACCCTCATGACCATCAAGCTGGCGCTCAGTGCGCTGTGCCTGGGTCTGGTGCTCGGCCTGCTCGGCGCGCTGGCCAAAACTTCGCCTTACAAGCCCCTGCAGTGGCTGGGCGACACCTATTCGACCATCGTGCGCGGCATCCCCGAGCTGCTCTGGGTATTGCTGATCTATTTCGGCACGGTGAACCTGATGCGCAGCCTGGCAGACCTGCTGGGCATGGACAGCCTCGAACTGTCGCCCTTCGCCGCTGGCGTGATCGCCCTGGGCATCTGCTTCGGCGCCTACGCCACCGAAGTATTTCGTGGCGCCATCCTGGCCATCCCCAAGGGCCATCGGGAAGCCGGCCAGGCGCTTGGCCTGTCCAAACCACGGATCTTCTGGCGGCTGATCCTGCCGCAGATGTGGCGCATCGCCCTGCCCGGCCTGGGTAACCTGTTCATGATTCTGATGAAGGACACCGCCCTGGTATCAGTGATCGGTCTGGAAGAAATCATGCGTCGCTCACAGATCGCCGTGACCTCCAGCAAAGAGCCGTTCACCTTCTTCCTGGTAGCCGCCTTCATTTATCTGGGCCTGACCATTTTCGCCATGATTGGCCTGCACTTCCTCGAGAAACGCGCCTCCCGCGGCTTTGCAAGGAGCGCTGCATGAACTGGGAAGTAATCATCAAATGGCTGCCGCGCCTGGCCGAAGGCGCGCTGCTGACTCTGGAACTGGTCGCCATCGCGGTTATCGCCGGGCTGATTCTTGCCCTGCCCATGGGCATCGCCCGTGCGTCCAAGCAGTGGTATGTGCGCGCCCTGCCCTATGGCTACATCTTCTTCTTCCGCGGCACGCCCTTGCTGGTGCAGCTGTTCCTCATCTATTACGGCCTGGCGCAGTTCGACGCCGTGCGCCAGGGGCCGCTGTGGCCCTACCTGCGCGACCCATACTGGTGCGCGGTCCTCACCATGACCTTGCACACCGCCGCCTATATTGCCGAAATTCTGCGCGGCGCCATCCAGGCCGTGCCCCAGGGCGAGGTAGAAGCGGCGCGCGCACTGGGCATGTCCAAGGCCCAGGCCATGCTGCACATCATTCTGCCGCGTGCTGCACGCATTGGCCTGCCGGCCTACAGCAACGAAGTGATCCTGATGCTCAAGGCCAGCGCCCTGGCGAGCACCGTGACGCTGCTGGAGCTGACCGGCATGGCGCGCACCATCATCGCGCGCACCTACCTGCCGGTGGAGATCTTCTTTGCGGCCGGCATGTTCTACCTGGTGATTGCCTTTGTCCTGGTGCGCGGCTTCAGGCTGCTCGAGCGCTGGCTGCGTGTCGATGCCTGCCAGGGCCGCTGATCGCCCATCGGCCATGAGCACCTGTGATCTTGATCTGCACCAGCGCTTCGCCGCGCTGGATGCATTCCTGCTGCGCCATCAATCCCTATGGCGGCCACGGCCTTTTACCGAACTGACGCTGCCGTGGGAAGCCGAACACCCAACCTTGGCCCAGTGGCTGCGCGCCCGCTCCCTGGAGCAGGCAGAGGCCACACATAACACGCCCTGCGACCTGCCCGCCCCAGCGCCGTTTACCGACCTTGCCCAGCAATCACGAACCCTGACCGAGCTGTCCTGGCTTCCTCAGCAGGTCGACACACGCCCGGTTGCGCGCTTCAACGTCGATGTACCGGGGCGCAAATGGCAACAGATTCAGGCCTTCGCCCAAAGCCTGACGTTCAACCAGCACCCGCATCACTGGCTCGATTGGTGCGCCGGCAAGGGCCACCTTGGTCACCTGCTGGCCCGCGATGGCATGCCGCTGACCTGCCTGGAGCATGACCCTGCACTGGTCGAAGACGGCCAGCGGCTCGCCCAACGCCTGCAGCTCGACGCCCAGCACCGGCAACAGGACGTCATGGCCGATGACAGCGCGCGCCACCTGACGCCAATGCACACAGCTGTCGCCCTGCACGCCTGCGGCGACCTGCATATCCGCTTGATGCAGCTGGCCAGTGCTGCCGGCTGCGGCCAACTGGCCATCGCGCCCTGTTGCTACAACCGCACACAGGCGGCGGCCTACCAGCCACTCTCCATGGTGGCCCAGGCATCTGCCCTGCACCTCAGCCGGGATGATCTCGGCCTGCCGCTGAATGAAACCGTCACCGCACCTGCCCGCGTGCGCCAACAACGCGACCAGTCCATGGCCCGCCGCCTCGCCTTCGACTTGCTGCAACGCGAACTGCGCGGGGTCGACAGTTATCTGCCAACTCCGTCACTCCCAGCGGCCTGGCTGCACAAGCCCTTCGCCCAATACTGCATCGACCTCGGCCAGCGCAAAGGCCTGACCATCGACGCCAACGCCGCCGACTGGGACGCCCTGCTCGCGCGCGGCTGGCAGCGCCTGGCCGAAGTGCGCAACCTGGAACTGCTACGCGCCCTGTTCCGCCGCCCGCTGGAGCTCTGGCTGGTGCTGGACCGCGCCCTGTACCTGGAAGAACAGGGCTACCAGGTCCGCCTGGGCCAGTTCTGCCCAGCCGACTTAACGCCGCGCAACCTTCTTTTACTGGCCGAACGCCACTGCTAGCTGTGGATAACTCTGTTGACAGATTCCTGGAAGCAGCACGCTAAAGCGGCAAAAAACGCTCTGCAAATCTCCGAAGCCATCAAGCCATAAATTTAAAATACTTAAAAAACATATAGTTATGAAAATCCGATAAGTGCGTCACCTTTTCGCAACACACTGACCGCGACCTTTCGCCACTTGTGCATAAACCCAAAAATCCAGGCTTGCCTGTCTTAGTAAAAAACATACAAGCGCTACTTTACTCAGCCAAACGAATAGATATAATGGCGCCCCTCAAAGGCCGGTATAGCTCAGCTGGTAGAGCAACTGACTTGTAATCAGTAGGTCCCGGGTTCGACTCCTGGTGCCGGCACCATACGAACAAACGAAAAAGGCTCACCGCAAGGTGGGCCTTTTTCGTTTTCGATTACTGGCGCGCCGAAGAGCTTTACGGCGGCTGCCGTTCTGATCATTGTTTGCCCCCAGCGGGAAGCAACATCAACCGCCGCAGCGATGGGAAGCACGTGACACACGAGATGAGCGGCGCTGCAATTGCATGCGCAACGCACGGCCCTAACCGCCTATCCGTCATAGCTAACGATCACAACGCACCGTGGCAAATGCTACTAAAAAATCTCTCTGAGAGCCGACCGCTAGCCCAAAGCGCAGTCATGCTGCAGGCGCTTCGCAACACCCATTTATTTCGCTCGGTGCAGCTAGCGCTTATACGCGCCTTAGCTAAGCTGGCAGGAGGCTAGCCCGCCAAAAAGCGTCTTAAGGAGTAAAGAATGTTCGAATACTTTTCCAGCAAAGCCGAAAAACAGGCGTTGGAGCAATCGATCATTGCAGTCATTTCTATCGGACCAGACAATCGGGTGACATTTTTCAACACGGCGGCAGAAAAGCTATGGGGATATACCCGACAGGACGTGGTCGGGCAAAACGTTGCAATGCTGATACCCAGCGAACTGCGCCAACATCATGACGGCTACGTTGACCGTCATAGACGCGAGAATACCAACCGTATTGTTGGCACATCACGGGAAGTGCAGCTACAGCGCAAAGACGGCAATAAAGTGTGGGCACTGCTTTCTTTATCGCAAATTTTGATCAGAGGCAGGAAGCACTACACTGCTTTTGTTCAGGATGTGACTGCTGCGCGACAAGCACGGGAGATAATGGAACAGACACTATCTCAGGCACTGGATGCTGTTGTGGTCATTGATGAGCGCAACACCATCACATTCTATAACAAGGCCGCCCAGCGCCTGTGGGGCTACACCCCCGACGAAGTCATGGGCCAGAACGTAAAAATGTTAGTCCCTAAAGCAATACAGCATGAACATGACAGCTATGTTGACCGCAACCGTGAAACCGGACAGGACAAAATTGTCGGCACCAGCCGAGAAATAAAGATTGAACGCAAAGACGGTCAGGTGCTTTGGGGGCAGTTGTCACTGAGTAAAGTCGTACTCGATGAAAAAACCATCTATACCGCATTTGTTAAAGATGTGACGCAAGACGTCGTGCAGCGTGAAGAAATGGCGATGCTATCGCTAGTAGCCAATCGAACAGATAATGCCGTTATCATCACAGATGCCAAGGGCTGTATTGAGTACGTCAACCAGGGCTTCGAGCGGATGACCGGTTACAGCCTCAACACGATAAAAGGCCGCACACCCGGCAGCTTTCTGCAAGGGCCTGATACTGATCCGAAAACCGTACAACGCATTCGCGACGGCCTGCGCAACGGGCAATCCTTTTATGACGAGATTCTCAATTACACAGCCGACAAAGTGCCGTATTGGGTGTCACTCTCCATCACTGCCGTTACCAATGAGCGAGGCATAACTGAGCGCTATATTTCAGTCCAGGCGAACATTACTGCAGTCAAACAGATGGCGCTGGATTTTACCTTGAAACTCAATGCGATCAGTGGCGCGCTTGTAATTCTAGAGCTGGATACGCAAGGTGGCTATCTCCACTCTAATGATTTGTTCGACTCACGAGTCAGCGCAATTGGTACGCCCAAGGAGTTAAGCAGTCAGATTTGGCAATCAGTCACCAAAGAGGAACAGGCACTGCTCAAAAGCCAAGGATTCGTACCCAAGTCAATACTGCTGGAAAAAGGTCCTGTTACATTGGCGTTTGATAGTCGCATCTGCGCCCTGCGCAACTTCCGTGGCGAATTTACGCATTATGTAATCTTTGGCATTGACACGTCTGAGCGGCGTGTTGCGGTGAGTGAAACAAAACTTGCCATGAATGCGGTCCTCACCGCCAGCCAGACCATTAGCCAGATTATCGCAACGATAAATGGCATTTCCGAACAGACCAACCTACTGGCGCTGAATGCGGCCATTGAAGCCGCTCGTGCGGGCGAAATGGGTCGCGGCTTTGCGGTAGTTGCTGATGAAGTCAGGGCGTTGGCTGGACGCTCCCGAGCGTCGAGTAACGAGATTGATCAGTTGGTCAAAGAGACCGTTACCAAGATTGATGAGCTGGCAAATCTGCTGGTACGCATCGAAAACTGATAACGCTGGTTGGGCGCGCGGCAGCACATCACTCCTGCGCGCCCCCCACTTGACGACCAGCTTCTTCGCAAGGCGATGCAGCTCATCGCGCTGCTACTTTGTAAGCGCTCCATAACCCCCATCTACAAATGACATGCAGCACCCTTGATGCTGAGCTCCCATTTCTTGCTGGAGCTCACCCTCATGATGCGTCCC
>NZ_FOFP01000033.1 GCF_900110925.1 Pseudomonas cuatrocienegasensis | reverse complement strand
GGCCCGGCCCTTCGGGTGGGGCCGCCTAGGTTGCGCGCAAAATCTCGCCATGCGTTGTTGGAGGACTTGGCAAGGGAACAACCATTCCCTGCGTCCTCCGCCTAGCGGAACGCCGCCCGGCCTGGCGAGATTTTTCGCGGCAACGCGGCTTGCGACGAAACGGGAACAGACCCTAGCGCTCATGGTGGCTCTGATACAGACAGTACGGGGGCTCCAGGGTTGCCTCTGGTGTGTAACAGGCCACTTGGCGCATGCCGGCCGATGGCATTGCGCCTGCAGGATCGGGCTCAGGCTGTTACCCTTGTCGGTTACGTCCGCAGCTCGGGCGGTAATCGCAGGGCATTGCTGCCCCTATTCACGCTTTACGCTTGTCCGCGAGTCAGAAGCATCAAGGAGTATTTCGTATGGGAAAAGACCCTTCGCATGACACGACCCCGCAGCCAGAAACAGAACGGCTAGACAGTATCCCCGCACCGAGTGGGGAGTCCAATTTGATCGATACCGACTATGTCATCGGTCAGGACAACATCAAGGGACAGTTCTCCTTCTCCCTCGATATTCACGGCAAGGTCTTCACCATCTCCGCCCTCACAGTGGTGTTGTTCGTGGTGCTGACCCTGGCATTGCAGAACCATGTCGAACCGCTGTTCACCGCCACTCGTGACTGGCTTACCCATCACATGGCGTGGTTCTTCCTCGGTGCTGCCAACATTTTCGTCCTGCTGTGTCTGGGCCTGATCGTCTCGCCCTTGGGCAAAGTGCGCCTGGGCGGCATGGATGCCAAACCGGATTATGGCTATGTCGGCTGGTTCTCCATGCTGTTTGCCGCCGGCATGGGCATTGGCCTGATGTTCTACGGTGTGGCCGAACCCATGGGGCACTTCTCTGCTGCTCTGGGCGGTATTGAAGTAGGCGCCGATGGTGTGCGCACCGACTGGGCGCCGTTGGGTGGCGCTGCCGGTGATGCCGAAGCCGCTGCCCGCCTGGGCATGGCCGCGACCATTTTCCACTGGGGCCTGCACCCTTGGGCGATCTACGCCATCGTTGCGTTGGCGCTGGCGCTGTTCTCCTTCAACAAGGGCCTGCCGCTGAGCATCCGCTCGATCTTCTACCCGCTGCTCGGTGAGCGCGTGTGGGGTTGGCCGGGGCATATCATCGACATCCTGGCGGTGTTCGCCACCCTGTTCGGCCTGGCCACCTCCCTGGGCCTGGGCGCCGAGCAAGCCGCTGCGGGCATTCAGTACCTGTTCGGTATCGAGTCCAGCGACCTGTCCAAGGTACTGCTGATCGTCGGCATCACCGCCATCGCCCTGGTGTCGGTGCTCTCCGGGCTGGAGAAGGGCGTCAAGCGCCTCTCCGAGCTGAACATGGGCCTGGCCATTCTGCTGCTGCTGTTCATCATCATCGCCGGCCCGACCCTGGCGATCATCACCGGCTTCTTCGATAACCTCGGCGCTTACCTGAGCTACCTGCCGGCCCTGGCCAACCCGGTCGGCCGTGAAGACGTCAACTTCAGCCAGGGCTGGACCGCGTTCTACTGGGCCTGGTGGATCAGCTGGTCGCCGTTCGTGGGCATGTTTATCGCCCGCGTCAGCCGTGGCCGCACCGTGCGTGAGTTTCTGATTGCTGTGTTGCTGGTACCTTCGCTGGTCTCGGTGCTGTGGATGACCGCGTTCGGCGGCACCGGTATCGGTCAAGTGGTCAGCGAAGGCTTTACCGGCGTGCAGGATGCGGCGCTGGAGCTCAAGCTGTTCGCCATGCTCGGTGAGTTGCCGCTGACCGCGATCAGCTCGTTTATCGGCATCGTGCTGGTGGTGGTGTTCTTTATCACCTCGTCGGACTCCGGCTCGCTGGTGATCGACACCATCACCGCCGGCGGCAAGGTCAACGCACCTGTGCCGCAGCGGGTGTTCTGGGTGGTGATCGAAGGCGTGATCGCCATCGCCCTGCTGCTCGGCGGCGGGCTGGGCGCCCTGCAGGCCATGGCGGTGTCCACGGGGTTGCCGTTTACCCTGGTGCTGCTGGTGGGCTGTATCGCCATCGTCAAAGGCCTGATGAGCGAACCGCGCTAAGCGCGGACCTCGGGACCTTCAAGAGCGCGCCTGCGGGCGCGCTTTTTTGTGCGCGGAATTTATCGGCTGACACCGCCCACCCGTAGGAGCGGATTTATCCGCGATGCTTTGTTTTTGGGGGTTGGCACCATCGATAACGCCATCCTGACCGGCTGGCGTGCGCTTGGCACACGTCAGCATATCTTCAGTTTCTGTGGACAAGGTTAAGCAGTAGGGCAGGGTTATAGGGAGCGTTGACTTCCAGTCCGCCTTCGGTGATGCCCCTTCTAAGTCTGGGCGGTTCTGTTGTTCTACCGCTCCGTATCTGAACTGCTGCTTACACCTTGAAGCTATCGACCTGATGACGTAGTTCCTGATACAGCCCGGTGATCTGCTGTGACTGGCTTTTTACCTGGCCGGACATTTCGCGAACCTCGTCGCTCTGTTCGCGCAGGGCGGTGAGGTTTTCGCTGATATGGTGCGAGACCTTGGCCTGTTCATCGGTGGCCAGGGCTGTCTGGCTGGCCATTTCCTGTACCCGGTCAAAGGATCTGCTTAGGGTGTCGAAGATACTGGTCATTTGGCTGATGTGTTGAGCGGTACTTTGTGCATTGTGGCGGCTGTTACGAATGGCGGTTGCAGATTCAGCCACGCTGAGTTTGAGGCGTTCAATCATGGTGTCGATTTCTTGTGTACTGGCCTGTGTGCGTGTTGCAAGGGTACGCACCTCATCGGCTACAACGGCGAAACCGCGGCCCTGTTCGCCAGCCCGTGCGGCTTCGATGGCCGCGTTGAGTGCCAGTAGGTTGGTCTGTTCTGCGATGGTTCGGATAACTGCCAATACAGAGGTGATAGCCGCCGAGCTTTGTTCGAGATCGGTCGAGCGCGTCAGCGCCAGTTCGATATCACTGACCAATTGTTCGATGGCCTGGTTGGAAAGGTTCACCGCGTTCACGCCTTGATGGGTCATCTGGCTTGAATGACTTGCTTCATCGGCTGTGCCCTTGGCCAGGTCGGCCATTTGCTGATTTGCCACATTCATCTGGGTGCCGGCACTGACCATGGAATCTGAGGCGCCGACCAGGCCTTCACTGATGCGCCCAGCCTGTTCAGAAACGGTGTTGAGTTGGCCTGTCATATCCCCCAGTGTGACTGACTGGGCCTGGATGGCGCCGATGATGTGGCGCAGTCGTTCGACAAACCCGTCGAACTCTCGAGCCAGGTCGCCCAGTTCATCCTTGGCGCTAGAATTGATGCGTTGGGTTAGGTCTCCGTCCCCTTCAGCGATTTCCCGGATCCTGCGGGTTATGTGCTGGACATTTCGGGTTAACAGCAAGGGCACGTAATAGCCAGCCAGCAGGGCAATAACGAAGGAGCCAGCAATTATCAGAATGGCCACCCGTTCATAGCGGGCAATCCGCTGTTTGACCGCCTCTTTCTGGTTGCGGGCGTAGTTGCTGACCGCTTCACCGGCCTTGTCGAGCACCTCACGAATCTCAGCAAAGCGCTGGTCTGCCAGTGCTTTAGCTTGCTGGTTGGTTGTTTGATTGTCAGCGGGTGGTGCCTCAAGCAGTGCTCGACTTTGCTGTACCCAGTCGCTGAACAGCATGTCGAACTGTTCATAGGGTTTCACCAGCTCGGGTTCGCGGATCAGGTAGCTGCGGTAGTTATGAAATCGCTGCAGAGCTTGTTGTACGTTCTCCTCGAAGAACGTACGGTTTTCAGCGATGTTGCCTGAACCTGCAGTTGCTTTCTGCAAGGCCAGGCGTGCCTGGTAAATGTCACGATCCGCATTAAGCACTTCGGAAAGTGCTTCGACGTACTGCTGCAAGTCGACATCTGCACTGGAGTCGGTCTTTTTCTGAGCGGTGTGCTGACGTAACCGTTCGCCGGCATCGTCCAGCATGCTGCGAATTGCTAGGAACTTGTCATCCTGCTGCTGCAGGTTGGCAGACTGTGCTTGATTTCCTTCGGCGCTGATATTCAGCGACTTGCTGGCGGCTATCCAGCTTTGAAAGAGCTGGTCGAAATTGGCGAAAGGTTCTATTACCTCAACGTCTTGCGCCATGAAACCGCGAAATTTCTGGAAGCGGTCGAATACTTGTTGAGCATTCTCGTCAAGCTCGGCTTGATTGTCGGCTGCGACCCCCTGTCCGCTTAGCAGGCGCTCCTGTGCGATCAGCGCCTGATAGATGTCACGGTCAGCGTTGAGTACGACGGCGACGGCCTCAAAATAGTTTTCCGCCTGGCGCCGCATGGCGTCCTGCTGGACCTGCGTCATCATCAGCATGAACAGCAGGAGCCCGCCCAGAATGAGTGCCAGCAGGGCGATCGGTGAGATCATTTGTATGCGAATTGAATGAAGGCGCATTGGAACTCCTTGTCCATACACCGGGAGTGGGAACTGCTTCAAAGCGGAGTCTAGGTAAGAGAATTGGGCTGCGCCAAAAAGAGCGAAAAAATATTTCCGGATCTCTCGCACATCGATTCAAGCTCTATAGCTCCCACGCTCCGCGTGGGCATGCAGCCAGAGACGTTCTGTGTCTCGCTAGAACGGACGCAGAGCGCCCCAAGAGAGCTTGGGAGCCATCAATCGTCAAAGGCCTGATGAGCGAACCGCGCTAAGCGCGGACCTCGCGGCCTTCAAGAGCGCGCCTTCGGGCGCGCATTTTTATGCGCGGAATTTATCTGCCGGCACCGACCAACGTGTGGAGGGATTTATCCGCGATGCTTTTGTACCGACTGCACCCTGTGCGTTAGATGCGCGTGTTGTGTTCCCTCGGGCGTATGACTTTTCTTGTACACACGTGGTGACTGTCATGTGGACATATCAGACAATCTTTGGTGTGTACTGACAGACACGGTTTCGGCCACCTTTCTTGGCGTCATAAAGGGCTTGGTCAGCACGATCAATAGCGGCGTCAAAGCCGCTCTCTTCGGCTTGTATTTCAGAAACGCCCAGGCTGATGGTGACTTTTAACGAGCTCTTATCCACCATGAATGGTTCATCTTCAATTAGACGCCTCAGGCGCTCAGCAATAATAAGGGCCTGCTGCAGGTCTGTGTTGGGAAGCACCACCAGGAATTCTTCCCCACCCCAACGCATGGCGACATCGTTATTACGCGTGATTCGATTAAAACGCATACCGACATCTTTGAGAACAATGTCGCCGCCTTCATGTCCCAATTCGTCATTGATACGCTTGAAGTGGTCGAGGTCACCGATGATAACGCTGGTGCCTTGGCTTGAGAGGTTGTTGTCGTTTATTTGATTAATGCCGCGCCGGTTTGCCAGTCCGGTCAAAGGGTCTGTCTCGGCTAATTGTTTCAACCTAAGGTTGGCACGCTCGCTCGCCATGGCGATATAGCCGAAGTAGACCAATATTGCTGTGACTTGGTCCAACAGCAGTGCCTCGTGCCCACTGGTGAGCATTTCTGGTGCCACTATCCCAGAAATCAGCCCAAGCGCTGGCGTCAGCAAAACAAGACAATAACAGGCAAAAGCGAACGCCACGACATACTGGGAGAGCAGTCGTTCACGGGGTGGTTTTAGAATTTCATACGTTACCAACCCTGCCAGCAGCGCTGAACAAAGGTAAATAAAGGCCAGCATCACCCGTAGCGAAGCGCCAAGAGCAATGGTTGCCGTAAAAAACAGACTGGGCACCAGCGTTAGCAGCAACAGGTAAGAATAATGAGTGCGGCGGGAATGAAATAGCCTGATACCACTCCAGGAAAATACCAGGCTCGCCAGAAACAGTACGTAAATACTCCCTCTAACCAGCACAGGAATTTCTGCCTGAGCACCAAAAATAAACATCAACGATGACCCCAGGGTCGACGTCAACAGGGCCGTTATCCAATGCCACAGGTACCGCTCAGACGGTTGGCTCAGAACGGTGGCCATAAATATCACCAGAAAAGCAGCGCGGCTGACAGCGCTGGTAATATAAAGGGTGTTGGTATCGATCATGGGAAAGACTCCACATAAACGTTATTGCTAAGGTATCGTGGCTACTCTTTTTAGCAGTTCCCGGTAAAGGCTTGGCGAATAATCTGAACAACGATGACGATCATGCAAGTTTAAAATCGATAGCTTAAGCCAATTCCAGATGCCAGAGCATTTAGTTTAACTTCAGTGTCAAAAGCCTCACCGTTGGCACGATAAGTTGGGATGAGAATATAGCGTAGACTGGCACTGGCGAACCAGTTGCCACTAAGCCGATAATCGACCCCTGCATTTAGAACAACACTGTTGATATCTTCGACGTCAAAGTCAGGAATATTGTCTGCGGGTTTGACTGCACGTGTTCTAGTATGGATAAGGCCGACGCCCAAGTAGGGTTTCAGATTGGGTGTGGGGCGAAAGTGGTACTGCAGTGTCAGCCCAAGCGATAAGGTCTCAACTGAGCCAATGTCGAAATCGCCAATGGCGGAGCCAGCAATCCGATAATCGTTTTTGGCAATACCCCCTTGAAACTCGACAGCCCAGTGGTCGGTGACGAAGTAGCTGATATCCAGCCCTGGCTGAATTATCGGGGGGATATCAATCTTACCGCCGATATCTGGTACTTCCGAGCGGACATTGGTTTGCCTAATATCAAGAGCCATTACACGCACCAACCATTTCCCTTCATTTATATCGTGCGACATGGCGGCCTGTGAAACGCTAAGTAATAAGGCGCCGATAGCCAGCGGGTAAGCGCCGGGCGTTAATCGTTTGCCATTATTTGATAGTAGAGACACAGGCTTTCCTCATGATAAGTCTCTTTACTCTGCTACTCCGCGAGCCAGGCAAAAAGGAGATAAAGTCCTTATAGCGGCCTTTCGAAGTGAAAAACAGTGAGCTGGCAGATAGAGATTTTAAAGGCTTGGCTGATGCAATAGGAAATATTTCTCATTTCTCTACCCCCGATAATTATGGACCTGCTTCTAAATCACGTCGCTATGTAAACAAGGCTGTGCCTAGGTTAACGGTAGCGAGCCTTCATTTCATCTTGTAAGTCCTTGTCTCACATAGAGATGTTCTTCACGAATACGGCCGTGTCTGAAGAGCGGCACGGTAGAGTAAATGGCAAGGGTGAGATGATGTCAAAGTGATATCGTTCTTGAGTTTGAAGCTAATCCATTCAAGCCTGGGCTGTCTATCGTGTTGCTGAGCACCTGGAAAGCTTTCTTGAGGTTGTAGCGGTTCGGGCTCAATTTAGTTGTTCGGCTCGCGCTCGGCCTCAACCGCTGAGGCTTGGTGGCGGATGCGCACCAGGGAGCCCGCGGCCATCAGGCTGTAGGGCACCGGCGACGGGCCGAGTTCGGCCTCGGCCAGCTCCAGCAGGCGCTGGTTGAAGACACTGCCCAGGCCGGCGGTGGCGCTGCCAATCATGTGTGCGCTGGCCTCGTCGCGCACCATGCGCACGAAGGTCGTCCGCAGATCGGTAATAGCGCTTGCAGGTCGCTGACCTGGGTCTGGTTGAGCAGGGTGAAAGCCAGCTTGGCAGGGGGCTTCCAGGGTCTAGCGGCCTTGTAGAGCCTGATCGTCGCGCCGCTGGGCGGGGCATTGATGCTGCGGCTAGGGTTATATCAGCGGGGCTCTAGGCTGTTTGCTACTGCCCGGATGTGCGAACGGACTAAGCGCGGATCTCGCAGCGCAGCTCAGTACTGTTAACCATGGCGCATTGCAGGCATAAAAATCATCACATGTGATATTTTTATGCCTGTGGATAGGGTTATATTTATCACGTGTGAGGTTTTATGGTGTTGAACCCAATGACTGGCAGTCATAAATCTCCGGTCAAATCGAAAGCCAATAAAACCGCACCGGGTAAGGCGGTGCCCAAAACGTCTGCCTTTTACATGCGCCGCATGCGGGATGCGCTTTATGCGGCCGGTTATGTGAAGCATGAAGCCTATGTTCTCCCCGAGAACAAGCTTGTGCTCAAAGAGATGGAAAAGCGCCTTCGCCAGCCGCTCATAGCTGGCACTTTCAAGATGGAGTCCTACATGACGGCAGGGAATACTTGGAGCACCAAACGCTTATTCGATGCACTCAGCGCAGTCGATATCGATACCTTGGGTGATGTCCACATAGTCCTGATTGAGGGGGCCGAGCAGGCGATCAGGATCGAGATGAATGATTTCGGCGGCCTGCCGATTTTCATCGTGGTCGCGGGTGAGCAAATCATCGTAGACACGCTGTTGGTTGGCACCGAGGGTGTCGCTGATGAGCACGGCTTCAATGATGCTGTGCTGCGTAGTCGTGAAATGTTTCCGCTATCGAGCATTGGTATCGAAACCATGCCCAATGGCGAGTCGGCGTACAACATGTTCGGGGCGCTGAGTGCCAGCTCGACGGTGACCAACGTTGTCACTGAAATTCTGACCCTGGCTGAGAACGTTCAGCGTGCGGTTGTGGCATTCGATCAATTTTTCCGTAAGTAACGGACAAGGAAATCACTATGGATAACTCCCAATCGATCTGGGGTAAGTTGCTGACAGCATTGCGTGGCAAGTCCACAGAAATCGGCGAGGCAATTGTCGACAAGCAGGCATTGACCATCCTTGATCAGGAAATTCGTGACGCGGATGGTGCTATTCGCAGTGCCCAGCATGATTTAGCCGGCCTGATGGGCAAAGAGAAGCTGGGCGCTAAAGAACTGGATGAGTTGAAGTCGACCATCACTGATCTGGAGAGCCGAGCTCTGGCCGCGCTCAATGCTCAGCGTGAAGACCTGGCTCATGAGGTCGCTGCCCGTATTGGTGAGCTAGAGGGTCAGCTTAAGGTTAAGACCGAGGCGCATAGCCAATTGCAGGCCGGCATCGCGCGCATGCGTCAGGATATCGCTAAAGCACAGGGCCGTATTAACGGTCTGCGTACCCAGGTCGATATGGCCAAGGCTCGCGACACTGTACAGAAAGCCCAAGTAAGTGCGTCGGTGGCTAGCGGCCAGGCCAATGGGAAGCTGGAAACTGCCGTTGCCTCGCTCAATCGCCTGCAGAAGCTTCAAGATGAGCGAGCGGCTACTATGGCGGCGCACGAAGAATTGGCCGCTCAAGAGTCGGGCAGTGATCTGGATCGGCGGCTGCGTGAAGCCAACATCATTCCTGACGAAAATAGCGCCAACTCGGTTTTGGCTCGCCTGAAGGCGACTAAAACCGAGTAATGCGACAACGGGGCAGGGTAGCCTGCCCTTTTCTTCTCCTGATGGAATCATGCTTTGGCAAATGGATTAGCCTTTCGTGTTGTGACGACACTCCTTGGCGTAATGGTTGTTGCGCACCTTCTGAATATGCTCTGCGGCTACTCATTGAATGCGTTCGGGCTTCAGCCGCGAAGCATCCATGGCCTGCTCGGGATCGTATTGAGCCCCTTCTTGCACGGCTCCGTTGGCCATCTCGTCAGTAATGCATTTCCCTTTGCAGTTCTCTCCGCGCTGATCTTGACCGACGGCGTAGGTCGCTATGTGGCGGTGAGCACAGTGGTGGTCGTTATAGGCGGGTTGCTTGTGTGGAGTTTTGGCAGGGATGCCAACCATATTGGAGCAAGCGGATGGGTTTTCGGCCTTTGGGCATATTTGATTGCGCAGGCTTTTTACTCTAGAAGCTTTAAGCGTCTTTTTATTGCGCTGCTGGTGCTTTCACTCTATGGAGGGATGATTTTTGGCTTGCTGCCCCGTCACGGAGTTTCCTTTGAGTCCCACCTCTTTGGTGCACTTGCTGGATGGTTTGCGGCATGGCTTATGCGGCCCCGAGCAGACTCAGAAGCAGGTAGAGCCCATCTATAAAAAGCACCTTGCAGAGCTTCAATACCTCTCAGACGGAGATAGGGATTAATGTCTATTTTTTTGCTACTGCGCCAGATGGTATCCAGTGTTTTAGCCCGTTTTTCTTGGGCAGCGCTTGGGCTGGCCGTATTTGCTCACTTCATCATCACCTATATCGGTTTGGTGCTTGCTGGCGAACAGCATCTGATTGAGCCCGTTACTTTTTTTTATTACTACATCACTACGGCCATGACCGTGGGGTATGGCGATCTTGCGCCTCAGTCGGCGGCTGGCCGAGTGTTCGTTGCCATTTGGCTGATGGTCGGCGGCATCGCGTTGTTGACCACCGTCATCGGTAAAACCACCAACACCATTATTGAACTCTGGAGACACCAAATGAAGGGCAAGGGCAGTTTCGAAAAACACACTGACCACACCGTGCTAATCGGTTGGGAGGGTGCCAGCAGCGAAGAAATTGTAAACTTGCTCAAGCTAGATGAAACCTCCAATGACAACCTGATTGTCATTTGTGCATCCAGCATTGAAGAAAACCCTATGCCTGGACATGCCTCGTTTATTCGCGGCGAAACCCTGACGTCTCCGGCAGTCCTGGCCCGTGCGGGTGTCGCTACCGCAGAGCGAGTACTGATCCGCACCGGTTCTGATGATCAAACCCTGGCGGCAGTCTTGGCCGTACACCAGTTGCAGCCTCTCGGCCATGTGGTGGCCCACTTCAGTGACACGCACAAAGCCAATCTAGCCCGCAGCTATGCTCCGGGTCTGGAATGTACTTCAAGCATGGCTGTTGAGATGTTGGTGCGATCGTCTCAGGATCCTGGCTCCTCGGTGGTGATAAACGAACTCCTCACCGTTGGTGAGGGTGCAACACAGTATCGGGCCACCCTTGCAACAGACTACGAAGGCACGTTCGGCGAGCTGTTTAATGCCCTCAAACAGAAATACAACGCGACTGTGATTGCTTACAAAGGACCCGGTGACAGTGCTGTGATCGTCAACCCCCCGTTTGAGCAGCCAGTTCGTGGGGGCGAGTTCTACTACATCGCCAACAAGCGCATGGCAGGAGACTTTTAATGGAATTCTTCAAGCGTCTGTTTAGCCGCTCAGGTAGTCAAGGTATTCAAGTTCCTCCCATCCCAGATGGGCCGCTGGGCTTAGGCAAGGGGGTGATCGTGAATATTGATCCGGGCCTAAAGCTACTGCTTGATGGAACAAGTACCGTATCAATACCGGTCGTGCAGCAGGCGTTCGCCCAAGGGGTGATTGATCTTGGGCAGTCCAATTGGCTCACCCGGCTCTACCTTGACGATCAAGACTATTGGCTGCAGGTACATAGCACCGGAAGCCGTGATGGTCAGGTTGAAGCGCTCGTATTGTTCAACTATCAAGACAGCCAGGCTGTGCACAGTAATGCCGAACTGGCGCGGATTGCTGGCCCGCAAAGCAAGATTGGCCTTCCGACAGTTGAGCACGAGGGCAAAACGTATCAGCGGGAATGGGGCGAGTCGGATGGGCAAACCGACTTGGTCGAGTTTGTCGAGCGAGTATCCAACCCCAATGAGTCTTATGAGGTGAAACATCTTGCGATGCTATACACCCGCGATATTGGTTTGACTGGCCGCAAGGAGTTGTTGCTCTACTCGGTTGAGGAAGACCTGGAGGGTGCCGTCAGCGTGAGTACATCGCTCGGCGTCACCCTTTTTACTACTGACCTGCAAACCATCTAAGGACACAATAATGCTCGAAGCACTGCAAATGTCACTCAACGTGACGGCTGTACTGGGTTTTCTGTTTTATATCGTCAGCGCAGTCGTGCTGCTGGCTTTCTTCCAGCTCGTCTACACCCGAATTACTCCGCACAAAGAGTTCGAGTTGATTCGTGAAGGCAATACTGCTGCTGCGATTGCTCTGGCAGGTGCTGTGATCGGCTTTGCGCTACCGGTAAGTAGCGTAATTTCTCACGCGGTCAGCCTGCTTGATTTTATTGTCTGGGCACTTATTGCCGGGGTTGTTCAGCTACTGGCGTTTTTGGCGGTCAGTCTGGTGCTTAAAGGTCTTCCTGGGCGAATCCAAAAGGGTGAGGTAGCTGCAGGAATTTACGTAGCAGCTATCGCTGTCAGTGTAGGCCTGCTGAATGCAGCATGCATGACGCCAACTACCAACTGATCAGCAGCCTACGGAGGCTCTTATGAAGCGCAGTAAGTGCGTTCAACTGTCGCTGTCGGCGGCAGTGACTCTAGCCGTTACGGGTTGCCAGGCACCCGAAAAGCAGTACCAGATCAACAAAACCTTTAACTTCGACTCTGTACAGCAGTGCGTGGACCAGAAAATACCGGTTGATGTATGTTCTGATGCCTTCATGACCGCAATAGCCGAACACCGTCGAATCGCACCGACATATGCGAGTCGTGCTGAATGTGATTCTGACTTTGTGGAGAATTATTGCAAAGTTGATTCGCGTGGCATGTACACACCACCGATGGGCGGCTTTCAGCTTTCAGCAGAAGGCCAGGTATCTGAGTCGCAATTGGCGCAGTCTCAGGCTACCTCGGGCACTGGTACCTCTGCAGGCAGCGGATTGAATAACGTCGTAATGGGCATGCTGATCGGCAATATGCTTTCCAGCAGTGGCGGGCGTTACTACTCAGAGCCGGTCTATCGCTACCGTGAAGATCGTGGCGACTACTATGGCACCTCGACACTCGCAACACGGATCCGCTCAGGCACTACCTTCAAGAACTCCACGCAGGCTAAAAGTGGTTCGGGATATTCATCCATCATCACTAAACCGATTGCCGTGAAATCGACCACTTCGCGTGGTGGCTTCGGCAGCCAAGCCTCGGCTCGCAGTGGTTGGGGTAGCAGCTTCGGCGGCTAAGGAGCAGAGATGAAACGAGTCGCGGTCAACGAACGTCCGAACTGGCAAGCGCGTGCTGAAGGCTTCGGCTTCAAGTTCCATACCATTGATGGGGAGCGTTATTGGGATGAGCGAGCGTATTACCAGCTCAGCCTATCCCAGGTAGAGAATGACCTTGAAGACCCGACCAACGAGATTCACCAAATGTGCATGGATCTGGTGTCTCGTGTGGTCGATAGCGAGGAGCTACTCGGCAAGTTGAGTATTCCTGCTGCGTACTTTGATCCGATTCGTGAGTCTTGGAAGGAGGGTCATCCCCATTTATATGGACGTATGGACTTCTCTTACAATGGAACCGGGCCTGCTAAGTTGCTTGAACTCAACTATGACACGCCCACCAGTCTTTATGAGTGTTCAGCCCAGCAGTGGGATTGGCTGGAGCAATGCATACAGTTTGGCATGCTTCCCGCGCACGCCGACCAGTTCAACAGCATTGAAGACCAACTAACCCAAGCCTTTAGCGATCTGCAGATTACCAAACCGTTCTACTTCGCCTCAATCACCGGTTCTGAAGAGGACAAGGGCACCACCGACTATTTCCGCTCAATTGCCGAGAAGGTGGGTATTCAGACACAACATATTTATCTGGAAGACATCGGCCTCAATGGTTCGCGCTTCGTCGATCTGAATGATGAATGGATTCCCCATCTGTTCAAACTGCATGCTTGGGAATTCATCATGCATGAAGAATTTGGCCCCAAGATCGCAGCGTGTGATACGCAGTTCTTTGAGCCAATCTGGAAGTCCATCCTCTCTAACAAAGGTGCCCTGCCCCTTTTATGGGAAATGAACAGGGGGCATCCGAATCTGTTGGAGTCTTTCGTCGACGCTGATGCCACTCAAGCTGTGCCCCCCGGCTGGGTACGAAAACCTTTCTTCTCGCGCGAAGGCGCCAACATAGAGCTGCATACCGCTGACGCCCAACAGGTGAAAGTGGATGGCCCCTACACCGATGCCCCCTACATCCTGCAGCAGTGTGCTCCCTTACCCAAGTATGGCGATAGTTACACGTTGGTCGGCTCTTGGGTTATTGGTGATAACGCTGCGGGTATTGGTATTCGAGAAGATGATTCGCTCGTGACGAAGGATACCAGTCGCTTTCTGCCGCATATTATTCTGGACTGAGTAACCCCAGACATTAGCGCGTCTGAGACAGCCACCCACAAAATGCACTGTTGACCACAGTGCAAGGGCGTATTAGGAAATTAGCCTGAGCCCGCGGCGAACTTAATAGCAGCGGGCTCAGGCGCTTTTGTCTTGCAAGAGAAAATCCTGCCGATGCTGTAGTGGTCTAATTTCCCCGGACACCTCGATAGGTGGAAAATACATCTATCGAGGAGTTTGCCCATGTCCCAAAAACGCAGAACATTCGATGA
>NZ_FOFP01000014.1 GCF_900110925.1 Pseudomonas cuatrocienegasensis | reverse complement strand
GGGACGCATCATGAGGGTGAGCTCCAGCAAGAAATGGGAGCTCAGCATCAAGGGTGCTGCATGTCATTTGTAGATGGGGGTTATGGAGCGCTTACGCTGCTTATGCCGGCAGGCGATACAGCAGCCTAACGCCCAGGCTTATCCTAAGACAGTCTACAGCGCCCGGGCGACGCAAGACGACGCGCAGGCAGCGGCGGTCTCAAACTAGCGTCACTGGCGAGGAGCATCTACCACGGGCGATGTAAAGCACATGGGCGTTTGGCCTTCAGATGCCAAGTAGACGTGTTAGGGGAAGTAAGGCAAGAAACCCTACGGCCTAGGGTTAATTCAGCCAGCGTGATGCCCTTGGCGTATCCTCAAGGACCGTAGGATCACTTGATTTCGCAAGCGTCGTATTCGGGTGTTCAAAAAATGTTTTTGAATAATACCTGCAAAACAAGTAATAGTTAGAAAAGCCGCAGAGCTCTGAAATTTCCTTTGATGTATTAGTGCAATCAGAGGCCAGCAGCATGGTGCGCGCCTTGTTCAACCTTGCAGACCGCAAGAATGCAATAGGCGTTGTATCTTTGAAACGCCTGAACCCTAGCTGCAGAGCCCTGATACTTAGACCCGCATGTATGGCAACTTCACTTATTGTCAGCCCAGGGTCATAGTTATTTGACATCAGTTCCGCTGCAATCTTTATAGAGTGCGGCGAGGGTTGCACAATAGTCTTTGGATCATTAAGCACCTGAGAATAGTTATTTTTAAAACTATGCAGGATAAACATGATCAACCCCTCCTTTAGCGCCTGCATCACAGATTGTATTGGGGTGCTTGAGTGAGCACCATATCTTATGATGTTGTCAACCGCGCTAACAATGAACTGAGCAACCCATAGTTCGCCTGAATTACTGAGAAATACAACCCTGGTTTTCGGTGGACGGCCTAAAAGTAAAGCCATGCACTTGTATACATCGGAATTGCTTATATATACACTGGTGTACGTGACACCTGCAGAGTAGCGAGCCGTTTTTATTTCTCTTTGGTCCGTAAGAATTACCGAGCCTGCTTCAGCGTTGAAACGACCCGATGTGCTCCGCCATTGCAGCGAGCCTGAGTGCGGTATTGATATCAGGAATCCATCAATCTCATTGCGTACCAGATATCCCCAGCCAGAAGCACTCACGGAACATCCGACGAATGAATGCCCGAGCATGCATATTCGTTTGCTGTAATCGAATTTACCTTCCCCGCCGGGCAGTATTTCCATTTGATTGCCATGCAGCAGGAAGTGCTCGGAGGCGCTGTCCACATGTTTCATCGCGTGCTGTGATACTTGATAGCTTTCCATGAGTGTGCCTCGACAACTATTAATAAAGACTGTGCTAATGTCATGGCAGTAAGGTTAAAGAGGCCGAGGAAGTTGCGCAGTAGTGAGCGCTTATGAGTGGATGTTATCTCCACTTTGGAGAGATAGATCTTGCGCTCGATTTCCGCGCTCGGCCGGGAAATTATCGGACGACTCCCAAGGGCCCTCAGCCGAGCAAGCGCTTCACGTGATACAGCCTCGGTGTATTTATATCAGAGTGGGACCTCGTGGTGGCTAGCCCCTAGCGCGCTCCGCGCCGCTTGCAGAATCTGAAGCAGGCACCTAATCGGCAGCACTTCATGGCTAATGTGATTGAAGACTGCCTTGATATCAACATCAGCAACCAGTTGCATCGGTAACATCGCTCTAGCGTGATTGCCTGTTCGTCTTGGCCTAGGACTCACAAGCAACAGAGCAATGGTTTGAGTTCAGCTCCAGACGGCCCCGGCTGCCTGCTCGACTGGCGACTCATTCCAGAAGCACTCACCCGAGGTAACAGCATAGTCTGCTGCCCCCTGTTTAGAGGGCAATCTGCACAGGGGTAGCTTGCCCTGTAGTGCTCGCGTTCATCAACGGATAGCTTTTTTCAGCACTCTCATACCCTGGTTTAGCGCTGTAGTCAGTGCGTCAAATGATTTTAAAAAAATACGTAAAATTGAAAAAATACGCAACTTTTTTGTCTTTGCATGGATTAATCAGTTGCGATAATCCTGATTGCATGCCAAATAGCGAATAGATGTACTCCGAAAGTCTTAGTCTCCCTAAAAATAAAAACGCATGAAAAAACAAAGCCTCGACGAGGCTCTTGAGCATGCGTCTAGAAAATCGGAGTGGGGTCATTAGCACCGCATGAAAAACCACGTCCCTGGTCTCGGTCAGGCTTTGGTCAAGGCTGTAATAAAACTGCAGCAGTTTAACTGTACCGGCTTTTGTGATTGCGTAATTTTATTCATCCCGACTTGTATGGCAAGGCGCCACACCCGCTGTGCAGGTCTATCTGAATAAATGCCATGGCAATAAGAGCACCGTATGGCGCCAATCAAAAAATTTGGGGGGAAGACCGTTATGCTGAAAACTATTCAGGCACGTTACACCGCTATTCTTCTTGTTTTCGTACTGATTACTGCCGCTCTGACTGTGGCGGGAATCAAGTTGTTCATCGCACCAAGCCTGACAACTACTGATGAGCACCAGTTGCTTAACGAAAGTGGCAAGATTGGTGAAGTCATCAAGACCGAGCTGGCGAAAATCCAGGCTCAGCAACGCGTTATCACTGAAACAGTACCACTCTTGGAAAGTCCCAATATTGATACGCTCATGCCCTCGCTGGTTAACCAGTACGGGGAGTCAAAGGTATTTGGTGGCGGCATTTGGCCTTTACCTAATAAGCGTACAGCGGATCGAGCCAAGCACAGCACCTTCTATCACCGTGACGCCAGTGGGAAACTCATTGAGAATACACATTGGAATTCCCCCGAAGCCAAGAATTACTTTGAGCAGTCCTGGTACCTGGGCGGATTGCAAGCCCCCGCGGGCGAGTGCAATTGGGCTACAGCTTACCGCGACGATGCCAGCCCAGAACCGCGGACCAACTGTGCCATGGCAATCCGCAAAGACGGTGCTCTATATGGGGTTTCGACCATTGACATGACCCTTGGGTTCTTCAACGACCTGGTCGCGAAGAAGCAAGCTGAGATCAATGCTGATCTGATGATTGTCGAGAAAGATGGGACGATTCTCAGCAAGAACCCGAAGATTCCGGGCGACATCATATTGAAGAACCTGTCGGATTTCGCCCAAGACTCGCCTTTTACAGCTGCTGTGCAAGCATCACTAAAAGAGACAGCGAGCAAATTAGTCGAGAGCCATTACCTAAACAAGGACGGAGACGACTTCACTTTGTTTGTGCAGCCAATAGAGGGCACCCCGTGGTTTATGGCCATTGCTCAAAGCACAAATATTCTTAGAGCTCAAAGCAGTAAAGTGCTTAGCACGCTAGCGGCCTTGCAAATTCCGATGGTGGTGCTTCTAGTTATTCTGATGGCTTTTGCTTTACGTCAACTCATGAAGCGATTGGCTGTACTCAAGACGAATATCGACACGCTTTCGACCGGTGACGCTGACTTAACCAAGCGTATCGTCATACATGCTGATGACGAAGTCGGTGCGGTCGGGCAGTCCGTGAACAACTTCATCATTTATCTCCAGAAGATGATCGCTGAGCTTTCAGAGGCCTCGCGCATCATCGGCCAAGGTATCAATCAGATGCGTGGACATTCCCGTGTGGCTAATGAGGTTCTTACCCGCCACTCTGCTGAGACAGATCAAGCTGTAACCGCGATCACGGAAATGAGTTCGACTGCCGAAGACGTTGCTCGCAATGCTGAGCAAACTGCGAGCATGACTCGCTCTGCCAGTGAAGATGCTCGTCAGTCAAAAAACGTAGTGGAGCAAGCAACCTCAAGTGTACGCAGCCTGATCGATGAGGTTGACGTCACGACATTAAAGGTCGAAACAATGGAGAAGGATGCCGACCGCATCAATTCGATCCTGGGGGTCATTGGTGAGATCGCCGGCCAGACGAACCTTTTAGCACTCAATGCCGCTATTGAAGCCGCTCGGGCAGGTGAGCAGGGTCGAGGATTCGCAGTCGTAGCTGACGAAGTGCGCGCACTCGCCGGGCGTACGCAAGCCAGTACAGCCGAGATCAACGAGATGTTGGCACGGCTGCAGGATGGTGTGGTGGCGGCAGTAGCGGCAATGAATAAGACCAAGCAAAGCTGCATGGCTACTGCTGATAATACGGCCAAGGTGAACATAGGGCTTGATGGAATGGCGGATTCCATCGTTCGTATTAATGACCTCAGCACCCAGATAGCCACGGCAGCCGAAGAGCAAAGTGTCGTCGCCGACGAAGTTAATCAGAACATGGTAGCCGTGAGAAACATCGTTCAAGAGTTGGTGGCTGGCGGTGCAGAGAGCGAGAGAATAACTGCGGAGCTGGCCTCATCCAATGAAAAGCTTCTTGATGTCGTACAGCGCTTCAAAGTCTCTTGAGCGTTATAGGGCACAGACCGGAAAGAGCATGTTCGGTCTGCCGCCTTAAGGCCTCGCTGCTATGAGCGCCTGAGCCACTCAGGGCGCCTCGCTCAGCGAGGCGCTGTCCCAGCCGCCACCCAAGGCAGTAATCAATTGCACGCTGGCGGTCAGCCGGCTGCCCAGTAGTGTCAGGTTCGTGCGTGCGTTGTTCAGGGCCGTGGCTTGTATGCTGACCACCGCGTTGTAATCGATGGTCCCGGCGCGGTACTGATTCTCCAGCAGCCGCAACGACTCCTGAGCCGCGTCCAGCGCCTGTTGTTGCACCACCGCCTCCTCTTCCAGCACACGCAATTGCACCAGGTAGTCTTCCACCTCGCGGAAGCTGTCGAGTACGGCCTGGCGGTATTCGGCCACGGTCTGGTCGTAGGCGGCTTCGCTACGCTCCAGTTCGGCGCTACGCGTGCCACCATCGAACAGGCTCAAGGCCAGGTCCGGGCCCAGGGACCAGAAGCGATTGGGCAGGCTGACCCAGTCGGCAAAGCTGCTGCCCCGATAGCCGCCCGAAGCAGAGAGTGTCAGGTCCGGGTACCAGGCCGCTTCGGCCACGCCGATCTGCGCATTGGCGGCCATCACCCGGCGTTCTGCAGCGGCCACGTCAGGGCGGCGTTCGAGCAATTGCGAGGGCAGCGACTGGGGCACTGCAGGCAGGCTGGGCAGTTGCTCGCGCACGGCGATGCTGACCTCGCTGGGCGGTACGCCGATCAACACGGCAATCGCATGTTCGAGCTGGGCACGCTGCCATGTCAGGTCGATGGCATCGGCTTCGGTGCTGCGCAGCTGGGTCAGGGCCTGGCTGACATCCGAGCGTGGGACGATGCCCGCACGGTACTGGTTCTCGGTCAGTTTCAGGGCCCGGGTGTAGGCCGCGACCGTGGCATCGAGCAGGCGCCGTTGTTCATCCAGCACGCGCAGTTGCAGGTAGTTCTGCGCCAGTTCGCTCTGCAGGCTCAGGCGCACCGCCGCAAGGTCGGCAGCACTGGCCTGGAAGTCGGCACGATTGGCCTCCAGGCCGCGGCGCAGCTTGCCCCAAACATCCAGCTCCCAGGCGGCATTGAGGCTCAGGTCGTAGCTTTTGGAAATGCTGGCGCCAGAGCCACTGACGGAGAAGCCGTCCGAGGTGCGCAGCGTGCTGTCACCTCCGCCCTGCCCGGCTCGGGTCACGCCAGCACTGCTCGACAGCGTGGGCATAAAGGCTGCGCGGGCGCTGCGTACCAGGGCGCGGGCCTGGCGATACTGGGCTTCGGCGGCGGCCAGGCTCTGGTTGGAGACGTTCAGCCGGCCGACCAGGGCATTCAGTTCGCCATCACCATATAGCTCCCACCAGGCGCCGCGTGCCAGGGCGTCGCTGGGCGCCGCCTGGGTCCAGCCTTCGGCCTGGCGAAACTGCGCCGGGGTGGTCAAGTCCGGACGTTGATAGTCCGGACCGAGGGTACAGCCCGCCAGCGCCAGACTCAGGGCCAGCAGGGTGAACAGACGGCGCGGGATGGTAACGGGCATGGACGTCATAGCGGATTTTCCAGGGCAGCATCGGTACGCACGCCGCGCCAGCGGTTGACGCGGTGGCGCAGGCGGTCGAAATAGAGGTAGATCACCGGGGTGGTGTAAAGCGTGAGCAACTGGCTGAGGATCAGCCCGCCGACGATGGTGATACCCAGCGGCTGGCGCATTTCCGAGCCTTCGGCGCTGCCGAGCATCAGCGGCAAGGCGCCCAGCAACGCGGCCAGGGTGGTCATCATGATCGGCCGGAAGCGCAGCAGGCAGGCCTGGCGAATTGAATCTTCCGGGCTCAGACGGTCCTGGCGTTCAAGCTGCAAGGCCAGGTCGATCATCAGAATGGCGTTCTTCTTGACGATGCCGATTAGCAAAAACAGCCCCAACAGCGAGATCAGACTGAACTCGGTATTGAGCAATTGCAGGGCGAGCAAAGCGCCAACGCCGGCCGAGGGCAGCGTGGAGAGGATGGTCAACGGGTGAACGTAACTCTCGTAGAGAATGCCCAGCACGATGTACACCACCAGCAGCGCGCCGAGGATCATAAACGGCTGGTTCTGTTGTGTCTGGGCAAAGGCGCCGCCGGTCCCGCCGAGTATGCCCTGAACCTCGGTGGGCAGACTCAGTTCAGCCACGGCGCGTTCGATGGCCACGGTCGCCTCTTCCAGCGACACGCCTTCGGCCAGGGAAAAGCCGATGTTCTCCGAGGCGAACTGGCCCTGGTGGTTGACCCGATCCTCTTCCAGGCTGAGCTCCCAGCGAGCGAAGGTCGACAGCGGCACACGTACGCCGTCCTCGCCGATAACCTGAATCTGATTCAGGGTTTCCGGGTACTGCGCCAGCCGTGGGTTGATCTCCATGACCACGCTGTACTGATTGAGGCTGTCATAGATGGTCGACACCTGACGCTGGCTGAAGGCGTTGTTCAGCACCGCGGTGATCATGCTCATGTCCACGCCCAGACGCGCCGCCGCATCGCGGTCGACCACCAGGCGAATCTGCTGGGCACCGTCGGCCTCGCGGGCATCGATATCGGTCAGTTGTGGCAGCGCGCGCAGGGCTTCGCGTACCCGTGGCAGCCAGCGTTTCAGTTCGTCGAGGTCGCCGGACAGCAGCATGTACTCGTTTTCCGAGCTGCGCCCTTCCCGTCCACCGATTTGCAGGTCCTGATCGGCCATCAGAAACATTCGCCCGCCGGCGACCTTGGGTGCGGTGGCCCGCAAGCGGTTGATCACATCCTGAGCGGAGTCGCCGCGGCGCTCGGCAATTGGCTTGAGGCGCACGATCATAAAGGCGTTGTTGATCCCCCCGCCGCCGCCGACAAAACCCGCCACACTGTCCACCGCCGGGTCAGCGAGTACGGCGCGACGATAAATCTCCATCTTCGGCTGCATGACCTGGAAAGACAGGCCGTTATCGCCGCGAATAAAGCCGATCAGTTGGCCGGTGTCCTGCTGCGGCATAAAGGTCTTGGGTACGCTGATAAACAGAAACACGTTGAGCGCGATGGTCGCCAGCAAACTGGCCAGCATCAGTTTCGAGTGGCGCAGCGCCCAGTCCAGGCTACGCCCGTAGAACGCCAGCACCTTCTCCTGCACGCGGCCACCGACGCGCTCCATGCGATTCGGCGTGCGCTGCGGGTCTTCGGCCTTGAGCCAGCGCGCGCAGAGCATGGGCGTCAGGGTCAGGGACACCAGCAGGGAAATCACGATGGCCACCGCCAGGGTGATGGAAAACTCGCGGAACAGGCGCTCAACGATCCCGCCCATAAACAGAATGGAGAGAAACACCGCCACCAGCGAGACGTTCATCGACAGCAAGGTAAAGCCGACCTCGCGGGCGCCCTTGAACGCCGCCTGCATCGGCGGCTCGCCGTCCTCGATATGCCGCGAGATGTTTTCCAGCACCACGATGGCGTCGTCCACCACCAGGCCGGTGGCGATAATCAGCGCCATCAGCGACAGGTTGTTCAGGGAGAAGCCCAGCAGGTACATCACCGCGAAGGTGCCGACCAGCGACACCGGCACCGCCAGCGCCGGAATCAGCGCGGCGCGCCAACGACCGAGGAAGGCAAAGACCACCAGAATCACCAGGGCAACGGCAATCAGCAGGGTGTTTTCGGCTTCGTGCAGGGTGGCGCGAATTACCGGCGAGCGGTCCATGGCCACGGCCAGGTCGACACTCGCCGGGATCACTGCGCGCAACTCCGGCAGCTGTTCGCGGATGGTCGCGATGGTTTCGATGATGTTCGCCCCGGTCTGCCGGTTGATGACCATCAGCACCGCCTGCTCGTTGTTATAGAAGCCGCTGTTGTAGCGGTCCTCGACGCCGTCGGTGATGGTCGCCACATCGCCCAGGCGCACGGCGGCGCCATCCTGGTAGCGGATGATCATCGGTTGGTAGTCAGCAGCCTTTTCCAACTGGTCGCTGGCCTGCACCTGCCAGTGGCGCTCGGCGGTTTCCACGGCGCCCTTGGGACGCTTGGCATTGGCGGCGGCAATCGCCTGGCGTACCTCGTCCAGGGCGATGCCGTACTGGTCGAGCAGGCGCGGCTCCAGGGCGACGCGCACCGCAGGCAGCGAGCTGCCGCCAATCTGCACCTCGCCGACCCCCGTCACCTGGGAAAGCTTCTGCGCCAGGATGGTTGAGGCCACGTCATACAGCTGGCCCTTGTCGAGCACCTCGCTGGTCAGCGAGAGCACCATGATCGGCGCCTGAGACGGGTTGACCTTGCGGTAGGTGGGCATGCTGCGCATGCCGCTGGGCAGCAGTTCACGGGCAGCGTTAATAGCGGCCTGGACCTCGCGGGCGGCGCCGTTGATGTCTTTGTCCAGGTCGAACTGGATCATGATCCGCGTGCTGCCCTGGCTGCTGCGGCTGTTCATCTGGCTGATGCCGGAGATGCTACCCAGGGAGCGCTCCAGCGGCGTAGCCACGCTGGACGCCATGATCTGCGGGCTGGCCCCCGGCAGGCTGGCCTGCACGGTGATGGTCGGAAAATCCATCTGCGGCAGCGGCGCCACCGGCAACAAGCCAAAGCTCACGCCGCCGAGCAGCAGTATCGCCAGGCTCAGCAGCAGGGTCGCGACCGGGCGACGGATAAAAGGCGCAGATAGATTCACGCCACGCCCCTCGTAGGAGCGAATTTATTCGCGAAACGCTTTGCGGGAATCGCGAATAAATTCGCGCCTACAGGGTGGCTCATACCGCCACCCCTGCCGCGCTGCGGCCGCTGACGCGCCGCGAGAGGCGGTCGAAGTACAGGTACACCACCGGCGTGGTGAACAGCGTCAGCACCTGGCTGAGCAGCAGACCGCCAACCATCACCAGGCCCAGGGGCTGGCGCAGCTCGGCGCCGGAGCCCGAGGCAAGCATCAGCGGGATGGCGCCGAACAGCGCCGCCAGTGTGGTCATCAGAATCGGCCGGAAACGCAGCAGCGCCGCCTGGTAGATCGCCGCCTCGGGCGCCATGCCTTGATGCCGCTCAGCCTCCAGGGCGAAGTCGATCATCATGATGGCGTTCTTCTTGACAATACCGATCAGCAGGATGATGCCGATGATCGCGATCAGCCCCAGGTCGTTGCCGGTCAGCAGCAACGCCAGCAGCGCGCCGACCCCGGCCGAGGGCAGCGTCGAGAGGATGGTGATCGGGTGGATGTAGCTCTCATAGAGCACGCCCAGCACGATATACATGGTGACGATGGCCGCCAGGATCAGCAGCAGGGTCGACGACAGCGAGGCGCGGAAGGCTTCGGCGGCGCCCTGGAACTGGGTCTGTATACCGGCGGGCAAAGCGATGTCCTGCTGCACCTGCTCGATCACCGCCACGGCCTCGCCGAGCGACACCCCGGAGGCCAGGTTGAACGACAGGGTGGCTGCCGGAAACTGGCCGATATGGTTGATCAGCAGGCTCGCCGCACGTTCCTCGATACGCGCCAGGGACGACAGCGGCACCTGGCTGCCATCGGCCGTGGCGACGTGGATCTGCTGCAACGCCGCCGGGCCAATGCGCCCGCCTTCGGCACTTTCCAGCACCACGCGGTACTGGCTGGCCTGGGTGTAGATGGTCGAGATCTGCCGCTGGCCGAAGGCGTCATAAAGCGCATCGTCGATGTCGGCGACGCTGACGCCCAGGCGCCCGGCCATATCGCGGTCAATCGCCAGGTACACCTGCAGGCCACGGGTCTGCAGGTCGCTGGCCACGTCGGTAAGCTGCGGCTGCTCACGCAGCGCACTGACCAGTTTTGGTACCCACTCTTCGAGCAAGGCCTGGTCCGGTGTCTCCATGCTGAACTGAAACTGCGTGCGGCTGACCCGGTCTTCAATGCTCAAATCCTGCACCGGCTGCATAAACAGCTCGATGCCGCTGAGCTTGGCCAGCTCCGGGCGCAGGCGTTCGATCACCTGGCTGGCGGTCAGGTCGCGCTCGGCGTGGGGCAGCAGGTTGATCAACATGCGCCCGCTGTTGAGCGTCGGGTTGTCACCGTCGACGCCGATATAGGACGACAGGCTGACCACCGCCGGGTCCTTGAGGATGACCTCGGCCAGACGCTGCTGGCGCTCGCTCATGGCGCTGAAGGAAATCGCCTGGGGCGCTTCGGAAATGCCCTGAATCACCCCGGTGTCCTGGGCCGGGAAGAAGCCCTTGGGCACGGCCAGGTAGAGCAGCACGGTCAGGGCCATGGTGCCGATGGCGACCAGCAAGGTCAGCGGCTGGTGGCGCAGCACCCAGGTCAGCCAGCGCCCGTAACCGGCCACCAGGCGGTCGAGAAAGGCCCCGCTGGCACGGTAGAAGCGACTCTGCTCGGCCTCTGGCTCGTGCTTGAGCAGGCGCGCGCACATCATCGGCGTCAGGGTCAGGGAGACCACCAGGGAAATCAGAATGGCCACCGCCAGGGTGATGGCGAACTCGCGGAACAGCCGGCCGACCACATCGGCCATAAACAGCAGCGGGATCAGCACGGCGATCAGCGAGATGGTCAGCGAGACCAGGGTAAAGCCGATTTGCCGGGCGCCCTTGAGGGCGGCATTGAGCGGCGTCTCGCCCTCCTCCAGATGACGGGCGATGTTTTCCAGCATGACGATGGCGTCATCGACCACGAAACCGGTGGCGATGGTCAGCGCCATCAGCGTCAGGTTGTTGATGGTAAAGCCGGCCAGGTACATCACGCCGAAGGTGCCGATCAGCGACAGCGGCACGACGATCGAGGGAATCAGGGTCGCCGACAGTTTGCGCAGGAACAGAAAGGTCACCAGCACCACCAGAATGATCGCCAGCAACAGCTCATGCTGCACGTCCCGCACCGCGGCGCGAATGGTCTGGGTGCGGTCGGTCAGTACGCTGACCTCGACGCTTGCCGGCAAGCCTTCGGTGAGGCTGGGTAAAAGCGCCTGGATGCGGTCGACCACATCGATGACATTGGCCCCGGGTTGACGCTGCACATTGACCAGTACCGCTTCGCTGCGGTTGGCCCAGGCGGCAAGGCGGTCGTTTTCCGCGCCGTCGATGATTTCGGCAACGTCCTTGAGACGCAGGGGCGCGCCGTTCTGGTAGCTGAGGACCAGCTCGCGGTATTCCTCCGGCGAGCGCAACTGGTCATTGGCGTCGAGTTGCGAGACGCGGGTCGGGCCGTCGAAGTTGCCCTTGGGCTGGTTGACGTTGCTTGCGGTGATCAGGCTGCGCACATCGGACAGATTGAGGCCGTAGGCCGCCAGGGCTTGCGGGTTGACCCGAATACGCACGGCCGGGCGTTGCCCGCCGGCCAGGGTCACCAGACCAACGCCGCTGGTTTGCGCGAGTTTCTGTGCCAGGCGCGTGTCGACCAGATCGAACACCTGGGGCAGCGGCAAGGTCTCGGAGCGGATCGCCAGGGTCAGCACCGGGGTGTCGGCCGGGTTGACCTTGTTGTACACCGGCGGCGCGGGCAGGTCGCTGGGCAGCAGGTTGGTTGCGCCGTTGATCGCCGCCTGCACTTCCTGCTCGGCGACATCCAGGGCCATGTCCAGGTTGAAGCGCAGGGTAATCACCGAGGCGCCGCCGGAGCTGGCCGAGGACATCTGTTTGAGGCCCGCCATCTGGCCGAACTGGCGCTCCAGCGGCGCGGTGACCGCACTGGTCATTACGTCCGGGCTGGCGCCGGGGTACAGGGTCATCACGCGAATGGTCGGGTAGTCGACTTCCGGCAGCGCCGAGACCGGCAGCAAACGGTAGGCGATCACACCGCTGAGGAAGATCGCGATCATCAGCAGCGTCGTGGCGACCGGGCGCAGGATAAACAGGCGGGAGGCATTCATGCCGACTTACGCGCCTTGGCCGTGGTTGCTACCGGCGCCACTGGGCTGTCGGGCGCCGGACCTTCGCCCAGCACCTCGACCTTGCCACCATTGCGCAGGCGGTCGGTGCCTTCGAGCACCAGGCGTTCGCCGGCCTGGATGCCGGACTCGATCAGGGTGTTTTCGCCGCTGCTGGGGCCGGCGACGATCGGCCGAACCTCCACGGTGCCGGTGCTATCCACCACATAGACAAAGGTGCCGTTGGCGCCGAACTGCAGCGCCGCCGAAGGAATCACGATGGCCTGCTCGCGGGTCTGCACACGCAGGCGCACGTTGACGAACTGGTTGGGGAACAGCAGCTCCTCGGCATTCTCGAAGCGCGCCTTGAGCTTGACCGTGCCGGTGGCGGTGTCGATCTGGTTATCCAGGCTGTCCAGGCGGCCCTCTGCCAGTTTCAGCTGCTCACTGCGGTTCCACGCCTCGACGCTAAGTACCTGCCCGGCGCGCACTTGCTGCAGCACGGCCGGCAACTCGCCTTCTGGCAGGGTAAACATCACCGAGATCGGCAGCGTCTGGTTGATCACTACCAGCGGCAGTTCATCGCCCGCGGTAACCAGGTTGCCCACATCCACCTGGCGCAAGCCCAGGCGCCCGGCAATCGGTGCCTTGACCTGGGTGAACTGCAGGTTCAGCTGCGCTTCGGCCACCGCTGCCTGGTTGCTCTTGAGCGTGCCGCGGTACTGGCCGACCAGCGCCTCCTGGGTATCCAGGGTCTGCTTGGCGATGGAGTCCTCGGCGAACAGACCGCGGTAACGGGCCAGGTCGGTTTCGGCGTTTTTCAGCTGCGCCTGGTTTTCCTGTTGCGTGCCCTGGGCCTGCTGCAAGGCGATTTCAAAGGGCCGTGGATCGATCACAGCCAACAGCTCGCCAGCCTTGACGGTCTGCCCGTCCTCGAACAGCACCTTGACCAGTTGCCCGTCGACCCGCGGCCGTACCTCGACCGAGTTATAGGCGGTCACGGTACCCAATGCCTTGAGCTCAATCGGGAAATCGACTTGCTCCACGGTCGTGACGCGCACCGGTATCGGCCCGGCATCCCCCCAGCGTGCACCACCTTGCGGGGCTGGCGCACTGGGCCAGAACCACCAGACGAGGGCAATCAGCAGGAGCAGCAGGGCAAGGCCGATAAGCCAGGTGCGAGGCTTCGACGGAGACGATGTAGAGGCGATATCGGGCATGGCGGGGAGTCACTTACTGGGCGAGCGTGAACGATAAGCAGGTCGGGCCGGGATGCAAAGGCTCTTTACCGGCTATTTACCTATGTTGCTAAAGCACTGACGTATAAATAAAAACGGCCGTCGACATGCAAGTGCCGACGGCCGTTTCAGTGTTGCAGCGTGTTACTTGAGCACAGCCAGAGCAGCCTCGTAGTTCGGCTCGCTACCAATCTCGGCAACCAGCTCGCTGTGCAGCACCTTGTCCTGTTCATCGAGGACCACGACAGCACGCGCCGAGACACCGGCGAGCGGACCGCTGACCAGGGCCACACCGTAGTCCTTGAGGAACTCGGCGCCGCGCATGGTCGACAGGTTGATCACGTTCTCCAGGCCTTCGGCACCGCAGAAACGCGCCTGGGCGAACGGCAGGTCAGCCGACACACAAAGCACCAGGGTATTGTCCAGGCCGCTGGCCGCCTGGTTGAAGGTGCGTACCGAGGTGGCACAGGTCGGAGTATCGATGCTTGGGAAAATGTTCAGCACCTTGCGCTTGCCGGCCAGGCTGCTGAGGCTGACATCGGCCAAGCCAGCGCCGACCAGGGTGAATGCGGGAGCCTGTTGGCCCACTTGTGGCAGATCGCCGGCAACCTGAACCGGGGTGCCGCGCAGCGTTACTTCAGCCATGAATCAATCCTCTCGTTGGATGGGTCGTACAAAAGCAAAATCGGCGCTCAGCATGCCAGTGCCGGGCGTACCCCGCCAGTGCGCTGGCACACCGGCGGGTGAAGGTTTTATTGCCGAGCGAAGTGATCGCGAGTCAACTTCACCACCACGGGGCTGAGCAGCAACAGCGACAGCAGGTTGGGGATCGCCATCAACCCATTGAGGGTGTCGGCCAGCAACCAGGCGAAATCCAGCTGCGCCACCGCGCCGAACGGCACGGCCAACACCCAGATGATGCGAAACGGCATGATCGCCTTGGTGCCCACAAGAAACTCCCAGCAGCGCTCACCGAAGTAGCTCCAGCCAAGGATGGTGGTAAAAGCGAACACCACCAAGGCGATGCTCAATATGGCACCGCCAAAACCTGGCATGGCCGACTCGAACGCCGCGGCAGACAGCGCAGCACCGCTGGCGCCACTGGTCCAGACACCCGAGCAGATAATCGCCAGGCCGGTCATGGTGCAGATGATCAGGGTGTCGATAAAGGTGCCGAGCATCCCGATCATGCCGGAGCGTACCGGGCTGTTGGTGGTGCCAGCCGCCTGGGCGATACCGGCAGTACCCAGGCCCGCTTCGTTGGAGAAGATGCCGCGCGCGACACCAAAGCGAATCGCGGCCATCACGGCGGCGCCGGCAAAGCCGCCGGTGGCAGCTACGGGGGTAAAGGCGTGGGTAAAGATCAGCTCGAAGGCGGCCGGAATCTGCGCTGCATGGACCACCAGCACCACCAGCGCGGCGATGATATAAGCCACGCACATAAAGGGCACGAGCGAGGCCGCGACCTTACCAATACGGCGGATGCCACCCAGAATCACCAGCCCCACCACCGCCATGGTCACCAGGCCGGTGATCCAGGTAGGAATGGCAAAGGTGTCTTCCAGTGCATGGGCCATGCTGTTGACCTGAACCATGTTGCCGATACCGAAACCGGCCAGGCCGCCAAAGATTGCGAAAGCCGTGCCCAGCCATAACCACTTCTGCCCCAGGCCGTTCTTGATCGCATACATCGGCCCACCGACATGCTCACCGCGCTCGTCCTTCTCACGGTAATGCACCGCCAGGACCACCTCGCAGTACTTGGTCGCCATGCCGACCAGGGCGGTGCACCACATCCAGAACAGCGCGCCGGGCCCACCAAGAAAGATCGCAGTGGCGACACCGGCGATATTACCGGTCCCGACTGTCGCGGCCAGACAGGTCATCAGCGCCTGGAACGGGCTAATTTCGCCGCTGGCCTGGTCGTCTTTCTGCCGGCCTTGCCACATCAGGCGAAAGCCTGCACCTATCTTCGCCAACGGCATGAACTTCAGGCGCAGCATAAGGAACAAGCCGGTGCCGAGGATCAGGACCAGCATCGGCGGGCCCCAGACCAGGCCGTTGAGCTGATTGACCAGATTGGTGATGAACTCCATGTAAGGCTCCTTCTGTTCTGGTGAGCACACGGCCGGTCGCCGCGGCATTTATAGGTCAGCCTGGGTGAGGCTGACCTCAGTGGGCAAGCCGCCCTGCGCACGCGGGGTAAGCGCGCCAGGGGGCAATCGATCCTAACACGACTCTCGGCCCTGTCTGCCCCGCAGGTTCCAGGCCTGTTCTCGTTTCCTCGCAAGCCGCGAACGAAACGGCAACAGACCCTAACTCAGAAATCACGCCGGTAAAAAATATCCAGGGAACTGGCCAGACCGCTCGCCGCTTCGAGGTATATCCGCCGGGTCAGCTCATAACGCAACGCCACGGTATTCACCGGCTCGAATACACCGACGCCATAGCGCAGGCTCAGACGTTCCGAGAGGTTGCCGCTGGCCACCACGCTGGTGGTGCTGCCACTGCCCTCGGTGTCGAGCTGAAAATCCTGAATGCCGAGGGTCTGGGCGACCGTATTGGTGACCGAGGCACTGCCGGCCAGGCTCAGCGACAGCGCGGCCTGGGCCAGCATATTGTTGTCTTCGCTGCTCTGCCCCAATGGCCGGCCAAGCACCAGGTAGGACAGCGCCTGCTCCTGGCTCATCGCCGGTTCGGAGAACACTTCACTGCGTGGTTGCTCGGCACTGCCGGTCAGGCGCAGGCCAGCGACCACATCGTCGACCTTGCGAATGGCCTCGACATCGAGGAATGGCTGGTCGATTGGCCCGGTGAACAGCAGCCGTGCCCGGCGGATTGTCAGGCGCTGACCATAGGCGCGGAAGCGGCCGTTATTCAGGTTCAGCTCGCCTCGGGTGTCGAGGTCGTCGCCAATGTGTACGCGGCCAGCCAGGTCGGCGTTAAGGCCGAAGCCGCTGAAGCTCAGGCGCTCCTGGCCGACCTCGACATTGACGTCCATATTGATCGCCACGGCCTCGGCGACTGGCGCTTGCTGCCCAACGATCACCGCATCGCGGGAGACCTGAACGGTGCTGGGCGGCAGTTCCCGCACAACGATGCTGCCGCGTGGGATGCGCAGCGTACCGGCCAATGCCAGGCGGTCCTGAGCCAGGCTCAGGCGCAGGTCCGGCTCGACCTCCAGGTCGGCGTAAGGCTCGACCCGCACTGGCAAGCGGCTGCCGTTCAATCGTAGTTCGCCGCTCAGGCCCTCAGCCCACGCCAGTGAGCCTGCAACCTGCCCCCTGCCCTGTTCACCGCTGCGCCAGTCGCCCTCCACCTGCAGCTGCTCGCCGGCAATACGCACCTGTACCTGTAACTGCTCGACCTGGGTCGGCAGCGCATCGCCTGACAGTTCACCATCGCTCAGGCGAATCTCACCATTAACCTGCGGCGCCAACAGGGTGCCGGTTAGTACCCCGCTGCCGTTGAGCTGGCCACCGACCTGCTCGACCAGCGGCAGAAACGGCCGCGCCAGAGCCAGGTCGACACCGCGCAGACGAAATTCCCCGGACAGCGGTTTGTCCGTCGGGCGCGGATCGAGGCGTGCCTGCACGCTCAGTTCGCCGATACGCGGGCCGCGTAACTCCAGGCTGGTATCAATCTGCTGTGCCTGCAGCTGGCTGCTCAGGCGCAGGCTGTCATAGCTGAAGTCCAACCACTGCTGGGCGTCACGGACCTGCCAGGTGCCCTGGCCGGCATCGAGCAGAATGCGCCCGGTCGGGCCACTGGCCGGCAGGTCGAGCTGCACTTCGGCATTCAGTTGCCCTTGCCAGCGCAGATCTTGCGGTAGCCACGCGGCCAGGCTGTCGAGGGGGAAATCGCTCAAACGGTAGCGGATTCGCGGTTCAGGCAGCAGCCGTTGATTCTCGGCGCACAGCCGTGCATCGGCGTAGGCCCAGCAATGGGCGCCCAGGTCGAGCTGGCCGCTGGCCAGACGCACGACCGAGGCCGGCTGCTGCAACTGCCAGTCCTGCGCCCCACTGCGCAGCCGGCCCTCAGCCAGTTGCCCGCGCCAGGCGCCCTGCTCGAGCACGCCCTGCAGGGCAAGGTCGGCCGTCAATTGCGGCCCTTGCAGGTCGAGCGTCAGGCGCTGGCGGCTAGCAGTGCCTTCACCCCGCACAGTCAGTTGGCCCAAGGCGGTCTCGCCACTGGCCAGGCCGTCCACCTGCAGATCGAGCTGGCCTTGCTGGCGCGCGTCCAGGCGTCCTGCAAGCGTCAGGCGCTGCAAACGCAGATCATCCAGGGCGATGTCCTGCCCCTGCAGGGTCAGTTGCCCCTGGGGCGTCTGGGCACTGCCGCTGGCGACCAACTGACCATTGAGTCGACCGCGCAATCCCGGCCATAGCTGGCTCAACTGCGTCAGGGCGATGCGCAGCTGGCCGTCGAGCCGCTCACCCACGCGGACCTGGCCGTCGATGCGGTTGTCGCCCAAGCGCAAGTCCAGGCCCTCAAGGTTCCAAAGCGTCCCGCCACCCTGAACGCTGCCACTCAGGCGCGCCGGCTGGTTGCGCAGACGGCCTTGCAGGTCGAGGTTGGCGCTCAGGTTCAACTGCTCATTGTGCAGCGTGCCCTCGCTGCGCAGCGTGCCACCCAGACGCCCAGGCAGCTCGGCAAGCCAGAACGCCGGATCGAGTTCACTCAAGGCGAGGTTGGCCTTCCAGTCGACGCCCTGGGCAAAGCCAATGCTGACCTGCCCGGCGACACGGCCCTGGCCAGCGCTGACGTGCAACTGCGGCAAATGCACGGCTTCAAGATTGCCGCTGAACGGGCTTTGCACACTGAAGTCGCCCGCCGGGCCGTTAAGCGCTGCCTGAAAATTGCCCAGGTAAGCGCCGTCGGCGTAGCTCATTTCACCGCTCAAACGCTCAAGGGTGACGGGCGGGGGCGCGTCTTGCGGGTACAGCCGCTGCCAGTCGAAAGACTGCCAGTCGATCCGCGTCTCGGCAGCGAAACCCTCGCGCCAGTCCAGCTCACCGGCAAGCTGGACATAAGCCTCTGCACTACTGGCCAGGCGCAACGCCTCGACCTTCGCGCCCAGGGCATCGACAGTACCCTGCAGCGACAGCGCTACAGCGCCGCCCTCGCCCGGCAAACTGGCTTGGCCGGCCAGGGCATAGCCGCTGTCCAGGTTGCCCTTGGCGGTCAGCTGCAGTTGATCCAGGCGCAGCGTGGCGGGCAAATCCGCCGCCGGCACAAAGCCATCTGCGGTCAGCAACAACTCGGCCGGCAGGTGCTCGGCCAGCGCTTGCAGGCTGCCGCTCAGCTGCCCATTCAGGTAGCCCGTGCTGTCGGCCTGCAGGCGCAGCTGGGTTTGCAGCGCGCCATCGATATTCAGCGCCAGTTGCCAGGGCTGCCCGTCCGGCGCAGGCAGCTGCGCCTCTCCCGTCAGTTGCAGAGGCCAGTCGCCCGCCGGCTGCAGTTGCCCGCTGAGGCGCAATTGCAGGTCATCACGCTGCACCTGCAGACGTTGGATCTGCAAGGCTCCGTCGCGCCAGAAGGCGGCGAGGTCGAGCCCCGTGAATTGCTCGGCGCCGGCCAGGCGCAGCGCTCCGATCTGTACTTCACCGACCTCCAACGCCAGCGGCAGGTTGAGTTGCGGCAGGCTGAATGGCGCCGTGTCTGTGCTGTCATCAGCCGGCGCCAGGGTCAGGTCGATGGCCTCCGTGCGCAGGTGCTCGATGCACAGGGTCAGGCGCAGCAGGCAGGCCGGTGACCAGGCCAGCGCCGGGCGCTCGACCTCTACTGCGGTACCATCCTGCTGCCAGCTCAAGCTGTCCGCCTGCCAGGCAGCGCCCAGACGCCCGCTAAAACCCTCGACCTGCAGCCCAGGCACCTGATTCAGCAGCCAACGGCTGCCGGAGGCGCTGCCCAAAAGTACAGTCAGTGCCAGGAGCAACGCCGCAAACAGCCCAAGGAGCACCAGCAGGGTGAGTTTTACGCCGCGCATCAGAGTTCAGGCCCCATGGAGAAATGCAGACGCACACCGCCCTCGTCGTCCAGCGGATGAGCCAGATCGAGGCGCAGCGGCCCGACCGGTGAGACCCAGCGCAGGCCAATACCCACGGACTGTTTCAGCGAAGGGAAGTCGAGCGAGTTGAAGGAATTACCCTGATCGACGAAGGTCGCCACTCGCCAGCGCTCGGCCACGCTGTACTGGTATTCGGCGCTGGCGGCAAACAGATAGCGGCCACCAATCTTGTCGCCCTGATTGTTCTCCGGCGACAGGCTTTGGTAGTCGTAGCCACGCACCGTCTGGTCACCACCAGCAAAGAAGCGCAGCGACGGTGGCACCGAAGAAAAGCCATCGGACTCGGTGCCACCAAACTGCACCCGGCCCAAAAAACGATGGCGCCGGGCCAGGGTGGTCAGGCCCTTGAGCAGCACGTTGCCGTGTACCACGTTGGCATCGGCGACCAGCCCTTCTTTCGCCACGGCGAGGTCGAACTGCAGGCGATAGCCATGATTCGGGTCGATACGGTTATCGCTGCGCAGGTAGGCATAGCTGACCCCCGGCATCAGCAGCGTGCTCAACCCGCTGTCATCGCCCAGCTCGTACTCTTCGCGCTTGAACTTCAGTGACAGCACCCGCTGCCAGCCGCTCTCGAGCTTACTGTGCCACTCCGGGCCGACCGTCAGCAGTTCGCTGAGGCTATCGGTATTGGCCAGTTCCTCATATTGGTAGCCGCCGGCAAACCGCAGTTTGTCGGTCAGCGGCGGGTCGAGCGGTATGTCGTACCACAGGCCGACATTCTGCCGGGGCGCCGAGAGTTCCAGCTCCGTGCCGTAGCTGTGGCCCTGCATATTGGCCCAGTGGCGCGTCCAGTTGGCCCGGCCACGGGGGCCGACGTCGGTCGAGTAGCCCAGGCCAAGGCCCATGCTGCGAGGCTTGCGGGCGTGTAGCTGAACCTTTACCGGGATCACCTGCTGCGCGGCATCTGCCGGGTTGGCATCAACCCGCACCGACTCGAAGTAACCGCTGCCACGCAGGGCCTGATAGAGCTCGGCGATCTGTTCGGAGTCGTAGGGGCTGTTGCCGTCGAAAGGCACCATGCGCTGCAGCAATTGCTCGTCGAAGGGCACATCGCCGACAAAGCTCACGGCCCCCAGTTGGTAGCGCGGGCCACTGTCGTAGATCAGCTCGATGTCGGCCGTGCCGGCTTGCGGGTCGATGCTCAGGCGCTGTGCGGTAAAGCGCCCGCTGAAGAAACCGTAGCGCGAGGCCTGGTTCTGGATATGCCGTTTCGCGGCCTCGTAGCGCCCGTGGTTGAGCACGCTGCCGGCGCGCAATTGACTGTCGCGCGGTAAGCGAAAGGCGGCGAGCTCGGCGGCGGGGCCATCGACCCGAACGGTCACTGTCCGCAGACGCACCGGTTCGCCAGGCTCTACCCTGAGCGTCAGGCGCGCAGGCGTCTGGTTACTGACTTCGCTGCTGATACGCGCGCTGTAGTAGCCCAGCGCCTGAGCCGCCTGCTCGGCCTGGCCTTCGGCAACCCGCCGATAGCGTTGCAATGCCTCGGCATCGCGCTCGCCGAGGCTGCCGATATAGGCTTCGATATTGCTGCGCAAGGCGGCATTGTTCGGCTGTACACGGACGCTGAGCGCGGCTTCGGCCCACACGGCAACGCTTATCAGGGAAAGCGCGAAACCCGCGCATGTCTTGAAAAAAACACTCATGGGCGCGGATGCTACCACGCGTGCCAGACAGGCATCCGCTTTGGCTGCGACGCAATCACCTCGAAAAGCTTCGCGCCGGGGCGGCGCTCCTACGGGACGGCGGCGTCTTTACCCGCGCCCCGCGGCGAATGGCGATCGCACCGCAGGCCTCCCTGAATGGCCTTGAAAGACGTCGCCCTGGGGCCGCGGCGGCAACAGAGGCTAAGCGCTGGCTTTGACCACCGTCTGCGGGTTGGGGTGGAAAAACACATGCTCGATGATCGGCCCCACTGCCACTTCGCCAATCTCCTCATAACCCTGGCGTTGGTAAAAACCCAGGTAATGCGGGTTGCCGGTATCGAGCACGATGCCGAGCGAGCCGTCGTCTTCGGCGCACCAGTTATGCAGCGCTTCGAGCAGTTGCTCGCCAAAGCGCTGGCCCTGGAATTCCGGGTGTACGCCAAGCAACGGCAGAACGTGGTACGGCCCCGGCGGCAGACAGGCGAGGACCGCGTTGTGGTAGGCGAGGTAGCGCTGGGTGCAGCGAAAGCCGGTGGTCAGCAGCATGCGCATGCGCCAGCTCCAGCTTTCGGTGATATCCAGGCGACGTTGCGGTGGGGTGATCAACGCCGTACCGATCAAACGGTCATCGATCAGCAAGCCGATGGCTGGCAGGTCTTCGCTGAAGTGTTGTTGCACCAACTCACGTACGGTGGCCCGCACACGCTGGTCGTAACCAGGCCGCTCGGCCTCGAACAGGTAGGCGAACGTGGGCTCATGGCGGTAGGCGTGGTAGAGCAGCGAACGCACCTCGCGGGCATAACCACTGTCGAGCAGGCGAACCTCAGCAGGTCTGTTGGGCATCGGCGGTGACCTCGTTGTTGTGTAATTGTGGGTCGTGCGCTCAAGGTAGCACCGCCGCCAACCACCCGCCAGCGCGCTGGCGCAAGGCCACGCGGCTTGCGCCATGCAGGGCGCAGGCCCTAGCATCCGCGCTTCGTGCCACAGTTTCAGGACCTGCTGCCCCATGAAAATCGTTTCGTTCAACATCAACGGCCTGCGTGCCCGCCCTCATCAACTGGCGGCGTTGATCGACAAGCATCAGCCGGACGTGATCGGCCTGCAGGAAACCAAAGTGGCTGACGAGCAGTTCCCTGAGGCGGATATCCGCAGCCTCGGCTATCACGTGCATTACCACGGCCAGAAGGGCCATTACGGCGTCGCCCTGCTCTCGCGTCAGGCGCCGCTGGAGCTGCATAAGGGCTTCCCAGGCGACAACGAAGACAGCCAGCGGCGCTTTATCTATGGCACCTATGCCGATGCCCAAGGCAACCCGGTGACGGTGATGAACGGCTACTTTCCCCAGGGCGAAAGCCGTGATCATCCGACCAAGTTTCCGGCCAAGCAGCGCTTCTACGCCGATCTGCAGCGACTGCTGCTTAGCCAGTTCAAGCCCGAGCAAGCGCTGGTGGTGATGGGCGACATCAATATCTCGCCGGAAGATTGCGACATCGGAATCGGTGAGCCTAATCGGCTGCGCTGGTTGAAAACTGGCAAATGCAGCTTCCTCCCGGAAGAGCGCGAGTGGCTGGCGACCCTGAAGAGCTGGGGGCTGGCCGATAGTTTTCGCCACCTTAACCCAGCGGTGAATGACCGCTTCAGCTGGTTCGACTACCGCAGCCGCGGCTTCGAGGATACGCCCAAGCGCGGCCTGCGCATCGATGTGATTCTGGCGACCCAAGTGCTGCAAGAGCGGATCAAGGACGCCGGCATTGATTACGACCTGCGCGGTATGGAAAAACCCTCCGACCACGCACCGATCTGGCTCGAGCTCAGCTGACGGGCAAATGGCGTCGTGCAACACGGCGCCATGTCACTGTCATTTATCCGTCATCCCTGTGTCTTATCGTCGCCGCACCTTTCATCCGCTGGTGCGCGTTCATGTCCCGAGAGTCCTCTACCGAACACGAAACCTGGAGCCGTACCCTGGTTTTTCTGCTGCTCGGTTTTATCTGCTACGCCCTGCCCTGGTCGGTGTTTGCCGCGCTCGAACCCCCTGCCGGGGGCGGTACTGCGCTGCGCATCCAGGGCTCCAATACCATCGGCGCGGAGCTCGCCCCGGCACTGGTCAAGGGCCTGCTTGCAGCTGAGGGTTACAGCGCTATTGAAGTCAGTGCGGGGGACAGCGAGAACGAGCAGCGCATCCGCGCGCGCAGCGCCACCGGCAAAGCGCTGCTGATCGAGATCGCGGCCCACGGTTCGAGTACTGGCTTCACCGCCCTGGCAGCTGGTCAGGCCGACCTCGCCGCCTCGTCTCGGCCGATCAAGGACAGCGAAGCCCAAACCCTTGCCACCCTGGGCGACCTGCGCAGCCCAGCGGCGGAGCAGATCATTGCCCTCGACGGTTTGGCCATTATCGTGCATCCCGATAACCCGCTGACCGCGCTCAGCAGCGAACAGCTGGCCAGCCTGTTCGCCGGCGAGACCCGCAACTGGGCTGAGGTCGGCGGCACAGCGGGGCCGATCACGGTGTATGCCCGCGATGATCAGTCCGGCACCTACGACACCTTCAAGGAGCTGGTACTGGCGGCCCATGGCAAATCGCTGAGCAGCAGCGCCCTGCGCTTCGAGTCCAGCGAGCAACTGTCCGACGCTGTCAGCCGTGATCCACAGAGCATCGGTTTTATCGGCTTGCCCTATGTGCGCCGCGCCAAGCCTCTGGCTGTTTCCGCGGGTGACGCCGCCGCCCTGCCGGCCGAGGCGGTGCTGATCGCCACCGAGGATTACCCGCTGTCTCGCCGCTTGTTTCTCTATGCCGTGCCAACCGGCAAAAGCCCCTGGACCGAGGCCCTGCTGCGCTTCGCCCACAGCAGCGCTGGCCAGGCGATCGTCGAACGTACGGGTTTTATTGCGCAGACCTTGCGCACGGTGCCGATGCAGGTGGATGCAGGCATGCCTGCCGATTACCAGGCACTGGTGCGCAACGCCCAGCGCCTGTCGGTGAATATTCGCTTCCAGCCGGGCAGTGCCGAGCTGGATAACAAGGCGCAGCGCGACCTGACGCGTCTGGTGGAGCATCTGCAGACGCTCGGCAAAGGCGGTGATGAAGTGGTGCTGGTGGGCTTTGGTGACGCCAAGGCCGATCCGGCGCGCGCCGAACTGCTGTCACGCCTGCGCGCCATGGCGGTACGCCGTGAGCTGGCGCGGGCCGAGGTATACGTGCAGCAGGTACTCGGAATGGGCGCCGAACTGCCGGTGGCAGCCAACGATGCAAGCGCCGGGCGCCTGCGCAATCGGCGGGTTGAGGTCTGGTTGCAGTAACACCTGCACACCCATTGCGGGCATGCAGGTGGCATGACTCAGCGGCTGGCGTTCATCACTTCCCGGGAAACGTATTTGCCAATCTCGAACTTGCCGATGGCGGCGCGGTGCACTTCGTCCGGGCCGTCGGCCAAGCGTAGGGTGCGCTGCATGGCGTACCAGTAGGCCAGCGGGAAGTCGTTGGAAACCCCTGCCCCGCCATGGATCTGGATGGCACGGTCGATGACCTTCAAGGCCACGTTCGGCGCTACCACCTTGATCTGGGCGATTTCGCTGGCGGCGATCTTGTTGCCCACGGTGTCCATCATGTAGGCCGCGTTCAGGGTCAGCAGCCGCGCCATATTGATTTCCATGCGCGAGTCGGCGATATGGTCGATGTTGCCGCCCAGGCGCGCCAGGGGCTTGCCAAAGGCGGTACGCTCGATCGAACGCTGGCACATCAACTTCAGCGCGCGCTCGGCCATGCCGATGGAGCGCATGCAGTGATGGATACGGCCTGGGCCCAGACGACCCTGGGCGATTTCAAAACCGCGGCCCTCGCCTAGCAACACGTTCTCATAAGGCACGCGCACGTTCTCGAACAGGACCTCGGCGTGGCCATGGGGCGCATCGTCGTAGCCGAACACCGGCAGCGGGCGCACGACCTTGACGCCGGGCGCATCCATCGGCACCAGAATCATCGAATGCTGCTGGTGACGCGGGCCGTCCGGGTTGGTCAGGCCCATAAAGATCATGATCTTGCAGCGTGGGTCGCAGGCGCCGGAGGTCCACCACTTGCGGCCATTGATGACCCACTCGTCGCCCTCACGCACGGCGCGGGCCTGCATATTGGTGGCATCAGAGGAAGCCACGCCCGGTTCGGTCATGGCGAAGGCCGAGCGGATACTGCCGTCGAGCAAGGGCTTGAGCCATTGCTCTTTTTGCGCCTCGTTGGCGTAGCGCACCAGCACTTCCATATTGCCGGTGTCGGGCGCCGCGCAATTGAACGGTTCAGCGCCGATCAGCGAGCTGCCCATGATCTCGGCCAGGGGGGCGTATTCGCTGTTGGTCAGCCCGGCGCCCAGTTCGGATTCCGGCAGGAACAGGTTCCACAGGCCTTCAGCCTTGGCCTTGGTTTTCAGCTCTTCCATGATCGCGGTCGGCTGCCAACGATCCCCTTCGTTGACCTGTTGCTCGAATACGGCTTCGGCCGGGTACACATGCGCTTCCATGAACGCGGTGACCCGAGCACGCAGATCCTGAACCTTCGGTGAGTAGGCGAAATCCATGGGAACTACCTTCTAGGCGGCTTATTAAGTGAGGCTGGTCGGTGAGGTGAAAATGATGCTAGAACAGCCCTGCCGATTTATCTAATCTATTCTCATCGTGTATAAACATTCATCACCGATATATGATCGGCTGAATATGGACATCCACCCGGAGCGCGCTCGGACATGAATCTGAACAAGGTCGATCTCAATCTTTTCATCGTTTTCGATGCCATTTACAGCGAGGCCAATCTGACCCGTGCGGGGCAGATTGTCGGTATTACCCAGCCGGCGGTGTCCAACGCCCTGGCACGGCTGCGTGAGACCTTCAACGATCCTTTGTTCGTGCGTACCGCCCAGGGCATGGTGCCCACGCCCATGGCGCAGAACATCATCGGGCCGGTACGCAATGCCTTGCAGCAGCTGCGCATCTCCGTTCAGGAGAGCCGCACCTTCAACCCGCTACAGGCCAACAAGACCTACCGCATCAGCATGACCGACCTCACCGAGGCCCTGGTGCTACCGCCGCTGTTCCAGCGCCTGCGCCGCCTGGCGCCGAATGTGGTTATCGAGAGCATGCTCGCGCGACGCCGCGAAACCACCAAGGAGCTGGCCGCCGGCCGCCTGGACTTTGCCGTTGACGTACCGCTCAACACCGACCCCCAGGTACGCCATGTCAAACTGATGGAAGACCGCTATGTCTGCGCGCTGCGCAAGGGCCACCCGCTGGCCAAGGACAAACTGACCCTGGAGGAGTACCTGTCGCTGACCCATATCCATATTTCCAGCCGCCGCAGCGGCCTGGGCTATATCGATCTGGCGCTCGGCAAAATGGGCATTCAGCGGCGCATCGCCCTGCGTTCGCAGCACTACCTGATGGCCTCTACGGTGATGCAGAGCACCGACATGGCGATGACTGTGCCGGGGCGTTTCGCCCGGCGCAACGACCTGCATTACGTTGAACTGCCGGTCAGTGACGTGCCCTCGCTGGAAACCCACCTCTACTGGCATGAAAGCACCGACCAGGATCCGGCCAACCGCTGGATGCGCGAGCAGCTTATTGAGCTGTGCCAGTTGATTTGCGCGCGGGAGAAAGCCGAGCAGCAAGGCGCGTGACGCCCCGCGAAGCCTTCAGGTCGAGGGGTGGCTGGTTTTGAGCTGCAACAGCCGGTGGGCCTTTTGCAGCTCTTCGTAGTCGCTCTTGAACTGCAGTAACTGATCGGTTGCCGCATCTGTTTCCAGAAACGCACCCTCAATAAAGTCTTTTTCAATCAGCGTGCGCGAAAGAATGTCGCGCTCACGCTCCAGTTGCACGCGGAGCAATTCGGCTTCTTCGCGCAACAGCGCTTGCAGACGGTTTTGTTCCTCAATCTCGCGACCGTGGCTGTCGAGCTGCTCTTGCACCAGCTGTTTGTTGTGCTTCAACTGCCGGCGCAGTTCCGCCGCTTCACTCAGGCTTTGCTCACGATGGCTCTGCAGGTGCACCAACTCCTCCTTGAGGTGCTGCACTGTGACTTGCAACGTGGTGAATTTGTCCTCCCGACTGTCGCTCTGACGCTTGTGTGCGTGCAGGCTGGTGACCACTTTGTGTGCGCGGTCGAGTTTGCTTTTCAGGTCTTGCAGCTTGAACTCAAGATCATCGCGAGTGGCAATCAATGCATCGATTTCAGGCTGGTGCTGGGCTTTCCAGGCGGAGTAATTGGCGTCGACTACACCCTCTATGGATGAAGCCAGTTGGAAGCCTTGGTCAAGTGCCTGATTAAAGGGCGCCATGCTCTGGCCGCTGACCTCTGCGAGCATGTCGCTGAGCAATACACCGTTGCTCGCGGCAACCGTCTCGGCCTCGGTTGCGCTGCTCACGAAATCTTTGCGCAAGTCGGGCTGGAACCAGATCCACGCTATCAGCCCCACGACCAAGGCCACCAACAGCAGATTTGCGGCAACGGCCAGCAACATCCCCAGCTCTAGACCACTCAGACCCATCATCAGGCTACCCGTCTTGGCTCTACCATTTGCTTGAATAAACTAGCTCAGCAGGACAGAAATAAAACCGTCGCCATAGGCCGGGAACGAGATGCTGAAATCAGCCCGTCCGTAGTTGTTACCCATCAGCTCAAACAATTTGCTAAACGGTTTTTGTACCAGGTGACTGCTGGACAGTGCGCCGCGCTTGCCAGAACTGCGCGAGATCATGCCGGACAAATCGCTGAGAAATGAGGTGCAGTTTTCATACACGTCACGATTCAAGGTTTTGCTAAGGATCGCTGCTTTGACTTGATCGGACGTCTGCTTGGCAATGGCGCCACCCAGCATGCACGCCGCATTGAGGTCCATCAAGCAGACCGCGTCCACCGCCTTGCTGCCGGCCGCGCTGTAGATGCCGATCACATAAGGCAACTTGACGTGCTCAATAGCGACCGGCGCTATGGGCTCAATTTTGCAGACGATGGATGACAAGCTCAAAATCGAGGCAATTTCGGTCACATCAATACCCGGACGCTGGGCAGCCGCCACCGGGGCTAATGGCGCTGCTGTTTCGATGGCGTTTTCAAAGCCATCGGCATCCTGCAGCACCGAGAGTACGGCCTGTTTCAATTCTTCGGTATTAAAGGGTTTATTGACGACAAAGACCGCGCCGTTACGGTGCGCCTCATCCAGATGCCGGGCCGACGACTCAGTGGTAACGAAGCCAATCTTGATGTCGTGCATGCCCAACTGGCGGATGGTCTGTAGCAACTCCAAGCCTGTCATGCCCGGCATGTGCCAATCGGTGAGGATTAAATCAGGTTGCCAGTCTTCCAGAATGGCCAGGGCTTCATCACCACTCAGCGCAGTACGCAGTTCAATCTCACGGTAACCCGTGTTTTCCAGTATGCGTTTGATAATTGCCTGGACGGCACGACTGTCGTCGACAATTAGAAACTTCATAGGCTTCTCCCTATGCTGGCGGGAACTGACTGATGTTTCATTGTGGCGGACTCCAACCAATGGCAGGCGGTATTTCCAAACTCTCGAAAATGATCACCTGAATACAGTGATTACGCTGCTGGGTGATGTAACTGCCGCTGATCGTACTGGCGGCCAAGACACTTAAAAACTGTTGCGCACTAAGTGGCGCTGGCAGGCCGAGATCAAGCACCACATCGCCACTTAAATGACTGGGCACGCCACTGGCAAATATATTGCTCAATTCGGCGCAGGCATCAGCCACATCCGCCGCGCTGAGCGCCTGCAACGGAACCTCGAACATGCGACTAGCGAGCATCCGTGCATCATCCTCGGCAATTGCCAGTCCAACACCTGCCAGATGTCCCTTAGGTGTTGGGTGCAGGGTCACGACGAAATAGTGCTGCGCCTCAAGCGCTGAATGGTCGATGGCTTGTGCGCTAAAGCACAATGACTCCCCGACCAACATCAGCCAAGTTTTAGCGAGATGCTCTTCTATTCCATAAACATGCATAGCGTTTTCACATGGCTTTATAGGGCTAACGCTTTTTCAGTCTAGCCGGAAAATACATTTGCGGTAATTGCGGCTTGCAAGCGCTGCTCCTCGCTTTATGAAGCCATGACAAGGCGTCGCTACTCCCCATAACAGAGCGGCGCAGGCGAGCGTGGGAGTAGCGACTGGGGCTCAGGTGCTATCGCGCAGGACCAGCTCGAAGCCAACGTCGATGCAACGCGCCGGCGGCTGCTCGCCACGCATCAGACTCAGCAGCATGCCGGCAGCCAGCTCGCCAATTTTCCCGCGGGTGGTGCGTACGGTAGTCAATGCCGGATGCACCCAGGCCGCTGCCGGCAGGTCGTTGAACCCGGCGATGGCCAGGCGCTGCGGCACGGCCAGCTCCAGCTGACGGGCGCGGAACAACGCCCCCAGGGCCAAGTCGTCGTTGTTGAAAAATACCGCGTCGATATGCGGATGTCGGGCCAGTAATTGATCGAGCAGCTCGGCACCCAAGCCAATCGACGACAGCGCCGGGGTCAGCAGTTCCAGGTTTGGGTCATGCCGGCCAGCGGCCTGCAGGGCCATGCGATAGCCCTCGGCCCGCTGCAGGGTGCGGGGGTCGAGCTGGGCAGCGGCAAAGGCGATATGCCGATATCCGCGCTCGATCAGCGCCCGAGTCATGGCCGCGCCTGCTTCCTGCTGGGAGAAACCAACGCAGTAGTCCTCCGGCGCGTCGCTCAGTTCCATCATGGTCACCACCGGGCCACGGCAGCTGCCCAGTAGCGTGCACGCGGCATCGCTGCGCTCGAAGCCAGTCACCAACAAGCCGGCGGGTTGGTGCGCCAGGTAGGAGCGCAGCAGGCGCTCATCTTCTTCTGGGCGGTAATGGCTGACGCCAATCATCATCTCGAAGCCCGCCGGCATCAGCACCCGCTGCACGGCCTCAACCGTATCGACGAACACCGAGTTGGACAGCGAGGGGATGATCACCGCCACCAGGTTGGAGCGCGAACTGGCCAGCGCCCGTGCCGCTGGATGAGGGACGTAGCCCAGCGCCGCCGCCGCCTGCATAACCTGCTCGCGCAGGCTGTCAGACACCCGCTCGGGCTGCGACAGGGCGCGTGAGGCAGACATCAGCGAGCACCCCGCCGCCTTGGCGACATCAGACAGGGTGACGCGTTCTGCAGTACGGCGACGACGAGGGCTCATGGGTGTTCCAGGCAGGCAGCAGGTCAACGTAAGGCCAGCATTCTAATGGCCCTACCGCAAACCTGCTGCCTGGCAACGAATAAAAGGCGGAGTACGCCGCCCTGGACGGCACCATGCAACAGCCGGAACGCCCAAGGGTCTGTTACCGTTTCGTCGCAAGCCGCGTTGCCGCGAAAAATCTCGCCAGGCTAGGCGGAGGACGCAGGTAATGGTTGTTCCCTTGCCAAGTCCTCCAACAACGCATGGCGAGATTTTGCGCGCAACCCGAAGGGCCGGGCCAGTTTTAGCGCGATGCTGCGTTTCTCGATGGCTCATTTAGCTCACTAAACTTCGCATCTCGTGTCTTGCCTCGCGCTAAAACGGGCTCCGGCGCGGCCGCGAACGAAACGGCAACAGACCCTAACGTACCCCGCAAAAGGGTTGAATCTACTGCCGTATTACCTGTGTCCGTTGCGCCTGCGGCGGTTACGAACCGGACGCCTCCAGCGCTGCCTGGACCTCATCAAACAACGGCTGGCCGACGGTATCGACCACCTGCTGGATCGCTGGCTTGGCCTGCTCGCGCATGCGCTCCACTTCTGCCGGGCTGATTTCGTTGACCTGCATGCCGTTGGCCTTGAGTGCAGCCAGGGCTTGCGCGGCTTCAGCACGGGTGTCCTGACGCTCGAAGTCGCGGGCTTTTTTTGCCGCCTCGAGGATGATCCCCTGCTCGGTCTGCGACAGGCCATCCCACCAGCGCTTGGATGCGGTAACGATCCATGGGCTGTAAACGTGGTTGGTCACGGTCAGGTACTTCTGCACTTCGTAGAATTTCGACGAGAGAATGGTGTTGTAGGGGTTTTCCTGGCCATCCACCGCGCGGGTTTCCAGGGCGGTGAACAGCTCCGAGAACGGCAGCGGTACAGCGTTGGCGCCCATCAGCTTGAAGGTCTCGAGGAACACCGGGTTGGGCATCACGCGCAGCTTGATCCCGGAGAAGTCTTCGAGCTTGGTGATCGGCCGGGCATTGTTGGTCAGGTTACGGAAACCGTTTTCCCAGTAGACCAGGCCCACCAGGCCCTTCTCTTCCAGCTTGTCCATCACCTTACGACCGACGGGGCCATCGAGCACGGCGTCGGCCTGCTGCTCGCGGGTGAACAGAAATGGCGTATCCCACACCGCCATTTCCTTGGTGATGCCCACCAGGGTCGCGGTGGAGCCGACCATCATTTCCTGGGCGCCACCGATCAGGGCGCTCTGCATCTGGTCATCCGAGCCGAGGCTGGCGGCGGCATAGGTGCGCATCTTCAGCTTGCCTTCGGAAGCCTTGGCGACTTCCTCGGCGAACAGCTTGGCCGCGCGGCCCTGGTTGCTGTTCTCGTTGAGGCCATAGCCGAAGCGGATCATCCGCGAACGGACATCATCGGCGTGGGCCGTGACGGCGAACAAGGGGCTGCACAGCATGGCCGCGGTCAGCGCGGCGATCAGAGGACGTTTCATCTACAGGTACCTTTTATTGTTGTTGATGCCAGAGGTGAGTACCCGGCAAGCCGGGCGGTTGAGTAATCAGCGCAGCCAGCCCAGCGGCACGGTGACGATGCCAGGCACCGCGATCAGCAGGGCGACGATCAGCAGGTAGATCAGGAAGAACGGCATGACGCCACGCACCAGCACTTCCATATTCAGGCGCCCTATCCCACCGACCACGTTAAGTACTGTGCCCACGGGGGGCGTGATCAGGCCAATGGAGCCGATCAGCACGAACATCACGCCGAAGTACACCGGATCGATACCCGCCTGTATGGCAATCGGTGCCAGCACTGGCGCGAGAATCAGGATGGTCGGCGTCAGGTCGAGGACCATGCCGACGGCGACCATCAGCAGCATGATGGCGATCATCAGCAGGTACGGGTGATCAAGCAGCGGGCCGAGCATGACGCCGATCTCAGCCGGCAATTGGGCCAGGGTCACCATGTAGGCCGACACCGTGGCGGCAGCGCAGAGGAACATTACCGAGGCCGTGGTGCGGCTGGCGCGGGTCAGGGTTTCCATCAGCGTGGCCCAGTTCAACTCGCGGTACAGCAAGGTGGATACGGCCAGGGCATAGACGGCCGCGACCACTGCGGCTTCGGTCGGGGTGAAGATGCCGAAGCGCAGGCCACCGACAATGATCACCGGCAACATCAGGGCAGCGGCACCATCGACCAGCACCTTGCGGCGTTCTTCCTTGGTCGCTTTTGGCGGCGTCGGCTCGGTAAAGCCACGGGCGATCAAGGTCCAGGCGATAATCAAGCCCACACCCATGATCAGGCCCGGCACCAGGCCGGCCATAAACAGCTGGCTGATCGAGGTATTGGTCACCACGCCATAGATCACGAACGGCATCGACGGCGGAATGATCGGCGCGATGATGCCGCCAGCGGCCACCAGGCCCGCCGAGGAGTGCAGTGGGTAGCCGCGCTGACGCATCATTGGCAACAGCAGGGTCGCCAGGGCAGCGGTATCGGCCAGGGCCGAGCCGGACATGCTTGCCAGCAGCACGGCCGCGGCAATGGCCACGTAACCCAGGCCACCGCGCAAATGGCCGAAATAGGCATTCGCCATGGCGATGATGCGCCGGGAAATGCCACCGGCGTTCATCAACTCGCCGGCCAGAATAAAGAACGGCACAGCCAGCAGCGGGAAGCTATCGGCGCCGGCCAGCAGGTTCTGCGCCAGCAGTTGCACGTCCAAGAACTCCAGGTACCACATCAGCACAGCGCCGGTGAGGATCAGAGCAAAGGCGATGGGCATGCCAAACGACATGAACCCCAGCAGTGAAGCAAGGAAGACAGCGACCGTCATCAGTGAGTCCTCGGTGGGCGGTGCCCGTTATTGTTGTGGGTCTCAGTCGAGACTGTTCAGCGGCGTACTGATGGGAGCGCCACGGCGCCAGACATTGGCCAGTTGCACCAGGGCCAGTACGGCCAGCGCGACCATGCTGCCCAGCACCGGCAGCATGCCCAGCACCACCGGATAACCCACCACGGTGCTGACGTTGCCCCAGCCATAGCCCACCTGGCTCCAGGCGCCCATGGCGGCGAGCAGGCTGGCAGCGATCACCAGCAGCCAACTGGCCGAGTCCACCAGGCGACGCGCGGCCAATGGAAAACGATCACGCAACATGCTGAAGCGCATCAGCTCGCCGCGGCGCATGCTTGAGGCCACGCCAACGAACACCAGCCAGACGAACGCCAACCGCGACAGTTCTTCAGCGCCGGCCCAACCGGTGCCGAAGGCGTAACGCAGCACCACGTTGCCGAACACCGCGACAACCATGAAGCCCATCAATACGGCCATCAGGCCATCGGTCAGACGATCGAAGGCCGAGGCGACGCGACCTGCGTAGATCGGATCGGCATGCGGCTCCGCCAGGTTAGCGCTATCAATTTCCGCCATATCGGGCTGTTCGGTCGTGTCAGCGCGGCGAGCCCAGGCACAGACCTGAGCGATCACCTGCTCGCGCGGTTGCACAGCATCGACGACCAGCACATGGGCCTCGTCAGCCGGCGACTCAAGGGTGGCGAACTGGCTGTCGACCAGTGACGTCGGCATGAAATGCCCGGCGCGCCCACCCACACGCTGCAGCGCAGTGGCGTAGTCGATATCCAGATGGGCGAACTGCAGACCCGGCACCGCCGCGCGCAAGCGGTCGCGGTAACGCTGTTTGAGGGCAGAGCAGGCGAGCACGAAGCTCTCCCCGGCAGTCTGGCTGGCCTGCATGGCCTCGATCAGGGCATCGAGCCAGTGAATGCGGTCATCGTCACTCAGGGGGATGCCAGCGCGCATGCGCTCGACATTTTCGGCGGGGTGGAACTGGTCGGCTTCGATATGCCGCCAGCCCAGCGTGTGGGCGACGCCCTGGCTGATTTCGGTCTTGCCGGAGCCGCTGACGCCCATGATCACCAGGGTGCGACGGTCGGCCGGAATGGCAGGTGCAGTAATGTGCTGCATGCAGTCTCCTGGGCGGCCTCAATGGGGCGCCTGCTTGTTGTTGAGGGCGATGTTAGCGCTATCCATTTCTCTCGACAAGCCTGTACAAGCAGCCATTTGTCCATCTGCGCAGCGTTCCCCGCCGCCTGTTGCGACGGGGCCATCACTGCCCACTTTATTTGCGAGCAGTCCACATAAGGACTAATATCAACTTTAATTCCATATACGGAGCATAAAATCATGCCCCTTGCCCAGCCTCGCGATGCCGCCCTTGACCTCGACTCTCCCAAGGCAGGCCAGGTGGCGCTGAAGTTTTTCTTCAATCTGATGGAGAAATGGCAGTGCTCGGTCGAGGAGCAAACCACTCTGCTTGGCTCCATCGGTCGCAGCACACTGTACAAGTACCGCCAATTGCCGGAGGTGCGCTTGCCGCGCGACACCCTGGAGCGGGTGTCTTACCTGATGGGCATCCACAAATCGTTGCGTATCCTTTTCGGTGACAATCCGTCGAGCTACACCTGGGTGCGCAAAGCCAATAGCGAGGCGCCCTTCAACGGTCATAGCGCGCTGCAGCACATGTTGGCTGGCGGCGTGGTGGACCTGGCCGACGTGCGCCGCTACCTCGACGGCGTGCGCGGATGAACCTGTCCACCACCCTGCCCGCCTGGCGTCGCGCGTATCGGCTGGTGTCGAGTGCTTTCCCGCCAATCTCGGTATTCGAAGATGTGCTCGACCCTGCCGATCTGGAAATGGCCTACCTGCTTGAGGGTTTGACCAATGACCGGCTGCGTGAACAGGCTGGCCATCTGGCCCATGTCGCAGTGGAAGATCGAGTGAGCGGCCCAGGCTCATCACCGCTGATGGCCGCCTTTACCCATATCGGTGCGGTCAGCCGCTTCACCAACGGCCAATACGGTATCTACTACTGCGCCGACAGCCTGCAGGTCGCCATCGCCGAGACCCGCTTCCACCGTGAACGCTTTCTGCGGGCCACGGCCGAACCAAGCATGGAAATCACCCTGCGCGCCTATGTCTGCCGCATCGTCCAACCGCTGCATGACATTCGCCAGGGGCACGATCACTTACACGACCCGGACCCAGCGAACTACCCCGTAGCCCAGCATTTTGCGGCGCAACTGCGCAAGCAGCAGTCCTGGGGCCTGTTGTATCGCAGCGTGCGCCACCCCGGCGGCGAATGTGCGGCGCTGTTGCGCCCGCCTGCCGCCAGCATCCCCCAGCAAGGCGTGCACCTGCGCTATGTGTGGGACGGTAAGCTGCAGCGCATCGTCAACGTCTTCGAGATCAAACAGCTCGCCTGAAGCACCCACCTTGACAGCTTTCAGTCGCAGGCTTACGTTTACGTAAAGGTAAGCCGTGAGCGTGCATATGCCATCCCCCACCTACTCCATTTCCGACCTGGCGCGTGATCTCGACATCACCACCCGGGCCATCCGTTTTTACGAAGAGCAAGGCATGCTCAGCCCGCAGCGACGTGGCCAGGAGCGCATCTACAGCGCTAAAGACAAGGTCACCCTCAAGCTGATTCTGCGCGGCAAGCGCATCGGCTTCTCCCTCGCCGAGTGCAAGGAGCTGATCGAGCTGTACGACCCAGCACACGGCAATCACAAGCAGCTGCACACTTTTATGAGCAAGATCGCTGAACGTCGTGCACAGCTGCAGCAGCAACTGCTGGACATTCAACAAATGCAGCTCGAGTTGGATACAGCCGAAGAACGCTGCCTGGCCGCCCTGGCCGAGACCACCATGTAGGGTGCGCCATGCGCACCACCCACCACCGCAGGTGCGCGCAGCGCACCCTACAAAAACAATAGCAGGTGCCCCATGAGCTATCCGTCCCTCAACTTCGCCCTTGGCGAAACCATCGACATGCTGCGCGAGCAGACCCAGGCCTTCGTCGCCAGCGAACTAGCGCCCCGCGCTGCCGTTATCGACAGCGACAACCAGTTCCCGACGGATATGTGGAAGAAGTTTGGCGATATGGGCCTGCTCGGCATCACCGTCGAGGAAGAGTACGGCGGCTCCGGCCTGGGATACCTGGCCCACGTCATTGCCATGGAAGAAATCAGTCGCGGCTCGGCCTCGGTCGCCCTGTCCTACGGCGCCCACTCCAACCTCTGTGTGAACCAGATCAAGCGCAACGGCACCGCCGCGCAGAAGGCCAAGTACCTGCCCAAACTGGTATCCGGCGAACATATCGGCGCCCTGGCCATGAGCGAACCGAATGCCGGTTCCGATGTGGTCAGCATGAAGTTGCGCGCCGACAAGCACGGCGATCGCTATGTGCTCAACGGCAGCAAGACCTGGATCACCAACGGCCCGGACGCCAATACCTACGTGATCTATGCCAAAACCGATCTGGAAAAAGGCGCCCACGGCATCAGCGCCTTTATCGTCGAGCGCGACTGGAAGGGTTTTAGCCGCGGCAGCAAGTTCGACAAGCTCGGCATGCGCGGTTCCAACACCTGTGAGCTGTTCTTCGACAATGTCGAGGTGCCGGAAGAGAACGTGCTCGGTCAACTTAACGGCGGCGTACGGGTGCTGATGAGCGGCCTGGATTACGAGCGCGTAGTGCTCTCCGGCGGCCCGACCGGGATCATGCAGGCCTGCATGGACGTGATCGTGCCCTATATCCACGACCGCAAACAGTTCGGTCAGAGCATCGGCGAGTTCCAGCTGATCCAGGGCAAGGTCGCCGACATGTACACCCAACTCAACGCCAGCCGCGCCTACCTGTACGCCGTGGCCCAGGCCTGCGACCGTGGCGAAACCACGCGCAAGGACGCCGCCGGGGTGATCCTCTACACAGCCGAGCGCGCCACCCAGATGGCACTGGACGCGATCCAGATTCTCGGCGGTAACGGCTATATCAACGAATATCCCACCGGCCGTTTGTTGCGCGACGCCAAGCTCTACGAGATCGGCGCCGGCACCAGCGAAATCAGGCGCATGCTGATCGGCCGTGAGCTGTTTAACGAAACCAAGTGACCCGTAGGGTGCGCGGGGCCGCCTAGGCTGTGCGCACCGATAACTGCATGTGGTGCGCACAGCGCACCCTACAGGAAGCAGCCATGGCCATCCTGCATACCCAGATCAATACCCGCTCGCCCGAGTTCGCCGCCAATAGCGCGGCGATGCTTGCCCAGGTCAACGACCTGCGCGCCCTGCTCGCCCGCGTTCATCAAGGTGGAGGCGAGAAGGCCCAGCATCGCCACACCTCGCGCGGCAAGCTGCTGCCGCGCGAACGGATCAATCGCCTGCTGGATATCGGCTCACCGTTCCTCGAAATCGGCCAACTGGCCGCCCATGAGGTGTATGGCGAAGAGGTGCCGGCGGCTGGTGTGGTAGCCGGTATCGGTCGGGTCGAGGGCGTGGAATGCATGATCGTGGCCAACGACGCCACGGTAAAAGGCGGCAGCTACTACCCACTGACCGTGAAAAAGCACCTGCGCGCGCAGACCATCGCCCAGCAGAATCGCCTGCCGTGCATCTACCTGGTGGACTCCGGCGGCGCCAACCTGCCACGTCAGGATGAAGTGTTCCCGGACCGCGAGCACTTCGGGCGGATCTTCTTCAATCAGGCCACTATGTCGGCCATGGGCATCCCGCAGATCGCCGTGGTTATGGGCTCCTGCACTGCCGGTGGCGCCTACGTGCCGGCCATGGCGGATGAAGCGATCATGGTGCGCAACCAGGCGACCATCTTCCTCGCCGGGCCGCCACTGGTCAAAGCCGCCACCGGTGAGGTGGTCAGCGCTGAAGAGCTTGGCGGCGCCGATGTGCACTGCAAGACCAGCGGCGTGGCCGACCATTATGCCGACAACGACGAACACGCCCTGGCCCTGGCCCGTCGCTCAATCGCCAATCTGAACTGGCGCAAACTCGGCGTGCTGAATAACCGGGCACCGATCAACCCGCTGTATAGCGGTGAAGAGCTGTACGGGGTGATTCCGGCGGACGCCAAGCAGCCCTTTGATGTACGTGAAGTGATCACCCGCACCGTCGATGGCAGCGTGTTCGATGAGTTCAAGGCGTTGTTCGGCGCGACCCTGGTCTGCGGCTTTGCGCATATCCACGGCTATCCGGTGGCGATCCTCGCCAATAACGGCATCTTGTTTGCCGAGTCTGCGCAGAAAGGTGCGCACTTTATCGAGCTGGCCTGCCAGCGCGGCATTCCCCTGCTGTTTTTGCAGAACATCACCGGCTTTATGGTCGGACAGAAGTACGAAGCCGGCGGCATCGCCAAACACGGTGCCAAGCTGGTCAACGCCGTGGCTTGCGCCAAGGTGCCAAAATTCACCGTAATCATCGGCGGCAGCTTCGGTGCCGGTAACTACGGCATGTGCGGCCGCGCCTACGACCCACGCTTTTTGTGGATGTGGCCGAATGCGCGCATTGGCGTGATGGGCGCCGAACAGGCCGCCGGCGTGCTGGTGCAGGTCAAGCACGAACAAGCCGCCCGCGCCGGGCAGCGTTTTTCCGCCGAGGATGAAGCGGCGCTTAAGCAGCCGATCCTCGAACAGTACGAGCGTCAGGGCCACCCCTACTACTCCAGCGCTCGTTTGTGGGATGACGGGGTTATCGACCCGGCGCAAACCCGCGATGTACTGGGCTTGGCACTATCCGCCAGCCTTAACGCGCCGATCGAGCCGACCACTTTTGGTGTGTTCAGGATGTGATTCGTGGGAGGGGCTGGGCGGCATTCCGCTTTAGCCGCGAAGTTTTTCGCCTTGTCGCGGCTAAAGCCCCTCCCACAGAGCTAACTCATTTTTCGAGTCGAAAACCATGACCGACTTCAACACCCTTCAACTGCAAACAGACCCGCGCGGCTTTGCCACCCTCTGGCTCAATCGTGCGGACAAGAACAACGCCTTTAACGCCGAGATGATCCGCGAGCTGATTCTCGCCCTCGACGCAGTGATGGCTGACAAGACCCTGCGTTTCCTGTTGCTGCGTGGCCGCGGCAAGCATTTTTCTGCCGGCGCGGACCTTGCCTGGATGCAGCACGCCGCGACCCTGGATTACAGCGCCAACCTGGCCGACGCCCGCGAACTGGCTGAGCTGATGCACAACCTGTATCAGCTGAAGATCCCCACCCTGGCCGTGGTGCAAGGCGCGGCCTTCGGTGGTGCCCTGGGGTTGATCAGTTGCTGCGATATGGCCATCGGCACCGTTGACGCCCAGCTGTGCCTGTCCGAAGTGCGCATCGGCCTGGCGCCGGCGGTGATCAGCCCCTTTGTCGTACAGGCCATCGGCGAACGCGCCGCACGCCGTTATGCCCTGACTGCCGAGCGCTTCAGTGGTGAGCGTGCCCAGGAACTGGGCCTGTTTGCTGAATGCTATGCCGCCGATGAACTGGAGCAGGCCGTCGCCGACTGGGTCGAAACCCTGCTGCTCAATAGCCCGCAGGCCATGCTTGCGAGCAAGGATCTGCTGCGCGAAGTCGGCAGCGGCGTGCTGACCCCTGCGCTGCGCCGTTATACCGAGAACGCCATCGCCCGTATCCGCGTCAGCCCCGAAGGTCAGGAAGGTCTGCGTGCCTTTCTGGATAAGCGCAAGCCCGCCTGGCAGGAGCCGCAAGCATGAACTTCAAGCCTATCGACACCCTGCTGGTGGCCAACCGTGGCGAGATCGCCTGCCGGGTGATGCGCACGGCCAAGGCCATGGGCATCCAGACCGTGGCGGTACACAGCGCTATCGACGCCAACGCGCGTCATGTGCGTGAAGCCGATGTGGCGGTGAATCTGGGCGGTGCCAAGCCGGCAGACAGCTACCTGCTGATCGATAAGATCATCGCGGCGGCCCAGGCCAGCGGCGCCCAGGCGATTCATCCCGGCTATGGCTTTCTCTCGGAAAACGCCGGCTTTGCCCGCGCCATTGAAGCCGCCGGGCTGATCTTCCTCGGCCCGCCCGCCTCGGCCATCGACGCCATGGGCAGCAAGTCCGCGGCCAAGGCGTTGATGGACGCCGCCGGCGTGCCGCTGGTGCCGGGTTATCACGGCGAAGCGCAGGATGTGGAAACCTTCCGCGCCGCCGCGAACGCCATCGGCTACCCGGTGCTGCTCAAAGCGGCGGCCGGCGGTGGTGGCAAGGGCATGAAGGTGGTCGAGGTTCAGAGCGAACTGGCCGAGGCCCTGGCCAGCGCCCAGCGCGAGGCGCAGTCGTCGTTCGGCGACGCGCGCATGCTGGTGGAAAAGTACGTCCTCAAGCCGCGCCATGTGGAGATCCAGGTGTTTGCCGACCAGTATGGCAACTGCCTGTACCTGAATGAGCGCGACTGCTCGATCCAGCGCCGTCACCAGAAGGTCGTCGAAGAAGCCCCTGCGCCGGGCCTGTCAGCCGAACTGCGCCGCGCCATGGGCGAAGCAGCGGTCAAGGCGGCTCAGGCCATCGGCTATGTCGGCGCTGGCACCGTGGAGTTTCTGCTGGATGAACGCGGCGACTTCTTTTTTATGGAGATGAACACCCGCCTGCAGGTGGAACACCCGGTCACCGAGCTGATCACCGGTCTCGATCTGGTGGCCTGGCAGATCCGAGTCGCCCGTGGTGAAGCGCTGCCGATCAGCCAGGAACAGGTGCCGCTGCTTGGCCATGCCATTGAGGTGCGCCTGTATGCCGAAGACCCGGACAACGACTTTCTCCCCGCCACCGGCACCCTGGCGCTGTACCGCGAAGCCAATGCCGGACCAGGTCGCCGGGTAGACAGCGGCGTCAGCGAAGGCGATGAAGTCTCGCCCTTCTATGACCCCATGCTCGGCAAGCTGATCGCCTGGGGCGAGAACCGCGAAGAGGCGCGTCTGCGCCTGCTGGCCATGCTCAAGGAAACCTGCGTCGGCGGGGTTAGAACCAACCTGGCCTTTCTCACCCGCGTTCTGGCCCACCCGGCCTTTGCCAATGCAGAGCTGGATACTGGTTTTATTCCGCGCCATGAAGCGCAGTTGCTGCCGCCGCCGAGCGAATTGCCGGCTGAGTTCTGGCAACTGGCCGCCGAGGCCTTTGTGCAAAGCGAAGCGCCGCGCCAACGCCAGGACGACTACCACTCGCCTTGGGCGATCAATAACGGTCTGCGCCTGGGTTTACCGGCGGAAATCGATCTGCATCTGGCCTGCCAGAACGAGCGCCAGGTGGTACGTCTGCGCCAGGCCTCGGCTTCTACCCTCCACCTGCAAGGCGAGATCCTGCAGGTGGAGAGCGACGGCCTGCGTCAACAGCATCTGGCGATTCGCCGCGGCGATAGCCTCTACCTGCGCTATGCCGGCGAGCTGCACGCGGTCACCCGCTTTGACCAGATTGCCGAAGTCGACGCCAGCCATCATCAGAACGGCGGCCTAACCGCTCCCATGAACGGCAGTATCGTGCGGGTGCTGGTCGAGGCCGGTCAGCCGGTCGAAGCCGGCACTGCGCTGGTGGTGCTGGAGGCGATGAAGATGGAGCACAGCATCCGCGCGCCCCATGCCGGCACCGTCAAGGCGCTGTATTGCGGCGAAGGCGAGATGGTCAGCGAAGGCGCGGTGTTGGTGGAGCTGGCAGAAATCAGCGCATAAACGAATATGTGGGAGGGGCTTTAGCCGCGACGAATGATAAAAATCTCGCGGCTAAAGCCCCTCCCACAGCTAGTCGGTGCGACACCCATCGGGATAAACAACGAGGCAATGATGAACCTACCCAAACAGGTCCGCCTGGTCGAAGTCGGCCCGCGCGACGGTTTGCAGAATGAGCAGCAGCCGATCAGCGTGGCCGACAAGGTGCGCCTGGTCGATGACCTGTCTGCCGCAGGCCTGGGCTATATCGAGGTGGGCAGCTTTGTCTCGCCCAAGTGGGTGCCGCAGATGGCCGGCAGCAGAGAGGTGTTTGCGCAGATCCAGCAGCTACCAGGCATTACCTACGCAGCCCTGGCACCCAACCTGAAAGGCTTTGAGGCTGCCCTAGAGGCCGGCGTCAGAGAAGTCGCCGTGTTTGCCGCCGCCAGCGAGGCCTTCTCGCAGAAAAATATCAACTGCTCGATCAGCGAAAGCCTGGAACGCTTTGTTCCGGTAATGGACGCCGCCAAACAGCATGGCATCCGTGTACGCGGGTATGTCTCCTGCGTGCTGGGTTGCCCGTATGACGGCAGCGTGCCGCCCGAGCAGGTTGCCCTGGTCGCCCGTGAATTATTCACCATGGGCTGCTATGAGGTTTCCCTGGGCGACACCATCGGCACCGGCACCGCAGGCAGCACCCGCCACCTACTCGAAGTGGTTGGCCGTGATATTCCCAGAGACAAGCTGGCCGGGCACTTCCACGACACCTATGGCCAGGCGTTGACCAATATCTACGCAAGCCTTCTGGAAGGCATCAACGTATTCGACAGCTCGGTTGCGGGCCTCGGCGGCTGCCCTTACGCCAAAGGCGCTACAGGCAATGTCGCGAGCGAAGATGTCTTGTATCTACTGGATGGACTAGGGATCGAAACCGGTATCGATATGGACCGGCTGATCGCCGCCGGCCAGCGTATCTGCACAGTGCTGGGCAAGCCCAGTGGTTCGCGGGTGGCGCGGGCACGAAGGGTTTGAGCGGCACGGTTGCGTAGTGCAGCTATACTCAGGTCCTAACCCTCTGGAGCCTGGCCGTGCGTTCGATTCGGCTCGTACCGCTTATGCTTGTGCTGCTCAGCCCCATGGTGTTTGCCGCGCGCACACTTGAGCTGTTTATGCCTGATGCGCCCCCCCTGACCTTCCTCAACTTTCATAAGGGTTATGGCATGGTGGGTGATGTGACCCTGGCGGCGATCGCCCGGGCCAATCATCCAGTCGTGCTCCAGGTCGCCCCCTGGGCCCGGGCGCAAAAGCAGGTCAGCGAGGGGCGCGACCTGCTCATCATTCCGCTGTCGCGAACACCCGAGCGGGAATCGCTGTACACCTGGATCGTTCCTATCATGCCCTTGGAGCGCGCCTTCTTCAGCCTCGATACGCCAGTACGCGACTTTGCAGAAGCCCGCCAGCGCTATCAGCGTATCGCCGTCGGCTTGGGTACAGCGCAACTGGAAATTCTCAAAAATGAAGGGTTTCAACCTGAACAGATCGTTGCGCTGGAGTTGGGCGACAAGCCTATGCGCATGCTCGAACTGGGCCGTGTCGATGCCTGGTTCACCGGCGTGCCCGAGGGTCTGTATGGCCAATTGGCACCCGATGCGCCTGTTTTGCAGATGAGTGCACCTTTGGCCAGCACCCCGCTTTACCTGGCGTGCTCACTGGACTGCGACCCGGCGCTGGTGAAGCGACTGCGCGAAGCGGTCGAGTCCTTGTTGGCCGAGGGCACCGCACAGCGCATGGGAGAGGCTTACCTGCCTTCTCGCTGAGCACCTGTAACCTGCATCGGCTCCCGTCAGATACCGCTGCGACCTGGGTCTTCAGGCGGTTGCTCTTCCTCGATCGCCTCCAGTTTCAGCTCCTGCCCCCAGTCCGCAGGTTTAGCTGCAGGCTGGGGTGCAGCAGGCGCGCTGACCGGCTTCGGCGGCGTGGCTGGATTATCGCGCTGCAGTTTGAGCTTGAGGCGCACGTTGTTCGCCGAGTCGGCATTCTTGACCGCTTCCTCCTCATCGATAGCCCCTTCGTTGACCAGATCGATTAGCGCCTGATCGAACGTTTGCATCCCCAGGTTGCGCGACTTCTCCATGATCTCCTTGATTTCCGACAGCTCGCTGCGCTTGATCAGATCACGCACCGTTGGTGTGCCCAGCAGCACCTCAACGGCAGCGCGGCGCTTGCCATCAACGGTCTTGACCAGACGCTGGGAGACAAATGCCTTGAGGTTGTTGCCCAGGTCGTTGAGCAACTGTGGGCGGCGGTCTTCGGGGAAAAAATTGATGATGCGATCCAACGCCTGGTTGGCGTTGTTGGCATGCAGGGTGGAAATCGCCAGGTGCCCGGTATCGGCAAACGCCAGGGCGTGCTCCATGGTCTCGCGGTCGCGGATTTCGCCAATCAGGATCACGTCAGGCGCCTGACGCAGGGTGTTCTTCAGCGCGGCATGGAAGCTACGCGTATCCACCCCTACCTCACGCTGGTTGATGATTGATTTCTTGTGCCGGTGCACATACTCCACCGGGTCTTCGATGGTGATGATGTGCCCGCCGCTGTTGCGGTTGCGGTAGTCGATCAGCGCCGCCAGCGAGGTCGACTTGCCTGAGCCGGTACCACCGACGAACAGCACCAGACCACGTTTCTCCATCACCGTGCGCAGCAGTACCTCGGGGAGTTTGAGGTCTTCGAAGCGCGGAATCTCCAGCTTGATATTGCGCGCCACGATGGACACCTCGTTGCGCTGTTTGAAGATATTGATGCGGAAACGCCCGACCCCAGCCAGGGAAATCGCCAGGTTCATTTCCAGCTCGCGCTCAAACTCTTCGCGCTGAGCACTATCCATGACCGATTCGGCCACAGCGGCCACCTCCCCGGCCTTCAATGGTTCGGTACTCAGCGCCTTGAGCACGCCATTGAACTTGGCGCACGGCGGCGCGCCGGTCGACAAGTACAGGTCTGAGCCATCCTGGGTGGCGAGAATTTTCAGCAGCGGCGCGAGTTCCATGGCGGGCATCTTTTCGTCGGAGGGGAGAGATAATTACCTTAGGCCATATTCAAATCGATGCGCACAGCACAACATTCAAATATATGGCGCCATGATAATGACGCGCCAATACTGGCACACTGTGAGGCCAAATTCCGAGGAGCCGTTCATGGCAAAGGCAATGGCGCGCCACATTCTGGTCAAGACCGAGGCAGAAGCAGCCGCCCTGAAGAAGCGTATTGCGGCCGGCGAGGCCTTCGATGTGCTGGCGCGCAAGCACTCCACCTGCCCGTCTGGCAAGAAAGGCGGCGACCTGGGCGAAGTGCGCCCTGGGCAGATGGTTCGCGTCATCGACCAGGTGATTTTCAAGAAGGCCGTGCGCGAAATACACGGTCCGATCAAGAGCCAGTTCGGCTATCACCTTGTGCAGGTGGTGTTTCGCGATTGAGCCACTACTTTATGGCTGCTAGAGCTTACCCGTGGTCAGTTGCAGCCACAGCGAGAAGGCACCGAGCAGCCCCCAGAACACACTGAACAGCCACGGGCTGCGCAAGGAAAACAGCAACGACTTGCGGTGGGTCTCACGGTGCGTCTCGGTTTCGCTGAACAGCGGCGACTCATCGTAGATAAGCCCCATGGCCGGGTCGCTGTGCAGCAGGTTCATCTGCTTGAGTTGCCAGTGATCGATGATATCCGACGACGCCTTGATGCCCGGCCAGGCATGCAGCGAACTGACCACCCCCAGCAGCGCCAGCAACGCCGGCACCACCAAGGTGAACAACCCACCCCAACTGTCGTTGAGATTGGCCATCGAGGATGCATAGGCAATCACCAGAAAGGACTGCGCCGACAGGTAGGCGTTGGTCCGGTTGGATAGCAAACTGCTCTCGTGGTGAATTTCGCGTCGATAGAAGTCCAGGCGCTCCTTGGGCGTGCCAAAAATTGAGGCCGCGTCCTGTGCTGGCAGGGGATCAATAGCGCTGGAGGTCAGGATGCGTTTCACGGCAACTCCTCAGTGACTGTTCTGCTTGGATGCACGTTGCCAGGCACGGTTCAGCCTAAGTGCGATCAGTAGCCCCCTTATGTCACCCCTTCCCGACAACGAGGCTGCGTTTCTGGCAAGGCTTCCGGCCCCACTAAAATACCATTGATAATCATTCTCACTTTGTTTAATAATTCTTAACTCCTTCGCCGCCCGGCGATTGGCAAGAATCACCTATTGCTCGCCTCACTCATTGCTCACCTCTGCAGTCAAGAAGGGACACCGATATGCGCGTGTTGGTCGTGGAAGACGACCTTTCCGTTAGTCATTGGCTAGGCAGCAAGCTGCACGCCAGCGGTCATAACTGCCGTTTGATCGACAACGGGGAAGGTGCCCTACGCATGATTCGCGACGAGGCTTTTGATGTGGTCATTCTCGATCGCATGTTGCCCGCGATGGATGGCATTGAAGTGCTGTCCCATCTGCATGGCCAGCCCCGCCCACCAATCCTCATCCTGTCCGCTAACGATCAGGTATCCGATCGCGTCGAAGGTCTGCGTGCAGGCGCCGACGACTACCTCGGCAAGCCCTTCGATTTCACCGAGCTTCTCTTGCGCCTGGAGCTTCTGGCCAAACGTCGGCAGCAAAACGCCTACGAGGACAAACTGCAGATCGAAGACCTGAGTATTGACCTGGCGCGCCGCGAGGTCATGCGCGCGGGACAACGTGTCGACCTGACAGACAAGGAGTTCAAGTTGCTACAGGTCATGGCCGAGCACTTGGGCCAGACGGTTACCCGCGGTATGTTGCTGGAAAAAGTCTGGGGCTATCACTTCGACCCGCAGACCAACCTCATTGATGTGCACCTGTCGAGGTTGCGCAACAAGATCGACAAGGGCTTTGAGCGGCAACTGATTCGGACAATCCGCGCCATAGGCTATGTCCTTGGTTAATGTACTCGGCCTCCGCCAGCTATTTCGCACCAGCAATTTTCGGCAAGCGTCCACTATTGCCTTTATCAGCCTGCTGATTGCCCTGGTGTCGATCATCTTCAGCAATCACCTGCTGGAGCTGATCATGCGCAGCCACGTCCGCGACATGATCCTTAACGACGTACGCTCGCAACAGCTGCATGGTCGCTTGCAGCGAACACAGGATGTCGTCTCGGCACTGAAGTACCGCGAACCCTTCGAGAACCGCAAGGAACGCCATGCCATCGTCACGGACAGCCAAGGCCTGACGCTCTATGGCGATGCACAGCTGTTACCCGGACTTGCCTGCCAGGGCATCTGCACCAGTAACTGGCGTCATGCCACGCTGAGCGGCACCGATGGAAACGAAACGGAGATTCTAGGCCTGCTGGTACCGCTGGCAGACGGCGGACGCTACTTCAGCGCTTACGATCTACGCCCAATGCTTGAACGCACGCGCATTATCCCGTTGATGGCGGGCGCTGGTCTGCTGCTGATTTTGCTGCTGATTCTGCTTCTCAGCCTGCCCTTCAGCCGACGCAACCTTGCTCGGATTAACCAGATACGCGACGCGCTCGCCCGCTACGCCAGCGGTGACCATAGCGCTCGAGCGCCCTGCGATCGTGATGGCGACGAATTCGACCAGTTGGGCGGCGAAATAAATCAGAGCCTGCAGCGCCTCGACCGCCTGATGGAAGAAGTCAAAACCGTCACCAGCCATATCGCCCATGAGTTGCGCACGCCGCTGACGCGCTTGCAGGGCCGCCTGGTCAGTGTCTGTGAACGCCTCGAGGGCGACTCCCGTACAGAGTTGCTGCGTGCCATACAGGACAGCGAACGCATTCAAAGCCTGTTCCGCGCGGTGATGCGTATCGGCGAAGTGGAAACCGGTCGCTGCGCGCACCACTTCGAGCTGATCCGCGCCCAAGAATTACTCGAAGACGTGCGTGAGTATTACCTGCCACTGGCCGAAGACCGCGCATGTCCCATGCGAGTGGAATGCGCTGACGACTACACCCTGTATGGCGACCGTGCCCTGTTGTTCCAGGCCCTGGCCAACCTGCTCGATAACGCCCTGAAGTACTCACCGACCGGCTCACCTATCGTCCTGGCAGCAGGCTCACGAGGTGAGTGTCAGACGCTCAGCATCAGAGATCGAGGCAAAGGCATCCCCCTTGAGTTGAATGCCAAGGCCATGGAGCGCTTCAGTCGCCTGGATACCAGCGGCAACGTGCCTGGCAATGGCCTCGGCCTGACCTTGACTCGGGCGATTTGTGACCTGCACGGCGGCCGCTTGGTGTTGGCCGATAACCAGCCTGGGTTGTGCGCCACCCTTGAACTCAAGCCGGCGCCGGACAGGCTGGAAAAGCGGCTTCCTTAAATATTCTTAATGAAGCCAGGCTTGCTGCTCATATGAGAATAAATCTTAATAGCGAACACGACGTAACACACCTTTCGCCTCTTAGCTGACGGAGCCTTCATGAACAATCGCCTCAAGCAATTCCTCGCCGACGAGAGCGGCGTCACCGCGATCGAGTACGGCATTCTCGCCGCTGCCATGGCGGCGGCCATTGGGGTCATCTTCGGCTCCGACGGCGTGTTCGTCACTGCGCTGAAGGAGCGCTTCTCCTCGATCGCCGACCAGATCACCAACACCAACAACCCTGGCGCCAGCAATTAAGCGGGAGCGTTCTGGAGCGCCGGCATGGACAACACCCTGATCATCATCGTCCTGCTACCTGCTCTGCTGTTCGTGGTCGGCACTGATCTGCTCTACCGGCGTATCCACAACCTGTTGATCCTGGTGTTGCTGGCACTCTGGCTGGTCCTGCCATTCGCTTGCGCGCTCGACATGGGCCCCTGGGGCGACCTGTCGAGCAGCGAGCTGTTCGATCAGGTGGTCTACGGCCTGCTGGGTTCAGCCCTGGTACTGGGCATCGGCTACGGACTGTTCTGTCTTGGTCGGGTTGGGGCCGGGGATGTCAAGCTGATGGCGGTGGTTTGCTTGTGGATGTGTCAGACCAACCAGATGGCCTTCCTGATCGTCACGGCACTGGCCGGCGGCCTCCTGGCGCTGGGTTTGCCGCTGCTGAACCAGATCGAACACTACCTCGCCCTGCGTTGGCAGCACCTCGGGGCGGCTTTTCCAAGACTTGGTATCCCGTTGCCCGTGGTCCTGACCGACCAGCGCCCGCAGGGCATTCCTTACGGCATCGCGATTGCCATAGGTGCGTTCTACACCCTGTTCGTCCCTATCCATTCCTAAAGCACGGTTCACCCAATGAAAACCCCCTCAGCCCTACTTCTGGCAGGCACCCTGTTGGTTGCCGGCAGCGCCGCGCTACTGGCTCGGGTCTTGATGGCCCCGCCTCCGCCCCCTCCGGTGGTCGTAGCCGCCCCCGTCATCGAAGAGCCCAAGCCAACGCACCCAGCGATCCTGGTCGCCACCCGTGACCTACGGCCCGGCGACTTCATCGACGCCAGTGCTGTGGAGTGGAAAACGAGCGACAGCGCCCATGACGAAAGCCTGTACTACACGCGCAATCATGAAGACGCCATACACCTGACCGGCGCCAGCGTTCGCCGTCCGTTAGCCGCTGGTGCGCCGCTGACCAGTGCCCTGGTGGTCAAATCCAACGAACCCGGATTCATCGCCACAGTTATCACCCCTGGCATGCGTGCCATCACCGTGCCCACCGACCAGACTGCCAGCCAGTACAGCATGCTGACCTCGGGCGACCGAGTGGATGTAGTGGTCAACCTCCAGCGTGAAGCCGAGCAGGACACCGGCAGCGTGCAAAGCAGTGACCTGGCCAGGATGTTCGGGGCTGACCTTCGCGACCGGACGGATGAGCAGCGCCAACGCATGGTCCATCAGGTACTCAATATCCAGGCGCAGAACCAGGTGCCACGCCTAGCCTCGCAGACCCTGCTGGAAAACGTCCGTGTACTGTCGATCAACAATCAGGTGCGCAGCCCTCTGCAACCTCGCCCAGAAGATGTGCCGAACGTCAAAAAGAACCCGGATGCCTATCCCCACTCCGCGCCGCAGACAGTGACCCTGGAGGTGCCGCCCGCCTATGCCGAACGCCTGGCCCTGGCCAGCCAGATCGGCACCCTGCAGTTAGCCCTGCGCAGCAGCCAGGAAGTCGATGATGGGCTGGTTCGACCGGGTAACGGCCGGGTCACCACTCTGGCCCAGACCACGGGTGTTTATAGCGCTTCGGCGCCATTCGCCAACCAGCGGCCACTGGTGAAAACCTTCCATGGCGATACCAGCAACGTCGTGCAATTCGACTACCAGTGACGCGCCAGAGCGGTCAGTCCACTTCTGCCAACAGAGAAACCGATACATGAAGTTCGCGCTCAAACACCTTGCCCTGCCGCTGGCCTGCCTGCTCGCCACCCCAGGGCTGGCGCATGCCGAGTCCCAGGATGAGGCAGACCTGCCTGTCGCCGAATCCAACAACTACAACCCCGATCTGGACATGGCCTTCGCCCGCGAATACTACGAGCAGATGGGCCAGAGCGCGGAGGTGAAGGCACCTGCCGTGCGCCATCTGCGCACGTCGCTCAAGGCCGTCGAAGAAACTGAAACCGTACAGCTGGTGGTCAATCAGGGCCGCCTGCTGCAACTGCCCAGGGAAGCCAGCAACGTCATGGTGGCCAACCCGAGCGTCGCCAGCTTCCAGGTCGCCTCGCCGGGCAGCGTGTTCGTCTTCGCCAAGATCCCCGGCACCACCACGCTCTATGCTTTGGACAGCAACGACGAAGTGGTCGCCGCAGTCCAGCTTGTCGCCAAACCGAACGTCGTCGCGCTGACGCGACTGGGTGAGCAGATCGCCAATGAGATTCCCGGTGCCAAGGTCGAGTTTGTGCCGTCCGGCAGCAGCCTGATCGTGCGCGGCACTGTGCGCACGCCGCAGCAGGCCAAGCAGGTCATGGACAGTGTCGAGGCCAACCTCGGCGCATCCTCCAGTCAGGCCGGTGGCGGCGGCCAGCGCCCGCCCCAGGCGGGCAATGGCCAGCCCCCGGCGCCCCGTGTGATCAATCAGCTCAAGGTGGAACTGTCGGCGCAGATCAATATCAGCGTGCGCATCGTCGAGGTATCGCGCAGCCTGACCTCGTCCCTGGGCATGAACTGGGATGTCGCCCTCAAGGATGGCAATTACTTCCTGCGCAATGGCGCCTCGCTGTTCGACGCCACCAGCGGTGCCTTCAGTGGTGGCACCGTGACCAACGCCGTCGCGGGCGGCTTCCACCGCAACGGCTCGGTCACCGTGGGCGGCCTGCTCACCGCGCTATCCGAGGACGGCCTGGCGACCATCCTGGCCGAACCGAACCTGACCGCGATGTCCGGCGAGACCGCCGGTTTCGCCGCTGGCGGCGAGGTGCCCATCGTCACCTTCGTCAACAACAGCGTGAACATCGACTTCAAACAGTACGGGGTCATCATGCGTATGACCCCAACCCTGCTGTCGCCAAACCGCATCAGCCTGCACGTCGCCCCGGAAGTCAGTGATCTCTCCGACGAGGGCGCAGTAACACTGGATGGTTTCACCATCCCGGCCTTCAAGGTGCGCCGTGCCGACACCACGGTGGAACTGGCCAGCGGGCAAAGCTTCGCCCTGGCCGGCATGCTGCGCAGCAGCATCACCCAGCAGGTAACCAGCGTGCCGGGGCTGAAGAGCATTCCCATGCTCGGCCGTTTCTTCGAGACCGAGACCAGCGAACAAAGCGACAGCGAACTGGTGATTATCGCTACCGCCTACGTGGTCGAGCCTACCGCCGCCGGTGCTCTGCAGTCTCCTGGGCGCGGAATCCGCGCGCTGGACAACTTGATTCCGCCCCAGGCCACTGCCGGCTACCTGTACTGAGGACTCTGCCATGCCCGTTCGTCCCCTGCTTCTCCTGCTGGCACTCGCCCTGGTGCTCGGTGGCTGCGACCGCCATGTCAACCAGATGCGGGAACAGCGCTTCGCCCCCTTCAACGAGATCGAACAGCCCAAGGTCGCGCCTTCGGCACTGGTCGCCTCGCTAAAAGCAAACGGCAGCGGCAGCTTCACCGCCGAGTCACTGGAAAATCTCAACACCCTGCTGCGCGTACAAGGCCGCCTGCGCCAACAGACACTGACGCTTCAGCCCTACACGCCAAACGGCGAACGCCTGGCCCAGCGTCTGGCTGGCGTGCTGCGCGAACAGGGCGCCGTCGCCGAGCAGGTCACCGTCATGCCGTCACGCCTGGAAGCCCCCGAAGCCAGAGAATGGGACCTGCAAGTGGTGTCCGAAGCACTAGTGGTCAAAGTACCGGACTGCAGCATCGCCGCCCCCGAGAAATGGACGGTCAAACCCTACGAGGCCATAGGCCCGCTGGGCTGCGCCAACCGCGCCAACATCGCCGCGATGGTCTCCGAACCGCGTGACCTGGTGCGTCCGCAGGCACTGGACGGCGGTGATGGCACGGCCGCGGTGAATGCCGTTGGCCGCTACCACGACGACGAAGTCCGCGAACTGCTCGACATCGACTTCCAGGACTGAGCCGCGAGGCCTGCCGCTAAGAGATCCGCGACATGAACGACACGACGCTCAACAACGACTCATCCCCCCTCATGCTGTTCGCCGGCAACGCCGATGAAGCCAGCCGCTTCGGTGAACAACTGGTACGCCTTGGCCTGGATGCTGCTCTGGCCCGCTCCGGAGGCATCGCTGCAGCCATTGCCTGGAGCCGCGGCAACCCGCCACCGCAGGTGCTGATCGTGGATATCGACGGTGACCCGCTGCCGCTGCAGTCACTGGCCGAACTGAGCGAGCTCTGCGATCCGGCTTGCCATATTGTGGTGATCGGCAGCAAACAGGATGTCGACCTGTACCGTACGCTGTTGCACAGCGGCGTGTTCGACTACCTGATCAAACCGGTGCCACTTGACCTGCTGGCTGCCACCCTGGGCCGCGTCCGCGCCGGGCACGCGACCAGCCACGGCGCCCGTAGTGGCCGCACCATCGCCATCAGCGGCGCCTCCGGCGGCTGCGGTGTCAGTACGGTCGCTGCCAGCCTGGCTCAGTTGCTGTCGCAGGAACGCCACATGGCCACCGCTGTGGTGGATTTCGACCGCAGCAATGGCGATCAGAATCTGCTCCTCGGTTATGACGGCGAAGCCGGCCTGGCCGGTGCCCTGAGCAGCGGCGAAATCGACAGCCGCCTGCTGCAGCGCGCCATGGGCCAGATCAACGAGCGCCTGCACCTACTGGCGCAGACGCCGAGCCTGCGTACGGAGCAGAACTTCAGCAGCGAGCACCTGTTGCACCTGGGCGCCAACCTTTGCCACATGTTCAATCAGGTGATCTGGGATCTGCCCGCCGGCCGCCCGCATGGCAGTCTCGACGTGCTAACCCATGCGCAGACGCGCATTCTGCTCACTGACCTGACGGTGCAGGATGCGCGCAATCTGCACCGCCTGCTGGGTGAGATCGGCGACGAAAGTGACGGCCAGCACCTGCTTCTGGTGGCCAATGCCGCACGCGGCAACCATGCCGGCATCGTCGAACGCAGCCAGTTCGAGGAATTCATCGAGCGGCGCATCGACCTGCAACTGCCGCATGCCGGCCCGGCCCTGGCCAGCAGCCTGCTCACCGGCCCGCTGCGCCTTGGCGCCGCCCCCGCACTGCAACTGGCCTTGCAAGATCTCGCCGACCTGGCCACCGGGCATACGCCAAAGCGCACCACGGTCGCGCCAGCCAATCTGCTGACACGCCTCAAGCGCGTGCTTAACCGCCAACCTTCAGCGGCTTGAGAGGACCACGCGCATGCTTATTCGTCACCCACAAAACAACCGCAAGCCGGTGGCCGTGCAACAGCCGACCACAGCCGAGCCCCAGGACGTACGTGCCACCAGCGTGCAGCGCAGCGCCCAGGGCAAGCCCGCCGATAGCCTTGGCACGCACAATCGCAAACTGATTCGCGGCTACCTGTACGACCAGATCGACCCGCTCAAGGCTGCCGCCATGGGCCGCGACAAGCTGCGCGTGCAGATCGAATCGATGATCCGCCGTATCTGCGACGACAACCGCCTGCAGTTGTCACGGCAGGAAGAGGAAGCCATCGCCGAGGAAATGCTCAACGAGATGGTCGGTATCGGGCCGATCCAGCCACTGCTGGCCGACGATACGGTGAACGACATCCTGGTCAACGGTGCCGGGCAGGTGTTCGTCGAGCGCTTCGGCAAACTGGAGCTGTCGCCGATCACCTTCGTCGACGAAGAACACGTGCTCAACACCGCCCAGCGCATCGCCGCTGCGGTTGGCCGGCGCATCGACGAAAGCCATCCGATGGTCGATGCGCGCCTGGCCGACGGCAGCCGGGTCAACGTCATCACCTACCCGCTGGCGATCGACGGCACCACCATCTCCATCCGTAAGTTCATGCGCCGCAACATGTCCCTGGAAATCCTCGCCGAGCGCGGCGCAATGTCCATGGAGATGGCCCTGGTGCTGCAACGCGCGATGCAGGCCAAGCTCAATATCATCGTCTCCGGCGGTACCGGCGCGGGCAAGACCACCCTGCTCAACGCCCTGTCGCAGAAGATCAGTGAAGACGACCGCATCATCACCATCGAAGATGCCGCCGAACTGCAACTGCAACAGATCCATGTGGTGCGCCTGGAAACCCGCCCGGTCAGCGCCGAAGGCACCGGCAAGGTCGACCAGCGCGACCTGGTGCGCAACGCCCTGCGCATGCGCCCCGACCGCATCATCCTCGGCGAGGTGCGTGGCGGCGAGTGTTTCGACATGCTCCAGGCGATGAACACCGGGCATGACGGCTCGCTGTGTACCGTGCACTCCAACACCCCACGCGACGCCATCATGCGCCTGGAAAACATGGTGATGATGGCCAGCATGCAACTGCCGCTGGAAGCCATTCGCCGGCAGATCGCCAGTGCCGTCAACCTTATCGTGCAGATCGAGCGGATGCGCGACGGTGCGCGCCGCGTGGTATCGATCACCGAAGTCTGCGGGATGGAAAACGACGTGATCCAGACCCAGGAACTGTTCAGCTTCAAGACCAGCAGCGTCGATGCCAAGGGCCGCCTCACCGGCCAGTACGCCTCGAGCGGTCAGCGGCCGCACTTCTACAGTGCCCACGCGCACCTGTTCGAAGGTCAGGTCTGATGGACGCCGTACTTGATCTGCTGACCCTGCTGGTGTTCGCCGCGGTGATCCTCGCCGTGCTGGCGGCGCGCAGCCTGTCCTCCCGTAACCAGCGTGACAAGGCAACTGTCCGGCACCTGGAAAAGCTCAAGGGCGAGCTGGATGGGCAGGCGCACGCGACCACGTCACAGGTTTCCCTCGACGGCATCTTGCGCGACATGCAGCAAGCGCCCTTCGCCGACCTGCCCGTGATCGGCCCAAGGATCGCCCGCCTGTGGCTCGGCCTCAGCGTACTCGGCTGGCGCGAGAGCCTGCTGATGCGCGTGGCCCTGACTGGGCTGCTCAGCCTGATGGGTGGCGTGCTGCTGGGCCGCGAAACGCCGTTCCCGGTGCTCGCCAGCCTATTACTGTCGCTGCTGTTCTTCAGCGTGCTGGCCACCCTGGGCTACCGCAGCGGCCTGGCCAAGCACTTGAACGAACTCAAGCAGAGCCTGCCGGAAGCCATCGACGCGATTACCCGCACCGCCCGCGCAGGCGTGCCGGTGAGCAATGCCTTTGCCCTGGTCGCCCCCAACCTGGCCGGCCCGCTGGCCATTGAGTTCGCCCTGATCGACAACTGGTTACGCATCGGTGTGCCGTTGCGCCAGGCCATGCAGGACTCGGCCCAGCGCATCCCGCTCAACGAATACCGTTTCTTCGCGGTGATTCTGATCATCAACCAGGAAGCCGGTGGCCGCCTCGGGGAAACCCTCGACCGTCTCTCGGCGACCCTGCGTGATCGCCATGAGCTGCAACTGAAGATCCAGGCGAAAACCTCGGAGGCACGCGCCTCGGCGAAAATCGTTGCTTCGCTGGTGCCGCTGGCACTCGGCTACATGTACCTGAACTCACCGCGCGACTTTCACTTCCTGCTCGGTGATCCGACCGGCAACAGTGTGCTGTTTTACGCCTTTGGCAGTGTCGCCCTGGGCCTGATGCTCACCCATTTCATGGTTCGGAGGGTGTCATGAGCGCACTGTTCAATGACCCGTTGGCGGCTGCCGCGCTGGCCATTTTACTGGCTGGTATCGGCTTACTGCTGATCGGTCTGCACCACCTCCGACAGCTCACTCCGCTGCGTGATCGCCTGCGCGGTAGCGCCCAGCAAGAGCAGGCACCGCGCCAGGTCGATGACATTCTGCGCGGCCAGGGCCTGCAACTGCCGCCACGCCTGCTGGCCCTGCTGTTGCCCGTGGCGCGCTTCGGCGAAAGCCTGGCCGGCACCGACAGCGACCGCCAGAAGCTGCGCCGCTTGCTGATCATGGCGGGGTTACGTAGCCAGGAAGCGCTCGGCCTGCTGATGGCTTGCAAGTATGCGCTGGGCGTGTTGCTGGCCCTGGTGGTGCTGTTCGGCATCCTCGAGCCCGGCTCGCGAATGGGCCTCAACGGCGTGGCCGGCGGCTTGCTCGCCCTGTTCGCTGGCACAACCCTGCCGGAAGTTGGCCTGAAGATGCGCAGCGCGCAGCGCGGCGAACGCCTGGAGCGCAACCTGCCCGACGGTCTCGACCTGATGGTGATCTGCGCCGAAGCCGGTCTGCCACTGGGTCGTGTGCTGCAAGTGGTGTCCAAGGAGCTGGTGCTATCGGCGCCGGAGCTGGCCGACGAACTGCGCTACACCTATGCCGAACTGCAGATTCTCAGCGACCGCCCACGGGCGCTGCTGAACCTCGCCGAACGTACCGGGGTCAGCGGCATCGAGAGCATGGTGGCGACCCTGATCCAGGCCGAGCGCTACGGCACACCACTGTCTCAGGCACTGCGCACCATCTCCGAGGAAAGCCGCAAAACACTGATCCTCACCCTGGAAGAACGCGCCGGCAAACTGCCCGCGCAACTCAGCGTGCCGCTGATGACGCTGATCCTGCCCCCCATCGTGGCGATGATGGGCGCACCCGCCATGGTGCGCGTCATCCGCCTGCTCAGCCAATGATGCGAGAACCCGTCATGCCTTCGTACCGCACCGTTCTACCACTTCTGCTGATCAGCCTGACCCTGGGCGGTTGTGCCAGCCTCGTTCCTGGCCAGCCGCCGCTCGACAAGGAGGCCGGCGAGGCCCTGCGCCTGGCCCACACCCTGCGCGACAACCGGCGTTTCCAGGCCGCCTACGAGGTCTATGCGCGCATGGATGAACGCGGCCAGCTCAAGGGCAGCTATGTGCTCGAATACGCCAGCGTCGCCGCCACCGTGCGCCCTGCCAAGGAAGCACTGCCGCTGTACCAACGCGCCCGTGCCGAACTGGGCGGCGATGCCAGCGCCCTGCCAGCGGAGCAGCGCGTAGCCCTCTGCTCCGGCCTGGGTCGCGCGCACCTGGCTCTGGGTCAGGCCGCTCTGGCCGAACACGACTTCCGCTGCGCCGCGCACGCTCAGCCGAATAACCTGCAGGCGCTCAACGGCCTCGGCGTCGCCTACAACCTGCAAAAGCGCGATGAAGATGCTCGCCAACAATTCGAGAAAGCGCTGGCCATCGATCCTGGCTACAGCCCTGCATTGAACAACCTGGCCCTGTCCTGGCTGGCCAGCGGCGACAGCAGCCGTGCCATCGGCCTGCTCAATCAGGCCCGCGGCCAGGGCGATATCAGCCTACAGCTCAACCTGGCATTGGCCTATGTCTTCGCCGGGCATGACGACACCGCCCAGGCCGTGCTGCTGGAAAGCCTGGAAGCGGACTATGCCGCCACCATTGTCGAGCAATTTCGTACCGCTCGTGCCCGGGTCAATGCCGGCGCACCCCTGGCCAGTGAACTGCTGGCCGCCAGCCAGCAACCCCTGGTCCTGAGCGAGCAGAACTAGCCATGCGTCCAGCCAACCTGCGTGCCCTGCGGCGCAACCAGCAAGGCGTCACCGCGATAGAAACCGCACTGATTCTGCCGGTGCTGCTGTTCGGCGTAATGATGCTCTTCGAATTGGCGCGCATCAGTCTGATGATCGGCGTCGGCAGCTTGTCGCTGGAACGTGCCCTGCAGGACTTTCGCCAGGACCGCGCCTTCTACACGCAAACACCAGAAGTACTGCAGGAAGCCATCGAGGAGCGCCTGATCGACACTTCCTACGGTTTCCTCACCGAGGACAACTTCGAAGTGGACGTGCTGGCTTTCGACAACCTGCGCCGCTTCGGTGGTGGCGAAGCGGATGAAGAACAGGACGCCGCTGATCGTTCGCCGCCCGTGCTCAGTGTCAGCGTTGACCTGACCCAGACGTTCATGACCCCACTGCCGGCCCTATTCGGTCTCGGCGATGCCTTCCAGTACCAGTACCGGCAACTGCTCGGCAGCCTGACCAGCGAGCGGGAACAGGAGGAGGACGCGCAATGATTGCTTCACCCCGCACACAGCGCGGCAATGCTCTGGTGGAAACCGCGTTGATCCTGCCGCTACTGATCGGCAGCGCGATCATCATCGCCGACCTGTACAACATCAATCAGGCCCGCGCCTACATGGAGCAGTCCGCGCATACCGTTGCCAGCACCCTGGCCATGCAGAGCCGCCTGGACAAGGACAGCCTCCAGGCCCTGACCGAACAGAGCGCCGCCCCCGGTGTGCTGGGCGATTACGAGATGGTCATCAGCCGGGTCATGCTCGACCGCAGCATGCCCTGGAAACCGCTGTATCGCGGCAATGTCGAAGGCATCTGCGCGCAGCTGTACACCGATGGCCAATACAATGGCGAGCTACCCGAAGAGGCCCCCGCCACAGAGGATGACGAAGCGCCGCCAAGCACCTCCCTGGTGGTCGTGCAACTGTGCCGCAACAGCGACAACCTGGCCCTCAGCAGCGCCCTGATCGCCGAGAAGGATATCCAGACCATCTCCTTCGCGCGCATGAGCTACAACAGCATCGAACTGGACGATCCCCTCAGCGAAGAAGTCGGGATCAAGGACGACGACGGCTGATTTAGACCGGTCTTCAGCCTTTCTATCACCGTGAACGTCCACAGATCACTCACAGCTTTGCTAAACACGGCACGGGGTTCCAGCCTGCGCCCTGCTTTCTCCTGCCTGGTCTTCGCACGCTGCGCGGCGAAAAAGATGAAGACCTCTTAACTTGTCTCGCGTCTGCAAGCCCCTTTTACTGGTCAACTTGTTGCTGTGCGGATTCTCCTAGAAATGCCTACCCCGTCCCATTGCGTACCCGCCACCAGCCAGGTCAAACGGCTCTGCTATCTGGTACTGGCCTACCTGAGCCTGGGTTGCGCCATTCTCGGCGTTATCCTGCCGGGGTTACCTGCCACCGAGTTCCTCCTACTGGCCGCCTGGGCTTCGAGTAAAAGCTCGCCGCGCCTTAACCGTTGGCTGCACGAACACCGCGTGTTCGGGCCAATGCTCAGCAACTGGGCGCAAGGTGGCGTGATCGCCCGTCGCCACAAACTGTACGCCAGCGTCAGCATGCTGCTGTGCTTCGGCCTGCTGCTGTGGCACAACCCACCGCTGTGGCTGCTGATCAGTGCCGGCGGCGGCATGCTCTGCGGTGCCTGCTGGATCTGGTCGCGACCCGAATCGTTGCCGGTGGAACGCTCGGCCGCCTGAATCCCGGAGACTGGATGAGCCGTGGGAGGGCTTTAGCCGCGACAACCCGCTAAAGCACCTCCTACAAGCGGCGTGCAAATAGCCATGAGCGAAGGGTTGCAACGCCCGCCAAACCGCTCGTTGATTAATTGCCCCAGACTTTCCCTTAAGCATTCTTAATGAAACGATGATTGCTTGCGATTGGGAATTATTCTTATCTTTCACGCTCCGCGCCCCATCCCTCCGGGCGTCCATTGAAAGGCAAGACTCTCGATGCATGTACTCCCCTTCATCCCCCAGCTTCGCCATCCGGGAGTGTCATCACCTCATGCACTGCAGACAGACAGTCACGACGGGCAATGCTTATGATCAGCGCTCGCCGTCAGCGCGGCAGTATCGCGCCCTTCATGGTGCTGGCCCTCGGCGGCGCCCTGCTCGCCACCGCTTACGCCATCGACACCAGCCGCATGGTCAACAGCGCTTCGCAGGTCAAGCGCGCCACCGACCTGGCGGCGCTCGCGGTCGGTCAGGAGCGCCTGGGCAACGGTGAAAAATCGCTGGAAGAATTCAAGAAGCTGGCGTACGGGTACGTCGTCAACAACCTCGGTCTGGACAGCACCCTCGCCACCCAGATCGACGAAGAAGCGCTCACCCTGAGCGAGCAGAAAGGCGACGAAGGCCGCACCCGCTACAGGGTCGAGGTAACCTTGCAGGCCGATGCCGAGCTGCTCGGCGCCGAACCCAGATTTATCCAGGTGCACTCCACCGTCGAGGTGCAGCCAAGTGCTCTGGAAGTGGCGCTGGCCCTGCCCAACTCGGGTTCGGAAAACGAAAGCAACTTGCAGGTACTGCGCCGTCAGAGCATGCGTTTCGCCCAGAAGCTGGTAGAGGGTCGCGATGACGCCTGGCTGGCGCTGGTGCCCTACAGCCAGACGGTAAACGTTTCGCCCGACTACACCAACCCGCAAACGCGCGCCCCGGCTGGTCCCAGTGGCAATCATGCACAACGCCTGAACAGTTGGGCGATGGCCAATGCCCTGCGCCCGATCGAGCTGACCTCGCTGTTCCGCTCCGGCTACGCCGGCCTGCACGACCGCCGTATTCCAGATCGGCGCGCTAATCTGCTGTGCATGTACCGTGGCCTGAACCGGGGCGATAACTATTTCTGGGATCAGGCACCTGCTGGACAATTCCGTATTTACTACCGCCACGATCTGCCAGAGAACGGCAGTCCAGGCGCCACGCCGATCCGCTGGGTCGGCCCCAACCCCATATTCGGCCAGGCCACTGGCACCAACGACACGCGCTGGATGGTCGCCGACAAAGGCTGCCCGTCCGCACCGCTGCTGCCGTTGAGCAACGACATCAACAAGATCGAGGAACGTCTCGAGCAGATGTCCACGCGTTTCAACGTCAACTACGCCATCGCCATGGGCTGGAGTGCCATGGCGCTGGCCCCGGCATTTCGTGGCAGCAGTGGCTGGAACCTGCCGGACGAATTACCCAAGGACTTCAAGGAGGATGGCGGTGACAGCTACAAAGCCATCGTCATGCTGGTCAACACCACCGGTCAGCGCTGGTTCGACAGCGACTCCTACAACGCAGACACCGCTCAGGCCATCGATGGCGAGACCGGCACTGACGGCGAAAACCAGAGCTTACGAACGCAGCGTTTTGCCCGGCTGTGCGACAGCTTTCGCGAACGCAAACTGCGCTTCTTCCTGATCGCCATCGGCCAGGACGAGATCGAAAACAACGACCTGGGCGCCGAAGACACGACGATCGATGGTGCCTCGGATTTCCGCCGTCTGGCCGGGCCGGGTCTGGCCCGCTGCACCGAGCAGGCAGGCGACATCACCTACCTCCCCGGCTTCGACTTCGTCGCTGCCGAAGGCCGCCTGCAAAACCGGCTCGACGCGATTCTCGACGACATCCGCCGGCAGGGCTCCTACGTACGCCTGGTCGAGTAGCCCTGCCCCCAAGCCTGCCTTTTATCTTCGCCGTTCAATTGTCCTGGAAGACTGCCATGACCACACGCAAGCCCTCGCAACGCTATTTCCGTGCCCTGGCCCTGGAGCCGCGCATCCTGCTCGATGCTGCCGCTGTTACCACCGCTGCGGAAGTGGCAGCCCAGGTCGATGCGCCGGCTACAGCTGATGCGCCGGGTGTAGAAGCCACTGCAATCCAGAGCACGATCGTCATCACCGACAGCACCACCAGTTTTCCACCGGTGGACTTGTTCAAGGACGTCAGTGTTTCCCTGGAAACGGGTGGCGGTTTCAATGAACTAGCAGATATCACCATCACCATCGATCGCACCGGCAGCAACCAGGCGCTGCTAATCGACGGCAAGGCCATCGAACTGGTCGCGGGCAGTGGCACCACACGGGCTAACGACACAGGCTACGTTTACAGCGTGGAAGTGTCTGGCAGTACCACGACCATCACCCTATCACTCAACTCATTCGACCCCGAGCCACAGAGCGTAAGTGCCCTGATCGACAACCTGTCCTACCAGGCGCTCGATAAATCCGTTGCCAGTGGCACCGTTACCGTGACCTTGCAGAGCCTGAGCGACGACGGCGGCCAGACCACCGACCTGAGCGCGATCAAGGCCACGGTCGAGGTCGACAGCCAAGTCAATGTGCCACCGGTGATTTCCGGCGACATCCTGAAAGAAGCCGAAGCGCTGAATGCGGGCGTACTGGCCGGCTCCAGCGAGGTGGCCTACTCGGCCGACGGCAAATACGTCTACGCCGCCGGCTCGAACAGCAGCATCAGTGTGTTCGAGGTCAGCAACACCGGCAGCTTGGTGCTGAAGCAGACCCTGACGGACATTCAGGATCTGGGCACGGTCAAGCACATGGTCGTGAGCGCTGACGGTAAATCGGTCTATAGCGCTTCCGGCAACGGCAATCTCGTGCTGCTGAACGTCAATGCCGATGGCACGTTGAGCCATAGCGCAAGCATTGCGGTTGGCGATACGGTCACCGGCAGCATCGCCATCTCCGACGATGGCAAGCAGGTGTTTGTCGGCAGTCGGTTCAACGGACTCTACGTTTACAACCGCGATGCCGATACCGGTGCTCTGACACAGCTCCACCGTCCCGATGGTCGCAGCGGGATGGTGACCACCTCCGGCGACTACGTTTACGTGACCTACGCCGGGGCCGGCATCGTGACGCCTTCCAGCCTGACGGTGTACCAACGCAGCGCCTCGGGCACAGACGCGCTGACATTGCTCGACAGCATCAACATCAGTGCCGTTGGTACCGATTTGGTGGCCTCCGAAGACGGTCGTTACCTGTATGTCGGTAACGGCAGTGGCATCACTATCTATCACTTGGGTGTCGACAACAGGCTGACCCAGGCCAATGTCATCAGCGATATTCAGGTTGGCAGCCTGTCGCTCAACGCAGAGGGCAACCGACTTTATGCTGCGGCAACCAACGGTACCGTGCACATATTCAGCGTGGCTGACAATGGCAGCCTGACTGAACTGAGCACGGTAACCAGCGCCACCAATGGCCAGGAAATCGCCGTCGCTGCCGATGGCCAATCGATTCTGATTTCCGGCAACGGCCTGAGCCGCTTTTCCTCAATTCAGACGTTGATCCGTGGTGAGGAAATCACCCTGGCCAGCGGCCTGACCCTGAACGACGCCAACTTCGACCGTTTGGCCAGCGGCAACGGTGACTACAGTGGCGGCAAACTGCTGATCAGCCGTGAAGGCGGCGCTTCCAGCAACGACGTATTCGGCTTCGCCAATAGCAGCAGCCTGCGCCTGGAGAATGGAGACGTGTTCAAGGATGGCCAGGCCATCGCCACGTTCAGCCAGAGCGGCGGCACCCTGACCATCACCTTCCTCGCCGGCACCAGCCGCGAAGACGCCAATGCCGTGCTGCGCCAGGTGACCTACAGCAACCAAAGCTCGGCGGATGCCAACGGCAGCGTGGTAACCCTGGCACTGCGCGCCAACGATGGCCAGGTGGACAGCCAGGCTATCAGCCTGGATGTGCTGCTAACTCACAACACCGCGCCGGCACTGACGACCACCCCGGTCACCAACGCTGGCTACGACACCACCCAGGCCACCACCGGTAGCCGCACCTTCACCCTGGCGAGCATTCAAGACAACGGCGGCAGCGCCGGCGGTGGCGACGACACCGGCGAACCCGCAATCAGCGCCAGCATCGCCCTGGCGATCAACAATGCACCGCAGTGGCAGGCCGAGGTAAGCGCCCCCGACCCGACCCTTTATTACGTTGATGGCACCCTGAGCGGCTACGGCGAGTTCGTCACCGACATCGTCGTCTCCGAAGATGGCAAAACCCTGGTAATCAGTGGCAGTACCACCGCCACAGGCACCGGCGCTGCCGCCGTTCCAGGCGGCACGAGTTATCTACGGATCTATGCTCGGGATGCTGCGACCGGCGAACTGACGCTGGTTCAGAGTTTCAGCCAAGGCGAGAGTGACAACCCGGATACCGACGTGATCGAGGCCAACGGTCTCAATGGCGTCACCACCATGGTCATGCAGGGCAACACGCTGTATGTCGCCGGTTATGGCGTTGGTGGCGGTTCAGCCGTTTCTTCCATCGTCCTGCTGACGCGTGATGCCAATGGCCAGTTCACCTATGGCGGTGTCGTGGCGACACAAGGCGTAAATGGTGTCACCGGACTGGATGCGCCGATTTCCGAAATTGTCATTTCGGCGGACGGCAAGTCGCTCTATACCATCAATGGCGTCACCGCCATTGACGTCACCACCAATAAGTCAGGCCTGGCGCAGTTCTCGCGTGATGCAGCAACCGGCGCCCTGACCTATCTGGGCACATATACGGGCGGCAGCACTGCTCTGGGCATGAACTTGCCCAGCGGCATCGTCATTTCCCCCGACGGTACGTCGGTCTATGTTGCCAACCGCAGCGGCAGCATGCTCACGCTGTTCTCGCGTGATACGCAGAGCGGTGCACTGAGCTATGTCGGCCTGATCAATGACGCCAGCATCGCGGCCGACCCAGACAGCGCCACACGCCCCAATGACAACCGCTATCTGTCGCAGTTGCAGGACATCGTCATCTCGCCAGACGGCAACTTCGTCTATGTCGGCTCGGGTGAAATTTCACCGGTCTCGATCTTCAGCCGCGATGCGAGCGATGGCAGTCTGACCTACGTTGGCAGCGTGGATCTCTACAACCTGGGGCTGACACCCGCCAACGCGCTGTCCGTACGTGAAATGGCCATATCCACTGACGGCTCAGCGCTTTACGTCGGGATGAATGGCGGCTCGCTGCTGGTCTTCGGTCGCGACAGCGTAACCGGCGGCCTGAGTTTCGTCAGTGCCCTGAACATAGGTAACCGCACCACGCAGATCGCCGTAAGCGCCGATGGCCTGAATATCTACACCGGCCGCAGCCAGATCACCACCGGCGTGGCCATTCTCTCTGCCCTGCCTAACAGCACCTATGTCGCCAGCCGCCCCAGCACGCCTTTTACCGACCGCATCAGTTTTTCCGATGCGGACTTCGACGCCGGGGATAATTACCAGGGCGCACAACTGACTATCAGCCGCAGCGGCACCGCCTCAGCGGACGATCTGTTTGGATTCAAGGACGGCGCAGGCTTGAGTCTGGTTGGTAACCAGATCCTGCAGGGCTCGACGGCCATCGCCGAGTTCACCTCGGTAGGCGGCACGTTGACCATCCGTTTTATTGCCGAGGTCGACAAGGTCACCGCCAACCAAGTGCTGCAACAGGTTACCTACCGCAACGATAGCGCCGAACCACCCGCTCGTGTCGAGCTGAACCTGAGCGTGGGTGACGGTGGCAAATCCGCTGACACAACATTGGCGTTGCTGCTGAGCGCCCCTGAGCCAGTCCTGTCGGCTAACGGCCAGGATACCTCGCTCACCATCGGCACAGGCAACCTGCCTGGCCAGGTCGATCTGTTCGAGCAGGTTTCGGTGCGTCTCGGTGAAGACGGTGAGCCCCTGACCGAGTTGATCATCACTGTGGATCGCAGCGGCACCGACCAGGCTCTGCTCATTGATGGTGAGACGATCGTCCTGCAGGCAGGCAGCGGCCAGACCAGCGCCAATGGCTACCAGTATGTGGTCGAGGTCAACAATGGCGTGACCAGCATTCGCGTCAGCAGCAACGGTGCCACAGCGCAAGCCACTGCCACCCTGATCGATGGCCTTGCCTACAAGGTGCTGGCCGATACCGCCACTAGCGGCACAGTCACCATCACCCTGGCCAGCCTGAGCGATTCGAGCGACCAGATCGAACCGGGCATCAGCGCCAGCGTTATCGTGCGTGACCAGCGACAACTTCCGACCTTGGGGGCGGAAGCTGGATCGCTCGACTACGCAGACTTGCTCACCCAGCTCGATGCCAATGGCAACAACCAGTTGCTGGGTATTCAGGGCATCACGGTCATCGGCGACAAGGTCTACGTAGTGCGCTCGCTAACCGACTCGGCGTATGACGAAGAAACAAATACTAGCTCGGACGTTTTCTACAACACGATTTCCGTCTACCAGCTTGACGCGGATGGCTCGCTGCAACTGCTTGAGAGCAAGGAAGCCAGTGGGCTGACCGGTGCTGCAACGCTGCATGCGTCGAAAGACGGAAGTGCCCTTTATCTGATCGGTGCCGATGGCGTGGCATTGTTCAACGCGGCCGATCTGCAGCAACTCGGCACATTTGGTAATGACCTCGGCCTGGTGAGCGATGTCGTCGCCCAGGACGACAAGGTTTATGTAACAGCCGACAGCAAACTACTGGTGTTCACCCGCAGCGGCGTCACCCTGACGCTGGAGCAAACACTCGAAGATGCCGGCGATAGCGGCATGCAACTCGACGGTGCCAATGCCATCAGCCTGTCACCCGACGGCAAGACCTTGTACGTCGCCACCTCTGGCGGCGAAACGCTGGTCAGCGTGTTCAGCATCGCAGCCGATGGCGCGCTGACCTTCAAACAAGCGGTCGCCGGAGCCAACGCTGCCGAGTTCGGCTATTACGCCTCGTCGCTCAACCTGTCAGCGGACGGCAAGACACTGTATGTCATCGACAGCAACTCGTTGCTGCACGTGCTCACTGTCGCAGCAGACGGCAACCTGAGTGCTCTAGCCACTCTTGAGTTGGGAGAAAACGGCAGTATTACCGCCAAGGATGTCATTGTTTCGCCAGACGGCAAGAGCGTGGCGGTGATCGGTGACCTGGGCCTCAGCGGCAACTCGAACAGGTACGGTATCTTTCTCTATACCCGCGCCGAAGATGGCTCTCTCATCCTTGCTCAAGCCGTCGAAGGCTTCGGCGACTATACCAACTTCGCGGGCACCACCTTCAACGAAGTGCGTCAGGCGGCGTTTAGCGCTGATGGCAAGCAGCTCTACCTCACCGGTGTATTCCAAGGGTCAAGCTGGAATGAAGGCCTGCTGGTTCTCGACCTGAAACCAACCACCGTCACCTTTACCGAGCATGGCGAACCTGTTGCCCTGCTACCCGGCGGCACCCTGAGCGACCCGCAGCTGGATATCGCTGGAGACTATCAAGGCTCCAGCCTGGTGATCGAGCGCAGCGGCGGCGCCCAGGACGGCGACGCCTTCAGCTTCCTCAACGACAACGGTCTGGAACTGAAGGGCGACGGCAAGATATGGAAAGGCGACACCGCGATTGCTGAACTCGAGCAAGCCAATGGCAAGCTGACCATCACATTCATCGCTGGCGTCAGCCAGGCCGATGCTCAGCACGTGCTGCGCCAGGTGGCGTATGCGTCCAGCAGTAACGATCCGACCCGCAACGGCGACACTGCCAATTTCAACCTGGTATTCAATGACGGCGATGGCAACAGCACCAGCCTGGATGCCAGCGTTGGTCTGGTGGATATCAACGATGCGGCGATCGTGGACACCACGCCGCTGAACCCAATATTCACCAGCGGCGGCGACCCGGTCGAGCTGTTCAAGGACACCCAGATCGATACCATCGAATCTGCTCAGACGATCCACCGCGTAGAGATCACCATCAGCGGAGTCACTGCAGGTGATGTACTGAATGTCGCGGGCAGCCAGATTGTTCTCACCGAGAAGGTTGACTCGCAGAAATATGTAGGTGAAGGCGCAGACCGGATCGAGTATCGCGTCAGTGTGGGCACCAATGGTGTAACAGTCGTGACCCTCTATATGGGCCGCGACGAAGGCCCCGCACGTGGTGGTGCTGAAACCGCGCAGGTCATCAATAGCCTGACTTACAGCCATACCGGCAGCGAAACCAGCGGCACTCGCACGGTTACGCTGGAGCTTTTCGAGACGGTGAACTTTGGGCCTTCCACTGCGACCAACGAGCGTGCAAGCTTCGACGGTCAGGCTACCGTCACCCTACGCGCCGAGGCAGACGGCGAGCCGATCCCACCGACCGCTACCGCCACGGGCAGCGACAACGAAATCCGTATCGGCAGCAACGGCAGCCTGCCTGGCGATATCGATCTGTTCAGTGGTGTAACGGTCTCGGCAGGGCTGGATGGCAGCGAAGTCGAGCGGATGGTGATCACTGTGGATCGTACGGGTGGCAGCCAGGCGCTGGTCATCGGCGGAACGCAAATCGCCCTGACCGCGGGTGATGGCGTCGGCACGGGCTATGTCTACGAAGTGACCGTAGCCGGTGATACCACCAGCATATCCCTTACTTTCATCGGCCAGAGCAGCGCCGAGGTCGGCACCTTGATCGATGGCATTGCCTATCGTGTGCTGGACAACAGCGTCGCCACCGGCAGTGTGACCGTGACCCTGAGCGAAATCCGCAACAGCGACAACATCGAAACCGAGCCCGGCATCAGTGCCAAGGTCAGCCTGGCAACCAATACCGATCCGCTGGCCACCCCTGGCAACTACGCCCTGACCGATGCCAAGGCCGGGCAAAGCTACAGCATCCAGCTGCCTGCCAACCTGTTCCGCGATACCGATGACGACAGCCTGAGCTGGACGATCGACAACCTGCCTAGCGGGCTGAGCTTCGACCCGATCACCCGCACCCTGTCCGGTACCGTGCAGACGATGGGCACACACGACCTGACCATCAAGGCCAGCGATGGCTGGGGCGGCGAGGCCGAGATCGAGCTGACCCTTGAGGTGGTCAACTCCGAGCCGGTGGCCAACGGGCAGTTCTCGCTGGACAACGTGGCACCGGGCCAAGCCTACGAAGTCACGCTGCCGGAAAACCTGTTCAGCGACGCCAACGACAGCGACCTGACCTGGGAGATCGTCGAACTGCCCGAATGGCTCAGCTTCGATGCCGATACCCGCACATTGTCCGGCACCGCGCCGGACACCACGGGTAGCTACAGCATCGCCCTCAAGGCCAGCGACGCCCATGGTGGCAGCACCACCCTGACCCTCGCGCTGCGCGTTGCCAACGCCGAGCCGATAGTCAGCGAAACGGCGCTGCCAGAGCTGAACACCACCTTCCAGCCTGGTGACAATTCGTCCGCAGCCAGCTTCGGCGGGCCGGCCCTGAACGCACCACTGTTCGAGCCAAGCGATGCACTGAGCGAGAACCCAGCCGAAGCGCCTATCCCCGCGCAACCGGCACCGACAGCTCAAAGCCTGCTGCGCAATACCGGCAGCGGTTTGGCCGATGGACGAGGCTCGCTCAGCCAGCAACTGGCCAATGCCGATGGTGTGCTCAGCGACAGCGGCTACCAGCACACCGCCAGCAGCTTCAGCTTCGACGGCACCACCCTGCGCAGCAACGTCGACCTGAGCCAGGGCGATAGCCGCAGCGTCAGCCTGCAATTGCCCGTCGAGCTGCCCGACGCTGGCACTGCCCAGCGCGTCACCCTGGCCAATGGCCTGCCGCTGCCGAGCTGGGCCTCGTTCGATGCCCGTACCGGCGAGCTGCGCATCGACCGCGAACGCCTACAGCGTGAAGGCCACCTGCGCCTGACCCTGATCAGCCGCGATGCCGAGGGCCAGGAGCAGCGCACGCCGCTGGACATTCGCGCGCCCCAGGCGCCGGCCAACGCCGAGCGCGAGGCGCCGCAAGCGCCTGCTGCCCAGGTCGAGTCGCTGTCCGAACGGCTGCGCCAGGACACCTCCAGCGCTTTGCTCAGCGAAGCCCTTGAGCTGCTCGACCAATTGAGCGACCTGGCTGGAGAGCCGGTCGCTGCCACCACCCGACACATTGCCTGAACACTGCCAAGGATCTTCGATAAATGACCCGCACGACCTTTAACCGCTCTGCCCTGCGCCTGGCCATCGCCTGTGCCGCACTGGGCCTGTCCGCCTGCGCCGTCACTCCCGAGGCACTCACGCCCGAGCAGCAACTGGCCGAAGCCAGCGCGGATCGCCAGCAGATGTTCGATACCCAGGAGCCGGTAACCCGCGCCATCAGCCTGGAAGAGGCCATGGCCCGCGCCGTGAAGTACAACCTGCAGCAGCGCCTGGGCCTGATGCAGCGAGCGCTGGAAGACAACAGCCTGAGCGTCAGCAACCTTAATTTGCTGCCGCAACTGGCGGCCAATGCCGGCTGGAAGGCGCGCGACAACGTCGCTGGTTCGTCCAGCGAGTCGGTCACCACCGGCCGTGAATCCCTGGAATCGTCGACCAGCAGCGACCGCTATAGCCGCGACGCCAACCTGCGCCTGTCGTGGAACGTGCTCGACTTCGGCGTCAGCTATTTCAGCGCCAAGGCCCAGGCCAACAAGGTCCTGGTCGCTGAAGAAGCGCGGCGCAAGGTGGTCGCCGATATCGTCCAACAGGTACGCGAGGCGTATTGGCAGGCTGCCAGCGCCGAGCGCCTGCAACCGGACGTGCAACGCGCCCTGAGCGATGCCCGTGGGGCACTGGAACAGGCCCGGCAGACCGAGCGCCAGCGCCTGGTTGCCCCGCTTGAATCGCTGCGCTACCAGAAAAGCCTGCTGGAAATGATCCGTCAGTTGGAAGTGGTGGAAGGTGAACTGGCGGTATCCAAGGCGCGCCTGGCCAGCCTGATGAACCTGCCGCCGGCCACGTCCTACAGCCTGGTCCTGCCCAACGAGGCGAACTACACCCAACCGGCCCTGGCCTACAACCTGGCCGATCTGGAAGTCACCTCCATGACCCAGCGTCCGGAGATTCGCAGCGAGAGCTACCAGGCACGCAACGCCGTGCTGGAAACCCGCGCGGCCCTGCTCAAGCTGCTACCCGGGGCCAACCTGTTCGTTGGCGCCAACTACGACAGCAACAGCTATCTGGTCAACGACAACTGGGCCGATGCCGGTATGCAGGTGAGCTGGAACCTGTTCAATGTGCTGGCCTACCCAGCGGTGAAAAAGGCCGGCGAAAGCCGCCTGCAGGTCGCCGAACTGCGCCGCCAGGCAATGCGCATGGCGGTGCTCACTCAGGTCAATGTGGCCTGGCGCGAGTTCGAGCGCTCCAGCCAGGTGTTTGCCCGCTCCAACGAGCTGCAACAGGTGCAACGCGGCATCCTGCGCCAGAGCGAAAGTGCCTTCTCCAGCCAGGCGCAGAGCCGCCTGGAGCGCGTGCGCACCGCCACTGAAACCGTACTCGCCACCCGCACCCGTGACCGCGCCTTCGCCGAACTGCAAGTGGCCCACGGCGCCGTCTACCAGGCCGCCGGCCTCGACCCGTTGCCCGCGCGCATTGCTGGCAGCAGCGTTGATGAGCTGACCCGTGCGATTGCCGGCAATGCCGTGCGCCTGAATCAGGGGCAAGGCAGCGTCCCGGCCGGTATCGCCGCTGCGCAACAAGTGCCCTATGGCATGAGTGCGCCCCTGGTAGTCAGCGCAGCACCTGCCGCAGCACTGATCGCCCAGACGGCCGAGCCACAGCGCAAGGTGCTGCGCCTGGATATGTGGGAAACCCTGGGCTCGCTACGGGGTGCCGAGCTGATCCCGGTGGAGCGTGTTGATGGCCGTCGCTGATCGAAGGTTCGTGCACAGCGGATACTGGCCATCGGTGCTGGCCATCCTGTTCGCGGTAGCGGCAGAGATGGCCCACGCCAACGAGGCCACGGGCGAGCTGCGGGTGCAACTCAGCCCGATTCGCCAGACCGTGTTGTCCAGCGAGATCAGCGGCAAACTCACCGAACTGGCGGTCAAGGAAGGTGATCGCTTCAAGGAAGGCCAGCGCCTGGCTGCTTTCGACTGTTCGGTGCAGCGCGCTCAACTCAACCGCAGCGAAGCAGTGCAGCGCGGTGCACAGAAGAAGCTCGACGTCGCCAAGCGCCTCGATGCCCTGGAGTCCATCAGCCAGGCCGAGGTCGCCCAGGCCCAGGCCGACATGGCCGTGGCCCAGGCGGAAAGCGGCGTGGGCCGCGCCATGCTCAAGCGCTGCAACCTCGACGCGCCCTTCGCCGGGCGCGTCTCGCAACGCATGGCGCAGCGTTTTCAGCATGTCGCTGAAGGCAGCGAGCTGCTGGCGATCTACGACGACAGTGCCTACCAACTGGAACTGATCGTGCCCTCGGCCTGGCTCGCCTGGCTGAAATCCGGGATCGACTTCCATGTACGTCTGGATGAAACCGGACAGGACTACCCCGCGCAGATAGAGCGCCTGGGCGCGGCCATCGATCCACTGAGTCAGTCAGTCAAGGTGTTCGCCCGTATTACCGGCGATACCGCAGACCTATTGCCGGGGATGAGCGGAGTTGCCGTATTGCAGCCACCCGGAGCGGACCAATGAGCGCCAGCCTGAGCCATCTGCAGGACAAGCGTGCAGAGCGCCTGGCAGTGCTTCTGCAACTGGAGCGCCGCGCCCGCGCCGAGAAGGACTTTCTCGGTCTGAGCTTTCTGATGGTCAACGCCACCCGGCAGTTGCTCGATTACCGTGAAGCGCTGTTGTGGCGAGCCGATACCGGCAAAGTCTGCGCCTGCTCCGGCCTGTCCCAGGTGGAGGCCAATGCGCCCTTTATGCTGTTCCTCGCGCGGCTCTGCCAGGCCTGGCGCGGGCAGCTCTTGGCCGGCGAGTGGTGTGAGCTGAGCGCGGCCGATGGTCCTGCTGAAGCGCGTGATGAATGGCCCGAGTACCTGGCCAAGTACCTGCTCTGGGTGCCCTTGCGTAACCGCGATGGCGAACTGCTTGGCAGCTTGCTGCTCAGTCGCGAGCAGCCCCTGGCACGTCCCGAGCGCGCCTTGCTGGAGTTGTTGCAGGATGCCTATGCCCACGCCTGGGCCAGCCTTGACGGCAGCAAACGCCGCCCGACGGTCAACCTGCTGCGGCCACGCCGCACCGTGCTGCTGGCACTGGCTGTGGCACTGGTTCTCGCGCTGCTACCGGTTCAGCAGACGGTGCTGGCCCCGGCCGAGATCGTCCCGCGTGAACCGGCGGTCCTGCGCGCGCCCCTGCAAGCGGTGGTCGAGGGCATTCTGGTGCAACCCAACCAGGTGGTGAAAACCGGCGATCCACTGGCCCAGCTGGATCGCCGGGAGCTGGAAAGCCGCCTGGAAAATGCCCGCCAGACTCTTGCCGCGGCCGAGGCGCAATTGCGTCAGACGCGCCAGCAGGCGCTGTTTGACGAACGCGCCAAGGCGGCGCTGGCCGAGCTGACCAGCCGCCGCGATCAGGCCCGCGCCGACACCGACTACCTGCAGGAGAACCTGCAACGCACGCTGATCCTCGCCCCACGTGACGGCGTGGCGATATTCGATGACCCCAGCGACTGGATCGGCCGCCCGGTGGCCCTCGGCGAGCGCATCATGCAGGTCGCCGACCCGCACGACACACGCCTGGAAATCCAGCTGCCGGTGGGCGATGCCATTGCCCTGCAATCCGGCGCCGAGGTGCGCCTGTTCCTCAACAGCCAGCCCGGCAGCCCGCTGCTCGCCACCCTCGAACGTCACGGTTACCGCGCCGCGCCGAGCGCCGATGGGAGCATGGCCTACCGCCTGCAAGCGCAGTTCAGCGAGTCGGATGCGCGCCTGCGCGTCGGCCTCAAGGGCACGGCCAAGCTGTATGGCGACAGCACCCTGCTGTTCAATTACCTGCTGCGCCGCCCGCTGGCCGCCCTGCGCGTTCACCTGGGCTGGTAGATGGACGCCGTCCTACCCACCCCCGCTGGCGCCCGCCCGCAGCGCCTGCCCGTGCTGCGCCGCACCCTACGTCTGCACCCTGGCCCGCGCTCGCGCGACGGCTCGCCGAGTTGGACCCTGGAAGACAGCGCCCGTGGCCGCTTCTACCGCATTGGCTGGGCCGAAGCGGAGATGCTCGCCCGCTGGCACCTGGGCACGTCTCAAGCGCTCGCCCAGGCGGTCAGTGGCGAAACCACTCTGGCACTGGACGCCGAGGACGTCGACGCGTTCAGCCAGTTCCTGCGCACCATGCAACTGGTCGAGGTGAGTGGCGACAGCGCCCTCGCCGACCTGCGCAAACGCGGCCAGGGCAACGGCGCTGGCTGGAGCGCCTGGCTGCTGAGCAACTACCTGTCGATCCGCATCCCACTGTTGCGACCAGACGCCTTTCTCACCCGCAGCTACCCGCGCGTGGCACCGCTGTTCAGTCGCGGCTTCGCCCTCAGCACCTTGTTCGCCGCGCTGCTCGGCCTGTACCTGGCGGCGCGCCAGTGGGACAGCTTCGTGCACACCTTCCTGCACTTCTTCAGCCTGGAAGGCGCGGCGCTGGCAGCCGTGACCCTGAGTCTGACCAAGGTGCTCCACGAGTTCGGCCATGCCTATACCTGCAAACGCTACGGCTGCCGGGTGCCGACCATGGGCGTGGCTTTTCTGGTGCTGTGGCCGGTGCTCTACACCGACGCCAGCGGCGCCTGGCGCCTAACCAAACGACGCCAGCGCCTGGCCATCGGCGCCGCCGGCATGGGCGTGGAACTGTGCTTGGCGGCCTGGGCCACCCTGGCCTGGAGCTTTCTCCCGGACGGCATGTTGCGCAGCGCGGCCTTCATGTTGGCCAGCACCACCTGGATACTCACCCTGGCGGTGAATCTCAATCCGCTGATGCGCTTCGACGGCTACTTCCTGTTCTCTGATCTGCTCGACGTACCCAACCTGCAGGAGCGTGCCTTCGCCCTCGCCCGTTGGCGCATGCGCGAAACCCTGTTCGGCTTCAACGATGCGCCACCGGAGCACTTCGAACCCTGGTTACGCCGCGTGCTCCTGGGCTACGCCTTCGCCACCTGGGTGTATCGCTTCTTCCTGTTTCTCGGGATCGCCCTGCTGGTCTATCACTTTGCCTTCAAGCTGCTGGGCCTGTTTCTCTTCGCCGTGGAAATCGTCCACTTCATCCTGCGCCCGATCTGGCACGAACTGCGTCACTGGCAGCAACGCCGCAAGGACTACCGCATGAACCGTAATACCCTGATCTCCGCTGGCGTGCTGCTCACTCTGATTCTGCTGGCAGCCCTGCCCTGGCGCAGCCGTATCGAGGCGCCAGCGTTGCTGCGTGCCGAGCAGCAGGCCATTCTTCTCGCCCCGGTCGGTGCGCGCCTGGAGCGTATCGAAGTGATGGCCGGACAGACCGTACGCGCCGGGCAGACACTGTTCCAGTTCAGTTCGGCAGAGCTGCAACACACGCTCGACGGCCTGGAGCGGGAAATCGCCCTGCTGCGCCGACAAGGCAGTTTCCAGTTGCGCGCCAGCGAGGACGCCGCTCGCCAGACGATTGCCCAGCAAGAGCTGCAAGTGGCGCTGCAACGCCATGCAGCGGTGCGCGAACAAGTGGCGCAATTGCAGGTACGCGCACCGTTCGACGGGGTGCTGGCCGACGCTGCCGAACCGCTGGCGCCCGGTGAATGGTTGCCTGCGGGCGAATGGCTGGGCACCTTCACCGGCCTTGGCACGGAGCGGGTCGAGGCGTTTGTCGGCGAAGCGGATCGCGAGCGCTTGCAGGTCGGCAACCAAGCCTGGTTTATCCCAGAAGACCCCGGCCGCCCACGTCGCCTTCTGGTGGTCGAAAGCATCGGCCAGACCAGCGTGCGCACACTCACCTCGGCACCGGAGCTGGCGTCGGTGTATCAGGGCGGCATCGCCGCGCAGCTCGACGCCAAGCAGGTGCCGGTGCCCGAACAGGCGCTGTACCGCGTACTGCTGCGCCCACTGGCATCCAGCGACGACACCCCGGCAGCACTGCGCGGTACCACCCTCATCACGGGCGACGCCCGCAGCCCACTCTTGCAGGCCGGTCGCCGCGCCCTCGCAGTACTGATCCGCGAATCGGCTTTCTGACCCAGCGCTATCGCTGCGAGCCGCGACCGCATTTATCGGTCGGCCGCCCTTACGCATTCTTAATGATCTGCCAATTGTTCACGCCATCGGCGCTGCCCATCATCGGCACCATCCATCCCAGACATGCGGAACCTTCACGATGAACGCCATTGTCCAGAACCTGCCGGAACTGCCCCTGAGCAAACGCCTGAAAACCGGCAGCCACCGTGACCACGACAGCGTCGATAACCTGGTCATGGGCGCACGCCCATTCGAGAGTCTTGAGCGCTACGCCAACTTTCTGCGCCTGCAACATCGCTTTCACGGAGCGATCAATTCGCTGTACGCCGACGCGGCGCTCAACCAGCTGCTGCCAGGTCTGAACGAACTGCCGCGGTTTGACGCCGTGTGCGCCGACCTCAGCGATTTGGCTCTGGACGTACCGGACGCGCCCGAGCAAGTGCAACCAAGCAGTGCCTATGCCGCACTCGGCTGGCTGTACTGCAGCGAAGGCTCGAACCTGGGCGCCGCGTTTCTGTTCAAGCAAACCCAACAGATTGGTCTGGACGGCGAACGCGGTGCCCGCCACCTGGCCGCCCACCCCGATGGTCGCGCCCTGCACTGGCGCCAGTTCGTCGCCCTGCTCGACGGTTTACCCTTGGCCGAAGAGGAGAAAGAACAGGCCCTGGCTGGGGCAATAGAGGCTTTCGACTTTTACCGGGAAACCCTCAAAGAGATCTTTGTGCAGGCGTAAGTCCCCAAGCAGATGCTCAGCCTGAGGCTCCTGGGTTTAAGCGCGTAAGGCGCGATGCCAGGGTGGTCGGCTTGATACCCAGTAACGCGGCAGCGCCGCTCTTAGCGAACAGCGGCCTTGAGCGTAGCCGGCCTCTCAGTCGCGGCTGCCGGCACAGGTCGACCGTCAAGCAGGTCGATATGCAGATCGGCACCTGAGTCAAAATCAGGATTCAAGGGCACAATCGCCACTGCAGATTCTTCACCATTGAGCCTTCTAGCCCTACTTCAGCACACCCAGCAATTTCCATAGCCGCCTTGATTCGGCATCTGGGCTGATCAATTCATCCAGCAGGTCGCTGAGTGGCTGGTTACCCCACTCCACTGCGCGACGAATAACGTAGGGGACTGGGCTGTGCGGCTCGGTACGCACCAGGTAGTCGGCGATCAGCGCGAGTTGCCGATAGGCGTCTTCGCGACTGCAGGGGGTGCCGCCAACGATGACGGGCACACTCTGTTCTGCGTCAGTCGCTTCGTCGCCAGGTCCATCCTGGGGAGCTGCGGGCGCCGGGGGCTGGGCTTGCATGGGAAGGTGCTCCTGCATCAGCGTGCGAATGCTTTCAAGGGTCTGGCGCAACAGCGCAAAACTGGGGGCCAAGTCCCCGAGCCAGGCATCGCTCCAGGCAACCAGCCGCTCCAGCATCGCCAAGCTGAAATCAAGGTGCTCAGCGCTCTCGACAAAGCGGCTCACGGGTAAATGCCTGATAGTTTCATTCAGCCTGCGCAGCTGTGCACGGGCGCTTTCGCTCAGCGCTTTGTCTGCTTTGCTGTTGCTGGCCGGCACCTGACGCTGCTGTAACTGCCGCCAGCTGTGCAGGGTCAGGGAGCTGAGCTCGGACGGCTCGTTACCGAATAGCGGCACATGGGTGAGCAGAATTTCGCAGTACCGCCGCGACATCCACTCAAGCGGCGATACGCGCCAGGAGCGGTCGCCGTCCTCAGGCTGGGGGTGCAAGTCGTCGGGGTAGCGTTCGCATAGTTCGGTGAACAGCGCCAATGCAGAGCCGATACCATGCAGGCCATCGAGGCGCAGCCAGGCCTCACCCAGCCAGGCGGCCAGCATCAGGTCCTTGCTGCGGCCACGCAGGAGCTCGGCGGCCAGTTGTGCCAACGCCGCCCAGTCACCGCGCTTGAGCTCGGCGGCCTGCCAAACGCCTGTGGGCAGGCTGGCGTCATCTTCGCGGCGCAGTTCGCGTATGCGGTCCCACACTGGCTCATAACGCAGGCTCGGGCCGCAGGGCTGTTCGCCGGGGATAGGTTCGAGGTAATCGGCGATCACCTTAGACGGGGTAGACGAACTCACGGTGTGACCTCACTGCCCACAACAGAGGCGGAAAACGTCGAGGTAAACGGCGAACGCGGCGCCATCACCGGGAGCGGCGGGATCGACAACGGCAGTTTGCTGCCCTGGCTCAGCAATGACAGGCGCATGAACATGCGCGCCTGGGTGCTGCCATCCCAGGCGCCGCGCACGGGCACCTGCAGGGTCAACGGGAACTCGGTGTAGTCCATGCTCGGCTGTCGCTGCATGACTATATGAGAACGCAGCAACCTCATGAGCGCCCAAGGACCGCGGTATTCCCAGCCGGCCTCCAGTTCGGACACGGCCATACTGGGCTGCAAGGGATCGATACTCGGGCGCTGCTCGCTATCGCGCGCCCAGCGCAGCATGACCTGCAGCGGGTCACCAACATTCCAGTGCAAACGCTGCCCAACCTCGCCGGGGTGGGCGATCTGCCGATCAGCCGCATGCAAAGACCAGCCGATGACCTGGTCGGCGCCGCGCTCGTCTTCACGATCAGTACGCCAGCGCACATCCAGCTCCACACCCAGGATGCCCGACTCATCGCGCACGAATAACGGCCCCAGCCAGTTGCGCGCCTGTTTCAAGCGCGCCAGGAAATCTTCTGCCGCCGGCCGATCCATTGGGCTGGCCCACTTCAGGCCCTGCTCAGCTGCCGCCAGGCGGCTGTCGATGAGTGCCAAAAAGTGCTGCACCCGCGCCGGATCAGCGTCCGTTGCATCGAGGCTGTAAGCGAACGGGAAGCGATTGGCCAGGTACTGATTGAAGTAATCCGCCAGGTCATTCCAGGCGCCGGCAGCCCCCTGGGTGAGCAACTGGTTACAGCGCTGTGCGGCCTGTTCGCGCAAGTTGCGGCCCCGCAAGGCGAGGTCTCCGCCACCATTAGGCACGTTTGCGGTGGCGAGCACCTGGCTGCAGCTACTGAGGTCCATCTCAACAAAATCGCGGGCCACCAGCTGCTCGAACAAGGCCGGGGTGCTGGTGGGGTTCTGCGCCTTGTACTTGAGCATTTCATCAGCAATCGAATGCAGCCTGTGCAGCTTATCCTGCACGGCAATCGACAGGTCGGGCTGTGCACGCAGCCAATCGAGCGCGGGGGCCACCTCTTCGCTGCTGCTGGCGATCACCTCGTATTGCTGCGCCAGCGAGGTTTTCAACTCTTGCACATCACTGGCGCGATACAGCTGCAAGCCCAGATTTCTGCCGCCATCCCATTGGGATATTGCAAAACGCTGGCTGAATACCGGCAGGGCATCAATGGTGGCAAGCGCCGCATCAATGTCGCTCACTGCGCGGCGAGTCAATTGCGCCTGCAGGGCGCCGGCCAAGTCGGGTCGATTGAGTTCGCGCAAGGCCTGCATCACTTGATGCGCCTGCTTGGCGGAAATATCAAACGCATGTCCGGCCATGGCATCGCGCCGCTCACTGGCAGACGAAAGCCCCGACCACATGGCCAAGACCACGGCTTGCCCCGCCGCTTTGAGCATGCCGCCGCGATAATCCGGCGGTATCAGCGCCAGTTCCTGGGTAACGAAGTCGCGGTAGCTCTGCTGGAAATTCAGCGCCTGGAGCAAAGCCAACTCATCCACATTGCCGAGCGCATGTGGGTTGAGCTCCTGGCCCTCACTGCGCAATGCGACTACGACAAAGTCGCGCTGCAGTAACCCTTTGATGCTTCTATCCAGGCTGCTGACATGTTCCTGCAGGGCCAGCCCACCACCCGGCTGGCGCTGCAGCAGATTCTGGTCACCGCCGACACCCTCGATCCACTGGCTGTAAAAACTACTGCGCAAACCCGCTGCCTGGCTGTTCAACGAGGCCTCGACCGTTGGCCCTAGCAGGCTGCTTTGGCGCACCTTTTCCAGCATGTTGCGGTAGCCGGGAACCAGCTCATCGCTGCTGCTGTGGCTCCAGGCCGAGTTGGTCAGGATGATAATGTCCTCCAGGCTGCCAACCAGACCGTTTATGGTCTCCAATTCCTTGAGGGAGTTGCCTTGTTGAGCTTTCAGATCATCCAGCTGAAGCCTCAGATAGCCTGCGGGTCTAACAAAGTTCTCTGCGAGGAAATACTGCGTCAGCCAGAACTTCATCAGGACCTGAAACTGCTCGCTGAACGTATCGCGATAGGCTTCCAGATCAAGTGGCTGCAGCCCTGGCACCTCCAGCCCCCGCAGGGCGCGGTCGTAATAGCTGTGATGGGCCAGGCTGGCGCTGTCAAGGCCCAAACCAAGGGACGAATTACCCAATTGCGCCAAAGACTCCAAGGCACTCTTATCGCCGCTGAGCGCATCCCGTAACAGATGATTCTGCTGCTCCAGGTTGTACACGCCCAAAGCCAGACTGCGAGCTTTGACATAGTTGGGCCAATCGGCAGGGTGCTCACCTTCTACTTTAGGCCGGCGATCGCTGTTGCGGATCTCCAGCAGTTTCAGCAACTCCGCGTGCTGCATCTGCGCCAAGGGCCGCATGGCCTCACTGCGAGCCATGGCGCGCAGCAGGTAGTCCATCTGGCCATCGAGACTGGAGACCCAGGATGAGGGATAGACCAGCGAGGCAAACTGCCAGCGCGGCGCCTGCTCCAGAAGATTCCAGAAGCCTTGCAGGTTTTGCCTTGCCTGCTCCTCACTGCGCGCCGGGTCAGCAAACTGAACATGGTCGTTAAGGGTCATCTGGACCAGACGGGTCAACTCTCGGGCATCGCGCTGGCCCTTCTGCCACACCAACAACATCGCCACTAACCAACAAGCGCCTATCACCAACGCGGCCCCGGCTAGCATTTTTTGCCACCGCTGGCGCAGGCGCAAAATACGCGGCACAGCCTTGGCCAAGCCCTGCTCGACAAGAAACCGCTGCCGCCACAGGTGCTTGGAAAATACGCCGTGGCCCGACGGCTGATCGTCGCCAGCAACCGCCCACTCCGCGTGCGGGTCATTACCGATCACCTGCTCGGCGCTGAAGTAAATACCGCGCAGCACTGCCGCCTCGCCCTGGGCATTGCCTTGAAACACCGGCTCCAGCAGGGTGCGGATATTGCCCTTGAGCCCATGCAGCCGGTCGGGCAAGCGATAGAGATCTTCAGCCAGCTCGCCTTTGACCGCTCCCACTTCCATGATCGCCACTTGCAGGGCTTGAATGACTTGATCCACCGCATCATCGAGCCAGTAACCCTGCCATCCGGCATCCAGGCCATAAGGCGAGGACCAGCCAAGCGGCTGATCGAGGCCCGCCTCGGGCAGCGCGGCCAGCAACTCCTGAACGCCCGGCAAATCCTCAATACCGGTGATCAGCACATGCACCGGTAAACTCAAACCCAGATGCTGCAACAACTCGCTAAAGCGACGACGCAAGGTGATGACATCCGCCACACCTTGGGCATCGTCTTCCAGGCGGGCCAACGGAATGGTCCAGATGATGCCATCCAGCGGACGCTGCCCGCGCAGGCGCAAGAGCATGCCGAGCAGGCGCCGCCAGACGAAAGTCGGCGCCGTGCCACCGTCTTCGGGGAGAAACAGGGTCTGCGGCACGACCAATAGTGCGCCATCCTGATCCGCCCACCAACGGCCAAACCAGGCCGGCCGGCCGACCGGGTTGAGTTGCCATTCGGCGCACAGTTGGCGGCCTTCGCGGGGGTCGCCCAGGAGCATCAACCACGGCGTCTGATAGCGCGACTCGATGCCCTGCTCATGCTCCATCTTGCGTACAGCCGCGTAAAAGCTGCGCATCGCCGTGCCCGACTGAGTGCGTAACCACCAGAACAGCGCAGCCAGCGCCAGGAGCAGCAACACAATACCCAGCACACTCAGAATGATCGCCAAGCTGCTCATTCAGACAGACTCCCACCTGCCTGCGGCGTACTCAGGTGCAACACCGGCGCCAACTCAGCCTGGATATCACGCCACATCACATGGCCCAACGCGCCCAACAGCAACACCAGGCCACAGATCGCCAAGGCGAGGCGCATGCCATCCGGCAAGGCACGCCGCAACGGCAGGCGCAGAGGCTCGGCACGGGTCGGCCGCGCAAGGCTGGCGAGCACCCCGCTCATGGCTGGCTCGCGCTGCCAGGCAAAGTTAAACAGGGCCTGCCGCCAGCGCTCATGAATGACCAGCCCACGCTCCCCACGCAGCGCGCCGTAGAAGCCGAGCATCAAACACTGCAAGTACACATTGGCCAGATCGCGAGAAGCCGGCGCACGGGCCTTGAGCAAACTACGAATCGCTTTGGGCAACCGCTCCCCGGCATTACGTGAGCCGTACAGGCGAGCCTCCAAGGGGCGAGCCTGCCAGGCCAGGCGCCCCGCCCAGTCATCGAACAGCAAGCGTTCATCGAGCAACGCGACAAAGCTGTAGACCGTTTCCTTGACCTGGCGCGCGGCAGACTCGCCAACACTGGCGTAGGCATTGCGCCACAGCCGCCGAACTACGCGCGTGGCCGCTTCGGCGGCGCGCTCCACCAGTTGCTCATCGCTGCCATCGGCCTCTTCCAGCACATCCCAGTCATCACGCCACTCCAACCAGGCCTGACGAAACGCCAGGCTAAGCGGTGCATCGCCGAACTCCGGGGGATAGAAGGCGGTAGTCCTTTCCGACATCGGTGCATCCTTAGCTGGTAAGGCTCAGTTCACTGGGCATTGGCAACAAACAGGACAATCTGCCAGGGGCTGGCATGGGTTGTTTGCCCCGGCATGACGATATGCAGAAGTTGCTCAGGGTCGAACCACTCGCCGGTCGCTTGAATGACGAACAAGCGGGTTTCCTCTCCCACGCTGAACGCCAGTTGTTCAGCGCGGCTCATCGGCTGCTGCTGCAAACCACTCATGCGCTGCCGGGCCAACCTGGGTATATGCGCCTGGGACGCGATAATGGCTTGGTTGAGCCAGGCCAGCGCCGCCTGTTCGCCGGTACCCGCCGGCATGCGCAGGCCAATCACCAGGCGCTGGCGATGTGCCGAGGGGTCAGGCAACTGGATGCAAAAGCCCTGCTCCACCCGATCGAACTCCAGGCAGCGGTAACCGACGCGCACCCGCGTCAGTACCGTGCTCAGCCAGTCGATCACTTCGTCGAAGCCGCGTTTGAGCTCCTGGTAGTCAAGTGGCGCAAAAGCCGGCACCCCGGCGCCAGGGTCCAGCGCACACCAGGCGCCGGCCATGCCCGTAAGGACGCCGTGAAGGTGATGCGGCGTGGCCACCCGGCTATTGAGTGCGGCCTCGACTTCCGGCAGGCGCGCCCAAAGTGCGGCCAACTGCCGGCGAATTTCCCCGGCGTCTTCCTGATTGCCGCCCTGCTCGGCCTGGCGCAAACGGCCCGCGAGAAACAAACACTTCTCCCGTGCGCCGGCGCAGAGCCCGGCCACAGATTGGCCAAGTAGCGATTCGGGGAGTACCTGGGCGCTCGGCGCGACATACGGCTGGCGCACGAACCCGCCGCCCTCCTTGGCGATGCGCAGCAACGGCAAGCAGACCGAATCGGCCCGCCCAGTGTCGGTGACCAAGCGCAGGTTCGGCCGCCACACCAGCACCGGTTCGGGGTGTTCGCCACTGGCCAAATCGGGCACTGCCTCACCCACCATGGAGGTCAAACGGCCCGTCAGCGGCAACACCTGCCCGCTACGCCCGAGCGGGTTGACCGCCAGGTACACCGTCACACAAGCATTGGGCGCCTCGGCAGTCGCCGGGCCGATGTCCAATTCCAGAGTCAGCCCACAGCCTGGCTGCAGGCTGACCGCTAGCCCGTCGGGCAAGATCGCCTCAAGGGCTTGAATGCGCACCAGCCCGGCACTCAAGGCCGCCGGATCTAGCTCACAGCGGTTCACCCCCCAAAACCACGGATTGGCCGCCTGAGCAAGCTGCGCCGCCAGCACTTCTGCACGCAACCCTTGCAGTTGAAAGTGCTGAGGCAACAGCTGCATCCCTTCGTGCCAGCACACCGCGTCAGGCAAAACCTTCATACCACTCCCCTTCGACATCCCGTGTTGTCATGAGCACACAACCACCCGCCACGAGGCTCGTCTAAGGCGCGCCATCGCTCAACAAGCGCATGTCCCTGCTATCGAACCTGAGCCAGATTCGCTCTTGCTCATCCACCCGCAAACGGTGAGCACCTGGAGTGTTATAGCCGGCGAAGACCAAAAGTCCAGCCGCCGGAGTGCCGGCCAAAGGGAAATCCCACACCTCCATCAATTGCCCGGGCACCAACTCCAGGCTCCAGACCGAAAACCGCTGGCGGTAGTCGCGCCGGTATTGCTCACGCTCGGCAAACCACTGCCTGGCGTTGATCCCCGAGAGCAGTTGCAGCAGCTCAGGGTCCTGGACGGCGACAAAGTCGACGGCAATCGGCATGTTGTCATTGGCGCGGCTGGCCACGTCCAGCGTCAGGCTGTCGAGCTGGACTTTGGCAGCGAACAGCGAGCAGCCAACCAGCCACACTGCAGCAGCGCCCAGGAGGAAAAACCAACGAAAAATGAAACGTCCTTGCCTCATAGCAATCACACTCAGAATTTGTGTTTGCAAATTTATAGACCTGTTCTAGCGTCTATGTGTAGTTCGTCGTGCAGACGAGCGAAAAGAGATTGCCACGGACAGGCCCGTCGCTCGGCTGCCCTTGGTGCTCGTGATCTAGCAAAGGAGTGCGAGCACGGAGTCCCTCCGCTGCATTGCGCTCCAGGAACTGTCCCGGAGCTCAACCACCATGGCTGAAAGCACGCAACATAAACTGGACCGCATCCGCCCACCCCGCGTCCAGATCACCTACGACGTCGAAATCGGCAACGCCATTGAGAAAAAGGAGTTGCCGTTAGTCGTGGGCATTCTTGCCGACCTCTCCGGCAAGCCCGACCAGCCTCTGCCCAAACTGGGCGAACGGCGTTTCACCGAAATTGACCGCGACAACTTCAATCAAGTCCTCGCCTCCATTGCACCGCGCACCACTCTGCAGGTGGAAAACACCATCAGCGGCGATGGCAGCAAGCTCAATGTCGAGCTGCGCTTCAAGGACATCGACGACTTCGACCCGGTCAGCATCGTCAAGCAAATCACCCCTCTGCATCGCCTCTATGAAGCACGCCAGCGTCTGCGTGACCTGCTGACCAAGCTGGACGGCAATGACGACCTGGACAAACTGCTCAAGGAAGTGGTGAGCAACACGGAGGGGCTACAGGAAATCAAATCGGCTCGCCCGGAAACCCCTACAGCTGAAGAATCGGCGTCTGCTGAGAGCAGCGGCAGCGATGAACCGGCCGAACCGCAGGCCTGACCGACACGCGAATTTCCGGAGAAATCACCATGGCAACAGAAGCCGGTACAACCAGTGAAAGCAGCACGCAAACCCTGAGCTTGCTTGACCGCATCATCGCCGAAGGCCGCATGGCTCATGACGACAGCCAGCAGGGCTACGCCCGCGACATGCTCGCCGAGTTCGCCACCCAGGTACTCGACGAAGGCATGGCCATCGACAAGGACACGGTGGCCATGATCAACGACCGCATCAGCCAGATCGACATGCTGATCAGCGCACAGCTCAACGAAGTGCTCCACCACCCTGACCTGCAGAAACTCGAAGCCTCCTGGCGCGGCTTGCACATGCTGGTGCAAAACACCGAAACCAGCGGCCGCCTCAAGTTGCGCCTGCTCAACGCCACCCAGAAGGAGCTGCAGACCGACCTGGAGAAAGCGGTCGAGTTTGACCAGAGCGCGCTGTTCAAAAAAATCTACGAAGAGGAATACGGCACCTTCGGCGGTAACCCCTTCAGCCTGCTGGTCGGTGACTACAGCTTCGGCCGCCACCCCCAGGATGTGGCGCTGCTGGAGAAACTCTCCAACGTGGCAGCGGCCGCCCATGCGCCCTTTATCGCCGCCGCCAGCCCGCGCCTGTTCGACATGAGCAGCTTTACCGATCTGGCTGTGCCGCGCGAGTTGGCCAAGGTCTTCGAGAGCCAGGAGCTGATCAAATGGCGCAGCTTCCGCGAGAGCGAAGACTCACGCTACGTCTCCCTGGTGCTGCCGAATTTCCTGCTGCGCCTGCCTTACGGCCCCGACACCAAACCGGTCGAAGGCATCAACTACGTTGAGGACGTCGACGGCACCGACCACTCCAAATACCTCTGGGGCAATGCCGCCTGGGTACTGACCCAGCGCATTACCGAGGCCTTCGCCAAATACGGCTGGTGCGCGGCTATCCGTGGCACTGAAGGCGGTGGCGCAGTAGCTGGCCTGCCGGCGCACACCTTCCGCACCAGCTCCGGCGACCTGTCACTGAAGTGCCCCACCGAAGTGGCCATCACTGACCGCCGCGAGAAGGAACTCAACGACCTTGGGTTTATCGCCCTGTGCCATAAGAAAAACACCGACCTGGCGGTGTTCTTCGGCGGCCAGACCACCAACAAAGCTCGCCTGTACAACACCAACGAGGCCAACGCCAACGCCCGCATCTCGGCCATGTTGCCTTACGTGCTGGCCGCCTCGCGTTTCGCCCATTACCTCAAGGTGATCATGCGCGACAAAGTGGGCAGCTTCATGACCCGCGACAACGTGCAGACCTACCTGAACAACTGGATCGCCGACTACGTGCTGATCAACGACAACGCCCCCCAGGAAATCAAGGCCCAGTACCCCTTGCGCGAAGCCCGCGTGGACGTTGCCGAGGTCGCCGGCAAGCCCGGCGTGTATCGCGCCACTGTGTTCCTGCGCCCGCACTTCCAGCTGGAGGAGCTGACCGCCTCGATCCGCCTGGTAGCCGAGTTGCCACCACCCGTAGCCGCTTGACCCCTAGCCCGCAGTTAGCGCTGCGGGCCTTTCCATACCCCTTTTCCCGATCCAGGAGTTAGCAGCAATGGATGCGATTATTCTCGACCTCGGCGACACCATCAAAGGTGACAGTTTGCTTGAGGGTTACCTCAACAAGATCGAGCTGATGTCCTACAGCCACAACGTGGCCATGCAGGTCACCAACGATGTCAGTAACTCGGAACGCACCTCGGGCAAGCCGCACATCGGCGAGTTCACCGTGACCAAGTTCGTCGACACCTCAACCCCGACGCTCAATGAGTACTGCTGCGCCGGCAAACCCATACCCCTTGCCAAGATCACCATCGGCCGTAACGCCGCCGAAGGTGACGGCAAGCTGCTGCCTTTCATCATCTACACCCTGGACAACGTGGTGCTGTCCAACGTCAGCGTCAGCGGTGGCGCTGGCGGCAAACCGGTGGAAACCCTGTCGATGAACTTCACCAAAATCAAATGGGAGCTCACCGCACAAAAGGACGACGGCACCAAGGAAGGCACCTCGGCGTCCACCTGGGACCTCGCCGCCAACAAACTCACCAAGTAAGGGTTGCCCATGCCCCAGGCCAGTCCGCAGCCGCCGCTCTTCGAGCGTCTTTGCAGCCAGACAGAAGACGTGCGGGCGTTCGATCAGAACGCCCTCGCCGAGTCGGTGCGCTGCGAACTGGGCCGCCTGCTCAATACCCGCCGTGCGCACCGTACCCATGGCACGCCGCTCAGCGTGATTGACTATGGCATAGGTGACTGGAGCGCCCTGCAGCCCCAGCGCGATGAAGACCGACGCACGCTGCTGCGGGAAATCCGCCTGGCCATACAGACTTTTGAACCCCGCTTGCAACTGAGCGAACTGGATATAGAAACCCAGCACGGCCAACCCCAGCGCTTATTGATACGCCTCGCCGGCATGCTGCGCGCCGGCCAGCAGCACTGGCCCGCCGTGTTCGTTATCGACAATGCTGCAGAAGGCATCGAGGTGCGCCATGAGCGACTCGATTGACGCCGAACTGCTCGACTACTACCAACGGGAACTGACCTGGCTGCGCCATGCCGGCAGCGGTTTCGCGGCGCGCTACCCAAAAGTGGCCCGGCGCCTGGAACTGGCGCCGGGCGAGTGCCCAGACCCCCACGTTGAACGCCTGCTGGAAGGCTTCTCCCTGCTCACCGCCCGCCTGCAACGCCGCCTGGACGATGACTACGGGCAGTTCAGCGACGCCCTGCTGGAGCAGCTCTACCCCCTGGCATTACGCCCGCTGCCCTCTTGTACCATCGTCCAATTCGACCCAGACCCGACCCAGGGCAGCCTGGCTGAAGGCTTTAGCATCCCCCGCGACACCCCCCTGTTTGTCACCACCGCCGAAGGCGCCAGCGTCTACCTGCGCACCAGTGCCGAGGCCATGCTCTGGCCCCTGCGCATCAGCGAAGCGACCCTGCTCGACGGTGATGAAGCCGTCGCCCTTACCCAACAACCCCTGGCCCGCTCGGCCCTGAGCCTGCGCCTGGAATGCCTGGGCGAATTCGATTGGGCGCAGTTGCCCATCCGCCAGTTGCGTGTGCACCTTGCCGCCTCGCCGGTGACCAATGCCGCACTCTACGATCTGCTCGGCGCGCACACCCTGGGCATTTATTGCGCGGCAGCGGGCCAGCCGCTGCAAACCTGCCACGGCGCACCGGCCATCGTCGGTTTCGCCGCCGACCAGGCCCTGCTGCCCGACGAAGACGGCCAGCATCCCGGCCTGCGACTGCTCGCGGAATACTTCACCTTCCCGGAAAAATTCGCCTTTTTCGATATCCCCTTCACCCCGCCCACGGTCGGCAACCAATGCCGGGTGATCATCACCTTTGATCGTGCACTTGGGAGCCGCCTGCACCTGCAACCGAGCGAGCTGCGCCTGGGTTGTGCGCCGGCCATCAACCTGTTCCCGCGCACCTCCGAGCCGTTGCGCCCGGATGGCACCCGCAGCGAATACCGCCTGGTGGCCGATGCCCACCGCGAGAACAGCGTCGAGATCCACAGCATCCGCAGCGTTCGCTGCGTGTCCGCCAAAGGCGTACAAGCACTGCCCGCCTATTACGGCCACAGCCACGGCCAGGATCAAGCAGGCCGGGACCTCTACTGGCACGCGCGGCGGGTCCAGGGCCTGACGCCCAACCGCCTGGGCACCGACCTGTTATTGAGCCTGGTGGACAGCGGCTTCGACCCGTTGCAGGACGCCCCCGAATACAGCCTTACCGCCGACCTGCGCTGCACCAACCGGCATCTGGCCGAGCGCCTGCCGGCCGGCACCCGACTGGGCTTTGAGCGTCCCGGCCCGATAGCCCTGGCCAGCCTGCTGACGCCACCCACCCCGCAAAGCCTGCCGCATTTGGCGGGGCAATCGCGCTGGCGGCTGGTCTCGCAACTGACCCTCAACCACCTGTCTCTGGTCGAAGGCCCCCAGGCGCTGGACGCCCTGCGCGAGCTGCTGGGCCTGCACAACCTGCGCGATGAAAACAGCGCGCGACGGCAGATTGCCGGCATCCAGCAACTGCGCTGCGAACGGGTGATGGCGCATGTTGGCGCGGACGCCTGGCGCGGCTGGCGCAACGGCCTGGAAGTACGCCTGAACCTCGACCCAGAGCATTTTGTCGGTGCCAGCCCGGTACTTTTTTCTGCCGTACTGGCGCAGTTCTTTTCTGTCTACGCCACCACCAACCGCTTCGTGCGAACCGTCCTGCTAGACGCTGACAAGGAAGTAAAAACGTGGTCACCCCAAGCCGGTATGCCGCTGTCGCTCTGAGCGAACGGTTGCGCAACACGCCGCAGGCTTTCGAGCTGCTGCAGGCGTTGTTGCTGCTTGAGCGCGAACAACCGAACGCCGCCCTCCTCGGCCAGAGCAGCGCCCCGCAGGGTGAAGCCGTGCGCTTGCGCGGGCCACTGAGCGCCAGCTTTGCCGCCAGCCAGGTGGAGAGCCTGGTGCAAGAGCCGGGGCAACCTATCACCCTGACCACCCCGGTATTCGGCCTCGGCGGCCCCGACGGTCCGCTGCCCTATGCCTATCAAGAATGGCTGGCGCAGCGCGCCCGGCTGAAAGACCACGCGCCGGCCGAGTTCCTCGATATTTTCCAACACCGCCTGCTCAGCCTGCTCTACCGCGTGCTCGGCAAACACCGCCTGGCGTTGGGCTTTCGCGCCCCCCAGGACGCCCCCGTGCAGGCGCAACTGCTGGCCCTCTGCGGCCTCCTGCCGGATGCCTTGCAACAGCGCCTGGCCGTGCCCGATGCCACGGTTACCGCACGCACCGCCCTGTTCGCCGGCGGCCGCCGTTCGTTGGCTGGGTTTGCCGCGCTGGTCAGCCAACAATTTGCGGTGAGCACCCGCTACGAGGCCTACTGCGGCAGTTGGCGGGACATTCCCGCTGCCAGCCGCAGCCGCCTGCAACGCAATGGCCGCAACCTGAGCCTGGGCCGAAGTGCGATTGCCGGCACCCGCGTGTGGGACGAGCATGCCGGTATTCGCCTGATCCTCGGCCCACTCAGTAGCGCACGGGCAGAAGATTTCTTGCCCAGCGGCAGCGCCCACGGCGAACTCGCCAGCCTGGCCGGCTTCTACTTTGGCCCCGACCTGGACTGCGAATTGCGCCTGCTGGTGCGCCCCGGCGCGCCACTCACCCTCGACCGCCGTGCGCCACCACGGCTGCGCTGGAGCAGCGGCCTGCACCTGCGCAGCGAGCAACTGCAACACATCGACACCCGCTTGCGGCAGAGCGAGGTGGCCTGAGCATGGAACTCAGTAGCCTGATCGGCCGCCTCAACGCCGAAAGCCGCCGCGCCCTGGAGCGTGCCGCCCAGCGGTGCCTGCAACGCACCCATCACTATGTCGAGATCGAGCATCTGCTGCTGGAACTGCTGGATATAGAAGGCGGCGACCTGGCTTATCTATTGCCCCGTTTTGGCCTGGAACGCGACGCCGTGGCCTCGGAAATCAACCAGGCACTGGAGCTGTTCAAAGCCGGCAACACCCGTACGCCGGCGCTGTCTGCACAAACCATTGGTCTGTTTGAGGACGCCGTGGTCCAGGCCAGTGTCTCCGGGCAAACCAGCATCCGCTCCGGGTTGCTGCTGCTGGCCCTGCTGGAGCGCGACGAACGCCGCAGCCTGCTGCTCAACAGCGCCTCATCGCTGCTGCGTATCCCCCGGGATGCCCTGCGCGAAAATCTCCAGGACTGGACACAAAGCTCCCGCGAACAGACCGCCAGCGCAACGCCTGCCAACAAAGGCAAGGCTGCGACTCAGGAGTCGGTGCTCGACCAATACACCCAAGACCTCACCGCCGACGCCCGTGCCGGTCGCATCGACCCCATCGTCGGGCGCGACGGGGAAATCCGCCAGAGCATCGACATCCTCCTGCGCCGCCGGCAGAACAACCCGATTCTGGTCGGCGCCCCTGGCGTCGGTAAGACCGCAGTGGTTGAAGGTCTGGCCCTGCGCATCGCCGCCGGTGATGTGCCGCCACCGCTGCAAAACGTCATTCTGCGTGTGCTCGACCTTGGCCTGCTGCAGGCCGGCGCCGGGGTCAAGGGCGAGTTCGAGCAGCGCCTCAAGGGCGTGATCGATGCGGTGCGCAGCAGCGAGCAGCCGATCATCCTGTTTATCGACGAGGCCCATACCCTGATCGGCGCCGGTGGCAGCGAGGGCGGCAGCGACGCCGCCAACCTGCTCAAACCGGCCCTGGCCCGTGGCGAGCTGCGCACCCTGGCCGCCACCACCTGGCTGGAATACAAAAAGTATTTCGAGAAGGACCCGGCCCTGGCCCGGCGCTTCCAGTTGGTACAAGTGGAGGAGCCCGACGAAACCACCGCCGTGGAAATGCTCCGTGGCGTGGCCAGCAAACTGGAACAGCACCACGGCGTGCAGGTGCTGGATGCCGCCATCCTCGACGCGGTGAAACTCTCCCACCGTTACATCTCCGGTCGGCAACTGCCGGACAAAGCCATCAGCGTACTGGACACCGCCTGCGCCCGCGTCGCCCTCGGCCAGCACGACGTACCGCCGCCCCTGGAGAGCCTGCGCCATCGCGAAGTAGCCGTGGCCGAAGAGCTGCTGCGCCTGCGCCGTGAACAGGCTACCGGTCTGGAGCACAGCACCCGCATCACCGCGCTGGAGCAGGAATCCGCCGCCAACCTCGTGACCATCCGCGCGCTGCAACGCCGTTGGGGCGAAGAACGCGAAGCGGTGCGCGAACTGCTGCAAACCCGTCGCCAGTTACTGGCCCTGTGCGAAAGCGCCGACGCCGCCAAACCGGACGCCGAACTGGATGGCCGCATCGACCATCTGGCCGCCGAGCTGACCCGCCTGGAAGCCGGCCTGGAGGCCATCCGCGAAGACGACCCGCTGGTGCCCGAACAGGTCGACTCGCGCATCGTCGCCGCGGTGATCGCCGGCTGGACCGGCATCCCCATCGGCAAGATGCTCGCCGACGAAGCCTACGCCGTGCGCACCCTCGGCCAGCGCCTGGGCCAGCGGGTGATGGGCCAGAACAACGCCATGGCCACCATCGCTCAGCGCATCCAGGCCTACCGCGCCGGCCTCACCGACCCAGCCAAACCGGTGGGTGTGTTCCTCCTGGTCGGCCCCACCGGCGTCGGCAAAACCGAGACGGCCTACGCCCTGGCCGACGCCCTCTACGGCGGCGAACGCAACCTGATCAGCATCAACCTTTCTGAATACCAGGAAGCCCACACCGTCAGCCAACTCAAAGGCGCCCCGCCCGGCTACGTCGGCTACGGTAGCGGCGGCGTGCTCACCGAAGCGGTGCGCCGCCGCCCCTACTCCGTGGTGCTGCTGGACGAAATCGAAAAAGCCCACCCCGACGTGCTGGAAGCCTTCTACAACGTCTTCGACAAAGGCGTGATGGAAGACGGCACCGGCCTGGTGGTGGACTTCAAAAACACCGTAATGCTCGCCACCAGCAACGTCGGCGCCGAACTGATCCTCGATACCCCCACCGACCAGCTCGGCAGCGACGCCTTCAACGAACGCCTGCGCAAGGTCCTGCTACAAGCCTTCCGCCCCGCCTTCCTCGCCCGCATGACCGTCGTGCCCTACCGCCCGCTGGATGAAACCACGCTGGAAGGCATCGTCCTGGCCAAGCTGGAGAAACTGCGGGAACGCTACAAGGCCGCTACCGGCAAGCCATTCGACTTCGACCCCGCCATCGTCAAGGCCGTGCTCGCCAAATGCAGCGCAGCCGGCGCACGGGATATCGAGAATGTGCTAATGGCGCAGGTGACGGGGAAGTTGGCGGAGTGGGTGTTGGAGTAAGGAATGCGCCAGAGTCAAAAACACATAGATCGGATGAGGCATTACGAACATGGCAGGAGATTTAATACTCGCCAACGTCACTGACAAGACCCTAACCGTATTGACTAATGCGGGCGGAGCTGTTGGCAGCGAAATACATCATGCCGATAAATATTCTCAAACTGCGTGGAATGTGCTCAGAGCCAGGATCCAAGAATCAGATTCAGGAATGACAACCAACAACAGAGTAGGCCTTCCTCCGCACTTCTATATTTCTTTCAGCCTATCCACCTACAAAGGTGGTGGTCAGGAGAAATTCAAACAACTAATAAGGCACGCCATTCGTCCATTAACAGTCGTTACCAACCACCCAGGCCTGAGCGAATGGAACAAAAACAAGGGCGACGAAGTTTCGGCAGAGAAGTGCTTTCACGAAGCACTGCAGAAAGGCTCCATCACTCTGGAAATATACAAGTACGACAACGAACCGCTATTAAATAAAGAAACAGGCGCTATCAGTGAAAACATAAATTACATGAAAAAGGTAAACGAACACTCAAAATAACCAGAGCATGTGATACACGGCAAATATTTAACGTCCGAGCCCAGGGGGTTTCCATGGTCAAATGGGTTAATCAACACGGCCACATAAATACGGATCAATTGGCTTTTACCATAGAAGATGAGGCCTATGGGCCACTGCACACAGTCCACCACAAGCCCATGGGAGCAACATGGGCACATTGTGTTCTGGGGCCTGATATCGCCGCACCCGGTGGAATCCTGCCAAACAACAAAGCAACGGCTACCGGTGAAGGCTGGAACACACCATGGACTGGAATGGGATATCCGACTCACACCTTCAACCAAGATCAATTGAGTTGGGTACGCGCGCATTTGATCAATGCGGAGTGGGGAGGGCCAGGCAATCATTGGAGCAACCTGACAATCCTGAGTTCACAGGCCAATAGCTGGCACCGGGGCATTGAAAACCATATCCGAAATTTCTTATCCGCCTGTAGAGCCTTCGACCTGAGCAACCCAATGCCAAACCACTGGATTGGCGTTGAGTATCACGTCATTCGCTCAGTCGACAACTTTGCAGTCCCGCCTGAGTTACAAAATGATCTCTATGCCTATTGTCCATCCCACATAGTTGTAAAATGGCGAGCAGTGTCACTTCCGAAGATCCAAGGTTCTATCCAGGCCGTAATTCACCACGCCGTTACCAATCGCGCCGCCTTGCCGGTGCTACCGCCCGGCTTTGGCCAGTTTCCGGCATACAACATTCCCCAAGGACTCGCACCGCATCAGGTTGTCGGCAACTACGTGGCCGGTGCTCCAGCGCTCTTTGGCCCCAATGCAAACAACTTCGACCAAGATGTGGAGATTCACAATGTTTAGCCTCTTGCCCAAAAGGGGCAGATTTATTTACTGGCACCCACTTCTCCAGAATAAATTCATCCCCTTTTTGATGAAAAATTAGACCAAACTCACCAGAACACTCACCCAAAGAAACCATCCATCTGCTACTTATGGGTCTTTTATTAAAGCGAGGTTACAATGTCGTTCCGGGCAAGAGCTTTCACAGATCATGCATATCATCTCGAGCGACTGCAAACAATGAGCTGGCTGGACAAAGTCGCTTCTTACATCTTATCGATACACTGGAGCCGTGGTGAAGGTGCAGCTGGCGGGCATGCCAAGTTGGCAACTAAAGCAACCATGCCTACGGGCAAGGAAGCAAGGATCCGTAATCGTCAATTGGAATCACACCTAGATTGTGTGGCGGTTGCCTTAGTAGATAGCAAGTGGTATATCGCGGCCAATCGACTGAACCTGTACGACACCGATATCATACTGACCGACCACTCTCTTGGGCGCCCAATTGACGCAACCGAATTTTTCGGCGGCGTATCTTATTTTGGCTACATCTCGAATAATTACGAAATCATTCGAGAAGGCGGCGATCACATGCACGCCGAAATGAAAATTCTCAAATATCTCCAGCAAATCGGGAAGCTTGATGTGCGAATACATATCGGAGTATCAAAACCATGCTGCCCGCTCTGCAAAAAAACCTTGGATGATTGGCAAGTCGAATATACCTCGTATCACGATGTAATGCCGAGCGGTGATACTTGGATTGATCCGCAAGTCGGACATCCGTCCGACGATATTAATATCATTCGCGATCTGTTTCGATGATCTCTATATTTCAAGCACCACCCAGCTAGATGATCTTCAATTTTATATTTCTAGGCAGGATTGCCTATTGAAAGCTGGGAGATTGTTAAATGCCCCGCCCCACCGACACCACCACCAGCCTCTCCCTCAGCGCCTCCGCCCTGACGGATCTTTACCCCCAGACGCTTTCCGGGGGCGAAGCGTTGAACGAACTGGGCAGCCTGGCCCTCCACGGCGACAGCACCACCGCACTCACCCTCCCCAGCGCCGTCGCCACCCACGTAACCCTCACCCTGCACAACGACGCCAACCAGCGCCCCCTCGACGCCCTGGTCGCGGAGATCCGCCAGCTCCCCGCCGATGCCACCGCCGACCGCTATCAGCTGGTGCTGCGCCCCTGGCTCTGGTGGCTGACGCTGGCCAGCAACAATCGGGTGTTCCAGAACCTTTCCACCAGCGACATCGTCACCACCATCTTCAAGGCCCACGGCTTTACCGACTTCAAGCTGTCGCTCTCCGGCAGCTACGAGCCGCGCGAGTATTGCGTGCAGTACGGCGAGACGGATTTCGCCTTCGTCTCGCGGTTGTTGGAGGAGGAAGGGATTTTCTGGTTTTTCACCCATGAGGCCGGCAAGCACACGCTGGTGCTGGGTGACAGCAGCGATGCCTTCGTGCAGATCCCCAACGGGCCGAAGGTGCCCTACCTGGGCCAAGACATCGGCGTGCGTGAGCTGCATGGCATCCGCTCGGCGCAGTACAGCGTGCAGGCGGTGAGTGGGGTGTACAGCGCCACGGACTACGCGTTCGCCACCCCCACCACCTCGCTCTACAGCAAAGCCGAGGCGCTGGCCGGGCCGTTGTCGATGTATGAGCATCCGGGGGGCTATATTGCCAAGGGACGCGGCGATGCGCTGACCAAACAGCGCGTGGACGGGCTGCGCAGCCAGGAGAAGCGCCTGATCGGCGAGAGTGATTGTCGCTGGTTGGTGCCCGGCCACTGGTTCAGCCTTATCGGGCATGACGACACCAGCCTGAATATCGACTGGGTGCTGACCTCAGTCACCCATGACGCCAGCCACGAGCACTACCGCAACCGCTTCGAGGCCATCCCCAAGGCCAGCGCCTACCGCCCGCCACGGCTCACGCCCAAGCCGCGCATGCACACCCAGACGGCGATAGTGGTCGGCAAGGCGGGGGAGGAAATCTGGACCGACCAGTACGGCCGGATCAAGGTCCAGTTCCCCTGGGACCGCGACGGCAAGAACGACGAGACCTCGTCCTGCTGGGTGCGCGTGGTGCTGCCCTGGAGCGGCAAGGGCTTTGGCATGCAGTTCATCCCGCGCATCGGCCAGGAGGTGATCGTCACCTTTATCGACGGCGACCCGGATCGCCCACTGGTCACCGGCTGCGTCTACAACGGCGACAACGCCCTGCCCTATGCGCTGCCGGCCAACCAGACCCAATCCGGCATCAAGACCAACTCATCCAAAGGTGGCGGTGGCTTCAACGAGCTGCGCTTCGAGGACAAGAAGGACGCCGAGGAGCTGTTCCTGCAGGCGCAAAAGGACATGAAGGTCAACGTGCTCAACGACAGCACCGCCACCATCGGCCACGACGAAACCCTCACCGTGCAGAACGCCCGCACCCGCACGGTAAAGGAAGGCGACGAGACCATCACCCTGGAGAAGGGCAAGCGCACGGTGACCATCCAGACCGGCAGCGACACCCTGGATGTCAAAGACAGCCGCACAGTAAAGGTTGGCGCCGACCAGACTCACAGCACCGGCGGCAACTACACTCACAAGGTCAGCGGCAACTATGAGCTGACCGTGGACGGCAACCTGACCATCAAGGTGACCGGCACCCTAACCCTGCAGAGTGGCGGAAATTTCACTGCCAAGAGCGACCAGAACCTCACCACCCAGGCCGGCATGGCGCTCACCGACAAGGCCGGCACCTCGCTCACTAATCAGGCCGGCACGTCCCTGGACAACAAGGCTGGTACCACCCTGACCAACGATGCCGGCATCAGCCTGACCAACAAGGCGGCGGCCGAACAGACCGTGGATGGCGGCGGCATGCTGACCCTCAAGGGCGGCCTGGTGAAAGTCAATTGAGGCGCGCGGTATGAGCCAATCCGGCAAGCTCGAACTCACCCGTGGCGACAGCCATATGCAGGGCCACTTGCAAGATGGCCAACTGGACGGCCCCCTGCGTATCAAAGAAGCCGGGCGCCCCCAGGCGCAACTTGGTTACAGCGGCGGCGAGCTGCATGGACCGACCACCCTCTACCATCCCAACGGCCAGGTCTCGGCGCTCTTGCCCTACCTCAACGGCAAACTGCATGGCATCGCGATGTTTTATGCGGCGCAAGGCGCGCTGCAGCGCAAAGTCAGCTACCGCCGAGGGTGGATGCACGGCGAGGCCAGTAACTACTACCCAGACGGGACCTTGGCCGAGGTCGAGCACTACTGCGATGGCGTGCAAGAAGGCGCCTACCTGCGCTACCACAGCAACGGCCAGTTGGCATCCCGCAGTCGCTATCTCAAGGGCCGGCTGCTGGACGATAGCCAGCAGTTCTCCAACGATGGCCGTCCGCTGGACGCCGCAGGTAAACCCATGTCGCGCGTGCGCTGGTGGTGGAAGCGCTGGAGCGAAGCAGGCCAGGTTTGATCAGGGGATCAACATCTGCATCTGGCCTGGCATGTTGATCTTGATCACCCCCGCCCAGTTACACATCAGCGTGCAGTTGGCATCCAGCGCTGGCATGTTGCCCAACAGCAGGGTTGGCGCACCGGGAATCCAGGGCGAGGCGGTGGCGGGAATGCAGGGCATCGGCGTCAGTACGCCCAGGGCGGCGGCAGTAGCCGCCGCCACCATGGGGTTGGCGGGGCTCTGGCACATGCCGAAGGTCCCGATATTGACCAAAGGGATATGATCCATGATGTTCGCGGCCGGCATGCTACTGGTCAGCGTACGGTTGATGGGCAATACATTCAGTACCGCTGGCGCCACCCCAAAACTGCACTGCAGCACCGCGCCGCTGCACACTTGTGGACATCCCATAGGCGTCTCCTTGGCTGGACTCATGGAATTCTAGACGCCGTTCGCGAGCTAGCAACTCTGCAGACCTTAGTGTCACGACACTGGGGTCACATGCTGCTGCCACAGGCGCTCGATCAGTTGCTGCATTTCGATACGGGTCAGTGCATCCAGGGCGCCGAGTGGCTCGTTCAGCAGCAACAGACGCGGGCGGTGGATAAGCGCGCGGGCGAAGGCGACGCGCTGTTTTTGCCCACCGGAGAGCGCCGCCGGCCACTCAATGGCGCGATCGGCCAGGCCAACCGCCGCCAGCGCTTGCTCGGCCTGCACTCGCCAATTGCCGCTCAGGCCCAGACCGACGTTGTCGATGACCCGTTTCCAGGGCAGCAGGCGTGCATCCTGGAACATCAGGCGGATGTCCTCACGGGCTGCGCTCAGGGCGCCATTACCGGCCAACAACTGGCCAGCGCTGGGCTTATCCAGGCCGGCGAGCAGGCGCAGCAGCGTGCTCTTGCCGCAGCCGCTACGCCCCACTATCGCGACGAACTGGCCCGCAGGGATATGCAGGTCGACGCCCTTGAGCACCTCGCGCTCGGCGAAAGCCTTGCGGATAGAGGACTTTCACCTCCAAGCCACCAGCGAGGCCACCACAGCCAAGCTGGTTGCGCTTGCGTGCAACGTGCCATGCCTGGCGCACAACGACAATGACCGGCAATAGCCGGCCATCTTCGTTACCTGGCGCTTAGCGCTTGGCCACCAGCTCCTTGGGCAGTTTGAAGGTCCAGAGCATACCGCCCTGGTTGAAATCCTTGACCCGCTTGGCCACTTCACCGCCCCACAGCGGTACCGCGCCGCCCCAGCCGGAGAGCACCGAGACATACTGCTCGCCGTCCATTTCCCAGGTCACAGGTGAGCCGAGCACGCCGGAGCCGGTCTGGAATTCCCAGACTTTCTCACCGGTCTTGGCGTTGAAGGCCTGCAGGAAGCCTTCCGGCGTGCCGGTGAATACCAGGTTGCCCTTGGTGGTCAGCACCCCACCCCACAGCGGCGCGTAGTTCTTGTGGCGCCAGACTTCCTTACCGGTTTTCGGGTCGATGGCGCGCAATACGCCGATGTAGTCCTCGTTCAGCGGCTTGATGGTAAAGCCGGCACCCAGGTAGGCCGCGCCTTTCTTGTAGGCGATTTCCTCGTTCCAGATGTCCATGCCCCACTCGTTGGAAGGCACATAGAACAACCCGGTGTCCTGGCTGTAGGCCATCGGCATCCAGTTTTTCGCACCCAGAAAGGCCGGTGCGGAGAACACGCTGGTGCCCTTCTGCGCGGTGTTCGGCGAGCCTGGGCGGTTGCTGTCGTCGTAGATCGGCCGGCCGTTGCTGTCCAGACCCTTGGCCCAGGTGATCTTGTCGACAAAGGGGAAGCCACGGATGAACTTGCCGTTGGTCCGGTCCAGCACATAAAAGAAGCCGTTGCGGTCGGCGGTGGCGGCGGCCTTGATGGTCTTGCCGCCCTCCTGGTAGTTGAAGGAGATCAGCTCGTTGACGCCGTCAAAGTCCCAGCCGTCGTGGGGCGTGGTCTGGAAGTGCCACTTGATGGTGCCGTCATCCGGGTTCAGCGCCAGGCGTGAGGAGGAATACAGATTGTCGCCTGGGCGCAGGTGCGAGTTCCACGGCGCCGGGTTGCCGGTGCCGAACAGCAGCAGGTTGGTTTCCGCATCGTAGTAGCCGCCCAGCCAGGGCGCCGCGCCACCGGTCTTCCACAGGTCGCCGGGCCAGGTCTTGCCGGCTTCGCCGCCGCTGATGCCGTTTTCGACGGCTTTGCCGTCCTTGTAGACATAGCCCATATGGCCTTCGACGGTCGGCCGGCTCCACAGCAGGTCGCCGTTCTTCGGATCATAGGCCTCGATCTTGCCGACCACGCCGAACTCGCCGCCGGAGACCCCGGTGATCAGCTTGCCACCCACCACCAGCGGCGCCGCGGTGATCGAGTAACCGGCCTTGTGGTCGGCGACGTTCTTGCGCCACACCACCTTGCCGGTGTCCTTGTTCAGCGCCACCAGCTTGGCGTCCAGGGTGCCGAAGATCACCAGGTCGTCGTACAGCGCCACGCCACGGTTGATTACGTCGCAACACGGGCGGATGTCCTCGGGCAGGCGCGCATCGTACTGCCACAGCTCGCGGCCGGTGCGCGCATCCACGGCAAACACGCGCGAGTAGGAGGCAGTCACGTACATCACGCCATCCTTGATCAGCGGTTGGGCCTGCTGGCCGCGCTGTTTCTCGCCGCCGAAGGACAGGGTCCAGACCGGGCGCAGCTCCTTGACGTTATCGCTGGTGAGGATGTCGAGCGGGCTGTAACGCTGGCCTTGCAGGCCCATGCCGTTGGTGACGATCTCATCGGTGGTGGTGGCGTCAGCGAGGATCTCCTGATCAGTGACGGCGGCCAAGGCTGCGGCGCCAGGCAAGAGCATGGCGGCACACAGCGCTGTGAGAGCGAAAGGCTTGCGAAGACCGTGGTGTTTCATTGCGGCTACCTCAGCGGGTTCATTGTTATCACCGGGAAGTTTTCCCGGCCTGCCCGGAATTCTTGGCTCGCAAGGGATGTCCAACAATTCAACGCAGTGCCGATTTCACTCATCCCTTGGTAGCAATACCGGCCCGAAGATCAGCCCAACAGAGCTGGTGGCGGGAACTCGCCAGGCATTTCGGGAAAATCGATAGCTTGCTGGCGAATTCCCGCCAGAGCCGAGTCACCGATTGCGGCAGATTGCCGCTAACGCGGCGCAATACCGGCAGCTGAAACGTTTCGGCATCGCTTTTGCTTTACAGGGGTCGCCACGACAGTCCGCACCGGTCGCCCACGCGCCTGCCTTGCACCGCCGCTTCACTGCCCGTCGGCCCGGCCGTCGTGTGCCACATTCATCTGCCAAATGGTCTGCCTAATGAAAAAACTGCTACTACCCCTGCTATGCCTGAGCGTAATCAGTTGCGCCAAGCAGCCCGAGCCCGAAAAAACCGTGGACGTACTGCTGATCGGCGGCGGGATCATGAGCGCCACCCTGGGCACTTACCTCACCGAGCTGGAGCCGACCTGGACCATCGACCTCTACGAGCGCCTCGATCAGGTCGCTGATGAAAGCTCCAACGCCTGGAACAACGCCGGTACCGGCCACTCGGCCCTGGCCGAGCTGAACTACACCCCGGAAAAGCCCGACGGCACCATCGACATCAGCAAAGCCGTGGCGATCAACGAATCCTTCGAGATCTCCAAGCAGTTCTGGGCCTATCAGGTCGAGCAGCGCATCCTCAACAACCCCAAGTCGTTCATCAACAACGTCCCGCACATGAGCTTCGTCTGGGGTGAGAAGAACGCCGCCTTCCTCAAGAAGCGCTACGAGACCCTGCAGCACAGCACCCTGTTCCGCGGCATGGAGTTCTCCGAAGACCCGGCCAAGATCGCCGAGTGGGTGCCGCTGGTCATGGCCGAGCGTCAAGGCAACGAAAAACTCGCGGCCACCCGCGTAGCGTTCGGCACCGACGTCAACTTCGGCGAAATCACCCGCCAACTGGTCGATTCGCTGAACAGCAAGACCGACACCTTCAACCTGCACCTGCAGCATGAAGTGCGTGACATCGTGCGCAACGATGACGGCACCTGGAAAGTCGTGGTCGCCGACCTGGCCAACGGCGAGAAAGAAATCGCCGTCAATGCCCGCTTCGTATTTATCGGTGCTGGCGGTGGCGCCCTCAAGCTGCTGCAGAAATCCGGCATCCCTGAAGCCGACGGCTACGCCGGTTTCCCGGTTGGCGGCCAGTGGCTGGTCACCAACAACGAGGAACTGGTCAACCAGCACCAGGCCAAGGTCTACGGCCTGGCGTCGGTCGGTTCGCCACCCATGTCGGTCCCGCACCTGGACACCCGGGTGATCGATGGCAAGAAGGCACTGCTGTTCGGCCCATTCGCCACCTTCTCCACCAAGTTCCTGAAAAACGGTTCCTGGACGGATATGTTCGGCAGCCTGACCACCCACAACGTCATGCCGATGGCTAACGCTGGCCTGGATAACATGTCGCTGACCACCTACCTGATGGGTCAACTGGTGCAGAGCCAGGACGATCGCATGGACTCGCTGCGCAACTACTTCCCGGCAGCCAAGGACGAAGACTGGCGCCTGCTGCAAGCCGGTCAGCGTGTGCAGATCATCAAGAAGGATGCCGACAAAGGCGGCGTGCTGCAGTTCGGCACCGAAGTCGTCAGCTCTGAAGACGGCAGCATCGCCGCCCTGCTGGGTGCCTCGCCAGGCGCCTCGACCGCAGCGCCGATCATGCTTCACCTGCTTGAGCGCACCTTCAAGGACAAACTGCAGAGCGAAGCCTGGCAGGCCAAGCTGAAGGAGATCATCCCCTCCTACGGCCAGAAACTGGAAGGCGATCTGGAGCTGACCAACAAGACCCGCGCCTGGAGCAGCGAGCGCCTGGAGCTGACCTTCACCCCGGTCGCCCCGGACACCGTGGAGCTGGAAGATAACGTACCGGCGGTCGAAGCCACGCTCTGATCATGGGACCGGTAGGGTGCGCCATGCGCACCAAAAGCCTGCAATAGGCCTGACATAGCGTCACCTCGCGGCCAGGGCCGCGCCTCGTAGAGCATCAACCTACGCGGCGCGCACCCTGGCCGTGTTGCTTTCAGGCACTCAGGCTTGAAAAGAAACGAAGGGACGCCGACATGGATGCAACCGCCACGATTGCTTGTCGTAGGAGCCGCGCCCCGCGGCGAATAGCGGCCAGCCAGCGCTGGTGCAGGTAAACCCAAAAGCTTCGCGCCGGGGCGACGCTCCTACGTGATAGCGGTGCTGCAGCTTGCATCGGTAGGAGCCGCGCCCCGCGGCGAATAGTGGCCAGCCAGCGCTGGTGCAGGTAAACCCAAAAGCTTCGCGCCGGGGCGGCGCTCCTACGCAATAGCGGTGCTGCAGCTTGCATCGGTAGGAGCCGCGCCCCGCGGCGAATAGTGGCCAGCCAGCGCTGGTGCAGGTAAACCCAAAAGCTTCGCGCCGGGGCGGCGCTCCTACGTGATAGCGGTGCTGCAGCTTGCTATTGATCCACCCGCGTCATCACCCCCCGCTCATAACGCGGGTACAGATGGCTGACGCTGCGGATCAGTTCGTAGCGAGTCAGGCTGATACCGGCAAAACGCTCAGGTATGGGCGCGCGGATCAGCTCGTTCATCTCGGCTCCCTGGGCCGCGCCCTCACGCAGCACGCCATTGAGCCAGCCCAGGTAATCGCGCATCTGCGCGAATGGCGCCGCGTTGTTGGCCACTGGCCCATGCCCCGGCACGAGCAGTGTCCAGGGCAGCGCCTGGAGTTGGTCGAGGTCGGCAAGCCAGGTATCGAGGCTCGGCGTACCCGGTGTGGTCAATGCACGCTGGTAGAACAACAGGTCGCCGGCCAAAAGCACGCCGCTGCGCGTATCGAAAATCGCCAGGTCGGCGCCGGTATGCCCGCTCAGGGCCAGCAGGCTCAGCACCCGATCACCTACACGCACCTCCCCCGCCTCCAGGGTGGCCGTGGGCAATACCACCTCGGTACCGCGCATCCAGTCGCCCACCAAGCGATACATATTCTCCGCCATGGCCTCGCCCTGCTCCGCCAGCAATTGCCGGGTGCCGGCCAGGGCCGCGATGGACACATCCTCATAGGCCTGGTTGCCCAGTACATGGTCGGGGTGATGATGGGTCAGCCACAGGGCGATTACCGGTTTGTCGGTCACCGTGGCGATGGCCGCGCGCTGCGCCTCGCCGTAGGCCCGCGAGGGGCCGCTGTCGATCACCAGCACGCCATCTGCCGTGACGATAAACGCCGTATTGACGATATTGCCGCCATTGGCCGGGGAGAAATTGTCGGTGCTGCCTTCGAGCAGCCAGACGCCATCGGCGATCTGTTTGGGCTGCAACGCATAACTCAACTCGGCCTGGGCCGGGCCAAACACCAGACTTAACAGCAGTAGTATCCAACGCATTGCATCCTCCCCTGCGCCATGCGCACCAACCATCCTCGCGGTGCGCACGGCGCACCCTACACCAGGCACTACCCGTAGGGTGCGCCGTGCGCACCAGCCATCCGCCCGCCCAGCTCCGTCAAAACGCTGCCCGAAACTCGTTGCCATTGTTATCGCGCAGCCACAGTTCGGTTGTGCCCTCGCCCTTCACCTCCAGGCTGATGGTGGGGTTTTCGCTGACGGCGGCAAACAGTTCCAGCGTCGCCAGGCTGTTGCCGGCGCTGTCTCGCAGTTCGGCCTGGTTGAGGAAGAATTCGGGGATGCCGCCGACCAGGCCGTTGTCCATCGGGTGGGCGACCTGCAGGCGCAGGCGGCTGGCGTCGGCCAGGGGGTAACGTTTGCCGAGCACCTGCCCCAGGCGCTCTTCCCAGCCCGCTTCGGCGCGTACCACGCTGGGCGCGGTGCAGCCGCCGCCGGCGGCATCCACCTGGGCCGAGCCGATATGCCAGAGGCCATCGCGGGTCAGCACCGCCGCGCGGATCGGCGTGGCCTGCTCGACCCGAATACGGATGGCCAGGCGCGCCCGCACCTGCTCGCCGGGGCGGAAGTCGAAGATCTGCGCGATCGGGTTAAGCTCGGCCCAGGCCAGGATGCGCACCACCTCGCCATCGTAGGCGCTGGCGTCGACCTCGATCGGCACCTGGCGAGCATCCTCGGCAAAGGGCGGCACCTGCACGCGTACCCGCTTATCGAAGACGAAGGGCGCGCCGTCGAGCAGGCGCGCGTGGTAGTAGTCCCACATCACCGAGGGCACGGGGTCCACCTGCGCGGCCTGGCTTTCCCAGGGTGCGGCCAGCAGCGCCAGTAACAGACAGCTACGCCAATTCAGATCCATTCCGCACCTCCGCTGCAGCCGCTAATCGACGTCCTGATACAACCCCGGCAACTCATAACGCAGGCCGTATTCGGCGTAGATCGCCTTGACCCGCCCGTCGAGGATCAGGATTTCCAGCTGTTCTTCCAGGGCATAGGCCAGTTGCCGATTACTCTCGTGCACGGCCATGCCGATATCCCAGACCTGCTTGCCCATGTTCGGGTAGGCGTTCTCGGCCAGGACCAGATCGGGGTTGCCGGCCTGGGCCAATTGCCAGTCGATTTCGCCACGCATGGCCATCACCGCATGCACCTCACCGCGCTGCAGGCCGGCAAAGGCCTGTTGCGGGTTGGGGTAGTGATGGGTCTGCTCGCGCACCAGGCCGTCGAACACCGACGACAGGTAAAAGGACGGCACGCTCTCCACCTCCACCCCGATGGGATGCCGCTGGAACACCGCGATGCTCGGCACCGCCTCAAGCCGGCGGCGGTCGTAGGCCACCTGCCAGCGCTCGCGCTGATAAGGGGCGAACATCACCACCAGCTCATTGATCAGCTCGCCGAACTCGTTGCTCTTGAAGGAGAACGCGCGGTCGTAGGGCACCCGCAGCATCACATCGGCGAGCACTCCAGGGCGCAGGTAGTGGCCCTTCCAGATCAAATCGCGCAAGTCGTCGTCGAGTTTCTCCCCAGGCGGCGCCCAGATCACCTCCAGGCGCAGGCCAAGGCCATCGGCCAGCGCCTTGGCCAGGGCGTAATCCACCCCGCGCGGTTCGCCCTGCTGGCGAAAGCTGTAGGGCGCAAAGTCGTCATAAAGCGCGACCTTGAGCACGCCGGAGTCGACAATCGAGTCGTAGCTGCGCACCTGGGCCTGGGCCAACCAGGGCAGGCCGAGTAACAGCAGGCACAGCAGCAGCCGGGGCATGTTGCTCACTCCGTCACGGCCACGCTTTCCAGGTAGCTGCGTATCGCCCAGAGCGCTTCCTGGCTCAGATAGTCGGCCATCTTCGGCATATATACCCGGCCATCGCGCACGGCGCCGTTGACCACCCGCTCCTTGAACCACTCATCGCCCATCGCACCGGCTTCGAGCAGGCGCAGATCGGGGGCGATACCACCGGATTTGGCCTCAAGGCCGTGGCAGGCCGCGCAGTTCTGGTTGTAAGCCGAGGAGCCGATTTCGATGGCCCGCGCATTGTCGCGGTAGGGGTTCTCTTCCAGCCACTCACTACCCAGCGGCTCCAGCCCCTCGGTCTTGACCGCCTGCGGCACCACGTCACCGTGGGCCCAGAGGGCGCCGGAGCAGGTCAGCAGTACGGCGGCCATCGCGCCTTTGAGTTTGCTCGTCATGATCACTACCTCGTTCTTGTAATAGGTGCACGCATCAGCCCGCCTGGAGCTTGCTTGCAAGCATCTTAGAAAGGCCGCGAGGCAGGACGAATGCTGCTTTGGTGGCTCGCACCTCGTCCCTTGGTAGTAGGGCCTAAGGCCCCCTGGCACGGTGCTTTTGCAGCAAGGCCAAGTCATGAGGGCACTGGGTATTTTTCCCGGTAAACGCGGGTGTTTTTCTGTATCCGCCGGGGCCCTGGACTTCCCATCATCCACTCGCCAAGTCGCCACTCGGCTTGCACCGGCAACCTCTTCACCACGATGGGAACCCACCATGACAACAAGAACGTTACCCAGCTCGCCGCGCCCTTTGGCGCTAACTCTGTATTGCCTGCTGGCCGGCGGCCTGAGCCTGGCCAGCCAGGCCATGGCCAAGCCGGTCACCTGGGACGACATCGCCAACGACCACCTCAGCACCCACAACGTGCTGCAGTACGGCATGGGCACCAACGCCCAGCGCTGGAGCCCGCTGGCCCAGGTCAACTACCAGAACGTGTTCAAGCTGACCCCGGCCTGGTCGTTCTCCTTCGGCGACGAAAAGCAGCGCGGCCAGGAATCCCAGGCCATCGTCCACGACGGCGTGATCTACGTGACCGGCTCCTACTCGCGGGTGTTCGCCCTCGACGCAAAAACCGGCAAACGCCTGTGGACCTACAACCATCGCCTGCCGGATAACATTCGCCCGTGCTGCGACGTGGTCAACCGCGGCGCCGCAATCTATGGCGACAAGATCTACTTCGGCACCCTCGACGCCCGCGTTGTGGCGCTGAACAAAGACACCGGCAAAGTGGTGTGGAACAAGAAGTTCGGCGACCACGCCGTCGGCTACACCATGACCGGCGCGCCGACCCTGGTGAAAGACCAGAAAAGCGGCAAGACCCTGCTGATCCACGGCAGCTCCGGCGACGAGTTCGGCGTGGTCGGCAAGCTGTTCGCCCGCGACCCGGACACCGGCGAAGAAGTCTGGATGCGCCCCTTCGTCGAAGGCCATATGGGCCGCCTAAACGGCCAGGACAGCACCCCGACCGGCGACGTCAAAGCGCCCTCCTGGCCGGATGACCCCAACCACCCAACCGGCAAGAAAGCCGCCTGGAGCCAGGGCGGCGGCGCGCCATGGCAGAGCGCAAGCTTCGATGCCGAAACCAACACCATCATCATCGGTGCCGGCAACCCGGCCCCCTGGAATGGCTGGGCGCGTACCGCTGACGGTGGTGATCCTAAGGACTACGACAGCCTCTACACCTCCGGGCAAGTCGGCGTAGACCCAACCACCGGCGAAGTGAAGTGGTTCTACCAGCACACCCCGAACGATGCCTGGGACTTCTCCGGCAACAATGAACTGGTGCTGTTCGACTACAAGGACGCCGCCGGCAAGACCCTCAAAGCCACCGCCCACGCCGACCGCAACGGCTTCTTCTACGTGGTCGACCGGGCCAACGGCAAACTGCAGAACGCCTTCCCCTTCGTCGACAAGATCACCTGGGCCAGCCATATCGACCTGAAAACCGGGCGCCCGGTGGAGAACGCCGGCCAGCGCCCGCCAAAGCCAGAACCGGGCGAAACCAAGGGCAAAGCGGTGGAAGTGTCGCCACCCTTCCTCGGCGGCAAAAACTGGAACCCCATGGCCTACAGCCAGGACACCGGCCTGTTCTACGTGCCGGCCAACCACTGGAAAGAGGACTACTGGGCCGAAGAAGCCACCTACAAGGCCGGCTCCGCCTACCTGGGCATGGGCTTTCGCATCAAGCGCCTGTATGACGACCACGTCGGCATCCTGCGCGCGATGAACCCCACCACCGGCAAGGTCGTCTGGGAACACAAAGAGCGCCTGCCGCTGTGGGCCGGCGTGCTGGCGACCAAGGGCAACCTGGTGTTTACCGGCACCGGCGACGGCTACTTCAAAGCCTTCGACGCGAAGAACGGCAAGGAGCTGTGGAAGTTCCAGACCGGCACCGGAATCATCTCCCCGCCCATCACCTGGGAACAGGACGGCGAGCAATACATCGGCGTAACCACCGGCTACGGCGGCGCCGTACCGCTGTGGGGCGGCGACATGGCCGAACTGACCAAACCAGTCGCCCAGGGCGGCTCCTTCTGGGTATTCAAACTACCCAGCTGGGACAAAGCCAGCGCCCAGCGCTGACGGCTAACCAGCCCATGGTGCCCCGTAGGGTGCGCTATGGGCACCGCCTCGCTCACGAAAACGGATTTTTGTGGGAAGAACGGCGATCCCCAAGCTGGCCATTGCCCCCGTAGGAGCGAATTTATTCGCGATAAATCGCAAAAACGACCGGATCCCCCGGCTGCCCCCTTTCGCACCCACACCACCCTACCCCATCTCCCGTGGGAGGGGCTTTAACCGCGACAGCTTCACCCACCATCACCCCGAGGACTCACCATGAACTACCTGCCCTTGCTGATCCCGGTTTTGCTGCTGGTCATCGGCAGCCACGCCATCGGCGCCGAAGACGACGGCGTGCCCCAGATCAACGGCTGCCGCATAGCCCCCGACAGCCAATGCGCCAACGCCAACCTGCGCGGCGCCGACCTGCGCAACCTCGACATGCGCCGCATCAACCTGGCCGGTGCGGACCTTGCCGGCGCCGACCTGCGCCACAGCAACCTCGACCTGGCCAACCTGGAAAATGCCAGCCTGCGCGGCGCCAACCTCACCCGCGCCAGCCTGCAACAAAGCAACCTGCGCGTGGCCGACTTCTCCGGCGCCACCCTGGTGGCCATCCAAGGCTGGGGCCTGTTCGCCCAGGCCGCCAACTTCGACGGCGCCAACCTGCGCGCCGCCAACCTGGAATTCGCCCGCCTCTCCAGCGCCACCCTGCACAACGCCCAACTGCAAGCCGCCAACCTGGAAATGACCTGGCTAAGCAAAGCCGACCTCAAAGGCGCCCACCTGCAAGACGCCAACCTGCAAGAAGTAAAACTGGGCGGCGCCAACCTGGCCAACGCCAACCTCACCGGCAGCCGCACCCACTACGGCAACTTCCAGGGCGCCAATATGGAAGGCTGCACAGAATGTCCGAAGGGGTGGGATTGAATGGTTGTGGAAGTACGGGGGCGGATTGATTAGATGGCTCCCACGCTCCGCTTGGTAGCTAGCCTGCGAAGCTCTGCGTCGCCAGCGGCTTCAAGTGCGCATAACCTGCAAGTGGACGCGTAACATCGTGGGCTGTATACCCACGCAGAGCGTAGGAACGATCAATTTTTCCCTTTCTTTTCCTATGTCACTCGCTTCACTCGCCATATTTCCGAGTGAAAGGTACGCCATTAAACGTGTGGGTGCAGCATTTGCAAAGAGGCTCCAGTACAGCCTCATCAACATCAGGATTAACTACTCGAAGAACTCCTTCCTCATCCACGTACAGGCCACTGTAGTAAGAACTCTCACCTACACGCACTACCTCATTGGCCAACTCAAATTCCATGGCGACCAGCCAATAAATAGGCTCTTTCTTGTCCAGTCGAGAAACAACTTCACTATAAATTCCACTCCAAGGGAAACCGACTTTCGCCAACAAAAACTTGAATAGCGGTGTGTAATCCAGCCCGCGCTGTATACCTTTCCGCATCCCAACGCCAGATTCCCTATTCCGTGTGTCCTTGAAATCACCTCCATGAAGATGATGAACACCATGCGCTTTGGTGTTCACCTTTCGGTACAGAGGCTTTTTTTTGTTGGCTCTCATTAATCGACCCTCATTCACGCATAAATTCTCACATAATCCGCAAGAGGAACGAGCACCATGCGAGCAAAGCGAGGGGGCTTTTATATGGCTCCCACGCTCCGCGTGGTAGCCAGCCTGCGACGCTCTGCGTCGCTAGCGGATCCAATGTAGATAGCCTGCAAGCGGGCGCGGAGCGTCGTGGGGCTGCATTCCCACGAAGAGCGTGGGGAACGATCAAAAATCAATGACACTGACCCCATTGATCGGTTTTAGCCCGTCCCAGTGAGCGAAGCGAACGATTTGGACCAATTTTTATATGCATTTATCGATAATATTTGACAGCACTTCATTCTCTGCGATCTTGGCCTGAATTCGAATTCTTTCGACTAATATGAGGGAGATTATTATCGCAATTATTGCTATAAAATATGCCGGTGGATTTCTGAGAAATTCACCAAACACGATATTTAAAGAGCTAAGACCTAACACAGAAACTGCACTAACGACGATCAGAATGAAGCTGCTACGTTCCGTTAGTGTGGAATTTGTATTTTTCAGTGCTAGCTGGTGAGCTTTTAGCTCTGCAATCTTGACTATTTTCTTTGAAACAAGCTCGGAAAGCCAAGCCACATCGTGGCGGGCATTGGCGGACTCTCGCTCAAGAAATTTCTCCCAGTAAACTTCCGAATTAAATATGCGATTGAATACACCAGACAAGGTGTAGAACTTCTCTTTTGTATGTCTGCTACGTTCTAGTTTGTAGGACTTTTGGAATTCTTGAAAATTTCTCATAAACTTAGCACTAAATATAAATTTTGATTAAGGTACGGGTTTAGCCCGTCCCAGTGAGCGAAGCGAACGATTTGAACCAGTTGTTGTGCGCTTAATATAGCAGGCGCTCATACTTTTTTGGAAGGAGAGCAAACTCACCCCACCCAATATTCTCTATGCAAAGACCTGCTCCGCTTGTTGTTATTTTCCCGTACATCAGGACAACTCTTCCGGTAGAGTTGTCATCAATTCCTTTTTCCTGCTGTTTCTCATCGGTCAGCTTAAGGTAGAAATCGGCATAGCCGGGGTTTTTGTACTTAAGCTTAGTCATGCGGATATTCTGTGGCGTTTTACCTGCATTAGCTGATCGGATGATTTTCCCATAATAAATTCTAGGGGTTTCATCTTCATCTGTTACGATTTCAATATTTTTAAGCAGGTCTTGTAGCTGAATGGCGTGCTGCCCGCTTGGCATGTAAAAGTATCTGGTGATATTTTCATCGAAATTATTACAGATTCCACGAATAGTCTTGAATTTACTGGGCAGCTTGAATGCCTCTCCTTTGTGTCGGCCTATTGGAACATTGGCGGTCGGCCCATCAATCTCTTCCACTTGCGAAGCATCATATTCGGCAGAGGTCTTGTTTGGCGCAATGGGCTTGTCTTTTATAAAACCTTCTACGATGACAAGCTCCTCATTTAGAATTGCGCGTTTTGCCTCTTCTTCTGTTAGATATTTTTTACCTTCGGCCCTCTTGGTGCGAAGGCCGCAATCTGTTTTGTTGCCTCTACTATGAGCAAAGTACGCTGCTCTTCCGTTAGAGGAGAACTCTTTGTCTTCTGGTGAGCGAAAAAGATTTGCGGAGCACTCAGGACAGAATATAAACCCCTTCATTTGTGAGGCGTACTCATCAATTAATACATTCTCAGAGTTCTTCTTGAGTTGAGCTTTATCTCCGCCTTGGAAAAGCCAGCCCTTGAGATATAGTGCAAATTTTATTCTGTTGTCCATAAGGCCCCTTGGCTAAGATGGATACACATAATACTGCCAACAGCGGCCGGGTGAAGCGAGGTACAGCACACGAAGTGCCCGATTTTGCTTGGCTTTGTGATGTAAATTATTTGCATGCATTTTTGAATTGTTGGCCATACTCATTTACGTATAAAACACTTTTAGTTGAGGATATTTCAAGCTCTAAAGCTGGATTTGCAGTTTTATATTTCTCTAAAATAGGACTTAGCTCTTTATGACCATTGAGAGCATCATAGGTATCTGTGCCTGCCGTTCTATCAAACATAAGCTCAATCAATCCGAACTTACTTAACCGAACAATACTCGATGAAATTTCAAAAATATCATGCCCGTCTATTTTCCACCCCACGAACCATTCAGGAGTTGCACCAACGAAGATTTGCCCTTGGTTCTTAATGGCCACGCTCGGGTTGATAGTTTTTTGGTACCCTCTTACACTAGACAGCTTATCGAACACTTTTGCATCTAAGCTGTTCATTTGTTTAATAAGCTCAACAAAAGATGGATGTACGTTTTTATCCATTAAGGAATTCATAGAATTTGCAAGCAAATTCAGATACATTTCTCTTAGTGTTTCATTGTGGGCTGTATAGCTTAAAGCCTGTATTAGTGGCACAGCTATTTCAGGATCAGGTACTTTACGTTGGTCTTCCGGTAGATCTTTAATTCTTTTATTAACACCTTCTATTACAAGGCTCTCAATTTTCTCCCATCCCCAGAGGAACGCTCTCACAGGTGACAGTAAGGCTTTGGCTGATCGTCCTGCTACAGATCCAACTTCCTGTGCAGCAGGTTTAACTAGATCTTGATAAACCTCGGGCGCAAGTTTCGTCACCTCATGAATTATCTTGTCTTCTAAACTCATGATATCTCCTGTGTAGATGCGCTAGGTTGTACACAATAATAATTAGACAGAACCCCACATTAATCCATTACACGAGAACTCGGCCTAACACCGCTCACCCGCCATGGCCCAATGCCAGCAATCTACACCGAATCAGCGGCTTGCCGCGAGCCCGAAATCAGTGGTCGGCGTTATATGGAATTCCGCTTTTGCCGCACGGGTTACGACCGGATAGAAAACAGCACCACCTTCATACATGTGCCGGCTATTGCAGCCTGACGCCCTCGCCGTCTCAGGCGCTTTCCAGCCCCACCCGCACGATCCCGCTATTGATTGCCAGATGCACCAGTTCGGCCTGGGAGCTGATTTGCAGTTTGTTCCGGACCAGGGTCTGGTAGTTGGACAGGGTCTTGGCGCTGATGCACAGCTTTTCGGCGATTTGCCGGGGTGGTAGGCCGCGGGCGAGCATGACGAAGATCTCGAACTCGCGTTGGGTCAGTTCGCGCAGGCGTGGGTCGTGGCCGTCGCTGGTGCTGGGGTTGCAGGCCAGGTGGGTAGCCAGCTGCTGTTCGATATAGGGGTGGCCCGCCAGGGTGCGGCGCACGGCGTCGAGCAGCACCTCGGGCGATGAGGTTTTGCTCAGGTAGCCGATGGCGCCAGCGTCCAGGGCCTGGCGTACCAGGGGCAGTTCGTCGTGCATGCTGAAGAACAGCACGCGCAGTTGCGGCAGGCGCTGGCGCAGCCGGCGGGTGGTTTCCAGGCCGCTGATGCCGGGCAGGCCGATGTCCATGATGACCAGGTTGGGAATGCTTTCCTGAACCTTGAGCAGCGCCTGTTCGCCGTCGCAGGCTTCGCGCACCTGCACATCCGGCAACAGCGCGCGCAGCAGGCTGGCGTAGCCCTGGCGCACCACGGCATGGTCGTCGACCAGCAGAATATTCATGACTCGTTCTCCTTGATGGTCAGGGTCAGGCACAGCGCCCAGCCGGCGTTGGGTCGGCTGTGGATGCGCAGCACGGCGCCGAGGCTGCGGGCGCGTTCTTCGATGGAGCGCAGGCCGATGCCGGGGCGTTGCGGCAAGTGCGCGCCACGGCCGTTGTCGCGGATCAACAGGCGCAGGCGCTGGCCTTGATGCTGCAGGCGTATGCGCACTTCGCTGGCATCGGCATGCCGGGCGATATTGGTCAGGGCTTCCTGCACCACGCGGTAGAGGTGCGCCTTGCTCGGCAGCGCCAGGTCGGGGAGGTGCTCGCTGATCAGCAGTCGGCAGCGAATGCTGTGGCTGCTCTGCCAGTCGTCGCGCAATTGGCGCAGGGCGTCGTCCAGCGTCAGGCGTTCGAGCACCACCGGGTAGAGGTCGCGGATCAGCGCGCGAAAACCCTCCTGCAGGCGCCGGCTGAATTCCTCCAGGCTGTGTGCCGTGCGCCGCACCTGCTGCGGCTGCTCGGCAATCGCCTGGAGCAGGCAGGCCTGGGCGCGGATGCCGCTGAGGTATTGGCCGAGGTCGTCGTGCAGGGTCTGGCCAAGGCGCGCACGCTCGCGTTCCTGCAGCGCCAGCAGGGCCTGGGTCAGCTCGGCGTTGTCGGCCTGCACCTGTTGCAGGGTGGTGGCCATGGCATTGAAGTGCCCGGCCAGTTGCCGCGCCTCGGGCAGGCAATGGCTGGCCAGGCGGGTATCGAGCTGGCCCTGGCTGACCTGCTGCAGGCCGTGCAGGAGTTCATCGAGCACCTGCAGGCCCTGGCTGACGGCCCAGCGAATCACCAGCAGGCTGAGCAGCAACGCCAATGCGCAGAGCACCAGCAGTTGCAGCAGCGAGTCCCAGACCTCGTCGATCTCGTCGCTGGGGTCCACGGCCAGGTGCACCTGGCGGCCATCGGCCAGGGTGATCAGCCCTGCCACAGGCAGCGTGCCAAGCAGTTGCCGGCCCAGCCAGCGGTCCAGCAGGCCGCTCGATGGTATTGCGGCGCTCGCAGCCTGCACCCGTACATGGCGCAGGTTATCGGTGAGTTCGGCTTGCACACTGCCGGGGAGCTCTGGTAGAGGTAGTCGACCACCGCCTGAGCGGCCTGCAATTCGCGGCGCACATCCTCGCCGGCCTGGCGCACCAGCAGCGCCAGGCCGGCCAGCGTCACCAGGACAAAGAACAGGCTGACCAGCAGGTTGATGCGGCTGAGCGCCGACATACGCGCCTCACTTGACCAGGAAGTGGCCGAGCATGCCCTTGCCTTCCAGGCCCTTGGCGTAGAAGCGGTATTTGCCCGGTTTGATCGGCACGAAGAACAGCTCGGCTTCGCCGGCGTCCTCGAACTCCAGTTCGGTGAGGGTGATGGCCTTGATCTCCACGCCGCCGGCCTCGACCTTGCGCAGATAGATGGAGGTGGCGAATTCCGGGGCCTGGAAGGCGTATTCCTTCTGCCCGCTGGCGATGATCTTGAGCTGGTAGGCCTTGCCGGTTTCCAGCTGGTATTCGCTGTGCGACATGGCGTAGTCGCTCTGTTCATTGCCCAGCATCAGGTCGGGCAGCGCGCTGGTGCGGCGGGTCAGGTCGCCTTCGGCGCGGACGCGATCGACACCCACCAGGCTGATGATCAGCAGCAGCGGTAACAGCAAAGCCTTGAGTACGCGCATGGGTCTTGCCTCTTGTTCTTATTGGGGTGCAGCCATGCTAAAGGGCGCATGCGAGTGCAGGTTTAGTACCTTGGTAGCGCCCGCTTGGTACTTTGGGCATATTTCCCAGGCGCCGCGCCCTTCCTATCCTGAGGCTCCCTGCCCAGGAGAAGCCCATGCGCGCCTCGACCCTCATTCTGCTCAGCTGCATCGGCCTGTGTGCCGCTAGCGCCGCCGCCAGCGAACCGGCGGCCGAGCTGCAGGTGCGCATCGGCTACCTGGCTTATATTCCCGACCCCGGCCCGCTGCTTTCCAACGTCATCCCCGAGCCGCTGGATGCCGGGCGGCGTGGCGCCGAACTGGCGATCAACGACAGCAACAGCACCGGGCGTTTTCTCAAGCAGCAGTACCAGCTCGACAGCGCCCAGCACGAGGACAGCGACGCCCTGCTCGCCGCCGCCGAAGCCTTGCATGCCGAGGGTGTGCGCTTGTTTGTAGTCAATGCCCCGGCCGATACCCTGCACGCGCTGAGCGCGCGCCTGGGCGATAGCCTGCTGCTCAACGCCGGCAGCGCCGACGATGGCTTGCGCCAGAGCCGGTGCCTGCGCAACGTGCTACATACCCTGCCCAGCCGCGCCATGCTCGCCGATGCCCTGGTGCAGTTTTTGGCGGTGCGCCGCTGGCAGCGCGCCTTGCTGGTTACCGGGCCGACCGAGGGCGACCTGGCCTATGCCGCCGCCCTGCGACGCGCGGCCAAGCGCTTTGGCCTGCGCATCGTCGCCGAGAAGGCCTGGACCTTCGATAACGATCAGCGCCGCAGCGCCCAGGCGGACATGCCGCTGTTCACCCAGACCGCTGAATACGATGTGGTGCTGGTGGCCGATGAACGTGGCGACTTCGGCGAGTACATGCCCTACCAGACCTGGTACCCACGCCCGGTGGCCGGCACCCAGGGCCTGACCCCGACCGGCTGGCACAAGACCGTGGAAACCTACGGCGCCGCGCAATTGCAAAAACGCTTCGAGGCCCACGCCGGGCGCTGGATGAACGACCGCGACTTCGCCGCCTGGATCGCTGTGCGCAGCCTGGCCACGGCGATTACTCGCCTGCGCAGCACGGACCCAATGGCGATCCGCACCCTGGCCCTGTCCGCTGACCTGCCGCTGGATGGCTTCAAGGGCCGCAAGCTGAGCTTCCGCCCGTGGAACGGCCAGTTACGCCAACCCATCCCCCTGGTTCAACCGCGCGCGCTGGTCAGCACCTCGCCGCAGGATGGGTTTCTGCACCCGCACAACGAGATGGACAGCTTGGGGTATGACCAGGCGGAGGTGAGTTGTGACCTGGCGCGCGGGACATAAACAAACGGTGGGAGGGGCTTTAGCCGCGACTGTCGCCGCTGAAGCGCCTCCCACGGTAGTAAGCCTGAGACCGTAGGGTGCGCCGTGCGCACCAATCACCACCGACAACAACAAGAGGATCAACCCCATGCGCCTGTCTCACCTTGCCTGTGCCATCGCCCTTGGCCTGGCCAGCCACACGGCCCTGGCCGCTACTGCTTATGTGTCCAACGAAAAGGACGACAGCATCAGCGTGATCGACCTCGACACCCTGGAGGTCACCGCCACCCTCGAGGTGGGCATGCGCCCGCGCGGGTTGCTGCTGTCCTCCGACAATAAGCTGCTGTACATCTGCGCCAGCGACTCCGACCGCGTGCAGATGATGGACCTGGCCACGCGCAGGATCATCAAGGAGCTGCCCTCCGGCGCCGACCCCGAGCAGTTCGCCCTGCACCCCAACGACCGCTGGCTGTACATCTCCAACGAGGACGATGCCCTGGTCACCGTGGTGGACACCCAGAGCGACGAGGTGCTGGCGCAGATCGACGTCGGCGTCGAGCCCGAAGGCATGGCCGTCAGCCCCGACGGCAAGTGGGCGGTGAATACCAGTGAAACCACCAATATGCTGCACTGGATCGACACCACGACCCAGCAACTGGTGGACAACACCCTCGTCGACCAACGCCCCCGGCATGTCGAGTTCGACCTGGACGGCAAGCGCCTGTGGGCCTCGGCGGAAATCGGCGGCACGGTCAGCATCATTGACGTCGCCAGCCGGCAGATCGAGAAAGTGCTGACCTTCCAGATCAAGGGCGTGCACCCGGACAAGGTACAGCCAGTGGGGGTCAAGCTCAGCGACGACGGCCGCTACGCCTTCGTCGCCCTCGGCCCGGCCAACCATGTGGCAGTGGTCGATGCCAAAACCTACGAAGTGCTCGATTACCTGCTGGTCGGCCGACGCGTCTGGCACATGGCGTTCACCCCGGATCAGAAGCAGTTGCTGACCACCAACGGCGTCAGCGGCGATGTCTCGGTGATCGATGTCGACAGGCTCAAGGTCAGCAAGTCGATCAAGGTCGGTCGTTACCCCTGGGGCGTGGTGGTCACGCCATGAGCGCCCTCGCGGTGCAGGGGCTGAGCTTCGCCTACGGGCCGCGCCAGGCCCTGGACGGCCTGGCGTTCGAGCTGACGGCCGGGCATTTTGGCGCCCTGCTCGGCCCCAACGGCGCCGGCAAATCGACCCTGATCGCCCTGCTGACGCGGCTGTACGACCTGCAACAGGGCGATATTCAGGTCTTTGGCCACAGCCTGCGCCGCGAACCGCGCCAGGCGTTGCGCCAGCTCGGCGTGGTGTTCCAGCAAAGCACCCTGGACCTGGATTTGAGCGTGCAACAGAACCTCGCCTACCACGCCGCCCTGCACGGCCTGAGCAGCCGCGACGCACGGGCGCGCATCGACCAGGAGCTTGAACGCCAGGCCCTGAGCGAGCGCCGTCACGACAAGGTGCGCACGCTCAACGGTGGCCATCGCCGGCGCGTGGAGATCGCCCGCGCCCTGCTCCACCAGCCGCGCCTGCTGCTGCTCGACGAAGCCAGCGCCGGCCTCGACCCGAGCAGCCGCCAGGCGCTGAATCGGCATGTGCGTCATCTATGCCGCGACCAGGGCCTGAGCGTGCTCTGGACCACTCATTTGCTCGACGAGATCGAGCCCGCCGACGACCTGCTGATCCTCAACCACAGCCGCCTGGTCGCCCAGGGCCAAGCCAGAGACTTTGGCGACGACCTTGCCGCCAGCTTCGCCCGCCTGACCGCGCCATGCGCGTAGGGTGCGCCGTGCGCACCACCATATATTCAGGCAAGGATCTGGTGCGCACGGCGCACCCTACGGAGGTTTGTCGATGAATGCGTACTGGTATTGCCTGCACGGCATCGTGCTGCGCGAATGGCTGCGCTTTGTCATGCAGCGCTCGCGCTTTCTCAGCGCCCTGGTGCGTCCGCTGCTGTGGCTACTGGTGTTCGCCGCCGGTTTTCGCGCGGCCCTGGGCATCGCCATCATCGCGCCCTATGACACCTACATCACCTACGAGACCTATATCGTGCCGGGCCTGGCCTGCATGATCCTGCTGTTCAACGGCATGCAGGGCTCGCTGTCGATGGTCTACGACCGCGAGATGGGCAGCATGCGCGTGCTGCTCACAAGCCCGCTGCCACGGACCTTTCTGCTGGCGGCCAAATTGCTGGCTACGGCGCTGATCTCGCTGCTGCAGGTCTATGCCTTTCTCGCCATCGCCTGGGTCTACGGCGTGCAACCGCCCGCCTGGGGCCTGCTCGCCGCGCTGCCGGCGCTGCTGCTGGTGGCGCTGCTGCTGAGCGCCCTGGGCTTGCTGCTGAGCAACGGCATCCGCCAGTTGGAGAACTTCGCCGGGGTGATGAATTTCGTGATCTTCCCGCTGTTCTTCCTGTCGTCGGCACTTTACCCGCTGTGGAAGATGCGCGAGGCCAGCGAATGGCTGTACTGGCTATGTGCCCTCAACCCGTTCAGCCATGCCGTGGAGCTGGTGCGCTACGCCCTTTACCTGCGCCTGAACCCCAGCGCCCTGCTGGTCTGCCTGGGTTTTACCCTGCTGTTCGCGCTGCTGGCCGTGCTCACCTTCAACCCGCAGCACGCAGCGCTGCGCAAGGCGGGTTAGTGTCGCGGGGGGGGGGGCCGGGCGGCGTTGCGCTTCAGCCGGGACGCTTTCAGTGCTTTCGAGAATTATCGCGAATAAATTCGCTCCTACAGATAGCCACCCACTATTTGTGCCATAACACGAGGACTCTAGAGCCCACCCCCCTCTTCGCGGCGCGGCGTTGCGCCGACCCAATCGCGTAAAACCACCATCGTGTAGGAGCGAATTTATTCGCGATGCTGTTGATCGTTCCCGCGTCGAACCGTCCGCGTGGGAACCATCGAACTGTAGGAGCCCCGCCTCGGGGCGAAGCTTTTAGCTCCACTTCGATACCGTGGCGTAGCCATTCGCCGCGGGGCGCGGCTCCTACTCACGAAGCATTCGGCTGCTGGCCAGCCCAGCCTTTCTACTACTTTGGTGCTGGTTTTACTCTCCAACGTAGAATTCCCAAGCCTGCGACCTTGGCCTGTAATACGCGCACAACAATAAAGACCGAGACCTTGCCATGAAGTACCGTCTGCCCCTGTGTGCAGGGCTGTTGGGCACCGCGCTATGGCTCAGCACAGCCGCCCAGGCCGAGGCGCTGTTCGATGCCGAAGGCTACCGCAGCAGCCAGTACCGCAGCCCGACACCGTCCAGCCTGGACGGCGTGCAGACCCTCGACACCGCGTCCCTGCAACGTCTGCTGAGCGAGCAATCGCAGACTCGCCTGATCGACGTCTACCGCCGCCCCTGGCTGCAGGGTCGCTTTATCGAGGACGCCCCTCACGCCAACCTGCCCGGCAGCCTCTGGTTAGCCAACACCGGTGAAGGCAACCTGGCCCCACAGTGGCAGCGCTACCTGCGTCACTACCTGCAGCAAGCCCGCGAAGGCGATGCGTTGCGCCCTTTGGTGTTCTACTGCCGCTCCGACTGCTGGCTGAGCTGGAACGCCGCGCGCCGCGCCCATGGCCTGGGCTATCGACAACTCTACTGGTACCGTGACGGCATCGACGCCTGGCAACAGGCCGGCCTGCCTCTGGTGCCGGCGCAACCCGCCGAACTGCCAAGCACTTTGCTCACCCCCGCCGCCACACCATAATCACAACAACGAGGTGATAGGCCATGTACAAGATTCTGATTGCTGACGACCATCCACTGTTTCGCGAAGCCATTCACAACGTCATCAGCGACGGCTTTCCCGGCAGCGAAATCATGGAAACCGCTGACCTGGACAGCACCCTGGCCCTGACCCTGGAGCACGACGACCTCGACCTGATCCTGCTCGACCTGAACATGCCCGGCATGCACGGCCTGGGCGGCCTGCTCAACCTGCGTAACGAGGCGCCGACCATCCCGGTGGTGATCGTCTCTGCCGAACAGGACAAGCAGGTAGTGCTGCAAGCCATCACCTACGGCGCTGTGGGCTTTATCACCAAATCCTCGCCGCGCCTGCAGATGACCGACGCCATCCAGCAGATCCTCAATGGCAACGTCTACCTGCCGCCGGACATCATCCGCACGCAGAAGAGCGGCCACCAGCGCAGCCACCACGACAACCCGAGCTTCCCCACGGAGCTGCTGCAGGCGCTGACCCGCAAGCAGTTATTGGTGCTCGAACGCATGACCAAGGGCGAGTCGAACAAGCAGATCGCCTACAGCCTCGACATCGCCGAAACCACGGTCAAAGCCCATGTCTCGGCGATCCTGCGCAAGCTCGGCGTGCACAACCGGGTGCAGGCGATCCTCTCGGCCGGCGATATCGATTTCGCCGCCTACCTGCGGCGTTAGAAGCCTTGGTGCGCGCGGCGCACCCTACGAGTGGCGGGCGTCTTACAGGCGTAGGGTGCGCCGCGCGCACCGTCATTCACCAAAATCGCCGTCATCCTGTCCACGGCAACCGCCCCAGTCGGCCAGGTAGAACCCCAGGCGCACCAGGCGATGGAAGCTGGACCATGGCCAGTCAGCCACCCGGCTGACTAAGCCATGCTTGACTGGGTTCCAGTGCACATAATCCATATGCCGCTGGTAATCCTGCGGGTCACGGATCTGGTGCTCCCAGAAGCGCCGTTGCCACAGCCCAGACTCGCGGCGCAGGTGCCGGCTAAGACGGACAGTACCCGGCAAGCACAAGCGTTGGCTGGTCAGGCGCTTGATCAGCGACCAACGCCGGCCGTAGTCGGTATCGTTTTCGGGTAACGCCCAGATGCAGTGCAGGTGCTAGGGCAGGAGAACCCAGGCATGGATCGAAAAGGGATAACGCTGGCGCACCTGTTCGATAGCCTGGCGTAAGGCGATACGCAGTTCGGGTTGAGTCAGCAGTGGTCGGCGTTGTTCGGTGGTCAAGGTAAAGAAATACAACCGACCTTCATGCGCGCGGCGGTAATTGGACATTCCTTGTCCTCGTTCGGTAAGTGAGCGGTGGGGCATTGGTGCGCCAAGTGCACCCCACAACATAGCCTAGACCACGTGGTGGTGCGCACGGCGCACCCTACGTAAGCCCCGGCGTGGCGCGTCTTACTGACGCACCAAGCGGCGATTGTCCGGCTGCAGTGCATGGGTGCTGCGATACGGGTTGATATCCAGCCCGCCGCGGCGCACATAGCGCGCATACACCGTCAGGCGCTCCGGCTGCAGCAGGCGCTGCAGGTCGAGGAAGATGCGCTCCACGCACTGCTCATGAAAATCCGCATGCTGGCGGAAGCTCACCAGGTAGGCCAACAGGCTGGCCGGATCAAGCGCCGGGCCGCAATAGTCGACCACCACGCTGCCCCAGTCCGGCTGGCCGGTGACTGGGCAGTTGGACTTGAGCAGGTGGCTGTGCAACTGCTCCTCGACCCGCGTGCCCGCAGTGCAACGCAGCACCTGCGGTTGTGGTTGGTCGTAGTTGCTGATGCTCACATCCAGCTCGTCGATGCAGCGCCCCGGCAGCGTGGCGACGCCCTCGGCAGCGACCTCCGCCAGCGTCCGCACGCGTACGCCCACCGGCTTGCCAGCGGCCGCAGACAGATCCGTCACCAGCACCTGCACCAGCGACTCGGTGCTGGCGAACGGCGTCTGGTTGAGCGAGTTGAGGTACAGCTTGAACGACTTGGACTCGATGATCGCTGGCGAGTCAGCGGGAATCGCGAATTCGCCAATCGCCACCACCGGCTTGCCAGACGGCAGCAGCCAGGACAGCTCGAAGCAGTTCCACAGGTCCACCCCGGTGTACGGCAGAGTCTCGGCCGTCAGGCCCAGCTCGGCCCACTTCGCGGCACGCGGGATGGGAAACAGCAGGCTCGGGCTGTAGGTGGCAATGTATTCGCTGGCTTTGCCCAGGGGCGAATCTTCAGCAGCAGGATGCATGGCAGGTACCGATTCGAGGGGAAGACAGCCGGCTCAGTGGCCAGCCAGTTCAGCGACCACCGCAGCCAGCGCCTGGGCCGGATCCGCGGCCTGGCTGATCGGGCGGCCGATCACCAGGTAGTCGGAGCCGGCGGCCAGGGCCTGGCTTGGGGTGAGAATACGACGCTGGTCATCCTGAGCGCTGCCGGCCGGACGAATGCCGGGGGTGACCAGTTGCAGCGCCGGGTGCACGGCCTTCAGCGCCTGGGCTTCCTGGGCCGAGCAGACCAGACCATCCAGGCCCGCCTGCGCGGCCAGCCCGGCCAAACGCAGCACCTGCTCCTGCGGTTCGATGTCCAGGCCGAGGCCGGCCAGGTCTTCACGGCTCATGCTGGTCAGCACGGTGACGCCAATCAACAGCGGCTTGGGGCCGTTGAGCGTGTCGAGCGTTTCGCGGCAGGCCGCCATCATGCGCAGGCCGCCCGAGCAGTGCACGTTGACCATCCACACGCCCATCTCGGCGGCGGCCTTTACCGCCATGGCCGTGGTGTTGGGGATGTCGTGGAATTTCAGGTCGAGAAACACCTCGAAGCCGCGCGCGCTCAGGGTCTCGACGATGTCCGGGCCGCACCGGGTGAACAGCTCCTTGCCGACCTTGACCCGGCACAGACTGGGGTCGAGCTGATCGGCCAGCGCCAGGGCGGCATCACGGGTCGGGAAGTCCAGGGCAACGATGATCGGGGTCTGGCAAGCGGACATGGGGCAGCTCTCGGGGCTAGTCGAATTCGGCGCGCATTGTAACGGAAGTGGCACGCCCCTGCCGCTGCGGATCATCGCCCACGCAGTTGCCTGCGCAGCCAGGCGTGGTTGCTCACCAGCATGATGCCGAGCAGCACCAGCACGGCGCCCACGACGAAGCTCAGGCTCAGGGGCTCATCGAGAATCAACACCCCGAATGTCACGCCGAACAACGGCGTCATAAAGGAAAACACCGCCATGTTCGAGGCCAGGTAGCGGCGCAGCAGCCAGAACCAGGCCAGGTAGCTGACAAAGGACACCAGCACGCCCTGCAGCAACACACTGCCGATACTGATCGGGGTCCAGCGGATCGGCCCCAGTTGGCCACTGATGGCGCAATAACCCAGGAGCAGCACGAAGGCCACGCCCAGTTGGTAGAACAGCGTCAGGGTTGGCGGCGCTTCAGACAAACGCGAGGCGCGCACTACCACCGTGGTCGCGCCCCAGGCCATGCCCGCAAGCAGCCCGAGGCCATCGCCGAGCAGTACTCGTCGGTCCATGCTGGACCAATCCGCACCCGCGCCAAAGGCCACGGCAATCCCCGCAAAGCACAACAGGATGCCCAGCCACTGCAGCACCCGCAGCCGCTCGCTGGGCAACAACAGGTGCAGGCCCAGCGCGGAGAAAATCGGCGCCGTGTAGAGAAACACCGCCATATGCGACGCCGAGGTGTACAGCAGCCCCCAGGCGATAAAGAAGAACTCCAGAGCGAACAGCGTCCCGGCCAGCACACCGCCGCGCCAGGTCAGCGCCAACCAACCCTGCCAGTCGCGCTGCCAGAGCATCAGCCCGCCCACCAGCAGCGCCGCGATGCCCGAGCGCAACGCCATCTGCAGCATGGGCGCGATATCCCCCGCCGCCAGCTTGATCGCCACCTGCTGCATGCCCCAGATGGCGCACAACACCAGCATGATCTGGAACAACGCGAGATCCGCGCCCTTGCGTACTGCCGTCATGCCCCATCCTTTGTCGTTATCAATTCACTCATCATCGCGCCATGGGATCATCCCAGAATGGCCGCTCGGTTTCCTGCTGCACATCCGCGCGGCTCAGGCCGAGGTCTTTCAAGGCCGCATCATCCAGGCATGCCAGGCGCCGACGTTGTTCTGCCAACTGCCACCAGCGCCGCAGCTGCCGCGCCACTGCACGCAAGCCGGCAAACGCACGGTCATTGCCTAGCGCCGTCATGGGGATCGGTTGTTCTGCTTTGCAACCATTCATCTCGTCGCCCTCCTTGTGGGTTGGCGACAGTCTTATCCCGGGCTTATGATCAATCCAACGAATGTTTCTTATGCCTTGCATCTTAAGGATTGATGACCCATGCAGCCCGCGAATATCGACAGCGAACTGTTGCGCACCTTCGTCGCCATCGCCGATTACGGCGGTTTTACCCGCGCGGCCGAGATGATCAACCGCACCCAGTCTGCGGTGAGCATGCAGATGAAGCGCCTCGAAGAAGACGTGCTGCGCAAGCCGCTGTTCAACCGCGAGGGGCGCCAAGTCAGCCTGACCGCCGAAGGGCAGATTTTGCTCGGCTATGCCCGGCGCATCCTCAAGCTGCACAGCGAGGTGCTCACCACCCTGCGCGAACCGCACATGGTCGGCACCGTGCGCATCGGCACCCCGGATGACTACGTGATGCGCTTTATGCAGCGCATCCTGGTGCACTTCGCCCAGTCCTATCCGCTGGTCCAGGTCGAGATGCACTGCGAGCCGTCGTTCGCCCTGCTGCAACGCCAGGACCTCGACCTGACCATCGTCACCCGCGAGCCGGGTACCGAGATCGGCCAGTTGCTGCGCAAGGAGTCGCTGGTCTGGGCCCAGGCACGCGACAGCCACCTGCATACCCAGTCCCCCCTGCCCCTGGCGATGTTCAACAGCCAGTGCTTTTGCCGCGCCTGGGCCTGCAACGCACTGGACGCCATGGGCCGCGACTACCGCATCGCCTACACCAGCCCCAGCCTGTCGGCGATCATGGCGGCGGTCAGCGCCGGCCTGGCGATCACCGCACAACTGCGCAGCCTGATCACCTCGGACCTGGCCATCGTGGGCGAGGAGGAAGGGCTGCCAGCCATGCCCATGGCCAGCATCGTCCTGCTACGCCGCGACAAGGGCCGCTCGCAGGTCATCGATACCCTGGCCGATGCCATCGTCGACGGTTTCAGTCGCTGAGCTCAGACCTCCAGTGACAGCAGCACTGCACAGATCATCAGGAAACCTGCAAACAGCATGCGCAGCACACGCTCCGGCAAGGCATGGGCGAATTTCACCCCCCAACTGATGCTTAGCAGGCCGCCAATGGCCAGGGGAATACCCAGCGCCCAATCGACATGATCGTGCAGTGCGTAGGTCACCAGGGTCACCCCGGTACTGGGCGCTGCCAGGGCCAGCGACAGGCCCTGGGCGACCACCTGACTGGTGCCGAACACGCTGGTCAGCACCGGCGTCGCCAGCACCGCACCGCCCACCCCGAACAACCCGCCGAGCAGCCCGGCGCCACTGCCCAGCAGGCCCAGCCAGGGCCAGGGGTAGCGCAGCGTATTGCCGCCACCGGCGTTGCGAAAAAACGCACGGGTAAAGTTGTATATCGCCAACGCCACGAGAAAGCCGATAAAGCCTACACGCATCCGCCCAGCATCCAGGGTCACGGCCCAGCCGGCACCGAGCATGGCAAATAGCAGGCTGGGACCAGCCAACATCAAGGCATGGCGCAGGTCGATGCGGTTGCGCTGGTGATAACGCCAGATCGCCAGCAAGACATTGGGCACCACCATCACCAGGGCTGTGCCTTGCGCCAACTGCTGATCAAGGCTGAACAGCACACCCAGCGCCGGAATAGCGATCAACCCGCCGCCGATGCCGAACAAACCGCCAAGCGTGCCCAGCAGCAGCCCCAATACCAGGTTCAAGGCAAAATCGAGCAGGTTCATCGAAGGGCTCCGCAGGGTGGGGGCGCCATCCTAACCAAGCCCGGCTGGCGCGGAAACGCACAGCCGCGCACAATGGCTATGCCTTTGACGCACAGCCATCGCCATGAACCCCGATATTCTCACCGAACAACTCGAACTGTTTCTTGCCGTACTCGACAGCGGCAGCTTCTCCGCTGCCGCGCGGCACCGCCCGCTGACGCCCTCGGCCGTGGCACGGCGTATCGATGCTCTGGAACGCGCGCTGGGCAGCCGCTTGTTCAGCCGCACCACCCACGCGGTGCGGGTTACCCCGGCGGGCCTGGCGTTCGCCGAACGGGCCCGGCGCATCCTCGCCGAACTGCACCTGGCCCGCGCCGAAGCCGTGTCGCTGAGCAGCGCCCCCGAAGGGTTGATCCGCGTGGATGCACCCTCGCCGTTCGGCCGTCGCCACCTGGCCCCGGCAATCGCCGACTTTCTCGCCGCCAACCCCGGCCTGGATGTGCAGCTGCGGCTGATCGACAGCTTTATCGACCTGCACGGCGACCACCTCGGTGAGGTCGACCTGGTTCTGCGCATCGGCCCGCTGCCCGACAGCCGCCTGGTGGCCACGCCGCTGGCCTCGATGACCCGCATCGTGGTCGCCAGCCCCGACTACCTGCGCCGCCGTGGCATGCCACGCAGCCCGCTGGACATGGACCAACACGATGGCCTGGACTGGGACAGCCTGGCGCCGCCCTACGCCTGGCGCTTCGAGGTCGATGGGCGCTTGCAGCTGTGCAAACCCAAGCGCCTGCGCATGACCACCAACAATGCCGAAACCCTGCTGTTCAGCGCCGTCGCCGGCCTCGGCCTGGCCCACCTGCCGACCTGGCTGTGCAGCGAGCAGTTGCTGCGCGGCGAGCTGCTGCCGCTGTTCTGCGAACAGGGCCTGCCTGCCACCGAGCCTGTGAGCATCTACGCCCTGCGCCTGGAGCGCGAAGAAAGCTCCCGCACCCACCTGCTGCTGAGCTTTCTCAAGCAGCGCTTCGGCTTTCCGCCGCCGTGGGATCAGGCCCTGCAGGCGCGCTTGCCAGCGGCCCAGGCGTAACGCCTGGTAGGGTGCGCCGCGCCACCAAGAGACTGCTGCCTGCGCCGGTGCTCACGGCTCCAGCGTAAAGCAGCACCTGAACGCCACACAAAACCAGGTCCTTGCCAGTCTGGAGCGGTAAACCGCTAAAGCACCACGAAAACCTCCCAGTGCACCTACCCACCAGCTGTACTTTCTCCTTCCATCAATCGCGCGCGTGCTGTGGATCATGTAGCCAAGTGTTACCATTGCACCCTTTCGCGCCGCCAGATGCCCTTGGGCACGCCAGAACGTCGGCGGCAAGAAGCCAAACACTCCTTCTGTACCTGCGCTTGTCAACATGCCTTGCTCATGCTGGCCGGAGCGTTATGTGCAGACGGGGTGCCGGCCTGAACCAACTGCGGCGAAGCTCGCTGCTAGCTGGCCCAGGCGGTGAAACCCAGCTGGCTCCAGCTGGCCCACCGCCTACAGAACACCTCTAAACCTATTGATTGGTAAGTACCTTGATTTCCACAGCTAATATCACGATGCAGTTCGGTGCCAAGCCGCTGTTTGAGAACGTGTCCGTTAAGTTCAACAACGGCAACCGCTACGGCCTGATCGGCGCCAATGGCTGCGGCAAGTCGACGTTTATGAAAATCCTTGGCGGCGATCTGGAGCCATCTGGCGGCCAGGTGATGCTCGAGCCGAACGTGCGCCTGGGTAAATTGCGCCAGGACCAGTTCGCCTACGAAACCTTCAACGTGATCGACACCGTGATCATGGGTCACGAGGAGCTGTGGAAGGTCAAGGCCGAGCGCGACCGTATCTACTCCCTGGCGGAGATGAGCGAAGAAGACGGCATGAAAGTCGGCGAGCTGGAAGGTGAGTTCGCCGAGATGGACGGCTACACCGCCGAGTCCCGTGCGGGCGAGCTGCTGCTCGGCCTGGGTATTCCGCTGGAGCAGCATTTCGGCCCGATGAGCGAAGTCGCTCCTGGCTGGAAACTGCGTGTACTGCTGGCCCAGGCGCTGTTCTCTGATCCGGACGTGCTGCTGCTCGACGAGCCGACCAACCACCTGGATATCAACACCATCCGCTGGCTGGAAACGATTCTGACGGCGCGTAACAGCACCATGATCATCATTTCCCACGACCGTCACTTCCTCAACTCGGTCTGCACCCACATGGCCGACCTGGATTACGGCGAGCTGCGCCTGTTCCCGGGTAACTACGACGAGTACATGACCGCCGCGACCCAGTCGCGCGAGCAGTTGTTGTCGGATAACGCCAAGAAGAAGGCGCAGATTTCCGAGCTGCAAAGCTTCGTCAGCCGCTTCTCAGCCAACGCCTCGAAAGCCAAGCAAGCCACGTCGCGCGCCAAGCAGATCGACAAGATCCAGCTGGCCGAGGTCAAGCCATCGAGCCGCGTCAGCCCGTTTATCCGCTTCGAGCAGAACAAAAAGCTGCATCGCCAGGCGGTGATGATCGAAAAAATGGCCAAGGGCTTCGACGGCAAGACGCTGTTCGAGAACTTCAGCTTCCAGGTTGAAGCGGGCGAGCGCGTGGCGATCATCGGCCCCAACGGTATCGGCAAGACCACCCTGCTGCGTACCCTGGTCGGCGAACTGAAGCCAGACGCCGGTAGCGTTAAATGGACCGACAGCGCGGAAGTCGGTTACTACGCCCAGGACCACGCCCACGACTTTGAAGACGACGTGACCCTGTTCGACTGGATGAGCCAGTGGACTCAGGGCGAGCAGATGGTGCGCGGCACCCTCGGGCGCATGCTGTTTTCCAACGACGAGATCCTCAAGTCGGTCAAGGTCATCTCCGGTGGTGAGCAAGGCCGCATGCTGTTCGGCAAGCTGATCGTGCAAAAACCCAACGTACTGGTGATGGACGAACCGACCAACCACCTGGACATGGAATCCATCGAGTCGCTTAACCTGGCGCTGGAGAACTACCCAGGTACGCTGATCTTCGTCAGCCATGACCGCGAGTTCGTTGGCTCCCTGGCCACGCGCATCATCGAGCTATCGGCCAATGGCATCACCGACTTCAGCGGCACCTACGATGACTACCTGCGCAGCCAGGGTGTGATCGTCTGACACCCTGACTGAGACAAAAAAAGCCCGCGATGATCGCGGGCTTTTTTTGTAGGCGCAGTGTTGCGCTCAGGTGCTGGCGCTTACGTAGGGTGCGCCGTGCCCACCGCGGCGCAGGTTGCAGACGCTTGGTGCGCGCACCCTACTCTGCGACTCGTGCCGCTCGTCCCCATGCAACACGCTGGCGCCTTGCTACAGGCTCAGCGGGCGGTTCGACGCCTTGAGGAACTCCTGCTTCAGGTCAGCGAAGGTATGCACGGCCGGGAACTGCGGGAACTCGCGGATCACATTGTCCGGCGCATGGAACAGGATGCCGGCATGGGCCTCGCTGAGCATGGTGGTGTCGTTATACGAATCACCGGCGGCAATCACCCGGTAATACAGGCTCTTGAACGCGATGACCGACTGACGCTTGGGGTCTTTCTGGCGCAGCTGGTAGCTCACCACACGGTCGCTGTCATCGGTGATCAGCTTGTGGCACAGCAGCGTGGGGAAGCCCAGCTGGCGCATCAGCGGCTGGGAGAACTCGTAGAAGGTGTCGGAGAGAATCACCACCTGGAAGCGCTCGCGCAGCCAGTCGACGAACTCCACCGCACCCTCCAGTGGCTTGAGCGTTGCAATGACTTCTTGAATATCGCGCAGCTTCAGGCCGTGCTCGTCGAGGATACGCAGGCGCTGCTGCATCAGCACGTCGTAGTCGGGAATGTCCCGGGTGGTCGCCTTGAGGGCGTCGATGCCGGTTTTTTCCGCGAAGGCGATCCAGATTTCCGGGACCAGAACACCTTCCAGGTCGAGACACGCGATTTCCACAGGCCATTCCTCGATTGAGCGTAAAAGAAGCCGGCACTCTAGCGGCTCGCCAGAAGCAGCGCAACGCAAGGCTTATAGCTAAAACACGCAGTAGAAAGGGGTATTAGTTATTTAGCCGTATAACTGGTGTTTGCTACCATCGGCGGCCTCACGCACCCACGACCTGGAGTCCTCGCCATGGATCTCGACCTGGATACGCTCAACGCCGAATTCGCCAACCAGCCGCAAAAATTGGTCGAGTGGGCCATTGGCCTGGGCAAGCCCGCCATCTGCACCACCAACTTCCGCCCCTTCGAGGCGGTGATCCTGCATATGGTGACCCAGGTGCAACCTGACCTGCCGATCGTCTGGATGGACAGCGGCTACAACACCGAGGCCACCTACCGTTTTGCCGATGAAGTAGCCCGCACGCTCAACCTCAACCTGATCACCTACCTGCCCAAACGCTCGCGTGCCCACCGCGAAGCGCTGGATGGCCCCGTACCAGGCCTGGATGACCCGCGCCACGCCGCCTTCACCGAGGAAGTGAAACTCGAACCCTTCGCCCGCGCCCTGCGTGAGACGGCGCCGGGCGTGTGGTTTACCGCACTGCGCGCCACGGACACCGCAGTGCGTGCGCAGATGGAGCCGATCAGCATCAATCCCGACGGTCTGATCAAGGTCGCGCCCCTGCTGCAGTGGTCGTCCAAAGACCTCTACGAGTATCTGGTCGCCCACAACTTGCCGAACAACTTCGACTATTTCGACCCAACCAAGGGCGAAGACAACCGCGAGTGCGGCCTGCACATCAACCACTGAGTCACCAGTGGCAGAGCAGAAACGAACATGGCGCCCTCAGGCGCCATGTTGCGTTACAGACTTTGTTTGGCTATGTCCCTATTGACTGTCGCAGCGCTGATTAGGCGTGTGTAGGAGCGAATTTATTCGCGATCATCCTTGATCGCGGCTAAAGCGGAGCGCCGCCCGGCCTCACCTACGCGACCTGGCATTGACCGACATTTGATGCGTATCGCGACCCTGGCCTTTATTCGCGATTGCGCCGTGATCATCGCGAATAAATTCGCTCCTACGGGCTGTACAGCCAACTGGGACGTAGCCTTTGCTTTAGTACGTCGGCAGGTCCACGCCGTGAAACAGATCTTCGAGCTCCGACTTGTTGTGGCACTGCACAGCTTTGGCGAGCATGTCACGGGTCAGGTGCGGGGCGAACTTCTCGATGAACTCGCACATGAAGCCGCGCAGGAAGGTGCCACGGCGAAAGCCGATCTTGGTCACGCTCGACTCGAACAGATCACTGGCATCAAGCACCACCAGGTCCGGGTCAAGCTTGGCATCGACGGCCATGCGCGCCACGATGCCGACCCCCAGGCCCAACCGCACATAGGTTTTGATTACGTCGGCATCCGCCGCAGTGAACACCACCTTGGGCGTCAGCCCGCGATGACTGAAGGCCTCATCGAGCTTGGAGCGACCGGTGAAGCCAAACACGTAGGTCACGATCGAGTATTCGGCCAGCGCCTCCAGGGTCAGCTTCGGTAGCTTCGCCAGGGGGTGACCTTGCGGCACAACCACGCAGCGATTCCAGCGATAGCACGGCATCATCACCAGGTCATTGAACAGCTCCAGACCTTCGGTGGCGATGGCGAAATCCACCGTGCCATCGGCGGCCATCTCGGCAATCTGCATCGGCGTGCCCTGGTGCATGTGCAGGGCCACATCGGGGTATTGCTGGATAAAGCTGCTGATCACCGGCGGCAGTGCATAGCGCGCCTGGGTATGGGTAGTGGCGATGGACAGCGTGCCTTTGCGCTCGTTGGAGAACTCCTGAGCAATCTGCTTGATGCTTTCGACCTTGCGCAAAATCTCGCCGGCAGTCGTGATGATACGTTCGCCGGCCGGGGTCACGCGGGTCAGGTGTTTGCCGCTGCGGGCGAAGACTTCGACCCCCAGCTCGTCTTCAAGCAGGCGGATCTGTTTGCTGATACCGGGTTGCGAGGTGTAGAGGCTTTGCGCCGTGGCAGATACGTTGAGATCGTGGTGAGCAACCTCCCAGATATAGCGCAATTGCTGCAGCTTCATATGAAACCCTCACAAGCAGATAAGGTGGGCCACAAGCGGCGGCCACATATAACCATATTAATGGTTTATTACATCAATCTAGACGATTTTCTAAAAACCATCGCTATTCTTTTTTACCCGGGATTTCACCGCGGCTGCGGTGCTGCAGCATCGGCACCAGGTATACGGGCACATCGGAAAGTTGTACCAGGCGCGCGGCGGTGCGCCCGAGGGGAATATCCAGTTCGCCGCCATGGCTGTGGCTGCCCACCACCAACAGGTCTACGCCCAGCGCCTGCATCTCTTCGAGGATAACCAGCGGCGGGTCGCCTTGCAGCACGCGCACCGCACGGATCAGTTCGAGGTCCTGATGGGATTCGCCCAATTCATCACGAAACCCTTCCAGTACACGGCTCTCGATACTCGACATCACCGTACTGAGGCCAGTGCTACGCAACTCTTCCAGACGCTCTTGATCGACATAGGTCTGTAACACCGACTCGGCAAACAGCCCCATGGGCTCGACCGCATGGACGACGTACAAGCCGGCGTTGTAAGCGCGACAAAGCGACAAGGCATGTTGCAGTACATAGGGTGCGTACAACCCCAGATCGGTGGCGTAGAGAATCGAACGAATCATGCGGTATCCCTCGACAACATTACGCGGTAGACCTCGACTGAGCTTAGCAGCGCCGTCGACAAATCAACTGGGAACCCGTGCTATTTCGCCTCACATTCCGTGGCTGGTATTGCGCCGATCCAGAAAGCGCAGCGCTTGATACAACGCTTCTACTCTCGGCATAGAGCAGCCGGCTGAGGCAGCTTCAGCGAGTGGCGCCGCGTAAATGGCTTGCAACTCCAGCGGCCGGCGCAAGGCGAAATCGTGATACATGCTCGGCAAGTAGTCCGGCATGCGCTCGGTCGTACGCAAGAGCTTGGCCGGGTAATCATCCGGCAGTCGATAACCGCAAACCATCGCCCCTTGCGCCACTTCCTGCATGATGGCTTCGATCAGCGCCCGGCTGCCCTCATCACTCATTAATCCAGTGGTGCCGGCCCCTAACAACACCGACAAACCGTTATAAGGCACGTTCCATACCAGCTTCTGCCAGCGGGCCTGGCCCAACTCGCTCATGGCGGTGGAATCCAGGCCGGCCTCGATAAACAACTGCGCGCCCGCCTCAACCAGCGCCTGCCGAGCACCAGGATCTGCCGATGAGCCGGAATGGTAGCCGAGATTGACGGCACCGAGCGCCTGATGCTCGACCACACCTGGGGCGCTGCGGTGTACACAAATGAAGCACAGGCCGCCCAGCAGGTGCAGGTTCGCTGGCAACAACGTGCGCACCTCGTCCTCTACACCCAGGCCGTTCTGCAACAGCACGACCTTGGCATCGGGCGCAGCGGCCTCAATGATCAAGGGTGCCAGTTCCTGATTACTGGTGGCTTTGGCGCCTACCAGCAACCAGTCGCATGGCGGCATCTGTGAGGCCTGGGTATAAGCCTGGACTTCACGCAGGTGGATGTCACCGTGGACAGCACTGTTGACGCGCAGACCGTTGCTGGCGACCGCATCGTATTCACTGCGCAGCAGAAAATGCACGTCGAAACCGGCACGGGCCAGCATCACACCGTAGAAACCACCGATTGCACCGGTACCGATTATGCCGATACGCGGCCTGGCCAATGTAGACATCAGGGAAGCTCCTCTGCCGGGCGGGCCAGCGCCTCACCTACGGCCTTGCTCAGTTCGGGGGCACTCAGACGTGCGTGCAGCGCCCCATGGAAATAGCCGTCACGCACAACAAACAGTGCCGGCAAGTGAAACACCTCGTAGCGCTGCACCAGCCCAGGGCTCTCACCGGCATCGATCCAGGCCAAATGGCTGACGGGAAGCAACATGCTCGGCAGACGCTGTCGGGCGAAGCGGCAATGCGCACAGCCCTGGCTGACGAACACCAACAGTGTTGTGCCGCCAAGGGCCAGTAGCTGGTGGTCAGCATCAAAATCGGACAAGAACAGCTCAATCACTATACTGATGTCACTTTAGTGGCGTGAGGCGAAATCAATCATGCGGCGTTTCCTGCGGCACCCCAGCACTATGCCCGTCCAGTTGGTACTGCGCAAACGCCCCTGGCTTGACGCCCAGCGGCTCAATGACATCAGCCTCGGTGGCGTCGCCTGTCACTGTGTGAAGCGCTTTCGGCGCGGTACACAGGTGCAGATGCGCGTCCCCCTGCTCGGCCAGCAGGCACAGTGCAATGGCGTCGTGGCGTGGTGTAGCAAACAGGCCGACAGTTACCTCGTGGGTATCGCCTTTCTCGATGAGGACACCCTGTTTCGCGCCCGCATGGTCGAGCAACTTTGTCAGATCGAGGTCTACCGACGTGAACGGGAGCAGGAAATGGGCTGTTCGCTGAGCATGGAGGTAGTCGCCGCCGAATGGATAAGCACCCATGCCGAGGCGTATTCGCGCGCCAGCCTGATGTAAAAGCTGGTACGCCCTGGGGATTAACGACCTTAGACCCATTGCCCAGGCGCCGCCTACAGGCTAAGGTTCGGCATCCCCGCTGTGCTCATACTGCTGTGCTCCGCCACACGGGGCTCGCTGGCGGCCGGCACCCGTGACCTGACGACCTACCTGATGACTAGCACGATGGCTGATTTACCGATCGACGATCTGAACGTTGCCTCTAACGAGACGCTGATCACCCCTGCTCAACTCAAGCGTGAAATTCCTCTGACCGCAGCTGCCCATGACACAGTCGCAACGGGCCGCCAGGTGGTGCGCGACATTCTCGACGGCAAGGATCATCGCCTGTTCGTGGTGGTTGGCCCCTGCTCGATCCATGACATCAAGGCTGCCCATGAGTATGCCGAGCGCCTGAAGGTGCTGGCGGCAGAGGTGTCCGACACCCTGTATCTGGTTATGCGCGTGTATTTTGAAAAACCACGCACCACCGTGGGTTGGAAGGGGCTGATCAACGACCCCTACCTGGATGACTCCTTCAAGATTCAGGACGGCCTGCACATCGGCCGCACGTTGCTGCGCGACCTGGCCGAAATGGGCCTGCCGACGGCCACCGAAGCCCTCGACCCGATTTCCCCGCAGTACCTGCAGGACCTGATCAGCTGGTCGGCCATCGGAGCTCGCACCACCGAATCCCAGACACACCGGGAAATGGCCTCCGGCCTCTCCTCTGCTGTCGGCTTCAAGAATGGCACCGACGGCGGCCTGACCGTGGCGATCAACGCGCTGCAGTCGGTGTCCAGCCCGCACCGCTTCCTTGGCATCAACCAGGAAGGTGGCGTGTCGATCGTCACCACCAAGGGCAACGCCTACGGCCACGTGGTGCTGCGCGGCGGCAATGGCAAGCCCAACTATGACTCGGTCAGCGTGGCGCTCTGCGAGCAGGCGCTGCACAAGGCCGGCATTCGCCCGAACATCATGGTCGATTGCAGCCACGCCAACTCCAACAAGGACCCGGCTCTGCAACCACTGGTCATGGAAAACGTGGCCAACCAGATTCTCGAAGGCAACCAGTCGATTGTCGGCCTGATGGTCGAGAGCCACCTGGGCTGGGGCAGCCAGTCGATTCCCAAAGACCTGGCGCAACTGCAGTATGGCGTATCCATCACCGATGCCTGCATCGACTGGGAAAGCACAGAAAAGACCCTGCGCGGCATGCATGCCAAGCTCAAGGATGTACTGCCCGCCCGTCGCCGTTAAGTGACAGGCAGGCATGAAAAAGCCGGGACTTAGCCCGGCTTTTTCATGCCTGCGATAGCGCGCTTTAGCTTACTCGCTGTCAGGCGCTTCGCCAGGGCGTCGCTCCATATAGCGCTCCACGTAGGAACATGAAGGAATCACCGTGTAGCCCATACGCTCGGCGTACTGCAGCGCATGCTCGGTCAACGCCGCAGCGATCCCCCGCCCGCGTAGCGAGCTGGGCACGAAGGTGCGGTAGATATCCAGGGTCTGCTTGCCCAGGTCCATGTAAGCCAGGTAAGCCCGATCCCCTTCTACGGTGGTCTCGAACTGATGACCGGCCTGGTCATGGTGAATGGTTAACGCGTCGCTCATTACTACTCCTCTAGACGCTTGCTTCAGCCTTGGTCAGAACTGCACACGCACCTGAGAAATCTTCTCCAGGCGCAAGGACATCTCGGCAGTTCCGTTACCGCCTTGGAGGCTGAGGTAAGCTTTGTCGTTCATTATTCTTGTCAGTACGCCCTGATAATACATGCCATCGAAGGTGACGAAACGCAGTCGTTTGCCTACGTGCTGCGGCAGGCTCTGTACAGTCACGAAACGCTCGGCTGCCGGCTGCACTGTCGACGGGGTTTCGCCGCCCTCTGGTGGCTGCGCGGTCACAGTAGTTTGTACCGCTGCGAGCGGATCAACCCAGGCAAAGCCAAGGGACTCGACCAGCGTCTGATTCACTAGGACCGTGGGCCGCATCATCGTCAACACATCCTGCGCATCGAAGAACTGCAGCCCATCCCAGACCATTCCCTCGCTTGGTTCGAGCTCGACACGCAGCGACTGAGGGTCCGCCAGGTAGCGGCCGTAGGCCTGAAGAACCGACTCATTGAGGGCGATACGCTGCAAACGCAACACCCGATCAAACTGTGCCAGGGCCAGCTGCAGATAGGCGTCGTGTTCCACGCCCTGTTTATTCGCGCAATAGCTTTGCATCCTGCGCAGGTACTGATTGTCCGTAACCTCGACCGACACACGCTTCAGGCGTGGCGGGTTGGCGCGTAGGTCATGCGGCCGCTCCGGCATGTTCATCACCAGCATGCCCAAGCGCATCGCCCCCATCTCATGGGTGTCGCTGGTCATATTCAGATTGAGGGTCTGCGCACCCGGCTGAAAGGTGTAGGAGAACTGCACATCGCTTTCAACGCTGTGGTACCCCATATCCTGCAGTTCGCTGACACCAATGTGGCGGACGCTGCCACAACGCACTTCACTCATGGCCGAGGCCAGGCTGCGCTCACCGGGCGGCATGTACAGCGCCTGCATGATCGGGCCGTGCAGGTCCAGCGTCAGCCCTTCGAGGCGGATACTCATCTGCTCCGGCAGTTTGTGTTCAGCCAGGCGCTCCTTGAAACTCAGCAACTCGCCCAGGCCTGAAAATATCAACTCGGCGTGAGCCACCTGCACACGATCGGCGATTGCAGGAATGCGGATCTCGACCCCCTCCAGCCCCACCCGTCCGTTAAATGAAGAGGTGATGCCGTCGTAGCGCAGTTCCATCAGTGGCGCGAGCGTGGTGCTGACATCGCTCATGATCGAGCGGACCGACAGCCACAACGACACCTTGATCAGCAAGGCGATCGCAACGACCCCCAATAGCCCCCATTTGATCAGTTTCAGCATGCTCACATCCTTGAATAAGCCATTGGGCGGCGCAGAGCGTAGCAGCCGGCAAGCCTTTTGCTAAGCCGTCAGAGCACACTTAATACGGCGATGCAGGCCAGCACGGCCACGACCGGGATCAGCACGGTCACCACAAAGATGTCCTTGTAAGCCTGACGGTGGGTCAGGCCCATGATCATCAGCATGGCGATAACGGCGCCACAATGGGGCAGCGAATCAAGGCCGCCCGCGGCGATATTGGCGATGCGGTGCAATACTTCGGGCTCGACCCCCATCGCAAGATACTGAGGCGCGAGGGTCTGCATGAATATCTGCAAGCCCCCCGAAGAGGAGCCGACGATGCCTGACACCACGCTGACCGAGGTGAAAATCGACAGCAGCGGCGGCAGATCAATACTCAGCACCCACTGCGCAAATTGACCAAAACCGGCCGTCTTGGTTACCACGCCACCAAAACCGATCACTGCAGCCGTACTCAACAGCGGCATGATCGAATCATCGGCGCCCTGCCCCAGCACCTGCAGCGTATTGCGGCGTAACACCGGAAACAGCACGATCGCCACCGCTGTGGCGATCACCAACGCCAAACTTGGCCAGAGAATCGGCTGAGTCTGACTTAGCGTAACCAGTGCCCCGAGCGTGCCTTGCCCTGGGCTGGCCAGACCTGTCGCGAGCAGCGCCCGTGGCAGCATGATGACGCCCAGCACCACCACAATAGGCACGATGGCCAGACCCCAGTGCGGGCCAGCGCCGGGGGTGCCGGCCATCTGCTCCATACGCAGATCCTGCGCATTGGCTTCGAAGCCTTCGCCGCGCACCCGCGCCAGCCGCCATTCACGCTGTACGTAGGCCATGCCAAGCACGATCATGATGGCGCTGGCCAGCAAACCGATCCAGGCGCCGGCAAACAGGTCGGTACCCAGCGCGCTGGCGGCGATGACGTTATGGATGGACGGTGTGCCTGGCAGGGCTGTCATGGTGAAAGTGCCCGCCCCCAATGCCACCGCCGCACAAAATAGTCGCTTGGGCAGGTTGGCCTCACGCATCAGGGTGATGCCCAGGGGGTACATGGTGAAAATCACCACGAAGACCACAACGCCGCCGTAGGTCAGGACCGCGCACACCAGCATCGCCACCCACAGGGTGCGAGCCGTGCCGAGCCCACCAATGATCGCCTGGGCGATGCTGTTGGCCGCCTGGCTGGCCGCCATGACCTTGCCGAAAATCGCGCCGCACAGAAACAGCACGAAGAACTTGCCGGCAAAGGTAAAGGCCCCCAGCGGCCCGAACGGAAAGAACTCCAGCAATGCCTTGTCCAGCGCCAGAGCATTAGTGGCCGCGACAATCAATGAGCTGGCCAATACTGCAAGAAAGATGTTCACCCCACGCAGGGCCAATATCACCAACAAAACCAACCCTGCCAATAATCCCAGATTGCCCAACATAGCCCGCCCCTCTTTTTATTAGTTATTCGCCCGGACCTGCCGAGTATGCGTTGAGTATCACTCAGAGCCCTTGCACTCGTCGCTTGGCCGCTTCGGCAAGTAAGATTCTGTATGTTTTTTAAGCAATCCAAGGGCCGTACGCCCCCAGATGCCAGAGGCGTTGAAAAAAAGTTCGCTACCTTGCGCCGCCCGAGTTTACTTACTACAAGTTATGAGTAGTATGTACGCCGGCTTATTTCCCAGTTGGGAAATTGCTTTTATGGAAAACACCACCCCAAGGGGAACACGATGAACAACGTTCTGAAATTCTCTGCTCTGGCTCTGGCCGCAGTTCTGGCTACCGGTTGCAGCAGCATCTCCAAAGAAACCGAAGCTCGCCTGACTGCTACCGAAGACGCAGCAGCCCGCGCTCAAGCCCGTGCCGACGAAGCCTATCGCAAGGCTGATGAAGCAATGGCTGCCGCTCAGAAGGCTCAGCAGACCGCTGACGAAGCCAACGAGCGCGCTCTGCGTATGCTGGAAAAAGCCAGCCGCAAGTAATAGCTCAAAAAGCTGCTACAAAAAAGCCGATCCAGCAATGGATCGGCTTTTTTATTACCCGCTATTCACGGGGCAACGCCCCGCGAACAAAACCCGCTTAGAAGACTTCGGGGATTACCGTACCAACCGCCATTGGCTCGCGCGGCTCGGCAATTTCCACCGGCAGGCCGTCCTCGGCGGCGACCACCTCACGGACCACATCCCAGTCCAGGCTCAACTGGTTTGACTCATTACGCTTAAGCAGCGCATTGATAACTGCAGCATGTTTGTCGACGATCGAAGGAGCCCCCTCGTCATCCAATGGAGCATGGGCCTCCAGATAAACTTTGCCGTTGCTGATACCAAACTTGTAGGGCTCATTGATGATCCGCACCGAGGTCCCCACCGGCACCATGTCAGCCAATGCCAGCACATTGTGGTTGAGCATGCGGAAACAGCCGTGGCTAACCCGCATGCCGATACCGAACTTCTTGTTCGAGCCATGGATCAGGTAACCCGGTACAGACAAGGTCATCTTGTAAGGCCCCAGCGGGTTATCCGGACCTGGCGGTACATATTTCGGCAAAGGATCACCGTCGGCCGCATGCTCATCACGGATCGATTGCGGCGGGTACCAACCGGGGTTGGGCGTCTTGGCCGTAATCCGTGCATGCGCGACCGGCGAACTCCAGCCCTCGCGACCGATGCCCAGTGGGTAGGTGTGCACCACATTGCGGTCTTTCGGGTAGTAGTAAAGGCGGTACTCCGCCAGGTTGATCACAATACCTTCACGCGGCCCTGGCGGCAGAATAAAGCGCGTCGGCAGGATGACTTCGGTGCCCTCACCGGGCAGCCAGGGATCGACACCCGGGTTGGCCACAACCATCTCGAGATAACCCAGATCATTGGCGGTGCCCAGATCGGCAAAGGTGTCCTCGTACTTGGCCTGGATCACTCGGACTTCGCCGACGATGTCTTCGCCAGGAGGCGGCAAGGGAAGCTCAAGAGCCTCGACCGCCCCAGCAGCGAACAGGGCACTAAGGGAAAGACAGCGGGCGACGGTAACGGAGCGCGACAACATCCGATAATCCTTGGAGTAGAACTGAGGTAATGCGCCGATTGTACACGGCGTCGAATCCGTTCGGGAGGCCCTGCTCAGGCCTGCGGCCAGATACCATGCAGGCCGCGGCGCTGTGCCTCAAGCGTGGCGGCGCAGGCCGGGCACAGGCGTTTGTCACGCAGCAGCGCGCGGTCGACCTGGCGCCACAGCGGCTGGGCCGGCAGCAAGCCGCCGCACAGGGTACGGTCCGCGAAGCCGCCCAATTCCAGCTGCCGAGCGACCAGGTGCACACGTACTTCACGGCAGGCGAACAGGTCCAACTGCTCGTCGGGCTCGATCAGTTGATAGGCATGCAGGGACCAAGTAGGACGGGGCATCGACGGCTCCAAAACGGGGGCGCCACATTAGCCGAAAGACCGTCGCTGGAAAAGCCTCTCAGAGCAGCGGCTCAAGCGCCGGCCAGGCATTCTCGAGCAAGCGCTCCTGGGCAGCGAGCGCCGGATGGATACCATCCTCCTGCATCATTTCCGGAACACCGCCAACGCCCTCGAGAAAGAAGGGCACGAGGGGCACCTTCTGCGCCTCGGCGACTGCCTTGAAGGTCTGGGCAAAAGCGGTGATATAGCGCTCGCCATAGTTCGGCGGCAGCAACATGCCAAGCAGCAGAACCTTAGCCCCTGCCTCTTGTGACTGACGAACCATGGACGCAAGATTCTGTTGCAATTGCACATGAAGGACAGGAACCCCATAAACTCAAGGGTTCCAGCCAATGACCATCAAATCGAGTGCCCAAAGTGACACAAGTCTGTTACAAACCGCGCCGCCCAGACTGACCACTCAGCTCGCTAAGCCTTGGCACTACAGGCGCAACGGGCGCTATTACCTTCGTTTCAGGCCCCGAAACCAAACAGCGGGGGTCTTCACGATCTCACTTCGTACCACTGACAGAACCATAGCCATGGAAATCTCAAGCAACATCCAGCGGGCACTTGCCTACTTTCATCTTGGGAACCCCGAGGCTACCTGGGATGAGCTAAAGACGCGGCTGCTGGCCATAACCCAGGAGTGCCTTGAGGTCACCCACGGGGACATAGGGTCCGACCTCACGCACAGTGAGTTCTACCGAGAAATGTATGGCGCCCTGAAAGAGTTCAGCAAGCAGGGAACCCTGAGCCTTGCACAGACCCGAGCGCTTTCTATCGGTCAAAGCGTCATGGCAGCAGCAAACGCGCGACTTGAGGGCCGTCCTGGGGCACTGGTTACGATCATTGATAAGATAAATCATATTCAACCAATCGATAGAGGAAATGATGCGCGTCTATCCCTATCTGTAGGCGCACCTCAAGACCCCCTGAGTTGGGACGAGCTGTCCAGCCTCTACATGGCGGAACACAGCATCAACCTCAAGGGAAGCAGCGGGAAAGCCGCTATTACCGCCCATACGGTCATTGGTCGCGCCTTCACAGCCATCGGAGTGACAGACCTTCGGGTGCACACTCGTGAGGACATGGCGGCACTCAGGGCCAAACTACTGGAAGGCCGTAAGGCGTCCACCGTGAACAACCTATTGGCCAAGCTTCGGGCGGTTATGACCTGGGCAGTTCGGGCGGAAAAGCTCGCCAAGCAACACACGGATAAACTCAAGCTCACCAAGGGCGCAGATAGCGAGCGTGTGACATTCACTCGGGAACAAGTCGTAACCCTGATGACTCACGCCCACGCCCTGCCCTCAGCTTCCTGGGAGCGCTGGACGTTATCTCTTCTGGCCGTCACTGGGGCTCGTATCGGTGAAATCAGTTACCTGACCAAGGCAGACATCAAGCAGTCAGCGGGTCTGTGGTGTATCGACATCAACGAAGATGAAGACGGTAAGTCCATCAAGAACAAGCACAGCAAACGCCTCGTGCCTCTCGTGGATGGAGCCCTCGAGTTCAACCTGTCGGAGTTCCTTGAGGCTGTCCAAGCGGGTGCCCTGCCCTCTGACCATGGCATCCAACCGGACAAAGCCAGCAAGCGACTCAACCAGATGGTCAAGGATGTCCTGGGGAACAGCAAAGGCGAGAACCAGACACTGCATTCGCTGCGTCACCACCTAATTTCCTCAATGCAGGAGGCAGGCGTCCCTGTGGCGTTCGCGCAGGCAGCCGCTGGCCAGTCGTCGGGCACCATCGCATACGACAACTACGGCTCAGGCGCGCCGATTCAACGGGTTTACGAAGCAATCAAGCAAGGTCTTTTGGGCAACCTCACTGGCATCGAGGGGAAAGCTCAATGAATGCCTTCGTCACTGTAAGCGCTGAAGCTGCGGCACTAAGGGCCAGCTATGACGCTGAAGGGATGTCCAATCCTATCGGCATATTCATCTGCCCACACTGCCATCAGGCCGCTGATGTTGAGTATGAAAAGCCCTGGACCGACTTCCCCAGCGGGGCAGAACCATATACCTGCACTCATCCTGTAGATGCGGCGCGGTGCTTTCGATGCAAGCAGGTGTCTTTCTGGCTCATGGTTGACTTCGATCTACACAATAACGATGGGCGGGACTGGCGGGACTTCCCGCGAAAGCTGCTATGGCCACTCACTGAATGCCCACCTCGACCACAAGAGGTGAAACCTGTATTGGCGTCTGTGGAAGCCCCAAAGTCAGCGCCTAAGGCTGTGACCCTCAGCTACCTTGCGGCACTGTACCTCGCAGAACGGCAAGACCAGATGAAGCCTGCTTCCCTGCGTGACATGAAGAGCGCCTGTAAGACCCTCTCAGCGGCACTCACTGACTCCACCGGCCAGGAGCTGGACCTTAAGACCCACACTCGGGAAGACATGACGACCCTTAAGGCCAAGCTTATGGAAGGTCGTAAGCCGCTCACCGTGAACAAGCTACTAACTCGTCTATCAACGATATTGACCTGGGCGGTGAACAGCGGGTATCTCGAAAAGACCTACAACAAGGGCCTGAAGATCACTAAGGGGGCTGAGAGTGGCCGTAAGGCGTTCACACCAGCACAGGTAACGAAGGTGATGGAAGCCATGGGGCAGCTCCCAGAAGACTCGTGGAAGCGCTGGGCGATGTCCCTGGGTGTCATCACAGGGGCTCGCATTGGGGAGGTCTTTCAGTTGACCAAGGAGGATGTTCGCAAAGTGGGTGACGTTGTTGTTATCGACCTTAACGAGACCGGGAACAAGTCACTGAAGAACAAGCACTCGACTCGCATAGTGCCCTTGGTGGATGGAGCCTATGGGTTCGACCTACAGGCGTTCCTTCGGTTCGTTGAGTCCTGCACCGATAAGCTGTTTGACCGTGTTAGTCACAACTTCACTCGGGTGCTCAATGAGACCCTACGGGATATCGTTGGGGTCGAGTCCGGTGAGGGGCTTACGTTCCACTCCTTGCGGCACTCCTTGGCGTCCCTGATGAAACACAACGGCATTCAGGTAAGCATCGTCCAAGACATCCTGGGGCACAGCTCACAGACGATCACCTTCGACCTTTACGGGGGCGATATGCGTCTGGCTATTGGGAAACTCGAAGCGGCGTTAAGGGATTCCTTCGCGGTGGCTACCGTATGAATCAGTCAACCTTAGGTAACCGATTGCTGGCCCTGGCGGACATCCTTATTAAGGGCATCTCGTTTCTGCTGGTGCTCTTCTTGATTGCCTTGATGATCCTCGGGGCACCAATGATGATGCTTGCCGGGGTCGCCATGCTAACGGCTGTGCTCAACTGGCCGCTGATGGCCTACAGACGAAAGCAGATTGGTAATGCCTGGCCGAAGCAGGGAAGCGAGAGAAGGCCGCGATGAGCCTATTTGGAAACCAGTCGGGGCATGGAGTGAATCGACCGGTCGACCAAGGAGCGAACTGATGGACCCGTCTCTAAGCGATTTCCTGTGGGTAATAGGATGCAGCATTGTCCTGGGAGTGGTCCTATGGGACTCCGATTGGAAGCGCCGTCTACTTGAGACCCACCACGAGAAGGCCGCGCGCGGCGCAGAAGTGAAGAAGCGTCAGCAATAACCAACAGGGTCGGGTCGACCCTTTTTATTGCATGGTCCCAAAGACCACCCAAGGCCAGCTCCAGGGCCACGAGATCAAATCCACCTTTCACCAACCCACTGGCGACGAAGAGCTGACCTATAGCCTCGACACCGGGTGCATGGGGACTCTCACGGTCACCATCGGCGCCACCCAGTACGTCTACAAGCTCGTGGACATCGTGGGTCGCGTGGAGGTGGCACTGTGAAGGTCGAGAAAATGCGCTTTGAGAAGAGAAACTTCATGGGCATCGAACTGGATGTCCTCGTGGGTCACCCTGAGCATGATCTGATCTTTGTGGCTACGCAGGTGGCTACCGCATCTGGTCTGGCTAACCCTCGCCAGTCTGTGCGCAATGGCCGCAGGCTGCACGGATCAGGGTAATCCCTAAAGACACTTGTACATCTTGAGTGTACAAGTCTCCCCACGGACGGCCTGGGCCGGCGCTTAAAATCAAACACTGTGCTGTTCACGGAGTCCGAGGTTTACCGGATGCTGCTGAGCGGCCACGCTCCACAGTCCGAGCCCTTCCGCAAGTGGGTCACCGAGGAAGTCCTTCCGTCGATCCGTAAGACCGGTAAGTTCAACGCTGAGGACTCCCAGAACCCAATCGCCCAGGGAATCATGGACGAACTGAAGTCTCTACGCGGCGAGATTGTGTCCCTACGCCAGGAACTCCAAGCGAAGACCTTTAGCCTTGCAGCTCCCGTGGTTCCTGAGGTCAGCCCTTATGAAGGGCATCTCGGATGCTTGTTGCCGACAAATGCGCGCCGTATGCTGGCTCTTACTCAGAAGCCCACGTAAGGGAATCGCATGGCTATCACAAATTTAGATAAGTACAAAGCAGACTTGGACGACCTAATCGCTCGTGGAAGACGAGTACATGACTGCCTTCTAAATCAAACAATGCCAGGGCAATTCAAGGAAATAGCGATGAGTCGACACATAGGCGACTCTAATAAGGCCAACGAGTACATAGATGGCCTCCCCCTATTTCGCTACGTCTACCAGCAGTGGTACTCAGAAGCACTCGCACTCGTTAAGCAGCTGCTGCCCGACAGGCTTGGGGACTTCACGCGCCTCTACGACAAGCCTAAAACCCGCAAAAGCCTTGACTTCGAGAGTTACCGGATCGAAGACGCTATACAAGGTATACAAACCACACGGGGTGGTCAGGTGATAGCTGACGCGAGTGCCGCGATAACCCTACTCGATGCTCAAATTGCAATAGTCAAGTCGATCAAACAGCGCTTTACCAGCTCACTTTTTGACATAAAACTGCTCGTTCAAGCCGACCTTTTCGATTCAGAGTTGGAGGCAGCACGGGAGCTGCTCAAGCACAAATTTACGCGTGCAGCTGGTGCAATTGCCGGTGTTGTCCTTGAAAAACATCTCGGCCAAGTCTGCGAAAACCATGGAATAAAGATAGCCAAAAAGCATCCAACCATCTCGGACTTCAACGAGGCTTTGAAGGCTGCGAGTGTGATTGACGTGGCTCAATGGCGCTTCCACCAACATCTGGGTGACATACGAAATAACTGTGACCATAGCAAGGAATCTGAGCCAACTCAGGAGCAGGTCAAAGACCTGATCGATGGCGTGGCCAAGGTCTCGAAAACTATTTTCTAACGTGGGATGAACAAAACCCCTCACTGGCAGGCACACACGCCAACTCACGCCAGGAGGTGAACCATGCAACAGCCCAACGACTACGCCAAGATCAAAGCCGAAGGGGGTCCTTACGACTCCCTGATTCAAACCGCAGCGGCAACACACGGGGTCTCCTACGACCTCCTGCACAAGCAGCTCTTTAAGGAATCCTCGTTCAACCCTAACGCGCAGAGCCCTACGGGGCCTCGTGGCATCGGGCAGTTCACTAAGCACACCGGGCTTGCCTACGGCCTGGAACGAGATGAAGACTTCTACGACCCCGCCAAGTCCATCGACGCAGCCGCTCGGTACATGCGGGACAACATCAAGATTGCCGGTGGTGACGAACTCAAGGCACTCCTACTGTACAACCAAGGGGGTGGCCGAGTGGGCCGCAAGCAGCTCGAAGCGTATGACCGTGGGGACTTCACCGGGGTTTCCCCTGAGGGCCTGGGTTACCTTCAGGCGCTTATGGATGTCACCAACACAGGCAAGAAGGCTGAGCTGGATGCCTTCGTAAAGCCAGACGGCGGCTTTGAGGCACCCGCTGGTATTGAAGCAACACCTAAGGCTGTCCCAGGGAACGTACCGGACACCTTCGCCTCCTTTGGGATGACCGGTAAGGACATCGCGCCCAAAGCAACACCCTTCGCCCAGGAGCTGTATGCGACCACTGGGAAGACCGACGATGAAGACCGTGGGTTCTTCGAGGGGGCCGGTAATAACGCCTCGGTAGAACTCCAGACCTCCGTGTTGGGCATGATGATCCGTGCGGTGAATGAAGCCCCCGTCGAGGCTGACTTCATGCAGACCTATACAGTCGTTCAGGACCTCTTCAATGATCCGTTCGACATGGGCCGCTTGAGTGACTAGCAAGACGAGGATTACGACAAGCTGCGCTCCTCGGGCCTGGCCCCTCAGTATTACGATGTGGTCCTTCGCGGCTACCGTAGGAACTTCGATCAGAATCTGGCCCTCGCTATGGAGAACCAGAAGATGGCCGAAAGCACCCAAGGTGATCGCATGGGTGCGGCCCTTGTGGGTGGCCTCGGTGCTGCCCTGGGCGATCCCTACTCCCTCGTGAATCCCGCCAAGGGTGCAGCGGGGAACCTGGGGTCCCGCCTTCTGGGTGGTGCGGCTGCTGGTGGCATCATCGGGGGCCTCTCGGAACAGAGTGCCGCCAAGGTGTCAGGCCGCGAGGAACACCTGGGGATGGCCATTGCGGGTGGTGCTGCCTTCGGCGGTACGCTCAATGGGCTCCTCGGGGCTCGGCCTAATACCCCTGCCTCGTGGGAACTGCCGAGTGATGCGCCCCCAGTTGATACCCCTGAGTTTGCCCCAATTGACTTCATGGCTCCCCATGACTTCCAGTCCCTGCTAAATGGGTCCACTCAGCGTCTACAGAACCGCGAGAAAGCGCGCTTGGAGGGCCTGGATGAAGACCCCGCAGCTATGCCATTCCGTGAGGGCGAAGAGGTCAAGCAGGGGCCAGCCGGGGATTACCTCGATGTTCCCTGGGACCCGGACGCAGCCCGTACCATGGACGGTTCGATCCTCAGCGGTGGCAACCCGATAAACCCAAAGACCGTTGAGACCTTCGCGGAACTCCAGGCCGAGAACCCTCGGGCCGCTGGTGGTTTCACTATGGGTAGCCTCACAGAGATCGGCTTACGGCTGGGTCGTTCCAAGGTCGAGGAAACTCGGGCGTTAGCTCGGGACCTCTTCAGGTCTTCCACGGGTTATCAGGATGGTTCAAATGGGAAGTTTGGGGCGACCGCCTCGGACATCGCGGAACGCCTTCGCAGTCAGGACAACGTGGTCCACAACAAGCTGTCCGAAGGCTTCGATGAGGCCCTGAAGGACCCCTTCTGGCGTGGCCAGCGGATGACCAAGGGTGCCAAGCAGGAGCTTATCAGTCGTCGCGTAGTGGAGGCCCTGGAAGCCCAGCAACCAGCCAAGCTGACACCACCTGAGATGAAGTTGCTGGAAGAGCTGCGTACCCACATGAATCAAAAGTGGGACTACATCACCAACCCGGCACAGTTCGGAGACCTCCGCGCTAAGGCCCTACTGGAGGACTCCCGGCACTTCTCCTCGTACTTCCCGCAGCGGTACAGCACCACGGCGAAGCACCAGGCGATCCAGAGGTTCGGCGGTGAGGAGGGTCTACAGCAGGCAATCGCTCACTCGTGGATGGCGTCGTATATGAGCCGTCCCCATGTGAAACAGCGGGTGGACAAGATGATCCAAGAGGGCTTTGAGAAGGCCAACAAGGGTAACCCTGAGGCCAAGCCACTGACCCCTGAGGACCTTCAAGCAGCAGTCGAGAAGTACGCCAATGACAAGGCGTATGGCATCAGTCACACCAACCGGTTCACCGCCAGCTCGCTTGTAGAGGAACATTTGAAGGATGGTGCCGGCCTGGAGAACAACGACTACCTCGAAGCGCGGAACCTCTTTGATTCTGATATGACCATCCAAGCGCCTGACGGTGGGATGTTCTCTGTGAACGACCTTCGGGACTTCAACCTCCTTCGGGTGGTCCCACAGTACGACCGCAGGGTGAACGGTGACATCGCCATCATGGGTGGCACCGGGAAGACCACGAAGGAACTGAAGAACCTCGTCAACGGGATGCGCCAAAAGGCTGGCCCTGGGAAGGACATAATGGAGACTGACGCCCTTCTCGATGCGATCAAGATGCTTACCGGGCGTGCTCGTAGAGACCCTGATGATGCGTGGGCAACCTTGGCGCGGTCCCTGAATGATGTCGGCTTCATGACGAAGAACGCCTACATGGGTGTGCAGAACATCACTGAGGCCGCGTCGTTGATCGTTAAGGGTCACCAGCGGATGCTTCTTAAAGGCATCCCGTTGCTCAAGAAGTGGTCCACGGCAGACGCTCGGCTTGAGCCTGACGACATCAAGCAGATGCACGGCTTGTTGTTCGGTAAGGAGCTGGATGACCTCATCAGGCCAGACCGTCAGGACCTCGTGGACAGCCTTCGGCAGAACAGCAATGAGCTGATGTCCCAGGTGGCAGGCTCCATCAAAGCAGGTACGGGGTTCCTGGCTGCTAATTCGCCATTCACTTGGGTGCTTAGGGAGTCCGGTAACTACCTCATGGATGCCGGTCGCCAGGGTGCCCTCGTGGACCTCATCGATCACACGTTGAATGGCAAGGTGACTGACCTGTTCAGCCCTGAGCGTCTGCGCTCTGCCTCGATTTCCCCTGAGCAATTCAAGGGGATACAGGACCTCATCAAGGCCCACTTCAAGCAGGACAAGAAGTCAGGCAAGTGGCGCATTCAGAACCCCGAGGGGCTGGCCTCAGATGTCCGCTCTATGGACCTCTACCGGCTCGGGGATCGTGTGGCAGATGAAACCATGCTGCGCCCCCATAAGATGTCCTATGCGCCCTCTAAGCAGTACGGGGCGGGCTGGGCGATGGCCCTTCAGTTCAAGATGTTTGTCTTGAGGAGCCTCAATGGCCGTGGGGCTCGTGGTTGGATGGAGGCAACCCGCAACGGGCAAGTCCTCGACCAGACCATGCAAGTGGTTATCTCGGTGGGCCTGGCCACAGCGTTCTATTACGCAAGCGCTCACACGAAGGCTATGGGTATGCCTGAGCGAGCCCGTAAGAAGTACCTGGAGAAGGCGTTGAGCGACAACATGCTGGCCTATGCGGCGATCTCAAGGAGTTCGCACATTGGGGCACCGCTAAGCGTGGCCAACTGACCTTGCCCCCGAAATACGTACCCCATAGCCCGTGTCATGGGTTGGTTTTTTGAAGCTGTGAAGCGTGCCAACTATGTTCGTATTGCGTTGG
>NZ_FOFP01000043.1 GCF_900110925.1 Pseudomonas cuatrocienegasensis | reverse complement strand
ACGCTGCGCTCGTTGATCACATCACCGGTCAGGGCGGTCAGGCTGACATCGCGCCCGGCGATGATGCCGCCCTGGGCGTTACGGATGCTGTCGGTGGCGAGCAGTTGCAGGCGCTCGCCCGCCTCGATCAGGCCGCTGTTATTGATGTTACCGGCGGTGGCAGTGAGGTTTTCGCTGGCACGCAGGGTGCCTTGGTTAAGCAGCTCACCGCCGCTGATCAGGGTCACGTCGCGGCCCTGGATCAAGGCGCCATTGGCCGCCAGGCGGCCTTCGGCCTGGGCCAGGTAGAGCACCGGCACCAGGACTTTCTCGCCGTTGACCTCGTGCTCTTCCAGCCAGACGATGTCGTGGGTCAGCGCGGCGACTTGCTCGCTGCTCAGGGTCACGCCCAGGCTCAGGCCGAGGGCATCCTTGCTGGCGAGGGCGTTGTCCATCAGGTAGCGGTACATCGCCTCGTCGCTGCTCAACCCAGCGAGGAAGCGCTGACCGGTGCGCGCCACCACGGCGTCACGCACCAGGCGCTGTTCGTAAAGGCCATCGCCCAGGCGTTTTTGCGCCGCGTCGGGGTCGTAGCCGAGGTTGCCGAGCAGGTAGTCCGAGCCCATAAACTGCTTGAGGTTGGTCAGCTCGGGGTTGGTTTCGATCAGGTAGCTGAAGCACCCAATGGCGCTTCACCGTGATCGGTTATTGAGTTTTTAAAGAGCGGTGAATAATCAAAGTGTTATCCACTTCACAGTACTCGGGCTGCGTGCTTATCTGCCAAAAAACTTCGCGAACCAACCGCTCTTAGGCGCACGGCGGATCAAATGAGTGCTTGGTCCGTTCGGGCGCAACAAGTCGCCTGGATAGTGTTCGTGCCCTAGACACAGGCTGTCGTCCAAGCCAAATGCTTTCACAACGGCTATGGCTTCAATACACCAGCGGCCGAAGTAGCTTCCTTTTTCCAACGGGTGCTTCTCCGAATCACCATAGATGTACCACCACAACTCCTCTTTACCCTTGCGGGCTAACTCCGTGTACCAATGCTCGACAAAATCGTGGAGCAGGAATGCCTGCTGGTCTTGCGAAACGTCAACGGCCTGCAGCAAACGGGCGTAAGGCTTTGGATGCAACACACGACGACCAATCACCCGCCCCGTCTGGCGACTAGCAATCACCCGATCGAGTAGAACATCCTCGCCTTCACCGCCGATCAGCGCCAAAAGCCGCTGCCACTGCTCATCCGGGACCTCAAGAGCTAAAGCCAGCCCCACCAACCAAAAGCACCAGTTGTAGTGATTAAGATTAGGCAGTTCGAACGTCCAATCTCGGCAGGTTTTCAGATTATGCTCAGCACAGATTTCGTCGGACAGACGATTTGAAAGTTCCCAAGCGTCGAGTAGCCCCGAAAAGTGTTGATCTAGCTCTCGGATGGGGTCACCTCGAGAGTAGCGTTCAAATATAAGTCGCAAGTGCTCAAAAGCTGCATCAAATGAATATTGCGGATCATACACGGGGGTTTTTCTTGGCTGACCTAAAGCAGCCAGCATCTTTTTTGTGCGGCCCTCGCTATGCTCAACCCATTTATCCCAATAAGTCACTTCCCCTATTGGTGCACGTATCATGGCTGACTCCCTGACAGACTCATTTTAGATGTCAGAATTTTTGACGTATCTATCGGTTTAGGTTTGCCCAATCCATCCAAAATTTGTAGTTCCGTAGCACCGTCGACACGCGTAGTGACAACCCAAGTTTCTGTGCGACCAGATTGGATCGAGTCGGCTATATCAGCCGCCAAAGCCCTATCCTCGACCGCCTTTTCCAACCGCCCAGAGCCCAGAGTCCAACTTTCACTCCCCTGTACCCCATCATTGGGTTTACCCAAAACAGAAGCACCGGTTTTGCTATCCGTGCCCACGAACTTATATTCAATCACCACGTAATCCACATCCGGCCGATTGACCTTGTACAGATCATCGATGCCGGTTTCCCCAACGCCAGGCATACGCGCCAACTTTTCACCATCCGAAATGATCTGCTTTACCGTATTTTCTCCGAACAACTCACCCATCACACCTTTCTGCTTGTTAGTCAGCTGTTTAAGGTCAAGCAGCGGTTTGCCATCTGCCCCATGGATACCACCACTCTTAACTAAAGCCTGCTCAGCCAACCCATTAAGAACATTGTCCAGTTTCTTGCCAACGGCATCGGCAAGCTCACCACTCAAGTTCGCAGTCGCCTTCCCTGCAGCCCCCACTGTACCCGCACTTACAACTGCCGTGACGGTACGAACCAGCAGCATGGTCTCCTGTGCAGTGGAGACGTCCATCCCATAAATAGCATTGAGCTTGCTGGAGATATCCTCATTCAGAGCTGTGGCCGAACCTTCGCCGATGGCGTTACCACTCTCATGGAGGCTATCCACAACTCCCTGAGGTAGCCCCTTGATACCCTCCCAAAGGCCATCCAAGACCATACCTGGTTCGTTAACGATCAGCTTGCCAAGCTCTACTGCATCATTTTTTAGAGAAACGCCTGAATCTTTAAGCTCCTTGAGAACTCCAGCACTCAGCTCTCTACTGATACCACTTTGTACGAAGTCCCTGTAGAACTGAGTATCAGCTGTATCGGCAAACATTTCTGGCCGGAAAAGTTGATGTCCAGATGCCGTAAATAAAGCCTGTTGCCCCCCTAAATCATTAGTGAAAGTCTGCCCGGAGTCAGCCAGAAATGATTTGGCGATATTGTCATCACCATCACTAAGCAACCCACGCCACAGGTAGTCAACATCTTTCAAGGCCTGCTGGCTCAGCCGCTCCAAGGCTTCTTGCTCACTGATACCTTGGTCATCCGCGAAGCGCTTGGCATTTTCTCTTAGCCACTTCTCTTCGCGTTCATGCAACTGCCGGTTATATGCCGTTGCATTCTTCGCCAACTCCGCTGCCTTTGCTGGATCGCCACCAGTCGCAGTTGCTGCCGCCACACCGACTAATTGCGAGACCGCAAGCTCAAGACTCCTATCTCCGTCAATCACATTCGTCAGCTGTTTAAGCAAAGCCTCGTTAACACCTGCGGCCAAGGCCCCGGTTTTAAAGTCACCACCTGTGGCTTCGCTCAGCAAGCCCCCCACCAAAGCATGCAGGGTAATCTTTTCCGGGCTACCTTCCTCCCAAGTATTGCCAAGGGCCAAGTCACCTGCCGCATTGAACGCCACCGCCTGCAGCAGATGCTGTACCTGTTTGGTCAATGCATTTCTCAGATTGTCCCCAAGACTTCCGCCTTGCACAGCCGTCTGGGCCACCGCCTGCACTGCACCCTGCGCACCCAGGTAGGAGCCAAAGTTGACCAGATCACTGGTCTTACTCAGGTCAAAACCTTTAGTGACCTTATTGACGTTGTCACCGGTTACACCAAAGGCGCCATCCAGCACCCCAGTAGTAAAGCCCGCGGTCAAAGCCGAGGTGGCGTAGCCTTTGAGGTTGTCGCTGGAGGTCACATCCTTGAGCACTGCGCCCAGGTCGCCACGGTTGTTGATAACGCTGACTGCGGCATTGCTGGTTGCACCAGTAGCGGCAGCGGTCAACGCCACATTGGCCCAGCCGGCTGCAATAGCCGGTGATGTAGCGGTTGCAGGGACCGCAGCAGCGAAAGCTGATCCTGCAGAAGTACCTGCCCCGATGAAGTTGCTGATCATCGGGCCTGCATAAGCCGCGATTGCAATCGCTATCACCAACTGCGCCCCAGCCCCTAACCCCGAGCTGCTGTATTTGAAGGAGTCGTGCACCTCCTTCACGCGGCGCCAGTCCACGTCGCCGCGTTGCTCCATCTCCTTGAGCCAGGCCAGGTTAGGATCGGCCTTGGCCATGGCTCCAATGGT
>NZ_FOFP01000039.1 GCF_900110925.1 Pseudomonas cuatrocienegasensis | reverse complement strand
CCGCTGGCCAGGTCGCCTTGCAGGCGCTCGGCCGCGCCGCCGGTGAGCAGCTCGGCGCCTTCCTGCTGGGCGATTTCCAGGTAGCTGAGGATCTTGTCGTACTGCTGCTCGGAGGCCTGGGCGCCGACCATGGTTTCGGTGTCCAGCGGGTTGCCGCGTTTGATCACCTTGATCTTCTTCATCACCTCGACCATGAAGGCGTCGTAGATCGACTCCTGCACCAGCGCCCGCGACGGGCAGGTGCACACCTCACCCTGGTTGAAGAACGCCAGCACCAGGCCTTCGGCGGCTTTTTCGATGAAGGCAGGCTCGGCGTTCATGATGTCTTCGAAGAAGATGTTCGGCGATTTGCCGCCCAGCTCAACGGTGCTCGGGATAATGTTCTCAGCGGCGCACTTGAGGATGTGCGAGCCCACCGGCGTGGAGCCGGTGAAGGCGATCTTGGCAATGCGCTTGCTGGTGGCCAGGGCCTCACCGGCTTCGCGGCCGTAGCCTTGCACCACGTTGAGCACGCCCGGCGGCAGCAAGTCGCCGATCAGCTCCATCAGCACGGTGATCGACAGCGGCGTCTGCTCGGCCGGTTTGAGCACGATGGCATTGCCTGCTGCCAGGGCTGGGGCGAGTTTCCAGGCGGCCATCAGCAGTGGGAAGTTCCACGGAATGATCTGCCCGACCACGCCCAGGGGTTCGTGGAAGTGGTAGGCGGCGGTGTGTTCGTCGATCTCGGCAGCACTGCCTTCCTGGGCGCGGATGCAGCCGGCGTAGTAACGGAAGTGGTCAGCGGCCAGGGGCACGTCGGCGTTGAGGGTTTCGCGAACGGCCTTGCCGTTGTCCCAGGTTTCGGCCACGGCCAGCAGTTCGAGGTTGGCCTCGATACGGTCGGCGATTTTCAGCAGCACCATGGCGCGGTTCTGCACGCTGGTCTTGCCCCAGGCATCGGCGGCTGCGTGGGCGGCGTCGAGGGCTTTGTCGATGTCCTTGGCATCGGAACGCGGGAATTCGCCGATCACCGAGGCATCCACCGGGCTGGTGTTGGTGAAGTACTGGCCACCCACTGGGGCGACGAACTCACCGTTGATGTAGTTGCCATAGCGCGGCTTGAGGGTGATGACTGCGCCTGAAGTGCCGGGTTTAGCGTAAATCATGGTGCTGACCTCTCTTGTTGTCGGAGCCTGCTGCCGGAACGCGGCGCAGGGCATGGTTCGATATTAGGAAGCGGCGGGCGTGGCCGGTATGCGTCCATGGCACAGGGCGACTACTCATTTGGTAGTAGACAGCCCGGCCGTATGCCGCAAGGCAGAGCCCTCGGCTACTCAGCATAGGCGCTACTGCCCACGCGTGCTGCCGGTAACACAGTTGGCAACCAACAGCACGAAAGGTTCGCAAGCGGCTGTGCGCCCTCTTCCTATGCCTTGAGGCATCGCAGGACCTGACCACTCAGGTTGCGCAAACGAAAATGGCCGGCAAAAGCCGACCATTGTCGTTACCTGGCGCTTAGCACTTGGCCACTGATCGTTCCTACGCTCTGCGTGGGCATGCAGCCAGAGATGCTCCGCGTCTCGCTACAACGGACACAGAGCGTCCCACTTGATACGCAGAGCTTGGGAAGCATCAAGTGGGAGGGGCTTTAGCCGCGACACTTTCAGCGCTTTCAAGGCCTATCGCGAATAAAGGCTAGGCGCCCCCTTCGCTCCTACACAAGACCATTGCGGCTACAAAAACCAACTGGGACAGAGACAAAAAACCCGACACTGAGGTCGGGTTTTTATAGGCTAGCCGGTGATCAGGCTTGCGGCGCCTGGGTGCGGCCTTTGTAGCTGCCGTCACGGGTGTCGATCTCGATCCAGTCGTCGATGTTGCAGAAATCCGCAACCTTGACTTCGGTACCGTTGGACAGCTTGGCGGTCTTCATCACTTTGCCGGAGGTGTCACCACGGGCCGAGTTCTCGGTGTAAGTGATCTGGCGAACGATGGTGGTCGGCAGGTCGACGGAGATGACTTTGCCTTCGAAGAACACGGCTTCGCAGACGTCGGTCATGCCTTCTTCGATGAACGGCAGAACGCTTTCCAGGTCTTCGGCACGCAGCTCGTAGGAGTTGTATTCCGGGTCCATGAACACGTAGTCGTCACCGCTGATGTAAGAAAGGTTCACTTCCTTACGCTCCAGGATAACCGGCTCCATCTTGTCGTCGGCCTTGTAAACGGTCTCGGTCTTGGAGCCGTTCAGCAGGTTCTTCAGCTTCATCTTGACGATGGCGCTGTTACGGCCGGACTTGGTGAACTCGGCCTTCTGGATCAGCCACGGCTGGCCGTCGATCAGGGCCACGCTGTTGGGCTTCATTTCTTGTGCGGTTTTCATACGAATATCCGAAATGTGCGGGAGGTACAGAATTCTAGGCCGCGTATGATAGCCAATTTCGATAAAACTGTTCCAGCCTCCTCGCAAGATCCGGTCGAGCGGCCTGCAGCTCGCACCATTGCTCGGCATGCGCGAGCAACTCTGGCCACACCGCCTGCACGGCCGGCCAGGCCTGCGCTAGAGCGCTGCCAGCATTCCAGGCGTGCCAGGCCGCACGCAGCGCGCTCGCGGCCTGGGGCGACAGGCTTGCGCAATAGTGCGCCAGAAAAGCCTCCAGTTTGTCCCAGTGCGCGCCCTCCTCCTGCGGGTAAATGTGCCAAAGCATCGGTCGCCCGGCCCACTGCGCCCGCACGAAAGAATCCTCGCCACGCACCAGGTTCAGCTCGCAACTCCACAGCAAGCGGTCATAGGCAGCCTGCTCGACGAACGGCAACACTTGCACCTGCAGCGCCCCTCGGCGGTGCTGCGCCCCCGCCTGCAATGGTCCGACACCCAGCCAGGCTTGCACATCAGCCAGCACCCGCCCCTCGGGCACCAACAGCTGGGTTGGCACCGCGCCTTCGCTGAGCAGGCTTAGCCACTCAGCGAGCGCGCCATTCTCATAGGCGAACAGCGAGACCAGCTGCGCGCCCGCTAGCCGCTCGACACCAAGGCTGGCGAGAAACGCTGCCTGCGCCGCGGCGTCGGCCTGGAACGCACAACGCTCGGCCAACAGCGCAGCCTCGCGCAACAACCCACCGGTAGCGGCTGTAAAACCGGGGAAAAAGAAAAACTTCTGCAAGCCGCCGGGCTGCAACGATGGCAAGCCATGGCAGCCACCGACCCAATCCTCGGCGCTGAGGTACTCCAGGTTCAGCCACAACGGCCGTACCGCCTTAGCCGCCATGGCCTCGACATAAGCGCCAGGCAGGCTACAGGCAAATGCCTCGATCACTACCGCCGCCGGCTCGCAGGCCTGCCAGGGCTGCGGCCAGTGGCGCACTTCGACGCCTGCCTGCCACTGCACCAGAGCCTGCGCATCCGCCTGTGGACACACGCGGGCGAACGCCGCCAGGTCATCGACCCACAGGCGCACAGCGCACTCGTGCTCAGCCACCAACTGACGGGCCAGGCGCCAGGTGACGCCGATATCGCCGTAGTTATCGACCACGCTGCAGAAAATATCCCAGGTCACACGCATACCGGCCCCCATTGATCAGCGCGCACATTAAGGCGGCCAAGCGCATAGGGCAAACGCAGCGCATGCTGAACATTCACCCGCGTCCCGCACTCTATAACTGCCACCACTCACGCCACGAGCCCAACCATGCCCACTCTCCGTCGCCGCACCCCTGCCCTGTTGGCCGCCACCTTCCTGGCCAGCAGCCTGAGCCTGCCCACCCACGCGGCCGACCGTGTGCTCGGCTGGGTTGAAGAAGGCTTGATCATGCCGGACGGCGTGGCGGTGAAATTCAAGCTCGATACCGGCGCCCTGACCTCCTCGATGCATGCCGAGGGCGTTGAGCGTTTCGAGAAAGACGGCAAGGATTGGGTGCGCTTCAACGTCAACGTCAAAGACAACCGCACCGACAAACCAGCCAAATTGCAGTTCGAGCGTGCCGTGGAGCGCACCATCAAGGTCCGCGGTGCCGGCGGTGCCGAGCGCCGCCCCGTGGTGCAAATGAGCGTATGCCTGGGCGACACGCTTTACAGCGAGTCCTTTACCCTCAACGACCGCGACGCCATGAACTACCCGGTACTGATCGGCCGCCGCACCCTGGAAAAAGCCGGTGCGGTGGACTCAAGCAAGACCTTCACGGCCAAACCGACCTGCAAGAAAGGCTGATACTGCCGTGTGATCGCGGCCTGGAGCCAGGCCGCAGAATGTCGTCAGAGGCTGATTTTCGTCCCCAGCAATACCAGAAACCCGGCCAGCCAAGCCGGATGTGCCGGCCAGGCGGGCGCGGTCACGAGGTTGCCCTGGGTGTGAGCGGCCGTCACATCAATGTCCATAAAGGTCCCCCCGGCCAGACGCACCTCAGCCCCACAGGCCGGATAAGCGCTGCACTCACGACCGTCAAGAATGCCTGCTGCCGCCAGTAACTGGGCGCCATGGCAGACCGCCGCAATGGGCTTGCCGGCCTTGTCGAACGCGCGCACCCAGTCGAGGATGCTATCGTTCAAACGCAGGTATTCAGGCGCCCGGCCGCCAGGCACCAGAAGCGCGTCGTAGTTGTCCGGGTTGACCTGATCGAAGTCGAAGTTCAGGGCAAAATTGTGCCCCGGCTTCTCGCTGTAGGTCTGATCGCCCTCAAAATCATGGATGGCCGTACGCACTGTCTGGCCCGCTGTCTTGCCGGGGCAAACGGCGTGCACCACATGCCCAACCATCTGCAGCGCCTGGAACGGCACCATGACTTCGTAATCTTCAACGTAGTCGCCAACCAACATCAGGATCTTCTTGCCAGCCATCAGAGCGCTCCTTCTGTTCAGGAATAAGACGAGTAACAGCCTAGTCGCTGGCGAAAAAGTCGCCTGCGGCTGCTTGCCTCAGGCTCAACACTGCGCCGCTAGTACGGCAACTTATCGATTCCGGCTGTTCAGATCCGCGCGCATTTTGCAGTTACGCCGCTCGATACTCCCTTCGGGGTATGGGCAGTAGTCCCTAAACCGTGGGTCTGCTTTGCCGACCACGACGACCTCCTGTGGCCTTTGCCGCGATGGCACCGACTCTCGCGGTACCGGCAGCGCAGGTACAATGTTGGTCTCGCCCTACGGCCTGTAGTTGGCGTCATTAAATGAGGACTGCCGCTCATGTTGTTCCTGAGCCCGCGCCTGTGACCACGCCGCCAAAGCCTGCTGATCGCCCTGCGCATCGTCGCTGGACCTGATCCACTTACGCTCATCCATCGCCTGAGCCTGATAGTGGCGCTCGCGGTCCTGCTTGCCCCACTCTTCCTGATTACGCTTGTGCGCTGCCTCGGCACTCTGCCGCGTGACCTGCATATCCCGCTGGTTCGACTGCATCTGACTGCCGCCCAGATACAAACCGCCAAAGGTGACGCCCAGACCAAACGCCACTGACGCCACCCAAACAACCGGATTGGCGTTTTTGCGCTGTACTCGCCAAGGGGCGTCGTTCCGGTCTGCGTGCATTGTGATTCTCCTGTCCTTGGCTGAAAGTAGGTCCCTCACTCATCACTCACCACTTTGCAGGGTGTTTTATCCCTGATCTGGCGCTGGCGGATAGCTGGTGAACTCAGAGAAGTAGACGCCGCAGCTTTGCCTAAAGGATGCCCGTGACAGCCTCAAAATCATCAAATGGCATAAAGCATTCCTCGAGTTCATTTCAGAACGCAAAGATCTGGTATTGCGAAAGCGGCGAAAAAAGTAAAAGTCAGCTCACGGGACTTCATATACACCAACAAACCGGACTGCATTTCTTAGACCGGGCTTACTCGTAAAAGCCTACAGTTGCCTTCAGATGATCTGCAAAATTATAGATATCGTCTAAAGACTCAATCGGATGACGCGTTTCGTTCTTGTCCTTGTCAAATACGCCTAGATACTTCTGAGCTCTATTGAAGTGAAGGCGGCACAGTGGTTTGCGATTGTTATCGTCCAAGAGCACACCAAAGTAGCTCTGAGTGTCACGATGGATAATCCGCTTGGAATCAACCACAGTACGGACAATCGCCTTGACGATATGAAACCCCTCCAACTCATCAAGCGTAGTGATAATCCGATCTTCTTCAGAATCCTCCTTCTTCTCAGGTGCACTAACCGCGCCTGCAGAGTCAGCAGTCTCCATGGCAAAGGAGGGCATCACTGCGCCACTCATTGCCGACTTTAGACGATCATTTACTTGGTCACTTAAGAACTGAGAAGCAGCCTTCCTCGTCAGGGCACTGAACTGATCCCGGACCTTCTGAGTGATAATCCCATCGTAGACACGGGTAGCAAAGAACTTCACAAACTCATCATCGGGCTTGGTGAGCTGCGCTGCTATTTCTTTCTTGATCTGACTAACATACTTTAACTCGCCTGCAGCGCTGATAATTGAGTCAACATCAAATGCCGACTTGGTAAGCTTCTGCAACTCAGGTACAACATGCTCATCAATATCAAGAAGATCTAGCTCAAGAAATGGCTTCTCGTCCATCTTATTAGGAGCATCAAGGTCGGTGAAAAATTTAAAAACCTGCCCATTTGTCAGAATAGAAATACGTGCATTTGTGACATGGAAGTATCTGAAGAGCTGACCAGCATGATTTATATTCAGCGCTTCGCCAATCTTTTTGCATTCAATTAGTATTTGGACCTCGCCCCCCTTGAGAATCGCGTAGTCAATTTTCTCGCCTTTTTTAGTGCCGACGTCACAAACAAATTCAGGCGTTACTTCCGAAGGGTCAAAAACATCGTAACCAAGGACAGAGTTGATAAATGGCATTACGAAAGCGTTTTTTGTTGCTTCCTCAGTTTTTATGGAGGCTCCCTGCTGCCTAATTTTGGATGACAACGCATTCAATTTATCTAGAAACTCCATGTTCCGCTCCTTGTGTTAGATCACTCCATCCTAGTTGCTGGCACATTGCCTACGCAACCCTGACAACGAATCATCCCAAATGGCTATATTTTGACCTTGCCCCCGAAATACGTACCCCATAGCCCGTGTCATGGGTTGGTTTTTTGAAGCTGTGAAGCGTGCCAACTATGTTCGTATTGCGTTGGGCTGACGTAGGACAGTGTTGAGTGCAAGCGCTCTCGGTTGTACCAGAGCAGCCAGCTCATGACCTCGTCTTTGGCGTCGCGGCGAGTACTAAACCGCTGATCATGTAACCGTTCCACCTTCAACGAGCCGAACAACGTCTCGCTGCAGGCATTGTCCCAGCAATTGCCACGTCGGCTCATTGAGCTAGTGATTCCGTAGTCCTGAAGCACCTGTCTAAAATCGAAACTGGCGTACTGGCTTCCTCGATCACTATGAAAAAGTAGCCCGCTTTCTTTTCCTGGATGGCGTCTGAACCAGGCCATACGCAGGGCATTAATCACTAGGTCGCTCTTCATGCGCTCATGCATTGACCAGCCCACCACTTGACGGCTGAACAGGTCTATAACGACCGCCAGGAACAGCCAGCCCTCATCGGTGGGGATGTAAGTGATATCCCCAACCCAAACCTTGTCAGGCTCCGGCACAGTG
>NZ_FOFP01000024.1 GCF_900110925.1 Pseudomonas cuatrocienegasensis | reverse complement strand
CAGTTCGCGGGCAAAGAAGGCGGTAGCCTTTTTTAAGATGTCGTTATCCATCTTGAGTTGCCGGTTTTCTTGTTCTAACTGCCGAATGCGCTGCTGCTCAGCCGTCAGCGGCTTGCCGATTCCGGCCTGCCCTAATTGCTCGGACTCATACTGCTGTACCCAGCGCCGTACGGCGGTTTCACCGATACTCTGATCTCGGCAAACCTGTGCAACGGTAAGGCCTTGATCCTTAATCATCTTCACGATTTCCAGCTTGTAGCTGTCATCGAATGTTCTGCGTTTTTGGGACATGGGCAAACTCCTCGATAGATGTATTTTCCACCTATCGAGGTGTCCGGGGAAATTAGACCACTACAATAGTCAGGGTCCGCGAGTTCGTTCATTTGGCACATTCCATCCATGGCGCTTACGTCGGACATTCCCAACATAATCAGGCAGGGGCCAGTAAAGCAGACAAAGTGCCACCATGGAATGAGCCAGGTCAGTAAAGCTGCCTCGTCAATACCGCCCATCCATGATCACGCTTCCCTCAATGACCGCGCTACGATGCACTTACCCTCTAACACATCGAGGTGCTCAACCATGAGTGAAGCCACCTTTACCTTTCGCGTAGACGACACACTGAAAAGCGAATTTGTCCAGGCAGCCAAAGCCCGTGACCGCACCGGCGCCCAGTTGCTGCGCGACTTCATGCGTGATTTCGTCCGGCAACAGCAAGAGGCTGCCGAGCACGATGCCTGGCTGCGCCGCCAGGTGCAGATTGGGTTGGATTCGGCCAAGGCCGGCGAGCCGCTCGGCAGCGAAGAGGTTGAAGCGGAAGCAGAAGCATGGCGTGCTGAAATGCGCCGCAAGATGGACAGCAGCACGTCGTGAGGCTGGCCTGGACGCGCATCGCTCCAGACCGGTGGCTCGAACGCCGGTTTGGCACGATTGAATTCGCTTTGATTGAAGTTGTAGCCATGGTGGGCGCTGATGGCCTGCAAGACTTGGCGGATTCACAGCAGATGGCCGATGCCCTTACCTGGTAGGAGCTCCCAGAGCAGCAGTGCACTGGCGCAGGCATGATCGGTTACGCCCATGGCGCGAGCGGGAAAGGTCAGTCCCAGCGCCTCATCGGCCTGCCGCCCTTCGTGCCACTTGTCCTGAAAGCCGGGAATGGCCTTGCCGAAGTCATGCAGCCCAACCAGGCAGGCGACCCACGGTGCGAATCAAGTGACAGAGCAAGTCAAACCAAAGTGCCATCACAATAAGAGACTGGCAATCACAGAGTTGAGAGTGCGTCGCTGCGCAGGGAAATCGGTGCGGTGGTTTACCCCGCGGGTGCGGATAGAGGGAAGTCATCCCGGCTTCTCAAGCCCGCCCCCAAGCAAATGCTTGTAGCGCACTCACCATGGTATTAAATTTCGATACCATGAACAGCAAACAGAAAAACACTCTGCAAGCCATCTTTGCCAAGCCAGCACCCAGTTCGCTGGAGTGGGCTCGCATTGAGTCTCTTTTTCTAGCGGCTGGCGCCAGAACTATCGAGGGTAATGGCTCCCGAGTGCGCTTTGAGCTAAACGGCGTGATCGGCGCCTTTCACCGCCCCCACCCCGACAAGGAGGCCAAGCCCTACCAGGTTCGTGATGCCCGGGCCTTCCTTGAGCAAGCAGGAGTCACCCCATGAACGCAATGAATTACAAAGGTTATGCCGCTCGTATCGAATACAGCGATGAAGATGGTCTCTTCATTGGCCATATCGCAGGTATTCGCGATGTAGTGGGTTTCCACGGTGAGTCGGTAAAAGAACTTCGTATGGCCTTTGAAGAAGCTGTCGACGACTACCTCGAAACCTGCGCCAAACTAGGGCGTCCGCCACAGAAACCCTACTCTGGAAAACTCAGCCTGCGCCTGGAGCCCGCGCTTCATGCGTCGGTCGCAGTGAAAGCTGAGCTGGCAAACAAAAGTATCAATCAATGGGTGGCGGACGTGCTGGATCGCGAGGCACATGCCTGACTGCTGGACAGAGCGTGCGCCCTCCTGCCACTCAACCGCCAAACGCCCATGGATTGAGCAGCGCCACGCCAGTCGAGGCGAAATCGGCGGTATTGCGGGTGGCGACGGTCATGCCGTGTACCAGTGCCGTCGCCGCGATCAGCGCGTCGCGTTCGGCGCGCGGGTCGGGTACATGCATACGGGCGCAGCACTGCGCCACGGCAGTGTCCACGGGTAGAATCCGGCCGGCAAAACCCGGTAGCACATGACCATCAAGCCAGGCCCGCAGCATGGCACCTTGCTGCGGGTCGCGGCGCTCCACCAGCAGCACGCCGGTTTCCAGCTCCAGCACGGTAATCGCGGAAATGAACAGCTGGCCGGGCAGCAGACGCTGCGCCCAGGCCACCAGATGTGGATCGGCCTTAGCGCTTTTCGCTTTGCGCAGTTCGGACACCACATTGGTGTCGAGCACGAACATCAGGCCAGATCCACCGGACGTGACAGCCCCTGCGCACGCGGCGCCTCGAACTCGATGTCCTCGACAATCGGCATGGCCAGCAGGTCGATGATACTGCCGGGGCCGGCAGTCAGGCGCTGATATTCCTCAATACTGAGCAACACATGGGCCGGCCGGCCGCGATCGGTAATGAATACCGGCCCTTCATTGGCGGCGCGTTTGGCGCCGCTGGCATCCTGATTGAATTCACGGCTGGTGAGTATGGTTTGCATAGGGCCTCCACATGTAGCCACGTACCTACATAATATCCCTGACAACTATTTGGGCAACCCCTTATTCACTCCCTGCTGGTACAACACGGACCGTCACGCTCCCATTTATTGCCACTGCCACACCGTCAGCAGCCGGGCTGAAATACCGTCGATAGGGGAAGTCCCCCGATATTCTCAAGCCGCCTCCAGACAAATGCCTGTGGAGCACTCTTCATGGTATTAACTTTCGATACCATAAACAGCAAACAGAAAGGCTGTGCCCCAATTAAATGTTGCATGGGGGCCTGGGGCGAGCGGCATGAGTAGGCTGCGCCTGCCCTGGTGCGCACGGCGCACCCTACGGCTATCCCGCTGGCGCGGGGAACACACTTAGCGTAACCGACTGTTCCCAAAAGAAAAAAAGCGGGCGTTAAAAATCTACCAAGTTTTCCTTGTTAAAGATCGGATAGCGCGAGCCGGGGAAAAGGCGATTGAGCTGCCGAGCAACTGTATAACCTGCACGAGCAAAACCGGCCCGGATAATCCATTTTTGCGGCCTGCGCGAAGCGGCAATGGCGTCGAGAGGCGCATCGGCTACTGCGCCGATCGGCCTGACTGTATGCCCACCTCAAAGCAAATGCGGCGTACTCCTGGCGATCAGCGCTTCGACATCCACGCCTCTAGGCAGGGTGCCGTAGACGCGGCCGCCGTTGCCCAACCGGCTGGTGATAAAGGCATCGGAGACAGTGGCGTTGCCGGCCTCAAGCAGCAGCTTGGCCTTCAGGGCCAGGGCGATGTCTTCGGTCAGTTGGCGGGCGCGATACTGGATGTCGGCGGTGTCGCGAAAGCCCGCCTGCAGGCGCTGGATATGCGCTGCCAGGTGGCGGTCACCGTGGCCATCGCCGAGCTCGCTAAACAGCGCATCAAGCACACCCGGTTCCTTCGACAGGGCGCGCAGCACATCGAGGCATTGCACGTTGCCCGAGCCTTCCCAGGTCGAGTTGACCGGCGCCTCGCGGTACAGCCGTGGCAGGATACTGTCTTCAACATAGCCGGCGCCGCCCATGCATTCGGCGGCTTCGTTGATCATCGCGGGGGCGCGTTTGCAGATCCAGTATTTGCCGACGGCGGTGATCAGGCGGGCGAACTTGGCCTGCTGCTCGTCATGCGGATTATCCAGGGCCTGCCCCATACGCAAGGTCAAGGCTAGCGCCGCCTCGCTTTCCAGAGCCAGGTCGGCCAGCACGTTCTGCATCAGCGGCTGTTCGCTGAGCACGCGGCCGCCCACCTGGCGGTGCGCGCAGTGGTGCGCGGCCTGGGTCAGGGCCTGGCGCATCAGGGCGCTGGAACCAACCATGCAATCAAAGCGGGTCAAGGCGACCATTTCGATAATGGTCGGCACACCTCGCCCCTCCTCGCCGACCATCCAGGCCAGGGCGCCGCGGTATTCGACTTCGCTGGAGGCGTTGGACTGATTGCCCAGTTTGTTCTTCAGTCGCTGAATATAGAACGCATTGCGCGTGCCGTCCGGACGGTGGCGCGGCAGCAGGAAGCAGCTCAGGCCCTTTTTCGTGTAGGCCAGGGTGAGAAAGGCGTCGCACATGGGCGCCGAGCAGAACCATTTGTGCCCTACCAGCTCATAGGCCTGCCCGGCGCCGCCGAGGCCGAGCGGGTAGGCGTGTGTGGTGTTGGCGCGTACATCGGTGCCGCCCTGCTTTTCGGTCATGGCCATGCCGATGGTCGCGCCGGTCTTCTGCTCGATCGGCAGGTTGCGCGGGTCGTACTGGGTCGAAAGGATTTTCGGCAGCCACTTCTCGGCCACGTCCCCCTGCAGTTTGAGCGCCGGCACGCTGGCATAGGTCATGGTCAACGGGCAGCCGCTACCGGCGTCGGCCTGGCTGTGCAGGTAGCTCATGGCCGCGCGGGCCACCTGGGCGCCGGCACGCGGGTCGGTCCAGGGCAGCGATGGCAAGCCATGCTTGATCGCCGTACTCATCAACTGGTGATAGGCCGGGTGAAACTCGACCAGGTCGATGCGCCGCCCATAGCGGTCATGGCTGTGGAACACCGGCTTGTGCTCATTGGCCAGAAAGCCCGCAGCCATCAATTCGCCGCCGGCCAGAGCGCCATAGGCATCGATGCGCGCCTGTGCCCAGCCACCGCCGAAGCGCTGGGTCCACTCCTGCAAGGGCAGGTCAATGCGGTACAGGTTAGCGCCATCCAGTGGCGGTACCTGGTTGAACACCTCGTGGGTTTCGGCATGCAGGCTCAGGCTCATCACACGAGCTCCTTGACGCCAACGGCGCGCAGGCAGAACAGCACCAGGCCCTGACTGACATCGTCCAGGGCTGGGGCGGGATAACCGGCTTCACGGGCGGCGCGGGCTGGCGGCGACAGCGGGCCGACCAGGGCTTCGGCAATCGCGCCCACCAGGCAGGCGGCGATCAGGCTGGGCGAGTGGAGCTGGAAGACGCCTGCCTTGCGGCCCTCTTCGAGCAGTTCGCTAAACAGCTCGGCATAGGCCTCGCGGTACAGCAGGCGCTGCTCATCGACCTCCGGGTCGACCGGTTCGGCGATCAGGGCAAATGCCAGACGCCGGCTGTGCCAGGCCCTGGCGGCGAACTGATGAACACCCGCCGCCAGGCGTTGTGCCGGGTCGCCGGGGCCACGCAGCGCGGCGCCCAGTGCATCGACTTCGCGCTGGCTGGCGCTGGCGAAGACATCGGCGGCCAGCTCACCCTTGCTGCGAAAGTGCCGGTACAGGCTACCGGTAGCGATGCCAACATCCTCGGCCAATGCCTGCATGGTCAGGGCGGCGAAGCCGCCGTCTGCGACACGCGAAAGCGCACACTCGAGGATGCGCTCACGCAGGGCATGGTCGCGGTCGATCCGCAAGGGAGTTGAGCGGTAAGCCATAGTCTGAATCCCGGTTCATTGCATGCAAGCAGTGAATCAGGATTCAGCACTTACCAACAGGGGTATTTGCGCCAAATCAGCCCGGTTTATTGGCCAGGCTCGCGGCACAGCACCCATTCGTGCAGAAGCAATCGCAGGGTCTCGAATTTGACCGGCTTGGCCAGGTAGTCGCTCATCCCTGCGGCCAGGCAGCGCTCGCGATCGCCACTGTGGCTGTGGGCGGTAATCGCCAGCACCGGCAAGGTCTCGCAACCCGGCAAGTGGCGTAAGGCACGGCAGGTGGCAAAGCCATCCATGATCGGCATCTGGCAATCCAGCAGCACCGCATCGACCAGCTCCCTGCGCAACAGCTCGAGCGCCTGCGCGCCATTATCCGCCGTGCGCACGCGATAACCGAGCTTGAGCAGCATGCCGCGGATCACCAACTGATTGATGGCGTTGTCTTCGACGACCAGCACCGTGCACTGCTCGGGCTGACGGTAGACCGGCCCTGCCGCGCGCGTAACGGGCACCGCCTGGCGTGATACATGCGCCGGCAGGGCCAGCGGCACCTGAATATCGAAACGACTGCCGCGCCCGGGCTGCGACTCATGCTCAAGGTCACCACCCAGCAGGTCGACCAGGCGCCGACAGATGGCCAGGCCAATGCCGAGGCCACCGTATTCACGGGTCATGGAGCCGTCGAGCTGGCGGAAACGCTGGTACAGCTCGCCAGTGGGTGGCGCCTCGAAGCCAATCCCGCTGTCGAACACCTGCAGGCTCAGCGGCAGGCTGTCGGCCGCCGCGCCAACCCGTATCACTCGAATCCCGACGTGCCCCGTGGCGGTAAACTTGATGGCGTTGTCGAGCAGGCAGCCCAGCGCCTGCCCCAGCTTGCCGGCATCGCCTTCGAGGGTGTCAGGCAATTGCTCGTCCAGCTCCACGACAAACTGCAGGCCCTTGGCCTCGGCGCGCGGCGCGTACTGCCCGCGCAGGCTGTCGAGCAGGCCACGCAGGCTGAACGGCTCGCGCCGCGGGTAGAGCTTGCCGGCCTGCAGCTCCGTGAGCGTGAGGATGTCGTTGACCATGCGCATCATGTCGCGGGCCGACCCGGCCGCGGTTCGCTGGTACTGCGCCAGTTCGGCATCAAGATCGACGGTCTGCATCAACTCCAAAGAGCCGATCACGCCGTTCATGGGCGTGCGCAATTCATGGGTGACGGTGGCGAGAAACTCGTCCTTGAGGCGGTTGCTGTCGGCCAGCTCCTGGTTCAGCGCCTCAAGCTTGCGCCCGGCCTCCTCGAGAATCCGTGCACGCTCTTCCTTCATCGCGTTGATACGGTCCGCCAAAGCCAGCGACAACAGGCCAACCTCGAGCGCCGAGCCGATCTGGCTGGCGTACATGGTCAAAAACACATTGGGCAGGTAACCCAGCACCATCAGGGTGTTGATCGCCCCACCGACTAAAAAGGTGCTCCAGGCGATGATGAAGTAGCGCGCCACGCGCATGCCGCGCAGCCAGGCCAGCATGCCGGCCACGAAGACCACCACGGTGAACAGCAGCGCCAGGTAGGTGGCCAGGCGCAACGCCACGGCATAACTGGCGGTCAATGCCAGCAACATGACCCCAGCACCGCAGGCCATCATCACCAGCAAGGTGCGGTCGACCCAGGGGCTGTGCTCGGCGGTATGCAGAAAACTGCGGGCGAACTGACAGCCGAACAGCGCGGCCGAACCGATCAAAAATGGCGTGGCGGCATTGGCCCACCAGGGGCTGTTCGGCCAGAAGTACTCGATGCCCGCACCATTGACCGAGACCTGGTAGAGCCCGAACGAGGCGATATAGAGGATGTAATACAGGTAGCTGGTGTCGCGCACGCTCAGGTAAATGAACAGGTTGTAGATCAGCATCACCAACAGCACGCCGTAGATGATACCCAGCACATAGATACGCGCGGGCTGATCCTCAAGATAGGCATTCGGCGCCCACAGGGTCAGCGGTGCCTGGATCGAGCCCTGGCTCTGCAGGCGCAGGTAGACACGCTGCGCCTGCCCGGGCGGCAGGTCGAGCTCGAACAGATAGTTGTTCTGGCGGATCTGCCGGCTGGCAAAAGGCAGGGCATCGCCGGTGCGCTGGGCGAGCTCGAAGCCGCCCCGACCATCGGCGACATAGAGCTCCAGGTGATCGAGCGGCGGATAAGCCAGTTCCAGCAACCAGGGCCGCGGCCCTGCCGAGGAACCCGGCCGGTATTCGAGGTCCAGGCGCAGCCAGAACACCGAACGGGAATACCCGGCGTTGAGCACGGACGTGTCGTGTTGGCGGAAGCTCGCCTGCAAGGCTGTGGAGGTGATGTCTTCGATGCTCGCATCGCCGCGCACGTCCTCAAAGACATACATGGCCTGCCCCAAGGGCAATGATCGAGTGGTTTCATCGAACGCCACGGCCGTGGCGAATACTGGCCAAACGGCCAGCAAAAAAGTCAGGACGAAGCGCATGCAGCCCCACAGAGACGACGTCGAACTGCGCCGGAGAGCCCCACCTCTCACATGCTGACGCAGCCTCGCTCGCCTGGTTGTTTTGAATGGCGCTGACTCTAGCACAGCCGGCCCCTGAAAACGTGGCGTGCAGGCACCTTGCCAGTAACGACTCAGTCCGTGAACAGCGCACCGCAGTGCGCCTTTTCGTCACATATCGGCATGGTCATACGCGCATCCGCCAGGGACATTAGTCGCACGCGGGCCGCGCCTGTATTGCGGCACATTCCGTGACAATGCCAGCACACACGCCAAGCGCTGAGCATGACAACGCGGCTTGCACTGAAACCGCAACAGACCCTAAGCTCGCGCCCCATGAAAACGCCCACCTCCCGCCCCGTAGTGCTCTGTCTGTCTGGTCATGACCCCAGTGGGGGTGCCGGGCTGCAAGCCGACATCGAAGCCCTGCTCGCCCAGAGCTGCCACGCCGCCCCGGCCGTGACTGCCCTGACCGTGCAGGACACCGTCAACGTGCACGACTTTCGCGTCCTCGATCGTGAATGGGTGCTGGCCCAGGCCAACGCCATCATCGACGATCTGCCGGTCGCCGCCGTCAAACTGGGCATGCTCGGCTCGGTGGAAATGGTCGAGACCGTGCTGCTGATCATGCAGCGCCTGCCAGGCGTGCCCCTGGTCTGCGACCCGGTGCTGCGGGCTGGCGGCGGCGGCGCCTTAGGGAAGGATGAAGTGGGCTATGCCATGCGCGAGCAGCTGTTCGCCGTATCGACCATCGCCACACCCAACCTGCCCGAAGCGCGCATCCTCGCCGAACTGCCCGAGGGCACGCCCGACCAGTGCGCCGAAAAACTGCTGCCGCATATCCAGCACCTGCTGATCACCGGTGGCCACGGCGACGAACACGAAGTACACAACCGCCTGTACAGCCGCGACGGCAGCCGCCATACCTTTACCTGCCAGCGTCTGCCGGGCAGCTACCACGGCTCCGGCTGTACCCTGGCCAGCACCCTGGCCGGGCGCCTGGCGATTGGCGAAGAGCTGGTCAGCGCGGTGAAAACCGCCCTGGACTACACCTGGCGCACCCTGCGCGATGCCGAACAGCCGGGCCACGGCCAGTTCGTGCCGCGCCGCCTGCCCCTGGATTTCTGCTGATGCACAACCATCCTCTGGAGCCAGCTCGATGAAACTGCGCGGGCTTTATGCCATCACCGACCGCCAGCTGCTGGCCAACGGGCGCTTGCTGCCCTATGTCGAAGCGGCGCTCAAAGGCGGCGTGCGGCTGCTGCAATACCGTGACAAGTCCGCTGACGAAGCGCGCCGCTTGCGCGAGGCCGAAGCCTTGCGCGAGCTGTGCAACCGCTATGGCGCGGCCTTGATCATCAACGATGATGCCGAACTCGCAGCCCGCCTGGGCGTTGGCCTGCACCTCGGCCAGGGCGACGGCTCGCTGGCCGTGGCCCGTGCCTTACTGGGGCGCCAGGCAATCATCGGCGCGACCTGCCACGCCCAGCTGCCGCTGGCTGAGCAGGCCGTGCGCGAAGGCGCCAGTTACGTGGCCTTCGGCCGCTTCTTCGATTCCAACACCAAGCCAGGCGCGACATTGGCCACGGCCGAGTTGCTGGACAGCGCCCGCAGCAGCCTGAACCTGCCGATCGTGGCCATTGGCGGCATCACCCTGGAAAACGCCCCGGCCCTGATCGCCCGTGGCGCCAGCATGGTCGCCGTGGTCCACGGCCTGTTCGGCGCCGCCTCGGCCGCCGAAGTCGAGCAGCGTGCCCGCGCCTTCAGCGACCTGTTTGCCTGAGTCTTCTGTCACTGGGGCCTATACCGCCCCACCACCCGATTCCGCGAGGCCCTTCATGTCCCGTTCTGAAACCCTTTTCGCCAATGCCCAGAAGCACATCCCCGGCGGCGTCAACTCGCCGGTGCGCGCGTTCAAGAGCGTCGGCGGCACCCCGCTGTTCTTCAAGCATGCCGAAGGCGCTTATGTCACCGATGAGGACGACAAGCGTTATGTCGATTACGTCGGCTCCTGGGGCCCGATGATCCTCGGCCACAGCCACCCGGCGGTGCTTGATGCAGTGCGCAACCAGTTGCAGCACGGCCTGTCCTACGGCGCCCCGACCGCCATGGAAACCGAGATGGCCGAGCTGGTCTGCCGCCTGGTGCCATCGATGGAGATGGTGCGCATGGTCAGCTCCGGCACCGAGGCGACCATGAGCGCCATTCGCCTGGCCCGCGGTTTTACCGGGCGCGACAACATCATCAAGTTCGAGGGCTGCTACCACGGTCACTCCGACAGCCTGCTGGTCAAGGCCGGCTCCGGCGCCCTGACCCAGGGCGTACCGAGTTCTGCCGGGGTGCCGGCGGATTTCGCCAAACACACCCTGACCCTGCCGTTCAATGACCTTGCGGCCGTCGAGCAGATGCTCAGCGAAGTCGGCAACAGCGTAGCCTGCATCATCGTCGAGCCGGTGGCCGGCAATATGAACTGCGTGCCCCCAGCGCCGGGCTTCCTCGAAGGGTTGCGGGCGCAGTGCGACCAGCACGGCATCGTGCTGATTTTCGATGAAGTCATGACCGGCTTTCGCGTGGCCCTGGGCGGCGCCCAGGCGCTGTATGGCGTCACCCCGGACCTGACCACCTTCGGCAAGATCATCGGCGGCGGCATGCCGGTCGGCTGCTTCGGCGGCAAACGCGAGATCATGCATTGCATCGCCCCGCTCGGCCCGGTCTACCAGGCCGGTACGCTTTCCGGTAACCCGCTGGCCATGGCCGCCGGCCTGACCACTTTGCGCCTGATCGACCGCCCGGGCTTTCATGCCGAGCTGACCGCTTACACCAGCCGCATGCTCCAAGGCCTGCAGGAACGTGCCGATGCAGCCGGCATCCCGTTCGTCACCACCCAGGCGGGCGGCATGTTTGGCCTGTACTTCAGCGGCGCCGACGACATCGTCACCTTCGATGACGTGATGGCCAGCGATGCCGAGCGTTTCAAGCGCTTCTTCCACCTGATGCTCGCCGGCGGCGTGTACCTGGCGCCGAGCGCTTTCGAGGCCGGTTTCACCTCCATCGCCCACGGCGAGACCGAGCTGGCGCTGACCCTGGACGCCGCCGAGCGCGCGTTCGCTGCCCTGAAACACGCCTGATGCCCGGCGGCATGCTGGTCAACCTGCTGCTGGCCCTGGCCTGCGTGGGCTGTGCAATCGCCATCGGTCGCGCCCGCCCGCGCTACGCCGAGGGCGATCAACCGGCACTGTTCTGCGCGCTGCTGGGGTTTGCCGCGCCTGCGGCTGCGGCTGCCGTGGCCGCCATGCAACCCGGCAACGACCCGGACTGGCGCGCCGCCACGCTCTGGCTGGAGCAGGCCACGACGTTTCTCGCCCTGCCGCTGCTCGGCGTTGTGGCGCTGACCCTGGGTCGCCGCTGGACCTGGAGCCGACCGAACTGGGGCCGGGTGATTCTCGGCCTGTGCGCGTTCTTCGAGCTGTTCCGCCAGCTCAACCAGCTCGACGACTACCGTCTGCTGCTGAGTTTGGCCAGCCTGCTGCTGGTGTTGTATGCCGGCGCCCTGCAGTGGCCCCAGCGCCTGCCGCTGGCCCTGGCCGGCGGCGCGGTCGGGCTGTTCCTGTTGGCTGCCTATGCCGCAAATGGTGACGGTTTGATCGGCTCGATCCGGCGTATCGACCTGCTACACGGCCTGTTGATCCCCGCTTATCCACTACTGGCCTGGCTGCTGCTGAGCCTGCCGGGCAACCGTCGAACAGAAAACCCGGTAAAGACTTTGTAAGAACGGCGCTGCTTATTTCATAATGGCGCAGTCGACGCGTCTCGTCGGCCGGGCCATGGCCCGTTCTGCTTGTCGAGGTAAATGGATTTTCATGAATTGCACCGGCCGCACCCTCTCACTGGGCTGCCTGTTGCTCCTTCTGCCGCTGCTCGCGTTCGCGGGCGGCAACTCCCTGCTGATCCCGTCAACCGGCAGCTGCTCGCTGAACACCGACGAGCAAGGCCTTGCCGACGCCCTCACCGCCTGTGAGCAGGCCGCGCAGAACGGCGACCTGCAAGCCGAATACGAACTCGGGGAGTTTTACTACGACGGCAAACGCGCGCCACGCGACCTGGAGCGTGCGCTGACCTGGTTCGAACGCGCCTCGCTGCAGGGCCACGCACCGGCGCAGTACCGCCTGGGCATGATGTTCTTCAACGGTGAAGGCGTGCCAGCCAGCAATGTGCAGGCGTATATCGTGCTGAAGATGGCCGCGGTCAATGGCTCCGACGAGGCCATGGACAGTGCCGATCTGGTGTCGGCGCAGATGCCGCGTGAAGAGCTGGAAATCGCCAGCCAGGTGCTCGGGCAGATCTTCCGCAATTACCTGCAGGAGCTGCAGGCCAGCGACGGCCTGTCACCCTTCTCGCCGTTGCCTTGAGCGTGGTGCGCATGGCGCACCCTACGAGTCTTACTTATCCGGCATCGGCATGGGGAATGGCATGATATTGCCGCCGCCCTTGGCCTCACTGATCTTTGGCGTGCCCAGGCGTTCGACTTCGTCGATGCGGATGATCGCGTGCATGGGGATAAAGCTGCGCACCACACCGTCGAACTGCGCCTTGAGCTTTTCCTCGCTGGGGTCGACGACCACCTGGGTGCGCTCGCCGAAGACGAACTCCTCCACTTCCAGAAAGCCCCACAGATCGCTTTGAAAAATCTGTTTGGCGTACATCTCGTACACCTGGCCCTGGTTGAGGAAAATCACCTTGTAGATGGGTTCGCGCTTGCTCATGGTTATGCAGTTCGTACCGGTGGGTTGATTGAAAGGGCGCGGATCATAGCATAGCCACCTAGCAGCCAATGCTAGGAAGCCGCGCCTTAGCCCCCTATAATGTGCGGTTCTTCGAATCACCCTTTTTGAGCCCGCATGACCAAGAAGCTTTATATCGAAACCCACGGCTGCCAGATGAACGAGTACGACAGCTCGCGCATGGTCGATCTGCTGGGTGAACATCAAGCCCTGGAAGTCACCGAGCACGCGGTCGATGCCGACATCATCCTGCTCAATACCTGCTCGATCCGCGAAAGGGCTCAGGACAAGGTCTTCTCGCAACTCGGCCGCTGGCAAAAGCTGAAGATTGCCAACCCCGACCTGGTGATCGGCGTCGGCGGTTGCGTGGCCAGCCAGGAAGGCGCGGCGATCCGTGATCGCGCACCCTATGTCGACGTGGTTTTCGGCCCACAGACCCTGCACCGCCTGCCAGAAATGATCGACGCGGCGCGCAGCACCAAGCTGCCGCAGGTGGACATTTCCTTCCCCGAGATCGAGAAGTTCGACCGCCTGCCCGAACCGCGCGTCGATGGCCCCAGCGCCTACGTTTCAGTGATGGAAGGCTGCAGCAAGTACTGCACCTTCTGCGTGGTGCCCTACACCCGTGGTGAGGAAGTCAGCCGGCCGCTGGCCGACGTGCTGGCCGAGGTCATCCACCTGGCCGAGCACGGCGTGCGTGAAGTGACCCTGCTGGGGCAAAACGTCAACGGCTATCGCGGCGACACCGGCAACGGCCAGCTCGCCGACTTTGCCGAGCTGCTGTATGCCGTCGCGGCCATCGACGGCATCGACCGTATTCGCTACACCACCAGCCACCCGCTGGAGTTTTCCGACGCGCTGATCCAGGCCCATGCTGAAATCCCCGAGCTGGTGAAATACCTGCACCTGCCCGTGCAATCGGGCTCGGACCGTATTCTCGCGGCAATGAAGCGCAACCACACAGCCCTGGAATACAAGTCGCGCATCCGCAAGCTGCGCGCCGCCGTGCCGGACATCCTGATCAGCTCGGACTTCATCATCGGCTTCCCTGGTGAAACCGAGAAGGACTTCGAGCAGACCATGAAGCTGGTCGAGGATGTCGGTTTCGACTTCTGCTACTCGTTCATCTACAGCGCACGCCCCGGCACCCCGGCGGCCGACCTGCCCGACGACACCCCGCTGGAGCTGAAAAAACAGCGCCTGGCACTGCTGCAACACCGCATCACCCAGCAGGGTTTCGAGAACAGCCGACGGATGGCCGGCACCGTGCAGCGCATCCTGGTCAACGATTACTCGAAGAAGGACCCCGGCATGCTCCAGGGCCGTACCGAGAGTAACCGCGTGGTCAACTTCCGCAGCGATAATCCGAGCCTGATCGGCCAGTTTGTCGACGTGTATATCGACGAAGCCATGCCCAACTCTTTAAGGGGCACCTTGGTCGCGCCACAGACTCTACAGTGAACGAGCCAGCGGCCGAGCTTCCACGCTCGGCCCGCTGGCGTTATTCTCCGGACACGAACCCAGCCGACTGGCGGCCATCAAACGACCTTGAACGCTCCCATAGAACCTCATCGTTTCATACTCGAACCCTTCGAGGCGCGCCGCTTCGCCAACCTGTGCGGGCAGCTCGACGAGCACCTGCGCCTGATCGAACAGCGCCTGGAGATAGAGATCCGCAACCGTGGCAATCAGTTCGAGCTGCTGGGCGCACCTGAGCAGACCAGCTCCGCCGAGAACCTGCTGCGCCGCCTGTACCGCGAAGCTGGCAACACCGAGCTGTCGCCAGACATGGTGCACCTGTTCCTGCAGGAATCCGGCATCGAAGAACTGAACAACCCCAGCGCCCACAGCAACATCGCCCTGCGCACCCGCAAGGGCATGATTCGCCCGCGCGGCGCCAACCAGCAGCGTTATGTGCGCGCCATCCTCGACCACGACATCAACTTCGGCATCGGCCCGGCCGGTACCGGCAAGACCTACCTCGCCGTCGCCGCCGCCGTGGACGCCCTGGAGCGCGAGCAGATCCGCCGCATCCTGCTGGTACGCCCGGCCGTCGAGGCTGGCGAGAAGCTGGGTTTTCTGCCCGGCGACCTGTCGCAGAAGATCGACCCTTATCTGCGCCCGTTGTACGACGCGCTCTACGAAATGCTCGGCTTCGAGCAGGTGGCCAAGCTGATCGAAAAGCAGGTGATCGAAGTCGCGCCCCTGGCCTATATGCGCGGGCGCACCTTGAACAACAGCTTTATCATCCTCGACGAAAGCCAGAACACCACTCTGGAACAGATGAAGATGTTCCTCACCCGCATCGGCTTCGGCTCCACTGCAGTGATCACCGGTGACATCACCCAGGTCGACCTGCCGCGCGGCACCAAGAGCGGCCTGACCCACGTCATCGACGTGCTCAAGGACGTGCCAGGCATCAGCTTCACCCACTTCCTCGCCAAGGACGTGGTGCGCCACCCACTGGTGCAACGCATCGTCGAAGCCTATGAACGTTTTGAAGAGCGCCAAGCGCCGAGCCGCCCCTACCCGGCAGCCGACAACGACCCAGGCGCGCGCCGCGATGATTGAGCTCGACCTGCAACTGGCAACCGAAGGCAAACACCCGGACGAAGCGCAGTTCCGCCACTGGTGCGAGCTGGCGCTGCGCCAGCGCAGTGGCGATTCCGAGCTGACCATTCGCCTGGTCGACGAAGCCGAAGGCCGCGAGCTGAACCACACCTACCGTGAGCGTGATTACGCCACCAATGTGCTGTCGTTCCCCGCCGATGTGCCCGATGAAATGCTCGACATCCCACTGCTCGGCGACCTGGTGATCTGCGTCCCCGTGGTCGAGCGCGAAGCCGGCGAACAGGGCAAGGCCCTGGACGCCCATTGGGCCCACCTGGTGGTCCACGGCTGCCTGCACCTGCTTGGCTACGACCATATCGACGATGACGAGGCCGAAGAAATGGAAGCGCTGGAGCGCGCCCTGCTCGCCGAACTCGGCCACCCCGACCCCTATGATGACTGACCCACACCCTGCAAGGACCTTGAGTAACCATCCATGAGCGAAGACCGATCGAGCACCGAGCAGAAGTCCTGGTTTAACAGACTGACCCAGGCTTTTGCTCACGAGCCGAAGAACCGTCAGGAACTGCTGGAAGTCCTGCGCGAAGCGCACCAGAACAAGCTGCTCGACAGCGAAGCACTGGCCATCGTCGAAGGGGCCATCCAGGTCGCCGACCTGCAGGTGCGCGACATCATGGTGCCGCGCTCGCAGATGATGAGCGTCAAGGCCAACCAGAGCCCCCGCGAATTCCTCCCGGCCATCATCGAGGCCGCGCACTCGCGCTACCCGGTGGTCGGCGAAAGCCTGGATGACGTCGTCGGCATCCTCCTCGCCAAGGACCTGCTGCCGCTGATCCTGCAAGGCGAGCAGGCGAACTTCAACATCAAGGACCTGCTGCGCCCGGCCACCTTCGTGCCCGAGTCCAAGCGCCTCAATGTGCTGCTGCGTGAGTTTCGTGCCAACCACAACCACATGGCCGTGGTCATCGATGAATACGGCGGCGTCGCCGGCCTGGTGACCATCGAAGACGTGCTCGAGCAGATCGTCGGCGACATCGAGGACGAGCACGATGTCGAGGAAGACAGCTACATCAAACCGCTGCCCAGCGGTGACTTCCTGATCAAGGCATTGACGCCCATCGACAGCTTCAACGAGTCGTTCGGCAGTCAGTTCTCCGACGACGAGTTCGACACCGTCGGCGGCCTGGTGATGAGCGCCTTCGGCCACCTGCCCAAGCGCAATGAAGTGACCGAAATCGGCGGTTTCCGCTTCCGTGTGCTGAACGCCGACAGCCGCCGTCTGCACCTGCTGCGCCTGACCCCGGTAAGCCGCTAACTGTGCCAAGCCCGGGCATGAAAGCCCGGGCTGTTCAGCACTAGCGTTGCGCACACCTCCTTTTCAGGATTGCCCCCATGCACTGGATTACCCGCCCCGGCTGGCCCGGCACGCTTATCGCCCTGGCCGCTGGCGCCCTGACGCCACTGGCCCTGGCGCCGTACAACATCTGGCCGCTGATGCTGGTGTCGCTCGCCCTGTTCTACCTGGGCTTGCGTGAGCTGAGCCCGCGCCAGGCCGTGCTGCGCGGCTGGGCCTATGGCTTTGGCCAGTTCGCTGCGGGCACCAGTTGGGTGTATGTGAGCATTCACGATTACGGCTCGGCGCCGCCATTGCTGGCCGGGTTGCTGACCCTGGGCTTCGTCGCCGGCCTCGGCCTGTTGCTGGCGCTCGCCGCCTGGCTATGGGCACGCTGGCTGCGCCGTACCGAGGCGCCACTGGCCGACGCCCTGGCTTTCGCCGCACTGTGGTTGCTGCAGGAGCACTTTCGTAGCTGGTTCCTCACCGGTTTCCCCTGGCTGTATGCGGGCTACAGTCAGCTCGACGGCCCCCTCGCCGGCCTCGCCCCAGTGGGCGGTGTATGGCTGCTGTCGTTCGTCCTGGCCCTGAGCGCCGCACTGCTGGTCAACCTGCCGCGCTTGCGCGCACGCAAGGCGTTTCTCGCTGCCGGGATCGCGTTACTAATCGCGCCCTGGCTGGCCGGACTGGCCCTGAGCGGATATGCCTGGACTAAACCCTTTGGCGAGCCGCTCAAGGTGGCCGCCATGCAGGGCAATGTCGAACAGAACCTGAAATGGGACCCCGCCCAGCTCAACGCGCAACTGGCGCTGTACCGTGATATGAGTTTCAGCGCCGAGCGCACGGACCTGATCGTCTGGCCGGAAACCGCTGTCCCCGTGCTCAAGGACCAGGCCATCGGCTACCTCAGCGTGATGGACCGCTTTGCCAGTGAGCGTGGCGCCGCGCTGATCACCGGCGTGCCCCTGCGCCAGCCGAACGAGGCCGGCGAGCCGCGTTACTACAACGCCCTGAGCGTGATCGGCCAGGGCAGCGGCGACTACCTCAAGCAGAAACTGGTGCCCTTCGGTGAATACGTGCCGTTGCAGGATCTGCTGCGCGGGCTGATTGCCTTCTTCAACCTGCCGATGTCCGACTTCGCCCGCGGCAACGCCGACCAGGTGTTGCTGGAAGCCAAGGGCTACAAGGTCGCCGCCTTCATCTGCTACGAAGTGGTCTACCCGGATTTCGCCGCCAGCCTCTCCGCCCAGAGCGACCTGCTTCTGACCGTGAGCAATGACGCCTGGTTCGGTCGCTCCATCGGCCCCATCCAGCACCTGCAGATGGCGCAGATGCGTGCTCTGGAAGCGGGTCGCTGGATGATCCGTGCAACCAACAACGGCATCACCGTGCTGATCGACCCCTTCGGCCGGATTACCGAGCGGCTCCCCTCGTTCGAGCAGGGCGTGCTCTACGGCGAAGTGCAGCCCATGCAGCAACTCACCCCCTACCTGCGCTGGCAGGGCTGGCCACTCTGGTTGCTCAGCGCCCTGCTGATCGGCTGGGCGCTGTTGGCCAGCCGCATGGCCAAGACGCTTTAAACAGGGCGATGGCCTAGGTGGTGCGCACGGGGCACCCTACTGACTGTATGTACGGCTCAGTCCGTGCTGTATAGCCACGGGTAAAGCACGGCGCCTGCCAGTTCATTGAGCAGCAGCGTGCTCTGCCACAGCGCGCGCCCTTCCGGCAGCCAACCACCTGCCGGGCGACCATTGGCCACACCGAGCATGCCCATGGGTGCCGGGACGACCGTCAGCCCGGCCTGCTCGAAACACCAACGCGCTCGCGGCATATGCCAGGCCTGGGTGACCAGCACCACCCGCTGAATGCCGGCCTCGCGCAGCAGCGCCGCGCTGTTTACCGCGTTTTCCCAGGTCGTGCGGCTGTGTGACTCACGCCAGCGTGTGGCCAGACCAAAATCCGTGGCCAGGACCTCGGCGGCCAGGTCCGCCTCACTGGGCGGCTGACCATAGTGCAGACCGCCGCTGGTCAACAACGGCAAGCCGGACGCCTTGGCCAGGCGCGCGGCGTAGCGAATCCGCTCGAGTGCCAGGGCGCTCGGTTGATCGCCACCCCAGGCCGGATCATCGCGCTCACGTCCGCCACCTAGCACCACGATCACCTCGGCCTGCTGTGCAAGCTGTGGCCAGGCGCTGGTGGCGAGTACGGGTTCGCGCTCCAGATAGCGGGCCAGGGCTTCCACCGTCACTGGCAAGCTGAGCAGCCACAACCCACCCAACCCCGCCACAAAACAGCAGGCTGCCAGCCGCGGTGCCCGTCGGCGTAGCCACCAGGCCAGCAACAACAGGAGCAGCAGCACGCCAGGCGGCATAAATAGCTGTTTGAGGATGTAGCGAATCGGCATGGGCGCCTCCGGGCAAGGTGCCATAGCCTAGCCGCTCATTAGCCCGGCGGGCGAGCACGAAACAGCTTTGCTCCGCAGGCGCCACAGGCCAGCACGCCCAGGCCCGGATGCCAGTCGGCAGGTGCTTCGCACAGCGCGCAGCAGAGTTCCAGGCGCTGCCCATGGACGACGGGGGCCGGAATGACGCTGGGTAGCTCGGCGGTACGACTGATCTGCGCCAACTCCTCCGCCGCCGCATGCCAGCCCCGCAACCAGCTCAGGTCGCGGTCCAGGTAGGCACGAATCAACTGCAGCTCTGCCGAGGTAAGGTCACGCAGCTCCATCTCGCCAGGCGGCACACTGGACAAGCCACGCAAACTGTCCGCTTCATCGAGGGCCAGAGCAAGACGCTGCAGCAGACGCTCGTAAACGCCCTCGCCTGCCTCTTTTCGCTGACCATCGGCCATGTCTCTACCTCGCCTGGGGCCACCGCAATGCGCCCCCACTACAAGCTTAGCGCTCGCCTCCACTGCAGGAGGCTGCTGCGACAGACGGCGGCAGATGTAGCCCAGGCAACAATCAGAGTTTCCCTCCATCAAGGGGGGTCATGTATGCTACGGCGTTTCCCGAACAGGCCGTGCGAACGCGCCACGAGCACAGGCGGGAGCCGGCCTGCAGCCCTGTCGATCAATGATCGGCGCTGCCATCCATGCCTCCGGCACCTCGCCCGCTACTCGAACGTCGACAGCCCGACACGCCCTGTGTAAGCCCCTCACACCTAGCGCAAGTAGCCATGCACGAACAGTATCAGCCACGCGAAATCGAAGCCGCCGCGCAGTCCCACTGGGACGCGCAGAAATCCTTTGTAGTGAGCGAGCAGCCCGGCAAGGAGACGTTCTATTGCCTGTCGATGTTCCCCTACCCGAGCGGCAAGCTGCACATGGGCCACGTGCGCAACTACACCATCGGTGACGTGATTTCCCGTTACCAGCGCATGCTCGGCAAGAACGTGCTGCAGCCGATGGGCTGGGATGCGTTCGGCATGCCGGCAGAAAACGCCGCGATGAAGAACAACGTCGCCCCGGCCAAGTGGACCTACGAAAACATCGCCTACATGAAGACCCAGCTCAAGTCGCTGGGCCTGGCCATCGACTGGACGCGCGAAGTCACCACCTGCAAGCCGGATTACTACCGCTGGGAACAATGGCTGTTCACCCGCCTGTTCGAAAAAGGCGTGATCTACCGCAAGAACGGCACCGTCAACTGGGACCCGGTCGACCAGACCGTGCTGGCCAACGAGCAGGTCATCGACGGGCGCGGCTGGCGCAGTGGCGCGGTGATCGAGAAGCGCGAAATCCCCATGTACTACTTCAAGATCACCGCCTACGCGGAAGAGCTGCTGAGTAGCCTGGACGATCTCGATGGCTGGCCGGAACAGGTCAAGACCATGCAGCGCAACTGGATCGGCAAATCCCGCGGCATGGAAGTCAGCTTCCCCTACGACGTCGCCAGCATCGGCAGCGCCGGCAAGCTCAATGTCTTCACCACCCGCCCCGACACCCTGATGGGCGCGACCTATGTCGCAGTGGCCGCCGAGCATCCGCTGGCCACCCTGGCGGCGCAAGGCAACCCTGAGCTGCAAGCCTTTATCGACGAATGCAAGAGTGGCAGCGTGGCCGAAGCCGACGTCGCCACCCAGGAAAAACGCGGCATGCCGACGCCGCTGTTCGTCGAACACCCACTGACTGGCGACAAGCTGCCGGTGTGGGTCGCCAACTACGTGTTGATGCACTACGGCGACGGCGCGGTAATGGCAGTCCCGGCCCACGACGAACGCGACTTCGAGTTCGCCAGCAAGTACCAGTTGCCGATCAAGGCCGTGGTACGCACCAGCGCCGGCGATGAAGTCGGCAGCGAGTGGCAGGCCGCCTATGGCGAGCACGGCACGCTGATCAATTCCGGCGAATTCGACGGCCTGGACTTCGTCGGCGCCTTCGACGCCATTGAAGTCGCCCTGCTGAAAAAACACCTCGGCAAATCGCGCACCCAGTTCCGCCTGCGCGACTGGGGCATCAGCCGCCAGCGCTACTGGGGCTGCCCGATCCCGATCGTGCACTGCGAGAGCTGCGGTGACGTGCCGGTGCCGGAAGACCAGTTGCCGGTCGTACTGCCCGAAGACGTGGTGCCCGACGGCGCCGGCTCGCCTTTGGCGCGCATGCCCGAATTCTACGAATGCAGCTGCCCGCAATGCGGCGCCCCGGCCAAGCGCGAAACCGACACCATGGACACCTTCGTGGAATCGTCCTGGTACTTCGCCCGCTACGCCTCGCCGCACTACACCGGCGGCATGGTCGACCCGGCCGCCGCCAACCACTGGTTGCCGGTGGATCAGTACATCGGCGGCATCGAACACGCCATCCTGCACCTGCTCTACGCGCGCTTCTTCCACAAGCTGATGCGCGATGAAGGCTTGCTGTCGTCCGATGAGCCGTTCAAGAACCTGCTGACCCAGGGCATGGTCGTCGCCGAGACTTACTACCGCGTGCTGGAAAACGGCGGCAAGGACTGGTTCAACCCGGCCGACGTCGAGATCGAGCGCGACGCCAAGGGCAAGGTCATCGCCGCCAAACTGGCGAGCGACGGCCTGCCGGTGGAAATCGGTGGCACCGAAAAGATGTCCAAGTCGAAGAACAACGGCGTCGACCCGCAGGCGATGATTGATGCCTACGGCGCCGACACCTGCCGCCTGTTCATGATGTTCGCCTCGCCGCCTGACATGAGCTGCGAATGGTCCGACGCCGGCATCGAAGGCGCCAACCGCTTCCTGCGCCGTGTCTGGCGTCTGGCCCACGGGCATGTCGGCAAAGGTCTGCCCGCGGCACTGGATACAGCCAGCCTGAGCGACGTACAGAAAGACGTGCGCCGCGCCATACACCAAGCGATTCGCCAAGCGACCCAGGATATTGGCCAGCACCACAAATTCAACACCGCCATCGCCCAGGTGATGACCCTGATGAACGTGCTGGAAAAGGCAGCCCAGGACAGCGCGCAGGATCGCGCCCTGCTCCAGGAAGGGCTGGAAACCGTGGCGCTGCTGCTCGCCCCGATCACCCCGCATATCAGCCACGAACTGTGGCAGGAGCTGGGCCATGAGGACGTGATCATCGACGCCGCCTGGCCGGCAGTCGACGACAGCGCCCTGGTGCAGGACAACCTGACCCTGGTGGTGCAGGTCAATGGCAAGCTGCGTGGACAGATCGACATGCCGGCCAGCGCCAGCCGCGAAGAAATCGAGGCCGCCGCACGGGTCAACGAGAACGTGCTGCGTTTCACCGAAGGGCTGAGCATCCGCAAAGTGATTGTGGTGCCCGGCAAGCTGGTTAATATCGTCGCCAACTGATTAGGCCCGGCGCGCCCCTCCGGACGCGCCAGGAAGTTCGACTAGGGGATACTGAAAAATGATCAAACGGAACCTGTTGGTAATCGGCCTCGCCGCACTGCTCGGCGCCTGCGGCTTCCAGCTGCGCGGCACGGGTGACATCGAGTTCGCCCTCAAAGAACTCGACGTCAGCGCCCGCAATGCCTATGGCGACACCGTCACCCAGCTCACCCAGGTGCTCGAAGCCAACGATGTACGCGTCTACCCAGGCGCCGAATACAAGTTGTTTCTGGCCCGCGAGCAGGAAACCCAGCGTACCGCCAGCTACACCAGCGCCGCCCGCAGCGCCGAGTACCAGCTGACCACCACACTCGACTACGAGATCCGCGGCGCCAAGAACCTGCTGCTGATGAGCAACAGCATCGAAGTCCAGGGCATCTATAACCAGGACGGTAACAACCTGATCGGCTCCGACCAGGAAGCCAACCAAGTACGCAGTGAGATGCGCCGCGACCTGGTACAGCAACTGGCCCAACGCCTGCGGCAGATCACGCCGGCCCAGCTGGACACCCTGCAGCAGACCGCCGAAGCCAAGGCCCAAGCAGAAGCCGACGCCCTGGAAGCCGCACGCCAGCGTGAGGCTGCCCAGCCGCAGCAGTCGCCTATCGAACTGCCGCGCCCGTGATCCAACGGGGCCGCCTGATGCGGCCCCGCTGCGCTGAAGCCTGATGAAACTCAACCCCGCCCAACTCGGCAAGCACCTGCAAGGTGCGCTCGCCTGCGTCTACGTGGTCAGCGGTGACGAAGCCCTGCTGTGCCAGGAAGTCTGTGACGCCATCCGCGCCGCTACGCGTGAGCAGCAGTTCAGCGAACGCCAGGTGTTCAACGCCGAAGCCAACTTCGACTGGGGCAACCTGCTGCAGGCCGGCGCCAGCATGTCGCTGTTCGCCGACAAGCGCCTGCTCGAACTGCGCCTGCCATCGGGCAAACCCGGCGACAAGGGGGCCGCTGCCCTGCTTGAATACCTGGCCCGCCCGCCCGAAGACACGGTGCTGCTGATCAGCCTGCCCAAGCTCGATGGCAGCACCCAGAAGAGCAAGTGGGCCAAGGCGCTGATCGAAGGCCCGCACAGCCAGTTTATCCAGATCTGGCCGGTGGATGCCCACCAGCTACCGCAGTGGATCCGCCAACGCCTGAGCCAGGCCGGTCTGAGCGCCAGCCAGGAAGCCGTGGACATGATCGCCGTGCGCGTAGAGGGCAACCTGCTGGCCGCTGCCCAGGAAATCGAAAAACTAAAGCTGCTGGCCGATGGCAACCAGATCGACGCCAACACCGTGCACGCCTCGGTTGCCGACAGTGCGCGCTTCGACGTCTTCGGCCTGATCGATGCCGCCCTCAACGGCGAGGCTGCCCATGCCCTGCGCATGCTCGAAGGCTTGCGCGGTGAAGGGGTCGAGCCGCCGGTCATCCTCTGGGCCCTGGCCCGCGAAATACGCCTGCTGGCCGGTATCGCCCAGCAATTTGCCCAGGGCATCCCCCTGGAAAAAGCCTTCAGCAGCGCTCGCCCACCGGTCTGGGACAAACGGCGCCCTCTGGTCAGCAAGGCCCTGCAGCGGCACACTGCGAGTCGCTGGGCACTGCTGCTGCAAGATGCCCAGCGCATCGATGCGCAGATCAAGGGTCAGGCCGTCGGCGACCCCTGGAATGCACTGGCGCTGCTGACCCTGAGCATCACCGGGCAACGCCTGGCGATTGCCGGCGAACGCGACGCCTGAACCGTCCGCGGTTTCTCCGGTCTGACCATGCACAACCCTGAACGCACCACCCCAGGAGTCATACCATGCCCTCATCCAAGCGCACCCGGCCGAACAAGGCCAAATCCCTGATCGCCCAGCCGCTGTTTCGCGCGCGACAGGAAAAACCCGCCAAAGGTAAAGGCAGCTACCGCCGCGAAGCCTCCCGTAACTGGGAGGCTTCGGTCGTTATGGCGGCCTGAAAACCCCGCTACAGCCCGCATGGCGCCTCATCCGTGCTATGGTAGCGGCCTGCAAAATGTGCTGAGACCACCATGTCCAACCTGTTCTCCCGCCGCCTGAGCCACACGGCCAGTGCCAGCCTTCTGCTGCTGTTGACGGCCTGTGCCGACACACCCGCCCAGGCGCTGACTACAACGCCGCAAGCGGCGCCAGGTGCCACCGCCACGGCCGCTGTAGCCACCCCGACCCCACCCCCGATTGAGACACCAGCGCTCAGTTTCGAGGAATGGCGCACGCTGCTGCGCAGTGATGCGATCGCTGCCGGTATCGACCCCGCCCTGTTCGACCGCGCCTTCGCCGGCGTCGTGCCCAACCCGGATGTGCTCAAGGCCGACAGCAGCCAGCCGGAGTTCACCCGCCCCGTCTGGGAGTACCTGGATGGCGCGGTTTCGCAGACACGCATCAACCGTGGCCGCGTGCTGCTGGTGCAACAGCGTGGCGACCTGAGCCGTATCGAACAACGCTACGGCGTGGCCAGTGAAATACTGGTGGCGATCTGGGGCCTGGAGAGTAACTTCGGCGGCAATATCGGCACCCATAACGTGGTGCGCTCCCTGGCTACCCTGGCCTACGAAGGCCGCCGCCAGGCCTTCTGGCGCAGCCAGCTACTGGCGGTGCTACAGATCCTCCAGCATGGCGACATCAGCCCGGAACGCCTGGTCGGTTCCTGGGCCGGCGCCATGGGCCAGACCCAGTTCATGCCCACCACCTACAACGAACATGCCGTAGACTTTGACGGTGACGGCAAGCGCGACCTGTGGAACTCCGCAAGCGACGCCCTGGCTTCTGCAGCCCACTACCTGCAAAGCTCCGGCTGGCAGAGTGGGCAATCCTGGGGTTATGAAGTGCGCCTGCCGCAAGGCTTCGATTACGCCTTGGCCGACCCGGAGGTGCGCCGTAGCGTCGCCGAGTGGCGAGCCCTGGGAGTCACACCCTATAGCCAGAACCACCCGCAGGCGGCCGACGACACCCTGGCCACGCTGATGCTGCCGGCCGGCCATCGCGGGCCGGCGTTCCTGCTGCAGAGCAACTTCCGCAGCATCCTGCGTTACAACAACTCCACCTCCTATGCCCTGGCTATTGGTCTGCTGTCCGATGCCCTGCGCGGTGGCGACAGCGTTCAGGCCGCCTGGCCGCGCGATGATCGCCAGCTCGGCCGTAGTGAGCGCATCGAACTGCAAGAGCGCCTCGCCGCCAAAGGCTTCGACCCAGGCCCAGCAGACGGCATCATCGGCGCCAACACGCGCAAGGCCATTCGTACCTTGCAGCTGCAACTGAACTGGCCTGCCGATGGCTATCCTGACGAGAACCTGCTGCAGCAACTGCGCACGCGCTAGGGTCTGTTGACGTTTCGTCGCGAGCCGCGTTGCCGCGAACGAAACGTCAACAGACCCTAGGCCTGGCCTGGGCTAAACCCAGGCCACAGTTGGTGCGAATACCTTCTGTGGTAGACTGCGCGGCGGCCAAAAGCCCCTCGCCAACGGAGCCTCTACCGGAGCCCTTTCCGATGTCAGACACACCCTCGTCCAACCCAGTTGCCAGCGGCGCAAAGTTCCGCACTGCCCAGGGTATTACTGCGATCAAGGATGGCCAGAAGCGTCGCGCATCGGCCGAGCCCCAGGTCTTCGAGCCCAAGCCCAAGTGGCTGCGCGTCAAGGCGCCGGGCGGGAGTCGTTTCGAGGCGGTCAAGCGCAATGTCAGCGAGCACCGTCTGAGCACGGTCTGCCAGGAATCCCATTGCCCGAACATGGGTGAATGCTGGTCCAATGGCACGGCAACCATCATGCTGATGGGCTCGGTCTGCACCCGCGCCTGCCGCTTCTGCGCGGTAGATACCGGTAACCCGAACGGTTGGCTGGACCTGGAAGAACCACAGAACACCGCCAAATCGGTTGAGCTGATGGCGCTGCGCTATATCGTGCTGACCTCGGTGGACCGCGACGACCTGGACGATGGCGGTGCTGCGCACTACGCCGCCTGCGTCCGCGCGATCAAGGAGAACACCCCGCAGGTGGTGGTCGAAGCCCTGACCCCGGACTTCGACGGCGATCTGCAAGCCATTGAGCGTGTGGTCGATTCCGGCCTTGAGGTGTTCGCGCAGAACGTCGAGACGGTCAAGCGCCTGACCCACGTCGTGCGTGACCCGCGTGCCGGCTACGAAAAGACCCTGAATGTGCTGGCCCACGCCAAGCGCCACCGTCCGGCCATGCTGACCAAGACCAGCCTGATGCTTGGCCTGGGCGAGACCGACGAGGAAGTGCTCGAGACCATGGATGATCTGCGTGCCATCGGCGTGGACATCCTCACCCTAGGCCAGTACCTGCAACCCACGCGCAATCACCTGAAAGTGCAGCGCTGGGTCAGCCCGGAAGAATTCAACCGCTTTCGCGAGATCGGCCTGGAAAAAGGCTTTATGGAAGTCGCCGCCGGCCCGCTGGTACGCTCCAGCTACCGCGCCGACCGGGTGTTCGAAAAGAACAACCTGGGCCTCGCTGCCCCTGTAGCGGTTCCGGGTCAGTCGCAGGATAACAACCTGATTCCGGCGCTTAACCTGAACTGACGACTCCCGGGTTACGCCTTCGGCTAACCCAGGCTACAGCGGTCCAAACCGCTGGTTGTAGGAGCGAAGGGGGCGCCTAGCCTTTATTCGCGAAGCTCACGACATTATCGCGAATAAATTCGCTCCTACAGGCCTGCAACGCATACGTAAAAAAGGGACGTCTCGGCGTCCCTTTCTCGTTGCGGCGCTATCCCACGGTCGTAGGGTGCGCCCTGCAACCAGCGTTGGTGCGCACGGCGCACCCTACGGGTAGCCCAACTGTTTGCGTAGAGCCAATTCCAGACGCTGCGCCACCTCATCTAGCGGGGCGGGTGTTTCCAGAAGGTCCTTGAGTTGGACCATCTTCAGCCCACTGTAACCGCACGGGTTGATACGCGCGAACGGCGACATGTCCATGTCCACATTGAGCGCCAGGCCATGGAACGAGCAGCCGCGGCGCACCCGCAAGCCCAGCGACGCGATCTTCTCGCCATTGACATAGACTCCCGGAGCATCGGCTTTCGGCGCAGCCTCGACGCCATAGCTGGCCAACAGGTCGACCAGACTTAGCTCCATGGCCGACACCAGCTCACGCACGCCCAGGCCCAGACGGCGCAGATCGAGCATAAGATAGGCCACCAACTGGCCTGGGCCGTGGTAGGTCACCTGACCGCCGCGCTCAACCTGAATCACGGGAATATCGCCGGGCGCCAGCAGGTGCTCGGCCTTGCCGGCCTGCCCCTGGGTGAACACGTGCGGGTGTTGCAGCAGCCAGATTTCATCGGGCGTGTGCTCATCGCGCTCGGCGGTCAGGCGACGCATCGCTTCCAGGGTCGGCAGGTAATCCGCCAAACCAAGATGGCGTACCACGCAGTCCGGCACTAGAGCACCATGTGTACGCGGCCGGTGGCGCGCAGGTCAGCATTGATCGCTTGCAGCTGCTCGATGCCGGTAGCGGTGATCAGCACCTGCACCGACAGAAAGCGACCCGTGCGGCTGTCGCGGGCAACCAGAGAGGTGGCGTCGAAATCCGGCGCATGGCGCTGGATCACTTCGATCACCAGTTCATGGAAGCCCTCGCCCGCCTCACCGATCACCTTGATCGGGTAACGCTCGCAGGGGAACTCGATTTTCGGCGCTTGGGTATCGGTCTCAGTCATGGCTCATGCAGGCACGTGGCCTGTCCTTCACATGCGCCCCAGACGGGGCGCGGTCTTCAGATCAATTGAACAGGCCGAAGAAGAACAAGCGCACGCCGTCCCACAGGCGACGGAAGAAGCCGCCTTCTTCGACGGTTTCCAGGGCGACCAGGTCAGCGCTGTGCACCACTTCATCAGCCAGTTTCACTTCCACCTTGCCGATCACATCGCCTTGCGCAATGGGCGCAACCAACTGCGGGTTGAGGGTCATGCTGGCTTGCAGTTTTTCCATCTGGCCCTTGGGCAGCGTCAGGGTCAGGTCATTGGCCAGACCGGCCTTGACCTGGTTGGTCGTGCCTTTCCACACCTGGGCCTGAGCCAGCTCGGTGCCCTTCTGGTAGAAGGTGCGGCTTTCGAAGAAGCGGAAACCGTAGGTCAGCAGCTTCTGGGTTTCAGCAGCACGAGCCTGTTCGCTCACGGTACCGAATACCGAGGTAATCATCCGCGCGCCATCGCGCACAGCCGAGGACACCAGGCAGAAACCGGCTTCTTCGGTATGGCCGGTTTTCAGGCCATCGACGGTCTTGTCACGCCACAGCAGCAGGTTGCGGTTGGGCTGCTTGATGTTGTTCCAGAAGAACTCCTTCTGCGAGTAGATCGCGTAGTGCTCGGGGTCTTCATTGATGATGGCGCGCGCCAGGATGGCCATGTCGTGGGCACTGGAGTAGTGCTCCGGGTCCGGCAAACCGGTGGCATTGACGAAGTGCGTATTGACCATGCCCAGACGCTGCGCCGCGGCATTCATCATGTCGGCAAAGGCTTCTTCGCTACCGGCGATGTGCTCGGCGATAGCCACGCTGGCATCGTTCCCCGACTGAATGATGATGCCGTGCAGCAGGTCACTCACGCTTACCTGGGTATTGACCTGGATAAACATGCGCGAGCCGCCGGTGCGCCAGGCTTTCTCGCTGACGGTGACCATGTCCTGCTCGCCGATCTGGCCCTTGCGGATCTCCAGGGTAGCGATATAGGCAGTCATCAACTTGGTCAGGCTGGCAGGCGGCAGACGCTGGTCACCGTTGTTCTCGACCAGCACCTTGCCACTGGCAGCGTCCATCAGGACATAGGACTTGGCCGCCAGTTGCGGCGGTGCGGGGACCACCGTCTGGTTGGCCCAGGCAGCCGGGGCGGCGAGCAGGAGAAATGTGAGGAAAATGCGCTGCGTAAAGCTGGTGATATTCATCCGTCTCTCTGAGGTTGCTGATGGTCGAACGGACCCGAAAGGGCAAGTTATACGGTGCTGCGCGCGCTCTGAAGCGGCGCAGCTCGCTGCTTAGGCAGGCTGGCGGGCGATTAGTTGCCCGTCAGTCGCCCTTTACCAGCGTGGGCTGGCCCAGATTGGCCAGGCGTACGCTGCTCTGCAGTTGCTCAGCCTCGCCCTGGCTGGGAATCGGCCCGAGGCGCACGCGGTGCAGAATCTGCTGGTTGCGCACCACTGAGCTGATGAACACCGGGGCACTCACCGTATCGCTCAGCTTGGCCTTGAGCAGCTCCGCAGCGTCCGGGTTGGCGAAGGCGCCCACCTGGAGATACAGGCCAGAGGCTGCGAGTGAAGCGTTTTTTTTTGCGTCGATCTGCACTGGCACCACGGCCGCGGCATGTTGCTGGGGCGGTGGCGAATAGGTTTCCAGCGGCTGGCTGATCGACTGCGCGACCGGCTGGGCCACGGCAGATTTGGGGGTGCCGGCCATCATCATCGGCACCGTTTTACCCTGCTGTGCCCACCACTCATGGGGGTCGATGCCCTCAACCTTGACCCGCGCCGTACCACTTTCGGCATAGCCGAGTTTCTTCGCCGCGGCGAAAGACAGGTCGATGATGCGGTCAGAGTAGAACGGCCCACGGTCATTGACCCGCAGGATCGCCGACTTGCCATTCTCCAGGTTGGTCACCCGTACATAGCTGGGCAGCGGCAAGGTCTTGTGCGCGGCTGTCATGCCATAGAGGTCGTAGGTTTCGCCGTTGGCCGTGGCCTGGCCATGAAACTTGGTGCCGTACCAGCTCGCCGGACCTACCGCGGTGTAACGCCGTGCATCGGGAATCGGGTAGTACTGCTTGCCGAACACGCTGTAGGGGCTGGCCTTGACCGCGCCGTAGTGCGGCATGGGCACGGCGTCGGGAATCTTCGAAACGTCCACGTCCCACCAGGGCGCGCCGTCCTTGTGCGGCTGGCTGTAGTTGGTCGGGCCAGAAATCCCGCCCGAGGCCTGCGGCACGGCAACACCCGGCTGTGGAGCACGGTTCGACGAGCAACTGGCCAGGGCCAATGCCAGACTGGCGCAGGCCGCGAGCTTGAACGGCAGACGAAGCATTAACGCGCCCCCCGCGCAGTGACCAGATACTCAGCCAACTGATTGACCGCCATGGCATACATCACACTGCGATTGTAGCGGGTGATGACGAAGAAGTTCGGCAGGCCCATCCAGTATTCGGCACCTTCGGCGCCTTCCAGACGAAATGCAGTCACCGGCAGCTCGTCGCTCAGAGCGTCCTCTGTCGACCAGCCCAGGGCGCGTAACTGGCCCACAGTCGAGACCGGGTCGAGGCCCTGGGTCAGACCTTGATCGGCCTGCTCACCCTTGACCGTGGCGCGGCTGGCGACCTGCTCGCCCGGCTGCCAGCCGTGGCGTTTGAAGTAGCTGGCAACACTGCCGATGGCATCGGTAGGGTTGGTCCAGATATTGATGTGACCGTCGCCATCGAAGTCCACCGCGTAGGCGCGAAAGCTGCTCGGCATGAACTGCGGCAGGCCCATGGCACCGGCATAGGAGCCCTTGAGGGTGAGCGGGTCGACCTGCTCTTCGCGGGTCAGCATGAGGAACTCGCGCAGCTCTTTACGAAAGAAGGGCGCACGCGGCGGATAATCGAACGCCAGGGTCGACAGCGCATCGACGACCCGGTAGTTACCGGTGTTGCCGCCGTAGAAAGTTTCCACACCGATGATCGCGACGATCATCTCGGCCGGTACGCCGTAATCCTGCTCAGCCTTGCGCAGGGCCTCCTCGTGCTCACGCCAGAAGTCGACACCGCGGGCGATACGCGAATCGGTGATGAAGATCGGGCGGTATTCGCTCCAGGGTTTGACCCGCTCGGCGGGCCGCGAAATGGCGTCGAGAATCGCCTGTTTGCGCTCGACCTCGCCGAACAGGCTGACCAGTTGCTCACTGGCGAAGCCGTAGTCGCGGGTCATTTCAGCAATGAACTCGTTGACCAGCGGTGCATTGTCGTAATCCGCGGCCATGGCCTGCTGGGCACACCCGAACACCCCGACCAAACCGACCCAGGGCGCATGCCGTGAAGCCCAGCGACGCAAAATCTGCATTGAATTCATAACCCCAATTTAAGCTTGTGTAATCCATTTACGGTGAGTGTGGATCGACATCAGGATGCCGAACCCAGCCAATAGCGTGATCAGCGAGGTGCCCCCGTAACTGATGAACGGCAGCGGGACCCCCACCACCGGCAACAACCCACTGACCATGCCGATATTGACGAACACATAGACGAAGAACGTCATGGTCAGTGCACCGGCGAGAAGCTTACCGAACAGCGTCTGCGCTTGCACGGTAATCACCAGCCCGCGGGCTATCAGCAACATATAAAGCAACAAAAGCAGGCACACGCCCACCAAGCCGAACTCTTCGGCAAGTACAGCGATAATGAAGTCGGTGTGGCTCTCGGGCAGAAAATCCAGGTGCGATTGGGTGCCCAGCAACCAGCCCTTGCCCAGCACGCCGCCGGAGCCGATGGCGGCCTTGGACTGGATGATGTTCCAGCCCGAGCCCAGCGGGTCACTCTCCGGGTTGAGGAAGGTCAGCACCCGCTGCTTCTGGTATTCGCGCAGCACGAAAAACCACATACCGACGGCTATCGGCACCACCGCCGCTGCGGCACCGAGAATCCAGCGCCATTGCAGCCCGGCAATAAACAGCACGAAACAACCGGCGGCCAGCACCAACAGCGAGGTGCCCAGGTCTGGCTGCAGCAGAATCAGCACGAAGGGCGTAGCGATCATCGCCATGGCCACACAGATATGCTTGAAACGCGGTGGCAGGCTGCGCTTTGCCAGGTACCAGGCAATCGACGCCGGCATGATGATCTTCATGAACTCCGACGGCTGGAAGCGAATCACCCCGGGAATATTGATCCAGCGGGTCGCGCCCATGGCGTTGTGGCCCATGACATCGACCACTACCAGCAAACCAACCCCGCCCACATAGGCCAAGGGTACCCAGCGCGCCATAAAGCGCGGCTCGAACTGGGCGATGACCAGCATACCGATCAGGCCAAGACCGAAGGAGCTGGCCTGCTTCATCAGCAGGTCGATATTCTTGCCGCTGGCCGAGTACAGGATAAACAGGCTCGCGGCACCGAGGATCAACAGCAGCAGCAACAGGATGCCGTCGATGTGCACGCGCTGCAGCAGCGACGCGCGACGACGCAGCACGTCCTCGCTGGACAGATTACGGTCGAAGTTATTGCTCACGCTGGACAACCTCGGCTTTGACTGGTGGAGCAAATTCAGCCTTGAGCTGACCATTCTCGTCGAGCAGCCAGGCATCCATCACCTGCTTGACCACCGGTGCGGCGACGCCGGAACCGGACTCGCCGTTTTCGACCATCACCGAGACCACGATCTGCGGGTTGTCCGCCGGGGCAAAGGCGACAAACAGGGCGTGGTCACGGTGGCGCTCCTGAATCTTCTCGCGGTCGTATTTCTCGCCCTGTTTGATCGCCACCACCTGGGCCGTACCACTCTTGCCGGCGATCCGGTAGGGCGAGCCATCACCGATCTTGCGCGCCGTGCCGCGCGGGCCGTGCACCACTTGCTCCATGCCGAAACGGCCGTAGTCCCAGAACTTGGGATCACGCAGCTGGATGTCCGGCACCGGGTCACTGTCGACGGCCGGCAGGCCTTCGATGGTCTTGGCCAGGTGCGGGCGGATCCACTTGCCGCGGGTAGCCATCAGCGCTGTGGCCTGAGCCAGCTGCAGCGGCGTGGTCTGCATGTAGCCCTGGCCAATCCCGAGGATCAGGGTTTCGCCGGGGTACCAGGGCTGACGGTAACGAGCCCGCTTCCAGTCGCGCGACGGCATCAGACCTGCGGTTTCCTCGAACATATCCAGCGACACGCGCTGGCCGAGGCCGAAGCGGGTCATGTAGTCGTGCATGCGGTCCACGCCCATCTTGTGTGCCAGGTCGTAGAAGTAGGTGTCATTGGAGCGCGAGATGGCCAGCTCCAGATCGACCCAACCATCGCCGTTACGGTTCCAGTTGCGGTACTTGTGGCTGTGGTTGGGCAATTGATAGAAGCCGGGGTCGAACACCCGGGTTTGCGGGGTGATCACTCCAGCATCCAGCCCGGCTACGGCGACCATCGGCTTGATCGTCGAGCCCGGCGGGTAGAGCCCGCGTAGCACGCGGTTGAACAGTGGCCGGTCGATCGAGTCGCGCAAATCGGCATAGGCCTTGAAGCCGATGCCGGTGACAAAGGGGTTGGGATCGAAGCTTGGCTGACTGACCATGGCCAGCACCTCGCCGGTTTGCGGCTGCAGCGCCACCACCGCACCACGGCGCCCGCCCAGCGCAGCTTCAGCCGCCTCCTGCAGGCGCGAATCGAGGGTCAGCACAATGTCCCTGCCCGGCAGCGGGTCGGTGCGCTTGAGCACCCGCAGCACGCGCCCACGGGCATTGGTCTCGACCTCTTCGTAGCCCACTTCGCCATGCAACTGTGCTTCGTAGAAGCGCTCGATGCCGGTCTTGCCAATGTGATGAGTACCGCTGTAGGCCACCGGATCGAGGTCACTGAGTTCCTTCTCGTTGATCCGCCCCACATAGCCGACCGAGTGGGCGAAGTGGTCACCCAACGGATAATGCCGCACCAGCTGCGCCGCCACTTCCACGCCCGGCAGGCGGAACTGGTTGATGGCAATGCGCGCGATCTGCTCTTCGCTCAGCTCGAACAGCACGGGCACCGGCTCGAATGGCCGACGTCCCTGGCGTACACGCCGCTCGAACAGCGCCCGATCCTCCTCGCTGAGGCCCAGCACCTCGACAATCACGTCCAGCACCTGGCGCCAGTCGCCGGCCCGCTCACGGGTCAGGGTCAGGCTGAAGCTCGGCCGGTTGTCGGCGACGATCACCCCATTGCGGTCGAAGATCAGCCCACGGGTAGGCGGCACCGGCTGCACATGGATACGGTTATTTTCCGCCAAGGTACTGTGGTACTCGAACTGCACCACCTGCAGGTAGTACATGCGCGCAATCAGTACCGCCGTCAGCAAGAGGAACACGATACCGCCCACCAGGGCGCGCTTGCGCACCATGCGGGCATCTTTCTCGTGGTCTTTGAGGCGAATCGGCTGCGGCATCGGCGACTGCTGTTATTTGTGGTAAGGATGGCCGGACAAGACTGTCCAGGCCCGGTACATCTGCTCGCCGATGAGTATCCGTACCAGCGGGTGCGGCAGGGTCAGCGGCGACAGCGACCAGCGTTGTTCGCTGCGTGCCTGAACCTCGGGCGCCAGGCCCTCTGGCCCGCCTACCATAAGGTTGACGGTGCGCGCATCCAAGCGCCATTTATCCAGTTCCACAGCCAACTGCTCGGTGCTCCAGGGGCGGCCCTGCACCTCGAGGGTAACGATGCGCTCGCCGGGCAGCACCTTGGCCAGCATGGCCTCGCCTTCCTGGCGGATCATCCGCGCCACGTCGGCATTCTTGCCGCGCGTGGTCAGGGGGATCTCCACCAGTTCCAGGCTCAGCTCGGCCGGCATACGCTTGGCGTACTCCTGCCAGCCTTCCTCGACCCAGCGCGGCATGCGCGAGCCCACGGCGATCAGTTTGATGCGCACGGCGGGCGGTCCTTATTCCTGCTCGGCGCCCGGCTCGGCACTGAACTGCGCACGGCTCTGCTCAGCGCCTTGCCACAGGCGTTCGAGGTCATAGAACTGACGAGCGGTCGGCAGCATGACGTGGACGACGATATCGCCCAGGTCGAGCAGTGCCCATTCGCCGGTGTCCAGACCTTCACTGCCGAGCGGGCGCACGCCCTGCTCCTTGACCTTCTCCAGCACGTTGTCGACCAGCGACTTGACGTGGCGGCTGGAGGTGCCGCTGGCGATCAGCATGAAGTCGGTGATGCTGGTTTTTTCGCGTACATCGATGGTGACGATGTCTTGCGCCTTGATTTCTTCCAGGGCAGCGATGGCCAGTTTGACCAGGTCTTCGCTGAGCATTTTCGGGGTTGTCATGACTAACTCGTGTGCCTCATGTTCAGTTCGACGCACGGTACAGTCCGTGCGCATGGATATAGGCCAGCACCGCATCGGGCACGAGAAACCGTACCGACGTTCCGCGCCCCAGCAGGGTGCGGATCTGGGTGGCCGACACCGCGAGCGGTGCCTGCCAGATGAAGGAAATCTGCCCCCCCGGCCCTTTCAGGGTCAGGGGGTCACTCACGCTGCGCGCCGCCAGCAGGTCACGCAGCGCCTGCGGCGCATCACTGTCAGCATCCGGCCGCTGCAGCACCAGAATGTGCGCATGCAGTAACAGGTCCTGCCAGCGGTGCCAGCCGGGCAGCCCACAAAAGGCGTCCCAGCCAAGAATCAAAAATAGCTGATCGTCGGCGGCCAGTTCGCCGCGCAACGACTCCAGGGTGTCGATGCTGTAGGACGGTTTGTCCCGGCGCAGCTCGCGGTCATCGACGCACAAGCGCGGTTCGTCTGCCACGGCCAGTTCGACCATCGCCAGGCGCTGCTCGGCGCTCACCTGCGGCGCCTCACGGTGCGGCGGGCGGGCACTGGGGACCAGACGCAACTCGTCCAGCCCCATGAAATCCACCACTTCCAGTGCCGCGCGCAGATGGGCGATATGCACCGGGTTGAAGGTCCCGCCGAGCAGGCCTATGCGTCGGGCCATCAGGTGCGGATATGTCCGTCGCCGAACACCACGTACTTCTCGCTGGTCAGGCCAAGCAGCCCCACCGGCCCGCGGGCATGCAGCTTATCGGTAGAAATGCCGATTTCGGCGCCCAGGCCATACTCGAAGCCATCAGCGAAACGGGTCGAGGCATTGACCATCACCGAGGCGGAATCCACTTCGGTGAGGAAGCGGCGGGCATCACTGAAGTGCTCGGTGATGATCGCATCGGTGTGCTGCGAGCCGTAGTGATTGATGTGCTCGATGGCCGCATCCAGGGAATCGACAATGCGAATCGCCAGGATCGGCGCGTTGTACTCGGCAAACCAGTCGTCCTCGCTCGCTTCCAGCACATCGCTGCCCAGCAGTGCGCGGGTCGCGGCGTCGCCACGCAGCTCAACGCCCTTGTCGCGGTAGATGGCGGCCAGCGGCGGCAGCACGCGCGCCGCAATGGCGGCATGCACCAGCAGGGTTTCCATGGTATTGCAGGGCGAGTAACGCTGGGTCTTGGCGTTGTCGGCGACGCGGATGGCCTTGTCGATATCGGCCGCTACGTCGATGTAGACATGGCAGACGCCGTCCAGGTGCTTGATCACCGGCACCTTGGCGTCACGGCTGATGCGCTCGATCAGGCCCTTGCCACCACGCGGCACGATGACATCGACAAACTCGGGCATGGTGATCAACGCGCCGACCGCAGCGCGGTCGGTGGTTTCCACCACCTGCACCGCCTCAGCCGGCAGGCCAGCGGCGGCCAGGCCCTGCTGGATGCACTGGGCAATCGCCTGATTGGAATGAATGGCCTCGGAGCCACCGCGCAGGATAGTTGCGTTGCCGGATTTCAGGCACAGGCTGGCGGCATCTATGGTCACATTGGGCCGCGACTCGTAGATGATGCCGATCACACCCAGCGGCACGCGCATCTTGCCGACCTGAATACCCGAGGGCAGGTAGCGCATGCCCTGAATCTCGCCGATGGGGTCAGGCAGGGTCGCGACCTGGCGCAGGCCCTCGATCATGCTGTCGATGACTGCCGGGGTCAGCGCCAGGCGGTCGACCATGGCCGGTTCCAGGCCATTGGCGCGGGCCGCGGCCAGGTCCAGCTCATTGGCGGCGACCAGCTCACGGCGGGCGCCATCCAGGGCGTCGGCAGCAGCCTGCAGCGCATGGTTCTTCTGCGCGGTGCTGGCACGGGCGATCACACGCGAAGCGCGGCGGGCGGCTTCGCCGAGGCGGGTCATGTAGTCGAGCACGGACTCTGTCATGGGCGGCGCAAGTCTGGCAGTTGGAAAAAGTCGCTGATTATAGCTGGCCCGCCGCCCCACGCCCAGCGCCGCCTGGCCATTGCTGCCCGACCGTCGCGTTTGCAGGGATTCAGGCAGGGTTAAGGCGCGGTTGTTATGATTCGCCGCATCGCCCGATCATAGAGCCGTCATGCCGCCCGTATCGCCGCCCTGGCACAATGCCCGCCCCCTGCCCGCCGCCTTTTTCAACCGCGATGCCTGCGCACTGGCCTGCGACCTGCTCGGCAAGGTGATCCGCCACCGGCAGGGCGATCTCTGGCTGTCGGCGCGCATTATCGAAACCGAGGCCTACTACCTGGAAGAGAAAGGCAGCCATGCCTCTCTTGGCTATACCGAGAAACGCCGCGCGCTGTTTCTCGATGGCGGGCACATCTACATGTATTACGCCCGCGGCGGCGATTCACTGAATTTCAGCGCCAAAGGCCCTGGCAACGCGGTACTGATCAAATCTGCGGCGCCCTGGCTGGACGCCGTATCCGGCCCGGAGAGCCTGGCGCGCATGCAGGCCAATAACCCCGACCGCCTGGGACTGCAGCGTCCCAGCGAGCGCCTGTGCGCCGGCCAGACCCTGCTGTGCAAGGCTCTTGGCCTGCGCGTACCCGACTGGGACGCACGCCCCTTCGACCCGCAGCGGTTGTTCGTCGAGGATGTGGGCAGCACCCTGCCCCGCGCACTGCAAACCACTCGCCTGGGCATCCCGGTGGGCCGCGATGAGCACCTGCTGTATCGCTTCGTCGACCCGGCCTACGCGCGCCAGTGCACGCGAAACCCTTTGCGCCGTGGCCAGGTCGAAGGCCGCGACTATCACTGGATTACACCTTCGGAGAGCAGCAAATGAGCGAATGGCTCGCCAGTCTGACCGCCTGGCTAGGCGCCCACCCGCAATGGCTGGGCCTGGCAATCTTCGTGATTGCCTGCATCGAGTGCCTGGCGATTGCCGGCATCGTCGTCCCTGGCACCGTATTGCTGTTCGCCGTGGCCGTGCTGGCTGGCAGCGGCAGCCTGTCACTGGGCGAAACCCTGCTGCTGGCCTACACCGGCGGCCTGCTTGGCGATGCATTGTCCTATGGCCTGGGCCGTTACTTTCATCAGGACATCCGGCGCTTGCCGGGCCTGCGGCATCACCCGCAATGGCTGGCCGGGGCCGAGCAGTATTTCCAACGCTACGGCGTCGCCAGCTTGCTGGTCGGCCGCTATATCGGCCCGTTGCGCCCGATGCTGCCGATGGTCGCCGGCATGTGCAATATGCCGTTTGGCCGCTTTGTGGCGGTGAGTCTGCTGGCGGCAGCCGGCTGGGCGGTGGCCTACCTGCTGCCGGGCTGGGCCACAGGCGCAGCCTTGCGCCTGCCGCTGCCGCCTGGTTTCTGGCCGCAAGCAGCGGTAGTAGCCGCGGGCCTGGCGCTGCTGGTGCTGATCAGCGTTCATAGCAGCGCCCATGGCCAACGTCATGCCAGCGCTATCACTGCCGGACTGAGCCTGCTGGTTCTGCTCGGGCTATTTATCGGTTGGCCCCAGCTGATACAACTCGACCAGGGGCTGCTGGCGCTGGTACAGGAGCAACGCAGCGCCCTGCTCGACCCACTGGTGATTTTCATCACCCACCTGGGCGACTTCAGCGTACAACTGCTCGCCGCCGTGCTGCTCTGCCTGCTGTTGCTGGCCACGCGGCAGTGGCGCGCGCTGATTTTCAGCGTCGCCACACTGCTAGGCACGGCGCTGGCCAATGGTGCACTCAAAGCACTGTTCGCCCGACAGCGCCCTGACGTATTGCTGGAGCCGTTAAGCAGCTACAGCTTCCCCAGCGGCCACAGCTCGGCAGCGTTCGCCTTTTTTCTGGTGTTGGGGGTGTTGGCGGGCCGCGACCAGCCGGTGCGTATGCGTCTGACCTGGCTGGTCCTGGCCTGCCTGCCGGCTGCCGCCATCGCCGGCTCGCGGGTCTATCTGGGCGTGCATTGGCCCAGCGACGTGATCGCCGGCGCCTTGTTGGCCAGCAGCCTGTGCGCCATCAGCCTGTACCTGTGCCAGTGGCGCACGCCGCTGCATGCCTTATCGGCGCGGATCTGGTGGCTGGTGCTACCGGCATGCCTGGGACTGCTCGGCAGTATGGCGCTGTGGCGCCTGGGAGAAGGGGTGCTGCTGTACCGCTACTAATGTCGCGACACACATAATTGGTCGCTATCCGTAGGAGCGAATTTATTCGCGATAATCCTTGAAAGCGCTGAAAGCATCGCGGCTAAAGCCTCTCCACGATCAATCGCGAATAAAGGCTAGGCGCCCACCCTTCGCTCCTACCCTTCGCCATTCATCTCGCGCTGCAGCGCTTCGAGCAGCACTTGCAGACGGCCAAGGCGTTCCTGCGGGTCATCCAGGGTCAGCAATTGCACCTTCTGCTCGGGAGGCAGGGGCAGCAGGTAGGCCAGGCGATTGGCCAACACGGCCTGGTCATCCACCTCGCTGCCAATACCCAGGCCGCTGACCATCGGGTGGTCGACCAAGGCGCCGAGCAGGGCCAGCAGATCGGCATCGCCCGCTTGCAGCGGTAGGGCTTCGGTGTCATCCAGCCAATCCACGTCGGCCAGGGTCAGTTGATCCGGCAATACCTGAGCGCGGTTGACCTTGAAGCGCCGCGCACCCTCGACGCGGATGCCGAGCAGGCCATTGGGCCGCTGCTGAAAATCACAGATGCGCGCCTCACAACCAATCGCGGCAAACTGCCCAGCGGCTTCACCCACCTCATCACCTTCAACAATGGCCACCACGCCGAAGCCTTCGCCCTGCTTCATGCAGCGGCTGATCATGTCCAGGTAACGCGCCTCGAAAATCTGCAAATCCAGCGGACAACCGGGAAACAGCACAGTGTTGAGGGGAAACAGGGGCAGGTTCATCGCCATATCCTCGAAAACGGTGAAATATCCAACGCCCGTCCAGGGCGCCTCAAGTATTCGCGGCCAAGCGCGGGCCAGCTAACCACTCGCCTCAGCGCAACAGCACAACGGCCAATGGCAGCAACACCGCGGTGATCATGCCCATCAGGCTCATGGCCAACGCCGCAAAGGCGCCGCACTCCTCGCCTTCCTGCATCGCCCTGGCGGTGCCGACTGCGTGGGCGGTGATACCCAGGGCCATACCCATCGCCGCCGGGTGACAGACGCCAAACAGACGCAGCAGCGAGGGGCCGACAATCGCCCCGACCACCCCGGTGATCATCACGAAGACCGCCGCCAGCGCTGCGATCCCACCAATCTGCTCCGCCACCAGCATGGCGATAGGCGAGGTCACCGACTTGGGCGCCATGCTCATCAGCATCAGGTGCTCGGCGCCCAGCAACCAGGCAAAGGCCACGCCCAGCACGGTGGCGACGCCGCCACCGATAAACAGGGTCAGTAGCGTCGGCCAAAACAGCTGGCGAATACGCCGCAGATTGAGAAACAGCGGCACCGCCAACGCAACGGTGGTCGGCCCCAGAAACAGCGTCAGGGCCTCGGCACTGACGCGGTACTCGGCAAAGCTCAGGCCGCACACCAGTAGCACGCCGATCACGATCAGCATCGACACCAGCACCGGCTGCAAAAACACCCAACGGGTGCGCTCGTATGCGGCAATCGCCACCTGATAGGCGCCCAGGGTCACCCCGGCGCCAAACAGTGGGTGGTGGGTGACCGCCTGCCAGGCGCCATACCAATCCAGACTCATACCTGACCCCGACGACGCTGCTGGCGTTCGATGAGTTTCTGCATCAGCCAACCGGCAAACACCAGCGAGAACACCAGCGACAGCACCAGCGCACCAACCACGGCCCAGAAGTCCGCCACGATGTCGGCGGCATAGGCCATCACCCCCACTGCCGGCGGCACCAGCAACAGCGGCAAGTAGCGCAGCAGGCTGCCGGCCGCCTGCTGCAACGGCTCACTGACCTCGCCGCGCAGCAGCAGAAAGATGAACAACAGCAGCATGCCGATGATCGGCCCCGGCAGCATCGGCATCAGCAACACGTTCAGGGCCGTGCCCAGCAATTGGCACAGCACCAGCCAGGATAGGCCGCGTAACAGCATGGAAAGTCTCCGTATCGATCAGCCCGGCACTGGCAGCGCGAGGATGCAACCAGCGGGCAATAAGTGGCCATTATAGGCAGCAACGTGGCTGGTCTATAACCCGCCATTCAGCATGCGTCGCCAGGGTTGACCGCCGGCAGCGAGCATGCTGATCTAGGGTCTGCTGCCGTTTCGTCGCGAACGAAACGGCAACAGCCCCTAAGGGTTCAAGGAATAAAACAACACCCGTCTTCTCCAGGAGGAAATATGCCGTCAGTACCTGTTGCACAACTGCAAGACTACGTGGGCAAAGAACTCGGCCGCTCCGACTGGCTGACCATCGACCAGGCGCGGATCAACCAGTTCGCCGACTGCACAGGCGATCACCAGTTCATCCATGTCGACCCGGAGAAAGCCAAACGCACGCCGTTCGGCGGCACCATTGCCCACGGTTTCCTCTCGTTGTCGCTGATTCCGATGTTGATGGAAGACATCATGCTTATGCCCGAAGGCCTGAAAATGGCCGTCAACTACGGGCTCGATAGCGTGCGCTTTATCCAGCCGGTGAAAGTCGATTCGCGCGTACGCCTGGTCGTGACCCTGACCGATGCCAACGAGAAGAACCCCAGCCAATGGCTGCTCAAGGCGCGTGCTGTGCTGGAAATCGAGGGCCAGGAAAAGCCGGCCTATATCGCCGAACCGCTGACCCTCTGCTTCGTCTGACACCCGACAGCACCGGTGCGCGGCATGCCCTGCCGCACCGGCACCGCTGCCCGCCTCCCCACACTTTGCGGCATACTCGCGTCATACCCACCCCGGAACGTCGCCATGCCCCGCTTAACAGCCCTGGCCCCCTTGAGCCTCAGCCTGCTGCTTGCCGCCTGCGGCGAGGGCGAATCTCTACTCCCGGCCGATGCCGTGCTGCCCGACGGTACGCGCTATTACGGCAGCCTGGTGGACGGCCGCCTGCAGGGTGAAGGTCGCCTGGATTACCCGGACGGCAGCACCTATCGCGGCAGCTTCGTGGCAGGACGTTTCGCTGGCGAAGGCCGTCTGGAGCGTCAGGGCGAGATTTATCAGGGCCAGTTCAAGGACGGTTTGTTCGACGGCCTGGGGCTTTATCTGTATGCCGACGGCAGCCAATACCAGGGACAGTTCAGCGCCGGCCAGGCGAGCGGCCAGGGTATGCGCACCGACGCCCAGGGCAATCAGTTCAGTGGACTGTTTGTCGCCGGCGTACTGCAAGGCCCCGGCAGTTACCGAGGCGCCGAGGGCGACCTGTACAGCGGCGGTTTCGAGGCTGACCAGTTTCATGGCCAAGGCCGTTACCAGGGCACTGACGGCGCGGTCTGGAGCGGCCAATTCAACAATGGCAGCCTGACGGGCGAAGGCCAGTACCTCGGCACGGATGGCAGCAGTTACCAGGGTCAGTTCCGCGACTGGCGATACCACGGCAAGGGGCAACTGAGCCAAGCCGACGGCAGTATCTATATCGGCCAGTTCGTACGCGATGAGCTCCATGGACAAGGCGTGCTGACCCACGCCGACGGCCAGGTCGAGGCCGGTACCTGGGCGGCCGGGCGCCGCATACGCGATGACGCCGAGCGCCTGCTGCCTGACCCGCTGGAGATCGCCCTGCTCGATCAAGGCCGCCTGCTGGATGAGGCACTGGCCGCCGTGCCGGCCTCAAGCCCCGCGCCGGAACTCTATACACTGACCCTGGCCGGCGATGGCAAGCAGAGCGTATTCCTGCGCGAAGCCGACTATGTCACCAACCTGCTAACCGAGCGCTTCGCCGCCCACGGCAGCGTCACCCTGGTCAACCACCGCGACCACCTCGCCGACCGCCCGCTGGCTACCCGCGAGAACCTCACGCGGGCGGTACAGACTCTGGCCGAGCGCAGCGGCCCGGAAGATGTCGTGTTCCTTTACCTGACCAGCCACGGCTCGGCGAGCCACGCCCTGAATCTCGACCAGCCGCGCCTGCAACTGGCCGACCTCGCCGCGCGCGACCTGGCGACCCTGCTGCAGCCCCTGGCGGACCGGCACAAGGTGGTGGTGATTTCGGCCTGCTACTCCGGCGGTTTCATCCCGCCACTCAAGGACGACAAGACCCTGATCATGACCGCCGCCCGCGCCGACCGGGTGTCCTTCGGTTGCTCGGAAGAGGCCGACTTCACCTACTTCGGCCGCGCCCTGTTCGCCGACGCCCTGAGCCAGACCGATGACCTGCAAAAGGCCTTCGACCTGGCCGCCGCGCATGTTGCCGAACGCGAGCAGGCCGACGGCTTCGAAGCCTCACAACCGCAACTCTGGGCACCGCCTGCGGTTCTCAACCAATGGCGCCGGGTACGTGATGCCCAGTCGGCGCCACACGACTAATTGCAGGGCCACGAGCGGAGACCACCAGCCTTATGTATTTGACCCCGCAGCATATTCTTCTCGCCGGCGCGACCGGTCTCACCGGCGAGCACCTGCTCGACCGCCTGCTCAGCGAGCCAACCGTCAGCCGCGTGCTGGCCCCCAGCCGCCGGCCACTGGCCGAACACCAGCACCTGGACAACCCGATCGGTGAACTGAGCGACCTGCTGCCGCAGTTGCAAGGGCCGGTGGACACCGCCTTCTGCTGCCTGGGCACGACCCTCAAACAGGCTGGCTCCCAGGCCGCGTTTCGCGCCGTCGACCATGACCTGGTGGTGGCCTTTGCCGAACGCGCCCGAGCGCTCGGTGCCCGCCACCTGCTGGTAATCAGCGCGCTGGGCGCCGACCCGGCCTCCTCGGTGTTCTACAACCGGGTCAAAGGTGAGACCGAACAGGCGCTGATCGCCCAGAACTGGCCGCAATTGACCCTGGCCAGGCCCTCGCTGCTGCTCGGCCCACGCAACGACTTCCGCCTCGGCGAACGCCTGGCCGCCCCCTTGATGCGCTGGCTGCCCGGTCGCTACCGCGGCATCGAGGTCGCCGTGCTGGCCCGCGCCCTGTGGCGCCTGGCCCTGGAGGAAGACCAGGGCGTGCGCGTGATAGAGTCCGACCACTTACGCCGCCTGGGCCGCTGAGCCCATCCACCGACAAGAGAATGCCCATGACCTCATCCCACAACAGCCTGATCGAGGCGCTGGAAGCCGCCGACATGCTGGAAATCGACGGCCTGCATGCCTGGCAGTTCAGCCTCGACAAGGAACTGCTCGCCCAGGTCGCCTCGGGCTCGGCCGATGCGGACAGCACAGCGCGGCCCTTGCTGGGAATCGAGTGCATCGACGGCCGCACACACCGCAGCTGGCGCTTCAGCCTCGGCGAAGTGCGCGCGGCGCAGTACCAGAGTGAAGATGCCTGCTGGCAGCTCAAGGCCGGCGAAGAGGGGCACCAGCTACGCTGCTTCGATGCCATTAGCGGCGACAACGAAGACGACGGCGAAGCGCCTATCACCGAGTAAGAGGCTTAGGCCACGCGGCGCACAAACACCTGGTCCATGACCCGCTGCATGATGCGCTGGGTGGCACTGATCTCACGGTCGTCACCCTGGTCATTGATGCACAGGCTGAGCTTGCGCCCCAGTACCTGCTGCTCGATAAAGGCGCCGACCTGCTCGGCATCGGTGTCGAAATCATCGGTCATCAGGTAGGCGCACTCGTCAGCGCGCACCTCGCCACGACCCAGGGTCAGGCACCAGTCGCCGTACAGGTTGGCCAGAATGCTCTGGCCGCTCACCCGGCGGAACTTCTCTTCACGCACCTCGCGAAAGATCGCCGGATGCGCCGCCTCCAGCTCATTCATCCAACTGCGCCGCACCCCGCGCGGAGCGTGGGCGAGCACCCGTTCGACCGTCGAACGACCGTAGTGGCGGCGCATCCACTGCCGGGCGTTGAAGGCATCGTTATGCCCGGACAGGCTCTGCACATCGCCCTGCAGCGGCAGCGGCTCATCGGTGAGGTGGACCACGCAACCGCGCACGCCAAAGAAGTCGGCAAAACCGGCCTCGCGCATCAGAAACACATCGTCGTTGAACGCGACAAAGTGCTCGCTCAGGCCCGGAATAAGGTGCAGGGAGGCCTCGATTGCGCGCGAAGAAAACGTCGGCAGCAGCTCGGCCGGAATAAAATCGCTGTGATCGACCACGCTTACCTCGGGAAAGTCCCCCAGCCAACTGGGCCGTTGGCCGTCAGTCACCAGAAACACCCGGCGCAGATCGCGGCAGAAGCGCCGCAACGAACACAGCAGGTAGTGCAGTTCGCCGTTATCGCGAAAGCGCCCTTCGACATTGGCCGTGGCCAGGGTGACACCTGCGGCGATCTCGCCACAGTGCGCAGCGCGGCGGGCGCGCCAGAGCGGGTCGGCGCCATCGACCCAGGTGATGACCACGTCGAAAGACGCAGCCGTGGCGTTCAGGTATGCAGCCATGTGACCGTACTCGTGTGCAGAGAAGAACGGTCGCGTCTGCTCCAGAACGCTGGCCAACGACCCGACAAACCGCCGGATGTGTGCAGGACCGATAAGGGTGTCGCCTTGACCACGCCAGCCTGCGGGACCGCGCCCCAGGGCCGCGGCTCATGCCCGAGCACACCCGGCTGGAGGCGCCGGGCATGCGGAGGGAGGGAAAAATGCGGCGCGCAGCATAGCAGCATGGCAGTGGCTTTACCCGCACCAATCAGCATTTAAAGACGGCTATAAACGCGACTCAGGTAGGAGCGCCGCCCCGGCGCGAAGCTTTTGGGGCTATCAGATAGACCGCTGAATGGCTGCTATTCGCCGCGAGGCGTGGCGCCTAAGAGAAACACACAGAACGGGGACATAGCCTTAAAGACCGCCGCTGACACCCAGGCTCACGCCCAGCTCGACCGCCAGAGCGAAGGGCAACAGCAGGGTATCGAGCAGGGCACTGGCCGGCAGGTCCAGCGCGGGATACGCCGGGGCCTCGGCGCCGAAGCGCTCCAGCGGGCAACAGCCGCCCTGCAGGCTGTACCAGTCCAGCCGGGTGCCGGCGTAGATCACCGGGGCGCCGGGTTTGGCGGCATCCAGGGTGCGCACGCTGGCGCAGCCGACCAGCAGCAGCGGCGCCAGCACGGCCAGCCAGCACAGCGGCTTATTCATCGCCACTGACCCGGTGATGCTCGCCCCAGCGCGGCAGCATGTCCTGGGGCACGCCCAGGCAATTGAGGATGCGCGCGACGACGAAGTCGATCAGGTCATCGATGGTTTGCGGCTGATGGTAAAAGCCCGGCGCCGCCGGCAGGATGATCGCGCCCATGTTTGACAGCTTGAGCATGTTCTCCAGGTGAATGCTGGAGAACGGCGCCTCGCGCGGCACCAGAATCAACTGCCGGCGCTCCTTGAGCGTGACGTCAGCGGCGCGCTCGATCAGGTTGTTGCAGGCACCGCTGGCAATCGCCGACAGGCTGCCGGTGCTGCACGGCACCACCACCATGGCGCTGGGCGCGCCGGAGCCGGAGGCCACCGGCGACATCCAGTCCTCCTTGCCGTACACACGTATCTGCCCCGGCGCGGCGCCGGTGTACTCGCTGAGAAACGCCTGCATGGCCTGCGGCTTGGCCGGCAGGGTCACGTCTGTCTCGGTGGCCAGCACCAGCTGCGCGGCCTTGGAGATCAGAAAATGCACCTCGCGGTCCTCGCGCACCAGGCAATCGAGCAGGCGCAGGCCGTATTGCGCGCCAGAGGCACCGGTCATGGCCAGGGTAATGCGTTCGGGACCGTTCATTGCTACTCCTTGCAGCCGCTGATTAGGCTCAGTTGTTCAGTGCGGCCGCGAGCTTGCCGTGCAAGCCGCCAAAGCCGCCGTTGCTCATCACCACCACCTGGGTACCGGGCTGTGCCTCGGCGGTGACGCCGGCGATGATTGCCTCCAGGGAGTCACAGACCTGGGTCTGCACCGGCGAGGCTGCGACGCAGGCCGCCAGATCCCAGCCCAGGTTCGGCGGCGCGTACCAGTACACCGAATCAGCCTGGCGCACCGACTCGGCCAGGCCATCGCGGTGTGCACCGAGCTTCATGGAGTTGGAGCGCGGCTCGACGATGGCAATCAGCCGGGTATGCGCACCGATGCGCTGGCGCAGGCCGTCGAGTGTGGTGGCGATGGCGGTCGGGTGGTGGGCGAAGTCGTCATACAGCGTCACTCCACGCACCTCGGCGACCTTCTCCATTCGACGTTTGGCATTGATAAAGCGGCCCAGCGCTTCGATGCCCAGCGCCGGCACCACCCCAACGTGCCGCGCCGCGGCCAGCACGGCCAGGGCATTGGCGACGTTGTGCTGGCCGGTCAGCTCCCAGGCCACCACGCCCTCGACCTTGCCGGCAAAGCTCACCTCGAAGCGCGAGCCATCGGCGCTGAGCAGGCGCGCCTGCCACTGGCCGTCGGCACCGGTGGTCTGCACCGGCGTCCAGCAGCCCATCTCGATCACCCGCACCAGCGCGGCTTCGCGTGCCGGATGGATAATCAGGCCGTCACCTGGCACGGTTCGCACCAGATGGTGGAACTGTCGCTCAATGGCCGCCAGATCCGGGAAAATATCCGCGTGATCGAACTCCAGGTTATTCAAAATCGCGGTGCGCGGGCGGTAGTGGACGAACTTGCTGCGCTTGTCGAAAAACGCGCTGTCGTACTCATCCGCCTCGACCACGAAAAACGGCGTCTCACCCAGACGCGCGGAAATACCGAAATTCTGCGGCACACCACCGATCAGAAACCCCGGGCTCATGCCCGCGTGCTCCAGCACCCAGGCGAGCATGCTCGAGCTGCTGGTCTTGCCATGGGTGCCGGCCACGGCCAACACCCAACGGCCCTGCAGCACATGGTCGGCCAGCCACTGCGGCCCGCTGACATAGGGCAACCCCTGGTTGAGCACGTACTCCACAGCCGGGTTGCCGCGGCTCATGGCATTGCCGACCACCACAAGGTCGGGCGCCGGCTGCAGGTGCGCCGGCTCATAGCCTTGCAGCAACTCGATGCCCTGGGCTTCGAGCTGGGTGCTCATGGGGGGGTAGACGTTGGCATCGGAGCCGGTGACCCGGTGACCGAGGGCCTTGGCGAGAACCGCCAGCGAGCCCATAAAGGTGCCGCAAATGCCGAGGATATGAATGTGCATGAACAATTCCGCAAACAGGCTGGAGGGGCCGTGTGACAAGGCCGCTGAAACTCGCCGCAGATTACCACAGCGCCCCGCGGCGGCGCTGCCGTGGCACGCGGCCAGCCGTAGAAGGCATTATCAAACGCGCGCCTAGATTGCACTTTCCAATCGCTTTGAGGCAGCATCGGCCTACCACTGGCATAGCACCTGCATTGCCATTGCCGCCATCCTTCGACGTCGAGGCTCGCCATGCGTATCGTCCCAGCCACCCTGGAACACCTGGACCTGTTGACCCCGCTGTTCGTTAAATACCGCGAATTCTACGGCGAGCTGCCCTTCCCCGAGTCGTCGCGCAAGTTTCTGGAAAAGCGCCTGCGCCGCAAGGAGTCAGTGATCTATCTGGCCCTGGCCGACGACGAGGACAAGCTGATGGGCTTCTGCCAGCTCTACCCCAGCTACTCGTCGCTGTCGCTCAAGCGCGTGTGGATCCTCAATGACATCTACGTGGCCGAGGATGCCCGCCGCCAGTTGGTCGCCGACCGCCTGCTGCAGACCGCGAAGAAGATGGCCAAGGAGACCAATGCCGTGCGCATGCGCGTGGCCACCAGCCGCGACAACGAGGTGGCGCAGAAGGTCTATGAGTCGATCGGCTTCGTCGAAGACGACCAGTTCAAGAACTACGTGCTGCCAATCAATAGCGATTAAGCCGGTTCAGCTCCCCAAACTAAGGAGCAACCCAACCCCCAACTGCACCATCAGCACACCGAGCAGTGCCAGCCGCCAGGGTTCGCGTCGCACGCTCGGCTGCAGGGTGCGCGGTGCCGGGCTCTGCAAAGCCAGGCGAAACTCCGAGAGTGCGGCAAAGCGTGCCTCTGGCTGCGGCGCCAGGGCCCGCGCCAATACGCCATCCCAGCCCGGCGGCAGGCGCCGGGTAAAGTTGCTCAGCGGCACATAGCGACTGGCACGCCCGCCCTCGGGCCGGGCGATTTCCGGCCATTGCCCACACAGCAGCCAGTACACCAGCGCAGCCAGGGCGAACTGGTCGGCGCGGCCATCCACCAGGCGTCCCTCGCGCGCCTCAGGCGCCAGTGGCAATAGCTCGGCCACTGCCGTTTGCGGCGGCACGCCAGGCAACAGCAGCGCCTGCTCAGGGAACAGCCACAGCTGCCCGGTCTCGCTGACCAACAGGCTGCGCGGCGCCAGCAGCAAGCCTTGCATGCCACGTCGTTGCAGCGCACGCACGGCCTCGATGGCCTGATCCAGCAGCGCCAGCACCCGCGCGGCATCCACTGTCTCACGGGCGGCGCGCCAGCTCGCCAGGCTACGCACGCCCGCTGGCGGCGCCTGGAACAGGTGCATGGCATGGCAGCGCGGCTGGCTGCTGGAGAGCACTGGCGCAAGGGCGCGTGCACGGCTGCGACGCATCGCCCACTCGTGTTGCCAGAAGGCGTCATCCGCCGGTTTTTCGCTCAGCCACAACAAGGCCTCACGGCCCCCAGCATCCTGCGCACGAAATACCCGCCCCGGAGGGCCGAAGCCGCACGCGGCGGTCAGGGTCCAGCCATCGAGCACTTGTCCTACTATCGGCGCCTCTACAGGCGGCCAGGTGAGTGGCGACAAGGGTAATGCCTGCGCCTCCATCTGCAGCAGCAACGCTGCCACCGCACCGGGCGCGCGCAGCAAGGGGGCGAGCAGCGCATCCAGCCCCTCTTCGGTTACCACCTGACAGGCACTGCCCAACTGTGTCAGGTCGACCACGCCAAACAACGGCTGTGGCGCCATCACCAGCACCTGCCCGGCACTCAGCGGCAGGCTGTGCTGCACCAGCGCCAGTTCGGCCTGCTGCCCGAGGGCCAGGTCTTCGCGCCCGGCAAGGCTCTGCAAGCTGCCGCCGTGATAGCGCAACAGGCCAATCGCGCCAGCCTGGAGAAACTGCGCTTCGCCCTCCTGCACCAGCAGCAGCCCGGCGCCCACCAACGGTGATCCACGTCCCGCTTCACCCTGGGCATGGAGCTGCTGGTTGAGCGCGGCCAGCACCTGACGGGCGGCCTGCGCCTCGCTCCAGTTCGAGGGGGTGCAGGCGAAATCGGCAAACAGTGCATCCAGGTGCCGCTCGACAACCCGCACCACATCAGCGCATTCCCGGGCCCACAAGAGCGCAACCAGCAACAACGGGCCGCGTCCCTCGCGCCCAGGCAGCCACTGCACCCGCACCCGTGCAGCCTGGCCGGGCAGGTCGAGGCCCTGTCCGTGGGCCAGACAGGCGGACAACCGGGATAGGCGGTCGGTCGACATAAGCAGCCCCTCGTAAAAGCAGATACCTGCCTCGTTGCAGCCTTTATGCCTACTCCTGATCTTGCCCGGCCCGACAGCTGCCCTTATGGTGGCCTGCCCAACCGCCCGAGTCCCTGCCCCATGTGGTCGTTTCATGCCTGGCGCCGCCAGCGCATCCTCGCTCGCCATCCTGTCGACGCCGCCACCTGGCAGGCGGTCCGCCAGGCCCTGCCGATTCTTGACGGTCTTGCCGAAGCGGATCTGCAGCGCCTGCGCGAGCGCGCCCAACTGTTTGTGCACGCCAAGCACATCAGCGCCCTGCCCGGTGTCGAACTCGACTTCAGCGAGCGTTTGATCCTCGCGGTCCAGGCCGAACTGCCACTGCTGCAACTCGACGAACTCAACTGGTACCAGGGCTTTCATGAACTCATCCTCTACCCCGATGACTTCATCAGCCCACAGCGCCACCGCGACGCCAGCGGCGTGGAACACGAATGGGACGGCGAACACAGCGGCGAGGCCTGGCAGCAAGGCCCGGTGATTCTCGCCTGGCCAGGCGTACGTGCCAGTGGCGGCTGGGACGGTTACAACCTGGTGATCCATGAACTGGCGCACAAGCTCGATATGCTCAATGGCGACGCCAACGGCCTGCCGCCGCTGCACAACAACATGCGCGTCGGCGACTGGGCGCAAGCCATGCAGAGCGCCTTTGATCAGCTCAACGCCACCCTGGATGCCAACCCCGACGCCGAAACCGCCATCGACCCTTATGCCGCAGAAAACCCGGCCGAGTTCTTTGCCGTGACCAGCGAATACTTCTTCAGCGCCCCGGACCTGCTGGCCGAAGCCTTCCCCGCGGTGTACGCGCAGCTCGCGCTGTTCTACCGCCAGGACCCGCACACGCGACTGCAAGGCCTGCTCGCGGCCCACCCTGACTACCGCACACCACCGAATGACGGGCAATCCGCGACCAATGGCTAGCATGGTAAAGCCTGGGGAATGTGCCTATAATCGCGCCACTTTTTTGGCCCACCAGGGAGTCGCCCCATGAGCTACAGCAAGATTCCAGCCGGCAAAGATCTGCCGAACGACATCTACGTCGCCATCGAAATCCCGGCCAACCACGCGCCGATCAAATACGAGATCGATCACGACACCGATTGCCTGATGGTCGACCGGTTTATGGCCACCCCCATGTTCTACCCGGCCAACTACGGCTTTATCCCGCACACCCTGGCGGACGACGGCGACCCCCTCGACGTGCTGGTCGTGACCCCCTACCCGGTCGCCCCTGGCTCGGTCATCCGTGCCCGCCCGGTCGGTGTACTGCTGATGAGCGACGAAGCCGGCGGCGACGCCAAGCTGGTTGCTGTACCGCACGACAAACTGAGCGTGCTGTACAAAGACGTACAGGAATACACCGACCTGCCGCCGCTGCTGATCGAGCAGATCAAGCACTTCTTCGAGAACTACAAAGACCTCGAAAAGGGTAAGTGGGTCAAAGTTGAAGGTTGGGCCGGCGCCGATGAGGCCCGCAACCTGATTAATAAGGCAGCCGCGGCTTACCAAAAATAAGCTGAGGCATCCCCCTAAAAACCGGCCACAAGCCGGTTTTTTTATGCCTGAAATAATCCTATCCAATCCGCGCTTCCTCTTGCTAGCCTAGGCAAATCAAGGGCTTCAGCTAACTCCCTAGCCGATGCGTTCCAACCCAACCTCATCCGAAGATAAAGTGGGGGGGATAAGCGGAAAAGTGATGTAGTGAGGAGTGCAGGTGTAAGCCATACGCGGCACACTCACTCTTTTCGGAACGCCAACTAGCCAGTTATCTGACCGCGCTGCGAGCCGCTCCACCAACTTTAGGAATGGATTAAGGAAAATGGACAGTTTTGATCAGTGTAGTGGTCAACTAATCCCGGACACCTCGATAGGTCGTTCCGACGCCATCGTTTGTTCGTAAACGGTCGGTGGCAGATATCCCAGTTTCGAATGCAGTCGCTCGTTATTGTAAAACCCAACGATATATTCAGTGATGTCGCGTGTCGCTTCGGCATGGTTGGCATAATCGCGCCGCCATACCCGCTCCATTTTCAAGCTCAGGAAGAAGCGCTCCATCACTGAGTTATCCCAGCAGTTACCTTTACGACTCATGCTCTGCTGCATATCGTTTCTGGCCAACAGTGCTCTATAGCTCGCGCTGGCGTATTGGCTGCCGCGATCCGAGTGAGCGATCAGACCCG
>NZ_FOFP01000022.1 GCF_900110925.1 Pseudomonas cuatrocienegasensis | reverse complement strand
CAAAATCGAGAAGGCCAAAGCGCAGGTGCGCGCCAAGGTCGAGCACCCGTTCCGGGTGATCAAGCGCCAGTTCGGTTATGTGAAGACGCGCTTCCGTGGCTTGGTGAAGAACACGGCGCAGCTGGTGACGCTGTTCGCCCTGTCGAACCTGTGGATGGCGCGCAGACATTTACTGGCAACAGCAGGAGAGGTGCGTCTGTAATACGGGGGATAGCCGCCGTGAGGCTATCGCAGCGGCTAAGAACACAGAAATGAGCGGGTGATCTGATCGTTTTTGATCGATTTTCCGCTTTCAAAATCAGCGGAGGCTGAAGTCGGCCAGAAATGCATGGCTACTTCAGAGGATCCCTAGGGCCACAACTACGCGCTCTGGGTGGCCCTCGATAGTTCAGAGTATGCAGAACAACCTGTCACCTTATGGGCAGTACAAGTGCCAAGTGCTGAGTTTCTTACGCACTCTGGTTCATCTTGACCGGACGTACCAATATCCGGAACGCAAGCACATCTGGCCTTTGGCAATTCCCTGGCATCCTTTACCCTCCTCGATGTGGCGCAGATTACCAAGAACTGCGCCACATTCGCAGTCAATATTGGCGCAGTTCTGAAAACTGCGCCAATATTGCGCCAACAGCATTTAGACGGTGCCAACTCAGCAATGCCTTCAAGCACTGAAATACTGAACAGCATCCAGGCCTCTGGTAACGGATTGACACTGGCAGAGCTCCTAGCCAGTCACCCTGATATTGCTCGGAGAACAGCGCAGCGGTTAATTGCAAAGATGATCGAGTGCGGTCAAATCACCGCAAGCGGTGAAGGCAGAGCTCGACGCTATTTCGGCGCAATTACCCCGGCTGACGCCAGCACATTGGATACGGGGACCGATAGCTTCCCATCTTTTATTCCACTGTCCGCAGATAGCAGGGACATACTCGTCTACATCAATCAGCCAACAGAGGCGCGCAAGCCCGTAGGCTACCAGCGTGATTTTCTGGGCGCCTACCAACCGAACGAAACCAGCTACTTATCTGAGTCGTTGCGGCGCCAACTGCACAGAATGGGCAAAACCACAGATGCAGTGGAGCCGGCTGGCACATACAGCCGTGCTGTTCTAAATCGTCTGCTGATCGATTTGTCGTGGGCCTCCAGCCACCTGGAGGGGAACACCTACTCGCGACTCGATACACGAGAACTCATTGAGCATGGCATGGCCGCACGAGGCAAAGCAGCTATCGAAACGCAGATGATCTTGAACCATAAGACGGCAATCGAACTGTTGGTCGAGAACATCGAAAGTGCTGAGTTCAACCGCTACACACTTATGAACCTGCACAGCGCCCTGGCCGAAAACCTGCTTCCAAATCCTGCAGATGAAGGCCGCATCCGGCAGCATGCCGTCGACATAGGGAAAAGCACCTATCGCCCTCTCTCGACACCACACCAGATTGAGGACGCCCTGGAGGTTCTACTCAACAAGGCCAATCAGATTAGTGACCCGTTCGAGCAGTCCTTCTTCATGATGGTGCACCTGCCCTACCTGCAGCCCTTTGCCGACATCAACAAGCGCACCTCCCGACTGGCAGCGAACCTGCCACTGTTTCGTGCCAACCTATGCCCGCTGACATTTCTGGATGTGCCCGAACAGGCCTACAGCCGCGCCACGTTAGGCGTCTACGAAATGACCCGGGTAGAGCTACTTCGCGACCTATACCTTTGGGCCTACGAACGTTCAACGCAGGAGTACGTGGCAATCAAGCAAGACCTTGCTGAACCAGACCCCCTTCGACTGACCTGGCGGGATTTCATCAAAACGACCATTCGCGAGGTCGTCACTCATCCGGAGCTTGATCCACTGGCCTGCATTCAACGCGCTGTAGCAGAGCATGTTTCAGAAACTGAGCAGCCAGAAGTACAAGCCCTGATCGTTGAAGAGCTCCGACGGCTGCAAGAAGGGGTACTGGCGCGTTACGGATTACGGCCATCCGAATTCAACCTCTGGAAATCGAGCCATGGGAACTGATGAGTTCACGCCCAACCATTCGCGCCCTCAGGCAGAAAGCGAACACTCAATGCTGAGCCCTATGGATTACGAAAGCCTTCTTGCACAGGTCGTCCAACTAGTCGAAGACGCTGGCCTGCTGCTCATTACTGAATGGCAGCTCACAGAGGGTCCTCGCGGCTCCGGCGATAAAGCTGAAGTCGATATTGAAATCGAGTCACTGCTGAGGCCTGGGCTGCTGCAACTGCGGGACTGCGACTTCTGGGGCGAGGAAACAGGCCATAGGCTCACAGGAGCCAGGTATTGCTGGGTTGTTGACCCCAATGATGGGACTGCAGACTTTCTGAAAGGCCACAAAGGCTCTGCCATATCTGTCGGCTTGCTTGAGGATGTCCAACCGTTGCTTGGCGTGGTCTACGCCCCTGTTTTGCCGAGATGGGAACGCCATCACCTATGAATCGCACCGGGTTTCGTGGAGGCCTCAACTCTTGAGAAGATGAGGCCATGAGAAAGACTACGACCTGCTCCCCCGAAGTCCGTGAACGTGCTGTAAGCATGGTTCTGGAGCACCTGAACGACTACCCCCTCCGAGTGGGCAGCCATTGAAGCCATAGCCCTGAAGATTGGCTGTGCAGCGCAAACCCTGCATGGCTGGATTCGTCGTCATCAGACTGATGCCGGCCAACGTTCTGGGCCGACCACCGAAGAGCGCGAGCGCATCAAAACCCTGGAGCGCGAGAATCGCGAGCTGCGCAAAGCCAACGAGATTCTGCGCCTGGCCAGTGCGTATTTTGCCCAGGCGGAACTCGACCGCCGCACCAAGTCCTGAGGGCATTTGTCGACCAGCATCGTGACCGTCTCGGGGTCGAGTCGATCTGCCGTGTCTTGCAGATCGCCCCGTCCGGTTACCGCACACACGCGGCGCAGCAGCGCAACCCGGCACTGCGCTGTTCACGTACGTATCGACCTGGCAGGGCTGGCTGTACGTGGCGTTTGTGATTGACGTGTTTGCGCGGCGGATCGTCGGTTGGCGAGTCAGTACCAGCATGAGGACGGACTTCGTACTGGATGCCCTGGAGCAAGCCCTGCATGCCCGTCAGCCGCATCGCATGGGAGGGCTAATCCATCACAGCGACCGTGGCAGTCAGTACGTTTCGATACGCTACACAGAGCGGCTGACAGAGGCCGGTATCGAGCCATCGGTGGGTAGCAAGGGCGACAGCTACGACAACGCCCTGGCCGAAACCATCAACGGGCTGTACAAGGCCGAACTGATTTACCGCCAGTCATGGAAGAGCCGCGAGGCGGTTGAGATGGCGGCGTTGAAGTGGGTGCACTGGTACAACCACCAACGCCTGCTGAGCTCAATCGGGTATATCCCGCCTGCGGAGGCTGAGACAAACTTCCACCAGCAACAAACAGATCAGGCCGTGGCGGCCTGACTTAAACGAAATGGCCTCCACGAATCCCGGTGCGATTCAGTGTTCAGAGCGGCATCCATTTGCGGATCGCAACGGGCATCAGGACGCTAGTTCAACTCGAGACCTTCCTCAAGTATGGACTGTTGCACGGCCTCACGGCTCTTCACACGCTCGTACCAAGCCTGCAGATGATGAAGGCTGTCAAGATGAAGTGGCGTGTCCTCGTAAGACTTCAGCCAGGACGCCTTAGCCCAACCAGTCACCGCAAACAGATAGGTGTCGGCGACCGAGAATTTGTCTCCCATAAGATACTGCTTGTCCGCGAGATGCTCATTGATCCAGGCGTAGCGTTTCTCCAGCTTCGGCCTTGCGATCTCGATGTAATCTCCTGCGGGAGCCGCATAGAACAGCGGAATGAAACCCTTATGGATTTCCGTTGAGAGGAAGGCGAGCATCTCCTGAAGCTTGTATCTTTCAAACGTTCCGTTGGCCGGAGCAAGGCCCATTTCGGGCTTCTGGTCCGCAAGATATTGAATGATTACAACGCCTTCCAACAGCATTTCGCCATTATCAAGCTCAAGCGCAGGAATGTAGCCGTGCGGGTTGACCTTGTAAAAATTCTTCCCCTGCTCTGTTACATGATCTTTGAGGTCGACCTTGACGAATTCGACATTGATGCCAAGTTCGTTTGCAACGATGTGGGGCGAAAGGGAGCAGGCGCCAGGCTTGTAGTAGAGCTTCATTCTGTGATCTCCATGGTTTTCATTGTCGCGCTTAGAAAAATGTTATTAGTGGTCACTTTGGTCGCGGTAGGGATGGTCAAATGGATACCTGGCTCCGCATCCGCGATGCTGAGCTATTTCCTGTTGCGGCGGTAACGATGATAAAGGCCTCCTGGCGTCATGGTGGAGAAGACCCCGTCACGGCGCACCCAGGCATGCATGAGTGCAGCGCAAAGATGCATCAGCACGACGGCGAACAGCAGCCAGGCCAGCAGACCGTGGGCGTCACGCAGCACCGCGTACCAGACCGGATGGGTAGGTGCGATGGGCGGCAGCGTGACGCCCGGCAACATCGTCACAGGCCATCCGCCCGCTGAGCGCACGCCCCAGCCGAGCAGTGGTAGCGAGAACATCAGCGCATACAGCACCCAATGCGATGCCTTGGCTGATATTACTTGCCAACGTGGAATGTCTGCGGGCAACGCTGGTGCACCGTGACGCAGCCGGTTGACCAAGCGCACGATCGCCAACAGCAAGATGGCAATGCCCAGCGGTTGATGAAGATCGAGCAACTCGGGCCGCCAGGTCAGGGACGTCATCATGGCCACGCCGATGAACAGCATCGCAATAATTGCTGCCGCCATCGTCCAATGCAGCAGCCGCGCCAGCAGATTGAACCGTTCTGGCTGGCCAGCCTCATTGGCTTGTGAGGTTTTTGTTACGGTGCGGGTTTCGGTAGTCATTGTGCTGTCTTCTTTCCGACGGCATCGGTGGCCTTGCCATAGCCGATCTCGTGCAGCCGTGAGTTGTACGAGTGGGCATAAATACCTGCCCGTGTGGCCAATACCGGATCGTTCGACAGCGCCATACCTGCCGGTATCAAGGTGGGATCGAAATTGACGTCGCGACACACGCCGTCAGTCTGATCAAAGACGCGTTGCACTTCCAACGTTCCGGCGACTACCTGTTGGCGGGTTTCCGGCCAAGGCTGCGATGGATCATCCACCGGATCACCTGGTGCGGCCAATTGCATCACAATATCCCACTGTAACGGCGCCTTTGTCAGGCGTTGCCCTACCTCCTTGAACAAGGCGTCATGACTGGCGCCCGCACGCTCCTCATCACTCCAGGCGGTGAATGCCGCGTGCGGCCGTAGCCACCAGCGCATGGCTTGCCGTCGCCCATCCTCGGCGAGCAGATAGTAGGCGTGGATGGCGTAGTACGTGGCACCGGCAAAGCTGCTGGCCCAGGGTTTCACGGCATCGGCCTCCATGTATTTGCGCGCCTCCGGATACTCGGCGAGGAAAGCTGCCAGCTGCTGGGGGTTGGGATTTCCGGTGCTCGGATCAGGCGCAGTGGCCTTCATCATCTCGAGGAAGCCGGGGGCATCGCGGGTGGGGAAATACGGTTCGTTGTTCATTTTCATGCGCCACTGCTGCCCGTTATCGGCAGTAAGCATCATGGCCATGCTGACGGTGCTGGTGGAGTTGTCCGCGGCATATGGGCTCATGCTCCCAATCGAGAAACGTCCTATGGCCCGTGTCTCCGGTTGAGCGAAAACGCTGGCATGGGAATACTTTGCCGCCTCGCCGCTGGAGCGAAACACCCCTTCGAAACACATTCCCTTGCCATGCGCGCGTCGGTAGCCAGCAGGAAAATCATGCTGCGTGTCTTCCAGGAAAGTCATATTCGTCACTCGCTGGCCGAGCAGGCCGGAGGTCCAGGCGAAGGCCGCGGCCAGTACGGCGATGATCGCGCCGATGCCGGCCAGCGCCGGCCAGCTCCGTTTCAGGTCAATATCGCCGATCTTCATGGTCGGCCTCCGTTACGGCGGCCATTGGTGGCCAGGGCGAATGTGGTGCGGGATGTGTTCATCATGATTCCTTGAATAGATAACATGGCTTACAGAAAGTCTGCGGGGTGCCCACACCGAACATTCTTTGCGGTTGAATTTCGTACCGTTAATGCGAGGCTGTCTTTGAAAACGCATTCATCACAATCACTCCCGTCACAATGAAAACGATGCCGATGATTGCTGGAAGATCCAGTCTTTGCTTGAAAACAACCACTCCCACCAGCGTGGTCAGGACGATGCCTAAACCGGCCCATATGGCGTAAGCGATCCCGAGCGGCAAACCTTTCAGCGCCTGGGCGAGTCCGTAGAATGCAAATCCGTAAAAAACAATCACCAGCCCGGTCGGTACCAACCGGGAAAACTGTTCGGACCTGGCCAGGAAAGCACTGCCGGCGACCTCCGCGACGATTGCTGTTCCTAGCCAGATATAGGGTGTTGCAAGCATGTTCTTCTCTTGTTTTCTGTGGTTATTCCGCGCGCGACGTTATTTTGCCTTCACCGCTTAACTGGGCGATCTTTTACAATACGATCGTATCGTACATCATTTTTGCATTGTAGAATCCAGGCATGACTACTAAAGCGCAGACTTCCCGGCCTCCGAAGCAACCTGACCAGGTCAGAAAGAGGCTTTTCCAAGCCGCCACGGTGTTGTTAAGTACTGGGCAGCCCGTTTCAATCGGAGCAATTGCCAGCGCAGCCGGTGTCAGCAAAGGTGCTGTACAGCATCATTTCGGTACGAAAGAACAGCTGCTAGCTGCACTTTTCGATCTTTATATGGATCAATTCAACGAAGCACTGGCGCTCGAAGACGCCTCGGCTCCCCCGGCCTTGCGCTACGCGCGCATGTCGCTCAATACCACTTCGTATCAGGACACCGATGGATGGCGCGCAATGGTGGTGGCCACTGTCGTAGATCGCGGACTCGCGGCGCGGTGGAGCGAACGGGCAGAAATTGAGCGATCTATGGATCAATCTCCGTCTGCGAATGCCTTGCTCGTTCGTTTGGCGGCAGACGGGTTATGGCTATCGGATTTGCTGTCTACCTATAAGGTCAGCAACAAAGAGCGCGAGGAGCTTGATGTATTGATGCGAGAGCTGCTCAGGGGTTCTTGATCTTGCGTTGTTGAACATCGCCCTGCTCCAGTTGGTAAACACCTGCATCGCCGCGAGCCGAAATCGCGCGTGCATTGTGTGCGGCGCCGCCGTATCGCCTTAGTTATGTCGATCCTTTGCGGGTCGATGGGATCATGCGATCAGCCTGATCGAGGGTAAGCACAGATAAGCAGGGTCGTGCTCCTGAAACGGAACTCGATCAGCGGCAATGGACTATCTTCGCGGAATTTTCGGTGAGAATTTATGCGTATCACACGGGCCACGTGGCCAACAGCACGTGACACGCTGGTAGTTCACCTCAATGCCATAACGCTGAGTGGCCGCCGAAAGCTCAACCCTTGTAGAGGGCCAGTTGACCCTGTGCCAGGCGCTGGCAAAATGTGCGCGGACGCTTACGGGATCTCCATGTCGCATTTTGCTCGTAAATGCGTTGCGCAATGTCATCGGACACTGGCTTGAGATTGAGCCGGGTCGACATCGCCAGCAGTTCCACTTGGCCGGCATGGTCCGTTCTTGCCAGGCTTCGGCAATGGCCGGGCCGGGCCGGGCCGGGCCGACAACGATCACCCGTGGATCTTCAAGGACAACACGTCCGTATTTAGCTGTTCGGAGATGAGCCGGCCTTAGAGGGTGAACTGTGCTAGTGGCGCTTTTGGCCGATTCTGTTGAAAAAGTAGCTTCAGCGGCGGCCAGCCGGTGAGGTGTCCCTGCTGTCGAAGTGGCTGCAGGCCACTTCAGTTGCCCTTTGGTGTTTCACTGAGCGTCCTTGCTCAAGCTTGAGGGTTAATTTGAGGGTTTCTGCGCGCAGCAGGTGTACCTATCCCGTGAGCGGTGGCCCTTGAGGCAAAAGCTTGGCCATGCGGCGCAGGTTCTGCACCATCGCAGCCAAGGTGAATTCGTCAGTGGTACCTGTCAGGCCACGCAATCGTAAACAGTCGAGTTTCATGATCCGTTTGAGGTGGGCGAAAAGCATTTCCACCTTCTTACGTTCGCAGCGAGAGACGAGGTATTCCGGTGTCTTGGCGATGCGCCGGGCCACGTCACGGGCAGCCTCATGGATGCTGCGGACGATTTTCCGATTCGGCGTGTGGGGGTAGCATTTCGCTTTCAAAGGACAGCTGGCGCAGTCAGTTTGGCTGGAGCGGTAGATGATGGTATAGGCCTTGGTCACCCGCGATCTTTTCTGAGTGAAAGCGCGCCATTCACTGCGTAGTGGTTTGCCGGCTGGGCAGCGATATCCATTGGCTTCCTGATTCCAGTGGAATAAAAGGCGCGCTGCCGGCTTGTTGAGTGCTGTCATTGATGGCTGCGTAGTACTCGGCTTGATGCGCGTGCACCAGGCTTTCCACCGGCACATGGGCAAACAGTGGCTGCCAGCGGCTCAGAACCAGGGTTTGCCACAGTCGCCCCATACGCCCATTGCCATCGGCAAAGGGGTGGATAAATTCAAACTCGTAATGAAAGACGCAACTGGCAATCAGGGGCGGCTGATCGGTTGCTTCCACTCATCCAGAGCGTGATCCGCTGGCCTGCATTCAACGCGCTGTAGCAGAGCATGTTTCAGACAGTGAGCAGCCAGAAGTACAGGTGCTAATCGTTGAAGAGCTCCGCCGGCTGCACGAAGGTGTGCTTGCGCATTATGGATTAAGGCCATCCGAGCTCACCCTCTGGAAATCGCGCCATGGCAACTGATGAGCTCAGGTCCAACCATTCATGGCCCGTCAAACAGAAAGCCAACACTCAATGCTGAGCCATACGGATTACGAAAAACCTCTGGCAGTCGTCCGGCTAGTCAAGGACGCTGGCAGGCTGCTCGGGGTGGCCTCACCGCCCCCGGCAAATAATCCACGACCATTCGTGCGCATTGCCGCTTTACGGCTAAGAAGGTGAGGTTTTGCAGGCAGTGACTCTATGGGTTCCAACAAATCACAGGCAAAAGGCAAGTGGGAAGACGGCCACACCTGCAACCGCAGCCCAGCTCTCGCGACGCCAGAGCGCCTCTGCCCTGGCGAATCAGAGGTAAGTCATCTCCATCAATACCAGGGCGCTGTAGCTGCCCGCCTCGGGCGGCTCGTCCAGGGCCACTGGTTTGACCCGCAGGTTTAGCGCCAGTGGTGCATCGGCCAATAGCCAGGCGTTGTCCGCGCCGAGGCTGAAATCGGTTTGGCTGCTGTTGTGCAAGAGGTTCAGGCGCAGGCCCAGGTTGGCACGGTCGGTGAGCAGGGTTTGGCGATCGGCGCTGCCCTGCCCGGGCGACAGTTTAAGGGTTACGCGGGTGCCGGCACGGCAATCGAAAACCAGCGGTACGTCAGTGCTTACGGCGCTGTCGGCAGCCAGTTGGCCAAGGCTGACGTCGCCCAAATCCAATTGTTGCGAGCTGGGGAAGCGCGGCACGCAGGGCGGAGCGACCAAGTTGCCGGTGATGTCGATGCTGGCCTCATCGGCCGCGTGCGCGGCGGCACCCGCCAAGGCAAACAGTATCCATAGCAGGGCTTTCATAGGTAGTTAATCGTCATGACCATGGATGAAGTGAACGCGCTAGGGGCCAGCGCGCCGCGTTCGACCAGTTTCGCCTTGAGGCTGATATCGACGTTGCCGCTGAGGTTGCTATAGGCCTTGGCGGTGCCGGTGAGGTTGGCTGCCGTATCGTCCGCCCACAGCAAGGATACGCCGAGGTTACTGACGCTGGTCTTGGCCACGGTAGTGGTGTGCGTGCCTCTGCTGGAGGTGAAGCTGACATTCAAGGATGAGCCGGCAGGGCAGGTCATGCGCACCGGCACCGCAACAGTGCCGGTACTGGCGACCTGGTCGGTGCGCACGTTGCCAAATTCGGCAGTCAGGGTGGTACCGGTACTGAGCACGCAGGGCGGACGCGTGAGGGTGCCGCTTACGGTGATATTCACTGTGCTGGCGGCAGTGGCGGTGGTGCTGAGCAATACCAACGCGAGCAATGACGTTTTCATAAAGGCCTCACTGGTAACTGATGTTCAGGGTGTATTGGCTCTGGAACGCCCCAGCAGGCGACTGGCCGGCAACCACTTGTGGTTTGAACCGCAAATTCACGTTGTTGTTGCCGGCGCTCATATACATGGTGCGCGCTCTGGAAAAGGTCACCGAGTTGCCGGTATCACTCCAGATCGCCTGCATGTTCAGGCCGTTCAGGGTGGTGCGCGATACACCGCCACTGTCGTTAACCACCGTCTGGCTGGGCGTCAGGGTGACGCTGGCCGTTACTGCAGAGGGGCAATTGACTGAAACGCTGGTCGACTGGGTCTGGCCGCTAATATTGGTATTGCTGACGGTGCCGAAATTGAGGTTGACCGCACTCGGCGAACTCAGGGTGCAGCTGACGGCGGAGACGTTGTAGATAAATGTCATGGGATGGATCCATTCCGCGTAATTCGGGTAACCAATAGCGGTCACGCCCAGCGTCACCTGCGCCACCCGTCTTCCAGGCGTACTGGGAGCAATACCGCCTATGTAGTACTCGTAAGACACCTTGCCACCGACGGGAATCCATACACAGCGCCCACCGAGGCATGACGACCCGTAATTACCCAACGGCAGCTGAGACAGGTAGGTATTGCTGTAATAGTCCAGCCCATACAAACGAGCAGGGCTGCTCCCACTGATGTGAACGATCTGCAGGGTCGGATAGGCACCATTGGGGAAAACGCGTTTTGCCGTGCAGGTGCCACTGAATGGCACTTTCATCTCGGCGCCGGCCGCAAAGGTGTAGCCCGTCGTACTTGACCCCGTTATGTTGCAGTCAAGGCTGCCACCGATCAGCGCCTGAGCGTCCAATGGCAGCCAACAGCCCAATACCAAGAGCGCAAGTAGCCTGCACCAGCAAGCGCCAACATCTTTTTTCACCTTCATACCTTACGAATCCTTGGCACCCGAGCCATCGGCCGTGCGCTCACATTGAATGTTCAGTTGCGTAATCCCGCCTTCGGCAGGGGCGTCCTCTTGCAGCGTCAAGTCGCGACTGCACCAGGGTTGCCCGCCCACGCTGATCGACAGCCGTGACTCAAGCGGCACCCCAGACATGAATACGCGGCCACGGTCAGCAACCAAGGTGCTGCCCAGGGAGCGGCCGTCCGGGGCGTAGAGTTCGGCGTTGGCGGCAAAGGGCGCGGCTTCGCCGTCAGCATCGAGGATGCGAAACAGGATGCGTTTGCCGCGCCGGGTGTCGAAGTCCGCCAGCACAAAGGCCCCACGGTTCGGCGTGACCTCCCTGACCGGCTCGGCAATGTCCACATCAGCGGGCATCGACTGGGTGTCCAGCGACACGCGGTTCTTGCGGTAAGGCAACGCCTGCGGCACCACCGTGTAGCCGTTGGCATTGGTGCGCACGCCCGGCTTGTTGCTGATAGCCACGCCCGCGGCACCTGGGGTGGCCACGATCACGTTGGTTTCGCCCAAGGGCTGACTGAACATCAGGTTGTGGTCATACGCCACCAGCGAACCTTCAATGCCCATGTCCAGCTGGCGATTGCTGGCGGTTTCGTTATAGGCGCCATGCAGTGTCGCGCTGGACGCCTCGTAGCGTGCGGCGAACGTCCCCCCTGCCTGGCGCTCGTCTCCGTTGACTTGCTGCGACACGCCCGCGCTGTAGGCGAGGGTGTTGTCTGCAAAGGCGTTGCCGCTGAGGGTAGCCGTACGCGATGCCATACCGCGTGCGCTCTGGTTGGCACTGGCCGTGACCCGCTGATTGCGTGTGCCGCCCAAAGGCATGCTGAGGCTCAGGGACAAGGTGCGCTCATCCGACGCTGCGCCCTTGTTCAAGCCCAGGCCCAGGGAATAGGCAATGCTCCCGGCGCTGAAGGTGTAACCCAGCTGGATCGAGGTATCGGCCTTGGTCCTGCTCCAGTAATCGGTTTTTGTCACGTTGGCGTACATGCCGCCGTAGCTGCCCAGTTGCTGGGACAGGTTGGCGGTGAAATTGCTCTTCATATGGCCGCTGCGGTAGGTGCCCAGAGATTGCTCGGCGCTGCGGCTGTTCAGCGCTTCGTTGAACGAGTAGTAGCCGCCCGTGGAGTAGCGATAGCCGATCAGGCTGAAGTTGGTGTCGGTAGCGGCCAGGGACTTGGCGTAGCGAAAACGCAACGACTGGCCGCTGGCGCTGGTTTTTGCAGGGCCCATGGCATCGCTGCGGGCGAGGGTCAGGTCCAACGAAATAGCACCGAAGCCTGCAAAGTCATGGGCAAAACCCACTAGACCCGCAGTGTATTGGTCGCTCAGGACGCTCCCGCCAAACAGCGTGGTGCCGCCGCTTAAACCACGGCGCAGGGAAGCCTGGATAAAAGCCGGCGTGTCTTGCAGAACAGCTGTTGGTGCGGGGCGGTAATGGCCGGCGAACACCGAATAACTCTGCTGGCCCTCACGCAGCATGTAAGGCACCGACGAGAACGACTGGGTGTAGACCTGGCGCTGGCCGTCCGGGCCTTCAACGGTGACTTCAATGTCGCCGTTGCTGGCCGTGGGGGACAGGTCGGTCAAGGCGAACGGCCCCGACGGCACCCACTGCTCATAGATCACGTAGCCGCGCTGGCGGATGGTCACCCGCGAGCGGCCATTGGCGATGCCGCGCACCACTGGTGCGAAGTCCCGGGCCTGGTCCGGCAGCATGTCCAGGTCGGTGGCGATGCCCAGGCCGCGATAGGGGATAGCGTCGAACAGGTCGCCCTCGGTGGTGGAGTCGCCCAGGGTGGCAATTGCCATCATGTTGCCCAGGTCGCGCTGGGCGTAGGTTTCCAGCGACTCCCAACGCCCCGTCTGGTCGGTGTCTTTCTGCCAGGTGGAAAAGTTGCGCAGGCGCCAGGCCCCAGCATTGACGCCGCTGCGCAGGCTACCAAACTGATTCTCACGGCGGCCGCTGTCGCTCTGCGCCGTGCTGCCGGAAAAGCTGTAATTAGTGAAGGCCACCTGCTCGCCATCGCTCCACTGGCGCCGGCGTACTTCAAATGGGATGCTGCCCAGGTAAGCTTGGGGAATTTCAATCGACAGCACCTGACGGTTGAAGTCGTAGTCATACACCACACCGGCCAACCCCTGATCGAACGCCAGGCAGGTGGCATCGGCGTCATTGCGGTTTTGCAGGGCCTCTTCGGTGACACCCTGGCTGCGGAAGAACTCGGCATCCAGACAGGGGAACAAGCCTGTGGCGGATTGCTCGCCGGTGCCTGTGGCACGGATAAAACGCAGGTCGCGCGGTTCGAGCGAGCGCTGGTTGAGCAAAATATCCACCCGGTAAATGCCCGGTAACTGCCCTTCACTCATGGCGCTGACCTGTTGCTTCACCGCAGCCGAACTCTGCCCGCCGCCGATTTCGAGGAACGACGCATCGAACTCGTAGGCGGCCTGCACGGGCGCCAGGTGCAAGGCCAGGACGGCTGCGAGTGGGCAGCCGAAAGCCTTCACGGCGCGACGGCGCATGAGTAGGGATGAGCGGGACATGGGGCGTTCCTGAGAAGGTATTGCGGGACGTGCCTGGGCTATCAGTCAATGCGTACGGCGGGCGCCACAACGGTGCTGCCGTAGTCGTCGATGTAGCTCAGTTGCAATTCATCGCCGGTCTTGGCTGAGGTCGACAGCACCTGCTGTTGCCCGGGGCGCAGCACATCTGGGGCCTGGGTGAGCGGCTGACCATTGAGCTTCAGCTCGCTGACCACGACGTGATAGTTGGAGGCGTTTTTGACCACCAGGGCGCCAGCGTTGGCCTGCCAGCTCACCTGCGCCACCGCGTCCTTGAGCGCGCCTTGTAGGCCGGCCGGGCGGTAGAACAGCTTGATGGTGGTCTTGAGGGCAATCTGCAGCACGTTCTTGCCGCGCTGCTCATCACTCATGGCCGGGATCGCTTTGACGTTCATCAGAAACAGGCTTTCGCGGTCCTGGGGGACATCGGCGTCGCCGGCGAAGATCACACGCAGGATGTTTTCCTTGTTGGCATCCAGGCGAAAAAGCGGTGGCGTGACAATAAAGCTGTCGACGCTTTCGTCGCTGGCGCTACCGAAACGGCTGACCCAGGACTGCACCAGATAGGGCGAGCTGTCGTCGCGGTTGTTCACGGTCAGGTTGGCTTCGCTGGAAGCACCGTCGTAGATCAACCGCGTGGCGCCCACGGAGACCGCCGCATGGGCGCCTACGCTATAGCCGAGCGGCGTGAGGGCGAGGAGAACGCAGAGTAATAAACGCATGGCAGTAAACCTTTGATGTCCGCAGGCCTGCGCGCATAGCGCGAGGCCCACGGTGGGTGACGAGCGATTACTTGTAGGTAACGTCGAAGCTGGCCAGGGCGTGCACCTGACCGGTACCGATGCCGGAGGTGGTGACGGCGGCATCGCCTTCACCCGTCGTCTCATCGGCGGCAGTGCGCACATACGCCGCGGTAAAGTCGAAGGTGTTGGACTGGGTACGTAGGTTGTAATCAGTGGTCGGGGTATTGAGCGGCAGCTTGTTGCCCGTGCGGGCGTCGGCAATCTGGATGGCGATACCACGCACCTGGTTTTCACCGGTCAGGCCCAGCAACGAGGAATCGTTGGCGTCCTGCTGGCCGCTGAACGTGATCGCGACGTTGCGCTTGGTCGCAAAGCTGCAGTTGTCCAGGCTGATGGAGAAGGCTTTCTCCTTGGCGGTGGAGCCTACGTTTGTACCAAAGTCGGCAATGCGGACCGGGTCTAGGGCCACGGATTTGCTGACATCGCCAGTGGTGATGGTGCAGGCGTTATCGGTGACCGAACCGGTAAACTCGATTTGCCCATCGGCCGCCTGCGCGGCGGTGCCAGCCAGTAACCAGCAAGCGCCGCAAGCCAGGGTGTATTTGCTCAGTGCGTTGAACATTGCAATGCCTCGTTATAAGAGTTGGATAGATGTGGACTCACCCATGGGTAAGTCAATCCATGGTGCAATGCAGCCTTCGCAGGGTATATAAGACGAGTCTTAAAGCTATTTGATTAATCCATCACAGACAGTCATTTGGTTAATTGCTAGATGACCCAAGTTATATCCAGCAGCGACGCCGAAGTGCCTCGCCCACTGCCGTAGCGCCCGTAAAACCTGGCATCACGCCAAATCGCTGATAGCGCTCGAAACAGCCCAGGGGTTAAACACCCCAACTCGCTGCACAACTTTAGGACTCGTCCTATAGAGGAGTTTTATTTACTTCACTATCGTTTACCGATGAAACCCATATACCCAGCACAATTAATAGACACCTCTTTTTCTACGCCCAAAGCGGCGAAGAAGTTGTTGTGTCTATTGGCGTTGGTATTTGCGGTCTACGCTGGCGCGTACAGTTACCTGCGGGCACAGTTGAACGAGGAAGTCTCCATACGACGCGGCTATATGAACGCCGCACTCACCCAAACCCAGGGCTTCTTCGTCAACCAGCAGGTACTGCTCAAAAGCCTGAGCCTGTCATTGATAGATGCCAGCACAGCCGCTAGGTCTTCCATCCGTCCACTGCCTGCCGAGCAGGTGTCGATCCGCTTGGGCAGCACTCCAGATAACTGGAGCCTGGTGCTGACTCAGCGGATGCTGGCATACCTGCGCGAGCACAACGTCAAACTGCTGCATGTCGCCCAGGATGGCGAGACTGATACCAGCTGGTTAACGACCACGCACACGGCACCCGAGCCTTTACCCCGTAGCCTGTTGCAGCGCCTCAGGGCCCGACAAACAAGCCAGGGGGTAGCAGAGAATGCGTGGTGCCTGGCGGACCCGCGTAACGCCGCGCTGTACATCTTCACTTACCTAGACAGCGCCAATCCGGCGCTGGGTTGGCTAGGGCTGCAGCTGCAAACGGCCGACCTGCTCGCCGCAGCGCAGCATGAAAAAGCCGGTGATTTCATGCTGTTCGATGAGCGCGGCCGGCTGGTCATCAGCAGCGCCACAGAGCGGCAAACGCCCGCACGCATGCGCTTAAGCGCCGGCAGCTATTTTGGTTGGGAAGGCGAACACTGGCTGCCGGACCGCCTGGTGATTCGCAAACGCCTGGAGTATTCCCAATGGCAGATGGCCTACAGCCTTGAGCTGCGCACGCTGCTGCCAGCACTCAGCTCATCGTTGTTTTTCTGCCTGGCGCTGTGCGCGCTGGCCACTGCGCTGATGGACTACCTGGTACGGCGCATTGACCACGGTCTGATCGTCCCGGCAGCCAACCGACTCAACGCGCTGATTGAGAGCGAGGCGTTCAACAGTGCGGTGATCGAAACCGCCCCGGTTGCCCTGTGCGTACTGCGCCGCAGCGACGCTGAGGTGGTCTTGGAGAACGCGCTGTCACAGCGCTGGCTGGGCAACGGGCAGAGCCGTAAGCAGCGCTGTTGCACCTGGATCGGGCGCGCGTTCGACGGTACCGATACAGGTAACAGCGATGAGTTCGAGACGGACGATGGCCGCCAGCTTTACTTGAGTTTCACCCCCACTCGCTACCATGGCGAAGACGTGCTGATCTGCGCCTTCAGCGACATCAGCGCCCGCCGGCATGTGGAGCGGGCACTGGAGCAGGCACGCAGGGCGGCCGATGAGGCCAGCGAGGCCAAGACGCTGTTTCTGGCGAATGTGAGCCATGAGATCCGCACCCCTTTGTACGGCGTGCTGGGTACGCTGGAGCTACTGGGGCGCACGGCCCTGAGCGCGCAACAGAAGGGCTACCTGACGGCACTCGAGGGCTCGTCGAAGAATCTGCTGCACATCATCAGCGATGTCCTCGACGTCTCGAAGATCGAGGCCGGGCAGCTGTCCCTTGAGCTCATCATCTTCTCGCCGATTCAGTTGGTGCAGGAGGTGATTCACGATTATGCCGACGCAGCGCAGAGCAAAGGCCTGCACGTCTTCGCCTGCATCGATCCGCAACTGCCCTATCAGGTCAAAGGCGACCTCCCACGGATTCGGCAGATCCTCAGCAACCTGCTCAGCAACGCAGTGAAGTTCACCGAGCACGGGCGCATCGTGCTACACGCCCGCCTTGAAAGTCGCGAAGACGAGCGCGCGATGCTGCAATGGCAGGTGGTCGACACCGGCAAGGGCATCGCCCCCGAGGATCAACATCACTTGTTCGACCCGTTCTTTCAAGCCCGCTGCGCGCCCCATATCGTCGCGGGCACGGGCCTGGGTCTGGCGATCTGTCAGCGGCTGATGCACCTGATGAACGGCCAGCTGCAGGTCGTCAGTGAACCTGGCTTGGGCACCAGCGTAACCTTATGCCTACCGCTGGAGCAGGTTAACGAGGACCCATCCGCCCCCTGGGCACGCCCGCTACTCGGCGAGAGCCTGTATGTCGTGTCCCCCGTGCAGGAACTGTCAGAGAGCATCGCCGGCTGGCTGCGGCGCTGGGGCGCCAAGGCGACTGTCGGCGTGCCGAAAAACGCCGCCCCTGCTGCCAGCGCCGTACTGGTCGAGCTGCAACCAGGCATGGTCGAGCCCCCCTCGGTAAGCGACTGGTCAGGCCCCCGCGTGATCGCCTGCGCTGTTGCCCAGGCAACGGGCCTGGCGTCGCAGCGCTGCTGGCAGGTCAACCTGAATGACCTGCAGGCGTTGAATCACGCCGTGCGTCTGGCGCAAAACCCGCAGCACGACGAGCTGGCGGCTGACGCAGAGGCCGCCGCGCTGCGCTTGGACTTACGCGTGCTGCTGGCTGAAGACAACGTCATCAGCCAACTGATCCTGCGCGATCAGCTCAAGGAGCTGGGTTGCAGCGTGGTGGTTGCCAGCGACGGTGTTGAAGCACTGGCGCTGTGGCAGGCCGAACCCTTCGACCTGATCCTGACCGATATAAACATGCCGAACCTGAATGGTTACGAGCTGACCCAGGCCTTGCGCCAACACGGCTGTTCAATCCCGATTATCGGTGCAACCGCCAATGCCTTGCAGGGCGAGGGCGAGCGCTGCCTGGCAGCCGGCATGGACCACTGCCTGACTAAACCTTTCACGCTTCGCGCGCTTTACCAATGCCTGCATACCCAGGCCAGGAGGACACCTTGAACCCCTACCGCGTACTCATCGTTGAGGACCATCCATTTCAACATGAGTACTTGTTGAACATCTTCAAGGACGCTGGCTGCTTTCGTGTCGAGTCCGTCTGGGATGGGGAAAGCGCCTTGCAGTGCCTGGCGCGTAACCACTATGACTTGCTGCTCAGCGACTTGATGATGCCCTGCATGGACGGCGTGCAACTGATCCAGAAAGTCGGCGCCATGGACAACCCGCCGGCCCTCGCGGTCATGAGCGTGGCCTCTCGTCGCATGCTGGTAGGCGTCGGCCAGCTGGCTAAAAACCTGGGGCTGAACGTCGCCGGCCTGATCTCCAAACCGGTGCAGGCCATTGAGGTGCTGCGTTTGCGGGAATTCCTCGACACCTTCATCCATCAGGCAAAGGTTATCTGCGCAGGCCCGCCCAGCTACAGCCGGGAAACCCTGCTAGACGCCATGAAAAAGGGCGATATCCAAGCCTGGTTTCAGCCCAAGAAATCCCTGCGCGATGGCCGTATTGTCGCCGCAGAGGCGCTGGTACGCTGGCTACACCCCAGCCTGGGGGTGCTGCTGCCCAAAGACTTTCTCGCGGATATCGAACGCCTGCGCCTGGACAGCGAGCTGATGCTGCTGATGCTCAACCAGGCCCTGAGCGCTCAGGCGCGCTGGCGGCGAGACGGCTACGAGGTGCCGATCTCGATCAACTTGCCCACCCACTTGCTCGATCAGCAGGATTTGCCAGACCGCCTCAAAAGCGCGGTCATCAACCGTGACGCACGCACGCAGGACATCACATTCGAGCTGATGGAGACGTCAACCACACACGCATTGAGCAACTACTACGCAGGTGCCTGCCGCCTGCGCATGATGGGTTTCGGCCTGGCGCAGGACGATTTTGGTCAGGGTTTCAGCTCTTATTTCACCATGCTGTCGACGCCGTTCAGCGAACTCAAGATCGATCGCTCGCTGGTACATGGCTGTGTCGACAATGAAAGCCAGGCCTCGGCACTGGAAAGTATCGTCAAACTCGGCAAGAAGCTTGGCCTGACTACGGTGGCAGAGGGCGTGGAGACAGCCAGTGAGCTGGCTTTGCTGCGTAACCTCCAGTGCGATCAGGCGCAGGGCTTTCTGATTGCCAAGGGGGTCTCGGTGGAGACCTTCAGTGCGTTATTGCGTGATGACGGCCCCGCCATACCCAAGGTCTTGAGCGCTTGACTGACCCGGGGCGCAAGGACTCTTGGCGTGTGCCATGTGCAGCCTGCAACCGCGCAAGCGAGCCGCAGGGTTTGGCTGGCCCGCCCATGACGCTTGGGCACCAGCGTGCAGGCATTCAGGCGAATGCCTTGATGCATCAAGGCTCGGCGGCAAACGCCCAAGCAGCCATGTTGGGTTGCTACCGGGCAGACACGGGATGGCTGAAGGCTACCGCCTGAGCCTCCTCAATGCGCCCCGCTCGCCCCACCCAGCAAGGCACCCACAGGGCTAGTTCAACGAGCAGCGCGCGGCCGGATAATCACTGAATGGCGCGCTTACATTTATGGCCAACGGCCCAGGCGGCGCAGTCTGTAAGATGAGCGAGCGCGGCGGCGAGCTGCTCGCGGCGCCGGGGAAAAACCGGCACACACAAGGGATCTATCGTTGCGGGCGACGGCGTGCGACGAAACGGCAATAGCCCCGAGGAAACCAGACAATGCCCGCACTAAAAGTCGTGATTGCCGATGACCACCCCATCGTGCTGCTGGGCATGAGCCACATGATTCAGCGCGACGCCCGCTTTACCCTGGTCGGCGAGGCGGTCAGCTCGAGCCAGTTAATAGAGCTCCTGCACCAGCACCAGCCGGAAATCGTCATCACGGATTTCAATATGCCCGGCGACGAGGTCTATGGCGATGGCCTGAAGATGATTGAGTACATCATCAGGCACTTCCCGGCGATGCAGATCCTGGTGCTGACCATGCTTTCCAACAGCCTTATCGCGTCCCGGCTGGAAGCGTTGGGCGTTGGCGTCATTCAGAAAAACCACATGCAGGAAGAGATCGGCCAGGCCTTGAGCACCCTGAGCAAAAGGCGCAGCTATCAGCCGCCGACATCGCCAGCGCCCGAGGCAGACAATCCACCTCAGGCCGACACACTGTTTGCCAGCCTCTCGCCACGCGAGCTGGAAGTCGTGCGCCTGCTCGTGGCCGGCATGAGTGTCACCGACATCGCCCGGCAGCTCAGCCGCAGCAAGAAAACCGTGAGCACACAGAAAATTGCCGCCATGCGCAAACTGGGGGTCGACAGCGACATTGCGCTGCTGACCTACTGCATCGAGACCAAACTGTTCAATTAACGATCCGGGCCACCGCACGCCTAATGCTGGGCGACACCGGAACAATCAGTTTCGCAATGCCTGTGGGCGGCATTTGGCACTCCATCGCCGGCGTCATTAAACGCGCCGCTTACTGACCACAACGGCCAGGTAACAGTAGGATTTTTAATGAAGCACGATACCCGCCCGATAGGCGAATTGGCCCTCAGCTCAGTCCGGCAGAATCGCGGCCTGTTACTGCTCAGCGCCTTTTCGCTGGCCTGTACGGCGCTCATGACGTGGGGCATGGCCCGCCTGCTGGAAGAGGAAAACAACAAGGTCAATTACCACTTCGCCCGTTTGATGGCGGATGTACACGAGCACGAAACCTTCCTGCGCAATATCGCCTTGCGCTATCGCGAGGCCTTGCCGCCCGAGTCAGATATACCGCTGGCGGTGAAGCTCGACGCACAAGCGGGCGACGCCGAACGCGCGGTGTACCAGGGTCAGCAGTTTGTCGTCTCGCTTCCCTTCACCCTGGCGTTCAACAAGCGCTACAGCCTGGCAGATATGCGTGCGCCCATCGCCCTGGCGGTGCGCCTGGCCGACTACTACGGCACCTACTGGGCCAACGCGGAGTACACGGCGCCTCAGGTGCTGCTGTTCTCCCCCGAAAACCAGTTCTCCATCGCGCTGCCAGCCGCCGGCTACCCTGCAATGGCCAGGCCCCTGGCGCCCGAGAACTACCTGCCGCTCAGCGATGGCATCTACCAACGGCTGGTGGCACAACAAGCGGCACTGAGCGAGCCGCAGGTGCTCTGGGAGAAAATCAGCCCGGCAGGCAGCGACAGACTTATCGCCTCCATCGGTATCAATCTGGCGGGCACCACCCTGCCCTCGCCGAGCGAGAGCGTGCAGGGCATTCTGACCTCACGCCTGGATATGGATCAGATCGAAGATGTGCAGCGGATTCTGGAGCGTTCGATCTACGACAGCTTCACGCTCATTTCCCCTGGCGGCAAGGTGCTGCTGGGTAGGGCAGACGGCAAAGAGCAGCTACCCGAAGGGCTCAATTTAGGGCGTGACGGCATCAACGTCAGAGTCACCACCCACCAGGGGCCTGCGTGGACCGGCATCTACGTCATCCACTATGCAACCTTTCTGCGCGTCGCCAAATGGCCAATAGTGGCGCTGGCACTCACTCTGCTGGGCTTCTTCGCCTGCACCTGGCTGGCGAACCGCTGGTACCGCTCGCGCGTCGTATTACCCGCGCAGCACGCCCATCAAAGCCTGGTGGAAAGTCAGACGTTCATTCGTGATGTCATCGATGCCTCGCCCACCGGGTTGTCCTTGATCAGGCGCAACGACCGTCACGTATTTCTGAAGAATCAGAGCGCCCAGCAATGGGGCGGCACCACGCAGCTATTGGACCTGATCGAAAACCAGCCCGAGTCCGCCGAGCTGTGCATGAAAGTGGGCGAACGCTACCTGCAGGCGTTCTTTGTGCGCTCGCGCTACCGCGGCGATGACGTGCTGCTGTGCGCCTTTATCGACATCACTCAGCACCACGCCGACAACACCGCCCTGGCCGAAGCGAAAAAGAATGCCGACCACGCCAGTGAAGCGAAGACGCTGTTTTTGGCCACCATGAGCCATGAACTGCGCACCCCGCTGTATGGCGTGCTTGGCAACCTCGAACTGCTCGGCCTGACCGACCTCAACCCACGCCAGCGGGCGTATTTGCAAACCATCCAGAGCTCGTCCGCCAGCCTGTCGGGCTTGATCAGGGACGTGCTCGATGTGTCCAAGATCGAAGCCGGCCAAATCGCCCTGGAACCCGTGCCGTTCAGCCCGCGGGAACTGGCCACGACCTGCCTGGCGGCGATCCGCGCCCATGCCAGCGCCAAGGGTTTGCAACTGGACATCGAGATCGACGAGCACCTGCCAGCGCGCCTGCTGGGCGACCCGATGCGCTTGCAGCAGATCATTGCCAACCTGCTCAACAACGCGCTGAAGTTCACCGAGGTGGGGCGCATCAGCCTGCGCCTGAGCGTCATCGAACAGCAGGATGAGCACGCCACCCTATGCTGGCAGGTGGTAGACACCGGCATCGGCATCTCCCGCGCGCAACAGGCCTGGTTATTCAAACCCTTCTATCAGGTACCGGGCAGCTCGCAGCGAACCGGGGCCGGCCTGGGCCTGTCCATCTGCGCAAGCCTGAGCGAATTGATGGGCGGCCGTTTACGGGTGGTCAGCGAGCCGGGCCTGGGCAGCAAGTTTTCCCTCGAACTGGCAATGAAAATCATGCCAGAGGCACAGGACAGCGCAGGCACGGCAACCAACCCCGCACAACCCATCCACCTGCGCATCCTGGTCGCCGAAGACAACCCGATAAACCGGGCCATTCTGCAGGAGCAACTGAGCGCTCTGGGCGCCCGCGTGGAGACCGTCTGCGACGGCGCCCAGGCGCTGCAGCGCTGGCAGCCTGATGCGTTCGACCTGATCATCACCGACGTCAATATGCCCGTGGTCAACGGCTATGAACTGGCCAGACAACTGCGCGAACGAGGCGCGACGCTGCCGATTATCGGCGTCACCGCCAATGCCCTGCGTGAGGAGGGCCAGCGCTGCCTGTCGATGGGCATGAACGCCTGGATCGTCAAGCCCCTGACCCTGGACAGCCTGCACGCCACCTTGCTGAAGGTGTGCCCGGACTGCCAGGCGGCGCCGCAACCCGTTACTGCCCCACCTGATGGGGCGCTGACGCTGAGCGGCTTCTCAGCACAGATGCAGGCGCTGTTCGTCAGCACGATGGCAACTGACATCGCCACTGCCCGCGACGCACTTGCCAGCGCAGACGCCAGCAGGCTGATTCAGTACCTGCACCGCATGAGCGGCGCTTACGCGGCCGTGGGCGCTAACGAAATTGCCGAGCAGTGTTTCAGCCTGGAAGCAGCCATTAGCGATCAGACACTCACCGCTGAGCTGGCCAACAGAACGGATATATTGCTGCATCAACTCAGCGCTCAGCTCAAGGTCTGAGCCGACGAGTTGAGCACGTGAGGGGCACCTGAGGGACGTGCCCCTCCCGCAACGGCGCTCGCCGGACAATAGGTCTGGTTTCAACAGACCCTATTTTTGGCGTGAGAGCGGCAAGATCGTCGGCATATGGCCTCTGACTGACAGCTTGCCGCCCACCCCTTATTGCCCCCCGCAAGCCTGCGCAAATGATAATCTACCGCATTGCCATCCCGACCTGACTGCATCGTTCGCTCATGACCACACCGACCGCCCTGTTACCTCTGTCACGCGTGCTGGTGGTGGACGATCACCGCAAGATTCGTGAGCCATTGGCCGCCTACCTGCGCAAGCAGGCATTCGATGTACGCACCGCTGACAGCGCCGAAAGCATGTGGCAATTGCTGAGCAGCCAGCCCTTCGACCTGATCGTGCTCGATGTCATGCTGCCAGACGGTGACGGCTTCGACCTCTGCGCCCGCCTCTACCAGTCGAGCCGGACTCCGGTGATTTTACTGACCGCGCGCGACACCCCCGCCGACCGCATCCGCGGTCTCGACCTGGGCGCGGATGATTACCTGGCCAAACCGTTCGAGCCGGGTGAGCTGGTGGCGCGGATCAACAGCGTTTTGCGGCGCAGCGCCCCACACACTGCCACCCCTCGAAAGACACCGGCCGAGCAGGCAGCGACGCGCCACTACCACTTCGCCGATCTGGCCTTTGTTCACCCCGCAGGCGACCTGACCGACAGCAGCGGCAACAGCACTCGGCTGAGCACGGCGCAAGGGCGTCTGCTGCAGGTATTTCTCGAATGCCCGCAGCAGCTCCTCGACCGCGGGCGGCTGATTGAGCTCACCGCCCAGCCAGGCAGCGAGGTGTACGACCGCACCATCGACCGCCAGGTCAGCCGCCTGCGTCGCACCCTGGCAGAGATTGCCGGGCAGGATGACCTGCTACGTACGGTCTGGGGCGGTGGCTACATGCTGGTGGCTGATGTGACGCAACGCCAACCATGAAGCTATGCCAACGCTTGTGGCCACAGCGCCTCGCCCACCAACTGATTCTGCTGCTGGTTCTGGCACTGCTGATGGCTCACGCCCTCAGCATCCTGTTGCTGCAGCGCAACGGCGCCCTGATCCACCCGCTGTCGCGCGAGCGGGTGCTGGAGCAGCTGAGCACCGCCTACCTGGCGGTCGAAGGCCTGACGGAGGTCGAGGCTCAGCGGTTACTGGGGGTGATGGGCAGCGAGCAGTCGCGCTTCTGGGTCGGGGCCAAGGCCGAGGTTGAGCCCTTCGCGATGCACCCCGAAGAACAGCGCCTGGCCACCGAACTGGCGGCGCGCCTGAATCGCCCGCTGAGCAGCATCAGCCTGCAACTGGAACGCGAGCACGGCGGCCCGGCCCGTGAGGACGTGCTGAGCCGCGCGGGCTGGGCACCGCTGCGTCTGCGCAGCACACTTGAGCTGCCATCGGGGCAATACCTCAACGCGCGGCAACACCCCAGCGGGGCTTACGAATGGAGACGCTTGCTGGCCTACGCCCTGCCGGTCAGCACACTGCCGATTGTGCTGATCCTGCTGTTCTTCGCGCTGCGCGTCGTACGCCTGTTCAGGACCCTGGCGAGCGCGACCGAGCAGATCAGCCGTGGCGACTGGTTGGCCAGGTTGCCGCAGTCCGGCCCGCGCGAGGCCCAGGAGCTGACCACCGCCTTCAACCTCATGCAGGAGCGCCTGGCCCGGCATGTCGAGGGGCGTACCCAGATGCTCGCCTCACTCAGCCATGACCTCAATACACCGCTGACCGAACTGCGCCTGCAACTTGAGCTGGTAGCCGACGACGCCCTGCGCGAGGACCTGCTTGAAAGCCTCGACGAGCTGCGCCAGATGGTCGCCGAAACACTGCACTTCATCCGCGACGAATCCATACAGGAAGCGACCTCACGGGTATCACTGAACGCATTGCTCGACGACCTGGTGTGCCGTTATCAGACGCTGGGTAAGCCTGTGACCTGGGTAAACGGCGAGACGCTCTTTTGCCGCGGGCGTCCGCTGGCACTCAAGCGGGCACTCACCAACCTGATCGACAACGCCTTGCGTTATGCCGGCGATGCCAGGCTCAGCCTCACCCGCAAGGGGCGCGACCTGCACCTGGAAATCCTCGATCACGGCCCAGGTATCGACCCCGCCGCCCTTGGCCAGGTGTTCGAGCCGTTCGTGCAACTGCAGGCCCGCGACGGCCTTGGTGTGGGCCTGGGCCTGAGTATCGCCAGGGCCTGCATCCAGGCCCATGGCGGGACACTCACCCTGGAGAACCGTCCACCTGCCGGGCTGTGCGCAGTGGTGCGGTTACCCGCCGATACGGCCTGATTGCACCCAGGCAGCTTCGGCTCAGAAGTCCAGCGAGGCGCCGAGCCAGAAGGTACGACCATAGTTGACGGTGCCGTAGGTTTCATCGTCCAGGCGCTTGTTGGTCAGGTTGTAGACCGCCGCATTGAGCGTCAGGGCATCGGTCAGCGCGTAGGACCCACCGATGTCGGCCGTGGTATAGGCTGGTGCCGTATCGGCGTCTAGAGTCGCCTGGTATTCCTTGCCGTAGTAGTTCAGCGCGGCCCAGGCTTGAGTCTTGCTGCTGAGGTCCCAGTCGGCACGCAGGCTGGCCTTCTGCTCCGGGGTCAAAGCCAGGGGCGCACCCTGGTTGGCACCGCTCTTCTGCTCCGAGTCCAGGTAGGTGTAGTTGCCCTTGAGTGCCACGCTGGGTAGCGCTTGCCAACTGCCATTGAGCTCCAGCCCGCGGATCACCGCCTTGTCCAGGTTGACCCGCTCCATTACGGTCAGCCCTTCCCACTGTTCGCTGGTGGTGATGGTCGACAGCTTGTCTTCAAAGTCGTTGTAGAACAGGGTGGCGCCGGCTGACAGGTCATCACGGTTCGACCACATGGCCGAGATTTCGTAGTTGGTGCTGCTCTCCGGCTTGAGGTCGGGGTTGCCGAACATCACGAAACGATTGCGCCGAATGACCGCATAGCCGTCGATCACCGCCCGCAGTTCAGGCGCCTTGAATCCCCGCGCCACACCGCCCTTCAGAGTCCACTGCGGCGACAGGTGCCAGACCCCGTAAATGCGCGGATTGATATGGCTGCCGTACTGCTCGTGGTGGTCCAGGCGCATGCCAGTGGTCAGGGCGAAATCATCGGTGATCGACCACTCGTTTTCCGCGAACAGGGCCTTCTGCACCACCGAGTACTCCTCGTTCTCGCGCTCACGCGGGGTGTCGCGATTGGCCTGGTTCCAGTCGGTCAGGGTGCCCTCGTTCCACTGCACGCCCGTGGTGGTGATGTGTGCAGCGGTGGGGATCACCAGCTTGCCGTCGAACACCCGGTTGCGGACTTGCGGCTTACGCCCGAAAACATCGCTCTGCGCCGGCGTAGCCTTGCCCTCACGGCTGCTGGTTTCTTCGGCGAAAGACAGGGTCGAATCCGCCCAGCCCCAACGCCCCTCATGGGTCAGCGACCAATGATCACGCTCGTTGTTCTGCTCGCGGGTGGACCAGTTGGGGCTCAGGCCGTCGCCGTTCTTCAGACGCGTGGCGCCAGCTTCTAGGAGGATGTCGTGGTTCTCGGTCGGGGTTAGGGCCAGGCGTGCGGTCAGGCTCTTGTTGTCGGACTTGGCGAACCCTTCGTTCTCCACGGCACCCTCATCGGCCTGACGGTCGAGGTAGTTACCCCACACTTGCAACCCCAGCACCTCGTTGATCAGCGGGCCATTGAGGTAGAACTGAGTGTTGCGGGCATTGCCCTGGTCGCTGTGCTGGCGGGCCGAGTAATCGTAGGAAAGCGTGCCGCCCCACTGCGGCGAAACCTTGCGGGTGATGATATTGATCACCCCGCCGATGGCATCCGAGCCATAAAGTGAAGACATGGGCCCACGCACCACCTCAATACGTTCGATGGCCGCAACAGGCGGCACAAAGCTCTGCTCGTAACCGCGGTTGCCGTTGACCCGCGCATCACGCGCGCTCTGGCGTTTGCCGTCGACCAGGATCAGCGTGTAGTCGCCGGGCATGCCGCGAATCTGGATATCTGTCTCGTTGGCGCCACCATTGACGACCACACCCTGCACGTCGCGCACGGCATCCCCAAGGTTCTGTACCGAGCGCTTGCGCAGCTCATCGCCCTGGATGACCGTGATGGAAGCCGGCGCATCCTCCTGGCTCTGCTCGTAGCCGGAAGCGGTGACCACCATGTCCTGCAGGTCCAACGTATCGGCCTGGGCCAGGCCGCTACTGGTGATCAGGCAAACGATGGCCAGCCGGGTGGCAGCCACAACAGGGCGATAGGAGAAGGGGGCGTGCATAGGGGCTCCTTAAGAATTAATTTCAAAGGAGAATCGTATGCATTAGCGGAGCCGAAGGTTGGACAAGATGTGACAGGCATAACCGCCTGTTCAGGAACTTCCTCGTAGGGGTTCAGGCTCAGTCCAACGCCCCCGCCACCAGCACCCGCCCCTGATCATCCATCACCCCGCGCAAGCCCACGCCATAGGCGCGGAACCCAAGCCGGCGGCTGTGCAAGCGGTAATCGCGGCAGTCGTGATGATGCCCGTGGAAGCTGCGCGAAACGCCCAGGCTGGCGGCCAGTTCGTCGAGCACGGCAAAACCGTGGGGGTGGCAACTGGGTGCTTCGTGGGTCACCAGAATATCGGCGCGGCTGCCAAACAGCTCAGCCAGGTCGCTGGGGAACAGGGTGCTGCGGTGTTTGCGCGGTAACCCACCGCGCCACAAATTGCCCTGGCCGCAGTGGCTGGCGAAGGCCTTGGGCGTGAGGTAGCGCCAGTGTTCGGGGGGCATCCACACCTGACCACGAAACACCCCGCCCACCCCGGCAATGCGCACCCCGGCGACCTCGACGACTCGCCCGTGCAGGTTGCGCCCAGCCAGGGTCGAGCCAAACAGATTGTCGTGGTACAGGTCCGAGTCGGTGTCGTGGTTGCCGTGGATAAACCAGACCTCGGTCAGATCGAGAATCGACGCCAGCTCCACCTCCAGCGGCCGCCGTGCCTGGATATCACCCAAGAGTACGATGGCCGCCGGGCGATGCGCATGCACCGCGGCCAGGGTGGCGCTGAAGTCCCCATGGGGGTCGCCCATAAACAGGATCAGCGGTGCGTCAGTGGCTGGCTCGCTCATTGCGGGAACCGCGCTGGGTCGCTGAAACAGGCAATCAGATGGTCGTAGACCAGGCGCACCCGCGGCGCCACCGGGCCGCGCTGCGGGCGGTAGATAAACAACTCCCAGGGCGGCGGCGCCAGCTCGGGCAACAGCCTGACCAGCTCACCGCGCTCAATGGCCGGCAGGGCCAGGTAGCTCGGCAACTGCCCAATCGCCAGCCCCGCCAGCACGGCATCGCGCTCGGCCTCAGGGTCGTCGCAGGTAAAGGCGGCGCGCTCCGGCTGCCAGACCACGCCATCACGAAACATCCATGGCCAGGGCCGCCCACTGCGCCGGTCGATCAATACCGACAGCGGCCAATGCGCCAGCTCATCCAGGGTTTGCGGGGCGGCATCACGCTGCAACAGCGTGGGGCTGGCGACCACATGCAGCGGCACAGGCGCGACGGCGCGAGCGATATAGCGGCGGTCGCGGATCAGCCCCACGCGCAGGCCGATATCGATCTGCGCATCCACCGAGTCGGTAACCTGATCATCCAGGCGCAACTCCACCTGCAGGTCTGGGTGCTCGGCCAGCAATGGCTGCAAGAAACGCAGCAGGAACAGCCGGCCCACCGCATGGGGGGCGGTAATGCCAACCCGTCCTGCCAAGCCATGGTCGGCGTTGCTGCCGGCCTGACGAAAAAGTTGCTCGAAGCGCTCCAGCGTTCGCGCCGCGTCGCGCGCCAGTTGCTCGCCAAAGGCGGTGATATGAATCTGCCGAGTGCTGCGATGGAACAGCACCTCACCCAGCTCCTGCTCCAGCGCCTTGACTGCACGGGTCACGCCCTGGGGCGAAATGCCCAGACGGCTGGCCGCCTCGCGAAAGCTGCTGGCCTGCGCGGCGACGCAAAAGATGCGCAGCATGTCCATACGGTTCAACACACAGGTGGCCTTTAATTCCAAAAATGGGAATAGCCTAATCCTATCCCTTCCATTCTCTGCTGCCCAGCAACTCGACATACTGGCTGCACGGGGCGCATCCAGCCCCATCACTTCTGGAGATTCAAGCATGAGCAACAATATCGCCGGTAAAGTCGTGGTCATCACCGGGGCCAGCAGTGGCCTGGGCGAAGCCACCGCACGCCACCTCAGCGGCCTGGGCGCCAAAGTGGTACTGGGCGCGCGGCGCAAGGAGCGCCTCGACAGCCTGGTCAGCGAGCTGACCGCAGCCGGCGGCCAGGCAGTGGCTTACGCCACCGACGTGACCGATGCCTCGCAGGTCAACGCGCTGATCCAGGGCGCGCTGGACAGCTTCGGCCGGGTCGACGTACTGATCAACAACGCCGGTCTGATGGCCATCGCGCCCATGAGCGAGACCAAGGTCGAGGAATGGGACCGCATGATCGACATCAACATCAAGGGCCTGCTGTATGGCGTAGCCGCCGCCCTGCCAGTGTTCCAGCGGCAGAACAGCGGTCACTTCATCAACATCGCCTCGGTGGCCGGGATCAAGGTCTTCAGCCCAGGCGGCACCGTGTACAGCGGCACCAAGTTCGCCGTGCGGGCGATTTCCGAAGGCCTGCGTCATGAGGTCGGCGGCAGCATTCGCACCACCACCATCGAGCCGGGCGCGGTTGATTCAGAGCTGAAATACGGCAGCGGCCACGCCCAGAGCCGCGATTTCGTGGTCGAGTTCTACAAGCAGGCAATCCCGGCCGACAGCGTAGCGCGCGCGATTGCCTATGCCATTGACCAGCCGGCAGACGTGGACATCAACGAAATCGTCCTGCGCCCAACCGTGCAGGACTTCTAAGGCGCCGAGCCCCGGCGTGGCAGTAGCCACGCCGGTCAGGTGGCTAGCGCTGTCCATCCCAGAACTTGCCATCCAGGGGCCGTACGCGCGCCGCTTCAGCTTCATCCAACCCCTGGCCAGCACCGATCTCGGCCTCACCGACTTCACGCAATTGCTGATCGGCCGGCCCATCACCACCGGGCTCGTCCGGGCCTCGCGCGCCGCTCTCATCGAGCAGGGTTTCCGGGCTCAGGTCATCCAGCGACACACCGTCCTCATGCACGCCTTCACCCAGGGTTTCGCCGCCGCTAAGCCCGGCCTCGCGCACGCGCTGCGCCTCCTCGGGCGCTACATTCGCCGCTGCGCCCGCACGCCCGTGTTCTTCATCAGCGCGCTCGTCGAAGTCCAGGGGATGAACCGCCCCCATGCGGTCTTCCAGGTCGTCAATTTCACGAGGGGTATCGCGAGTCAAGTCAGTAGCCATACAAGTCTCCATCCTATCTATAAGCGTGTAGGCGATGGACTGACCAGCCGGGGTAAAAATTCAGGTTAAAAGCAGCCCGTTGCCGTTCATCGAATCCATTGAACAGCCCGCAACCGGCACCAGTCGGTTACATACACCCTGCATCAATGGAGAACGACCATGCTGGCTCTCGACCCCAAAGCTCACAAAACCGTTTCACCCTCCCACAACGTGCACGGCATCGAACGCGCGGCGTCGATTGGCGGTGGCCTGCTGCTGATCGCCAAGGGCCTGAGCCATGGTGGCCTGAGTGGTCTGTTGAAGATTGGCCTCGGCGGTATGGGCCTGATGCGCGGCTTCACCGGCCACTGCGGGGCCAAGCGCGTTCTGCAGCAACGCCTGGCCAACCCTACCCGGCAGACCCCGGCCCAGGCCGCACAGTGCTGCGACACCACACCGATCCAGCCCGTCGTCAGCCCGCCCATGCCGACCTCGGCCGTGCCGGGTTCGACTGTCTAATCTACTCATAACCAGGAGCTCACCATGATCGAGACACCTCCCCGTATCGACCCGGACGCGCCCTTCAACGCCCATAACGTACAGGGCTGGGAACGCACGCTGTCCGTCGGCCTCGGCCTTGCCCTGATGGGTGTCGGCCTGGCGCGTGGTGGCCTGTTCGGCCTGTGCAAGACCACTATCGGCGGCGCCATGCTCGCCCGTGGCCTGAGTGGCCACTGCAGCGTGAAGAGCCTGCTCAACGACCCACAGGCCGAAATGCACTACCTCAAGGATGAGCTGCAAGCCGCCAAGGACAAGCTCGCTGGGCTGCTGGAAAGCGCCAAGCCTGGCGCCGCCCGCCCTGCGCCAGCCAGCGTTTCGGATCTTAACGGCAGCAGCACCGGCCTCGGCTAACCCCCACCACGTTTCACCCTGGCTGCAGACCGGCACTCGCCGGTCTCGCCACGCGTTAGGGTTCAGATTCCCCGCCACCTCGGCTGCAGGGTCTGTTCCCGTTTCGTTCGCGGCCGCGCCGGAGCCTGTTTTAGCGCGAGGCAAGGCACGAGATGCGAAGTTTAGTGGGCTAAATGAGCCATCGAGAAACGCCGCATCGCGCTAAAACGGGCCCGGCCCTTCGGGTTGCGCGAAAAATCTCGCCATGCGTTGTTGGAGGACTTGGCAAGGGAACAACCATTCCCTGCGTCCTCCGCCTAGCCTGGCGAGATTTTTCGCGGCAACGCGGCTTGCGACGAAACGGGAACAGACCCTAACATCGCCGCCCCCTGGCTCCGCCCCTCCCGGCACCTTTGCCGGGCGCGCGCCAACGCACCAACATAAAGCCAAAACTGTCTTCTCGGTCAGATTTGAGTGCATGCCTTCAAGACGGCTGCGCCCTGTTTGCGCCTGCAACCCCATAAACCCCGCAATACCACGCTTAAGGATGCTTGCCAGGTGCCCACAGAAGACTTGGCTTCGTTCTTGCTCTGGACCAAATGGTCTGGCCGAATAGACAGATTTAAAACTAATAATCTGCGAACCTAGGAGCACTCATCCGAATGAACCGTACCCTCTCTTCCCTGATCATGACTGGCGGGCTCCTGGCAGGCGGCCAGGCTGTAGCCGCTGACCTGATGCAATGGCAAAACAACAGCCTGACCTACCTCTACGGGCATGACTTCAAGATCGATCCGGAAATCCAGCAGACCATCACCTTCGAGCACGCCAGCGGCTGGAGCGTCGGCGACCTGTTCTTCTTCGTCGACACCATCAAGTTCAACACCGATGCCAAAAATGGCAACGGCGACGGCCACACCTACTACGGTGAGCTGTCCCCGCGCCTGAGCCTGGGCAAGATCTTCGACACCAAGCTGGCGTTCGGCCCGGTGACCGACGTGCTGCTGGCCATGACCTACGAGTTTGGCGAAAAAGACACCGAGGCCTACCTGATCGGTCCGGGCTTCGACCTGGCCATCCCTGGCTTCGACTACTTCCAGCTCAACACCTACCTGCGCACCACCGACGGCAGCCGCCCAGGCGACAACGTCTGGCAGATCACCCCGGTATGGAGCTACACCATTCCGGTGGGCGAGTCCGACATCGTTATCGATGGTTTCATGGACTGGGTCGTCGATAACGACGAGAACAGCCGTGGCGAATACCAGGCCAACCTGCACTTCAACCCACAGATCAAATACGACCTGGGTAAAGCACTGAAGTGGGGTGAAAAGCAGCTGTACGTCGGTATCGAATACGACTATTGGAAGAACAAGTACGGCATCAAGGACGACGGCCCTGTCAGCGCCTTCGTTGGCCCAACCGACCAGAACACCGCCAGCCTGCTGGTCAAGGCACACTTCTAAAACGCTAAACCCCCGGCCCTGTTGCATCCTCGGCCGGGGTGCTGCACCCTCCGTTCACCCCGCTTTCTGCCACCATCGACCAATTTCCTGAGCTCCTCTACCGTGGTTAACTGGCGCGAACTCCACCGCCAGACCTGCGCACAAGGATGGCCGATGACCACCCGCACCCTGCTCTTCACCTGCCTGGCCATGCTCGCCTTCGCCGGCAACTCAATACTGTGCCGCCTGGCGCTCAAAGCCACCGACATCGACGCCGCTACCTTCACCAGCCTGCGCCTGCTCAGTGGTGCGCTGATGCTCTGGTTACTGGTGCGTCTGCACCAGGCCAAGCGTCCAGCCGCCGGCAGTTGGCCGGCCGCACTGGCCTTGTTCAGCTATGCCGCCGCGTTTTCCTTTGCCTATATCAAGCTCGATGCAGGCACCGGGGCACTGCTGCTGTTCGGCGCCGTGCAACTGAGCATGCTCAGCTGGGGCCTGTACCGCGGCGAGCGCCTGGCAGCGCTTGCCTGGCTGGGCCTGGCGGCGGCATTTGCCGGCATCCTTGGCCTGCTGCTGCCAGGCGCCACGGCACCGTCGCTGGACAGCGCGGTGCTGATGATCCTGGCGGGCGCGAGCTTCGCGGTCTACTCCCTGCTGGGCAAGCAAGTGGCCGACCCGCTGGCCAGTACCGCCGGCAACTTTCTACGCTGCGTGCCCCTGGCTGCGCTGCTCAGCCTGCTGTGCTTGAGCGAGGCCCGTGTGGACCCGGCCGGCGCGCTCTACGCCCTGCTCTCGGGCGCCGTGGCCTCGGGCATCGGCTACGCCATCTGGTACACCGCGCTGCCTGGCCTGAAAGCACTGCAGGCATCCACCGTGCAGCTGAGCGTGCCAGTGATCACTGCGTTGGCCGGCACGCTGCTGCTTGGCGAGGCGCTCAGCCTGCGCCTGGTACTGGGCGGCGCGGCCGTGCTCGGCGGCATCGCCCTGGTGCTGGGGGCACGCCAGCGCCAGCATGCCCCAACAGTTGACGTTTCATCGCCAGACTAGGCGCAAGCCCCAGAGCGAAGCCTGTCTTTTGCTTGATGCAGCGTTTCTCGATGGCTCATTTAGCCCGGTAAACTTCGCATCTCGTGCCTTGCCTTGGGCTAAAACGGACTCCGGCCGGCCACAAACACAACGTCAATAGGCTCTAGACAATATGCAAACCCTGCCCCCTCGTTCCCGCCAACGCATGGTCCAAGGCCTGCTGAAAGCGCTCGACCAGTACATCGATCTCTGCGGGCAGGATCAATAACGGTGGCAGGAAGCGCACTACAGCGCCATGGCGTCCACCCAGTTCCAAAATAATGCCCAGCTTCAGGCACTGCTGCTGGATGGCTTTAGCCAGCGCCGCATCGGCTGGTGGTACTCGACTGCCATTGGCAGCACCGACGACCTCCACGCCGACCATCAGGCCACGACCACGTACATCGCCCAGGCAAGGGTAGTCGCGCTGCAGCTGACGCAATTGAGTCATCAGGCGATCCCCCATAAGGGCGGCGTGAGCAGGCAGGTTTTCGCTCAGAATGTGGCGCAGTGTTGCTGCACCCGCGGCCATCGCCATCTGATTGCCACGAAAGGTGCCAGCGTGGGCACCGGGCTTCCAAGTATCCAGCTCCTCACGGTAAATCAGCACGGAGAGCGGCAAGCCACCGCCGAGAGCCTTGGACAACACCAGAATATCGGGCTCGATATTCGCCTGCTCGAAAGCAAACAGGCTGCCGGTACGGCCCAGACCGGTCTGCACCTCATCGATGATCAGCGTTACGCCGTGTTTACGGGTCAGCTGGCGCAGGCCCTGCAACCAGCGCACAGGGGCGGGAATTACGCCCCCCTCACCCTGTACCACCTCCAACACCACAGCAGCGGGTGGCAGCACACCCGATTCCGGATCGCTCAGCAGCTGCTCGATATAGTGTAAGCCTGCATCTATACCCGCCTCTCCCCCCAACCCGAATGGGCAGCGATAATCATAGGGGTAAGGTAAAAACTGCACCTCTGACATCGCCGCGCCCATCGCGAGCTTCGGCCCCAGATTTCCCATCAGGCTCAATGCGCCGTGGGTCATGCCGTGATAACCGCCGGAGAAGGACAAGATGGGCTTGCGCCCGGTAGCGGTACGCGCGAGTTTGAGCGCCGCCTCTATCCCATCGGCACCGGTCGGCCCACAAAACTGGATCCGCGCCTGGCGGGCGAAGCCTTCGGGCAGCGCTGCGAATAGCTCTTCGACAAAACGATCCTTGACCGGTGTCGTCAAGTCCAGGGTATGCAGAGGCAAACCGGCGTCCAGCGTCTGCCGCATGGCGGCAATGGCTACCGGATGGTTATGGCCAAGGGCGAGGGTCCCGGCTCCAGCTAGACAGTCCATAAACAGCTGCCCCTGGGTATCACGAACATAGATCCCATGCGCTTGCTGCAATGCCAAAGGAATGCGCCGCGGGTAGGAGCGCGCATTGGACTCACGGGCAGCCTGACGCTCCAGGTAGGGATTGGGGTTTAGCTTGCGAGGCCCTTGCTGGACAAAATTCTCAAGGGTAAAAGTGCCGCAGGACGGATGCAGGCTCTGAATAGGTTCCATGATGTTTTTCCCTAGGCAATAACAGAAAGCTTGCCGATGTTTAAGCTCCAGCCCTTACCGATAGCCGAAGAGACGTTCAAGAATCGCAGGCCTGGCGCGTAATACTCAGGCTTCGCTCGAACAGCGCGAGCAACTCGGCTTGCTGTTCAAATACAAAGAAATGACCTCCCGCAAACAGCTGGGTATGGCAGCCCGCACGGGTCTCCTCGGCCCAACCATCGAGCAGTGAAAGCGGTACGCTGGCATCATCTCGCCCCGCCAATACCTCGATGGGACAGTCCAGGCGCTGGTGCGGTGAGTAACGGTAATTTTCACACAGGGCGAAATCAGCCCGGATGATCGGCAGGAACAGCTCCAGCCACTCGGCGTTATCGATTAACGCCTGGGGCACACCGTTCATGCTGCGGATAACCTCAAGAAAGGCCGCATCCGGCAGCTCCGCCAGCCGCTCCCGCCAGCCGTGGGCCATGGGCGCTGTACGCCCGGAAACCAGCAAGCGAGTGGGCGACAATCCCATCTGCTGTAAACGTCGCGCTGTTTCAAACGCCAATAACGCGCCCATGCTGTGCCCAAACAGCGCGAACCTTTCGGCCTCTGCGCTGGCCTTTGCGATGTCGGTAGCCAGGCACTCGGCTAACTCGACAATTGAGTGCGCAGGGGGTTCGCCGAAGCGTGCCCCACGTCCTGGCAACTTGATCAGCGCCAACTCAATGTTGGCAGACAGCAGCGCCCTCCAGGGGTGAAAGACCGTATGCCCAGCCCCCGCGTAAGGAAAGCAATACAAGCGCTGCTCGGCCTGCGCACTCCCTCGCGGCAAAACCGAAAACCAAGTGCTGGCAACGGTCTGCATCAGCGCTCCTGAGCCTGCATCGCCTGGCGCAGACTGAGCGGACGCATGTCGGTCCAGACCGACTCGATATAGGCCAGGCACTCTTCCTTGCTGCCCTGTTTTCCTATGCTGCTCCAGCCTGCCGGAAGCGCCTTGTAATCAGGCCAAATGGAATACTGCTCTTCGTGATTACGTACGACCAGAAAGCACGTATCAGGGCTGTCCCAACTCATTTTCCACTCCTCTACTGATGGTTAATGTGAGCGTCCTTACCAGCACCACCGACGTTAACTGGCGAGGTAAGCACAGGCTAATACAATTAATAACAATTATCATTAGCGATTTAAAGAAAGTGCTCCCCTTGCTGCGAAATCGGTAACCGGTTAGCCGACCACAGGTTGGTCTGCCTATAATCCGCCCACAGTTATTGATAACTAGTCTCAAAATAACGTGAGCAACAGATGAGCCAAACACAGCTGCACATCGCACAGGCGCTATCGTCGCTGGCCTGCTGTCAGAGCCATACAACCGTAGCAGCAGTCGCACGGGCAGCTCGGTGGGCACAATGATTGCGAGTCTCGCGCCACTGTTCTGTGGCCCCCTCGCCGAGCATGCCGAGAAGTTGCAGCTCGCTGACCCACAAGCGCCTGCGCTGGCGGGTAGCCTGCTGTTCAAGCCAAGCTATTTCGCCGAGTTCATCGGCACCCTCGCCGAGCGGCATGCCACCGGCGATCTGCTGGCGCTTACATCAATCTGGTCCAAGTGGTACTTCAGCAGCTTTATGGCCTCGACCCTGGCCGCCAATCTGCTGTTGCAGCGCAGCCTGCCCATCGCCCTCGACGATATCGGCGTGGTGCTTTCAACGCAGGATCGTCCGCTGGGCTTGCGCCTTCCCAACGACGGCAGCGCCCTGTTGCCCTGCCCGCCTTTCGAGCGTTTGCGCACGCTGATCGAGGCGCACCTGGAGCCGGCCATCGAAGTGTTCGCAGAGGTTTCCCGAGCATCGCCCCGGCTGTTCTGGAGCAACGCTGGCAATACCTTCGAATTTGTCACCAGCCGCCTCGAACTGCATCCGCTGGCAAGTGCCGACTGCACCGCACCGGCCAGAGCGGTGCTGAACAGTCGCCTACGCCCCGATGGCCGGCGTAACCCGCTGTTCGCCCCAGTGCATTACCGCGATATAGGCACGGACGAGCCGCAGCGCCTGCGGCGCATCTGCTGCATCCGCTACCGCTTGCCCGGTATCGGTTACTGCAGCAGTTGCCCGCTGGATCGCGACAAACAGCCCGACTGACTACCTTGCCAACTGAAATGGGTTTTCGCTGGCCCGGTCGTAGTCCACCAGTTGGCCGTAATCGAGCCGGTAGATGCGATCGGCCACGTCGAAATAACGGTCGTCATGAGTGATGGCAATCACCGTCTTGCCAGCCGCTTTAAGCTCGGGCAGCAGCTCGTGGTAGAACACATGGCGGAACAGCGGGTCCTGGTCCGCCGCCCATTCGTCGAGCAGCAGCACTTCCCGCCCTTCCATCATCAGTAACAACAAAGCCAGGCGCTTGCGCTGGCCCTGGGACAGGGCCGTGGTCGACAGCCGCCCGGCGGCAAATTGCACCTTGTGCGCCAGGCCAAGACGCTCGAGGTAGTAATCCACCCGTGCCTCAAGGCCTTCGTGGTCACCCGCCTCACCGAGCACATCGGCGAACAGGTAGAAGTCGGCGAAGATCGCCGCGAAGTGCTCGCGGTGCCACTCGCTGGTGCTGGCCTCAAGCGTCACGCCGTTAAGCGAAACCACCCCCGAACTCGGTTGATAGAGCCCGGTCAGCAGCTTGGCCAAGGTTGACTTGCCGCTGCCATTGCCGCCGACGACAAAGATCAGCTCGCCACGGCAAATACTCAGGTCAATGGGCCCCAACTGGAAAGCGAACTCATCGCCCTGCCCGGGATAGCGGTACTCCACGTTGCTCAGGCGCAGCTCGCGAAACGGCTCGGAGGCTTGCGTCGGGGTCTTGAATTGCACCGTTTCGCCCAGGGCCAGGGCGTCGATGGCCTGCAAGGCCACGTGGCCGCGAATTACCGCGGGGATGGCATCGAGGATCATCGAGATCGGCGTGCGCAGAAACATGATCGCCAGCACGTAACCCACCACCACCTGCTGGCTCAACAGCCCCATGCCCTGGCCGAGGAAGAACAGCGTGCCGATCAGCACAAACACCAGCAGCGTGGTCCAGTTCAGATTGATCGCCCACAGGGTATCGGCGCGCACCGAAGCCTGCAGCGAGGCGCTGGCAATGGGCTCAAGGCGCTGGTGGTACAGCAACTGCCGACGCTCACGGCTCAGGCCCAGTTCGCAGCGGCCGTTGATGGTCGCCTCGAACTGCTCGGTCAACCGGTCGTCCTGCTGCCGCACCTGCTGCATCAGGCGCTTGACCTTGCGCCCGAGCAGCACGTCGAGCGCGACCCCGAGGGCAATCACGCCCAGGGTCAGCACGAAGAACGGCAGGCTCAGCCAGGCCATATAAGCCAACCCGGCCAGCAGCAGTAAACCGTTGTACAGGGAGATCGGCAGCTGCTTGAACGCCGTGGCCACGGTGGTCACGTCCTTGGTCAGGGCGTTGTAGATGCGCGGGCTGCCCAGGCGCTCGATACGCTCCAGGGCGGTGCCCAGCACCTTGCCCACCAGGCGCAGGCGCAGCTGGTAAACCAGACGATGGCCGATCTGCACCAGCAGCCACTGGGACACCACCCCGCTGATAAACAACACCACCAGCAAAGCGCCGAACAGCAACAGCGCCTGGCCGACGTCGTCGAGCCCTTGTTCCAGGCTGCGGTTGATATAACCGATCAGGCCGATGCTGCTCGCCGCACTCAAGGCGCTGCTGAGCACCGCCAGGAGAATGCGCCAGCGCGCGTCGTGAAGCAGTTCCTTCAATAACATCATGAGTTCGACACCATCTCGGCAGGGTTTTGCAACGAAGCGCTTTCCGTCAGCAAGGACAACAGACCCGCGCTCAGCCGCGGCTCGGCAAGGATCGCATGATGGCCGACATCCAGGCTGAGTTCACGCAACGCCTTTCGTGTGTGCGCTTGCCACTGCCCGCGCAGGTCACCATGGGCGTTGCCGCGCCACAGCCAGATCGGCACATCGACCACTGGCAGCACCTGTTCGTACAGGCACGTCTTGATCGCCCGGTAGCGTGCCACGAGCGCCTGCAAGCCGGCGTCCGCGCTATCCCACTGCAGGTGTTCGCGCACCGCAGCATCCGCAAGCAGCCGCGTCACCCCCTCGGCATAATCACAAGCGGTCAATTGCCCGGCCAGGCGCTCACGCAACGCTTCACCAAGCGGCCGGCCATGACTGCGGCAATGGAAGACGAAATCGGCGAGCAACTGGCCGCCTTCGTCGCCCTCCCCGGCCAGGCTGCGCTGCGGATCGTGATCGACCACGGCCAAGGCATTGACGCTAAAGCCAGCAGCCTGCAGGTGCGGGATCAACAGCAGCGCCAAGCGCGCGGCCAGGCTCCAGCCGAGCAGGGTCAATGGGCGTTGCTTGAAGTCCGCGGGAATGCTCTGCACATAGCGTGCGAGCAGTCCATCGAAGTCGCCCCCCGTCCAGCCGTCGTCGAAGGCCGCCAGGCCGTAAACCGCGCAGGCATCGCCCAGTTGCTCGAGCAAGGGCCGATACGCCTGCAGATGGCCTTGCGCGCCATGCAGCAGAACTACTGTCGGCGCTGGCGTGGCGGGCTCGTGCAGCACCTTCCAGCCCCCGCCACTTTCCGCCTGATCGAGGCTGCGCACCAACTCACGCACCGTCTGCCGCTCGAACAGCAGGTTGGTTGGTGGGTTGACCGCCAGTTGCTCGCGAATCAGCGCCACCACCTTGATCGCCGCCAGGGAATGGCCGCCCACGGCGAAGAAATTGTCGGTCACACCCAGGTCTTCGACACCCAGCACCCGGCACCAGATGTCCAGCACCACGCTTTCCAGCGCACCGACCGGTGCTACCCGGGCGCTTTGCAGGCGTTGCCGGGCGCGCTCCAGCAGCACCTGGCGATCGAGCTTGCCATTGCTGTTGAGCGGCAAGGACTTCACCGCGAAGATCGCCGCCGGCAGCATGTAGTCGGGCAACTGGCGGGCCAGGTCGTCACGCAGCTGTTGCACTGCCTGGGCCTGGCCTTCGTCCTCGACCACAAACGCCAGCAGTCGCTCGCCATCCAGCAGCACCGCCGCCTGCAGTACGCCGGGCTGGCCCAGCAGAGCCTGCTCGACTTCCACCAGCTCCAGGCGGAAGCCGCGGATTTTCACCTGCTGATCGTTGCGCCCGAGGATGCGCAACGCACCATCGGCCTGGCGCAAGGCCTGATCGCCGCTGCGGTACAGACGCGCGCCGGACTGCGTATCGCGGCCGAACGCGCCGCCGCCGACACCGCCCACATAGCCACGACCGACGCTGGCCCCGGCGATGCACAACTCCCCGGGCTGGCCCGAGGGCACCGGGCGCTGGCGTTCATCGAGCAGGTGGATACGGTTATCGCCGATCACCTGGTTCAACGCCGTGCCACTGACGCCCGCTGCAATATCGATAGCCCGCCACAGCACCCCGACCGTGGTTTCCGTCGGCCCGTAGTGGTTGTACAGGCGGCAGCTGGGCGCGGCCTGGGCCAGACGCGCCAACAGGTTTTCACCGACGGGTTCGCCACCGAGCACCAGCACCTGACGTGGCAGCACAGCGTGCGCCGGGTGTTCACCGATCAGCGCTTCGAGGTGCGAGGGCACGATTTTCAGCACATCCAGCGGGTACTCGCGCAGCTCCTCGGCGAAAGCCTGCGCATCGGTGACGCTGGCCTGGCTCAGCAGATGCACACAGCCGCCCTGCAACCAGGCCGGATAAAGCACGGTATTGCCCAGGTCGGCGAGCAAGGAGGAGACCAGCCCGTAGTGCCCACCCTCAGGCAGATCCAGGGCGCGGGTCACCTGGGTCACGTAATGGCGCAACTGGCCCTGTTCGATCTGCACGCCCTTGGGCTTGCCGCTGGTGCCCGAGGTGTAGAGCACGTAGGCCAGATGCTGCGATTCGCAGGCCAACGGCGTGCTGAACGCAGGCCCGCTGCTGGCCACGGACCAGGGCATGGCGGCTATGTCGCTGCCCGCGCCCTGGCCGTCAAGGTGCAGCAGCATGGCGGGCTGTGCATCCTCAAGAATGCCGGCCAGCCGCAAGGGTGGCTGCGCCGGGTCCAGCGGCAGATAGGCGGCACCGGCCTTGAAGCAGGCCAGCATGGCGATGAGCATCTGCGCGCCGCGGGGCAGGTACAGCGCGACCAGTTGCTCGCTGCCGATACCGGCCTGGCGCAGGCTGCCGGCGACCCGGTCGCTGAGGGCATCCAGTTCGGCGTAGGACAGCAGCAGTTCACCGTCGCGCAGAGCCGGCCGGTTCGGCTGGCTGCGGGCATGGGCGCGGAAGGCCGCGACCAGGTCCATATCCATCGCCAGCCCTTCGGGCTCTGGTCGCGGCTGGGCCTCTGCCGGCAACAAGGCGCTGATATCGTCCACAGGCGCTTGCGGCGCCTGCAACAGTTGCCCGAGCCAGTGCGCATAGCGTTCGAGCAGCAGCTGCATCTGCTCGCCCCGGTACAGGCCGGCGTCGTAGGCCAGGGCCAACTGAGCGCGGCCGCGCGGGTCAAGGCTCAGTTGCACTTGCAGCTCCACTGGGCCGTCGAAAGACAGCGCCTGCAACGCATCCAGGTCGTGCAGGCGCAACACCCGCAATCCTGCCTGGTAGCTGGCGCGCCACTCCGGCAGCAGTTGCGCCTGGCCGAGGTATTCCTGCCAGACGATGGCGTTCTCCAGTTGCCGGGCCAGTTGCCGGGCCAGGCTGACCCAGGTGGTGTGTTCCGATAGCTGCAGCTGCATCGGCAGGGTCTGCTCGAACAGCCCGTAAGCGCCCTGCAACTCCTCATAGTCATCGCGAGGGTCATGCTGCACACCCAACTGGCCGTGGCGCTGACCGTTGAGACGACCGAGCAAGGCACCCCAGGCGGCAAGGGCCAGCTGTTCGACGGCGACGCCTTCAGCGCTTGCCAGCGCCTGCAACGCCGCCGGCACTGCCGGTTCAAGCGCCAACTGCACGCAGGCGCGGGCGCCACTGGCCATGCCATAGCGCTCGATCAGGCGCATGCCCGGCACTTCATGCAAGGCCAGGTTGCGCCAGAACTGCGCGCCCTGTTCGGCGTCCTCGTCCAGCTGCAGGCCACTGATCCACTCGACGTATTCGCTGTACTGCATCGGCTCCGCGTCCAGTGCCGCGCCCTGCCCCAGCAAGTCGCTGCGCAACTGCTCAAGGCTGCGCGAATCCAGCGAGTAGACCGGCACGGCCAGCAACAACTGTTCGTCGAACAGCCAGGCCAGTACATCGGGTTGCTGCGCCCGGCAATGCGCCTGAGCTTCACGCAGCCAGGCGTCGGCATCCATGGTGTCGGCGGGATTGGCTTTCCGCCAGTCCAGGTGCAGTTCGCCCGGTTCGACCAGACGCTGGCGCAAGCCGGTGGCGCCAAGCGGGCGCTGGTAGCGCAAACGCAACGCCTGATGCCGCTGCACGGCCTCGCGCAGACGCTGTTCGAGCAACTCGGCGGCAACAGCTGGCACCTGCAGGCGCGCCCAGCGATAGGCCTCGGGGTTGGCCTCGGCCAGTTGCTTCTGTGCCGGTGCAAGGGGCAATCCAAGGTCCATCACTGTGTCACCTCCATAACGTCTGCCTCGGCTTGTGCCGGGGCGGCCGCGACCTGGTCGCGGCGGTAGATTTCGCCCATGGCGACGACTATCCGCCGCTCGCCCTCGAAGGGGTCGCGGGCGTGGGCCGCAAGCATATTGTCGAGCATCACCACATCGCCCTGTTGCCAGTCGAAGCGCACCGCGCAGCGCTCGTAGGCGGTATTGATCGCCTCGATCGCGGCTTCTTCCAGTTCCGTACCGTCGCCATAGAACACCTGCCTCGGCAAGGTGTCGCCGCCCTTGAGGAACTGCTCGCGGATATCCGCGTCGAGAAACGCCGGGTGATAGAGCTGCACCTGGTTGAAGAAGCTGGCATCTCCGGTCAGCGGATGCAGAATCACCGCTGGGCAGACCTGACGGGTATGCAGGTCGCCCGCACCGCGCCAGTGGAACTCGATACCGCCCTCACGGCAGATCCGCTCGACCTCGGCACGCTCCTCGGTCTGGAAGAAATGCTGCCAACTGACATCCAGGCTGGCGCTGAAATTGCGCACGTACATCAGTTGCTTGCGCCGGAGTTTTTCCTGCAGCCAGGCCGGCAGCTCGCGGTACACCTCGCGGCTGTCGACGATAGGCGTGGCCCCGCCACTGGCCGCCGGCGTCTCGCAATAGAACCATTGCCGACGCGGCCAGCGGTGCTGATGGGCGCTCTCGTTGTGAAACAGGATCATGCGGTCCTTGGGATACGGCGTGGACTTGTAGATGTTCTTGCCGCCCTCCTTCTTCGGCAGGTCGCCGTACTGGCCGTACAACTCCGGGCACAGGGCCTGGCAGAACTGCTCGAAAGCCGCCGGGGTCGGCAGGTCGAAGCCGCGAAAGAGAATGCCGCCATGGGCGCGCAACCAGCCTTCAACCTTGTCGCGGTTGGCTTCGGCCCAAACCGCCGGAGCCAGCTCGCGGTCGCGCAGCAACACCTGCAGGGGGAAATTCGAACCGCTGCGCAGCGGTCGGGTCTCTATCGGCTCCAGCGCGCTGGCCGGGCCGCTCTGGCGCAGCTTGCCGAGTTTGCTCATCTTGCGTTGCAGCGGGTTGTCCGTGGATGTGGACATGACAGCGGCTCCCTTGGCAGACAGAGGTAAGGCATCGATGGGGCTGTCCGGCGCGCCGAGGGCGGCGTCGAGCAAGCCCAGGAAGGTATCGCGCAGGCGCTCGACAGTGGCCGCGCGGAACAGGCTGGTGCGGTACACCCAGCGCAGGCTCAGGGCAGCGCCGTCTTCGCTGGCGAACAGCGCCATATCGAATTTGGAATGCTGTTGCTCGCCGAGCAGCGCGCTGACCTCCAGGTTGCCGAGCCGGCGCTGCTGGCGCGGCGTGTTGTCGAGGACGAACAGCGTCTGCAACAGCGGGTGCAGGTTGGCCACGCGCGGCAGGTCGAGGCACTCGACCACCTGCTCGAAGGGCGTGTCCTGCCAGGCGAACGCCTCCAGGCAGACATCCCGAACCAGTGCAGCCTGGTCGCGGAAGCTCAGCTCCGGTTGCAGGCGGATGCGCAGGGCCAGCAGGTTGACGAAGAAACCGATCAGGGCTTCGGTGGCCGGGTGTTCACGGTTGGCCACGTCGGTGCCGATGACCAGATCGCGGCCCTGGGTCTCGCGCTGCAGCACCGCGGCATAGGCGGTCAACAGCAGCATAAACAGGGAAATCCCGCTGTCCTGCTGCAAGGCTTTGAGCCGGGTCAGAGTGGCCGCCGGCAGCTGGAAGTCCAGCGCGGCGCCGCCACCGGTATCGCGTTCTCCCCGCGGGAAGTCGAACGGCAGCGGCACCTGGCTCGGCACGCCGGCCAGGGTGCGCCGCCAGAAGTCCAGGCCCTGACGCTGACGCGCGCGCATCGCTGCCGAGCCCTGCCAGACGGCGTAATCGACATACTGGATCGCCAACTCCGTCTCCAGCGGTTCCACGCCCTGGCTGTAGGCCTCGTAACCCTCAATCAGCTCACCGACCAGCACCGCGCCGGACCAGCCGTCGGAGGCGATATGGTGCAGCACCAGTTGCAGCACATGCTCATGCTCGCCGAGCCGGTAGAGCACCGCGCGCAGCGGCGCTTCGCTGTTCAGCTCGAATGGCTGCAGGGCCAGTTCGCGGGCGGCAGCCGACCACTGCGTCTCGCTTGAAGCCAGCGATTGCAGCGTTACCGTCAACTGCGGATGGATGCGCTGACAAGCCTCGCCCTCGCGCTGATGGTAGGTGGTGCGCAATATCGCGTGGCGCCGCACCAGGCGTTGCAATGCCCGCTCCAGAGCGACCGTGTCCAGCTCGCCGCGCAGACGCACAGCGCTGCTCATATTGAAGCTGCTGTCAGCCAGGTCCAGTTGCTGCATCAGCCAGACCCGTTGCTGGGCCGGCGACAGCGGCTGGTCGAGCTGTTGGTCGACCCGTGGGATCAGCAGCGTTGCGGGATCGAGGGTATCGGCCTGGCTTTCCAGGCGCGTGGCCAGCTCAGCCAGCACCGGGGTTTCGAACAGCCAGCGTAGCGGCACCTCGAAGCCCTGCTCGCGCAAGCGCGACCGCACCTGAGCGGCCATCAGCGAATGCCCACCCAATTGGAAGAAATGGCCATCGACCGGCACCTGTTCGAGCTGCAGCACCTGCGCCCAGATATCACCAAGCAACGCCTCGTTGGCGGTCAGCGGGCGCTGGGCCGCGCTGGCCACCTGAGGTTCGATACGCAGCTGCGGCAATTGCTTGCGGTCCACCTTGCCATTGCTGTTAAGCGGCAAGGATTCCAGCGCTTGCAGGTGGGTCGGCAGCATGTAGGCCGGCAGGCGCGTCTGCAGGTGTTCGCGCAGCATCGCCGCACTCGGCGCGGTGCTGCCACGCGCCACCCAGAATGCCGCCAGTTGCTCGCCCTGCACCGCTACCACCGCCTGGGCGAGGTCCGGGTGACTGAGCAGTGCAGCCTCGATTTCACCCAGTTCGATACGGAAACCGCGCAGTTTGATCTGATCGTCCGTGCGCCCCAGGTAATACAACTGGCCATCAGCCTGCCAGCGCGCCAGGTCGCCGGTTCGGTATAAGCGGCCACCGTCGGCACCGAACGGGTCGGCGATAAAACGCTCGGCGGTCAATCCCGGCTGCCCGGCATAACCACGCGCCAGGCCAAGGCCTGCGATATACAGCTCACCGGCACGCCCAGGCGGTACTTCGCAGAGGTGTTCATCGAGAATATGGCAACGGGTATTGAGCAGCGGACGGCCAATCGGTACGACTGGCAAATCCAATTCCGCGACCGGGGTCTGGGTCGACCAGACGCTGGTTTCGGTCGGCCCGTAAACGTTGATCAGGCAACCCACGGCCTGGCGCAACTCGGCGGCCAGTTCCGCCGCCAACGCCTCACCACCGGCCAGGGCTACACGCCCGGCCAGCACCTGACGGTCGCCTTGCAGCAGCATCGCCCAGGTCGCCGGCGTCGCCTGGATCAGGTCCACCACCTGATCGCGGATCAGTTGCGCCAGCAGCACGGGGTCCTGGCGTTCTTCGTCATCGGCCAGCACCACGGTGCCACCACGCACCAGCGGCAGGCATAGCTCCAGGCCGCTGATATCGAAGGTCACGGTGGTCAGCGCCAGGTAGCGCTGCACGCCGTCCAGGGGCAAGGCGCGCTCCATCGCCAGGAGGAAGTTGGCGAAGTTGCCGCGGCTTATCTGCACGCCCTTGGGCTGCCCGGTGGAGCCGGAGGTGTAGAGGGTGTAGGCCAGCTGCCACAGATCCACCGGCAATGCCGGTGCCTGCGCGGGGTAATCCTGCAACGCCAGGTCGCACCAGCGCTGACAACGCAGCGTAACTGGCAGGCCGCTATCCAGTTGCTCGCACAGCAACAGCTGCGGCCGTGCCCGTTCGAGGATCGCTGCCTGGCGTGCCGGCGGATGGCTCGGATCGAGCGGCAGATACAGCGCCCCGGCCTTCTGAATACCCAGCAGGCATACCAGCAGGCGTTCGTCGCGCGGCAGGCAGAAGGCCACCGTCGATTCGGGTACTACGCCCTGGGCCAGTAACCAATGGGCCAGACGGTTGGCCTGGGCCTGCAATTGCCCATAGCTCAGCCGCCGACCACGGCAGAACACTGCGTTGCGCTCGGGATGGATCGCGGCCTGGGCGTCGAAGCGCGTGACAAAATCCGCTTCGGCGGGCAACTGCAGGCTTTCGCCAGCAGTTGCCAGGCCCTCGACCGACGCCAGCGGCAGCTCTAGCAGCGGCAAGCGCAGATCCAGCTGCGCCAGGCTGTTCAGCAACCCCAGGTAGTCGTCCACCAGGCGCTGAACACTGCCGGGGGCGAACAGCACGGTGGCGTATTCGACAATCAGCCTGGTACTGGCCGTGTCGCCACGGCCCTGGGTGAACAGGTTAAAGGTCAGGTCGAACTTGGCGCTGACCACCCCCTCCGGCAGGGCTTGCGGCGCTATTTCGACGCCCGGTAGCTGCAGGCTGCGTGAGCCCTGGTGATCCACCTGGTAATTGAACATCGTCTGGAACAACGGCGTGCGGTCGAGGCTGCGCTCGACATCGAGCACCTCGAGCAACTGCTCGAACGGCAGCTGCTGATGCGCCCGATCCTCGGCCAGACGCTGGTTCAGCGCCTCGATAAAGCCCTGCAGATTTTGCCGCTCGTCGACCTGCACCCGATAGGCCAGGGTATTGACGAACAGGCCGACCAGCGCCTGGCTGGCCGTCGACTCGCGTCCAGCCACAGGCAGGCCGATGGCGAAGTCACGGCGCCCGGAATGGCGCCACAGCAGCAACTGCTGCGCGGCGAAATACAACACAAAGGGCGTTACTCCGAGCTGCTTCGCCCGGGCTTCAAGCGCCGCCGTCAGTGCCCGCGGCAGCGGGAACTCGGCGCGGCTGCCAGCATATTCCTGCAACGCCGGGCGCGGGCGCTCGGAGAGTTCCAGGGCCTCGTCGCTCAGCCCCTGCAAACGCTGCTGCCAATAATCCAGCAGCGTCTGCCCCGGCGCACCTTCGAGTTGCTGACGCTGCGCCTCGATCACGGCCAACAGGCCGCTCGCCGCCGGCTCCTGACGGCCCTCGTAGATACGCGCCAGATCCTGCACCAGCAGGCCCATGGACCAGCCGTCCACGGCGATATGGTGCACGTTGAACAGCAGGCGATAGTCCTCCTCGCCCAGGCGGAACAGGTCGACCGCCAACAGCGGCCCCTGGGCCAGATCGAAGACCCGCTGCGCCACGCGGGCAATAGCCGCATCCCGCTCGGGTGCCGCCAGCGCGCCCAGGTCGTGCACCACGAAGCTCAGCTCGGGTGCAGCGACCAGGCGTTGGCGAACCTGCCCGTTTTCCTCGAAGAAGCGGCAGCGCAGCGCCTCATGACGCTCGCTCAGGTGCTGGCAGGCCAGCTGCAGGCGCTGCACATCCAGCTCGCCGCGCAAGGCCAGCAACTGGGTGACGTTATAGGCGGTCGCGTCGGGATCAAGCTGCTGCATAAACCACAGCCGTTCCTGGGCATGGGACAAGCGACTCGACGAATTACCGGCAGGCGCAACAACCGCTGCAGCAACAGCCGCCGAGACCGGAGCCAGCACCTTGGCCAACTGCCGCGGTGTCGGCTGCTCCAGCAATTGCCGGGGCATCAGACGCAGCTCTGCCTGGCGCAAGCGGGCGATCAGTTGCAGGCTGATGATCGAGTCACCGCCGGAGGCGAAGAAATCGTCATCCGGGCCCAGATCGGGCTGCGCCAGCAGTTCACGGAATGCAGCGAGAATAGCCGCCAAGTGCGGCTCAACACGGCAATCGGCGCTCAGCGCCATGGCCGCCAAGGTTGAATGCTGCAGCACGTCGCGCGGCTGTAACTTGAGCCCTTCACGGGCGGCCAGACCGATCAGTTGCAGACTGAGAATCGAGTCGCCGCCGAGGGCGAAGAAGTCATCTTCGCGGGCAACCGAGGCGCAGCCGAGAATCGCGCACCACAGCCGCGCCAGGCACTGCTCGGTAGCGCCGAGCGGAGCCTGGCCGAGGTTCTCGCTCGGTTGGTTCGACGCGGGATCGGGCAAGGCGCGGCGATCCAGCTTGCCATTGGCCGCCAGCGGCAGGGCCTCTAGGCTCAGCCAGTGAGCAGGCAACATGGGCTCTGGTAACTGACGCTTAGCCGCGGCCTGCAAGGCGGCCAGCTCGGCAGGCGGCAGAGCCGGACTGAGATAGGCCACCAGTTGCAGCCGGCCCTGGATTTCCTTGGCCAGCACCGCCGCCTCGCGCACCTGGGGCTGGGCGCTGAGCCAGGCCGCAATCTCGCCTGGTTCGATGCGGAAGCCGCGAATCTTTAGCTGATCGTCCTGGCGACCGAGAAACAGCAAGCGGCCGCTGCGATCCAGGCGCACCCGGTCGCCGCTGCGGTAGAAGCGCTGGCCTTCGGCACTGACGCCAAAAGCGGCGGCAGTCGCTTCGGGCTGGCCGAGATAACCCAGCGCCACCTGCGGGCCGCCGATCAACAGTTCGCCGGCCACGCCGAGCGGCACCGGGTTGCCGTCAGCGTCGACGATTCGCAGCTCACAGCCGGCCAGGGGCTGGCCGAGGGGCAGGTAGCTGCCCTGCTCGACCGCAGCGTCTGCGCCAATCTCGCCGCAGACCACGCCGACCGTGGTTTCCGAGGGGCCGTAATGGTTGAACACGCGCAGCTCCGGGGCCAGTTCGCGAATGCGTTCAAGCAAAGCCGCGTCGAAACCCTCGCCGCCGAGAATCAGCAGTTCCCTGGGCAAGACCCGCCCGGCATCGGCCAGGGCCAGCAAACCGCGCAGGTGCGACGGTGCGATCTTCAGGCAATCCACCGGCTGCTGGGCGAGAAAATCGGCCCAGCCCGGTGGGTCGAAAGCCAGGGTCGCGTCCGGCAGTACCAGCGGATCGCCGGCCTGCAACGCAGCGAATACACAGGTCAGGCCCAGGTCCGCGGCTACGGTCGCCAGGGTTGCCCAGCGGCTGCCGGCTTTGGCCTGCAAACGCTGGCCGACCGCAGCGGCGTAGTGCGCCAGGTTGCCGTGGCTGACCAGCACGCCCTTGGGCTGGCCGGTCGATCCCGAGGTAAAAATCAGATAGGCCGCCTGTTCGGCCCGGCTCAGGCTTTCATTGAATAAAGCCGCTGGGCTCGCCGCCAGATCGGCTGCGCCCAGCACCAGGCGCGCGATGTCGCTGCTCAGCGCCGGCCCATCGTCCAGGGTCAACAGCAGACTCGCCGCGCTACTTTCCAACAACTGTGTCAGGCGTTGTGGCGGTTGCGCCGGGTCGAGAAACAGGCAGATCGCACCACGCTGCCAACAGGCCAGGGTGGCCATCAGTTGCTCCGCGGTGCGCGGCATACACAGGCCGACCACCTGGCCCGGACCGATGCCCTGAGCCGCCAACCGTGCGGCCAGGGCCTGAGAGGCGCGACCGAGGTCGGCGTAACTGAACGGCTGCTGGCCAGTGCACAACGCCGGCGCATGCGGCGTGCGAGCAGCCCACTGCAGCACCTGTTGATCCAGCGGCAAGGCGCTCCCGTCCAACGCCGGGCCGCGCAGTTCGCTGAGCGATGACGCCAGACGCAGCTCGGACAGACGCCGCTGAGGATAAGCCGAGGCGTCCTGCAGGATCGCCTGTAAATCGTCGAGCAGTTGTACAGCGGTGGCTTCATCGAACAGCTCGTCGCTGTACTCCAGCTCACAGCGCAGGCGCTGGTCGCTGCCACGCAGCATGCGCAGGGTGAGGTCGAAGCGCGCATGCCGCTGCGGCGGGTCAAGCACCTCGACGGTGACACCAGGCAAGGCCAGGGTGCGGCTTTCCGGCAAGTCGACCTGGACGAACATGGCCTGGAACAGCGGGCTGCTGCGCGGGCGGTCGAGGGCTTCGAGGACTTTTTCAAACGGCAGGGTTTGCTGGTCGAACGCCGCCGCCACGCTGTCACGGGTGCGCTGCAAGGCGCTGCTGAATGCCGGGTCGTCCTCCAGACGCTGGCGAATCACCAGGGTGTTGAGCAGCGGCCCGATCAGGGCGGCCAGCTCGGGCCGATCACGCTGCGCCACCGAGGTGCCCAGGCACAGGTCGCGCTCGCCGCTGTAGCGTGCCAGCAGGCAGGCAAAGGCGGTCAGACCGAAGATATAAAGGGTCACGCCCTGCTCGCGAATGGCCTCATCAACCTGCGCCGACAGTTCCGGCGTCAGTTCCCGGACCAGCACCGCACCGCTGTGGCGGCGCTGCGCGGCAGGCGGGCGCGGACGATCCAGCGGTAACGCCAGCGGGCCCGGCGCGTCGGCCAACTGCCCGCGCCAGTAGTCGAGTTGTTGCTGGCAATTGTCGCTGGCCAGCCACTCACGTTCCCAGGCGGCGTAGTCGGCGTACTGAATGCTCAGCTCGGGCTGTTGGGCCGGCTCGCCCAGGGTCAGGGCGCGGTAGGCCTCGGCCAGTTCGCGGGTCAGTTGCTGGGCCGACCAGGCATCGTAGGCGACGTGATGAATGGTGAAAAACAGCCAGGTCGTGCCCCGCTCGGCATCGCTAAACGCACGCCAGCGCCAGGGCGCGTCGCGGCTCAGGTCGAAGGGTTCGGCAAGCTGGCGGGCATATTCATCGGCGCACCATTGCTGCGGGTCTGCGGCAGTCGGCGGCAGAGGTTCGACCGGCGGCAAGCCCGCTTCCCAGGGTTCGCAATGCCCATGCAACTGGCCCTTAGCATCAGCCAAGTAGCGCGTACGCAGAATCGCCTGACGCTCGACCAGTTGCTGCATGGCCTGCTGCAAACGCGCAAGATCCAGGCGGCCATCAAAGCGCAGCACCGAGCAAAGGTTGTACAGCGCGCGGCTGCTCAGGGCTTCCGCCGAGAGGAAGCGCAGTTGCGCTTGCGACAGGGGCGCGTCCTCGCCTGCGGCCAAGCTGGCCGGGACGATCGGCAAACGCCAACTGTCGATGCCCTTCTCGGCCAGGCGCTGGCGAAACAGCTGTTTCTTGTCCGCCGGCAGGGCCGCCAGACGCTGCGCGATTTCCTGAAATGCCTGTTGTGTCATCGCATTCATTCTTAGTCTTCCATCTCTGCCAGCAGGCGCTGCATTTCATCCAGCGCCTGGTCGGTCGAGGGCCGCTGCGGGTTGTCGATCTGCTCGGCCAGGCCGGCAATCGTCGGGTTATGGAACAGGCTGCGCAGTTCGACCTTGACCCCGAACCGGCTTTCGATTCGGGTCATCAGGCGCATCGCCAACAGCGAATGGCCGCCCAGCTCAAAGAAGCTGGTGAGCACGCCGACCTGCGGCACACCGAGCAGCTCCTGCCACAGCTCGGCCAGTTCCTGCTCCAGCGCGTTGCGCGGCGGCACACCTTGCACAGCGCTGCTTTGCGGCGCGGGCAGGGCCTTGCGGTCGATCTTGCCGTTGGCGTTGAGGGCCAAACGCGGCACCTGGATAAACCCGGCAGGCACCATATAGCCCGGCAACAGGCTTTCCAGATGCCGGCGCAGGGCCGCGTCATCGACCGGCTGCGCGGCCTGCAGCCAGGCGAACAGGCTGTGGCTGCGGGTATCGAGCATCACCACCGCCTCTTCCACGCCGGGGTAGCGGCGCAGCAGCGATTCGATTTCCCCTGGTTCGATGCGGAAACCACGCACCTTGACCTGGAAATCGGCGCGACCGACATAAGCCAGGCGGCCGTCACCGCGCCGGCGCACCAGATCGCCGGTGCGGTACATGCGGCTGCCGGGTTCACCGGCAAAAGGATCGGGCAGGTACACCGCAGCCGTGGTCGCGGCGGCATGCTGATAGCCGCGGGTCACCCCGCAGCCTGCGATATACAGCTCGCCGGTGCTGCCCAGGGGCACCGGACGCAGGGTTTCGTCGAGCACATAGCAGCGGGTGTTGAGCAGCGGTGCGCCGATATCGGCGACCCCGGTCGGCACCTGGCGCAGCGCCTGGGTGGTTGACCAGACCGTGGTTTCAGTCGGGCCATAGGCGTTGATCAGGGTTACGCCGCGGGCCTGCAGCGCACCCACCAGTTCGGCCGGCACCGCCTCGCCACCAATCAGGCCGCGCAGGGCTGGCCAGTCGTCACGCCCGGTTTCCAGCAGAATCTGCCAGCCAGCCGGCGTCGCCTGGAATACCGTTGCGCGGCGCAGCAGCTCGAACAGTTGATGGCCATCGACCACCTGTTCGCGGCGCGCCAGCAAGATCGCCGCGCCCTTGACCAGGGGCAGGAACAGCTCCGGCTTGCACATATCGAAGGCATAGGTGGTGCTCGCCAGCCAGACATCTGCCGGGCCAAGCGGCAACTGCCGATCCAGACCGGCGAGCAAATTGCTCAGGTTGCCACGGCTGACCTGTACGCCCTTCGGCGTGCCGGTGGAGCCGGAGGTGTAGATCACGTAGGCGCGTTGCAACGGCTGAACCGCCAGCGCCGGGTTGCTTGTCGGTTGCTCGCCGAGCGGCAGTTGATCGAGCAACTGGCTGTCGACGCCGCTCAACAACTCGGCACAGGCGCTTTCGCTCAATACCAGCGACGGACGTGCATGGCCGAGAATAAAGCGCAGGCGCTCGGCCGGGTGCTGCGGGTCGAGCGGCAGATAGGCCGCACCGGCCTTGTGAATCGCCAGCAGGGTCGGCAGCAGCCAGGGGCCGCGGCTCAGGCACACCGCCACCAGATCATCGCAACCGACACCCTGGCCCCGCAGCCAATGGGCCAGACGGTTGCTCTGGGCGTTGAGCTGGGCATAGCTGTAGTGCGCGCCCTGCCAATCGACGGCCAGCGCCTCCGGGGTGCGCTCGACCTGCCGCTCGAAACAGGCGATCAGGTCTTCCTCGACGCTCAGGGTCTGCGCCGGCAGGTTCCACGGGCGGCTGACCAGGGCATGATCGGCATTGGCCAGGTCGATGTCCCACAGCCGCGCCTCGGGCTGCGCCAGCATGCCCTCAAGCAGGTAGCGGTATTCGTCGGCATAGCGCTGCGCGGTGCTGGCGAGGAACAGCTCGGTGTTGTATTCCAGCACGCACTGCCAGTCGCTGCCGTATTGCTCGATATGCAGGCCGATATCCACCAGGGCGCTGGCGCTTTCCACATCCAGGCGCTGCACTGCCAGCCCGGCGAAACCCTGGCCCACTGCTGCCACACCGTCGCGCTGGATCAGGTTGAACAGCGCCTGGAACAGCGGCGTGTGGCTAAGGTCACGGCGCACTTGCAGCGCCTCCACCAGGCGCTCGAACGGCACGTCGGCATGCTGCTGGGCGGCCAGATGAGTGGCCTGCAATTGCGCCCAGAAGCGTGCCACCGACTGCTGCGGATCAATGTTGCTGCGCAGCACCTGGGTGCTGGCGAAATAACCGATAAGGTTGTCGGTATGGGCCTGATGACGCTGCGCGACCGGCAAGCCGATCCACAGTTCGCGCTGCCCAGAGTGCCTGGCCAGCAGGACTTTCCAGGCCGCCAACAGCGGCGCAAACGCCGTCAGACCATGGCGTTGGGCGCTGTCGCGCAGCTGCTCGACCAACCCGGCCGGCAGCTCGAAGCGCAGGCGCTGGCCCTTGTAGCCCTGCTCGGCAGGACGCGGCAGATCGGTCGGCAAGTCCAGCACTGGCGGCTCGCCGGCCAGGGTCTGCCGCCAGTAGTCGAGTTGCGCCTCGATGCGGGCCTGGCCCTGGGGGCTCTGCCAACTGGCGGCGATATCGCTGAACTGCAACGGCAGCGGCGCCAGCGCCGCCTGGTTTCCGCTCAGCTCGGCCTGGTACAGGCGTTGCAGCTCGTCGAAGAAGATCTCCAGCGAGCGGGCGTCGGCGATGATGTGGTGCAGGGTCACCTGCAGCACGCAGCGCTCCTCGCCCTGGTACAAGCGCACGCGCCACAGCGGCGGCGCAGTCAGGTCGAAGGCGCGCTGCGCCTCCTCGCTCAAGGTACGGGCAAAGGCTGGCGAGTGTTCGTCGTGCTCAAGCCGCTCGACGCTCAACAGCTCGGTATTAAAGGATTCGACTCGCTGCCGCGCGCCCTCTGCTGTTTCACTGAAGACAGTGCGCAGGCTGTGCTGGCGCTCAACCAACTGGGCCAGGGCGCGTTCCAGTACCTCGGGTTGCAAGACGCCGCCCAGGCGCAATGCCAGGGACAGGTGATAGGCCTGGGTATCGCCCTGCAAGCGGTCGAGAAACCACAGGCGCTGCTGAGTGAAATGCAACGCAGCCGTGGCCTCGGCAAAGGGCCGCAGCACGCTCTCGGCTTCACTGTCGCCAGCATCGGCCAGATAGGCGGCCAATTCGCCCAGCTGCGGGCGCTCAAACACCGCACGCAACGGCAAGCGCCGCCCATGCCGCTCGGCGATCCGCGCCACCAGGCGCGCCGCCAACAGCGAATGGCCGCCGAGGGCGAAGAAGTTGTCCTCGCTGCCGACGGCGCCGCAACCAAGCAACTCTTCCCAGAGCTCGGCCAGTTGCGCCTGCCATGGCTGCGACAGCGCGCCGCCACTATGGCCGTCGCGTTGTAGCGGTGCCGGCAGTGCCTTGCGTTCGACCTTGCCGCTGCTGCTGAGCGGCAACGCGTCCAGGCGGACGAACTGGCTCGGCAGCATATAGTCCGGCAGACGCACTGCCAGTTGCTCGCGCAGCGCGGCATCGCTCAAGGCGCTGCCTGCGTCAGTAACCGAGTAATACGCCACCAACCGGGCGCTTTCACCACTGCCGATCAGCGCCACGGCCGCTTCGCGCACCCCGGGGACACGGGCGAGCAAGGCTTCGATCTCGCCCAGTTCGATGCGGAAACCACGCAGCTTGACCTGGAAATCCAGACGGCCCTGGTAGTCCAGGCCACCTTCGGCGTTACGTCGCACCCGGTCACCGCTGCGGTACATGCGCGCACCGGGCACGAAGGGGTCGGGCAGAAAACTGCCGGCGGTCAGGCCCGGCGCAGCGAAATAGCCGCGCCCCAGATTTTCCCCGGCCAGGTACAGCTCGCCGGAAACACCCGGTGCCACCGGTTGCAGATCGGCATCCAGAACATAGGCGGCGGTATTGGCCAGCGGCCGGCCGATCGGCACTTCGGCGCCAGCGCTGTTGCCGTTGCGAATCTCGAAGGTGCTGTAGACGGTCGCTTCGGTCGGCCCATAGCCGTTGATCACTCGCGCGCCGCGCTGCTCCATGGCCTCGGCCAGGGCGCTGGGTAGCGCCTCGCCGCCGGAAATCGCACGTACGCCCTGCCAGCTGCGCGCGGTATGCGCCACCAGCATGCGCCAGGTGGCCGGGGTGGCCTGCATCACCGTTGGCTGCCCGGTTTCCAGCAGCGCATCGATGGCTTGCGGGTCGCGCGCCTGCTCGCGATCCGCAAGCAGGATGCTGGCCCCTTGGGCCAGCGGCAGCAGCAGTTCGACGATGGCGATATCGAAGGTTGCGGTGGTCAGCGCCAGCACCCGGTCCTGGGCGCTCAGCGGCAGCGCCTGCTGCACGCCGAGCATCAGGTTCATCAGGTTGCCGCGGTTGATCGCCACGCCTTTCGGCTGGCCGGTAGAGCCCGAGGTGTAGAGCACATAGGCGAGCTGCTCGCGGTGCAGCGCCGGTGCGCGATAGGCCGCAGTCGCGGCCAGGTCGTCGATATCCAGCAACTCGACGCCGCTGTTCCACTCGGCCAGTTCCACCAGCGCCGAGGCGTTGCCCAGGCACAGCTTGGGTTGCGCATGGGCGAGGATGTAACGGCCGCGTTCCGCCGGCGTGTCCTCGGCCAGCGGCACATAGGCAGCCCCGCTCTTGAGGATTGCCAGCATGGCCATGGGCAGGCGCGCATCACGCGGCAGGCGCAGCGCCAGCCGATCTTCGACGCCGACGCCACGGGCTTGCAAGGCGGCGGCCAGACGCTCGGCCGCGCGGTCCAGTTCGGCATAGCTCAGCCGCTCGTGGCCCGCCAGCACGGCAATGGCTTCGGGCTGCAGGGCAACCTGGCGCTCGAAGGCTTGCAGAATATCCTCATGGCCGGCCAGGCTGTTGCCCTGCAGCCGCGCCAGCGCTCGTTCGGCGGGCTGCCAGGCAAGCTCGCCAAGCACCTGGTGTGGCTGTTCGAGCAACGCATCAAGCAACGCCAGGTATTGCTCGAGCATGGCGCGCACGGTCTGTTCGCAGAACAGCTCGCTGCTGTATTGCAGGCTCAGGGCGATGCCGTGCTCGCTGTCGCGCACATCCAGATGCAGGTCGCACAGTGCACTGTCCGGACGATTGTCCAGCGGCTCGGCGATCACATCGGTCAGTTCGAAACGCTCCAGGGCATTGCCCGGGAAGTAGTTGAACATGGCCTGGAACAACGGGTTGTAACTGACCTGGCGGGGGATGCCGAGCTGTTCGATCAGGTAGTCGAAAGGCAGGTCCTGATGGGACTGCACCGCCACCGACAGGGCCTGCAGCTCGCTCATCAGTTGCAGCAGGCTGGCCTTGCCGGAGAGTGTCTGCCGATAGACCAGGGTGTTGACGAAGCAACCCAGCAACGGTTGCAGAGCCGCATGGTGACGGTTGGCCGCGGGCACGCCGACGAGGATGTCGTCCTCGCCGCTACGGCTGCGCAGCAGCAACTGGAAGGCGGCGAGCAGGGGGATGAAATTGCTCCAGCCGTGACTGCCGCTGAACGCCCGCAGGCGGGCCGCCAAGGCCTCCGGCAGGCGTTGTTCGACGCGCCCGCCGGCCTGGCTGGCGTGCGCCGGTCGAGGGAAATCCGCAGCCAAGTCGAGCACCGGAATCTCCCCGGACAACTGCTCGCGCCAATACCTCAGTTCCTCCTGGCAGGCGGCGCTGTCCATCCACTGACGCTGCCACAGGGCATAGTCGGCGTACTGCATCGGCTGACTCGCCAGCAGCGGCTTTTGTCCCTGACGCAACTCGCGGTAGTGCTGGCACAGACCGTCGATGATCAGTTGCAACGACCAGCCATCGGCGACTATGTGGTGGCAATTGAGCGCCAGAACGAATGCCTGCGGCGCCAGGCGATACAGGCTGGCGCGCAGCAAGGGCGCCGCTTCCAGGGCGAATGGGGTCATCGCGTCCTGGCGCAGCAGCGCGTGCAGCTGCTCTTCGCTGTCGACCTCGATCAACGGCAGTTGCAACGCCGCGCTGGTGAGGATCACCTGTGAAGGTTCGCCGCCGTCGCTGCTGAAGCCGGTACGCAGAATTTCATGCTGGTCGATTAGCGTCTGCAAAGCCGCATGCAGGTCGGCGATGCACAGCTCACCGGTCAGGCGCACCGCGCCGGAGAGGTTGTAGGCCGGGCTCTGCGGCTCGAGCTGCTGGAGAAACCACAGACGCTGCTGAGCAAACGACAGCGGCAGTTGCGCCGGGCGCGGCAGCAGCGTCGGCGAGGGTTTCGCACTGGCGGTCTGTTGTTCAAGCCAGGCGGCCATGGCGGCGATGGTCGGACATTCGAAGACCACGCGCAGGGGCAACTCCTTGCCGCTGAGCTTGCCGATCTGCCCGATCAGTTGCGTGGCCAGCAGCGAGTGCCCGCCCAATTCGAAAAAGTTGTCCTCAATACCGACCCGGGCCAGCCCCAGCACGCTCTGCCAGGCCTCGGTCAGTTGCGCCTCCAGCTCGCTGCGCGGCGCCACATAGCGGGCCTCGCTCTGAGCGGCGAAATCGGGAGCCGGCAGGGCCTTACGGTCGATCTTGCCGTTAGCGTTGAGCGGCAGGCGTTCGAGCAGAACGAAGGCGCTGGGCAGCATATAGGGCGGCAGGTTGGCCAGGACGAATTCGCGCAGCGACTCGATCAACGGCTGTGGTTCGGCGACCACATAGGCAACCAGCACCTTCGCCCGTTGCTGGTCATCGCGGGCCAGCAGCACCGCCTCGCGCACGCCGGGGTAGCGGGTCAGGCAGGCTTCGATCTCGTCGAGTTCGATGCGGTGACCGCGGACTTTCACCTGATGGTCGGTACGGCCGACATATTCCAGCTCGCCATTGGGCAGAAAGCGCGCCAGGTCGCCGGTGCGGTACAGACGGCTGCCGTCGTTGGCGATCGGGTCCGGCAGGAACACCGCCGCGGTGCGCGCCGGATCGGCCATATAGCCGCGGCCGACACCGACACCAGCGACGAAGATTTCTCCGACCGCACCACGCGGCACCGGCTCCAGCTCGGCATTCAACAGGTACAGACGATTGTTCAGGGTGGCACGACCAATCGGCACGTTGCTGCGCGATTCCGGCAGGCGTTCGAGCAACGGGTGAAAGGCCACGTCGTCTGAGCATTCGGCGGGCCCGTAGGCGTTCATCAACGGAATGCCCGGGTAACGCTCAAACCAGCGCCGCGCCAGCGCCGGCGGCAGTGCCTCGCCGGTGGCCAGCACCCAGCGCAGGGACGAACGCTCCAGCCCGGCGTCCAGCAGGCTTTGCATCAGCGACGGCACCGCTTCGAGAATGCTGATGCCATGGCGCACGATGGCCTCGGCCAGCGCCTCGGGGTTCTGCACCACACAGTCGCCGAGAATCACCGTGCGCGCGCCCAGCACCAGCCCGGCGAGGGTCTGCCAGACGGAGATATCGAAGCACTGTGGCGCGCTCTGGGCGATCACATCGCGGGCGCCGAGGCCCAGCCCCGGCAGTTTGCCGAGGATATTGTTGAGCATGCCGGCGTGGGCCACCATCGCGCCCTTGGGCGTGCCGGTGGAACCCGAGGTGAAGATGCAGTAGGCCAGCGACAGGCCATGCACGGGAATATCCAGGTCGGCATCGCTGTAGCCGCTCAGAACCGCCGGTTCGTAGCAGATCGCTGCCGGACGCTGTTCGAGCTGTGCGAGGGCCTGCGCCGCCAATTCGTCCTGTCCCACGCTGTGAATTAACAGCGGTGTACGGCTTTGCTTGAGCACCTGGGCCAGACGCTGGGGCGGGTTGCGCGGGTCCAGCGGCAGCCAGCCGGCGCCGGCCTTGAGCGTGGCGACGATCATCACCACCAGGTCGAGGCCGCGCTCGTCGAGCAGTGCCAGCAGGTCACCGGACTGCACCCCGGACTCACGCAGGTGCCGAGCCAGGCGATTGGCCGCACGATTCAACTGGTCGAAGCTCAGGCTCTGCTCGCCGTGCATCACAGCGATCCGCTCGGGCGTCTGGCGCACCTGTTGCTGCAGGCGCTCGATATACAAGGGCTGCAATTGCTGCGCATCTGCGGCCAGGCCACCGTTGGCCCACTCTTGCTGGCGGGCGATTTCCGCTTGATCGAGCATGCCGATCCGTTGCAACGGGGTGTCCGCGTCCGTGGCCAGGGCGCTGCCCATATTCAGCAGCAGCGTGCGGAAGTGGCGCAACATCTGCTCGATTTCTTCACGCAGGAACCAGTCGGTCTGGTAGGTCAACTGCAGATGCAGACGCTCGCCAGGCACTATCACCACGGTGATCGGGTAGTTGGTGTGGGTGCGGTTGGCCATGTCGCTGATCAGGTAGTCGAGCTGGCCCTGGCGCAAACTGGCGGAGATCGGCGCGTTCTCGAAGACGAACAGGCTCTGGAACAGGTCCTGGCGCTGCACCTCGCTCCAGCTTTGAATCTCTGCCAGCGACACGCTTTCGTGTTCGCGCAGGCTGAGGTTCTCGCTCTGCAAGGCCTTTAGCCAATCGCCAAGCGATTGCTGCGGCTGCCAGCTCCAGCGCAGCGGCAGGCTGTTGATAAACAGCCCGACGATACTGTCCATACCCTGCAGGTGCACCGGGCGGCCCGCCACCGTGATACCGAACAGCAGATCGCGGTCGCCGCTGTAGCGCGCCAGCAGCAAGGCCCAAGCGCCCTGTACCAGGGTGTTGAGGGTGATGCCCTGGCGACCGGCGGCGTGCTGCAGGTCACGCGTCTGCTCAACACTCAGTTGCTCGACGCAATCCTCCACCGGCTCCGCGGCGTCCTGCACGCGCCCGGCATGGCCAAAGCCGAACTGGTTGGGGCTGTCGAAACCGGCCAGGCGCTGTTGCCAGAAGGCTTGATGATCCTCGGGCTTCTGCTGCTCCAGCCAGCGGATAAAATCGCGATACGGTCGCGGCTTCGGCAGCTCCAGACGGCGCCCTTCGCGGGCGGCGCGGTAGCCGTCGAGGAAGTCCATCATGATGATCGAGAAACACCAGGCATCCATCAGAATGTGGTGGTAGCTGCGCACAAACTGATAGGTGTCCGGCGCCAGTTTGAACAGCCTGACGCGCATCAGCGGGGCCTGGGTGAAGTCCAGGCCCTGCCGACGCTCCTCGGCCAGCAGGTCCTCCAGACGCTGTTGCTGCTCCGGCTCGGCGAGTTCCGACCAGTCCTCGTAGACGATCGGCAGTTCGACCTGCTTGTGCACCACCTGCATCGGGCGCTTCTGCTGTTTCCAGACGAACGAGGTGCGCAGCAGCTCGTGGCGCTCGACCACCTGTGCCCAGGCCTGGCGGAAGGCCGCCAGATCAAGCTCCGGCAGGACCATCACGTGGCGATACTGCAGCAGGTACATGCCCTTGCCCGGGTGCAGCAGGCTGTGGAACAGCAGTCCCTGCTGCATGGGCGCCAACGGGTAGATGGCCTCGATATTGCGGGAAAGTGCTTTGACCTTGTCGTTCATGCCGAGGGGTTCCTTGCCGTGAACGGGGGATGTGGGGGACGCCGGAGTCGTCATTGCAGTTGCTCCAGCAAGCCGAGAAACTCATCATCGGAGAGCCCCGAATCAGCGAAATCAGCAGCGGTGGCGCGTCCGGCCTCGGGCGCCAGGCAGTGCTCGAGCAGGGCTTCGATGCACTGCTGGAACTGCTGCGCCAGTGCGCCGATCAGGGCCTGCTCATGCACCTGTGGGGCGTAGCGCCATTCGATGTGCAACTGGCCCTGGTCGACCAGGGCGGTGACGTCGAGCAGATGGGTGCGGCGGGTGTCGTCGGCACGCATGGCCGGGCACAGCGGTTGCGCCAGGCGCCACAGGCGCGAGCCGCCCAGCCACTGGTCGACCCGGCCCAGGTAGTTGAAGGTGAGCAGCGACGCCGCGCCGAGCCCATGCTGTGGATCGAGGCGCAGCAGGCCGTAACCGATGCCCTGCTCGGGCACCCGGCGCAGGGCCTCCTTGGCGGCGATGATCGACTGCTCCGGGTCCTCGGCAGCGGGCACGGCCAAGGGGTAGCGACTGGTGTGCCAACCCACCGAGCGCGACAGATCCGGGCTCTGTTCCCAGCCACTGCGACCGTGGCTTTCCATCTCCAGGGTGACCTGCTCGCGTCCCAGCCATTGGCCGATCACGCCAGCCAGTGCCGCGACCAGCAGATCCTGCACCTGGGTGCTATAGGCCCCATGGCAGTCGCCCAGCAACAATTCGGTTTTCTCAAGGGACAGCTTGGTTTCCAGCGTGCGGCTTTCGCCATACAGGCTGACGTCGCGGGTGACCTCGCCCTCCTCGGCCAACTGCGCCTGCCAGTACTCGCGCTGGGCCAGCACCTCGGGCTGCAGACGATGGCGCTGCAAGGCCTCGCTCCAGCGATCAAAGCGGGTGGAAACCGCCGGCAACGAAGCTTGCGGGTCGAGGTACAGGCTTTCCAGCTCTTCCAGCAGCACCTGCCAGGACACCGCGTCGACCAGCAGATGGTGCGCGGTGCACAGCAGATGCCCGCTGCCGGTGAAATACACCCAGCGGATCAACGGCGCTTCATCCAGTCGCCAGCCTTGTTGCCACTGCTGCAACAGCGCGTCATCCAGCGGCTGTTCGACCACCTGCAGCAGCTTGCCGGCCATGTCCGCCGACAGCGGCTGATAGCGTTGCTGCCAGCCCTGCCCGCTCGGCTCGAAGATCAGCCGCAGGCTGCTGTGACGCTGCAGCAAGGTCGCCAGCGCCTGGGCCAGGCGCACCGGTTCCAGCGGCTGGTGAACGGCCAGCAGCAGGGACTGGTTCCAGTAGTGCGGCGTGTTCTGCTGCTGGTCGAAGAACCAGGCCTGGATCGGCGTCAGAGCGAAAGCGGCGCTCGGCTCGGCGCTATCGACCTGGGCTTGCCCGGCCGCGCTGGCGAGGTCGCTGGCCTGCTCGGCCCAACCGTTGACCGTGGGGAATTCGAAGATCTGCTTGGGCTTGAGTTGCAGCCCCTGCTGCTTGGCCCGGGCGATGATCTGCAAACTCAAGATCGAGTCGCCACCGACGCTGAAGAAGTTGTCGTCCGCCTGCAGATCCGGCTTGTCGAGAATTTCCCGGGCAATCGCCAGCAGGCAGTGCTCGCGCTTGCGTTGCGGCGTGTCCACCACCCGCGCCAGGGCACGCACGCTCGGCTCGGCGAACAGTTGCTTGGGCGTCATCGAGATCTGTTGCTGACGCGCACGGGCGATGATCTGCAAGCCGAGGATCGAATCGCCGCCGTGGGCGAAAAAGTTATCGTCCGGGCCCAGGTCGGGGTTGCCGAGCAGGCTGCGCCAGATGTCCAGCAAGGCGCTTTCCACGGCGTTCAACGGCAGGTTATCGCTTGCCTCGGTGCGTTGCGGCAACTGCTCGGCCTGGCGCAGCAAGGCCTGGCGGTCGACTTTGCCGTTAGCCAGCAAGGGCAAGGCATCCAGGCAATGCCACTGGGCTGGCTGCATATAGTCCGGCAGCCGCGCCTGCAAGGCTGACTGAATGTCCGCCAGCGCAGTGCGCGGCGCGACCAGGAAAGCCACCAGGCGATTGCCCGACAGCGGCGTCGGCACGTTCAGTACCCGCACATCCTCAACCTGCGCCAGACCGCGTAATTGCGCGGCCACTTCTGCAGGTTCGACCCGGTAGCCGCGGATTTTCAGCTGCTCGTCGAGGCGCCCGAGAAACAGCACCTGACCCTGATGATTGAGGCGCACTCGGTCGCCAGTGCGATAGCCGTGCTCGCCGAAGCGCGCGCGATCCTGGTCTGTAGCACTCAAATAACCGCGCGCCACGGTCGCGCCTTGAACATACAGTTCACCGCTGACGCCCACCGGCAACAGTGCACCATCGGGCGCGCGCACGCTGACCTGCACATTGGCCAAGGGCCGCCCCAGTGGCAGTGTGGCGCCGGCAACTGAGGGGCTGCCCTCGACTTCGTGGGTCAGCACGCCAACTGTGGTTTCGCTGGGCCCATAGTGATTGACGATGCGCAACTGCGGATCCAAGGCGCGCAGGCGCGCGACCAGCTCGGCAGCCAACGCCTCACCGCCGACCACCAGGCATTGGCGCGGCAACAAGCGCTGTGGCTCGCTGGCCACCAGCAAAGCATTGAGGTGCGAGGGCACGATCTTCAGCATATCCACAGGTTGCCGGCCGAGCACCGTCGCCAGCTCCTCGGCGTCGAACGCCAGCTCTTCTTCCAGCAGGCGCAAACGCCGGCCGCTGAGCAGCGCACCGAACAGCGCGGTATGGCCCAGATCGGTGGCGCAACTGGCCAGGCTCGTCAGGCTGGCATCGGCGGACAGGTTCAGGCGTGCCAGGCAGGCCGTGACGTAGTGGATCAGGTTGCCCTGGGTCACTTCCACGCCTTTGGGGCGGCCGCTGGAACCGGAGGTGTAGACCACGTAGGCCGGCAAATCCGCTGGCAGGGCAGCGTGCAGTGGCCCGTCGCTAAACAACTGCCCGCTGGGTACGGGTAGCCAGTGCACCTGCTGCGGCAACCAATCGGGGCGTTGGCCCACGCCGATCCACAGCTGCGGCATGGCGTCCAGGCAGATGTCACGCAGACGGCTTTCGGGCCACTGCGGGTCGAGCGCCAGGTAAGTCGCGCCCGACTGCCAGGCGGCGAGCATGTGCATCACCAGCTCGCGACTGCGCGGCAGACACAAGGCGACCCGCTCGCCCAGCCAACTCAGCGCCCCTTGCATGCGCTCGCCACGGGCAACCACGGCCCTGGCCAACTCTGCATAACTCAGTTGCCCTTGGCTATCTTCCAGGGCGATGGCCTGCGGTTTCTCTGCACACTGCAGGGTAAAGGCCTGCCAGGCAGCGTCGGCCGGCAGCGGCGTCTCTTCACCCTGCAACAGGGATTGCTGCGCGGGCGGCAGCCAGTCGAGTTCGGTGAAGGGCACCTCGGGACGCTCGAGAACCGCTTGAACCAGCGCAATGAACTGATCACGAAAACGCTCGACGGTTTCCTGCCGGTACAGCGCCTTGCTGTAGCGCCAACGCCCGAGAAACCCGGCCTCATCGTCGATGATTACCAGGTTCAGCTCGTGGGCGGCGCCACGCTGTTCAGACAGCAAACGCTCTAAATGCTGCTCAAACGGTGCCTCGCGCTCTTTGTTAAGGGTAAACATATGCTGGAACACAGGCGCCCTGCCCATCTGCCGGGGCAGATCCAGCTGTTTGACCAGACGCGAAAACGGATAGTGACGGTGCTGCAGGCTTTGCTTGAGGGTTGCGCCGACCTGCTTTGCCCAGTCGCCACTGGACAACTCTTGGCGCAAACGGCAGCGGATCGGCAGCGGGTTAACCAGGTAGCCAGGCAATCCGGCCTGGCCGCGCTTCAGCCGCCAGCCACTGGGGGTGCCGAGGACGAAATCGTTCTGCCCGGAGATCACACCGAGAAATTGCTGGAACAGCGAAAACCACAACACATAAGGCGTCACGCCCAAGTTGCGGGCCAGAACGCGCAACCTGGCACTGCTGTCGGCATCGAAGCGCACGGCCAGCTCACCGCCGACAAAACCCTGGCTGCTGCCATAGGGGAAGTCGGTGGGCAATTCCAGGGCCGGGGCATCGGCCAGTTGCGTTTGCCACCAAGCCAGTTCCTCAGGCTCGCTGGCTTCGCTACGGATATGCAGCTCACTGCACCAGGTGCGGTACGCCGCAGGATCGACGGGGGCCAGGGCCTCACCATTGAGCAGCGCAAAGAGTTCGTTGAAGACGATATAAAAGGTCGCCAGATCGGCAGCGATATGGTGGATCACCAGCAATAGGCTTTGCTCGACGCGCGCCTCCAACTGATTGTTCAGCAGCAGCAAGCGGCTGACCTCGCCAGCCTGCAGATCGAAAGGCATATCGGCCAGTTCGACCAGCCGTTGCTGCAGGCCAGCTTCGTCGGCAGCCTCTAAATCAATACACTGCAGCGACCGTGGCTGGGCATGGTTGTCCCACTGCAGCAACTCGCCATCGCGCTCGGCAAAGGCGCTGGACAGTAGCGGATAGCGCTGTTGAACGGCCTGCCAGGCTTGCTCCAGGCGTTGCGGCAAATCCGCAGAGCAGTATTCGGCCTTGATCCGCCCCGCATAGGCAATGTTGTAGGCACAGTTGTCAGGCTCCATACGCTGCAAAAACCACAGCGCCTGCTCGTTATCGGTTAGCGGGCGGGGCTCGAAGTAGTCCGGGTGCGACTCCAGCCACTCGAGGATTTCGTTGCTGCGCGCTTGCAGCTCGCGCTCTAACGTCTCGCTCAGGGCCTGCGGCAAGGAGGCCGAAATCATCAAGCGTCCCGCGCTCGCCGACAGGCGAATTCCACGCAGCCAGCAGCCATGCATCAGGCGATCGAGCATTGGTTGTCCTTCTTTATTGCGAATCGGGTAGCCGCTGTAGCGACGTTTGTACTGGGCCGGCGAGCTTTAGTGCTTCCCGTGGCTCAAGACGCCGGCGCGGGCTCGGCCATGGCCACCACCACCTTGCGTGCGCCCTGAAAGGCGGCCCGGCCATGGGCGACCAGCATGTTGTCGAGCATCAGCACATCACCGGCCTGCCAGGGAAAGGCGATCTGGGTGCCCTGCAGCACCTCGCGGATATGCGCCAGCGCCTCCAGCTCGAGCGGCGAACCGTCGCCGTAGTAGACGTTTCGCGGCAGGTGTTCTTCGCCGACGATGGAGATCAGGGTCTCGCGAAGCTGAGGCGCGAGATTGGACACATGAAACAGATGGGCCTGGTTGAACCACAGCCACTCCTCGGTCACAGGATGCCGGGCAACCGCCTGGCACACCTGGCGGGTGCGCAGCTCGCCGTCATCCTTCCATTCGAAGTCAATGCCACCGAGCCGGCAGAAGCGCTCGACCTCGGCCTTGTCCTCAGTGCTGAAGGCCTGCTGCCAGGTCAGGTCAAGGCCGTTGCCATAATTGCGGACATACATCAGACGCTTCTCGGCGAAGCGCTGACGCACCTGCGGGTCGAGCCGCTGGTAGACCAGGCGACTGTCGGCAATCGGTGTTTCACCGCCGGCCTGGGCAGCCTGCACGCAGTGGAACCAGATCTTCATGGGCCAGTTCAGCGAGTAGGACTGCTCGTTATGCAGCGGGATGATCTGGTGGGCGGGATATTCGGTGGAGGTATAAACCCGGCCGTTGAGCTGGGTGCGTGGCGTGGAGGCGTAGTCGTAGGTCAGCAGTTCGTGGCCGAAACTGCGCGCGAAGCGTTCAAAGCCCTGCTCGCCGTCGAAGGCGAAACCGCGGAACAGAATACCGCCAGCACAGAGCAACTCGCTCTCGACAACCTGACGAATAAGCTCTGCATGCCGTTGCCAGGAATCACCCGATACAGGCGCCTGCAGGATAAACGGCAGAGTATGTGAAGACGCTTCAACCGTTGAATGGCCTGCGCGGCTGAGCAAGTCGGTAACCATCTGGATTCCTTGGCAGTTAAGCGAGGGCACCAAAATTAACGCAACTGACTCTCAACATCAAATAGGAATTATTATTAAATGACCAAATGCACAGCCTACCTCTCTGAACGCGGGCGAGGCCCTACCCTGGCCATTACAAGGCCATCAAACAGCCAGGATTGAGTACAGCGCAAACGGGCCCGCCGCCGAATGATCGGAGCAGCCCCAGTGATAACAGAGGCCCCCGGTTTCGCAGCAGGTGCCATCAAGCAGCAGCCCGGACATCTAGTCCTGCTGCAACTTATAGCCTCGCTCAGCGATATGCGACATCAGCAGGTAAGCCGAGCCGATCATCCCCTGCATGGTGTCGGCGAAGCGACTGCGGTTGAGGTAAAGGAACTGGCGATTCTGCACTGCAAACAAGCTCTGCCACTGCGGCGAACTACGGAAGGCGGCGGTGCCTGCCTCCGAGTCGAGCATCTCTTCGTAGGTATCGATGATGAAATCGCTATTGAAGTCGCCAATCCGTTCCAGGCTGTAGGGCACGTTCTGCCGGGCCTCGCGGTAGGCCGCCACGCGCCCGAGGCCGAAGTCGGCGATCACGTCATCCATGCCGGAGCGGCCGATCAGCTGAAAGCCATCCGGGTAGACTTCCAGGGTCGTGACGGTGATGCGCCCCGGCTCCTTCACCCGTTTGGCAAACTCGCTGACTATCCATTGATACTCGGCCAGTAGCTCCTGATAGCGCTGCTGTTTGCCGACCAGTTCGGCCAGTTCCTTGGCATAGGTCTTGATATCGGCCTCACGGGCGGGCAGCAGGACGACCGGGGCGATCTTGTCGAGCTTTTCCTTGAGCTCGGCGTGGTAGGACAGACCGACGATCAGATCCGGCTGCAGCGCCGCGATAGCCTCCAGGTCGGGGGCCTGATGCGAGCCGATGTACTGAATGCCGGCCACGTCGAAGCGCGGCTGAGCGCCGCGAAACAGCGCATCGGAAAACAGCTTCTTGCGCCCCGTGGAGCCGCAAGGTTTTACCCCCAGCTCGAGCAACTGGGTGGTCAGGCTGAGGTCATGCAGCGAGACCACACAACGTGGCGCCAGCGGCACCTCGACCCGGCCGAAACTGTTTTCGAAAACTTTCGTCTCGGCCGCGGCCGCCGGGCCCGTCAGACCAACACCGAGGCTGGCGCAGGCCGCCAGAAAAAATGCTCTTACCGTTACTGCCATTCTCTGTATGTCCTTTAAAAATACGTGCTAGCGATTGCGCTGCCGGGCCAGCAATACCAATAAATACGGCGCCCCGATAATCGCCACCACCAGGCCGGCGGGCAATTGCAAGGGCGGAAACAGCGCGCGCCCGAGGGTATCGCCGAGCAACACCAACAAGGCGCCGAACAACGCCGACAAGGGGATCAGCGCGCCATGGCGATCGCCGCAGAGTTGCCGCGCCAGATGCGGCGCAACCAGGCCGACGAAGGTCATGACACCGACATTGGCCACCGCCGCTGCAGTGAGCATCACGCTGCACAGCAGCAGCAAGCCCATCACCCAGGGCACGTTCAGGCCGCGACTCAGCGCAACACCCTCGCCCAGTTGCAACAGGTTGAGCTGGCGATGGCAGAACAGCAGTGGCAGGCCGGCGATCAACAGCCAGAGCGTCAGGCTCTGCACCTGCCCCCAACCGCCGCGGTGCAGACTGCCGCCCAACCACATCAGCGCCGACTCGACGCGGTCGATATTGCCGTAGGTGATCAGCAAGTCGGCAACCGCGCCGAGCATGGCGGTCAAACCGACGCCGACCAGAATCAGGCGCAAGGGCGCGATGCCGCGCCGCCAGGACAGGCCAACGACAAACACCGCCACCGCCAGGCCGCCGACCAGCGCCGCCAGGGGATACAGCTGCAGTGGCAAGGCCGACGGCCAGATCACCAGGATCAGCAACATGGTCACACTGGCGCCCGCCTCCACCCCGACCAGACCCGGTGCAGCCAGCGGATTGCGGGTCAGGGACTGCATCAGCAGACCGGCCAGGGCCATCGCCGCGCCGCCGAGGATGGCCAGCAAAATGCGCGGCAGGCGCAGCTCCCAGAGCACATTGCCCTGTGCGCTGGCCAACTGCTCGCCGCCAAGCAACTGCGCCCAGGCCTGGGCCAGGCTCATCGGATAGCTGCCGACGGTGAGCGAATAGGCCGCCATACCCAGCAGCACAAGCACCAGCGCCAGGCTCGAAAGCAGATCGATCGGCCGCCCTACCCAAGGCAACCAGGCAAAACGCCGCGGCGTGGTCAGCCGGCCACTCATTTCAACTTCCTCAAGACCAGGGCGACAAAGATCGGACCGCCGATCAGTGCGGTGACTATCCCGGTATTGAGCTCGTAGGGGCTGACCAGGGTGCGCGCCACCACGTCCGCCAGAATCAGCAGCAAGGCCCCGATCAGTGGCGTCGCCAGCAACAGGTGGCGTAGATCATTGCCAACCAGCAGACGCGCCGCGTGCGGCACCACCAGGCCGACGAAACCGATGGGCCCAGCCAGCGCCACCGCACAACCGGACAACAGCACCACAGCGGCCAGGCTCATCAGGCGCATGCGCAGCAGATTGACGCCCATGCTCGCCGCCGCCTGCGCGCCCAGGCGATAGGTATTCAGTGCCCGCACGTTGCACAGGCACAGCAGCATGCCGATTAACAGATAGGGCCAGAGCCAATGCGGCAGTACCGCGCCGCTGATACCGAGCGAACCGGTCAACCAGCGCCGCAGGCTATCGAGCCCCTGCTGGTCGAGCAGCAGCAGGATCGCGGTAATAGAACTGAACAGCGCCGCCATCACCGCGCCGGAAAGGGTCAGGCGCACCGGGTTGTGGCTCCTGCCGGCCAGCAGCATGACGCCCAGCGCGGCCACCAGTGCGCCACTGAAAGCAAACAACGGGATCATGCTCATATTGTTGCCGGGCAGCACCAGCAGGCCAAACACCACGAACAATGCGGCGCCGCTGTTGATGCCAAGAATCCCAGGGTCGGCCAGCGGATTGTCGCCGACCGCCTGCATCACAGTGCCAGCCAGCCCCAGACAGGCACCGACCACCATCGCCACCCACAGCCGCGGCAGACGCGAACCCTGGATCACACTGTGATCGGAATTGCTCGGGTCATATGCAGTCAGTGCCTGCCAGACCTCGACCCAGGGAATCGACTTGGCGCCCACCGCCAGGTGCAGGATCGACGCACAAGCGATCCCGGTCATGATCAATAACCACACCGGCCAACCCCATTTACGACTCACAGGCCGGCCTGACCAACAGCCGCACCAGCACGGCCCGGCGAAATCGGCACACACAGCAGATCCCCCGAATGAGGGTCGGTGATGATGTGCGCATTTAGATCGAAAACGGCCTTGAGGTTCGCCGAAGTAAAAACCTGCGCAGGTGCCCCCTGGGCATGCACTTTCCCTTGGCGCAGCATCACCAGATGATCGGCATAGCGGGCCGCCTGGTTGAGGTCATGCAACACGGCAATGATCGTTCGGCCCTGGTCACGCAACTCGACCAGGAGTTCAAGCAAGGCAATCTGGTGGGCAATGTCGAGAAAGGTGGTGGGCTCATCGAGCAAGATCACCGGCGTGTCCTGGGCCAGCGTCATGGCAATCCAGCAGCGCTGCAACTGACCACCGGACAAGGTCGACAACGCCCGGTCCTGCAGCGCGACGACGTCCGCCAGCACCAATGCCTGATCCACAGCCTGCTGATCCTTCTCGGTCCACTGCTGCCACCAGCTTTGCCAAGGATATCGGCCCTGCATGACCAACTCACGCACACTCATGCCGGCAGGCGAGCTGGTGCGCTGGGGTAACAGCGCAACGCGCTTGGCCAACTCACGACGGGAAAACTGAGCGTGGGGCTTACCGTCAAGCAGCACCTCGCCGCTCATCGGCGTCAACATCCGCGCGAGGACATTCAGCAAGGTGGTCTTACCGCAACCATTGGCACCGATCAGCGCGGTAAAACGGCCCTCGGGGATAGCCAGACTGACGTCATCAAGCACCTTCAGCTCAGCAAAAGAGAGCTGGAGTTGTGTCGCTTTCAACATGCACAAACACCCAAATTCAAACCTTCGCTCCAGACCAGCTCCAGGCTGACGCCGCTAATGCTTATCCAGCGACGCGCTCTCCACAGGCGCTGCAAAAGGTTGCCTGTGTCATTGAGCGTGCGGGAGTGTTCGCAGCACAGAAGCTGAGCTGCAAGAAAATCCTGTCTAGCTTGCAGCAATAAATCGAGCAAAACAATAAACTCTATCGCAGTGCAAACCCTTCTCATTTAGATATATAGTCTGCCCTGAAATAGCACGCAGCCATCAGCGCCCGAGCTCAAAGGCCCAGCAGAACGCCCCAGCTCAGCGTACTCACTTAACTGAAACGACAGGATTTTTTTGCCATGCGCCACGCGAGGACTCAGCAAACTTCGGCCTACTCATCTCACTGGCCAAAAAGCCGCCTGACAGCTTTAGCCTTGGCTCTGGCCAGCCTAAGTTCAACGCACCTGGCTGCTGCAGAGCAAACCGTGGGCAACGCATCGGACCCTGTCGAACTAGACGCGACCACCGTGACCGGGCAAACCCAGGAGAACCCTACCGGCTACGTGCCGGGTTACGTCGCCAAGCGCAATATGAGCGTCACTAAAACCGACACACCGATTATCGAAACGCCGCAATCGCTTTCCGTGGTGACAAGCGACGAGCTCCGCGACCGCCAGGCTGAAACCCTGTCCCAGGCATTGAGCTACACCCCTGGCTTCACCAGTCAGCCGACCAGTTTCAACCGCACCGCCGACCGTTTCCGCATCCGCGGCTTCGATGTCGAGTCCGGCACCGGTGGCTCGCTGCGCGACGGCCTGCGCCTGCAGAACAACTCCTACGACGGCGTGCAGGAGCCCTATGGCCTGGAGCGCGTCGAAGTCATCCGTGGCGCCGCGTCGGTGCTCTACGGCCAGCTTTCTCCCGGTGGCATGGTCAACGGCGTCAGCAAGCGCCCGACCCAGACACCGCTGCGCGAGCTGAATCTGCAGGTGGGCTCCAACGACCGCAAGCAACTCGCCGCGGACTTCAGCGGCCCGCTGGCCGGCAGCGACACCCTGAGCTACCGCCTGACCCTGCTTAGCCGCAACAGCGATACCCAGCAGGACTATATCAACGACGACAAGTTCTATATCGCCCCGGCCCTGACCTGGCGCCCCAACGAAGACACCTCGTTGACCCTGCTGTCCTTCTACCAGAAGACCGATACGCGTTTCTCCGCTCCGCTGCCTTATCAACTGGTCAAGGGCGTCGGCGACGGCGCCTTCAAGATTGACCGCGACAAGTTTATCGGCGAGCCGGATTACGACGATATGAATGGCGAGATGTCGGCCCTCGGCTACGAGTTCGCCCACAACTTCAATGAGCACTTCAAGCTCAACCACAAGCTGCGTTATTCCGAATCCGATGTGAAGTTCAACTACGTTCAGCTCCCATTCTCTGCTGCCGATAGGGCGACGGCAATCGCCCAAGCAGCAGCAACCGGCATCCTTGCGCGCCAGTACAGTGATCGCCACGAACGCGCGCGGACCTGGGCCAGCGATACCAATATCGAGTCAAAATGGCAGTTCGGCAACATAGAGAACACCGTGCTGGTCGGTTTCGATGGCTATGACACCTCCTATGATTCGCACAATTACCGTGGTAACGCACCAAGCTTGGACCTGACCCGCTACAACTATGGTCAACCCGTTGTGGTCAACAGAAATAGAGATCGCGGCTCGCAACTCGACACGCTGCAAAAAGGTGTCTACCTGCAAAACCAAGTCAAGTTCGACGAGAAATGGGTACTTCTCCTCGGCGGGCGCCACGACTGGGCCGACCAGAAACAGCAAGCCCACTTTAACGGCGCCAAGGCCGACCAGAGTGACGAAGCCACCACCGGCCGCGCAGGCCTTGTCTACCTGGCCGACAACGGCCTGGCCCCCTATATCAGCTACAGCGAGTCGTTCTTTCCGGTCGCAGTGGCAGATGCTCCCGGTCAAAACTTCACCCCAACCGAAGGCAAGCAGTACGAAGTGGGCGTGCGCTATCAGCCTAAAGACAGCAACCTGCTGCTTAGCGCAGCGGTCTACGAGCTAATTCAGACTGATGTTCTGACACGGAACTCCAGCACCGATGAGTACCGACAAACCGGTGAAGTACGCTCCCGTGGCCTAGAACTGGAAGCCAAGGCCGATGTCACCCCTGCACTCAGCGTAATCGCCTCCTACGCCTACACCGACGCCCGCATCACCAAAAGCGCCATCGCGGCGGAAGTTGATCAGCGCAGCGAAGACACCCCTTACCACCAGGCCGCACTGTGGACCAGCTATGACTTCGTCAATTGGGGCATCCCGCAACTGACCATCGGTGTCGGTGCCCGCTACAAAGGCACCACCCAGGCATCGGAGATGGACTCGGCCATGCCGGCCTACACCCTGTTCGACGCCATGGCACGCTACCAGATCGACCAGAACTGGTCAGTAACGCTGAATGCCAACAACCTGACCAACAAAGAGTACACCTACTGCGAATTCGCCAGTTGCCGCTACGGTGACGAGCGCAATATGCTGACCTCGGTGAACTTCACCTGGTAAGGCGCGCTCAGCGACAGACAGAGCGCGAGTGACGGCAGGCAATCTGCCGTCCGATGGAGCAAAGCCGCTGGGTTGAGGTCTTAGCTGGGTAACGCGTCGCTGTTCTGCATTCCTGCAGGGCAGCGACGCCAGCCGGCCTTTTCGACCACGGACGCGCCCATGCCCCTGACCCGCCTGCTTCGCCCGCTACTCGCCGCCGCTCTGCTCGCCAGCCTGGCGGCGTGCAGCACCTTCGCCAACCGCGACCCACTGCACATCGACCTGGTCGGCCTGGAGCCACTGCCCGGCGAAGGCCTGGAAGTGCGCTTTGCGGTCAAGCTGCGCATCCAGAACCCCAACGAAGGCAGCATCGACTACAACGGTGTAGCCCTGCAGCTGGACGTCAACGACCAACCCCTGGCCCGCGGTGTCAGCGACCAGCAGGGCAGCGTGCCGCGTTTCGGTGAGGCGCTGATCAGCGTGCCGGTGACCATCTCGGCCTACTCGGCCATGCGCCAGGCCTGGGGCGCGTCTGCCTATCAGGCAGGGCAGAGTGTGCCCTTTGTCGTGCGCGGCAAGCTGGCCAGCGGCCTATTCGGCACCGTGCGTTTCAGCGACAGCGGCACCCTGGACTGGCCAGCGGGCGCGCCGTGAACAGTTAATCCGCCGGCTGGGCGACTTTCTCGCCCATGTCCTTGCCCTCACGGCAGCTGTGCTCGATCACCGCATTCAGCTCAGCGCCGAATAGCAGCACCGCCGAAGAGATGTACAGGTACAGCAAGAAGATAATGATCGCGCCGATGCTGCCGTAGGTGGCGTTGTAGTTGGCGTAGTTCTGCGCGTAGTACCCAAAGCCAATGGACGCCGCGATCCACACCACCACCGCCAGCACCGAGCCGGGGGTGATAAAGCGAAACTCCTGCTCGACATCCGGCGCGACGTAATAAACCCCCGCCACGGCGACCATCAGCAGCAGCACGATCAGCGGCCAACGCACCCACGACCAGAGCGTGATAACCGCCTGCTCGATACCGATGTAATGCGCCAGCCAGCCCAGTACCTGCGGCCCCAGCACCATAAAGGCCGCAGCAGTCAGCAGCAGTGCGGCAATCGCCAGGGTGTAGAGCAGCGACAGCGGAATACGCTTCCAGGCCGGCCGGCCTTCCTTTACGCCGTAGGCCTTGTTGGTCGCATCCATCACCGAGCGCACCGCCGAAGATGCCGTCCACAGCGCCACCAGAATCCCCACGGAAAACAGCCCGGCCTGCTGCGTCTGCAACTGATCGATGGCGGGGTTGACCAGGTCCAGCGCGGCTTGCGGCATCACCAGTTCGGCCTGCTGGCGCAACCAGTCGAAGAACGGCTGCATATCCAGCACGCTGATCAGCGCGATCAGAAACAGCAAAAAAGGGAACAACGAAAAGAACAACTGGAACGCCAGCGCTGACGCGTAAGTGGGCAACTCATCTTCGATGAAGTCCTGCACCGTGGTCTTGAGGACCGTAAACCAGCCCACGCGCATTCGCGGAAAAAGCATGTCGCCTCCATAAAAACTGTCGTGCCGCCACGGCACCCGTATTAGCCGTTGGAACGACAGGCGTGCAACCGAGTTCAGGCAATCGCACAGCATCCGCTGCCCAGGCCCGCTATGATGGCGCACGCTGTCACCTGCGAGCCACCCCATGCCTTTGCTGCCCACCTTCAACCCGGCCGACACCTCGCGCATCATCGAGATGGCCTGGGAAGACCGCACCCCCTTCGAGGCCATCGAACGCCTGTACGGCCTCGATGAAGCAGCGGTGATCCGCCTGATGCGGCAACAGCTGCGCGCCAGCAGCTTTCGCCTATGGCGCCAACGCATGGCCGGGCGCACCACCAAGCACCAGGCGCTGCGCCACCCGGGCATCAATCGCGGCTACTGCCCCACGCAATACAAACGCTAGGGCCCAACAGCGATCGCGAAAAAATTCGCTCCACAGGCTGCAGCAGCCAGCGCAGACACAGCCGGTTAAAAACCCTATACAATGCGCGCCTTTTCCACCCTGAGGACCGCGCCGTGAGCACCTTGCCCCCCTGCCCCGCCTGTAATTCCGCCTACACCTACGAAGACGGCGCCCAGCTCGTCTGCCCGGAATGCGGCAACGAGTGGTCGGCCACGGCTGCCGCCGACAGCGCCGCAGAAGGCGATAAGGTGATCAAGGATTCGGTCGGCAACGTGCTGCAGGACGGCGACACCATCACCGTGATCAAGGACCTCAAGGTCAAAGGCTCCTCGCTGGTGGTCAAGGTTGGCACCAAGGTCAAAGGCATCCGCCTGGTCGATGGCGACCACGATATCGACTGCAAGATCGATGGCATCGGCGCCATGAAGCTCAAATCCGAGTTCGTGCGCAAAGTCTGAAGCCACACACGCGTCGGGCCTGAACTACGCTCTGAGCATCCGCTCGGAGAACCATCATGCTGCGCTGCCGTACCCATGCCCTGCGCCTTGCCGGCCACGTCCTCGCCCTCGCTATTGCCCTGCACCTGACGCCAGCCATCGCCGATACCTGGCAGGTGGCCGGCGACGAGCAGTTTGCCCCGTATAGCTACCTCAACCCGGACGACGACATCCCTCACGGCCTGGATGTCGAGTTGGTCAGCGCCATACTCAAGGAAGCCGGGGTAACGCCCCAGGTGCGCCTCTACCCCTGGCAGCGGGTCAAGCGCTTGCTCGATCGGCGTGAGGTGGTCATGGCCTTCCAGTTTGCCGATACGCCCGAACGCCGCGCCCAATACACCCTGGTCGGCCCCCTGCGCAGCGGTTCCACGGTGTTCATGACCACGGCGAAAACCGCCATTACCGACTGGCGGACGTTCGACGATCTACAGCCCTACGTCATGGGGCAGGTCCGGGGTTACGCCTATGACGCGGCCTTCGACAAGGCCGATCTGGCCCGCGACACCAGTGCACAGAACCCGCGCCAACTGGTGTCGATGCTGCTGGCCGGGCGCATCGACATCATCGTCGGTGACCGCGTGCAGTTGCTCTACTTCATCAAGGAACAGCGCGCCCTCGAACAGGTACGCATCCTGCCCACGCCCCTGGTGGCGATGTCACGCTTCGTCGCGTTCGACAAACAGGATGCCGCCCAAGCCGAGCGCTTTGCCGCTGCGCTAGAGCGCTTACGCCGCAATGGCAGCCTGCAACACATCGAACAGCGCTGGGTACCCTAAGCCCCTCCCACACGGCCTGGCTATGCACCACCCCGTGATGCATAGCCCAGGCTACTGCGCGGCGAGTGCCGGCCCAGACAGGTAACGGCGGGCAAAGTCATCGGCGGTCATCGGCCGGCCATACAGGTAGCCCTGACCTTCCCCACAGTCATAACGGCGCATCAGCGCGGCCTGCTCCAGGGTCTCGATCCCCTCGGCGATCACCTCCAGATGGAAGCCGGCGGCCAGTCGGGTGACCGCCTCGATAATCGCCTCATCGCGCGAGCTGCGGTCGGCGCCGCTGACAAAGGAGCGGTCGATCTTCAGCCGGCTCACGGGGTAATCCTTGAGCAGGCTCAGGGACGCGAAACCGGTACCGAAGTCATCGAAGGCAATGCCCACCCCCAGGTCACGCAGATGCTGCAGCGGCTGCATGATGCGCTGCTCGTTACGCAGGATGGTGTTCTCGGTGATCTCCAGCTCCAGGGCGCTGGCCGGCAGGTTGAACTCGGCCAGGATGGCCTTGACCATGTCGGCGAAATCACGGGCGCGGAACTGCGCCGCGAACAGGTTTACGCCCATGCGAAAATGCCCAACGCCCATCTGCCGCCACTGTGCGGCCTGCCTGCAGGCGGTGCGCAAAATCCACTCGCCCACCGGCACCGCCAGCAAGCCAGCTTCGAGCACCGGCAGGAACACCGCCGGTGCGGTAACCCCCAGGGTCGGGTGGTTCCAGCGGATCAGCGCCTCGGCCCCACACAACGAGCCATCAGCCAGGTTGATCTGCGGCTGGTAGTACAGCTCGAACTCGCGGCGCTCCCAGGCCTGGCGCATGGATGAACTGATCGCGCCTTTGCGCGAGGCCGTCTGGCGCAACTCGGGCGTAAAGATATTCACCAGATGGCGGCCATCGGACTTGGCCTGATAAAGGGCCAGGTCGGCATTGCCGAGCAACTGTTCCTCGCTTTCAATCGCCCCGGAACTGGCCGCGATACCCACACTGGCACCGATAAAAATCGGCTGTTCGTCGTACTCGATCTGCTCTTCGATTATCGCGATCAGCTCCAGGCCCAGCGCGCGCGCCTGCAGCAGATCGGTGGTGCCAGTGACGAACACGACAAACTCGTCACCACCGAGCCGGCTGACCATAAACTCCCCCGCCACCGCCTGACGCAGGCGTGCGGCCACCACCTGCAGCACAAAGTCACCGGCACTGTGGCCCAGGGTATCGTTGACGTCCTTGAAACCATCCAGATCGATCAGCAACAGGGTCGCCGGGGTATGCGCCGCCAACACCTGCTGAATGCGCTGTTTGAGCAATGAGCGATTGGCAAGCCCGGTCAGATGGTCGTGCTCCGCCGCGTACTTGAGCTGCTTCTCGGCTGCGGCACGCACGGTGATGTCGCGGATGATCGCGCCAAAACAGCGCTCGCCGCCCTCGTGCCACTGCGACAGCGACAGCTCAACGGGGAACTGCGAGCCATCCCGGCGCAACGCACTGAGGTTGATCGCCGCACCGATGAGCCGCGGCGGGCCGCCCGCTGCGACGCGTCCAAACCCTGCGGCATGGGGCGCGCGCATCGGCAGCGGAATGATCAGATCCAGCGGCTGCCCCAGCGCCTCCTGAGCGGTGTAGCCGAACAGGCTCTCGGCGGCTGTGTTCCAGGAGGTGATAACGCTCTGGCTGTTGGCGCAGATGATGCCATCCGGTGAAGTAGCGGCGATGTGGCGGAAGCGGCTGCGGCTGGACTCGCCTTCACGCTCGAAGCGACGCAGATCGATGTGCTCGTTCACCAGCGCAGCCAGGTCACGGAGTATCTGTTGCTCGCGGCTGGTAAAGTCATGGCGCGGCTTGTCATCAATCAAACACAAGCTGCCCAGGGCATGGCCTTCAGCCGTACGCAGCGGCATGCCCGCATAGAAGCGGATATGCGGTGCACCTGTTACCAGGGCATTATTTTTGAAGCGCTCATCCTCAAGAGCGTCCGGCACGATAAACAGTGCCTCGCCCATGATCGCGTGGGTACAAAACGACAGCTCACGGCTGGTCTCCCTAACATCGAGCCCGATACGCGCCTTGAAAAACTGCTGGTCGCGATGCACCAGCGAGACCAGCGCAATGGGAACGTCGAAGATCCGCGAAGCCATCTGCACGATGCGCTCGAACTCCCGCTCCGGGGGCGTGCCCAACAGGTCGAGGGCATCAAGCGCCCCGATGCGCGCTTCGTCATTTAGCGGACGTGGGTAGTCGCTCATGTTCAATGCCTGAGCCAGATGATGACTTTCACTCTAGTGTAAAAATCACATCCTTGGGGCAAGCCCGCGACGACTGAAGCCCTTATTGCACCGGCAGAAAGTTGATAAACAGCAAACCCTGGGCGTAGCTCACGCCAATACGCCGGTAGCGTTCGTCCAGCACATCGGTGAGCAGGTCCAGGCGCGCGACTATCTTGCCGAACTCCACGGCGAAACTCAGGTTACGCGCCTGCTCGCTGATCTCGTTGGACAGCAGCAGCGGCTGGCCACCGGCATCGCGCCGGCTGGTCAGCATCCAGGTAGCCTTCTCGATATTGCGCGCGGCGTTGTGCACGAACTGCGCATCGATCATGTCCGTCAGGTAAAACTCGGTGCGCCCGCCATGGGCGGTCACCAGCATGCTGCCAATGGCATAAATAAAGGCGCCTACACGGTCCCCGCTAAAGTCCGGCCCCAGGGCGTAATTGAGCGCCGCAATGTCCTCCCGCCCCGCCAGCCCAGCCAGCGGCTGCCCCTGCTCGATGGCCTGTTGTACGGCGCGGGCGGCCTCGCTGCGGTTGGCGTGACCGGTTTTGCGCCACTCGCGCGGGTTGCGCTGGTAGAGCTTGTCCATCAGCCGGTACAACGCATTTAGGTTGTTGCGCATCGCCAGAGTGGCCAGACGGTCCGACGGCGTCTGAAAAAACTCGCTGGGCTTGGCCGAGGCTGTATTGGTCACAAAAGCCGCATTGCTCTGGTGCCGCGCGCAGCCGCCAGCCAACAGCATCAACACCAGCAGCGCGGCCGGATACGCCCACCTGCTCGTCTCGCGTCCTGTCATCCTTACCTGCCGTGGCCTGCGCTCTGAGTTCAAACACTATAGCCGCGCCAACACCTTGCAACGACTTTTCACGGCACCCGGCGAACTCTGGTGCATTGCGCCTTTCTAGATGCAGCTCATGCTTAAGGAGGTTCCCATGCCCAGATTCCGCCTCGCCTGCGCCCTCGCGCTTTGCGCGCCCCTGGCCTTTGCCCAGACTCCGAGCGAGCAAGTCGACATCATCGCCCACCTCAACGGCCTGGACGTCATCGTCGAGCCCATGGGCGTGCCCCTGAGCACCGGCAGCGGCGAAACCCACATGGTCGGCGTGCGCGCGGTCAAGGTCATCAACCAGAGCGATAAAAGCGTCACCTGCGAGTTCCAGGTAGCCGACGAAGACCGCACCAGCGTCACCACCCCCATCTTCAGCGTCGCCTCCGGCGCCCAGGTGATCGAACGCGTGCCCGGCGAATACGCCCCCGACAAGCCCTACGCCGAGCTGACCTGCCGCGCCAGCAATTAAACCGGCGTCACCCGCCCACGCGCGGCCTCCCCCCGCGCGCCGCCACCGGCCTGTAGCCATGGGCCAGCATCCGCAGTATCGTCGCCAGACGAGACTTCAAGGATGACCCATGGCCAGCAAACCCCAAGCCCCGCGCCAGCAAAAACACCTCGCCGTACTCATCGACGCCGACAACGCCCCAGCGGCCATCGTCGAAGGCCTGTTCGAAGAAATCGCCAAATACGGCATCGCCAGCGTCAAACGCATCTACGGCGACTGGACCAGCCCACAACTGGGCAGCTGGAAAAAAGTCCTGCTCGACTACTCCATCCAACCCATCCAGCAATTCGCCTACACCCGCGGCAAAAACGCCACCGACAGCTCACTGATCATCGACGCCATGGACCTGCTCTACACCCGGCGTTTTGATGGTTTCTGCCTGGTATCCAGCGACAGCGACTTCACGAGGTTGGCGGCGCGGTTACGGGAGGAAGGGCTGACCGTCTACGGCTTCGGCGAAGAGAAAACCCCCAAAGCCTTCGTCTCAGCGTGCGACAAATTCATCTACACCGAAATCCTCCGTGCCAGCCCTGAACCGCAGGCAGACCACCCCAGCAACGGAGACAAACCTGCCCCAGCGCTGGAGGCGCCCAAGCCACCGGCCGAGAGCAAAAAACTCAAAGTCCCGCTGGAGTTCATTGCCAAAGTGCTGGACGACATCGGCGACGACGAAGACGAATGGGTCCACCTCGGCGCCCTCGGCTCCAACCTCAGCAAACTGCGCCCGGACTTCGACGCGCGCCTGTATGGCTTCAAAAAACTCAGCGACCTGATCAAGGCACAACCCAAACGCTTTGAACTGCAGGCGCGGGTGAGTAGCACCTCGGGTGGGAAAGATTTTTATGCGCGGAATGTGAAACGGGAGCCGTGAGTGCGCTCCCGGGTATCGCTTCGCTCAACCCAGGCTACGGGTTAATAGCGGATTAGCCCACCTGTAGTGGTCAACTAATCCCGGACACTGCGTTAAGTTTTTCTTCCGCCACGGCAGGCGGGAGTCCGCCATTGAATTGATGTGGCCGTTGCCAGTTGTACCGTTGCATTAAAAACCGTCCGATATCTTGCTGTGCGAGCGCAGCGCTCATGTAACCCACACTCGGCACCCATTCTGTTTTCAAGCTGCGAAACAACCGTTCCATTGGCGCGTTGTCGTGGCAGTTTCCGCGGCGGCTCATGCTCTGTTTGAACCGATAGCGCCACAGTCGCTGGCGGAAGCTTCTGCTGCCGTACTGGCTACCCTGATCACTGTGG
>NZ_FOFP01000042.1 GCF_900110925.1 Pseudomonas cuatrocienegasensis | reverse complement strand
GGACGCATCATGAGGGTGAGCTCCAGCAAGAAATGGGAGCTCAGCATCAAGGGTGCTGCATGTCATTTGTAGATGGGGGTTATGGAGCGCTTACGAACAAACAGGCATTTATCAGACAGCTGTCCACGGACAGGCGGGCTCAACTCGGCCCTTGGGTGAAAAATGGAGGGATTTCGACGGGAAACGCCGGGGCGTCAACGAAAAAAATCGACGGGTGACAGGTCAAGGCGGTAAACCAAGATGGCCTGAGGGAGAAAACTTCCCCACCAGGGTGGCGGAGAAGTCTATTGGATGCTTGGACGGGACAGTGAAATAAATAGGCCCGGCAGTGTCGGGGCTATTTATTTCAGGTGAACTCTATCTTGCATTCTGACAGAGGGAATGAGCGTCCATCTGAGATAACAAATTTATCGCCCTCTATTCGAGCAAGAAGTAAACCAAGCCCCCTGGCACCCTCCTCTATGTCCTTCCGCCAGCCGGAAAGATCGCCGTGATATATGGCTGCATGAAAAAGCGGGCCATCTGGGGGTGTAATATCACACCCAGCTTCATTGATACCGCCACACGTTGCATTAGGCGGCTCAGTAAAGCACGTTATATTCTTAAACTGCTTTCTAAACTTACTCTTCCCGTCATCGGAAAAATAAATAGCCTCACGAGTAGATGCACCATCAGTTCCAGGAACAACCCTCGCATCTGCCCTCTCCAGCTTCCCACCAAGTATTACCTCTAACTCTTCGAGTTTATCGCTCATAACGGAACCTCAATTTTTCACAGGCGTAATCACAAACTTGAAGTTTGTAACGCCTGCCTCTTTAAATACCTTCGAGTACTGACTAGCTAGCTCTGGGCTATTCGTATGATAAACAACGCCGCCTTCAAAACCTGATGAATATTTCTTCGCTTGATCTACCATCTTGGTTTGCTCTGCAACTGACCAAGGCTTCGTGCCTGAAGAGCTAACCGGGTTCCGAATAGAATTCCCCCAATCCTCTACAAATTTAGCCTCAACAGCAGTTCGCTTCCCGTCAACAATCGTTACGTTATCCGCGACGCCATTCACTCGCTTTCCATTTATGACTGTTGTGTACTGACGATCAGCATATGGAACACTTCCATATATATCTCGAACACCACCTTCATAGCTTTGCGCTTTATCGATGGTACGTTTGCCACTGATGGCCACGGGGCTGGTGGTTTCCAGCGCGCTAACAGTTCCTTTTGCACCTACTTATCGAGCTGGAATTGATCAGAGGATAATGCCAGCTGCGCAACTGTGCGCCCCTGCTCGTCGCAAAACTCTATTTCATAGCCCTCAACTGGCTGACTATATATCTCTATAATCGCCCCCTTCATCCCAGCACGCAGCCCCTCCTCTGGGATATCCTCGACTAACACAACTACATCAAAAAGCGAATAATCCACCTTACACTCCTTACTTGACATAGAGGGTCGTCATCCTAGGTGTGGCAGAGCCAGGATCATATATCCAGCCTGTACGGACAGTTGCCGTATTACCGTTTGGCCCTGTTATTGGCATATCTATAGTTATACGCTGACCAAATTTATCAGAAGCCCCTAACTTGGCAGGATATAGCTTTGCACCCTCCTGCACTTTCGCTATCAAACTTGCAGCATTCGTTTGGTTATAACCCAGCGCCGACTCAAAGACTTTTGCTTTGTTACCGCCAACAGGATGTGTTGTATTCAATGCATAAGATGTAACTTTGTTCGGATCAATAACCGCTTTTTCTGCATTTACCAACCGGCCCGATGCTTGGGTCTGAATGACAGCCTCTGCGTGAGTGTAATTTTTCCAGTTACCTGTCGGACCTGCTAGCGGAGTATGCGGCACGGTAGTAGCTACTTCGCCTGTCGCTTCTGCACCAGAACTCCCTTCGACTCCTTGTGAAACCTTATCCGGGGGGTTTGGCTTCCCCTCCAAAACCTTCCGATCAGGAATAATCGTCGTCTCCGAGTCCGTCATCGGACTCATCGGATTCGGATTTTTAGCATTCTTCGCTGCAAGCTGTTCAATCCTAGCGACCTCAGCCATTTTATCAAGCTGCTGCGCCCCGACCTTGATACCCACCTTGGCCAGTGCCACACCGCCTTTCGCCAGTCCTCCCACGCCTGTAACAATACCGCCCACCTGCCAGGCAATTTCGCCGATGGCTTTGCCTAACGCTTCGGCGTTTTCATCACCGCCGTGCTCCAGCGCGGTTTTGATCGTTGCTATTTTGCCGTTGAGTTCATTGATTACGCTGTCGCCAAACTGTGCTCTGGCCTCTGGGTTATTGATCAGTTCGCCGAGACCCTTAAGTCCATCGAGGGGGTTCATCGCGAATTGTGCGAGACCCTCGATATCATTCCACCCGGACTCTGCCAGGCCTTTGCCGATACCCACCTGGGTCAGCACGTCCTGTTTGCCGCTGATGTACGCCCATTTGCCGGCCACCTGCAGTTTGGCCGCCAACCCTTGGGCCTCTTCATATTCCTTCTTCATCTGCACGATTTGCTGCGTCGCCAGCCAGTTGTTGTCCACCGCCGCGCCCGCCGCGGTGGTGGCCGTGGTCGGGTCGATAGATGCACTGCTCGCTGCCAGACCGGTCACCAGGCTGACGATCAGGTTGCGTTTGGCTTCGCGTTGTTCTTCGCTTTCATCCGGGCTGCTTTCGGAGAACAGCCCGGTCAGCAGGCTTGAGGTGGCTGCACCGGCCGCGCCGCTGCCACAGCTCTGGCTGCTGGCAGCAGCTCCTGCGCAGGCAACGATGCCGTGCAGGGCAGCGTGTAATGGGGAGCCTTCGGTGAGTTCACCATCAGCCACCAGATCGCCGATGAGGCCCGCGCCACGCTGCTGCACGTAATTGACCACCAGGCCCTGGACAAATGCGGCGTTACCGGCGCTGATGTTGCCGCCGGCGGCGCCGATCAGGGCGGTGGTGATCTGCCGGTAGGTACCGCCAGCGCCCCAGTTTTCGGAGATGGCGTTGGCTTCGGCCGCCAGTTGTTTGGCACCGAATTGCAGTTGCATGCGCTCGGCGTCGCTGAGCCCATTCGTGGTATCGGCTTTTTCCTGCAGCGCTTTGGCCTGTTCGCGTTTGCTGTCCGCTTCACGGGCTTTATTGGCCAGGAAGGTGCTGGCTTCGTTGGAGAACGCGCTGACGATCTCGAAGCCGGCACGGATTTCGTCTTCGTCGAAGATCGGCTTGAGCGCGTTGCTGCCGTCACGATCGCTGGACACGTCGCGGTTGAGGCTGGCGACGGTTTGTTCCGCGCTCTGACCGGTGCGTTTCTGCTGCTCGGCTTCGTCGCTGATGACGAGGGCGCCACCACTGATGCCGCTGCGGGTCACGCTGCTGGCGCTGTCGCTGGCACTGATGGCAATCGGCATGGTGGCGCCGATCTTGTTCTCGTTTTTCGCCAGATCGGTGCCGGGGGTTTGTCCGCCGCCGCTCTGAACCTGGCCTTGCTGGTCTTTGCCGACTTCGTTGTAGCCGCCGCCCAGGCTGACGGTGCTGGCGTCGTATTCGGCCTTGTTCTTGATGTCGCGGCTGGTCAGGCTGGCCGTGACAAGACGGTTGTTGCCCTCCTCCACGGCCTTGTCGCTGCTGGCGATCACGCCGCCGACCAGGTCGGTATTGCCGCCTACGTTGATCTGGAAGCCGTCATCGCCGGCTTTGATGCCTGACTGCTCGGTGACACTGGCGTATTCGGAGTCGATATCGGTCTTACCGACGTTGCCGGAAATGGAGCTGGCGCCGGCGCAGAACGGCGGTATGCACAGGCTGACGCCGACGCCCAGGCTCTT
>NZ_FOFP01000009.1 GCF_900110925.1 Pseudomonas cuatrocienegasensis | reverse complement strand
GCCCATCGATAACAACCGCGCCGAAAACGCCATCCGCCCGTTTGTCATCGGCCGCAAGAACTGGCTGTTCAGCGATACGCCCAAAGGTGCCACCGCCAGCGCCCAGATCTACAGCCTGATCGAAACCGCCAAGGCCAACGGGCAAGAACCCTACGCTTGGCTGCGCCATGTGCTTGATCGTCTACCGACCGCCAGCAGCGTTGAGGACTACGAAGCGCTGCTACCGTGGAACTGCTCTCCAGCGCCTGCCTCTGCTTCCTGAAAACAAACTCCGTCCGCCAGGACGGGGTTTATGGAGCGCTTACTAAGCAGCAGCCAAGGTATTTATTTCGGGCACTTGACTGCAGTTCTCAGTCGCGTTTCTTGCGGTTTACCGTTTGCGCTGCGCTCATCACGTCGGCGCCGATATCGGCCTCGAACTGCTGCCATACCGGACGCATCGCGGCGCGCCAGGCCTCGCGTTGTTCAGCCGTCAGGGTGATCACGGTGCTGGTCCCGGCGCTCTCGATCCGCCGCCGATCCGCCTGGTTAGCCTCTTCAGCCTGGCGATTCACCGCATAGGTGACCTCGTCGATGATGCCTTCGAGCTCTGTGCGGATCTGGTGCGGGATGGCGTACCAGAAGCGTGAATTGCTCACTAGCATGTAGTCGAGCACACCATGGTTGGTTTCGGTGATGTAGGGCTGCACGCTGTGCAACTTCTGGCTGTAGATATTCGACCAGGGGTTTTCTGCGCCCTGCACCTTACCGCTTTGCAGCGCGCCGAAGACCTCCTTGAACGGCAACTTCAGCGGCGTAGCGCCCAGTTGGCTGAACTGCGCGTCGAGTACCGCCGAGGGCTGAATGCGGAAGGTCAGGCCAGCAGCATCGCTCGGCACCTGCAGGGCACGGGTTGCCGAGAGCTGTTTCATGCCGTTGTGCCAATAGGCCAGGCCGACGATGTTGTGCTTCTCCATGGAGCGCAGCAACTGGCGGCCCTTGGCGCGTTTCTGAAAGCGGTTGACGGCCTCCAGGTCGTCGAACAGAAAAGGCAGGTCGAATACTTGCAGTTGCTTGGTGTACTGCTCGAATTTGGCCAGGGACGGCGCCAGCATCTGCACATCGTTATTGCGCAGCGCTTCGAGCTCATCGGCATCGCCGTACAGGCTGGAGTTGGGGTAGACCTCGACCCGGACCTCGCCAGGCAGACGTTCCTCGACCAACTGTTTGAACATCAGGGCACCCTGGCCCTTGGGGGTGTTGTCAGCGACGACGTGGGCAAACTTGATAACCAGCGGGCCGTTATCCGCCAGCGCGCCGCAAGAGGCGAACGCCAAGGCACAGGCAGCCAGGCTGAGGAGAGAGGTACGCATGTTAAGTATCCTTTTATTTTTATTGGCGAAACCCGGCACGGCGCAACCCGTGCAACAGGTCTTGTGAGCGCATGCAGCGCCCATCACTTGACCTACTTTACATCGCAATACCTGTGCCGGGCTGCTGCCGCTCGCGCAGGTGTGAAGCACTGTGCAAAACCACTCGGCGAAGCTCGCGTGCATAGGCGGAAAACTGCCTGGCGATGCGTCTGGATAGGCGGTTTTATGCCCATCCTCCGCTGATTTAGCTGTCCGTACGGCGGTTCTTCTCCGCGATCCATTGGGACATGTACTGGGTGCTCTTGTGCGCATGATGGCGCAGCATGGCGCCGACGAAATTAGCCTGACGCTGCCCCTCGCGTTCGCTGGCAAGACGCAGCAGGCGCTGGACCAGTTCCATCCCGTGGGCCTCACGGTCGAAGCGGGTCTGCAAAATGGCATAGCCGGCCTGTTGCGCGCGGGCCCAGGCGTCAGGTTGCTCATGCAAGCTGACCGCAGCGTCAGCAAAAGCGTGGGCATCGGCAACCACCGCGCCCGGCCAGGGCAGGGCACCGGCCATACCTTCGCTGCCGATGGTGGTGGTCACGCTTGGCGTGCCACAGGCCATGGCATCGGCCAGCTTGCCCTTGATCCCGGCGCCAAAGCGCAGTGGCGCCAGGCACACCCGCGCGGCCCCCATTACCTCATGGGCATCGCTCGCCCAACCGCGTACCTGGAACCCCAGGGCAGGGGCATGCAACGCAGTGGCCTTCGGCGGCGGGTAAGCGCCGTAGACGTGCAGCTCAGCTCGCGGCAAACGCTGACGGATCAACGGCCAGAGCCCATGGCGTAACCAGAGCACGCTGTCCCAGTTGGGCGCATGGCGAAAGTTACCGATGCTGACGAAGTGCGCACGCTGGGCAAAGGGCAGGGGCTGCTGCCGAGGCGGGATCAGCATCAGTGGGCAATGGTGCAACAGCGCGGGCGGGACAGCGAAAGGCCCCTGCAACATCTGCATCTCGTAATCGGAAATCATCAGGGTGAGGTCGCTGCGGTAAATCGCGGCGATTTCCCGCTGGGCGACATCGCTGCCAGCCATCTGGGTATAGAGCGTGGCCTGGTCATCCAGCACCGCACCGACCTGCTGTCGCTCGCGCTCATTCGCGCAGATTTGTTGACGGGCTTTCAGGCTGCGCTGACGAGCATCGCGCAGGCTATGCAGGTCGCTGGTATCCAGCACCCGCAAGGCCTCTGGGCAGACGCGCTCGACGCGCCAGGCGAACTGCTCCTCGGTGAAGTAGCGATCAAACAGCACCAGGTCCGGCTGCAGCGCCGCGACGAACCCATCGAAACTGTCGCAATTGAGGCGGATCGAGACTTCTGGGACGTCGAGGCTGGCCAGGTCCAGACGGTGTTCGGACAGCGCCGCAGCGCTGGCAAAGGTCACCGGCCAGCCCTGGCGGCGAAACAGCTCGATCAGCTCGACCATACGGCTACCAGCAGCCGAGGAGCAGGGCTCCGGCCACACATAGCCGATGATCAGGACCTGACGCATGGCTCAGCGGCGGGCGTTGCGCACGGCGCGGGTCGCGGCCACCAGCAACAATGCCAGCAGCGCAGTGACGCCCACCAACGTCCAGACAGTGAACGGAAGGCCGAGGATGCTGTAATCGTTCTGCCCGCAGATACCAGCGCTCATAAACATACCCGGCAGGTACTCATGCAGCGGCAGGTACTGGCTGTAGAACGGGAAGGGGGAGCAACTGAAGCTCTCCAGTACACCGGTTTCGATCAGCACCAGATGAGCATTGTCGTACACCGCCATGCCACTGCCTGCCAGCACCAGTGGCCAGAGCAGCAGTTGCAAAGGGCGCACACGCAAGCGGATGGCCACCAGCAGGGCGAAGGTCAGCACTGCAACCAGGCTCAGCCACAGGCGGATCTGCACGCACAACGTGCAAGGCTCCCAACCGAAGGCGTGCTGCAGAACAAGTGCTGCTGCGAGCATCAGTACGCTGGCAAGCAGGGCGAGGGACAACAGGGGGACAGCAGGCCGCGAGGTGCGCATAAACGGTTCTCCAATAGGCGCCAGGGCTAAAAGCCGCACAGCTTACACCGCCGGCGGCGCTTTGCCGCGCGTCAAGGCGACGCAATTGTCAGTACAGCCGACTGGAGGCAGGGTTTATTTAGCCAAGTGGCATTGGCACATAAAATCGACAGTACCGATGCCGTGGGCACCTGGGCTTTGCCGGAGTGGGAATATCGCTGCGCCATAGCAGAAGGAGCCATGGGATATGGAGCAATGAGCCGCTGCCGCCCCCATGAGTTACTCAACGCCGCTGAGTAACGCCAGCCTACGCCGCCTTGGCCGGCACTTGCCGCCTGTCGAGCCAGCCACTCCACAAGGTCAGCAGCAGGCCGATGCCGACCATGATCGCGCCAGCCCACGGCGTGGCTCCCAGCCCCAACCGGGATTGCGCCACGAGCCCGCCGATGAAAGCGCCCAGCGCAATACCGGCGTTCGCGGCCGACACATTGATGGTTGAGGCGATATCGACATTTCCGGGCTGATAGCGCGCGGCAAGTTGTACGACATAGAGCGCCAGCCCCGGCACATTGCAGAACATGAGCGCGCCGAGCACACCCAGCGTGAGGATCGAACCGAGCATCGACGATGCGCTGAAGGTGAAGATCAGCAGCACCGTTGCCTGGGCGCCGAGCATCAGCGTCAGCGCCGGCACCACGGCCTGGTCGGATACTCGTCCGCCGAGGAAATTGCCAACTATCACCGAGACCCCGTAAAGCGCCAGCATCCAGGTCACGCCATTCGGCGTGAAGCCGGTGATCTCGGCCAGGATGCTGGGGAGGTAGGCAAAGGCCACGAAGGTGCCGCCCCAGGCGCAGAAGTTCATGCCGAAGGCGATCAGCAGGCGTCCGTTGCCAAGCACTTTGATCTGCTCGATGAGACTGCCGGGCGGCGCAATGTCGATGTTGCGCGGCAAGGTGGTGGCCATCGCAAGCAAGGACGCGAGACCAATGGCTGCGACGAACCAGTAGGCCATGGGCCAGCCCAGACGCTGGCCGATAAAGGTCGCCAGCGGCACACCGGCCGCAACCGCGATTGTCAGGCCGCCGAATACCATCGCCACAGCCGAGGCCCGCCGGTCTTGCGCCACGAAGCTCGCCGCGATAGCCGCACCGACGCCGAAAAAGACGCCGTGCGGCAACGCGGAGACGATGCGCGCGATGATGAGCACGTCATAGCTCGCGCTCAAGGCCGCGGCCGCATTAGCGACCACGAACAAGGCCATGATCGCGAGCATCAACGCCTTACGCGAAAGACCTCCAGTCAGGGCCGCCAGGATCGGTGATCCGATGCTGACGCCCAGCGCATAGCCGCTGACGACCAGCCCAGCGCGCGCCAGATTGACGCCGAAGTCATCGGCTATCTGCGGCAGGACACCGATACTTGCGTATTCGGTGGTGCCTATCGCAAATCCCCCGAGCATCATGGACAGCAACGCGGGCAAGGTGCTGCGCCCTGTGGAAACAGCTTGCATAAGAACGCCCCCAAAGGTCTGTTGGATTGACCTTTTGGAGCGTAGAGAGAATGGCTGTGGTGAAATAGATAGCTTAAATTCAATTCATAATTGAAATGGATTCACCGAATGTCTCGCCAGAACATCAACCGTGCCTTCGAGATGGAAGTGTTTGTCACGGTGGTCGCGACCGAGGGCTTCACCGCGGCCGCTGAGCCACTGGGCATGACTGCCTCGGCCATCAGCAAGCTAATCAGTCGGCTGGAGATGCGCTTGGGAGCGAAACTGCTCCATCGCACGACGCGCAAACTGCAACTCACGCCCGAAGGAAGTGCCTTCCACGACCGTTGCCTACGCATCCTGGATGACATCGGCTGCGCCGAGCACGAAGTAGCACAAGCGCAAGCGCCGCGTGGTCGTATCCGCGTCAACAGTCAGGTGGCGCTCGGCGTCCATTACCTATTGCCGCTCTTGCCGGAATTCCTGCAGCGTTACCCTGACGTACAACTGGACGTGGTGCTCAGCGACACGGTCGTGGATCTGCTCGACGACCGCAGCGACGTTGCCATTCGTACGGGGCCGTTGCCGGACTCGTGCCTGAGTCAACGCCACCTCGGCGCCAGTGGCGTGGCAGTGGTCGCATCCCCCGAGTATCTACAGCACGCGGGCCTACCCATCCACCCCGACGATCTGCGCCGGCATCAATGCTTGGGCCTCAGCTATGCGCGACATATCGATGCCTGGCCCTTCACCGACCGTCATGGCGAGAGGGTTGCGATTTCGCCGTCAGGCCAGCTACGCCTGGGCGATGGAGAGAGCCTGCGCAAGATGGCATTGGCTGGCCTCGGCGTGGCCCGGCTAGCGCGCTACCACGTCGCTGCCGATCTTGCCGCCGGCCGGCTGGTGTGCGTGCTGCAAGACTGGAACCCTGGCGACATAGAGGACATCCATGCGCTGTTCGTTGGGCCTGGCCGGCACGTACCGGCCAGAGTTCGGGTGCTGCTCGACTTTTTGGCCGAGCGGGTGGCGAAAGAGTTGCCTTGAAGCGCAGCGCAGTATTGCCAGCGCAGATGCTTTTCCAAGGCCATGCCTGAGTTAGCTGTTGTATCCATCAATCGCGTTGCAACAACTATGGACATCGCCTTTTCCAACGGCTTATCAGGCTTTCACCCTAAGGCGCTTCGCTCATCCGGGTTCTCCCTGAGCAAACACCTCTTTGGCCGCGGCCAAACCATTCAAGGCAGCCGGGAATCCCGCATAAACGGCCATCTGCATGATGGTTTCCAGGACTTCCTCACGGGTTACGCCGACATTCAGAGCCCCCTGGATATGCACCTTGAGCTGTGGCGTGGCATTGCCCAGGGCAGTGAGTGCAGCGATGACGGCGATCTCCCGGCTTTTCAGGTCCAGGCCCGGCCTGGAGTAGATATCCCCAAACGGAAACTCGATCAGGTAGCGTGCAAAGTCTGGGGCAAGGCCTTGCAGGCTTTCCAGCACACGTTCACCGGCCTCACCGTCAATTTCTCGAAGTTTTGCCAGGCCCCGGTCGTAGCGACTTTCTGTGTTCATCAGCATGTCCTTCAGTAGAGGGGGAGAGCGACGCCAGGGACTGCTCGAACGCGCGGTAATATTCGACCTTTGCCTGCAGGGCTTGGGCAGATTGGCGCAGCGCGTCGATAGCGGAAAGAACATCCGTCAGGTGGTCTTCCAGCATCAGCCGGCGCTCCGGCACCGTTGAGTCCCCAGCGCCACGTAACCTTGCGAACGCCTGCATCTTGCCGATGGGCATATTGGTGGTTCGCAAGCGCAGCAGGAATTCGATCCAGGCCATGTCCGCTGCCGCATAACGCCGCTGCCCTCCGGCTGCTCGGGCGATCGGCGTGATCAGGCCGATACGTTCGTAGTAGCGCAGGGTGTAGGCCGTCAGACCGGTGCGTTTGGCGACTTGGTGAATGCTCAGATGGGATTCCATGGGACGATCCTAAAAGTTGGAGTGCGCTCTAAGTCAAGCGCCGCAGTGCCTAACCATAGCTGCGCTGCATCAGCCTTGTAGCCTGGGTCGAGCGAAGCGATACCCGGGGCAGCGTCAAGCACATCAATAAAAAAAGCCCACGACCAGGAGTACCGGTCGTGGGCTAAAAGGGTTGATCCGTTAGGACAACCCAAGGAGCTAGGGTCTGTTGCCGTTTCGTCGCGGGCCCGGACGAAACGACAACAGAGTTAGATCATCCAGCCACCGCCAAGGGCTTTGTACAGGGCGACGATGCCGCGGTAGACGTCAACTTCCGCCTGGGCTTGGGCGTCTTCGGCGGCCAGGCGTTCGCGTTCGGCGTCGAGCAGCACGAGGAAGTCCACTTCACCTTCGCGGTAGCGCACCCGAGCCTGGGCCGCAGCGGCGCGGCTGGCTTCGGACTGGCGGGCGAGGGCGAGCAGGCGTTGTTGCCGTTGGCCGTAATCGCTGAAGGCGTTTTCCGATTCTTCCAGGGCCAGCAGCACCTGTTGCTCGTACTGCGCCAGGGCACCGTCGGCTTCGGCTTCACGACCGCGCAGGCGCGCTCTTACGCTGCCCAGGTCAAATGCCGCCCAACTGATGCTCGGGGCAACACCCCAGGCACGCGACGCCGAGGAACCCAGCTGTGAACCACGCCCGGCGGTAAAGCCCAGGAAGCCGGCGACACTGACCCGTGGGAACAGGTCGGCAGTGGCCACGCCAATCTCGGCGGTTGCCGCAGCCAGCGCGCGTTCGGCAGCGCGAATATCCGCCCGGCGGCGCAGCAGCTCACCCGGATCGCCAATCGGCAAAGCCTTGGCAATGGCCGGCAACGGCTGCGGCGACAGGTCGACAGTCAACTGGTTGGGCCGTTCACCGAGCAGCGTGGCGATGCGATTGATGGCGCGCACCTGCTCAGCCTGCAGCAGCGGCAGGCTGGCTTCGGTCCCGGCCAGGCGGGCGTCGGCACGCAGCACGTCGAGTTCACTGCCCACCCCGGCTTCACGCAACTGCTCGGTAATCTCCCGTGACTCCTGCTGGTTGCTCAGGTTGTCGCGGGCGATACCTTCGCGCAGTTGGGCACCGCGCAAGGCGCCGTAAGCATCCACCAGCTCGGCGATCAGGCTGACCTGCACTTGCTGGTAGTCCGCTTCGGCTACCTCGATTTGCGCATCGCTGGCCTCCAGTTGGCGCTGGATACGGCCGAACAGGTCCAGCTCCCAGGCCATGTCCAGGCCCAGGTCATAGCGTTCGCTGCGTTCGCGCTGCTCACTCACGCCAGGCTGCTGAGCCTTGCCGAATTCACCGCTGGCGCGGCTGGTAACCGTGGGCAGACGATCGTTGGCGATGTCCTCGCGAATCGCCCGCGCTGCACGCAGGCGGCTGAAGGCGATGCGCAGTTCACGGTTGCCTTCGAGCGATTGGCGCACCAGTTGATTCAGCGTCGGGTCCTCGAACTGCTGCCACCACAGGGCTTCGAATCGCGACTGGTCATAGTTGTCGCTGGCCTGTTTGAGCGTCAGCGGCTGGGTCTCGGGTTGCTGGTAATCCGGGCCAACCGCGCAGGCACTGAGGGCCACCACCAGCAGGCTAGGAATCAGTGCTTTCATACCTGCACCTCCTGCGCTGCAACACCTTTTTTAGCCTCACGCCGTTCGACGAAGGCGCGGATCAGCACGTAGAACACCGGGGTCAGCAGCAGGCCGAAGAAGGTCACGCCGAGCATGCCGCTGAACACCGCCACGCCCATGGCATGACGCATTTCCGCACCGGCACCGGTGGAGATCACCAGCGGCACCACCCCCATGATGAAGGCGAAGCTGGTCATCAGAATCGGCCGCAGACGCAGGCGGCAGGACTCCAGCACTGCGGCGACACGGTCCAGGCCTTCCTCCTGTTTTTCCTTGGCGAACTCGACGATCAGAATGGCGTTCTTACAGGCCAATCCGACCAGGACGATCAACCCGATCTGGGTGAAGATGTTGTTGTCACCGCCGGCCATGATCACCCCGGCAATCGCCGACAACAGGGTCATGGGCACGATCAGGATCACCGCCAGCGGCAGGCTCCAGCTTTCGTATTGCGCCGCGAGCACCAGGAACGCTAGCAGCACGCAGAGCGGGAAGACGAACAGCGCGGTATTGCCGGCGAGGATCTGCTGGTAGGTCAGCTCGGTCCACTCGAAGCTCATGCCATTGGGCAGCTCCTGCTTGAGCAACCGGGCGATGGCCGCTTCGGCCTGCCCGCTGCTGTAGCCAGGCGCCGCCGCACCGTTGATTTCCGCGGTGATAAAGCCGTTGTAGTGCATCACCCGATCCGGCCCGGAGCTGTCGCTGACCTTGACGAAGGTCGACAAGGGCACCATCTCGCCACGGTCATTGCGCACCTTGAGCTGACCGATCTGCTCCGGTTCCAGGCGGAACTGCTGATCAGCCTGCACGTTCACCTGATAGGTGCGGCCAAAGCGGTTGAAGTCGTTGGCATACAGCGAGCCCAGGTAGATCTGCAGGGTGTCGAAGATCTGGTCGATAGGCACACCGTGGGTCTTGGCCTTCTCGCGGTCGATGGCAGCATCAATCTGCGGCACGTTGACCTGATAGCTGGTGAACAGTGACATCGGGTCCAGCTCCGGCAGCTCACGCGCCTTGGCCAGGATGTTCTGGGTCTGGATATACAGCTCGTCGTAACCCAGGTTGCCACGGTCCTGCACCTGCAGGCGGAAGCCGCCAATGGTGCCCAGGCCCATCACCGGCGGTGGCGGGAAAATCGCGATAAAGGCGTCCTGGATGGCACCAAACTGGCCATTCAGCTCGCCGGCAATCGCCCCAGCAGCCAGCTCCGGCGTCTTGCGCTGGTCGAAGTCCTTGAGCGTGACGAAGACGATGCCGCTGTTCGGGCTGTTGGTGAAGCCGTTGATCGACAGGCCCGGGAAGGCCACGGTGCTTTCCACGCCCGGGTGCTCCAGGGCAATGCTGGACATGCGCTTGATCACGTCTTCGCTGCGGTCCAGGGTTGCGGCATCAGGCAACTGGGCAAAGGCCACCAGGTACTGTTTGTCCTGCGGCGGCACGAAGCCGGTCGGCGTGGTGGCAAAGCCCAGTACAGTCAGGCCCATCAGGCCCGCATACACCACCAGGGCGATGCCGCTCCTGCGCAGCACGCGGCTTACGGTGCCGACATAGCCACGGCTGGCACGCTCGAAGAAGCGGTTGAACGGGGCAAACAGCCAGCCGCCAAACAGCCGATCCAGGCCACGGGAGAAGCGGTCCTTGGGTGCATCGTGGCTTCTCAGCAGCACCGCAGCCAGGGCAGGGGACAGGGTCAGCGAGTTGAACGCCGAGATCACCGTGGAGATCGCGATGGTCAGGGCAAACTGCTGGTAGAACTGCCCGCTCAGGCCCGAGATAAAGGCTGTGGGCACGAACACCGCACAGAGCACCAGGGCCGTGGCGATGATCGGCCCGGTGACCTCACGCATGGCCTGGCGGGTTGCCTCCACCGGCGTCTTGCCGAGGGCGATGTTGCGCTCGACGTTCTCCACCACAACGATGGCGTCATCCACCACGATGCCGATGGCCAGCACCAGACCGAACAGCGACAGCGCGTTAAGCGAGAAGCCGAACATATGCATCACCGCGAAGGTGCCGATCAGCGACACCGGTACGGCGGCCAGCGGAATGATCGAAGCACGCCAGGTCTGCAGGAACAGGATCACCACCAGCACCACCAGCACGATGGCTTCGAGCAGGGTGTGCACCACCGCCTCGATGGAGCCGCGCACGAAGATCGTCGGGTCGTACACGATGGAGTAATCGACGCCCTCCGGGAAGCTGGTTTTCAGTTCGGCCATGCGCTCGCGCACTGCATCGGAAATGGCGATGGCGTTGGAGCCAGGGCGCTGGAAGATCGGGATGGCCACCGCCGGCTGGTTGTTCAGTAGCGAGCGCAGGGCGTACTGGCTTGAGCCCAGTTCGATCCGTGCGACGTCACGCAGGCGGGTGATCTCGCCGTTGTCACCGACGTGGATAATGATGTTCTCGAACTCTTCCTCGCTGACCAGACGGCCCTGGGTGTTGATCGACAACTGGAAACTGTTGCCCGCATCGCTCGGTGGCGCACCCAGGGAGCCTGCCGCAACCTGGCGGTTCTGCTCACGAATGGCGGCGACCACGTCACTGGCGGTGAGGTTGCGCGAGGCGACCTTGTCCGGGTCGAGCCAGACCCGCAGGGAATAGTTGCCCAGGCCGAACAGCTGCACATCGCCAATGCCGTCCAGCCGCGCCAGCTCGTCCTTGACGTTGAGCGCGGCGTAGTTGGACAGGTAGAGCATGTCGTAACGCTCATCCGGCGAGGTCAGGTGGACCACCATGGTCAGGTCCGGCGAGGACTTGTCCACGGTCACCCCGAGGCGCTGCACATCGGTCGGCAGCGTCGGCAGGGTACGGGTCACCCGGTTCTGCACCTGCACCTGAGCGTTATCCAGGTCGGTGCCCAGGGCGAAGGTTACGGTCAAAGTCAGACGGCCGTCGTTGTTGGCCTGGGACGACATATAGAGCATGCCTTCCACGCCGACGATGGCCTGTTCCAGCGGCGAGGCGACGGTCTCGCCGATAACCTTGGGGTTGGCGCCAGGGAAGTTGGCGCGCACCACCACGGTGGGTGGTACCACTTCCGGGTATTCACTGATCGGCAGTTGGAACAGCGAGATGGCGCCGCCGATCAGAATGATCAGCGACAGCACCGCAGCGAAGATCGGTCGCCGGATAAAGAATTGCGAAAAGTTCATGGTCGGTGCCTTCAGCTGCGCGGGGTACGGGGAGCGGCGGTGGGCTGGGTGACAACGCGCTGGCTTTGCAGCCCATCGAGCGCTTCCCGCTGAAGGGACAAGGCGGCGAGGGTGGCGTCATCGGCCATGGGCACAACCTGCGGGTCGACGGTGGCGCCGGGGCGGGCGCGCTGCAGACCATTGACCAGAATCTGCTCACCTTTTTTCAGGCCGCTGCGCACGATGCGCAGGCCCTCAAGCTTTGGGCCCAGCTCGACGGTGCGGTAGCTGACGCTGTTGTCGGCAGCCAGTACCAGCACGAACTTCTTGCCCAGGTCGGTGCCTACGGCGGCTTCCTGGATCAGGGTCGCGTTGTAGCGCTCGCTGCCCACCAGTTGCAGGCGCACGTACAGGCCTGGGGTGAAGCGGCCTTCGCGGTTGTCGAACACTGCGCGGCCGCGGATGGTGCCGGTCTGCGGGTTGACCTGGTTATCCAGAAAGTCCAGCTGGCCGAGGTGCGGGAAGCCGTCCTCGCTGGACAAGCCGAGGTACACCGGGCTGGCGACGCGGGCGTCTTGCCCGGCGGCACGGGCCATTTCCAGGTACTTGAGGAACACTCGCTCATCAGCGTCGAAGTAGGCATACACGGTGCCCGTGCTGACCACCCGGGTGAGTGGCCCTTGCCCTGCGCTGACCAGGTTGCCGGCGGTGATTTCCGCGCGGCTGACACGGCCGTCGATGGGAGAGGTAACGCGAGTAAAGCTGAGGTTCAGACGGGCATTGTCCAGCTCGGCCTGGATGCTGGCCACCGCCGCACGGGCTTCGGCGGCGGCACTGGCGCGGGCATCGGCCAGCTCGGCGGAGATCGCGTTGCTCTGGCGCAGACGCTCACCACGCTGGGCTTCGCTCTGGCTGCGGGCGAGGCTGGCGCGCGCTTGCTGCAACTGCGCTTCAAGGCGTTTGACCTCGGCCTGGAAGGGCCGGGGGTCGATCTGGAACAGCAGGTCGCCCTTTTTCACCAGGCTGCCTTCATCGAAGGCTACACGGTCAATAAAACCGGCTACCCGTGGGCGTATCTCGACGGTTTCCGGTGCTTCCAGGCGCCCGGTGAAGGCGTCCCACTCGGTAATCGGCTGTTCGATCACCTGAGCCACACTCACGGTCGGCGCAGCCATGGGCGCCGCGCTTTGCGCTGCGGGGCCGCAGGCACTAAGGGTCAGAAGAGCCGCAAGGGCCAGAGGAAATTGCCAGAGAAAGGTGTTCGACCGTTCCATGCTATGAATCCGCCAATCGGTTTTATGGATCGGCGCAGTCTGCTGGGCAGCTCTGGAACGGGCGAATCGAACACCGCGAAGGTGACTATCATCAAGAATGATTAAGTAATATTTCAGATCACCGAAAACGATGAACCTTCAGGGGTGATTGCAGTCCGGGCGACGTAGCCGTTCGCCCGAGCAATCATCGGTGCGCATGGCGCACCCTACGGGGCATCGCCTTATGAAAGGCTGTCCGGGTCCCCGAAAAACATCTGAATCCGCGCGCGCAGCCAGCGTTCGGCCGGGTCGGCGTCCTGGGCGCCGCGCCAGGCCATGGACAGTTCGAAGCCTTGCGCCTCAAGCGGCAGTTCCTCAGCGCGCAGGCCGCCTGCGGCGGTGAGGGCCGCCGCCGTGTAGTCGGGGACTACGGCCACCAGGTCGGTGCCGGCGAGCAGGGTGCCCAGGCCGTTGAACTGCGGGACCGCGAGCACAATCTTGCGCGAGCGCCCCATGGTTTGCAGTTGGTCATCGATAAAGCCGTTGAGGTCGCCTGCGAAGGAAACCAGAACATGGGGACGGGCGCAGTAGGTATCCAGACTCATCGGGCCGGGTACGGCATCGGCGCGCAGCAAGCGGTGGCGAGTGTGGCGCAGGGCTTTGCGTTTGGCGTTGGCGGGCAGTTCTTCGGTGTAGCTGACACCCACGGAAATCTCGCCAGAGGCCAGCAGATTGGGCATCAGCAGGTAGTTGGTTCGGCGCACCACCAGCACCACGCCCGGCGCCTCGACGCGCAGGCGGCGCAGCAGGGCGGGGAGCAGGGCAAATTCGACGTCATCTGACAGACCAATGCGAAATACCGCCGTGCTGGTGGCCGGGTCGAACTCCGACGCCCGGCTGACTGCGGTAGAGATCGAGTCCAGGGCAGGAGAGAGCAGGGCAAAGATTTCCTGGGCACGGGCCGTTGGCTCCATGCTGCGCCCGGTGCGCACAAACAGCGGGTCATCGAACAGGCTACGCAGGCGCGACAGTGCGGCGCTGATCGCCGGTTGACCGAGGAACAGTTTCTCGGCCGCGCGCGTCACACTGCGCTCGTGCATCAGCGTTTCGAAGACGATCAGCAGGTTGAGATCGAGGCGGCGCAGGTCGTTGCGGTTCATCCGTTACCCTAGCAATGGAATGGCCTCAGGGGAGCGCTAAGTATCTCCAAACGAATACAGTAGCAGGCCGATGCCGCGCCATAGTACGAGCAGCAGATGGGGAAAGGAAAGACGCACGCAGCCTTGGCTGATAAGGCTCGGATCACTGTCAGGCATGTCGACTATTACTGGGGGCGGGTGGTGTTGACGGGTTTCAGCAGATAGAGTCCACAACCATCGAAGTGTTAATCCGCGAGCAGACAGAGGTTAACGATGTCCCGCATGATCCGTTTTCATAAGTTCGGCGATGCCAGCGTACTGCAATGCGAGGAGGTGGCGACGCCTACCCCTGGCCCCGGTGAGGTGCTGGTGCGCGTGCAGGCCCTGGGCCTCGGCTGGAACGACGTACTGTGGCGCCAGAACCTGGCCAACGAGCAGGCGCAGTTGCCGGCTGGTCTGGGCTTTGAACTGGCGGGTACGGTTGCCGCAATCGGCGAGGGTGTCGATGACCTGCCGCTGGGCACCGCTATCGCTGCCTTCCCGGCGAGCACGCCGAATCGCTATCCGGCCTGGGGCGACCTGGTGCTGATGCCGCGTTATGCCCTGACCCGTTACCCCGATGTGCTGACGCCCGTACAGGCCTCGGTGCATTACAGCGGGCTGCTGTTCGGCTATTTCGCGCTGATGGACCTGGCGCGCTTCAAGCCCGGCCAACATGTGCTGATCACCGAGGCCAGCCGTTGCCTGGCGCCGCAAACCGTGCAATTGGCCAAGGCCTTGGGCGCGAAGGTGATTGCTTCGACGTCCTTTGCCGATGACCGTGAGTTTTTGCGCAGCCTGGGCGCCGACAAAGTGATCGTCACCGAGGAACAGGACCTGGTGTTGGAGGTCGAGCGTTACACCGAAGGCAAGGGCGCTGAAGTGATCCTCGATCACTGCGCCGGCCAACAGCTCAAGTTGCTCGGGGATGTCGCGGCCACCCGTGGCACCTTGATCCTCTATGGCATCAATGGTGGCAATGACGCGGTGTTTCCTGCCTGTGCAGCGTTCAAGAAACACCTGCAGTTCTTCCGTCACTGCGTACTGGATTTCACCGGCCATTGTGAGCTGGGTATTGAGCAAAACAAGGAGGCCGTTCAGCGCGCACTCAGCCATATCAATCAGCTGACCGGTGACCACTTGCTGACCCCAATGGTAGACAAGGTGTTTGCCTTCGATGACTTCGTGGCAGCCCACGAGTACATGGAAACCTGCCCGAGCCGCGGCCGGGTGGCGCTGGAATTACCCAACGCCTAACGCGCTCAGGCTGGGCAGCCTTGCCGAGCTGCGCGACAATAGGGGCCTCATTTGCAACAGGCCCCTTGTCATGACCGACACCCTCGACATCACCGACCTGCACCTGGGCGACGGCAAAGCCGTGGTCAAAGGTGCGCTGATCACCACCCATTACCATGGCACCCTTGAAGACGGCACGGTCTTCGACTCCTCACTGGAAAAGGGCCGCCCCTTCCAGTGCGTAATCGGCACGGGCCGCGTGATCAAAGGCTGGGATCAGGGCCTGATGGGTATGAAAGTCGGTGGCAAGCGCCGCCTGTTCGTCCCTGCACATTTGGCCTATGGCGAGCGCCAGATGGGTGCGCATATCAAACCCCACAGCAACCTGATTTTCGAGATCGAGCTGCTCGAAGTGCTGACCCGCGACGATTGAGCGCGCGAGGACTTAACGGTTGAGCCGCGCCGTGCGCACCACCAAGTCGCCGGGCTCACACGACGGTTCGCGCGGCCTGGTCGGCCCCGCGCTCCCTACTGCTAAGTAGTGTCGCTGAGGCCCCGGCCACACTCCAGATTACTCCGGCAACTTGGCGATCACCTTGATCTCGAAATCGAAACCCGACAGCCAGGTCACACCAATCGCGGTTACTGTCGGGTAGGGTGCTTGGCCCCAGTAATCGGCGGCTACCTCCCAGATGGTCGCGAATTTCGAATCGGGGTCGACCATAAAGAGGGTTGTGTCGACCACATCATCAAAGCTGCTGCCCGCTTCGGCCAGGATTGCATTGAGGTTGGCGAAGGCCAGACGAACCTGCTCTTTGAGATCAGGTTCGGCCGAGCCATCCTTGCGGCTGCCGACCTGGCCGGAAACGAACAGAAAGCCATTGGAGCGAATCGCTGGCGAGTAGCGGTGGAGCTCGTACAAAGCATGGCGATCAGCCGGGAAAACCACATCACGTTTGTTTGTCATTACCTGCCTCCATCGGGGCTGCTACGGCCCGCTGTTTACGATGGAGTCACTGTAAAAAGACGACCGGTCTGAATAAACCAGCAACGCTGGTCATGACTGTTTGTAGAATCCAAACAATCAGCCATAAGAGCGCCGTGAAATGGACCGTTTCGATGCAATGCAGGCCTTTGCCCGAGTGGTGGAAACCGGCAGTTTCACCAAGGCGGCAGGCACCCTACACATGAGCAAGACCAGCGTGACGCAGCTTGTCCAGCAACTGGAAGCACGGTTGCGCGTGCGCCTGCTCAACCGCACCACACGCAAGGTCAACGTCACCGCCGATGGGGCGGCCTACTATGAGCGCGTGGTGCGCCTGCTGGCCGATATGGACGACGCCGAGACCAGCCTGTCCAGCGCTTCGATGGCGCCGCGCGGCCGCCTGCGTGTGGATGTGCCCAGCCCACTGGCGCGCATGCTGCTGATCCCGGCGTTGCCGGCGTTTTATGCTCGCTACCCGGAAATCCAGCTGACCATGGGCGTCAGCGATCGCATGGTCGACATCATTGGCGAGAACGTCGATTGCGTCGTACGTGGCGGCGAAATCACCGATCAATCCCTGATGGCGCGACATGTGGCCGATCTGCAACTCGCCATCTACGCCGCACCGAGCTACCTGCAACGCGCCGGCACGCCAACACACCCGCGGGAAATGGAGGAGGGCGCGCACAGTACCGTCGGCTTTCTCTGGTCGCGCACGGGCAGGGCACTGCCCTACGCCATGCAACGAGGGGAAGAACGTATCGAGGCCCAGGGCCGCCCGCTGCTGACAGTCGACGACGGCAACGCCTACCTAGCAGCAGGCCTGGCCGGCCTGGGCATGCTTTGGTTACCGCACTATATGGCCAAACCGCACCTGACTACCGGCGAGTTGCTGCCGCTGTTCGAGGACTGGTACATGACACCCATGCCGATGTACCTGGCCTTCCCACCAAACCGACATGTCAGCGCCAAGTTGCGGGTATTTATCGACTGGGTGGTGGAATTGATGGCAGAGCATGCGCCAGTGGTTGGGCGGGGGAATGGGTAAGGCGGGAATTGCTGAAGGGATCATTCATTACGGCAGTGATGAAAGGCCAACAGCGGCCGTTGACGACCTTAAACAGTAGGTTGGAGGCCGCCATCAGGCTTTCACATTTAAGCGCTTGCGATTATGTAGCTATAGCTATACTATTCATCAACTGAACAATTTGGAAGCATGTGTATGGCTGGTCGTCCTCGTCAGTTTGATATCGACGTCGCTGTCGAAACTGCTCTTCATCTCTTTATCGAGAAAGGCTATGAGGGCGCATCATTCGCTGACCTGGTGAAGGCGATGGGCATTAGCCCTCCCAGTTTTTACGCAGCCTTCGGTAGCAAGGAAGCATTGTTCCGTCGTGTCGTTGAACGGTACGTCGCAAGCGCCAGAGCGGCCACACGCGAGGCAGTAGCGCAGCCTACCGCGCGTGATGTCGTTCGGCATCTGTTGACCTCTTTAGCGACGGCTGCAACCAGTCACCCAACGGCACGTGGATGCTTGTTGGTTCAAAGCGCCCTGGTCTCAAGCGACAACGCCACGCATGTGCGAGATGAACTTCGAAGGGAGCGTGAGGCTAACAATGCAGCGGTTGCGGCTCGGTTTCGCAAGGCTGAGGAACTTGGCGACGCAACCTTGCCAGGACCTCCTGAAGCAATGGCGAGACTTACAACCATGGTCCTAACCGGCGTCGCCACCCAGGCGGCGAGTGGCATTGAGTTCAACACGCTGATGAGCGCAATCGACGCCTATGTCGGCCAGTTCGGATAAATTTTTTTGCCCAATTCTGTAGCTAAAGCTACATATTTAATTGCCTAGAAGTTAGGCACGCACTGAGGAAATAAGAATGAAGAAAGTTCTCTTAATCAACGCACATCACCCCTACTCGTACTCACCAGGTCGACTCAACGCTACGTTGATTGAACGGGCAGAGTCTTATTTCCGGGCCAAAGGCTACGAGGTGGAAAAGACGGTCACAGCAGAAGCTTATGATGTAGACGCCGAGGTTGAAAAAATCAGATCAGCAGATGTCGTGTTTCTACAAATGCCGCTGAACTGGATGGGCGTGCCTTGGAGTTTCAAGAAATACACCGATGAGGTCTGGGGCGCGGGATTATTTGGCAAGCTGTCGAACGGCGACGGCCGTTCGTCAGCAGCCCCTAAGGACAATTACGGCATGGGAGGGGTACTTAATGGCCGGTACATGGTGTCGGTAACCGCAAACGCCCCGTCCGAGGCCTTCAACGACCCAGCTCAAGCCTATTTTGCCGGGCGAGGCGAAGATGACCTTACTTTGCCAATCCACCTAAACTTCAAGTGGATCGGTCTAGAGAAAATGCCCTCGTTCTGGGCATATGACGTCATGAAAAATCCTCAAATCGAGAGCGATTTGGCCCGATTTGATGAGCACCTGGCGACTCACTTTTAACACCAGCCATCCGCAATTGAGGCATCCCCCATGGCATTAAGCAAAACCGCAGTCATCTTCGGGGCGGGCCCTGGCATCGGCGCCGCAGCTGCCCGTGAGTTTGCTGCGCTCGGCTACCGGCTCGCCCTAGTCGCGCGCACAGAGGGGAACCTGGCGTGGCTTGTCGCTCAATTCAAGGCTGGGGGGGCGACTGCTAAGGCGTTCCTGGCGGACGCAGCAGACGGCAAATCCATCGACGCCGCCGTGGGCGAAATCCGCGCTTGGGCCGGAGGCGACCCGAGTGTAGTGCTGTTCAACGCGTTCACGTCCCAACCGTGGGGCGCAACCCACCAGGTCGACCCGACTGCATTCGCCCGGAGCCTCATCGTGAACGCCGGTGCGGCGCAGCACTTGGTCCACCTCTTCGCCCCGGCACTCATAGAGGCAGGCGAGGGTTCGTTGCTTTTCACAGGTAACGGTTTCGCGCTCACTCCAAGAGGCCAAGGCTTCGGCACACTGAGTGCTGGCAAGTCTGCCATGCGGTCGGTGGCACTGACTCTGGCGCAAGACCTTGCCGGAAGCGGCGTGAGAGTGGGGCTCCTTACAGTGAACGGCCCCACGGCCCGGGGCACAGAGTTTGATCCAGACGTAATCGCGGCAGAGTTCGTGAAGCTGCACGAAGGCACAGTGACTGATACGGAGATCATCTTCAACGGCACGGCTACCACCTAAATAAGACAGGTAATCCCCCGGCTTAGCCGGGGGGACTCCTTGTGGATAGGGGAGCAGGGTAGTGATCGTTATTTCGCTTGTGCCACATCCTCTTTGGATAGATCCCACAGGTTAGGCAAAAAGCTGTTGGAGTAACCGGAGATAAACGCTTTTTCGCTACCATCTTCGAGATATACCGCACGCCGTACCGCACCGATATTGGCACCGTAGACATGGATACTGATAGACGTGCGGTCGGTAAAGGCGTTTCTAACCTGATGAATATCACCGATACGCGGGGAAACAGCTTCGACCTGGCCGGGCTCTAGACGAATAACAGGGCCATCGGCTCGTAGGCCGTCGGCATTGCGAACGAAACCCCGGGATACCTCGGCGCCACGCAGCATGCCGATCAAGCCCCACACACGGTGATCGTGCACGGGCGTTTGCTGGCCTGGGCCCCAAACAAAGCTGACAACAGAGAATCGCTGACGTGAGTCAACGTGCAGCAGGTATTGCTGATAACGCTGCGGGTCGGGCTGAGCGAATTCATTCGGCAGCCAGTCGTCATGGCTGACCAGTTGCTGCAACAACTCAGCGCCACGCGCCAGCACAACGGGTTCGTCAGGATGTTGATCCAGCAGAATGGCCAGCTCGTTGATAAAGCTGCGCAGTCTGTGCAGATTGGGCTGAGTAGTCATGGCGTGTCCCGGTGGCAAGCGCTCAAAGGATCAGCATGCAGCAGGCTGCGAAGGTTTTGCCATTGCACAATGGTCGGCAGTGGCAGCAAGCGTTCCAGGTGGCTAGAGGACGGTGAAATGCTGGTGAGAAGGATCGGCACCGACGTATAGGATACTTCGCATAATGTATATTATGTTAAATCAGGTGCTATGTCAGATATGTTCATGAGTATCGCAAGGCACTGATTCGACAACCCCGCTTCTAGCGTCCACTCTCTCAACGGGCCATGTCCTTCGTGTTCATGGTGTGTCATTGAATGAGGTGGCTGCCAATGAAGCTGATTCAATGTCGTTTCTCGTCCGGTCAACGAGTGCCACTGCTTGTGCAGGAAGGCCTAGCAACGCCATTGCCCAAGCTAGTCCCATTCATCTACGTCCAGCTCAAGCTCAGGCATCGTGCATACAACACTGCCGCAGCGCACCTGCGTGCTATCCAAGCTTTCTACACCTATGCCAAAAGCCGGGAGCTGGATATCGATGAGGCCATCTTGGCCTGCCACTTTGAAGCGATTCTCGCGCTACTGGACGGTTACGCCCTCTGGCTCCAAAGCGGCCGTCAGGCCGATAACCTGGTCGCCCGAATCGGCACAGTTGCAATGGCAGCTTTTCCACAGATCGATCTGCGCACCCGTGATCAGTACCTGCGGCTGTTGAAGCAGTACCTGTCCTGGTGTGTCACCCGATACATCCCGCGCGCTCGTCAGAACTCAACCACTCTGGCTAGCATTGAGGTCGCATTTGCAGATGTCGCCGACGTCATTGAACGACGCTTTGAGAGCCATATCATCAATGTTCGTCCTGACCACATTCGTTACCGCAGCCTGACAGATACCCAACTCCAGATCATCCGCACACTGATTCGCCCGGGCGCTGCGGAGAATCCGTTTCCGGAGCGATTGCAGTTGCGCAATTGGCTAATGATTGAATTGTTGCTGGAGACCGGTATCCGTCGTGGAGAGCTTCTGAAACTCTACACCACGGATATCAACCAAGGTTCTCAGCATGCCTATGTCAGCATCAATGACCGCGAACATGACCCAGGCGACCCGCGTGCCGAAGAGCCTGCGCTGAAAACACACGGACGAACCGTAGGTATCTCCGCACAGTTGTATGAGGTCTACGAGCTCTATATCCAGAGCGAACGGCGCCCTCTACGTAACGGCAAACCGATGAAATTGCTGTACCGCTATCTGTTCATCTCTGACAGAGGCCTCCCGCTGTCGATTCGCGCATTGTCTAACGTACTCGATCGCCTGTTTCTGACCATTGAACTGGCTCATCCCGGGTTGTTGCCTACACTTTCCGCGCATGACTTTCGCCATACCTTCGCCGACCGTTTTCTGGCTTACCTAATCGAGCAACGTGGGTATGACCTTGAGCGCGCAACTGACGAGCTTCGACGAGTCTGCGGTTGGTCTGAGACTTCGGCGATGCCACGTCGTTATGCAAGTCGCTATCTAGTCGAATCGGCCAACCGCCATAACGCTCAGCGCGCCTCGGCAGCCTGGAGCCGACTTGACAGTTAAGGAGGTTCGCCGTGACCAAATCAGCCGATCAAGAACACGCCTCACCCTCCTCCTCTTTTCCGACCTACGTGTTCAAGGGCCCGGCTCAGGTTGCGATTCGAACTCGGACTAATGACCAGCCAAGGTACGTCGATACTCGATTGAGCGTCTGGACGTGGTACGACGGTGGCATGGCAATGAACATTGATTGGTCTGGCCTAAAGCTGAATTCAGAGCTTATCGAAATAGCCAAAGCATTTATGGTCCATATGCTAGAGAAATACTCCCCTTCAACTGCATATAGGGCCGTGAGAATGCTCCATCGGGTTTCGGAAAGTGATATTTCCTTGAAACTCCCTTGGGCAGCCGACGAAATCATTAGCGCATTTAACAGCTGGAACTATTCTAGAGAGTACGTAGTAGTCTTTCGTACATTTTATCGCTGGGCAAGGGATAGGGGAATCACCGGATTCAGCAATGACATTTATCTAAATATCAAAGATTTCAAAACCGAACGATCAGCCCCCTACTCTCGAATTTTTCTCTCTCAGTCCGGCTTGGAACTCGATGAGGAAATTCGTTTGCTCAAGCGTATAGAGCGGGAGGTCTCTTCAGATGACTGGGTAGATGCTCAGTTCAATATGATGCTCCATCTGGGTTTTGAATTGGGACCGCGTACGATTCAAATTCATTCGCTGGAGATTGCAGATTTTGAGGTTATAGAAACCGTCGAAGATGAGAAGTACTACACCCTTTGGTTACCCATGGCCAAGAAGGTTGGTCAACGTCGACCAGAGCGAAGGCCTCGCAAAGTAACTACCCGATTGGGAGAAAAGATTGAACAGCATATCTTGGGGCTTCAACGTCGCTTTGGCAGCGCGTGCGAGCCGCTGTTTGTGAGCCTTTACGGGAAACGTCTCTCGGTGCGAGAGATCGGAGATGCTCTCAAGCACGAGTTGTTTGAGGCAGGCATAGAGAAACCAAATCAGGTATCAATTCTACTGCGCCACCATCTCGGACAAGGATTGGCAGATCAAGGAACGCCCGCAGACATGATCGCCGAACTGCTCGGCCATAATAGCACGGTCGCGGCACGTGCCTATGTCACAGCAACCCCCAACATTGCCCGGATCAAAGAGAAAGCACTCGGTAAGAGCCCTTCCTATAAGCGCATCATGCGCAGCTTATTAACCGGGGAAATTGTCCAACGTCGGAATACAGTATCAGAAATAGCGGTTCGCGGTGTCATCGATATGCAATACATCGGGGATATAGGTGCCTGCGCCCTCCCAGTCCATACCCACTGCCCGTACAATCCTGTCTACGCCTGCTACACCTGCAAAAAGTTTCACCCCTTTGCTGACGGCCGCCATGAACAAGTGAGAGAGGCGCTTCAACGAGAGGCCCAGCGGTTCATTGATATCGCAGAGCAAGCCGGTGATCTCATTCACAACCGCCCCCTCGCCCAGCATCAGACAACCATCCTGGCGGTAAGCGCTACGATCGAGCGCTGCCGGCAGCACACAGAGGATGCCGCAGATGGAGCTGTCTAATGCAAGGCAGAACCTCGAAAGATTTATTACGCAGGAACAGGCGATTTTTCAGTCATTACCGATTTCAACTAAGTGGTCGGAACCACTGTGGGAAATCGGTAATTGGCTACCGCAGAGAGATCCTGGCAAACATACACTTACCTTCGAGACCCATCGACAGTCCCTCGAGAAGACAGGTTATCCTGCCCCGAACAAAGGGCCACTCCCCTTCGAATTTCAAGAATTTAGCAAGGCCTTGATTGTATATCTGCAACGCACGCGAAATCTGAAGTTTTCGATGGTGGTTGCATACAATATTGCCGTCCGCCGACTCTATAACCCATTGTTTGAGCGCGGCGTATCTGACCCCGCACGATTGACGCAGGGCGATTTCGACCGTGTCGTAGGTTTTCTCCGTGAAAGTGGCTACAAAAATTTTTATGACGCAATTTCTCATCTACAAGTAATCGCGAATACGATTGATAACCACCAGCTAACCGAGATCGCTATACATTTTGAGCATGATGCGAGACCAGAGAAACTCCGCCACGATTATATTTCATTGCATGATCCAGACCGTGCGGTAAAACAGCGAAAGTCTAATGACCGACTACCTTCTCTCGAGGCGATGGAAGCGTATGCCCTATGCTCGAATAACCCCTGCAGTGAGGGCGAGGAAATCTTGCTGCGTGTGATTGATTTATTGATCGCAACAGGGCAACGGGGTAATGAGATTGCTGTCATACCCTTTGACTGCTGGGTAGAAAGGAATATCAAAGATACTGAAGGAAATATCATAGTTGACGCTCACGGCAAGCCTATTCTTGAATGCGGAATAAGATACTTTGCAGAAAAACAATTTCAATCTCGAGTGCATTGGCTAGCGGAGAGCGATATTCCTCTAGCGAAGCGTGCAATTGAGCGATTAAAGGCACTGACATCAGAGCAGAGGGAAATTGCGAATTGGCAAGAAAAGAATCCGGGGCGTATATGGAAATACCCGCCAGAAGAACTATTAACGGACGATCAGGTCATGGAATGGCTGGGTTTTAGTAACGAACAAGAATACGGCAGGAATCTTTATTTATATTTATCCCGCAATGGGATTTTTCCGAATGGCAGTGAGTCGCCCGTTCAACGAGGAAAAATAAAGCGGCGGAGATACTTGGCAGGTGAAATTGAACGTCTGATTGCTCCAAAGCTTAAAGCACACTCGGTGCTTACAGAATATATCGCGGGTAAAAATCGTATTGTGCTCAGGACCAGCGAAACACTTGCGATCTGTTTTGACGGCCAGTTCCGATTTGGTGGCCGTGATGAGAATGTATTTCGAGCTATCCCGCGGCGTGTAACTCTCGTTGACATTAATCGGGGCCTTGGAGCAGATCCCAGGCTCCCGTCTATCTTTGCTCGACGCTCATTGGTTGAGGCAGATGGTTCGCCAATTTGCTTGACCAGTCACCAACCACGGCACTGGCGCAATACCATCTATCACCTGACAGGCATGAGCGATGTCCAGCAGGCTCTGGCGCTGGGGCGAAAACGCTTGGAACAAAATAAGTATTACCAGCATTCAACTATCGAAGAGGACACCACTGCTCATCAGGGTTTTTTAAAGTTCAACAGTTATCGTGACCGCATTGATTTTCTTCATACAGAAATTAGAAAGGGGACGATCCAAGGGGCTTTAACCGACAGCTATCATGCAGTCTTACAGAGCAAGGGTATGACTACCGCTGAAACTTTTTTGACTGTCCACGCTACGGCGTTACATATCACTCCGTTTGGCGGTTGTGTCCATGATTTTTCACAGGCCCCCTGCCCTAAGCATCTGCAATGCTGGAATGACTGTTCACATCTACACATGCTGGGAACGCCATCAGAGAAGAAGAATCTCCAAGAGCAAGCGGATAGGCTGGCGGAATCCATCATCATTATGCGCGACGCTGGTAGCGGTGAAGCTGGCACTGACGTCTGGCTGGAGGATCAGGAGCACAAGCTTAAAAATTTGCAGAAAGCACTTGCAAGTGATTTTGGGACGGGAGCGCGTCAGGTATTTCCTTCAGGGCGCCCTATCACTGCTTCCAAGGAAACTCAGCGGCGAAGCTCAGTTTCAGAGGAATAGAGACCTATGATTAAACAGAAATTATTGAGAGGGGCTGCTCTGGATGAGGCTATTGATACCCTCCTCGCCGAGATGATCAGCTTGGGACTTGAATCTGCACCTATATCACGCTCCGAGGTACAAAAACGCTTGGGTTTGACGAGTCGTGCAACCTTGGTGGGTAAGCGGGGTGAGAGCATAGACCAAGCTAGAGTCGTACAACTAAAGGAAAGTGGCAAAGATCCTGACCGAGAACGCCGCCGCAGGACTTTTGAAGAGCGGATAAAGTACCTGCAGTCAGAGAATGCTGACTTGCTCAAACAACGCGATCAACTCTTTGAGGCTTTATGTTTGATTTCTCATCGTTGCTTGGTGAGGGGGTTAGATGTAGAGGAAGTCCTCGCGCCGCTGCGTAAATATTCAGCCGGCAGCACGTGAAAGTCGTAAATATAGAGGTTTTCGGAAAATACACATAGACGCGGGTCAAGTTATTCGGAATAGCCTGTCTTTTTTCCTGTTGCTGCTGCAAAGTGCCGAGTCTGGTACTCAAGCAGGCTTTTCATCTGTATAGTTATATCGTCCTGAAGACCCCACTCAAATGCTTTTTTATCTAGCTTGTGCTCTTTAAATAGTTGCTCGGCTGTTCTTGAGGGTGGAGTGCATTTTAATCCTACTCCTTGCAGCTTAACTATATCTTTCAGCAGCTTTGCTTTGTTGCGACTCAAGCATGGAAAACTAATCATTCTATCTACAAGATACATAGCTCTTCTCGCTTGCAAAGAAGTTAAGCGCCCGCTTGTCAGCTCTTGATTGATTAGCTTTTCGATATCAAGATCACCATACCAAAACTCTAATGCAAGCTCCTTCAGAAGCTCAATGGAGACGTTACCTAGAGGACTGCTATAGAACCTCCTATAAAGAGACAGAAATCCCTCATCCGTTTTGCAGCCGATGCTCATAGACTCTCCAGTAGTCTGGTCAAGATTTTTTATATATCCGTCTTTGCTTTATTGTTTCTTTCTTTTCGATGTGACCTTCACAATATTCATTACCGTCGGCCATTCCATATATGTACGCCAGATGCTTGCCGTGATGATCCTGCACCTCGCTCAGACTGGCTAGCTCTTCCATTTTCCAGTTTGAACTTAGATTTAACCAGCTAGGGCTTACTAGTTGAATCCTATCTATCACAGTGCTGGTACCGTCATCTTGACTCAGGAAATCCTCAAACAGATGGATGTCCGCAATCAACAGCATTCGACGCATTGATAGCTCAGCACCTGGTTCAAGACAGGAGACATATAGCCACGGGCAATGGAGAGCCTGCTCAATGTAACGCCATACCTGGATGCCCTCACAAGAGAGCGTAGCGACGTCAAATCCGGTTATCTCAGCCTGCTTGTGCGTTCTGAACATGGCCATCGCCGCTCAAAATGAACACTATAGATTGTAGTCCTAAAGGGCGCGAGAGGGCTTTATCACTCATTTTGCGAGATAAGCAAAATGGAGCTGAGAAAGGCCTTTGGCCAGGCGTTGAAACAAACCCGAACCAGTCACGGCCTGACGCAGGAGGATTTCTCCGAGGTAAGTAGCAGAACCTACCTGAGCACCCTCGAGAGAGGACTAAAAAGTCCTACGCTGGACAAGCTTGACGAAATTGCGGCAGTAATGGATGTGCATCCAGTTTCTTTGCTGCTCTATACCTATGCTCTTCATTGCTCTGATCAGAGCATTGATCAGATTCTTTGTCGCGTTCGCAAGGAGCTTTCAGAGCTTTCGTGAGCCCAGAGCTGGGTGCAGTCCACCGCTGCGGTAGAGCGTCTGCTGAGACAGTCCAGCGCTACCAATTCGGGTAGGAGCCCTGCTCCTTCGGCCAAGCCGTGTGGATAAATTCCTGGATGGACGCCCTGCCCGGTTGGGCATTGGCGCGGAGCAAGGCTGTATTGCTGAATGTGACGATGTGGTCATCTACCCGCCCACGTCCCTGCCGAGCTCATTAGACGATGGTCACGCATTAAGGCACTGGCTCATTAACGAGGCAATGGCCGATAGTGGTGACCACTTTTCAGACAGTTCAAAGTGACTTGGTGAACTATGTCATTGGATGTGGCCTACAGCATTGAAGCTAACGACTTCGTCGACCCTGATCGCGCCTATGATTTGTTCTGGTCTGGGGTAATTACTGACAAGCGCGCATTTGTGTGTCCGGCTGCTGACTGCTCCGCCCAGGTGACCTGCGCAAATCTGGACAAAGACGTCCAGAATATGAAGGTAGTCCCTCATTTCAAAGTCTATGGAACCCACAGTGACGCTTGCGGAATCGCTAATGGTGACCCCGTCGACCTAGAGCTCGAGCCCGCTGAAATGGACGGGCAGGAGCGCAGAACAGTCGACCAGTCCATCGTGGATGTCTTCAAGCTCGAACGGCCTGCCTCTTACTATGACGAGCACTCGGTCGAGCCAGGCGCGGACGTTCATGTTGCGAAAAAACGGGCCAAAAGCACCAGACCCTATACCTCGAAGCTAGGGGAGTCAGGCATAGTCGGCCCCATCTACTCTGTTCGCTCTGTGGTTAGCAGATACATACGGTACCGTTCTGATGAGACCCTTGAGTTTCGACGGCTCAACATCGCCGGGCAGGACGTGCCCTATGCCAGCATCTTCAAATGCATCTGGGAGCAGGATCTACACGACCTGCCTAACCACCCCATCATTTACTACGGCTGGGCGTATGTCGACCGCACGAAAGCCAATAATGGCTATCGAATCAAATTCAAAAAGAGTTTCAAGCGAGGAGATGACAGCCTTATAACCTCATGCTACGTCTCCGACGCGCTCATTGAAAATTACAAGCTCAAAAACCTGATGGCGGTGAGGCTTTCCAAGATCGCCGAGAAGGACAAGCCGACAGCGTTCGTTTTCCTCTACGGCCAGCCCACAGTACGGACGTCGAATGGACGTGACTACGCAAATTTCAATCTGAGAAATCTTGACATGATCGATGTCAACTACGACTGCCCTCTGCCGTCCAAATACGATAAGTAGAACAGTCTCATACTCTGACCAAAGTGGGCTCTGCAAACTCCTGCAGAGCCCTCCAAAGGCCTGTAAACCTCCGCCCAGCTGTTATCGAACCTGCGGAGCCCATACCGGCAATGTCGACATGCCGACCTTGTCGATAACGATGGCCAGGCTTTGTCGGGCGCGAGTTACCGCGACGTAGAACGCCGCTGCAGCCGCAGCCTCTAAGTTTGTGCCCTTCTTGATGAAGCTTTCGATGTTGGCAGTGGGTGCGATCAATACTCGGTCGAACGTTGCCCCCTTTACTCCTTTGAAATTCTGAAAATCCAGATTGAGGTTCTTCGCCGAATTCACCGAATGCCTTAGGCATTGCGGTCTATATCGGTCTACGTACTCATCGACATGCTGAGTATGTAGAAGGAATACGCCATCATGCTCAGTCTCGTCAAAGTTCTCCGAGGTGGTGCCAGGAAAGCCCCAGCTAGCGTCAAAAATGGTGTCGGAAAAAGCGGCAATCTCGCTTCTGCACCGATAGGTTATGGTCGCGTAGGCGATGGTGAGTAGGCCATCCGCTTCTCTATCTCTGAACCATTCAAGCGATGCGGCGTAACTAAATTTCTTGTTTTTTTTGCCACGAGGATTTGTAGACAAAACAGCCTGCCGGACATCCCCCACCATCCGCACATCGATTTGAGAGCCGAGCAGCACCTCCAGGATTTCCCAGTCGAAGCCGGCGAGATCCTGGACTTCATCGATCAAAATTTCGTCGTAGATGCACTCTAGCCTGTGTAAGAGCGCTGGCGTCGCCTCCATGAGTTCAAAGGCAAGCTTGCCGAGTTCGCATGCGTACAACCGATTTCCTGAGTCCATGAACCTGCTTCTGCCCACAGCACGCTCGAATGGTCTGCCTTCGAAGTCAAAGCCCTTGACTCGATCTTTAGGGAATTTGAACCGTAGGAATGGCTGGGCAAAATGACGAAGCAGGAAGGTGTACCAACCCATGACCTCCAGCGTGCTGCTATCGCCCGCCTGGCTCGCTAAACGCGAGCGAATTTCCTGCTGGTTCATTTGTGTGAAAGTGAGCACTGCGATCTTACGATCAGTTGCTTGCCGGCAATAATCCACCAAGCCCTGCGTCTTTCTGCCGCCCGCAACGGCCAGCGTCAAATGGTTAGGCATTCTGGATGAACCCCGCCGCCTCTCTCATGTAAGCCGGGGCTTTAAGGGCTTTGTTGGACTCCGCGATAAGCAGAGCACCTTCAGTTTTCGCCCGCGTCATCCACGTAACCAGGTCAGCTTTGTCAGTGATCCCAAGCACTTCTCTGAGATGAGCTTCGCCGTTCGCCTTAATCAGCTGCGGTTCGAGGGTATGTCCATCGCTTACCTTGCCAATGAAGAGCTCGCGCTTCTTGCCATCCAGCCATTTCACAACCGCCACGCGCAGCTCGGCTGGCTCGATGCCGTCGTTGTCCCTCATCACCGCGACCGGCTTGTCGACGGCAGCGCACAGCTCAAGACACCTCGCCAGTGCAAGTCCGCGCATGCTGATAACATCGACGCCGGCTGCCATGGGCGTCACCCCATGCAAGTCATAAAACACCTTTTCGAAAATGATCTCGTCGGACGGCCCTTCTACCAATACGACCTTCCTCGCCAGTACTAGACGGAGAGTGTCGTAACCAGGCAGGCGCTGAAAGTACCTGACAGTGCTGGGGTCGAGCTCAGTGATTTTCGATACTAGGTTCCGGCTCAGTAGATGCAGAGCATTCAAGCCCAAGCGATTAAGCACGTACGTGCTGTGGGTGGATACAAACAGTTGCTGGTCGTCGGTGGCGAGTTTCTCCACTCGCTCAAGCAGCGTACTCAGGCTGGTGTGCGACAGATGATTCTCGGGTTCCTCAATCATGACGATCTTCGCTTTGGCCGAGTGACGCTTCATCGCGAGCGATATTTTGATCGCTGCCTGCTGACCTTGGCCAGCCATCGAGAAGGGAACATTGTCTACATGAGGCGTGATAACGCTTTCCCAGGAAGTGCGGGATGTCTGATCCATAGCCAAGGCAATGGGCTCGGCCTGCAAAGATGCCCCCAGTGCAGAGAAACGCCTATTGACGGTCGCCAGTGCCCCGTCGGTCATCGACGCTTTGACCGTTCGAAAACCCAACGAGATCTCAGCCTTCTCGTTGGTTTCTAAGTGATCACTCAAAATCTGACGAAGGTGGTAATCCACCCCCGCTGATGATTTGACCGTCCTGGAATCGATGGTTGCTACCGACAACACCCGCGGGCGCTTGGTCAGTTCCCGGTCAGCAAATGAGCGCCATTCGCAGGCGTAGTACTCAACTGGCAGCAAGGCGTTAGGAGCCTTGAGCCAGTCATCAAGCATGTCTTGGTACTCTTCGTTGGGGTATATCCTCAGAAACACGCCAGGGCATGCATGGGTTGGGACAGCTGTGTTCACGGCACCACATAGCACCTGCAATTCATCATCATCGCGGAGGTAAAGCTCTATCAGGATTTCGGGTAGTGCGGGCTTCCTGCCAGCGGCTCGCTGCGCTAGAAATTCTTGCACGAGCTCGGTGTTGAACCAGTGCGGGTTCAATTCTTCAAGAACATTCCGGCCCCCGATGCGGCCATTCAGGGCCAGGGAGACCGCTTCCATAAGGGTAGACTTACCGGCGTCATTGCCCCCAACCAAAATGTTCATTTTCGGGTTGGGGAGAAGGTTGAAATCTTTGTAGATGCGGTAACCACGGATGTGAATTCTGGTGATCATGGCTCGTCATTCCCTTGGCGAAAACGGTGTCTACTCAGCATAACTCGATCGGGGTCTCAATCGCTGAGTAGAAACCAGGGCACTCGATTCGGGAAAATCAATGATGCGCAAATGGCGCCAATCCGCGTTGCAGGGTCTCGAAACAACAGGTCATTATCCATCTGCGGTTTACACACCTCCGCCCAACGCTGAGCGACATCTGCCACCGTCCAAACCTTGTGGCCGATCTGGAACACATGGTTTATGCCATTAGGAACGAATGGCTGACTGAACTCCAGGTAGCTTTGCGGGATGAAGATGTTGAGGTGCGCGTGATCGAGACTGGGAGCAGCGCTTGGCCGTAGCCTTCACTGCTGAACCGTTGCCATGGATCTTAGCTGCCAGCAGCAGAGCTATCGTCGCATCAGTGAGGTTCAAGTTTGCCTTGGCAGGTTAATGCCATTGCTCAAACGCCTGAAGAAAGGCAAGGTGCTACTACCAGCATGGTCGACGAGTAAGGAAGGAGTTGTAGGTGGGAAAACCATATCATGCGGAGCTGGATGCTATTCATGCTACCTATTCGTGGGCAACACAGCAGGATGTGTTACGACTCCATCGGTACTTGAGTAGATGGACCGGTGAATATGCATGTTTCATCGGCTCTGGCGGCTCTTACTCAGCAGCGTTCGCAGCCGCTGAGTTGAGGGAAATCGCGCATGGCTCCCCTACCCGTGCACTGACCCCAATGGAGCTGTCGGCCAAGGCTAGGTTCACTCCTGCCTCAAAGGTCATGTTGCTTTCAGCCGAGGGTCGCAATCCAGATGTTCTGGCTGCAGCGACCTACGCGATGCAGTCAGATATGACTTGTGCGGCGCTAACTCTTACGAAAGACAATCCGCTCACCAGGCGCGCTATAGAGAATCGGGCAACACGAATTTTTTCTTATGAGATGCCGTGGGGGAAAGACGGCTACTTAGCAACGAATAGCCTGATCGCGACCGTTTTGTTGCTACACAGGGCTCTCTTTCCTGAAGGCACAGGAAGCGAGTTTCTTGCGCAGCTGTTCGATGCAGAGGTTTTGCTCCGGTACCGCAATCAGTGGCGTGCGAACACCACGATCAAGACGATGGGTGGGCGAAACTTCATCGTTCTTCACGACCCGATGACCAAATCTTTTGCCATCGACCTGGAATCCAAACTCTCCGAGTCCGCAGTCGCCAAGGTTGAAATTGCCGACTACCGGCAGTTCGCTCATGGCCGACACCTACAGCTGGCAGATGGCGCCGCCGGCACCGCAGTCATTGTTGCTTTCAGCCGGGATTCCAAGGATCTGGCGGAAGCGACCCTGGGGCTTTTCCCATCGGATGTATTGACCTTCAAACTTGAGATTCCTGGTGAGGAACCAAATGAATTGGTGGTCGCTGGGCTGGTGATGGCAACACTCCTCACCGAGACGATCGCCAGTACAGTGGACCGGGACCCCGGTCAGCCAACGGTTCCAACCTTTGGCCGGGAAATTTATCGACTGGATAGCAGCCAGCACTTTCGCGGTTGGGTTCAATCAGAAAATCGATATTCGCTGGCGGCTCGGCGAAAGTTCGATCATCGCAACGTCTCAGCAGACGAAATGGACACAGCCGAGAATGCGGCAGAAGTCTATGAAGGTAAGCTGCAGGCCGCCGTCTACAAGGCGATCATCAGTGATTTCGACGGTACTTTATGCAATGCAGAAGACCGCTACAGCGGCATGTGCCCGCACATTGCAAAGCGGATTCTTCAGCTTATCGATGATGGCCTGATCTTCTCGATCGCCTCGGGTAGGGGCGGATCCTTGCGCAAGGATCTTGTTAAGGCGTTACCGCCGGAGTATCACAAAGCGATATGGGTCGGTTATTACGGCGGCTCGTTGATTCAACCCCTTGATGAAGAGGTCGAGCATCCGCCCCCCAACCCGGTGTTCGAAGATCTTTTAGGCTGGCTCAAGACCACCGCGTACTACCCTCGGCTGGAAAATTCTAGAAAATCTAGGGGTGGGCAACTGACCATCACGGTTTCCAGCCCAGAAGAGTCTAGAAAACTGCGTCTGGCTTTACGCACCCGCCTCAATGCAGGGGGGCTCGGAAACTGGAAAGTGTTTTGTTCAGGCCACTCGATCGATGTTTTGGATGGCGACACGAGCAAGAACAAAGTAGTAAAAGCGATTGGGGAGAAATTTGGCTTCGACCCACTTACCCAGGTTTTACGTCTTGGGGATAGTGGTGATGAGGAAGGGAACGACTACGACTTGCTGAGCCAAGGCTGCAGCCTAAGCGCTGACCGTGTGTCTGCATCGTTGACCTCCTGCTGGAATTTCGCCTCCCCAGGTTCGAGCCAAGCCGGTGCGACCCAACAGTATCTGGATTACCTGCAGAAAACTGACGAAGGATTTGGGCTTCGTTTCTAATCTCCAAGGAAGGTGTTACTTGAAGAGTAAAATTGCCCTGAGGTTGTTAGCTGAACAGCTGGACTGGAGTGACGAGGAGGCAACGGAAGAATTCTCTGCACTTCAGTTGATGATCACCCACAAGTACGATGGCTATCAGGGGTTTCAGCCGGCCTCGCGCTTCCATGTCGCCCTACTGAATTGGCTAAGCCAATTTCAGGACGTCGCACAAAGGCGTGTCGCGTTCAGCATTATCAAGGAGCGTCTGGTCTACATCACGCAGCGCGAGATGCATCACTTGGTGAGTCTGATGATGCCGGAGCTAGACAGACTCATGCGCAAGCAAATTGCGAAGGAGTTAGGCGTTCAGTTCTACGAAACGTGGACTGATTCGGCCGCCGGTCGGCGACTTTGCCTTCTTCGACGTCGAACACTCTTTGTAGGGTTAAGCGATGGTGCGCGTATCGATGTCTTCCGTCGCTACAACGAGGGCAAGATTTCCAACGAGCAAGTCGTTCCCTTCAGCGAAATGTCCAGCCAGAAATGGAATAGCCTTATCAAGGACCTCAGAGAGTGGTTGGACAAGCACGACTATCAAGACGAACCTGCTTCGTTTGAAGCAGTATGCCTAGTGGACGACTTTTCAGGCTCGGGCGACTCCCTGCTCCGGTTTGACGATGAAGAACAGATCTGGAAAGGCAAAATAAGCAAGTTCTATGATGTCAATCGCGAAAAGATCGGCGACATTCTTGCTGAAAAATGCCGCCTCTATGCGCACCATCACTTGGCATCGTTCCAGGCTGAGCAGGCGATCAATGATCGGCTAGCACGGTTCGCTGGAGACCACCCGGAGTTCAGCTACAACGCCACATTTTCTTACGTGCTCCCGCAAAGCATTGTGGTTGATGATCAGACTCCCCCGCCAGAGCTGATTGACCTCATCAAATGCCACTACAACAAGGGCATTCAAGATAACCATGTTGGAGACAACATATGGTTTGGCTATAGCGATTGCGGTTTGCCTTTGGTCCTCGAACACAACACACCGAATAATTCAATTGCCTTGCTCTGGGCTGACTCAACCGGGAGTGAATTTACCGAGCAGCACAAAATGAACCCCCTATTCGCTCGACGCAAACGGCACTCGACCAATGGATAATCCGTTTAAGAAGCGCGCCACTGAGTACGTGGCAGAGCCCAGTACTTTGCTACCCCTGGTTAGCCACACTCCGCTACTTGAGTTCTTCTCGCTTGATGGCGTTGAGTTGCTGGAAAAACTCAGCATCGTCGTGGGAACACCAGGATGCGGCAAAACCACGATCGCCCGAGTCATCGAATTTGACTCCCTGGCGACACTCGCTCGTGATCCAGTTGAGATCAACAAGGAGCTCGCTGTAGCGCTTACGCAGCTCAGCATCCTGAAGGATGGGACGCCGTCCCTGTTGGCTTATCGCTTACCGATGACCACAAACTTTCGCAGTATCTGGGACCTGCCGTATTCAGAATCCATCCGGGCGACATTGCTCCGTGCTTATGTGCAGTCCAAGGCGGTTTTGGGTTGGTTCCGACAGCTTGAGACTGTCGAAGAGCTAGACATCGAGCAAATCGAGATTGTTACAGGCAGCGATTCGGAGTCAGCGCGTCAAGTCCTTAAGGCCGATTCGCCCAGTGATTTTCGAGAATACGCGCGGAGAATCGAGCTCGCGGTATTCAAAGTGATCACTGCACTTGTAGCGCCCAGCGAGCAGGACCTGGCAGAAATAATCAATGAGTCATATGACGTCTTTGAATACATAGAGCGATTCAGGGTGAGGAACTGGATTGTTGGCACGCCGGGTGAGTATGTCGATCTACTGCCGATGGCCATCGTCGACGATGCCCACGAACTGCACCCTCTCCAATTTGCTCAGCTACGAGACTGGCTGAAGCGACGCAACATCTACATCGGCCGCTGGGTGATGTGCCGTCCGGATGTCGTATCTCCTGAGGATTATCGAGATGCGATGGCCAAGGAGGTGATGGAGGATGGCGAGCAACGACCAGGCACAGCAGGTGGACGAGACTACATTCTTAGGTTGATGCAACCAAGCAACCGCAGCGCCAAGCGTTTTTTGGTTGTCGCTCGAGATATCAGCAGTCGGTATCTCAACGGCATAAATGAGCTATCCCGCCGTTCGATCAAGACACTCCCTAATATTCTTGATCACAACAACGTGTCTTTGGCTGCGTCTCAGCTTGAGCAGTTGCGCAAGAGCGTGGTGGAGTTCCAGCAGGAGTCGAGACTTTCTAAAACGGTAATCGACTCATTACGTGCTCGCATTCCAGAGACAACCCAACCTGACGAAGCTCTAGCAGCCCTCCGGATTCTACTCAGGCGCGAATGGAATAGGACCCCTCAGCTTGGCCTGCTGGATGACGATCCAACAGATGAACCGCTGACAGGTGATCGCACCATCAGCCCTGCTCTGCTCGAGGGTGCTCGCTTGCAGTTGTTCCATGAGTTTGGTCGGCCGTATTACTTCGGCATGGACAAACTCGCAGAGGCTAGTAACAACAACATTGAGCAGTTCATTCGCCTGTCTGGGTCCCTCATCGACGAGCTGATTGTCCGTGTCGTTAGAAACAGGAAGCCAGAGCTTTCAGCCAAGCTTCAACATGATGTTTTGCGAAAGCTCTCACTGAAGATCATGGACGAATGGGACTTCCCTTATCACGCTTTGGTCAAAGACCTTCTGGCCGGCATGGCGAAGCGCTGCTTGGATAGGACGCTACTGCCCAACGCTCCCCTCGACCATGGCGCCAATGCCATTGGTATTCCTCAGGAAGAAATGGACAAGGTGCTTGCTCGGTCTGAGCGCCTTACCCGTGTTCTTCACTTTGCGTTTGCCTATAAGGCCTTGGTGTTCGTCCCACAATACAAATGCAAAGGGCGGGTTTGGTGCCTCCTGGAGATCGGAGCTATTCCGAGCATCGCCTATGGTTTGACCCTGCGCCGCGGTGGCTTCATTGAGGACACTCTCTCTGGCCTGCAGTCGCTGCTTAAGGAGTAAGCATTGTGAATTTGATTACTCACAAGGACACCGAGGAGTGTCACGCGTTTTTCAACGGCTACTTCACTCTGCCCAAAAAAGCGCTCTTTGTGGGCACGCTGGGCTTCAACGACGCGTGCCTGTACTTCCCGAGGATGATCTGCGATCTGGAGTGCTTTGACTTTCTCTTCTTGATCGAAGAGCGCCCGGAGGTTTCGCCGGTCCTCGAGCAGTCTGCAGAGCAAAATAGGCAGGAGCTGATGAAAATGCTGAGCAAGCACAAGCTCAGCTTCGAACCTGTCCCTATTATCGCGGATGACACAGCTAGCACAGCCGGCAGGAATGCCGCCTCGACCTTCGATAAATGGCTGGCAAACGGCTATACCGACGTGATTGTGGATGCGACCACTATGTCCCGGGGCGTGTGTTTCCCCTTGGTGAAGCAAGCATACGAGAGTAAGACCAGCGCTCATGTAGTGATCGCTGATCGTGTCGCCTCTCCGCTGAATACCACTGCCATGTACACCGACTCGCCGCAGTACATGCACGGCTTCCAGGCAGATATGGACACCGATAAGGTCAAAGACGCGATCAAGCTTTGGATCCCTCAGCTTTCCGAGAACAACCATGACTCACTGGAGCGCATTTTTCGTAAGGAACGCCCAGACGAGGTTGCTCCCATCCTCCCCTTCCCCGCAGTGAATCCTCGCCGTGGCGATGAACTTATGCGCGAATTTCATGATCTGATTCTTTCAGATTGGGACGTGAACCTGATGGACATCATCTATGCACACGAGTCAGATCCGACGGATGTGTTCGAGACGATCAAACGCATTCACTGTGGTCGAGAAGTGGCTCTGGATGGCTTCCAAAAAACGCCGCCACGTACCATTTTGTCGCCCAGCGGCAGCAAGATGGGCAGCCTGGGCATGCTTTTTGCGGCCATAGCGCTTGATCTTCCAGTGGTATACTCGGAGACGATGGGATATAGGTGTGAACAGCAAATAGTCCCGCCGGTCTCAACAGAGATGCCAGACCGCATGTGGCACGCTTGGTTACGCCATCTGTAAGGGTTCCCCAGGATGGGGAGGAGGATGTATGTGGCAGCAGAATCGAATTGTCGGTACCGGGCTCTTTGCCTTGGACGTGATTTTAGGAGCGGACTCTCGCCGCTTGGGTTCTGCACTAGGTGGGTCGACAGGTAACGTTTTGTCCATCCTGGGATCCCTGGGTTGGGCCACTACGCCTGTTGCAAGCTTTGGCCAGGACCCTGCCGGCGAACGACTCTGCAATGAGCTTCAAGCCATTGGGGCAGATCTCCGTTTCGTGGATTTCTCCAGCTCCCAACGCACGAACGTGATCTACCAGCATCAGTTAGCGCCTCAAAGCGGTAGCTCTCCGACACACCGCTTTAGCTTCAGCTGCCCCTGCTGTGGCAAGAAGCATTACCCCGTAGTCGAGTGTGACGACCGCATCGTCAACAAAGCTCTGCAGGGGCAATCAAAGACCGATGTGTTCTATCTCGATCGGCCTACCAAGGCAGGTTATGAGCTAGCCAAGTCCTATTACGAATCTGGAGCCTTGGTCGTCTTCGAGCCCTCTGCTGCCGGCGACGATGAAGATCTTTTTTCCGCAATTCTGCAGAACGTCCACATCATCAAATACGCGGATGAGCGCTTCCATTCGTTTTCGCGACCACTCCCCAGCTCCATTCTGGTTGAGATCCAGACTCTAGGCCCACGCGGCCTGCGTTTCCGCAGTCCAGCCTCCGGCGGCTCATGGCGCCAACTGTCAGCCTTTCGCCTGCCGGAGATTGAAGACACTGCCGGCGCAGGTGACTGGTGCACCGCTGGATTGGTGTACTCCCTACAGCAAAACCGCGTGCACGCCTGGAGTGACCTCGAGGAAAGCGAGCTGGAACACGCGCTGGCGTTTGGTCAGGCGCTTTCCTCAATGAACTGCCTAACCCGTGGCGCACGAGGGTTGCTGGGGGTTCTTACACCCGACGAGATTCTTTCGTTCGCCCAGCAGCTGTGCACTGGCCGCGACAATCAGGCAAGCGAAACAGCGACAGCCTCGCAACTCGGGAAGCTTGCCTGGCAGAAGACACACACCATCGCGGTCAGTAGTACGGATCCACTTGAAGTGTGCTGTCAGGCCCGCTGATCTAGTCGACTGACACAGCAGCTTTCCGCGGCTTTTTAACAGCTCTTACGGGCTTTGCTTCTGCCTTGCGAAGCTCGTCGCGAACCTCCATCAGCAGCACGCCGAGCTTATTTTTGCCCTTGCCATTGACCTCGCCCCAAGTCCTGTTGACCTCGTTATCAACAGTGGCCGACTCGACCAGCCGGGCCTCACCGGTAGAAAGCAGGAGCGCTTTCAGATCCTCATGCTGAGTGAACTTGGCCAGGAGAACGGCTCGCATGCGCTCAAATTTAACTTTCGACCAGCCTGGGCGAATGTCCCACCAGTAAAGACCGTGAGCAGCCATTGCCACCAGCGCTGGCGATGGAGCCGCAAGAATCCAATCCCGCACGGCTTCCTTGCGAGGCTTGCCCGCTTGGTAAGCGTGCTCGGAGGTGGGATACACGACATCCTCAAACAACACTTCGCGCTTATACAGGTTGCTTAAGGCCCCATAAGGCTTTTCGTTTGCACGGTAGAACCGAATTTCCTGCATTACTGCTCCTCACCTAATGACTATCGGCCTGAAGTCAAGCATATGGGTTGCTAAGGCGGCACGCTAGAACGCAAACGTTGTTTGTCACTGCAACGATGATGGCAGATCAAGCTCTGGACTATTTGCGCTGAGAACGAGCTTCGAGGGATTCAGGTGCCCACCAAAGTCAGCAGAGCCCGAATCAAAACCTAACCAAGTGGATCATTCAAGGCACCCTTTGCCCTGCCAATCAACACCCGATTCTCTTGCAGTACCAACGAAAATTCATGGCGACCGGAACGAGGCACTTCTCTTGAATACAGATTCCAGTACTCAGTCGAAGTTTCAGCCTCTATGTGATAGCTTACCGAAGAGATATTGTATTTCTGCTTTAGTTTCTTTAGCCCACTCCGAAGCCTGCCATACTCCAACCCTTTGCTTTTCTCTTGACTCTTTGCTCCAAAGTAATGGACTAGCCCATGTTCAAGCAGCATCCCTTCATCTTTCTTTTGCACCTCATCAATCATTGAGTTACCAAGCATGAATTGGAGGTTATGAGGGCTACCCTGAGAAATAGAAATTGCCTTGAACAAATTATAGTAAACAAAAACATCTTTCTCGGCAGTATTGACTCCATAAATTGAATCGCTATAGCCACGATGATTTCGTTTAAGTGGCCGCCGAGCAGGGTCATCAGTTGAGCCCACATAGAGAACTTCTGTGTCTACGCCGATGTTGACGCAGTGCATCATCAAAAATTCGTGGATATTAAGTCCTACTGGATGTTCCATCCCAGGAAATTGAAGCAGGATGAACCGCCCGTCATCAAGAAGTCTCGGAATAGTCATTCCGAAAATTTCAGGGCGCGCGGGCATCCGAATTTCCTTTTTTTTCTTCTCTGCCCCCACCTCCAAGTGGATCACAATTTCATTCTTCAACCGACTCAAGCGAGGGGCTATAGCGGTGTGGAATCGCACCCGATCCCGTGCAGCGATAAAATATACAAAGCGTTTGTCGTTGTTCTGCTCTACCTCTTCACGGTACACGTTCAAAGACTTTGATACGATGCTTTCATAATCAGAGCCTCCCGGTGTGTTGATTAGCAGATCAAACCAGAAAACGTTGTAATTGGTCAATTCGACATGCCAATCTTTGTCTAGATTCTTGTATGCTGGATGGTCTTTCAAAAAATTTAGATAGCCACGAGAGCTCATAGAAATCCTTAAGTTATACCTTGGAGGGTTAGCCTTCACTGCGTATCAGTTTTTCTCGGATTAGGCTGAACAATTCTGCTTGATAGACAGCGTCATGCAGAGCGTCGTGATCGCCAGAGCTGTCGGGCTTCACCACCTTCTCAATCTCACTCGAACGGGTCGACCTCCAAGTGCAATCTGATGTGCCGAAGTACATCGACTTGATGTCGAGCGCGGCTATCCCGAAGGGATTTTCACCAAGGTACTCGTGGAAATAGTAGTTCACGAAGCTCCAGTCGAAGGAAGCGTTGAACCCTACGAACACCACCGTCTGCCCCGCGCCGGCGAGCGACTCAATCCACGCATTGAACTGCGCCATCGCATCACATGGTTCCAAGCCCTCTTCGCGAAGCTTCTCTAGCGATAACCCTGTGACCTCCAGTGCAGCCGGAACATACTCCTCGGAAATGGGCTTCAGAACGCATGAGAACTGCTCAGCTGGATTCGACGCAAGGCACGCGCCGATCGATAGCATGCTGTACTTGCCAGGGATCGGGCCCGAGGCCTCGATGTCGACCGAGACGAAGATTTCTTTTTCGGTTTTCATAACTACTCCGTTTGAGCTGATGTCTGGATGGCAACCGCAGCTACCACTACCAGACACCAGGCCCCTGGAAAGATCACTGAGCTAGTCGGTAAAGGGTGTGAGCAGAGCCCCCTCCTCCGACCCAATCAGACGATCTGCCGCTTACTTGTCTTCCATGACCGGGGATGGCTTCATCGTCAGAATCGAGTCGGTCAGATCATTGAAGCTCAGCGGACGATTCGGGAAGGCTTTGGCCATTGCCGTTGGGTACAGGCGAGTCCGAATATCGGAGTAAGTCCATGCTGGCTGCCCTTTACTCTCACCAGTGACGGTTGCCAAGTCAGTCAGTTGCTTCTCCGTGAGCCCCATACCTGCCAGATCCATGCTGAACAGCTCTTTGCGCTCAGCAGCATCTGGACGGGTGAATTCTTCAACGATGGCCGCACGACGGCGAAGAGCTGCGTCAAGCACGGAAAGCCGGTTGGTGCACAGGATCACAACGATCCGTCCGCCATATTTGCGCAACTCATCCACGCCTTGGATCAGGGTGTTCACAGCCACTTTATCCTCGTGGTGGCTCTGGCTCTGCGAACGAGAGGCTGCGATAGAGTCACCCTCGTCGATGATGAGAATCGCCCGGCGCTTTTTGCCGGCAGCTTCGGCAACCTCTGCAAATGCCTGGGTCAAAAGAGTGCCCATTTCGCCGACCTTGCCGGAGCCGCGAACTCGGTTACTCAGCTTGAACAACACCGAATCTTCAGCGCGAGAATCACGGACGATGCGGTTAGCGATGCACTCCGCTGTCGCCGTTTTCCCGGTACCGACGTCCCCGTGGAAGATCACAAGAGGATACTGGTCGGCAACTAGATTGCAGATCGGTAGCACGCTTTTATGGTGCACCTTGCTCCACTCGGACAACTGGCCCTGGTTCAGCAGCAGCTGGAGCTGGTTTTGCACGCGCTCGTAGCGGCCGCTGAAGCCGAGCAACACCTTCTCGCGCTCAGTCAGCTGGGCTTCCGGTAATTCAATTGCAGAGTCAAATACGCCGTTGTTGCTCATCGGGTGTAGTCCTTCCGTTCCATGCCGTAGCCGTTGCTGGAGTATTCGCGACCACCGCTCTGAGTGAGCTGGGAGTGGCTGATGTCGTCGCAAGAGGTCGTCCAGTTGATTTTCAACTTGCCAGCCATTTTGTCCCGAGCTTGCTGGGTATAGCTGTCGTTGTAGGACAGAACGATCCGCAGGTGCGGGTTCGACACTTTGGGCCAGCGCGCATCACCAGGACGCTGGTTGGCCAGGGAGCCGGACTCGTTCACGTAGTACCGTGTCGCCTTCTGTTCGACCCCATTGCTCAGCAGGGTAAGATCTGCGAACTTCAGATACCCGTTTTTGGCCAGCAGCTCGATGTCATAGGCCCATTCCTTGGCATTGGCTTCAGTCACTGCTTCGCTACTGGAGGCGATCATCAAGAGGTCGGCAGTGATCCGGCGCACGACTGCTTCAATGTCAGTGGTGGTGTACGTTGTCGTTTGCGTGGCGCTGTAGGTCATGCTGCATCCTCGACTTTGAAGCCCTTGCCGAACAGTTCTTTCCAGATCTCGAAGTCGTCTTCCACCGATGCGAAATGAGCGGTTTCCCAGGACTCTTCTGCGAGCTGGACGATCTCTTTGCACTCGTCCGCGGTGATGCGGCTGGCGACGTTGTTGGTGTCACAGACCGGATCAATGATCACGACCGTATCGGAGAATTCGGGCACATTGCCGTTCTCGGGGAACTTGATGACTTCCTTGAGCCCCGACTCAGCGATGTAGAGGAGGAAGTCACGGAAACGCTTCTCTAGCGATCCTTCCTTTACGTTCACTTCAAGCACATGAGCCATGATGAGCTCGATTTGGAAGGACTTGAGAGGCACCTCTTTCCAGGTACGCCACCGCTTGGCCATCCGCACCAAGGTACGGAAGTCCGGATCTTCGTCTTTGCGATCCTTCACGAACTTCACTTGGCACGGCGCGCAGGTTTCAGTCTTCGAGCCATCGATACGGTCGAACTGCCAGCCGTAGCCTTCCTTATTCGGGTTCTCGATGACCGGAACGATGTCGACCTCCAGCCCGGTACCTACGAAGGTGACCTTGGCTGCCTTGCGCTGGATTTCGAAGTCTTCGACAGACTTGTTCGGGTACAGCTTGACCAGCGCGTCGTAGATTTTCTGGCTAAGGGTCGCGAAGGTCTCTTCATCCACCTTCGGGCCGCTGATGTAGAAAACCACGTCTACGTCGGCTGGGTTCTGAGCGTTGGGCCGCAGGATGGTGTGCTTGGCAAAAGAGCCGGCCTTTACCACCTTCTTGATGGTGATTTTGTCCTGCTTCTTCAGGCTGTCCTTCAGCGCTGCAATCAGCCGGTCGACTTGGGCGTTGTAGGTCTCCCGTTTGTCCTTCGGTAGGCGCAGCACGTTACTGTCGTAATACTTGATCTGAGTGTTGGTGAGTGGCACGGGCCATCCCCTCCTAAAAATGTTGTGTTAGTCGCAAAGCATCCCTACCAGCAGCTACACCACATGCCGACGGATGAGATGGCGCGGCGGCTCGAGCACCAGGCCCGAATCGCCTTTACGGCTCGCTGCACTTCAACCCTCTCCGAACCATCTAAAGAATCCGTCCGGAAATTGCGAACTGCAGATCGCTAGCGTACTATTACTATACGCATAGTTTTTATATGCAGTCTAGTTTTTATACGCTATAGAGGTTCGATCATGACAAACGAGTCCAAACCCACAGACGACCAACCCACCAGCAAGGGACGGCAAGGTGCACGTTGGGGTCAGGAACGTCGGTTGGAATTCATCGACTATCGACTTCGGTGGGATGGTCAGATCAACCGAAGCAGCCTCACTGACTTCTTCGGAATCTCTGTACCCCAGGCGTCCCTGGATATCACCGAGTACGCAAAACTCGCCGAAAGCAACCTTGAATACGACACCCGGGCCAGGGTCTACCGGGCGACCGATTCGTTTAAGGCGGTCTTCCCCTCCAGCGCAGTTGAGCGGTACCTGGAAGATCTGCTTCGCGTCGCCGTGCAGTCAGAGGTTCCCTATGGCAGCTTCCTGAACTGGCAATCCCCTGTCGCTGCTGTACCCAAGCTGGGTCGTCGCCTGAACGCGGACATCGCTGGGGAAATCCTCCGAGCGATTCGCGAGAAGGAATATGTCGAGGTCTTCTACCAGTCCATGAACGACCCTGTAGGTGGGGAGCGGCGGCTGTCTCCCCACGCGTTGGTGCATGACGGGAACCGCTGGCACGTCCGGGCCTACTGCCACAAACGTAAGGACTTCCGGGACTTTTCTCTGACCCGTATCAAGCACTGCAAATATGGTGGTCAAGATCGCGACCGGGCTGATGAGGACTACGCCTGGCACACGATAGTGGACGTGGTTCTCATCCCTCACCCAGGCCTCACACCCGCCCAGCGCAATTTGATCGAGGCCGACTTCCTGATGGAGAACGGTGAGATGCACGTCAAATGCCGGCAAGCCCTCCTCCTGTACCTCCTGTTCCAGCTCAACCTGAATGACGATCAGGCTGACCAGAGGCCCGAAGTCATCCAGCTCGCCCTCAAGAACAAGGATGAGATCAAGGCGCTGTTCCAGTATTAACCCCTAGAGAAATCAGCCAACACTCAACACCTCAGCTACCGGAATTGTCACGATGGCAAAGCTTGAAAAAGAATTCATTCTGATTGCGGGCAGCATCTCCAAGAAGACAGAGAAGGCCTCGATCGATCTCGCGCACGACTTCACTCGCGCGTTAACCAAGAACGTCTTGGCGGCTCAGGGCGGACTCGTTGTCTACCTAGCAGGTCAGCCAGTCAATGAAAGCGGCGATGCATTGACCTTCGATTGGACGGTGGCCTACGAGGCTGAGAAGCTGTTGGCTGAGTACGCCCCAGCTCATCAGTTGAAGATCGTCACCTCGCAGCTGGCCATGCGGGAAAAAATGACCCTTGAACAACGGACATTGATCCGCCGTCTTGCCGCCGAGGACTATGCACAAATCGTCTACATCGAAGACGACCTGGTCACCGGCGGGAACATTGGTGATGAACAAGTTGAGGTGGCCACGGCAATGATTGCCCTAGGCGGTGGCAAGGGCGTATCCGACCGAGCTCGCAAACTTCGCAAACGTAAGCTTCCGGTTCTGCCGTTTGACCTGCAGCTTGGGGGCTTCAGCGAAGATGGCGAGGGGGCGCTCGGCCTTCGCGCCAATTTCTTCAAGGATCCTTCCGCGATGTTCTTCTTCACCGGCGAGCAGGTGAAGGGACGCCTGGACAGCATGTCCCTACAGGAGCCTCTGTACAGCCTGGACAAGCTGGCAGACCTTTCGGTTGGACTTTTCCAGGCAGAAATCGAGGCCAAGGAGGCAGCACGCTCTCCAGATATCCTAGTCATCACGGCTATCGCCATTGAGCTCGCCGCCGCGAAAAAAGTGTTCGGTATTGGTGAGGATGTACCTGCACGCTACTCCAAGAATGGCATTCATTTCTGGCCCGTAACCATCCAGCGAGCGGACGGCCCTCTCTCATGTGTCGTTGCCTCTCTTGGCAACGCTGGCAACGTCAACGCAAGCGCCGTCACTACCCTTCTGTTGTCAGAGCTGAACCCCAAGAAGGTGCTGATGATGGGGATCGCGGGCGGACGTCGTAAAAAGCTCAGCCTCGGCGAAGTCATTCTGTCCGAACGCGTCGTGTACTACGAAGGTGGGGCAGCACAGGCTGGGGGCCAGATTGCGCTTCGGCCAGAGATGCAACGTCCAGGACTTTCCACCCAGCAAGATCTCAATGCTTATTTTGCAACCGCGTCGTTGCCTGACCGCCTGCAAGAGCGCGCCAAGAAGCTGGGCTTCGCGATCCCGGTAGAGTCCCAGGCTGGGGAAGTTGCAGCGAAGCTCATGGTGTCGCCGGCAACAATCGCCTCAGGCGAATTGCTCATTCGTGATCCAGAAGTTTTCGAAGGCTTCCAAAGCATTCACCAAAAAGCACTGGTAGCTGAGATGGAGGCCTATGGCGTATTCGATGCCTGCGAAAAGCAGAACGTGCCCGTCTTGGTTGTCCGCGGAATCAGCGATTACGGCGACACGACCAAGGACAACACCTTCCACAAAGTGGCGTCTGAGGCTGCAGCCATCGTGACCCTCGATTACGCCACACACGGATGGACTCGCAAACAGGCTCTCTGAACCATCGTCTCTCATTGAGGTAAGCGCCCCGAGGTCATGGGCGCTTTCTCAATAAAGGGCTAACTGCTCCGCCGGAATCGTCGGAGTAAATACGGAGGCATGAACGTGACTGAAGACACCCAAGCTGCAGAACAGCAGCTACCATCCTGCTCCATTCCTGCGTCGTGCAAGATTAGTTTTCGGGATATTCCTGAGGGTGTTGAGTGGAAGGACAACTTCATCTCTGCCGTCAGTGACGTCGTCGTTACCTGTGGTCGATTCATGAATCTGTCGAATTTGGACGGTGTCACGATTGGCTTCGATTACGATGCAGCGCTGGATTCGGTGGACTTGGGCTATGAGTCAACGATAGCTAAGCAGTACACCAACGAAGGTGGCCTCTTGGGGGTCGGTAAATCCCTGAGGGTTCGCCGGGATGGCGCCATCAAGATGCACGTTGTACTGAAAGGAAGCGTCCTTCTCGATATGGCTTTACAAGACTTGGAGCGTGATGAGTTTTGGGCTGCGGCCAACATCCTCGCGCATGAGCTAGGCCACGTTCAGACAGCAAGCTGGCTCGAGGATCATTCCCTGGGAGTCATGCTGGAACCTCATCAAGGAGACTGGGCTACAAGCACTCTGCGGGATACAGCTCACACCATCTGGGAAGAATATGCAGCCTGCCGGCTTAGCGCTTTAATCAGTCGGGGAACACTTGTGACCGAAAGCTATGTCCAGGGCCTAGAAACGTCCCTTGAAGGCGCTGTAGACCGCGCACGTACCATAATCAAAGAGTTTAGGATGCACGGCGACGTTGCCACGCTACTGGTAGAGACCGGCCGCGAAACCGCGATGCCACTAAAGATGGTGGCCTACCTTATGGGCCATCTGGATGGCATTAACGAGCCTGTCGACGTTGAGCAGCGCTGCCAAGTCGCCAGCGATCTGACCCAGCACTTCGATGCATTGTTAAGTGCATTGCAAGATGCTTGGGGAAAAAGAACCTCTTGGAATGGCCTTGCCAGCCTTGACCCGATCGTAGAGGTCATTGTGGATGCACTTCGGACGGTGGGGATAGAGGTTACCTTGACTGAAGTACCTCCTGGCTCACGTGTGGACGTTCCCTACCGAGCGGAGACGCTGCCCAACGGCGAGGCGGATATGGCGATCATACGAATGAGGCAAACGCTCGGGCTCGAACCGTAGATTCCGATCGAGCTTCACGAGTCGCATGCAGGAGCAGCTCGTGAAGCTCTCGCCATCCCTCCCCCTTTATTCCCATAGCCATTGCAGCTCGCCGCCCATGCCAATACCTTTTCGCGGTCACTCTTGGGCCCATACACGATGGGTTTACTTGAGCAAAACTGCGGCTTGGCTTCCCCAGACAACAGGCCAGAAACTAGACCTTAATCCGCCATCATCATTCTCGGTAGAAATGAACGACGGATGGGGGAATACGTCTACGTGCTCATTGCCCCGCCCCTAAACTGGCGCTGGACACGATCCAGCGGACACAGCGACTTGTTGCCGATCACCGTCGTCCGCACAACCTAGCCAAGCCGTATGCCCTGCAACATCGTTTTCCAATCCAGATCCCAAAGCATGCTTTATGAAAACTAGCATCCATCATCCTCTGGATTGGGACCATCAGAGATCGGGGCGACGAGGCTAAGGAGGCGGGGAAAACTAGGTCTATGAACATCAATCTATGAACAATCGCGTTAATTTCGAGAGCATTGAGTCAGCAATCTCAGGCCCTTGAGCTGCTTATGAACATATGACATCGCCCATAAGTTAAATTGCTTATCAGTCTGCTTTGCTAATAGCCATCCTCGCCTTTGGTGCTTCATCCGATGCGCCCACCCTGGCAGACAAGCCATTGCCCATAAACCCGCGCGATCTCACCCAGCACAGTTAATTGGTCACCGGTGTTTGCGGGTTATCACTTGTACTACGCGAGCCGTAGATATGTTTCGCCGGCTTTGGCCTTGGTTATCGAGACTTTGCGGTGGCGCGAGGATGCAGTTGACTGAGGCAGCTCGTCAGCACGATACCTACCGCCCTCAAATAGCACGCCTCGGCATCATGCCAGCGCGTATGGAACGTCTATATCCCGCAGAATACCTGGATCATTTACGGGCAAATAACGCACCCTGCCCTGGTTCATATTGAGCACGGATTTGGCACCCGCATCCCCAGTCAGGCCCTGCAGTGCAGGCCAGAACCTGCGGCCAAACAGCACCGGGTGCCCTGGCTGGTCTTGGAAGGTCGGCACGACGATATGCTCCGGTGAGGCCAGGGCCAGTACAGAAGCCAGGCTGTCAGCGCCTATCCATGGCATGTCCCCCAGAAAAACTGCGATAGTGTCCGCCACCGTTATCTGGCTTATATGCTGAACCCCACTGGCCAGGCTGTGCCCCATGCCCAGATCGGAGCCTGGGCTACGGATTACCTGCACCTGCGCTGGAATGCCTAGCGCGGTGCTGTCGTCCTCGGGACGCAGCACCACCCAGACGTCCTGCAGCTGCGTGCAGGGTAACGCCAAACTAGCAGCGAGCAGGGTTTGCCCTGAGTTGAGCCGGGCGTAACGCTTGTCTGCGCCAAAACGGCGTGAAAAACCTGCGGCGAGCACCAAGCCGGCAACTGCCTGGCTTGGGTGTTCAGTATCTATGGGCATAGTGCTCATCCGCCTATCATCTTCATGACCATGACATCGCCTGAAAAACGCTCCATCTGCTTGTCCGCCAGCGCGCGTTGGGACAACTCGCGAATTCGCAGCAGCGCTTCGGCCCTGGGCAGTTCGAGTACATCGCCCAGGTAATGGCTGCGGTTGGACGACAGGCAGCCGTGCAGCCAGCCCGTCGAGCTTAGCCGCGCACGGCTGCACCCCGCGCAGAACGGCTCACTCTCGTTGGCGATGATGCCGAAGCTGCCGCGGCTGGGGATGGTGAAGCGCTGTGCCGTGGCGTCAGAAGCATTGGCCGCTGGCGTCCACGCGTAGCGTGCGGCGATGCTCGCGAGAATCTCGCCCATGCCGAAGAATTGCCGTTCAAACGCCTGGCGATCGCGGGCCAGATGGCCCATGCGCATCAGCTCGATAAAGCGCAGCTCCACGCCCCTGTCCAGACAGTAATCGAGCATCGGCAGGATCTGTTCATGGTTCTCGCCACGCAGAGGCACCATGTTGATCTTCACTTGCACGCCAGCAGCGAGCGCCTGGTCGATGCCCGCCAGCACTTCGGTCAGTTCGCCACCACGGGCGATACGGCGGAATGCCTGGGCATCCAGCGAATCGAGCGAGACATTGATGCGTTTTATACCAGCCGCCAGCAGTACCGGCAGCTTGCGCGACAGCAGCTGGCCGTTACTGGTCAGCGAGACATCCTCGAACGCAAAGCGCTCCAGCGCCGCCATAAAGTCGTCGAACACTGGGCTGATCAGCGGCTCGCCACCGGTGATACGCAAGGTACGCAGATCGTTGACTTGTTTGAGGTACTCCACTGCCAGCAGCAGCTTGGCCAGCGGCAAAGCGTTCTTGTCCGGATGCAGGCGCTTGCCGTCAGGCACACAGTAGACACAGGCATAGTTGCAGGCACTGGTCAGGCTCACGCGCAGGTTACGCAGGCGCCGGCCCTGAGCATCGACGATCAGGCTGGATGGCAGGAGCGAGGACGCAGTTTCATAGTGCATCGCGTGGCCGGCCCCGATAGACGCGGACAATATCGGCAATGGCTGCCAGAGCGATTTCAGCCGGCGTCTTGCTTCCCAGAGCCAGCCCCACGGGCATGTGCAGGCGTGCGATATCCGCCTCGCTCAAACCACCGACACGGCGTAGCCGTTCGGCACGCACCGCCGAGGTACGCTGCGAACCCATCACGCCGATGTAAAAAGCCTGGGTGCGCACGGCTTCGATCATGGCCAGGTCATCAATGCGCGGGTCGTGGGTCAGCGCCACCACCGCAGTGGCGCGGTGGCAACCATCGGCGGCGATGAACTGCGACGGCAGCTCCTTGCGCAGTTCGACACCGGGCACGTCGAAACCTGCATAAGCTTCCTCGCGTGGGTCGCACACGATGACCTCGAACCCCAGGGTATGCGCGAACTGCGCACAGATCACTGCAACCGGCGAGATGCCGGCGACGATCAGCCGTGCCGCCGGGCCAACGCGAATCTGCAACGAAAGACCGTCTGCCGCCTCGACCACGCGCGGGCCCAGGCCATCGTCCTCGCTCAAGGTTGTCTGGCCATCGCGCAGATCGACGCTTCGCAGCAGATGCTGCTGGCCGCGCAAGGTTGCATGCAGGCGCTCCAGTTGCGCCCAGGTCGCGGCATCCGCCGGCAAGCGCTCGATCAGGACCTTGAGAATGCCGCCGCAGGGCAGCGCGATACGAGCGCCCTGTGGTCCGTCCGGGTCGCCATAGCGCAGCACGGTGATCGCGTGCTCGAATTCGCCTGCCTGAAGGCGCTCGAGAAAATCTTCCTCGACGCAGCCACCCGACAGCGAACCAACATGGCTGCCGTCGCACCGCGCCGCCAGCAGCGAACCGGGTTCGCGCGGCGAGGAGCCGAACGTGCCGAGCACCGTGCACAACCACACTGCCTCCCCCGCCCGTGACCAGCCCAGAGCCTGCTCAATAACCTGTAAGTCCAGATGCTGCATAGTCAAACGCTCATCTCTGTCCAACGGGCGATTGTTCGTTTGCCGCCGGTTTGTTGCTGATAACACCCTATAAACCGGGCGCGCCTTGAGCCTTGGATGCGCTCATAAGCCATGCTGTTGCATCGCGTTGTACCTACTGCCGACATTTATCATCGTGCTGCGCGCAGCGCATCGACCACCAAGCTAAAAGCTGGTGACGGCTGCCGACGGCTTGGGTAGTACAGGTAGTAACCGGGGAATGGCGGGCACCAATCCTCTAGCACTTGCAGCAACCTGCCCTCCTCGATATGCGGGGCGAATTCTTCTTCAGGTAGCCAGGCAACGCCTAACCCTGCCAGTGCGGCATCCACGATGTTGGGCGAGGCATTCAAGATCAGTTGGCCATCCACGCGGACGTTCAACTGCTTGTCCTTACGCTGAAAATCCCAGACGTGGAGCCCACCTCCGGACTGCATGCGGATATTGATGCAATTGTGGTTGATCAGATCGCGAGGATTCTTGGGTTTCGTGTGCGTCGCAAAGTACGCAGGAGACGCCACGACCGCCATGCGTAACTGCGGCCCGATGGGGATCGCGATCATGTCCTTGTCGATGGTGTCGCCCAGACGCACTCCAGCATCGAAGCGATCGGCGACGATATCCCGGAAGCCGTAGTTGATATCAAACTCGACCTTGATGTCTGGGCACTCCAGCAACAAGGGACTGAGTTTGGGCAGCAGCAGCGTGCGCTGGATGTGATCGCCACAGGTAATGCGAACCGTGCCGCTTGGCTTGTCGCGCAGGGCCGACAACTCGTCCAGTTCCGCCTCGATCTCGTCGAAGCGATTGCCAATGGCATTCAGCAGACGCTCCCCCGCCACTGTCGGCGAAACGCTGCGCGTGGTGCGGGTAAGCAAGCGAATCTGCAACCGCGCCTCCAAGCCGCTTATTGCCTGACTCAATGCCGACTGCGTGACACCCAGCTGAGCGGCGGCACGGGTGAAGGTGCCGGCGCGTGCGACGGTGACGAAGGACAGGAGATCGTTGAGATTTCGTTTGATCATGGCCCAGTTTCCCATGAATAACTGATTAGTGGAGCTTATAGCCTTTTTAAGAATTGATTAGCTAGTAACAGCTAACCACTTGCCTGAAGATTTGCCCGGAATAATCACCGTCCATCTTTCGGGAAGGCGCCCTCGCCTCTGCCGCCCGCCTTGCCAGTGCATGCATTCGTCGCCATCGACGGATTTCATTTTTCTTTCCAGTCTCCAGATCACCAGGTTTTGTATGACAACCAGCACACTTAATACCGCCAATGAAATCCCTGATCAGTCAGGCAGTTGGAGCGGCGTCCTGGCCATTTCGGTGTGCGCCTTTGCACTGGTCGCCTCGGAGTTTCTGCCGGTCAGCCTGCTGACCCCAATTGCCAACGACCTGGGGATTACCGAGGGTCTGGCAGGCCAGGGCATCGCCATCTCTGGCGCCTTCGCCGTATTCACCAGCCTGTTCATTTCCACGCTTGCCGGCAGCCTGAATCGTAAGACACTGCTGCTGGGCCTAACGGCAGCCATGGGGATATCCGGTGCCATAGTCGCGTTGGCGCCTGACTATTTCACCTACATGCTGGGTCGGGCACTGATCGGCGTGGTGGTTGGCGGTTTCTGGTCGATGTCGGCAGCCACGGCCATGCGCCTGGTGCCAAGCCGCGATGTGCCCCGCGCCCTGGCGCTGGTCAATGGCGGTAACGCATTGGCAACCGTGGTTGCCGCACCGTTGGGCGCCTGGCTCGGAACATTTATCGGTTGGCGCGGCGCCTTTCTCTGCCTGGTGCCAGTCGCCCTGGTCGCGCTGGCCTGGCAATGGAAAGCGCTGCCGTCCATGCAGGCCGCTGCGCGCACCCCCGGCCTGGGCAACGCCTTCAAGGTGTTTACCTTGCTCAAGCGCCCCGGCGTCAAGCTCGGCATGCTGGCCAGCAGCCTGCTGTTTATGGGGCAGTTTGCCTTGTTCACCTATGTGCGCCCGTTTCTGGAGACGGTCACCGGGGTGCACGGCAGCCGTATTTCACTCGTGTTGCTGGTGATCGGCGCGGCTGGCTTTATCGGCACCCTGCTGATTGGGCGAGTCCTGCAACGGCGCTTCTTCCAGACGCTGATCCTCATCCCATTGTTGATGGCTGTGATTGCTGTGGCCCTGACAGCCTTAGGCGGTTGGACCACCATCGTTGTCGCCCTGCTCGGGCTGTGGGGGCTGACCGGCACCTCGGCCCCTGTCGGCTGGTGGTCCTGGATTGCCATGGTGTTCCCCCAGGATGCCGAAGCGGGTGGCGGCCTGTTCGTCGCCGTGGTGCAGCTCTCTATTGCCCTGGGTTCTACCCTCGGCGGCCTGCTGTTCGACCACAGTGGCTATCAGACCACCTTCTTTGCCAGTGCCGCCATGTTGCTGCTTTCGGCCTTCCTGGCTTTTCTCACCGCGCGTTCGCACAAACGGTTCGCGGCCTGAGCCGCCATCACGCCTAGGAAGCCCTATGCCCATGAGCCTTATTACCTCGCGCAGCGGCCATTGCCAGACGGTGATTGAACATTGCTGCGCACGCGGCCAGCGGGCCGTACACGTGCTAGGCCTACTAATGGGTCTATTCGCCGTCGGTGGGTATGACGTTGCCCACGCGGGCACGTCGCTTGCGCCGACCGCCATCTCAACGACTGCTGCGGCGGCCACCGCCCAGCCGGAGGAATCTCGCATGTGGATGACCGTCGGCGAACATCGCTTCGCCATCACCTTGGCCGACACCGAAGCAGCACGCGCCTTTGCCGCCATGCTGCCGCTCACAATCGATATGCCGGATCTGAACGGTAACGAGAAGCACGCAAAGCTGCCGAGGGCCCTACCGACCAGCAGTATCCGACCCGGCACGATCCGCAACGGTGATCTGATGCTTTACGGGTCGCAGACCTTGGTCGTTTTCTACCTGACGTTCGACTCGGTCTACGCGTACACACCCCTTGGCCAAGTGGACGCCCCCACTGACCTGGCGCGGGTTCTCGGGAGCGGCGCCGTGCGGATCAGGTTTTCCAGGGACTAACCCAGGGACTCCCAATTCACGGGGCGCACTCCATGAAAAAGGCTATGTCGCAAAACCGTGTTGCACCCTCAAATCGGCTTGTAGGCGCGAAGGGGACGCCTAGCCTTTATTCGCGATTGTGCCGCGAATTTCGCGAATAAATTCGCTCCTACAGGTATGCAACAGCCTATTGCGACATAGCCATTAAAAGTATCGCCCTAGCGCTTGGCCTATTACAGCAGGCGTATCCAGCAAGGCACCGCGGAGCTTCGATGATGAAAGCGAACGGCCCCGAGCTGCGCACCAACCATCACCAACATCAAGGAAAACACCATGAACGAAGCTACCCGACACATCACAACTTTCAAACGGCGGACGGCCCTGAAAAGCGTCGTCCACGGCTCGGCCCTTATCGGTTTGGCCTTGGTTTTCGGCGGCCAGGCAGCGCTGGCGCAAACATCTTCGGCAATGATCGAGATGGGTGGCCTGCAGCTGACGCAGGAATGGGACAAGGTCTTCCCCAAGAGCGGCAAGGTCGATCACCAGAAGGTCACCTTCAAGAATCGCTACGGTATAACCCTTGCGGCCGACCTTTATCTGCCCAAGAACCGGGATAACCAGCGCCTGGCAGCAATCGTCGTCGGTGGCCCCTTCGGTGCAGTGAAGGAACAATCCTCGGGCCTCTACGCGCAGATCATGGCCGAGCGTGGCTTCGTCACCCTGGCCTTCGACGGTTCCTATACCGGGGAAAGCGGCGGCGAGCCACGTAACGTCGCCTCACCAGACATCAATACCGAGGATTTCATGGCGGCGGTGGATTTCATCGGCCTGCAGTCCTACGTTGATCGCGAGCGCATCGGCGTCATCGGTATCTGCGGTTGGGGCGGCATGGCACTGAACGCCGTGGCGGCGGACAAGCGCGTCAAAGCCGTTGTCGCCAGCACCATGTACGACATGACCCGCGTGATGTCCAAGGGCTACAACGACAGCATGACCGCCGAGCAACGCGCGCAGGCACTGGAGCAACTGAGCCGGCAGCGCTGGGACGATGCGGCAGCGGGCACGCCGGCCTACCAGCCGGACTACAACAAGCTGAAAGGCGGCGAACCGCAGTTCCTGGTCGACTACGCCGACTACTACATGACGCCGCGCGGCTACCACCCGCGCGCGGTCAACTCGGGCAATGCCTGGACGGTCACCACGCCGCTGTCATTCATGAACATGCCGATCCTGACCTATATCAAGGAGATTTCGCCGCGTCCCATCCTGTTCATCCACGGTGAAAACGCTCACTCGCGTTACTTCGCCGAGACGGCCTATGCCGCCGCCGAACAGCCCAAGGAACTGGTGATCGTCAAGGGCGCCACCCACGTCGACTTGTACGATCAGGTAGACAAGATTCCTTTCGACAAGATGACCGACTTCTTCGGCAAGTACCTCAAATAAGTACTGCACAGGTAACACCTTCGTCGCCGGCCGGTAAGCCTCTCGCGTATAAAGCGGGCGCTTTCCGTTAATGGGTCTACTGGCCCTGTCGGCGACGCCCTCTTAACTGTGTCTGTGTCCGTGTGCGCGGCGCCCACTTACGCAAGTACGACCCTCGCTGGGCAGACGTCCAGATGACACCCGTCATGCCCGTCGCTTCTGGATCTCACGCCCCATTCAATCGCATCGCATCGCAACTGCCAGCCAGAGACGCCTCTTCGTGCGCTGGACGCCGGTGGGAGAGTGAACGTTGATGCTATTGGTTGGCCTGCAGCAATGCAGCTACACGACCCAGTGTGCGAACTGGGTGTCGCTCAGCCATGTGAAATGAAAAGCCCGCTTGTGCCTGGCTGACCCATACGATCAGCCAGGCACAAGCGGGCTGGCAGGCGCAGGCTTACACCACCGTGCGCACCGGCAGGCTGCGTACGCGTTTACCGGTCGCAGCGAAGATGGCGTTGCACAGCGCCGGAGCCACTGGGGGTACCGGCGGTTCACCGACGCCGCCGGGCGGCAGGTTGTGGTCGTCGTTGACCAGGTGGGTACGGATGGTGCGCGGCGAGGCGTTATGGCGTAGCACTTCGTAGTCGTGGAAATTGCTCTGAACCACCCGCCCATTGGTGAACGTGATCTCGCTGCTCATGGCCAGACTCAGGCCCATGATAGCGCCGCCTTCGAGCTGTGCGCGGATACGTTCGGGGTTGATCTGCGGGCCGCAGTCGATCGCCATGTCCACGCTCAGGACACGAACCGCCCCCTGATCGTCTACCGCCACCTCGACCACAGCAGCGGTGTAGCTGAGGAAGCTGTAGCAGAACGCCAGCCCCAGACCATGCCCCTCTGGCAGCGTACGCCCCCACCCTGCTCCCTCGCATGCCGCATTAATCACGCCACGCAGGCGTCCAGTGTCGTAAGGGTAGCGTTCGGGCGACTCGGTGTAGTTCCAGGTATCACCCATCGCACCGGGGTCGATCTGACACGCAGGGCCGATCAGGTCAAGGGCGAACTGCCGGTGATCCTTGCCTGCGCGGTGCGCCAGTTCGGCGATAAAGCACTGCGCCGCGAAGGCGTGGGGAATGTTGGCCACCGAGCGGAACCAGCCGATGCGGGCATGGGCGGGCACCTCGGCGGTTTCCACGCGCACATTCGGGATGAGGTAAGGCATATTGATCGCCGACATCGCCGACTCGAAGAGCTGCTCGCCCATGGCGCCCTCGGTGAACAGCGAGGCAATGGTCGGAGCGGCACTGCGGTGCAACCAGGAACTGACCTGGCCCCGGCTATCGATGGCCGCCTCCAATCGCTCGACCGAGACGGTATGCAGGTAGTCGTGCTGGATATCGTCTTCACGCGTCCACACCAGTTTGACTGGCGTCGCCTCGGGCATGGCCCGGGCAACTATGGCGGCTTCGTCCACGAAGTCGGGCTTGGACTTGCGACCAAACCCGCCACCCAGCAACAGCACATTGACCTTGACGTTCTCCGGCTTGAGCTGCAGCCGAGCCGCCACCGCATCGCGCGCCGCAATCGGGTTCTGGATCGAGGTCCAGGCCTCGACCTTGTCGCCTTTGATCTGCACGGTAGCCACGGGCGGCTCCATCGAGGCATGCGCCAGGTGTGGCACGTGGTACTCCGCAACCAGACGTTCGGCCTCTGGCGCCTTGCTCCAGGCCTTCGCGACATCGCCCTGGTTACGCACGACCTTGCCGGCCTTGCGCGCAGCAGCCTGCAATGTCTGGCGATAGGTGCTGGAGTCATAGCTGACGTTGGCGCCGTCGTCCCATTCGATCTGCAGCGCGCTACGGCCCTGACGCGCGGCCCAGGTGTTGCGAGCGACCACAGCGATGCCACCGAGTGGCTGAAAGCCAGGCGCGCCGCTCATGGCGGGTATCTCCACCACCTTGATAACGCCAGGCACGGCAAGCGCCTTGCTGGCATCGAATCGGCGCACCTTGCCGCCGACCACAGGCGGGCGTGCCACCACGGCGTAGACCATGCCGGGTAGACGCTTGTCCATGCCATAAATGGCCTGGCCCTTGCCGATGGCTTCCAGGTCGACCATGCGTACCCGATCTTTGCCGATGTAACGAAAATCTTCCCGAGCCTTGAGCTTGAGCGCGTCTACCATGGGCACCGGTTGCTTGGCTGCATCAACGGCCAGCTCACCGTAACCGAAGCGGCGCCCGGTACGTTCGTGGACCACCTCGTGTTGCACGGCCTTGACCTCGGACACCGGCACCGACCAACGCGCTGCAGCGGCCGCTTCCAGCATCTGGCGCGCCGCCGCGCCGACACGCCGCATGGGCATCAAGAAGTGGCGCACGCTACGCGAACCATCCACGTTCTGGTTGCCATAGCGCGTTTCGTCAGCCTCGGCCTGGACAACCTTGACCTGCTCCCAGCGAGCCTCCATCTCATCAGCCACCACCATCGGCAGGCTGGTGCGTACGCCCGTGCCCATCTCGGCACGGTGCGCAACAATGGTGACAGTGCCATCTTCAGCGATGGAGACGAAGACCAGCGGATCGTCCACCGTCCCGCCGGGCATGCTATCGGCACCGTACTTCTGAGCGGCGTCATCGGCCCAGGCGGCCGTAACTAGCCCCTTGGCCGTCACGGCCAGGGTTAACGCAGCGAGGCTGCCTTGCAGAAACACGCGCCGAGAGAGTCCAGAGGTAATGGTCATAGCTGGGCTCCCTGTGCCAGTTGGCCGGCAGCCTGCTGGATGGCAGCGCGGATACGTGGATAGGTGCCGCAGCGGCAGATATTGCCGCTCATGGCTTGATCGATTTGCTCTTCGCTGGGTTTGGGTGTGGTCTTGAGCAGGCTCACCGCCGTCATGATCTGCCCCGCCTGGCAATAGCCGCATTGGGCAACGTTGTTCTCGATCCAGACCTGCTGCACCACCTGCCCGACGCGGTCGGTTTCCATCCCCTCAATGGTGGAGATAGCACGACCCACCACCGCTGAAATGGGGGTAACGCATGAACGAATAGCCGAGCCATCCATATGCACAGTACAGGCACCGCACATCGCCATGCCGCAGCCGAATTTGGTGCCGGTCATGCCAAGCTCATCGCGTAGTGCCCACAGCAAGGGTATGTCGTCGGAGCCTTCAACGTCCTTGGTTTGTCCGTTGATTTGAAGTTGTGTCATAGAAGAACTCCTGTCAGAGGCACCCGCCGGGTGCAATACCTGCAAACGCGGGGAACGGCTATCGGAATGAGTCTAGAAACTCTACAGAAAAAAATCGCTGAGAATTCATTAGTCAGGCTAATAGAGGTATTCAGCCGTCGTGACCATGGGGAGGTTATGCGAAGTGCCGCTCCGAATCAGGCATGCCAAGAACAATGGCGAAACTGCCTTCACCCTGGCGTTGCAGATCTATTACATGTGCAGCTCTTTGCTTGCCTGACTGCCTCGCACTGGAGACAAGAAGCCCTGGTCTTTTTCAAGAAAACCATGCGATGCGGCGAAACTCACCTGAGTTAGCCTCTACCCTCGCCGCCTTTCCAGCACCGCAAACACCCCCATCCCCATCAGCATCGCCACCACAAACAAGCTGATCTGCCAGTAGCCCAGCGGCAACAGCACCAGTGCCGGCCCCGGGCAGATGCCGGCAATACCCCAGCCGGCGCCGAAGGTCAGGCTGCCGAGGATCAGGCGTTTATCCAGCTGACGGGCGTTCGGCATCTGCATGGTGCCACCCAGCAGCGCGCGCTGTTGCCGGCGACTCCATTGCAGCGGTAGCAGGGCCACGCCGATGGCGCTGGCCATCACCAGCGCCAGTGAAGGGTCCCATAGCCCGGCGATATCGAGAAAGGCCAGCACCTTGGCCGGGTTTGCCATACCGGCCACCAGCAGGCCGATGCCGAACACCAGGCCGGCGATAAAGGCTGCAACGCCGCGCATGCTCAGGCTCCCAGTAGATGGCGAATGAGGTAGACCATGGCAAAGCCGCTGGCCATAAAGCTCAGCGTTGCCACCGCCGAGCGTGGTGAGAGCCGCGACAAGCCGCAGACGCCATGCCCGCTGGTGCAACCGGCGCCATAACGGCTGCCGATGCCGACCAGTGCGCCAGCAAGCAGCAGCCCTGGCCAGCCGGTGTCGAACTGTACCGCGGGTGGCTCGCTCAGCAGCAACCAGAGCAGCGGTGCTACCAGTAAGCCGGCCAGGAACAGGGCTTTTTCCGAGCGCCCTTCCCCACCCCGTGGTAACAGGCTGCCGAGCAAGCCGCTGATGCCCGCGATGCGGCCATTGAGTACGGCGAACAGGCTCGCGCCCAGGCCGATCAGGGCGCCGCCGAGCAAGGCCGAGTACGGGGTGAAGTGAGCCCAGTCGATATTGATCATGATGATTTCGCGCAGAACAGTTCGTAGAGCGTGTTGATCACCGCGAGCGCTTCCGGGCTGTCGATGCGGTAGACGATCTGCTTGCCCTCACGGCGCGTGGCAACCAGCCCCTCGCGGCGCAGCACGCCCAGTTGCTGGGACAAGGTGGGTTGCTGGATGCCCAGCAATTGCTCCAGTTCGCCGACGCTGCGCTCGCCTTGGCTCAGTTGGCAAAGCAGCAACAGTCGATCCGGGTTGCCCAGGGCCTTGAGCAGTTGCCCGGCGGCATCGGCATTGGCGCGTAATGTCTGGATGTCCATGGTGGTCCTGTGACGATCATTCAGGTCATCACTATACATTTTTACATTATGTTATGGAGTGAATTATCGCGGTGCGCGCAGCGCACCCGACGCGATGCAGGGTGTAGGGTGCGCCGTGCGCACCGCGAGGATGGTGGGAGGCAGTGCACAGCACACAACAAAAAGCCTGCACCGCGTTCACGGGGCAGGCTTTTTTGTGCTGCAGGAACTGGGCGTTATTCGCCGAGCTTGCCGCGCTTATAGAGGTTCTCGAAGCAGAAGTTGGTCGCCTCGATATAACCTTCCGCGCCGCCGCAGTCGAAGCGCTGACCTTTGAATTTATAGGCCAGCACGCAACCGTCCTGAGCCTGTTTCATCAGGGCGTCGGTGATCTGGATCTCGCCCCCCTTGCCCGGCTCGGTCTTCTCGATCAGGTCGAAGATATCCGGGGTGAGGATGTAGCGGCCGATGATCGCCAGATTCGACGGCGCATCTTCGGGCTTGGGTTTTTCGACCATATGGCTGACGCGGTAGATGTCGTCGCGGATCATCTCACCGGCGATCACGCCGTACTTGTGAATGTCTTCCATGGGCACTTCCTGAACCGCCACGATCGAGCAGCGGAACTGGTTGTACAGCTTGACCATCTGCGCCAACACGCCGTCACCGTCGAGGTTCAGGCACAGGTCATCGGCCAGGACCACGGCGAAGGGCTCGTCACCTATCAGCGGGCGGCCGCAGAGAATGGCATGGCCCAGGCCTTTCATTTCCACCTGGCGGGTGTACGAGAAGGTGCACTCGTCGATCAGGCGACGGATACCGACCAGGTATTTTTCTTTGTCGGTATCGCGAATCTGGTGTTCGAGCTCGTAGCTGATGTCGAAGTGGTCTTCCAGCGAGCGCTTGCCGCGGCCCGTAACCATGGCAATTTCGGTCAGCCCGGCGTCCAGCGCCTCTTCGACGCCGTACTGGATCAGCGGCGTATTGACCACCGGCAGCATCTCTTTGGGCATTGCCTTGGTGGCGGGCAGAAAGCGGGTGCCGTAACCGGCTGCGGGGAACAAACACTTCTTGATCATGGGATTCCTGTGCCTCATGTGGGGTCTGGCGCGCCCGCCTTTGGGGTCGCCGACCTGGTTCCTAATTGAACGCTTTAAAAGCCTGCAAAGTCTGTTCCCGTTTCGTCGCAAGCCGCGTTGCCGCGAACGAAACGGCAACAGACCCTAGGGGCCTGGAGCTGCAAACTAGGATTTTTCAGCGCCGCAATCGTTCAGCTTTTTTGCCCCTGAGGCCCCCACAGGGGCATTCGATTGAATCAATCGCCCGCTCGTCAGTCCCCTTAACTGTCAGGGCTGTTCTCGTCACAAGCCCTGCACTTATCTGCTCATCTTGCTGGAGGCTCTGATGTTTTTGGACTGGCTCGCCTATCTCGATACGCCTGCACTGAAGACGCTGCTCTCGGCCCTGATCACCGCTTTGCTGCTGAGCATCGCGGCGCGTTCGCTGATCCGCCTGCTCGAGCGCGTGACGCGCAAGGCCCCGATGAGCCGCGAAGTGCTGTCGCGGATCAAGTCGCCGCTGTATGTGCTGGTGCCACTGATCGGTTTGCAGGGCGTCGGCGCCGGCGCACCGGATGATCTGCCATTTATTGGCATCATCCGCCACCTGCTGGGGCTGGCGCTGATCGCCACCATCACCTGGCTGGGCCTACAGGCCGCCAACTCGGTGGAGCGCATCATCCTGCTGCGCAACCCCATCGACATCAGCGACAACCTGCGCGCACGGCGTATCCAGACGCAAACCCGGGTACTGGTCCGCACACTGGGTGTGTTCGTGGTGCTGTTTGGTTTTGCCGCCATGCTGATGACCTTTCCGGCCGCGCGCCAGGTCGGCGCCAGCCTGCTGGCCTCGGCCGGGGTCGCCGGGCTGGCCGTGGGCTTTGCCGCCAAGCCGGTGTTGGGCAACCTGATTGCCGGGCTGCAGATCGCCCTCACCCAACCTATCCGCCTGGACGATGTGGTGATCGTCGAGGGCGAATGGGGGCGTATCGAGGAAATCACCGGGGCTTACGTGGTCATCCGCATCTGGGACGAACGACGCCTGGTGGTGCCACTGCAGTGGTTTATCGAGAACCCGTTCCAGAACTGGACGCGCTCGAGTGCGTCGATCCTCGGCTCGGTGTTCTTCTGGGTCGATTACGGCCTGCCGCTCGACCCACTGCGTGCCGAGCTGCAACGCCTGTGCGAAAGCGTGCCGCAGTTGTGGGACGGTCGCGTCTGCGTATTGCAGGTGACCGAGGCCGGTGAACGCGCGATCCAGCTGCGGGTGCTGGCCAGCTCGCCGGACTCATCGCGCAACTGGGACCTGCGCTGCTACCTGCGCGAGAACCTGATCAACTTTATTGGCAACCAGTACCCCGATGCCCTGCCCCGGGTTCGTGCCTCCCTGCACATGGCCGCGAACAATGATGCACCCGATGCCCAGCAAGCCACTGCACCGCCCGAACACCAACCGCCCGTGTGACCCCTTCAAACGCTGCGCCCAAAGGGTGCAGCGGCCCAGAAAAATGCCGCTGATGGCCCTTGGCCGGCCGCAAAAATAGCTGAAACTTTCGCCGCGCCCGTCCAGTCATCAATAGGGCGGGCCATGTCCCGCGGACGATTCAAGCACGCACGGCCCTGCAGCTGCAGGGGATGTGGGAGATGGCAGGCAGAACCTGCGACGAAGGAAGTCTGGAGGCGGGTATGGGTAATGCAGTGGCATCAGCGCGGATCACGGACGTCAACCTGCAGCAGGCGCGCCCTGTCCTGCATGTCGAAACGCGGCAAGCAGACACACAACGAATTCTCTTCGTCACCTCGGAAATTGCCGACCTGGTCAAGGTCGGCGGCCTGGGCGACGTATCGGCAGCCCTGCCCCGAGCACTGGCCCAGCACCACGATGTGCGGGTGCTGATCCCCGGCTACCGCCAGGTGCTCGACAGCGGCCACCCGATTCGCGTGGTCGGTGAAGTCGGCGGGCATGCCGCCCTGCCCGCTTGTCGCATTGGCCGTATGGACCTGCCTGACGGGCTGATTGTCTATGTGCTGCTCAGCCCGGAATTGTACGAGCGCGAAGGCGGTCCCTACGGCGACACGCAACTGCGCGACTGGCCGGATAACCATATCCGTTTCGCCCGCCTGGGCCTGGCGGCTGCCGAGATCGCCGCGACCAACGCCGGCATGGCCTGGCAGCCCGATCTGGTCCACGCCAACGACTGGCCAGCGGGCCTGGCGCCGGCCTATATGGCCTGGCGCGGGCTGAAAACGCCGAGCGTGTTTACCGTGCATAACCTCGCCTACCAGGGCCTGTGCGACCTGCATTGCAGCCCGGAACTCGGCCTGCCGGCCAGCGCCAGCAGCCCGGAGAGCATGGAGTTCTACGGCAAGCTGTCCTTTATGAAAGCCGGCCTGGCCCATGCCAGCCATATCACCACGGTCAGCCGCACCTATGCCCGCGAGATCACCAGCGAAACCTTCGGCTGTGGCCTCGAAGGCCTGCTCAAGCACAAGGCGATTCGCGGCCAGCTCAGCGGCATCACCAATGGCATCGACGAAAGCTGGGACCCGCAGCACGATGCCCATCTGGTCGCCGGCTTCAGCCCCCGCGACCTCGCTGGCAAGCGCGCCAATGCCCGCTATGTCGAGCAACTGTTTGCCCTGGATGCCGATGACGGCCCGCTGTTCGCCGTGGTCTCGCGCCTGGTGCAACAAAAAGGCATCGACCTGACCCTGCAAGTCGCCGAGCGCATCGTTGCCGGTGGCGGCCGCCTGGCGGTCATCGGCCGCGGCGAGGCGGAGCTGGAGCAAGCCATGCGCGAGCTGGCCGCGCGCCATCCGGGCCGTATCGGTGTGCAGATCGGCTTCAACGAAACCGATGCCCGACGCATGTACGCCGGCAGTGATTTCCTGCTGATGCCCTCGCGTTTCGAGCCCTGCGGTTTGAGCCAGATGTACGCCCAGCGCTTCGGTTCCCTGCCGATCGCCCGGCGCACCGGCGGCCTGGCCGATACCATCGAAGATGGCGTCAGTGGCTTTTTGTTCGATCAAGCCAACGCCGACAGCTACCTGGAGGCCATCAGTCGTGCGCTCAAGGTGTTCCGTCACCCTGCGCTGCTCAGTGCCATGCGCTGCCAGGCGATGTCCGCCCCGCTGTACTGGCGCCAGTCGGCACGCCCCTACGACCAGCTGTACCGCGACCTGATCGGGGTCAGCAAGCCCGTGCAGTTGGCCATGCGCAGGGCCAGCCGGTGATGACGTTGTCGACCCACGGTGCCCACCTCGACTCCCACGGCAACACCCACTTCGCGCTCTGGGCACCCAACGCCCACGAGGTGGCGTTGGTCCTCGGCAGCGGCGACCGTTATGCCATGCAGGCCGGTGAGCACGGCTGGTTCGCCGCCGATGTGGCCTGCCCGGCCGGCACCCGTTATCAGTTTTTAATCGACGGCCAGCACCAGGTGCCGGACCCAGCGTCGCGCGCCCAGGCCCATGATGTTCACGGCCCCAGCGTGGTGGTCGACCCGCGCACCTACCCATGGGTGCACAACGACTGGCAAGGCCGGCCCTGGCACGAGACGGTGCTCTATGAATTGCATGTCGGCGCCCTTGGCGGCTACGCCGGTGTCGCCCGCGAGCTGCCGCGCCTGGCCGAGCTGGGCATTACCGCCATCGAGCTGATGCCTCTGGGCAGCTTCGCCGGTCAGCGCAACTGGGGCTATGACGGCGTGCTGACCTTCGCCCCCCAGCGCGAGTACGGCAGCCCGGACGAGCTGCGCGCGTTGATCGACCAGGCCCACGGCCTTGGTCTGATGGTCTTCGTCGACGTCATCTACAACCACTTCGGCCCGGACGGTAACTACCTCGGCCTTTACGCCCGCGACTTCTTCCGCCACGACCGGCAGACGCCCTGGGGCGATGCCATCGATTTTCGCCGCCGCGAAGTGCGCGATTTCTTTATCGAGAATGCCCTGATGTGGCTGCTCGACTACCGTGTCGACGGCCTGCGCCTGGATGCGGTGCACGCCATTGAGGATGACGATTTTCTCCGCGAGCTGGCCCAGCGTGTACGCCAGGCCACCGGCAGCGAACGCCAGGTGCACCTGGTGCTGGAGAACGAAGACAACAATGCGGCGCTGCTGCAGGACGGCTTCGATGCGCAATGGAATGACGACGGCCATAACGTCCTGCACTGCCTGTTGACCGGCGAGCAGGAAGGCTACTACGCCGACTTCACCCAGGACGCCACACGCAAGCTGGCCCGCTGCCTCGGCGAGGGCTTCATCTACCAAGGTGAAACCTCGCGCCGCGGTACAGCGCGTGGCCAGCCCAGCGGCCACCTGCCGCCGACCGCCTTCGTGCTGTTTTTGCAAAACCACGACCAGACCGGCAACCGCGCCTTTGGCGAGCGCCTGGTCAGCCTGGCCGATCCCGAGGCTTTACGCGCCGCCGTGGCCCTGCACCTGCTCTGCCCCATGGTGCCGCTGCTATTTATGGGCGAGGAATGGGGCTGCGAGCAGCCGTTTCTGTTTTTCACCGATCACCACGACGCCCTGGGTGACGCCGTGCGCGAAGGCCGGCGCAGCGAATTCGCCGATTTTGCCGCCTTTGCTGATGCCGAGCGCCGCAGCACGATTCCCGACCCCAATGCCCTGAGTACCTTCCATGCGTCGGTGCCGCAACGCCCGGCTGACATGGCGCAAAGCCACGGTTGGCCTGCGCTGTACCAACAACTGCTGGCCTTGCGCCAACGCTGGATCACCCCGCGCCTGCCCGGCGCGCAATTGGCCCAGGTCACCGTGTTGGCCGAAGGCGCACTGACCGCGGCCTGGCTGCTGGGCGATGGCAGTGAGCTGCGCATCGACCTCAATCTGGGCGAGGCCGACGCCGCTGCAGCGCCACCGGCCGAGGGCGCAGACCTGCTGTTTGCCACGGGGCTAGAGCTCGACAGCTACCTGCAGAGCGGCACCCTCCCGCCACGCAGCCTGGTCGCCACCCTGAGGATTCAGTCATGAGTGATGCGCTCTATCGTCTGGCACAGGAAGCGGGTCTGAGCCTGGATTGGGTGGATGCCGATGGCAACCCGCAACGCCTGCAGGAGGCCACCCTGCGGCCGCTGCTCGGCGCCCTGGGCCACATGGCAGACAGCGACGCCCAGGCCGCCGAGAGCCTTGCCACATTGCTTGCGCAGCGCCGTGAGGCCGGTATGCCGCCGCTGCTCACCGTAGATCAAGGCCAGCCGTTGGACCTGTCCCGCTGGCTGGCACCCGACAGCGCCTTTAGCCTGATCTTTGCGAATGGCGAAACCCACACCGGCACCCTGAGCGCCCTGGCGCAATTGCCGGCCTGCCACAGTTGCGGCTACCAGCGCCTGGAGATTGCCGGCCAAATGGTGACTCTCGCCGTGGCGCCGCCCGCCTGCCCCTCGGTGGCCGAGCTGTGTGCCCCTGCGCGCCGCCTGGCCTGGGGTCTGTCGGCGCAACTGTACGGGCTGCGCCGCCCGGGGGACGGCGGCCTGGGCGACACCGCCGCTCTGGCCGAACTGGTGCGCAGCGCCGCGAGCAAGGGCGCCGATGCCCTGGCCATCAGCCCGACCCATGCCATGTATGGCAGCGATAATCAGATTTTCAGCCCCTACTCGCCCTCCAGCCGCTTGTTCAGCAATGTGCTGCATGCCGCACCGGCGCAAGTGCTCGGCCAGGCTGCCGTCGATGCCGCCCTGGCGCGCGCCGGGCTGGAGGACGAGTGGCAGCGCCTGAGCGACCTCGATCTGGTCGACTGGCCCGGCGTGAGCGCAGCGCGTCAGGCGCTGCTGCGCCAATTGCACCTGGATTTCGCCCAGGCCGCCGCGCCATTACGCGACGACTTCGCGGCCTTCTGCGCCGAGGGCGGTGAGGCTTTATTGCTGCATTGCCGTTTCGAGACCCTGCGCACCGCCCTGCTGAGCCAGGGCTTACCCGGCGATTGGCAGGCGTGGCCGACGCTGTACCAGGCGCCAGACCACACGGCCCTGGCTCAGTTGCTGGCACCGCTGAGCGAACAGGTCGAGTTGCAGGCGTTCGGCCAGTGGCTCGTGGCGCGCTGCATGGACCAGGTGCAGGCGACTGCGCGCCAGGCCGGCATGCACATCGGTCTGATCGCTGATCTGGCCGTGGGCGCCGACCCGGCCGGCAGCCAGGCCTGGTCGCGCCAGGAAGAATTCTTGAGCGGCGTCACCGTGGGTGCGCCGCCGGATATTCTCAACCGTTCCGGGCAAAGCTGGGGTGTCTCGGCCTTCTCCCCCGAAGGCTTGGTGCGCCACGGTTACCGGGCCTTTATTGAAATGCTGCGGGCCAATATGGCCCACGCGGGCGGCATCCGTATCGACCACATCATGGGCCTGCAACGCCTGTGGGTGATCCCGCGCGGCGCCGGCTCGCAAGACGGCGGCTACCTCAATTACCCGCTGGACGACTTGCTGCGCCTGGTCAGCCTGGAAGCCAGCCGGCACAACGCCCTGGTCATCGGCGAAGACCTCGGCACCGTGCCCGAGGGCCTGCGCGAACGCCTGGCGCAACGCGGCATTCTGGGCATGCGCGTGCTGCTGTTCGAGCAGCAGCACGGCCGTTTCATCGCCCCGGCCGACTGGCCCCGCGATGCCCTGGCCACGACCACCACCCACGATTTGCCGAGCATCAGCGGTTGGTACACCGGCGAAGACATTCACTGGCGTGAGCGCGCCGGCCACCGCGATGCCGAGCATACCGCCGGTGACCTGAGCCTGCGCCGCCGCGAGGCCCACGCCCTGCGCGAGGCCCTTGAAGCCCACAGCGGGCGCGCCCTGGATGAGCCCGAGGCGCTGCTCGATGCCGCCATGGGCTATGTCGGCCAGACCCCTGCACCGCTGGTGTTGCTGCCCCTGGAAGATGCCATGGCCAGCGATCAGCAACCCAATTTGCCGGGCCCCGGCGACCTGCACCCCAACTGGCGGCGACGCTGGGCGGTGGACGCCGGCGCGATGCTCGACATGCCCCGCGTCAATCACCGTCTCTACGGCCTTGCACAGGCACGCCGCAGCGCCCAGGACAGCTCCCATGACTGAAGTACGCGCTACCGCGCGCCTGCAATTTCACAAAGACTTCACCCTCGACGACGCCGTCGAGTGGGTCGATTACTTCGCCGGCCTGGGTGTCAGCCACCTGTATGCCTCACCGTTGTTCAAGGCGCGCCCAGGTTCGATGCATGGCTACGATGTGCTCGACCCCACCTGCATCAACCCCGAGCTGGGCGGCGAAGCGGCGCTTGAGCGCCTGGTCAGCGCCCTGCGCGCCCGCAACATGGGGCTGATCATCGACATCGTGTCCAACCACATGGCGGTCGGCGGTGACGGCAACCCCTGGTGGCTGGATGTGCTCGAATGGGGCGTTGCCAGCCCCTACGCGGCCTTCTTCGATATCCAGTGGCAATCCCACGACCCGCTGATGCGCGGCCAGTTGCTGCTGCCCTTCCTGCGTACCGACTATTACGAGGTGCTGCAGGCCGGGGAAATCGTCCTGCACCTGGACAAAGCAGGCGGTGCTTTCTACTGCGCCCATTACGAACACCGTTTCCCGCTCTCCCCGCCGACCTACGCCGAATTGCTGCGCCACTGCGCACAGCCTGAACTGCAGGGGCTGGCCGCCCGTTTTGCCGCGCTGGATGGCACCGCGGATGCCTGGCATACCGCGCGCCTATTGCGCGCCGAGTTTGCCGAACTGCTGCGCCACTCGCCGATGTCAGATGCCGTACTGATGGCCATGGCCAGCTACCGGCCAGTCACCCCGGACGGTTTACAGCGTCTGCACCAGTTACTCGAACGCCAGCATTACCGTCTGGCAAGCTGGCACACGGCGGCTGATGACATCAACTGGCGGCGCTTCTTCGACATCAATGAGCTGGGCGGTCTGCGCGTCGAGCGCAGTGATGTGTTCGAGGCCACCCATGTAAAAATCTTCGAGCTGATCGAGCGCGGCCTGATCGACGGCCTGCGCATCGACCATATCGACGGCCTGGCCAACCCCCGCGCCTATTGCCGCAAGCTGCGCCGCCGGGTCAACAGCCTGCTGACCGCCAATGGTCGGCCGACTGACGATTTTCTGATCGTGGTCGAGAAGATTCTCGGCGCTGGCGAGCAGCTGCCCGCCGATTGGCAGGTGGACGGCACCACCGGCTACGAGTTTATGAACCAGGTGTCGCTGCTGCAACATGCCCCCGAGGGTGAAGCGCCCATGGCTGAGCTCTGGACCGCGCTCAGCGAGCGCCCGGCCGACTTTATGGTGGAAGTGCGCGAAGCGCGGCAGTGGGTGCTCAGCACCTCCCTGGCCGGCGACCTGGAAGCCGTCGCCCAGGGCCTGCTGCTGATCGCCCGCGCCGACCTGGCCACCCGCGACCTGACCCTGGGTGCCATTCGCAGGGCGTTGCAGGCGCTGATCGTGCACTTTCCGGTGTACCGCACCTATGCCGGCGCCTGTGGCCGCAGCCCGGCTGACCAGGCCTTGTTCACCCAGGCCCTGGACGGTGCGCGCGGCGACCTGGCCGAAGCCGACTGGCCCCTGCTGCAGCACCTGGACCGCTGGCTGGGCGGCGAGCCGCTGCGCGCTGTGCCGGCCGGCAAGGCGCGCTATTTGCGGCAAACGGTGCTTACGCGCTTCCAGCAACTGACCTCACCGGCTGCCGCCAAAGCCGTGGAAGACACCGCCTGCTACCGCTCCGCCGTGGCCCTGGCGCGTAACGATGTGGGCTTCGACCCGCAACAGTTCAGCGCGCCCGTGGCCGAGTTTCATGCCTTCAACCAGGGCCGTGCGCAGTACTGGCCGGGCAACCTGCTGACCACAGCGACCCACGACCACAAGCGTGGCGAAGACACCCGCGCCCGCCTGGCCGTGCTCAGCGAGCGCGGCGACTGGTTCGCCGAACAGGCGCGAACCTGGTTTGACCTGGCTGCGCCGCTACGGGTCGAGCTGGCCGACGGCGTTGCGCCCTCGGCGGGTGACTGCCTGATCACCTTCCAGGCCCTGCTCGGCAGTTGGCCGCTGGACCTGCTGGTGGATGATCAGTCCGGCATCGCCGTCTATGCCGAACGGTTGCGCCAGTGGCAACAGAAGGCCCTGCGCGAAGCCAAGCTGCGCAGCACCTGGAACGCCCCCAACGAGCGCTACGAACAGGCCTGCCATGCTTTTCTCGACGGCCTGCTGATGTCACCCGAAGGTGCGCCCTTGCGTGAAGCGATCGCTGCGGCCGTGGTTACGCTCGCCGCTCCCGGCGCGCTCAATAGCCTGGCCCAGACCCTGCTGCGCCTGACCGCGCCAGGTATTCCAGACCTGTACCAAGGCTGCGATTACTGGGATTTCAGCCTGGTCGACCCAGACAACCGCCGCCCCGTGGATTACCCCGCCCGCGTCGCCGCCCTGGCCTCGCCCGAGACGCCCACGCAACTGCTCGCACAGTGGCGCGATGGGCGCATCAAACAGCGTTTGATCGCCGCCGTGCTCGCCCTGCGCACCGAGCAGCCAGCCGTGTTCGCCGCGGGCAGCTACCTGCCGCTGCAGGTGCGCGGCGCCCAGGCCGAACAGGTGCTGGCCTTCGCCCGCTGTCACGGCGCCGAACGCCTGGTGGTGATCCTGCCGTGCCGCGCCAGTGCGCTGGTCGCGGGCTTGCCGCATATCGCCGCCGAACGCTGGGGCGACACCGAGGTACTGCTGCCGCCGGATTGGCAGGCGAGCCACTACCAGGGGTTGCTCGAGAGCGACTGGCAGCCCCTGGAGGATCACTCACTCCCACTGGGTCAGGTGCTCGCCCACCTACCCGTCACCGTTTTGCGCTTAACCACTACCACCCAGGAGCCGCTGACATGAGCCCAACCGCCAAGAAGCCCGCCAGCCCAAAAACCACTGCACGCGACGAAAGCCGCATCCGCGAGTTCGCCTACCAGATCTGGGAGTCCGAAGGCCGCCCCGACAACCAGCAGGCGCGGCACTGGGAGATGGCGGAAAAACTCGCCGCCGCCGAAGCCGCCGGGCAACCGGTGAAAGCCCCGACACCACGCAAACCCGCGGCCAAGAAAGCCACCGCCCCCGTGGAGCCGGGCGCTGCCGTGAAGCAACCCCGGACCAGCAAGACCGCCAGCAGCACAACGCCCGCGAGCAGCCCGAAAGCTGCCGCCAAACCCGCTAAACCCAAGGCCTGAGCCCCGCTCGCCTTGACCAGGAGAAACACCCCATGAGCCGCACCACCAGCGCACCGACCAGCAGCACCTTCCGTGCGCCCGAGATCATGCAGCGCTCGCGCATCACCGAAGGCCAACCCTTCCCCCTGGGCGCCACCTGGGACGGGCTTGGCGTGAACTTCGCCGTGTTCTCCGCCCACGCCACCAAGGTCGAGCTGTGCCTGTTCGACAGCAAGGGCGAAACCGAACTCGAACGCATCGAACTGCCCGAATACACCAATGAAATCTGGCACGGCTACCTGCCCGATGCGCACCCCGGCCAGGTGTATGGCTACCGTGTATACGGCCCCTACGAACCCGATGCTGGCCACCGCTTCAACCCCAACAAGCTGTTGATCGAACCCTATGCCAAGCAGTTGATCGGCACCCTGAAATGGTCCGAGGCGCTGTTTGGCTACACCATCGGCCACCACGACGCCGACCTCAGCTTCGACACCCGCGACAGCGCCGCCTTCGTACCCAAGGCCAAGGTCATCGACCCGGCCTTTACCTGGGGTTCGCAGTCGTTCAAGCGCACGCCCTGGGACAACACGGTGATCTACGAAGCGCACCTGCGCGGCACCACCATGCGCCACCCGGCGGTGCCCGAGCACCTGCGCGGCACCTGCGCCGGCTTTATGAACAGTGAGGTATTGCAGCACCTGCGCAAGCTCGGCGTCACCAGCGTCGAGCTGCTGCCGATGCACGGCTTCGTCGACGACAAGCACCTGCTGGAAAAGGGCATGAAGAACTACTGGGGCTATAACAGCATCGCCTTCTTCGCGCCCCACGCCGAGTACCTGGCCAGCGGCAAGATCAACGAATTCAAGGAAATGGTCGCGCACCTGCACGATGCCGGCCTCGAGGTGATCCTCGACGTGGTCTACAACCACACCGCCGAAGGCAACGAGCTGGGCCCGACCCTGTCGATGCGCGGCATCGACAACGCCTCCTACTACCGCCTGATGCCTGACGACAAGCGCTACTACATCAACGACTCGGGCACCGGCAACACCCTCGACCTGAGCCACCCCTGCGTGCTGCAGATGGTCACCGACTCGCTGCGCTACTGGGCCACGGAAATGCGCGTGGACGGCTTCCGTTTCGACCTGGCGACCATCCTCGCCCGCCATGCCCACGGCTATGAAGAGCGCCATGCGTTTCTCGTCGCCTGCCGCCAGGACCCGGTGCTGAGCAAGGTCAAGCTGATCGCCGAGCCCTGGGACTGTGGCCCCGGCGGCTACCAGGTCGGCGGCTTCCCGCCCGGTTGGGTCGAGTGGAACGACAAGTTCCGCGACAACACCCGTGCCTTCTGGCGCGGTGACGAGGGCCAGGTGGCCGAGCTGGCCAGCCGCCTGACCGCCTCGGGCGACTACTTCAACCAACGCGGTCGCCGGCCGTTCTCCTCAGTCAACTTCATCACCGCCCACGACGGCTTCACCCTGCGCGACGTGGTGTCCTACGACCACAAGCACAACATGGCCAACGGCGAAGACAACCGCGACGGCACCGACAACAACCTGTCCTGGAACCACGGCTGCGAAGGCCCCACCGACGACCCGGAAATCCGCAGCCTGCGCCTGCGCCAGATGCGCAACCTGATGAGCACCCTGCTGCTCGCCCAGGGCACGCCGATGCTGGTGGCCGGTGATGAATTCGGCCGCACCCAGCAAGGCAACAACAACGTCTATTGCCAGGACAGCGAGCTGGCCTGGGTCGACTGGGAGCTGGATGACGAAGGCGTCAGCCTGCTGGCCTTCACCCAACGCCTGATCGCCCTGCGCCACCGCTACCCGATCCTGCGTCGCGGGCGCTTTCTGGTGGGCAAGTACAACGAAGAACTGGGGGTCAAGGATGTTGCCTGGTTGTCGCCGTGCGGCAACGAGATGACCGAGGAGCAGTGGACCGACGGCAACGCTCGCTGCCTGGGCATGCTGATGGACGGTCGCGCACAGCCCACCGGCATCCGCCGCAGCGGTGCCGATGCAACCTTGCTGCTGATCCTCAACGCACACCACGACGTGGTCAACTTCACCCTGCCCGAGGTGGCCGAGGGCAATCACTGGCAGTGCCTGATCGACACCAACCTGCCCGACGTCGCCCACATCGAACGCCTGGAGTTTGGCCATGAGTTCATCGTCACCGGCCGCTCGCTGCTGCTGTTCGAGTTGCAGAAGGATACGCAGTGAACGCCACGCCAGTGGAAGGCAGCGGGACCGCCGTACGCGCCTGGAATGCCTCACGGCACCTGGCGCGGGTGCAGAGCATGCTGGTCAGTCATCTGGTACCGGCCGGGGGGCGCGCGGTGCTGGTTGCGCCGCACCCCGGCGCCGAGGTGCTGGCCTGGGGCGGCTTGCTGCAACTGCTGCACCGTGAGCAGCGCGCGCTGTTGCTGATCTCCCTGAGCAATGGCATTCCCCATGGCCAACCGCTGCGCTCGCGCTGGACGCCGGAGCAGTTGGCGATCATCCGCCCCCTGGAAACCGCTGAAGCCCTGCAGCGCCTGGGCGTACCGGCGGCCGACCTGCAGTGGGTGCATGGCGGTTTCAGCGCAGGCAACCTGAACCGCCAGGACGATGCGCTGCAGGCGTTCCTCGGCACCTACCTGCATGCCGATGACGTGGTCTTCAGCACCTGGCGCGAAGATGGCGATGCCGACCATGAGGCCTGCGGGCGCAGTACCGCAGCAGCCTGCGCCATGGTCGGCGCGCGCTTTCATGAAGTACCGCTGGATGCCTGGCGCTGGGCCAGCCCGGAAGACCCACGCCTGCCCTGGGAGCGGGCGCGCAAGCTGCACCTGGATCGCTGGGCCCAGGCGCGCAAGCGGCATGCCGTGCAGGCGTTTGCCAGCCAACTGCACGGCGGCTCCCCGGCGTTCTCAGCGCCAGCATTGGCCCGATTGCAGCAGCCGTTCGAGTTGGTTTTTCTCTAACGCTACTGCCCCTGATAGCGACGGGGCTCAGGCCATCTAAGCTTTGAAACGGCCAACCAGCCCGTGCAGTTGATCGGACAACTGAGCCAGTTCCTGCGAGTCGCGGTGCGCCGATTGCGCGAGATTCTCGACCGCCAGCGCGTCGCTCTGGATCTGCACGATGTGCCTATTGATGTCTTCGGCAACATGGTGCTGCTCCTCGGCAGCAGTGGCGATCTGCGTGTTCTGGTCGCGGATATGATCCACTGCCCCACGAATCTGTTCGAAACTCTGGCTCGCCAACTCGATGCGCTCGACACTGGTTTGAGACATCTCAAGGCTGCTCTGCATCTGTTTGGTGACCTCCTGGGTGCGCCGAGCAAGGCCACCCAGCAGGGTGTCGATCTCACCGGTGGACTGGGATGTGCGCTGAGCGAGGGCCCGTACTTCATCAGCCACAACCGCAAAGCCACGCCCCTGGTCGCCAGCACGAGCGGCCTCGATTGCCGCATTCAGCGCCAACAGGTTGGTCTGTTCAGCGATGGCGCGGATGGTGCCCAGGATCGCGTAGATGTTCTGACTGTCCTGCTCCAATACCTGCAAAGCTTGCGCTGACTGCTGCAGGTTGTCGCTCAAACTTGCGACACTGCTGCTGGCATCCACGATCTGCGCCTGCCCGGCGTACACCTGGCGATGGCCTTCATCGGCGGACGTTGCGGCTTCACTACAGGATCGCGCCACTTCGTTGGCAGTAGCGACCATTTCGTTAAATGCTGTGGACACCATTTCCACGGCTTCACGCTGGCGCTCCGCTACATCTGTCATGTCTTGGGCTACGCGGGTTGAGCCTTCGGATGTCTGCCGCAATGCCGCCGAAGCATCAATAATGCGCTGTACAAGCTGACGGATTGTTCCAAGGAACTGGTTGAACCATTGCGCCAGCATCGCGGTTTCATCTTTGCCTTGTACCGCGAGGTTGCGGGTAAGATCGCCCTCGCCTTGGGCGATGCCCTCAAGGCCATTGGCAACGCTACGAATGGGATTAACGATGAGCTTTGCGAATACCGCACCAACAAGGGCAAAGACAATTGCCAGCAGCAGAACAATGACCGCAACCTGCCAGGCTAGAGCGTTGGCCTTGGCCACTACTTCTTTATGTTCGATCAAGCCAATGAAACGCCAGCCCAGCCCCGGCGAGGGCCAGATATTAGCCATATAGCGCGTGCCGTTCAGCTCCACGTCGACAAGCCCCTTGGCGCCGACCATCTTGGCGTAGTCGCCGCCCAGATCGGCGAGAGACTTGAAGTTATGCTCCGCGTTGCTGGGGTCAACCAGGACATTACCGCCGTCCTCCACCAGCATGAGATAGCCGGTCTCGCCAATTTTGATCTGCTTAACCAGGTCAGTGAGCTGCTTGAGCGAGACATCCAGGCCAACTACACCGGCCAGGTTGCCCTGGGTGTCATTAACCGTGCGGACCGTACCGATCAACACCGCATCGTCGGGCGCCCAGTAATAGGCTGCCGTGCGTTGCGCTTTCCCCGGGTTTGCCAGCGCAGCTTTGTACCAGGGACGTACTCGGGGATCGTAGCTCTTGAGACCCGGATCGCTTGGCCAGATGGCATAGCCGCCATCGACACGGCCATAAGAAAGATAAGCGGTGGTTGGATGCGCTTTCGCAAAGCGATCAAAGAGACTCTCCAACTCCTGATTAGCGGCTGGCAGCGGGATGCTGGGTGCATCCGCTGACGAGTAGTTCTTCAGTGATGGCGCAGCGACTACCTGGGGAAGACCCGCAAGGTACTCAACATTCTCGCTGATACCTTTGAAAAACATACTCATCGCATTATCGACTTGGCGAATTTCTCTTGCACTACCGTCTACAAAATCTGCCTCTGCCTGAGCGCGTAAATTGTAGATGACCACCACTGCGACCAAGAGAATGGGCACGCAGGCGATTACCGCAAAGGCCCAAGTCAGCTTCTGCTTAATATTCATTGAACGTACTCTCGAGAGTTGGCAGTTCGCCACGAGCAGAAATGCTCATCGCTGGGTAGTGCTCAAGGTATCGGCACTCAACTCAACACCTTAAGTGCACTTCCCAGGTTTTTAAGCAACCCCCTGAATCACCGAGGGGCTTGCTCCCCTACTTTCTTCCAGTGAGATGGAGCTCTTACGCTTGCAGACATATCTGGTTTGCCGCTCCAGTATTGCTCACCATTTGAAGCGTCTCGACACTTTGTGTTGATTGATAGCGGTTTCAGCTAGGTCACTTAAGACATCTGCGCCAGCGTCTTGCGAAAGCGCAGCAGCGCGCCGGTAAAAAACAACCCACCGATGGCGATGATTGCCAAGAACTGTGGCCACACAGTGGCGAACCCCGCACCGCGGTAGAGAATCGCCTGGGCCAGATCGACAAAGTGGGTAGTGGGCGCCACCAGCATGATCTGCTGCACCAGCTCAGGCATGCTCTCACGCGGTGTGGTACCCCCCGAGAGGATCTGTAGTGGGATCAATACCAGAATGATCAACAGGCCCAGTTGCGGCATCGAGCGGGCGATGGTGCCAAAGAAGATGCCCATCGACGTGGTGGCGAACAGGTGCAGCAGTGCACCACAGAGAAACAGCGGCAGTGAGCCGGCAATCGGCACCTGCAGCCAGCCTTGCACCACCAGCAGCAGCGAAAGCGCGGTGGCCAGCAGCACGACAAGGCCCATCGACCAGATCTTGGCCAACATAATTTCGGGTGGTGTCACGGGCATGACCAGCAGGTGCTCGATGGTGCCATGCTCGCGCTCGCGGATAAGTGCGGCGCCAGTGAGAATAATCGACAGCATGGTGATCTGGTTGATCACCTCCATCACCGAGCCGAACCAGCTGCGCGTCAGGTTTGGGTTGAATGCTACGCGGATGGCCACCTGCGCCTGCTGCGGCAGCTCGGCACGGTAACGACGCAAGAATGCACTGACCTCCTCGGCGCCAATCACCTGGATATAGCCGGCACCAGTGAAGGCCATGCTCACCTGCGTGGCATCGACATTGAGCTGGATCGCCGGGCTGTGCCCGGCGAGTACGTCGCGCTGGAAGTCCGGCGGTATATTGAGGGTGAAGGTGTACTGCCCGGAGTCCATGCCGTGATCCATCTGGTCCAGCTCAATAAGCTGCGGAGGTCGAAAGAACGGTGGCTGAAAGGCGTCGATCAAACGTGCAGAGAGTGGTGAACGGTCTTCGTCGACTACGGCGATAGAGGCGTTGTGCAGGCTTTCCGGCATGCTGGTGGCCGCGGTAACAATCCCCAGGGTAAAGGCCCAGATTATCAACAGCAGCAGTGCGGGGTCGCGCTGCAGGCTGCGCAGCTCCTTGAGCCCCAGGTGAAAGATGTTCGCCAGTTGCTCCATGTCAGGCCTCCTGTTTTTTCAGCAGGCTGGTACACAATGCCAACAGGACCGGAATGGTCACCAACAAGGCAATGAAGTAGCTGTACAGCTCAGCGAAACCAAGCGCTTTGGAAAACACCCCACGACTGATGATCAGAAAGTGCGAGGTGGGGTAAATCTGGCCAACCAGGGCACCAAAGCCTTCCAGTGACGCTACTGGGTAGATCAATCCGGAGAACTGAATGGCCGGGATCAGGGTAACGATGGCCGTACCGAAAACCGCAGCGATCTGGCTGCGGGTGAAGGTCGACATCAACAGTCCCATGGCCGTGGCGCAGCTGATGTACAGCAGACCGCCAACCATCAACGCCAGCAGGCCACCTTTGAGTGGCACATCGAATACCCACACTGCGGCTATCACCAGCAGAACGAAATTGAGCATGCCCAGGGCGATATACGGCAGTTGCTTGCCAAGCAGGAACTCCAGGCGTGTGACCGGCGTGACATATAGGTTGATGATCGACCCCAACTCTTTTTCGCGCACCACGCCGAGGGCTGTGAGCATCGCCGGAATCAGCATCAGCAACAGCGGGATTACGGCCGGCACCATGGCATTCAGGCTTTCCACGTCCGGGTTATAGCGGTAGCGCACTTCCAGGGTTGGCAGGGTGCTCGCGGTCGCCGCGCTGTCCTGCCGGGCCATCTCCTGCAAGTAGCCGGCATGCAAGCCCGTCACATAACCACGGATGGTTTCAGCGCGCATCGGCATGGCGCCATCGAGCCACATACCCACCTGGGGTACAGCGCCACGTTTGAGGTCACGACCAAAGTTGGGCGGGATTTCCACCGCCAGACTGATCTCGCCACTGCGCATGCGACGGTCCAACTCATCGTAATCGTGCAGCGGCGCTTGCTCGATGAAATAGCGAGAACCGGCCAGATTGAGCGCGTAAGCCTGGCTGGTGGTGGTCTGGTCGCGGTCGAGCACGGCGTAGGTCAGGTTCTCGACGTCCAGGCTGATGCCATAGCCGATGATAAACAGCAGCAGCAGCGTGCCGAGCAACGCCATGCCGCCGCGAATCGGGTCACGGCGCAGCTCCAGGGTTTCGCGGCGGGTGTAGCTAAACAGGCGTAACAGGCTGAACCGTTTACGCTTTAGCGTTTTCGCCGCTGCCCCTGGCGTAGCCTCTGTTGCTTCGGGGGCTGGTACTTGCGCCTGTTCGCCAACGGCATCCTGTAAGTAGGCGATAAAGGTGGCTTCCAGGCTGGGCAGTTCGCGCTTGCTCATCAGTGCCTTAGGCGTGTCGCTGGCGAGCACTTTGCCGGCGTGCATCAAGGAGATGCGGTCGCAGCGCAGTGCCTCATTCATAAAGTGGGTGGAGATGAAAATGGTCACCCCGTCATTGCGCGAGAGATCGAGCATCAGCTGCCAGAACAGGTCACGGGCAATCGGGTCGACACCTGATGTGGGCTCGTCGAGGATGAGAATTTCTGGCTTGTGAATGACCGCTACAGCCAGTGAAAGGCGCTGGCGAATGCCCAGTGGTAGGCGCTCGGGCAGCTCCTCCATGATGCCACCCAGGCTGAAACGCTCAGCCATGGCCGTCACCCGCGCCGCGATCTCCGTGGCCGGTACGTGAAACAGCTGCGCGTGCAGAACCAGGTTCTGTCGCACGCTCAACTCGGCGTACAGCGAGAATGACTGCGACATATAGCCGACCCGCTTGCGCGTCGCCATGTCGTTTGCGTTTACCGTCTGACCGAACAGCAGGGCCTGCCCTTCACTCGCTGGCAGCAGGCCGGTGAGCATTTTCATGGTGGTGGTCTTGCCGCAACCGTTTGAGCCGAGAAAGCCGAAAATCTCCCCACGCTCGATGCGAAAGTCGACGCTGTCTACCGCGACAAAATCGCCGAAGCGCATGGTCAGGCCACGGGTTTCGATGGCAATTTCCTGGTTACCACTGGGCCGCGCCAAGACCACCAACTGCTTGTGCGCGCTGCGCTTGGCTTCCGGCAACAGTGTGATAAAGGCCTGTTCCAGGCTTTCGCAGCCAGTCGAGGCGAGTAACTCGGCCGGGCTGCCGGTGGCCAGCACAGCGCCGTCGTCCATGGCCAGTAGATGATCGAAGCGCTCGGCTTCCTCCATGTAAGCAGTGGCGACCAACACACTCATCTGTGGGCGCTGCTGGCGAATGCGTTCGATCAGCTCCCAGAACTGGTTGCGCGACAGCGGATCGACGCCGGTGGTCGGTTCGTCGAGGATCAGCAGGTCAGGGTCGTGGATCAGTGCGCAACACAGCCCGAGCTTCTGCTTCATGCCGCCGGACAGCTTGCCCGCTGGCCGCTCGCCAAACTCGCTGAGCCCGGTGCTACGCAGCAGTTCGGTAATGCGGGTTTTGCGCTCCGACTCAGCCTGGCCGAACAGGCGGGCGAAGAAGTCCAGATTCTCGATCACCGAGAGCGTCGGGTAGAGGTTCTTGCCCAACCCCTGGGGCATATAGGCGATGAGCGGGCAGACTTGCCGGCGATGGTCACGGCTGGCCATGTCGCCGCCAAGCACTTCGATTTGCCCGCTCTGGATTTTACGGGCGCCGGCAATCAAGGCTAGCAGGCTGGATTTACCCACCCCGTCGGGGCCGATCAAACCGACCATGCTACGCGCGGGAATTTCCAGGCTGACGGCGTTGAGCGCGCAGGTTTTACCGTACTGCAGGCTGACCTCATGCAACTGCGCCACGGGTGCTGCAGGCGCGCTCACTGCGGAACCTTGATCGCCAGGTGTTCGGGCCACTCGACCTGTGGGTCGAGGCGCAGGTATGCGACTCCAGGCACCCCGGTTTTGACCTGGGTAAGATGCTGCTGCAATAGCTGTGGATCCAGTCGCGCCTTGACCCGAAACATCAGCTTTTCGCGCTCGCTGGCGGTTTCCACGGTTTTCGGGGTGAACTGGGCGACGCTGGCCACATAGCTGACCTCGGCCGGGATCACATACTGGGGTATGGCATCAATCACCAGACGCACCTCTGCTCCCAAGGCGACCCGGCCGGCCTGCTGTTCGGGCAGGAAAAAGGTCATGTAGACATCACTCAGATCGACCAGATTGAGCACCTTGCCGCCCGCCCCTATCACTTCACCCGGCTCGGCGATACGGTATTGCACTCGCCCCGTGCGTGGTGCCTTGAGTTGGCTGTCCTCGATATCGATCCGTAAACGCTCGACGCTGGCCTCGGCGGCCTCCACGGCGGACAGCGCTTCAATCACCTGGGACTGGGCAGCGGCAATCCCCGCTTCAGCGGAAATAACCTGGGACTGGGCAGCGGCCAGCGCCGCCTGGGTGCTTTGCAAATGGGCAAGGTCATCATCCAGCTGTTGCTGCGCCATGACATTGCGCTTGACCAGAATGGCGCTGCGGGCATGACGCTTTTGCGCGGCAGAGACTTCCGCTTGCCGTTGGCGAACGATGGCCTCAGCGGTCACTTTCTCGCTCTCGCGCAGGCGTACCTGGGCGCTGGCTGTCAGTTGGCTGTTCTGGGCCTGGCGCATTTGCGCCTGAGCCTGAAGTACTTGCGCCTGCAGCACCTGGGTGTCCATGCGCGCAATCACCTGCCCGGCCTTGACGAACTCGCCCTCCTCGACCTCAATACTGGCGATACGCCCTGCCAGCTTGCTGGCCGCATCGACATCGGTGGCTTCGATCCGGCCATTGCCGCTGGCAAAGCCGTCGCCCAAGCCCGTGGGGCGCAAGGTGTACCAGAGACCGGCAGCGATAATGGCCACAAGGGCGACGCTGACGGCGGGGAAGATCCATTTACGGCTGACTGACATAGTGACCTTTGCTCTCTAAGCAGCGGAGTTGGGTAATGGCGCAACCTTAGGGTTGCTCGAAGCGACTCAGGCGTCGGCGCAGGTGGTTATTTTCGGCGTGCAGTTGCTCCAGCTCATCGAGCAACTGCAACGCCAGAGCAACACCGGCCCAGTCGATTTGCAGGTCGCTCTGTAAGCGAAACGCGCGCTTGACGACAGCCAGTGCGTTGCTGCCAAACCGCCATTGTTCCGGTGTCGCCCCACTGGGCTCGACAATGCCGTGCTCAACAAGCTCCAGCAAAATCGTCTGCGGTAGCTCAGCGCACTGGCAGAACTCTTCAATGTTCAGTTGCATGATCAGACGGCTCATCACTGGCTCCACTGTGCGCGCGGATTGAAAGCGGCTTGCTCAGCCAGCTGTGCCCATAGCGCACGCACAGGCTCGTCGGTTTCAGCGGGGATGACGATCTTGAACAACGCATACAGGTCACCCGGCTCACCGGACTTGTTGCGCAGGCCCTTGCCCTTGATCCGCAGGCGTTGCCCCGCTTGCGTGTTGGCCGGTACGCGCAAGTTGATCTTGCCGTTCAGCGTCGGCAGCGTGACCTGGCTACCCAACGCAGCCTCCCAAGGCGCCAGCGGCACGGTGATGATCAGGTTGTGCGCTTCAACGTCGAACAGCGGGTGGGGCACCAGCTGGATCAGCAAATACAGATCGCCATTGGCACCACCGCCTAACCCCGGCGCGCCCTGCCCCTTCAGGCGAATGCGCTCACCATGGCTCACCCCAGCTGGGATCTTTACGTTCAAGGTCTTGCTGATCGCCGGCAAGGGCTGGCCGTCTGGGCTGTATTGCAGAAGCTGAAAGGCAATGGTCTTGGTGTCATCGCTCAGGGTTTCTTCCAGCAGCAGCGGCAGCGCCATTTCAATATCCTGGCCGCGGCGTGCACTGCTGCTACCGGCGTCGTGGGCACGGCCAGCGCCCGCAAAAATCGACTCGAAGAAGTCGGAGAACTCTCTGTTGCTATTACCACCGCTGGAATAGCCCGCATTGCCGGGTGGTTGCCAGCCAGGGGGCGGTTCAAAGGGGCGCCCGTACTCGGCATGTTTACGTAGCTCGTCGTATTCGGCCCGGGTTTCGGTGCTTTTCAGCACCTCATAGGCTTCGGCGACTTCTTTGAATTTATTTTCCGCATCCGCTTCCTTGCTGACGTCGGGGTGGTATTTACGCGCCAGTTTGCGGTAGGCCGTTTTCACGGCTTTGTCGTCTGCTCCCGGCTCAAGCCCGAGCACCTTGTAGTAATCCTTGAAGTCCATCGAGCCACCTTGGGGTCGTCTACCGACACGTTTCTGGCACCAGTAAACGCTTGAACGCTGCAGCGCGCTTTGTCAGGGATCAAGAGAGTTGACATTACTCATGTAGGGCAGCGTATCTGCTGTTGCCAGGCAGACCTGGGTACCGGCAGAGCCGGCGAGCATGGCTTCGATGTGTTCGAGCGAGCCGATCACCGCACGCCGACCGGTCGCGAGGACGAAGGCCTGTGCTGCTTGCACCTTTGGTCCCATCGAGCCTGCGGCGAATGCGTGCTCGCTCAGCGCTTGTGGCGTGACCTTGTTGAGGGCGCGTTGCGTGGGTTTGCCCCAGTCGAGGTAGACCGCCGCTACATCGGTTGCGATCACCAGCACATCGGCGTGCAGCTCGCGCGCCAGTAGGCTGCTGCACAGGTCTTTGTCGATCACTGCCTCGACTCCGTGCAGCCCGTCGCCCTCGGTATTGCGCGCCACCGGGATGCCACCGCCACCGGCGGCGATCACCAGCGCGTCATGCGCCAGTAACCAGCGGATGGCCTGCAGCCCGAGCACGCGTTGCGGTTGCGGCGATGCCACCACGCGCCGGAAGGCCGCGCCATCCGCCGCCATGCTCCAGCCCTTGGCTGCAGCGATTTGCACGGACTGTGCCTGGGTGTAAAGCGGCCCTATCGGCTTGCTGGGATGGGTAAAAGCGGGGTCATGGGCGTTCACCTCCACGCGGGTCATCAGAGTCGTTACGGCCCGTGTGGCGGGTAGCAGATTGGCCAGTTCCTGCTCCAACAGGTAGCCGATCATGCCATCGGTCTGCGCGCCCAAGACGTCCAAGGGGTAAGCGTCAACTTGCACATAAGCCTCCGCCTGCAGCGCCAGGAGCCCGACCTGCGGACCGTTGCCGTGGGTCAGCACCAGGTTGTGCTGCGCAGCTACACGCGCTAATTGCACGGCCGCCCGGCGGATATTGGCCAACTGGTTTTCTGCCGTTGGCGGCTGATCGCGGCGCAGCAGTGCATTACCGCCCAGCGCGACGACAATCCTCATCGGTTGGCTCCTTGGCTGTTCATCCCAGGGTCGCGACCAGTACGGCCTTGATGGTGTGCATACGGTTCTCGGCCTGAGTGAAGACAATCGATGCGTCGGACTCGAACACTTCGTCGGTCACCTCGATCTCGCTGAGACCGTATTTCTCGAAAACCTCGCGCCCAACCTCGGTGTCCAGACCGTGAAACGCAGGCAGGCAATGCATGAACTTGGTGAGCGGTTTACCGGTGGCCTGCATCAGAGCGGTAGTGACTTGGTATGGCAGCAACTGGTCGATGCGGCGCTGCCATACTTCATCGTCCTGCCCCATGGATACCCACACGTCGGTGTAGAGGAAGTCTGCACCGGCCACAGCCTTGATCGGGTCACTTTCCAGGCTGATGCGGGCTCCGGTGCGCTTGGACAGCTCACGCATCTGCATCACCAGCTCGGCGGGCGGCTGCAGATCGGCGGGCGAGCAGATGCGCACATCCATGCCCATCAGCGTGCCCCCTACCAGTAACGAGCTGCCCATATTGAAGCTGGCATCCCCCAGGTAGCAGAAGCTCAGCTCATGCAGCGGTTTTTCGCCGAACTCCTGCATGGTCAGTAAGTCCGCAAGAATTTGCGTGGGATGCAGCTCATCGGTCAGCCCGTTCCAGATAGGCACATTGGCGTAGCGCGCCAACTCCTCGACCACACTCTGGTGGAAGCCCCGGTATTCGATACCGTCGTAGTAGCGCCCAAGAACCCGGACGGTGTCCTTTAGCGACTCCTTGTGGCCCAGTTGCGAGGTGCCGGAATCGAGGCAGGTGACGTGCCCGCCCTGGTCGTGCACCGCCACTTCAAAGGCGCAGCGGGTGCGCGTGGACGGCTTCTCGAAGATCAGCGCGATGTTCTTGCCCTTGAGCCGTGGCTGTTCGTTGCCCGCCGCCTTGGCGCGCTTGAGATCGGCGGCCAGGTCAAGCAGAAAGCGAATTTCCTCAGGGGTGAAGTCTTTCAGTGTCAACAGGCTGCGGTTGTGCAAATTGAAACTCATGGGCTGTTCTCGTCTAAGGGATGGCTCAGAGCGCGTCGCGCTCTATTGGGCAGGACATGCAGTGGCTGCCACCACGGCCGCGGCCCAACTCGGCCCCTGGCACGCTGATGACCTCGACCCCCACCTTGCGTAATAAGGTGTTGGTGTGGGTATTGCGGGCGTAGCCCATCACCACACCGGGCGCCAAGGCCAACAGGTTGTTGCCGTCGTCCCATTGCTCGCGCTCGGCCTGCCAGGTGTTGCCGCCGGTGACCACCGAACGCAGCTTGGCCAGCCCTATTGCAGTGGCTACGACCTCAAGGAAGGGTTGAGTCTCAGTGCGCACATCCAGGCTGCCTTCGCGCTCGCCTGGCCTCAGGCTATGCACGCGGATTGCATCGACCATCTCAGGAAAGCAGGTCACCAGGTCCACGTCGCAGAAGGTAAATACCGTGTCCAGATGCATGGCACCACGCGACTTGGGGATCTGCGCAGCCAGTACCCGGGTGGCAGCGCCCTGGGCAAACAACGCGCGGGCCAGCTGGCTCACTGCCTGGGGCGAGGTACGTTCGCCCATACCGACCAACACCACGCCATGACCCAGGGGCATTACGTCGCCGCCTTCCAGGGTGGCGCCGCCATGGTCCTGATCCGGGTCACCCCACCAGGTTTTCACCTTGCCGGCGAACAGCGGATGGAAGCGATAGACCGCCGCCGTCAGCAGGGTCTCCTGACGGCGGGCCGGCCAGTACATCGGGCACAGCACCACGCCGTCACCAATCCAGCAACTGCTGTCGCGGCTGAACAGCGTGTTGGGTAACGGAGGCAAGAGAAAATCACTGGGCGCAGCGCAGCGGGCCAGTAACCCTTCTGGCTCGAATGGCAGCTCAGCCCGAGCCAGGCCGCCGATCAAGTGCTCGGCCAGGCGCATCGGCGCCAAGGTCTCCAGCCAAGGCCGCAGTTGCTGTGCAAGCTCTGGGTCGACGGTGCCTGGGCCAAGCTTGCGGTCAAGCAACCAGGAGCGAGCCGCCGTATCGGTCAGGGTGCTGGCCAGCAAATCGTGTAACTCCAGCACCTCCACATCGCGACCGACCATTGCATTGGTGAAGGCATCGTGATCATTGCGTGCCTGTTCTACCCACAGCACATCATCGAACAGTAATTCATGGCAATTGGCCGGCGTCAGCCGCTGCTGCGCCAGCCCAGGCCGGCATACCAGCACGCGGCGTAAACGACCGATTTCGGAATTAAGACCTTGGCTCATGGCAGTAGCTTCCTCTTCATGAATAGCGGCGGGACGGGCAGGCCCAGGTGCTTTACAGGCCGAGCCGGCCCAGAGCCAGGAGAGTGGCGGCAAGGCCAGCGAGCAGGATCAGTGCAGCCAGAACGGCCCATTCCCAGGGGGTAAAAACCTGTTCCTGGCGCTGGCGTTTGGCCCAGGCGTAAAGCACCACGCCAGGGGCGTAGAGCAAAGCGCTGAGCAGCAGATACTTGAAGCCTGCGGCATAGAGCAGCCACACGCAGTACAGCGTGGCCAGGGCGGCGACAAGCATCTCAGCGTGCTGGCGGACCGCTTTCGCGCCCTCCCCGCGCCAGGCCAACAACAGGCCATAGGCGGCGCTGAACAGATAGGGCAGCAGGATCATCGCCGTCGACAGCGAGATCAGTGCGAGGTAAGAAGCCTTGGAGAACAGCGTCAGAATCAGGAACAGCTGCACCATGCCATTGGTCAGCCAGAGCGCGTTGGCAGGCACACCTTTGGCGTTGGGCTGCCCCAGCCATTTCGGCATGACACCACCGCTGGCCGGGGTGAACAGTGACTCGGCCGCCAGCAGCATCCAGGCCAGGAAGCCACCGCCCACCGAAACGATCAGGCCGACGTAAATCAACACCGCGCCCCAGGTGCCGACCGCGCTTTCCAGCACACCCGCCATCGAAGGATTCTTAAGGCCTGCCAGGGTCGCCTGGTTGAACACGCCCAGTGACAACAGTGACACCGCCATCAGCAGAAACAGGCAGATCAGAAAACCAATGACGGTGGCGCGACCGACGTCTTCACGTTTGCGCGCCCTGGCCGAATAGACACTGGCACCCTCAATGCCGATAAACACCCACACCGTTACCAGCATGGTGCTCTTGACCTGGTCGAGCACCGAGCCAAGCTCGGCATTGCCCCAGAAGTCGAGGCTGAAGGTGTCGATCTGGAAAGCCATTGCCACCAGCGCGATAAACAGCAACAGCGGGACGATCTTGGCCAGTGTGACCACCGCATTGAGCACCGCTGCGCCCTGGATGCCGCGCAATACCAGCAGGTGGATGACCCACAATACGATCGAAGCACCGGCAATTGCGGCAGGCGAATTACCGCTGCCAAATACCGGAAAGAAGTAGCCCAGCGCCCCGAATGCCGCCACCAAATAGCCGACATTGCCGATCCAGGCGCTAACCCAGTAGCCCCAGGCGGAGTTGAAGCCCACGTACTCCCCTGACAGCGCACGGGCGTAGGCATAGACGCCGTTGTCGAGTTCGGGCTTGCGCCGCGACAGCGTCTGGTACACCCGCACCAGCAACAGCATGCCAATCCCGGTGATGGTCCAACCAATCACAATGGCGCCAGCCCCCGCACCTGCCGCCATGTTTTGCGGCAGGCCAAAAATACCGCTGCCAATGATCGAACCGACCACCAGCGCCACCAACAGACCCAGGCCTAGTTTGTGCGGTGCCGGTGTGGTTTGCCTGTCAGAATGTTGCGGTGCGGCATGCGCAAGGGAACTATTCATACCGCGCCACCCCACACGCACACGGCGGCGCTGCAGCGGTAAATGGCGGTTTGAGGATGAGCCATAGCGAGTACCTGTGCGGGGTGTTGCCAGTCACGGCGTGCCGCCCGTGGCCTGGCTTGAATTCCGCGACCAGTCTGTTCGCCATACTCTCAGCCGTCTGTTCGACAGCGCACGCTGGGGCTTCAATCGCCCGCTGATAGGGCATCGAAACCTGAAATCACATCGAAGAGTTCTTCATCGATACCGGCTTGGCGTAACTGGTGAAACTGGGCTTGGAGGGTCTGCAGCCGCTCGCCGATATTGCGGTCCGCACGCTGCATGGCGGCAAGGCGGCTGGCGTTTTCACTGGCCAACGACTCGGCACTGGCGCGAAATAACGAGACAAACAAATGCTCGCGGACAAAGGCTTGCAGGGTCGTGGCATTGCTGCCTAGCACTTCTGGCAGTTGCTTAGCGGGCCAAGGCTGGCTGACCAGCGCGCGCTGCCAGGCGGCGTCTAGCGGCAGCAGGCGCTGGCTCTCAGGGCTGTAACCGAGCGCGCTTGGGCGGTTAAAGAACAGCATGAGTGTGGCGTGCTGAGTGGCGATCTTCGCCGCGCTATCAGGGAGCTGGATGTTGAGCAGGATCTGCCCGACCAGTTGGGTGATCAGCTCCACCGATCCCGGAACAGCAAATGAGCCCTCAAGCGCTATGCCCGCATCCGCCAAGCGGGCCTCCACGCGTTCGCCAACCGCCCAGATTTTTACTGTTGTCTTGGTATTTGCTGAGGGCTGCGATAGTGCCGCAAGTGCATGCTCAACCACCGCCTCATTGAAGCGGCCTACCAGGCCCTGATCGGAGCCGAACACAATGGCATGTACCACAGCAGTGGCATCTGTAGTGGGCTCCTGCCGTTGCAAGCCAAGCGGATCGACTGCCCGCAGACACACACCAAGCCCGAACTCGACTGTGCGGGCATAGTCGGCCAGTGCCGTCACCGATTGCTCATACTGACCAATAGCCGATGCGGCTGAGGCCTTCATCGTGCGCACCACGGCCTTGAGATCCCCTGCGCTGCTGATCTGCCGTCGCAGCGCGGTCAGGGTGGTGGCCATCAGTGTTTCCGGCGCAGGTGTGCGCGCCAGGCCCTGCAGGTCACCTGCGGGTTCACTGAGCCCCCTGCCCGGCAGGCACAGTTAGCAACACCGCTAGGGCCTGCCGGGCAGCAGCGCTAACCTGCTCGCGATCAGCCTCGGTCAATCGATCTATACCGGCCAAACGTGCAGTCACGTCCTCAGGCAGTGCATGAGCCGCCGCTGTAACGGCGCACTGCGCGTTGACCATCTGTTCGAGCGGCACCGCGTCGAATAGCCCCGCGTTCAATGCCAGCAAAATGGCAATTTGCGCAGGTACAGACACAGGCGAGAACTCCGCCTGGCCCAGGCAGGCGCGGATGCGCTGACCATGGGCGATGGACTGGCGCGTGTCGTCGTCCAGCCTGGCGCCGAAGCGGGCGAAGGTTTCCAGCTCCTCGAACTGCGCATAGGCCAGTTTGAGATCGCCCGCCACGGCTCGGTAAGCGGCGCGCTGGGCCTTGCCCCCGACCCGCGAGACCGACTGCCCAACGTCGATGGCGGGCAATACGCCCAATTCAAACAAGCCAGGCGACAGCACGACCTGCCCGTCGGTAATGGAAATCAGGTTGGTCGGAATATAGGCCGAGATATTCTGCGCCTCGGTCTCAATGATCGGCAGTGCGGTCAGTGAGCCGCCGCCGCGCGCAGCATTCAGGTGGGTGGCGCGCTCCAGCATGCGCGAGTGAATGTAGAAGATGTCTCCGGGAAACGCCTCGCGACCCGGTGGCCGACGCAACAGCAACGACAGCTCGCGGTAGGCCCGTGCATGGTGGGTAAGATCGTCGTAGACGATCAGCACGTCGCGCCCAGCCTCCATGAAGTACTCGGCAATGCTCGTGGCCGCATAGGGTGCGATGTAGGCCAGCCCGGGAGCCTCGTTGCCTTCGGCCACCACCACCACGGTATAAGCCAGCGCGCCCTTGCTGCGCAGGGTCGCCACGGCTTTGGCCACCGCCGAAGCGCGCTGGCCAATGGCGCAGTAGACGCACAGCACATTCTTGCCACGCTGGTTATAAATGGTGTCCAGGGCAATCGCCGTCTTGCCGGTCTGCCGATCCCCGAGGATCAGTTCGCGCTGGCCCCTGCCAACGGGGATCAGCGCATCAATGACCTTGATTCCGGTCTGCAGCGGTTCGCTCACCGGCGCGCGGTCCATGATGGCTGCCGCCGGCCGCTCAATGGGCAGGCGCTGAGTAGTCGCCACGCGGCCCAGACCGTCCAACGGCCGACCCAGCGGGTCAATCACCCTACCGAGCAGGGCCTCGCCGACCGCGACGTCCATCACCCGGCCGCTGCGCTGCACCTCTTGACCGGCGTGCAAGTGCGCGTAGTCACCCAGTAACACGACGTCGACACCGTCCTCATCGAGGTTGAAGGCAATGCCCGATAAACCACCGGGAAACAGCAGCAGTTCCTCAAAGCCCACTTCCATTAGCCCATCTACACGCGCAATACCTGTAGAGACGCTGGCAATGGAGCCCACCTCGCAGGGCAACAATTGCACGTTAAAACCCTGCAGGCGCTGCTCTATGCTGGCAAAGGCTGTCGCGTAGACACGGCCCAAGGCGCTGCTATCGTGGCGCGCCGTACTCATGCGCTGCCTCGTTCAGCGGGCTGTCCGTCAAGGGTGGCTGACAAGGCCGCCAGGTAGCCGGCAATGCTCCAGGCCAGCTTCTGCCCATGGGCGCTGAGTTCAATGCCACTGACCAACTCAGGCGTGGTCTCGACCTTGAGCGCAAGCGCCTGGCCAAAGGTCTCGTCCAGTGCGGTTTGCAGCAAGGCCAACTGCGCCGCCGGCAAATCAAAGGCGCTGCGCAGCACCGCAGGAGCGGCCGTAGATGTACTGTTCAACGCCTGCCGTAGGGTGGTCAGCGCCGGGCCGTCGAGGCCGTGCAAGCGCTCGATAAACACCTCGCACGCACGCTGCTCCAGGCTGACGTTGGCGAGGTCGCCGAGCACCCGGCGGGCAATCTCGAACACCTGTTGCTGGGTGCGCCGCACAATATCGCTATGCAACGCCTGCGTGTCGGCCAGCAATGCCGCTGCGCGGGCCGCATCCGCAGCATCTGCGGCCTGACGCGCGTCGACCATGAGTTGCGCGTGCTCAGCGTTAGCAGCGGCAGTTGCCTGGCTAAGTAAATCGGCGCGCTGTTTATCGAAGGCCTGATTCTTCTGCTCGAACTCGAGCTGCTGCTCGTGGGCTTTGGCTTTGGTCGCAGCCGCATCTGCCAGTTGGGCGGCAATTTTCTGTTCGCGCGCAGCAATGGCATTGAGCACTGGCTGGTACAAAAAACGCTTCATCAACCACACCAGAATGATGAAGTTCAGCAACTGTGCGGCGATAGTGAAGCCGTCAATCAGCATGGCTTACTGGCCTGCTGCCTGGGAAACGGCGCTTAGCGCGGCATTCCAGAACGGGTTGGCAAAAATCAGGATCATCGTCACCACAAAACAGTAGATCGCGGTGGATTCGATCATCGCCAGGCCGACGAACAGCGTGCGAGTAATGGTGGCCGACGCATCGGGTTGCTGAGCCAACGCGGTGAGCGCCACCGAGACGGCGCGCCCCTCGGCCAACGCCGGCCCCATCGTGCCGAAGCCAGTGGTCAGACCGGCCATGACGATGGAGGCAACGGCGATCAACGTAAGAGAGTCCATGGGCATGCCTTTATATGAGGTGAACGAAAATGCAGAGCAGCTCAGGCTGTCGGCATCGGCTAAGGCACGATCTTGTTCAGCGCTTTGCTACTGCGTGTCGCCGCGGCGATGTATACCGCCGCCAGGATGGTGAAGATGTAGGCCTGCACCATGCCGGTGAGCAGCCCCAACAGCGTCATGACGATGGGGAAGACGAACGGTGTGATGGATAGCAGGATGGCAATGATCATCGCGCCACTCATCATGTTGCCGAACAGCCGTATCGCTAGCGCGAGCGTGCGCGACACTTCGCTGATCAGGTTGAACGGCAACATGATCGGTGTCGGCTGCAGGTACGATTTCAGGTAAGCGAGCAGGCCCTGACCCGAGATGCCAAACAATGGCACGGCCACCAGCACGCACAGCGCCAGGGCGGCGGTGGTCGACAGCGACGCGGTCGGTGGTTCAAACCCGGGGATCACCGTGGCCAGCGCCGCAGCCGCGACAAACAAAAACAGCGTGCCGAGAAACCCCAGGTAGCGGCGCGGGTTCTGCAGGCCGACATCCTCGATCTGCGACATGATCGCGGTCACCACGATCTCCAACAGATTTTGCCAGCGTGAGCGCTCATGACCCGTGGCAAGGCGCCGGGTGATCAGCACCGCCCCCAGTACCAGCACCGCCATCAGCACCCAGGTGAAGAGGATCGTGGCATTCAGGGTGAAGATGCCGTATTGCCAGAAAATCCAGGCGTCGGGCGTCAAACGCATGGTGGATTTCCTGAGCTATGCAATACCGCGGGGGCACAAGCTGCTGGGTGGGGGCGTGTCGCACGTAATACGATGCTGCGCGCCAACACAAACCCGAACATGCACAGCCCCAGACGTAGCGGTTGTCCCGCACCAATGGCGTAAAACCCGGCCAGCACGGTAGCTGTGCGCACAACCAGGCTGGCACAGAACCAGCGCATCGGTGTCGCCGACCCGGCAGCACGGCGCACCGTCCACCACAGGCCCGCAAAGAACACGCCGCCCAACGCGCCGCCTGCCAGCAGTAAGGCGATCCAGACCAGTATCACGTTAACGGTGCTCGCCATCATCGTCCCCTTGTTCATCGTGCATGGCCTGGTCTTCCCTGGATACCCAGTGCCAGGCGTTCAGGCAGCCGATGGTCAGCCCGGCCATGAGCAGCGCCAGGGTCCAGGACCGCCCTGCGGGATAACGCTGATCAAGCCACAGGCCAAGCGCTGCGCCCAGCAAGGTGGGTAAAGCCACCGACCAGCCGATCAAGCCCATCATGCCGAGACCAAACCAGACAGCTGGCGAACCACGGCGGCGGGCCTTGAGCTTGCGCGTCGCTTTGCTGCCGACCTGCTCGGCCAGGCTCTCTCCTGCAGGTGGCATCCGTTTTGGCTTCTGCGTCATGCTGAATGTTCGCGCAGCGATACGAACCGACGCATGAACCCCGCCTCAAGCCGGGCCATCGCCACGCGCACGGCCTCCTCCTGGGTGTCCAGCGTCAGAAACTCCTGCTCGACCGCATCACGCAGATGCGCCAAATCGGTACCGCGTAGCGCATGCCGCACTGAAACCACCACGTCCCTGCCCGTCTTCAGCAGCACGCCTTCGTCCAGTGCCAGAAAGACTTCCTCTTGCCCTTCAACCTGAAAACTCAGAATGCCTGGCACCAGGGCTGCGGCGCAGTCCAGGCGCTGCGGCAACAGGCCGAAGGCACCTTGGGCTGTCTCCACCACCAGCCGCGACACCTGGGTTTCATGGGCGAACAGCGCAAATGGCAGCAGCACCTTAAGCGTCATCAACGACATGCGCCTGCTCCTCTGAGGCCTGTTGCGTCGGTCCTGGCTTGGCGTTTCCGTTAGCCTTGGCCTTGGCTTCATCCACCGCGCCGATCATGTACAACGCGCTCTCGGGCAGGTCCTTGAACTCATCCGCCAGAATCCGCTCACAACCATCCAGTGCATCCGCCAGGCTGACGAGCGTTCCGCTCATGTTGGTGAACTGCTGCGTGGTGAAGAACGGCTGGGTAAGAAAACGCTCCAGCCGCCGCGCGCGTGCCACCACGTTGCGGTCGTCGGGCGACAACTGCTCCAGCCCGAGCATGGCGATGATGTCCTTAAGTTCCGCGTACTGTGCCAGTGTGCGGCGGATGGCTTGCGCCAGGCGGTAATGGCGCTCGCCGACTATGCCCGGGGTGACCATTTTGGAGCTGGACTGCAGCGGGTCGATGGCCGGGAACAGGCCCTCACTGGCACGTTTACGCGACAGCACGATGGACGCCGACAGGTGCGAAAAAGTGTGGACCGCTGCCGGGTCGGTGAAATCGTCGGCCGGCACATACACGGCCTGGATCGAGGTGATGGCGCCGCTGTCGGTATTGGCGATGCGCTCTTCCAACGCCGCCAACTCGGTACCCATGGTCGGCTGATAACCCAGGCGCGATGGCATCTGCCCCATAAGGCCCGAGACTTCCGAACCGGCCTGGATAAAGCGAAAGATATTGTCCATGAGCAGCAGGACATCGCGGTGCTCGTCGTCGCGAAAATACTCGGCCATGGTCAGCGCCGCATGCCCTACACGAAAGCGCGCACCCGGAGGCTCGTTCATCTGCGCGAAGATCATTACCATGTTGGGTAACACGCCAGCAGCCTTCATCTCGCGGTACAGCTCTTCACCCTCACGCGAACGCTCGCCGATACCGCAAAAGATGCTCACGCCCTGCTGGTGACCAACCATGTTGTGGATCATTTCGGTCAGCAGCACCGTCTTGCCGACGCCCGCGCCCCCAAACAAACCCGCCTTGCCGCCGCGCTCCAGCGGGGTGAGCACGTCGATGGCCTTGATCCCGGTCTCGAATATTGCAGAGCTGGTAGAGCGGCGCAGCAAAGACGGTGGTTGGTTATGTACCGAGCGCCATTGCACCGCGTCCAGCGCAGGCTCACGGTCGATGGTGTTGCCAAAGACGTCGAACATGCGCGCGAGGATCGGCTTGCCAACCGGCGCTTTCAACGGTCCGCCACTGTCATACACGGGCATGCCACGTGCCAGGCCCTGAGTCGGTGTCAGAGCAATGCAGCGGACATGATGCGCATCGTGCTGAGCCAGCACTTCAATGGCTATCCGCCCGCCTTCGCCGGCCAGCAGCAATGTATGAATAGCCGGCAGCCTGACCTCGAAGCGCACATCAATAACGCTGCCGCGTACCGCAACTACCCTGCCGGTATTTGCCGTTGCTGGATTGAGTTCGATTCGGCGTTCTGTCATTGCGCCCCCTCTTGATCAAGCCGCGTATATGAACCATGGATGTGCGTAACTCAAACACGCCAAGTATCGCTATCGTGCTTGAAAACGCTGTTAAGCTCGGTGCGCCAGCCAACATAGGACTTGCAGGACGCTCAGGACTACTGGCGGCAGCCTACGCAGCGGTTGGCAATGTGTAGGCTGTTAAGCGCAAACGTCGGTTCGCTGGCGAACAGACACATAAGTCGCACGAGTCGTAGGGTCAGCGAATGACCAACGAACGAAATCACGACTCGCTGAAATACCTGGATGCCTATTGGCGCGCGGCCAACTACCTCTCGGTCGGACAGATCTTCCTGTGGGACAACCCGCTGCTTAAGCGTGCGCTGACCTTGGCCGATGTGAAGCCCATGCTGCTCGGGCACTGGGGCACGACCCCGGGGCAGAACTTTATCTATGCGCACTTGAACCGTGTCATCAATGCTTACGACCTCAACATACTCTACGTCTCGGGCCCAGGCCATGGTGGCCCGGCAGTGGTCGGCAACACCTACCTGGAAGGCAGCTACAGCGAGATTTACCCCGAGATCAGCCGCGACGAAGCCGGCCTGAAGAAGTTGTTCAGGCAGTTCTCATTTCCCGGAGGCATTCCTAGCCATGCCTCACCCGAGTGTCCGGGTTCGATACACGAAGGCGGCGAACTGGGCTACTCGCTCAGCCACGCGTTCGGTGCTGTTTTCGACAACCCCGATCTCATCGTCACGTGCGTGGTCGGCGATGGCGAGGCCGAGACCGGGCCGCTGGCCACCGCTTGGCATTCAAACAAGTTTCTCGACCCCGCCACCGACGGTGCGGTGCTGCCGATCTTGCATCTGAATGGCTACAAGATTGCCAGCCCTACGGTCCTTGCGCGCATCACCCATGAGGAGCTTGAGCAGTTTCTGTGCGGTTGCGGCTGGACGCCGATCTTTGTTGAAGGGCATGAACCCGAATCCATGCATGCCTTGATGGCTGCAGCACTCGATCAGGCGGTGCTGGAAATTCAAGGCGCTCAGCGCCTGGCGCGCGACCACGGCCAGACTTCACGTCCGCGCTGGCCGATGATAGTGCTGAACTCACCCAAAGGTTGGACCGGGCCCAAAGAGGTTGATGGTCAACCCAACGAGGGTAATTTCCGCTCGCATCAGGTGCCGCTGCATCCGGCCGATCACCCTGGGCATCTGCAACTGCTGGAAGACTGGCTACGCAGCTATAGGCCTGAAGAGCTGTTCGATGCACAAGGCCGGCTGAGCCCCGAACTTGCGGCGCTGGCACCCAGCGGAAAGCGGCGTATGGGTGCCAACCCCCATGCTAATGGCGGTTTACTGCTACGTGACTTGCATCTGCCCGACTACCGCGAGTACGCAGCAGAGGTTCCTGCACCCGGTGTTCCAGGTATCGGCGACACGCGTGTGCTTGGGCCATTCCTACGCGATGTCGCAGCGCTCAACGATGCCGAGCGCAACTTCCGCGTGTTCGGGCCGGATGAGACCGTGTCCAATGGGCTAGCCGCGATGTTTGAAACGACAAGCCGCCAATGGAACGCTGCAATAGCCCCAGGCGACCAATGGCTGATGCCTTCCGGTCGGGTTATGGAGATGCTCAGCGAACACCAATGTGAGGGCTGGCTTGAGGGCTACCTGCTCACTGGGCGGCATGGCCTGTTCAACTGTTATGAGGCCTTTATCCACATCGTAGACTCGATGTTCAACCAGCACGCCAAGTGGCTGAAGGTCAGCGCCGGGCTGTCCTGGCGACCTAAGATCGCATCGCTCAACTACCTGCTGGCCTCGCATGTCTGGCGCCAGGACCATAACGGCTTTACCCACCAGGATCCGGGTTTCATCGACAACGTCGTCAATAAAAAAGCCGAGGTCGTTCGGGTCTACATGCCGCCAGACGCCAACTGCCTGCTCTCGGTAATGGACCATTGCCTGCGCAGCCGCCATTACGTCAACGTGGTGGTTGCCGGCAAGCATCCAGCGCCGCAGTGGCTGACGATGGATGCAGCTGTAGCGCATTGCGCCGCCGGTGCCGGCACCTGGGAATGGGCAGGTAACGTCGCGCAAGACGAAGAACCCGATGTGGTCATGGCGTGCTGCGGCGACGTGCCAACGCTGGAGACTCTGGCCGCCGTCTCTATCTTGCGGGCAGAGCTGCCCAACCTTCGTGTTCGTGTGGTCAATGTCGTCGACCTGATGCGGCTGCAACCCAGCAGCGAGCATCCGCACGGTCTCTGCGATGCCGATTTTGATGCGCTATTCACCCGCAACAAGCCGGTCATCTTTGCCTTTCATGCGTACCCCTCGCTGATCCACCGGCTGACCTACCAACGCACCAATCACCGCAACTTCCATGTACGCGGCTACAAGGAGGAGGGCACGATCACCACGCCCTTCGACATGACGGTGTTAAACGAGCTCGATCGCTTCCACCTAGTGATGGACACTATCGATCGCTTGCCGCAAACCGCAGTAGCAGGCCGCCAATTGCAAGACAGACTCGCGGCCAAGCTTGTTGAGCACAGCCGCTACATCCGCGAGCACGGCAAAGATATGCCGGAAATCCGCAATTGGCGCTGGCAGTCAGCACCGTGAATGGAAGATCCATGCCGCTGCCTGGCCCGTTCCAGGCATGAAGGTTTACTTGGTCCGCCACGGTGAAACCGCCTGGTCGCTGACCGGTCAACACACTGGCGTGACCGATATAGGGCTAACGGCACGCGGCGAAGACCAGGCACGGGCCCTGGCTCCACGCCTGCGAACCTTGGATATCGCGCAGGTACTGGTCAGCCCACGCTTGCGCGCACGGCAAACCTGCGAGCTAGCGGGTCTCCAGGTGGGGAGCGTGATCGAGCCCGACCTGGCGGAGTGGGACTACGGCCACTACGAAGGCCTTCGCAGCGTAGATATCTGCCATGAAAATCCAGGCTGGAATGTCTGGGACGACGGCTGCCCCGGTGGTGAATCAGCCGATGAGGTCAGTGCGCGAGCCGACCGAGTCATCGCATGTCGTTGCAGAATGCCAGGTACGGTGGTGCTGTTCTCCCATGGCCAATTCTGCGCCGCACTGGCCGCCCGCTGGATCGGCCTAGCGCTGGTCGAAGGCCAGCACTTTCCTTTGAGCACAGCCTCGATAAGCCTGCTGGGTATCGAGCCCCGTCACGATAATCGGCACATCATCGCGTTGTGGAACGAGACCCAAACCGACTCTAAATCTTGCGTTTGAAACTTGGTGCAAGTCCTGGCAGTGGTCACTGAGCCCACGATTGGCGGCGTCGATGCCGACCTTGATCCATGTAAACGGGCGCTATATCCCCCAACACCCCATGCTCAAAAAACACTGAACCCCACTCCCCGCCTCCAGTCGGAATAACAAGGTAGCCCATGCACCCCGCCGACCCAGGAGGTCCCATGAAAGTCAGTGACGTAATGACCCGTGGCGTACAGACCATCACTGCCCAGCAAAGCATCCATGAAGCCGCGGCGATGATGGCGCGCATCGACTGTGGCGCGCTGATGGTCAACGACCAGGAGCGCCTGATCGGCATGATCACCGACCGCGACATCGTCGTGCGCGCGGTAGCCGAAGGGCGTACCGCCGACACCCTGGTGGGTGAGGTGATGACCCCGGATGTGCGCTACTGCTATGAAGACGAAACGCTAGAGGATGTGGCCCGCAGCATGGCGCAAAGCCAAGTGCGCCGCCTGCCGGTGATGAGCCGCGACGAGCGGCTGGTGGGCGTGGTGTCACTCGGCAATATCGCCAGCAGCCACAACCCCGATGCCAGCAGCACCCTGCTGCAGGGTGTCGCCAAAGGTCACTGAGCCTGCCTGATTCGATGCGAGCCCTTACACCTAATCCTCTGCACGATCGAGACGCCGCGCCTTACCCCGCACGGCGTTTACTGGACATCCGCCACCTGGCCGCGGGCGCACTGTCCGCCCCAGGTGGCGCACAAGGAGCGTTGCCATGAGCCCCGTACTGCCCGAGGCACCCACCGCAGCGAGCAACCCGGCCCCCGCTCCCAGCGAGATGCGCCTGCGGGTACTGACCCTTAACACGCACAAGGGTTTTTCCTTCTTCAACCGCCGCTTCATTCTGCCGGAGCTGCGCGAAGCGGTGCGCGCCGCCGCCGCCGATATCGTCTTTCTGCAAGAGGTACACGGCACCCATGTCGGCCATCCGCAGCGCTACCGCGACTGGCCGAGCATGCCGCAGTACGAGTTTCTCGCAGACAGCATCTGGCCGGAGTTCTCCTACGGGCGCAATGCGGTGTATCCCGAAGGCGATCACGGCAATGCCCTGCTGTCGAAGTTTCCCATCAGCACGCACCGTAACCTTGACATTTCCGTGGGTGACCACGAAGAGCGCGGCCTGCTGCACTCTGTGTTGCAGCTGGGCGGGCAACGCGAGCTGCATGCGATCTGCGTTCATCTGGGCCTCTACGAGTCGCAGCGCCAGGAACAACTCGGCCTGCTCGGGCGCCTGTTGCAGGAGCTGCCCGCCGATGCGCCGGTAATTGTCGCCGGCGACTTCAACGACTGGCGCCAGCGCGCCGATGCGGTGCTGGCCGAGCACGGCCTGCACGAGGCCTTCGCCCAGGCGTTCGGCGCCCCGGCGCGCAGTTTTCCGGCGCGCTGGCCGCTGCTGCGCCTGGACCGCATCTATGTGCGCAACGCCACCACCCATGTCCCCCAGGTGCTCAACCGCCGGCCCTGGTCCCATTTATCCGATCATGCCCCGTTGGCTGTTGAGGTGCGTTTATGAGTTTCAACTGGAGAGACGGCAACGAGGTCGAGTTGCTGATCAACGGCGAAGCCTTTTACCCGAGTGTCTTCGAGGCCATCCGCAATGCCCGTGAAGAGGTGCTGCTGGAAACCTTCATCATCTTTCAGGACAAGGTCGGCGACGAGCTGCAGCAGGTCCTGATCGAAGCGGCCGAACGCGGCGCCGTGGTCAAGGTGCTGGTCGATGGCTACGGCACCGCCGACCTGACCCAGCAATTTGTTGCCGACATGGCCCGCGTGGGCGTGCAGGTCCATGTGTTCGACCCGCAGCCGAAGATCCTCGGCATGCGCACCAACCTGTTCCGCCGTTTGCACCGCAAGATCGTGGTGATCGATGGCGAGCTGGGTTATATCGGCGGCATCAACTTCAGTGCCGACCACCTGGCCGACTTCGGTGACATGGCCAAGCAGGATTACGCGGTCAAGGTACGCGGGCCCATAGTCGCTGACCTGCACCAGGCCAGCCTCGACCTCTTCGCCCTGCACCCGTCCGCCGCCACCCAGCAGCGCGCGCCCAGCCACACGCACCCGGCGAGCAACCGCTATGCCGGCACCGCGCGCATGCGCCTGGCGATTCGCGACAACGACCAGCACCGCACCGATATCGAGGCCCATTACCTTGAGGCCGTGCGTTCGGCGAGTTTTCGTCTGGTTATCGCCAATGCCTATTTCTTCCCTGGCTACCGGCTGCTGCGTGAGCTGCGCAATGCCGCCCGCCGTGGCGTGCAGGTAACCCTGATTCTGCAGGGCCAGCCCGATATGCCGATGGTGCGCATCTGCTCGAAGCTGCTGTATGCCTACCTGCTGCGCGATGGCGTGCAGATCCACGAATACTGCGAGCGGCCGCTGCACGGCAAGGTCGCGCTGGTGGACCATGAGTGGGCCACGGTCGGTTCGAGCAACCTGGACCCGCTGAGCCTGTCACTGAACCTGGAGGCCAACGTGATGATCCGCGATGCCGCCTTCAACCAGCAGCTCTACGATCACCTGCAACAGCTGGCCAGCCGAACCTGCCGCAGCGTCAGCCTGGAAAAAGCCAGGCGCGGCTACTGGTGGCGCATGCCGCTGATCTTTCTGAGCTTTCACTTCCTGCGCCATTTCCCGGCGATTGCCGGCTGGTTCCCTGTCCACTCGCCCAAGCTCAAGCTGCTGGTACCGCAGGTGAACAGCACCCCGGCTCAGGAAGCACGCCTGGAACAGGAGAGCCCGCTATGAGCGCAGCCGACAGCACACTGGACGGCGCGCCAGAGCAGCAAACCGGAAACCCGAAATGGCGCTGGGCCAAGCGAATTCTGACCCTGTGCCTGTTTATTCTGGTGCCGGTGCTGTTGTTCATGCTGATCAAAAACCTCGACTGGCAGGAAGTGCGCAGCGCCCTGCTCTCCTACAAGGCCAGCACCCTGCTGCTGGCGCTGGGTATCTGCGCCCTGAGTTACCTGGCGTACTGCTGCTTCGACCTGATCGGCCGGCACTACACCCGGCACAAGCTGCCGGCCCTGCAGACGCTGCCGGTGACCTTCGTCTGCTATGCCTTCAACCTCAACCTCAGCTCCTGGGTCGGCGGCATCGCCCTGCGCTACCGCCTGTATTCACGGCTCGGGCTGGATGTGCCAACCATCACCAAGATCCTCAGCATCAGTCTGATCACCAACTGGCTGGGCTATATGCTGCTGGCCGGTGCGGTGTTTGCCCTGGGCTTTGTCAAATTGCCCGGCAGCTGGGAGGTCGGCAGCACCGGGCTGCGGATTATCGGCGTGGGGTTGCTGCTGGCAGCATCTACCTACCTGCTGGCGTGCCAGTTCTCGCGGCGGCGTACCTGGCACTTTCGCCAGGTCGAGCTGACCCTGCCATCGCTGCGCATGGCGGTGATCCAGGCGTGCCTGGGTGCCTTGAACTGGTCGCTGATGGCGGCGCTGATCTACGTGCTGTTGCCGAGTGAGGCGTTTTACCCGTCGATCCTGGGTATCTTGCTGATCAGCAGTATCGCCGGTGTGGTTACCCATATCCCTGCAGGGCTGGGCGTGCTGGAGGCGGTGTTTATTGCCCTGCTGCAGCATCAGATGCCGCAGAGCACCATTCTCGCGGCGCTAATCGGTTATCGGGCCATCTACTTTCTGCTGCCCCTGGCGCTGGCCTGCATCGTTTACCTGATCCTGGAAAAACGCGCCCGGCACCTGCGCAAGTAGCCCCGAAACCCAACAAAAAGGGCCTACCCGTGAGGGAGGCCCTTTTTGCTGGGGCGCACTCAGCCGAACGTGACCGGCTGCGGCCGCAGGATCAACGCGCCTAACGGCGGCAGATCGAGCACCAGCGAATAGGCTTGGCCATGGCTGCCAAACCCTTCGCTGGCAATGCCCTCACGGCTACCCGCTGCACTACCAGCGTAGTGCTCGGCATCGCTGTTCAGCGCTACCTGCCAAGTGCCATCCAGGGGCACGCCGATGCGATAGCCTGGGCGCGGTACCGGGGTGAAGTTATGCACCACCAGCACCGGCTGGCCCTCACGGTCCAGGCGTAGCCAGGCGTACACGCTGTTCTGCGCATCATCGCCAATCAGCCACTGAAAGCCCTGGGCTTGACCGTCGAGCTGATGCAGCGCCGGCTCCTGCTGGTACAGGCCGTTGAGGTCGCGCACCAGGTTCTGCAAACCCTGGTGCTCGGCGTAGCGCAGCAGGTACCAGTCCAGCCCCTGATCGTGATTCCACTCGCGCCATTGGCCGAACTCGCAGCCCATAAACAGCAGCTTCTTGCCCGGATGGCTCCACATAAAGCTCAGGTACAGACGCAGGTTGGCGAACTTCTGCCAGCGATCACCGGGCATCTTGTCGAGCAGCGAGCGCTTGCCGTGCACCACCTCGTCGTGGGAGATCGGCAGGATAAAGTGCTCGGAAAACCCGTAAAGCAGGCCGAAGGTCATCTGATGGTGGTGATGACCACGGTTGACCGGGTCTTCGGCCATGTAATTGAGGCTGTCGTGCATCCAGCCCATGTTCCACTTGTAGGCGAACCCCAGGCCGCCCTCGGCGGTCGGTCGGCTGACACCCGGCCAGGCGGTCGATTCCTCGGCGATCACCAGCGCGCCAGGTACTTCATGGATGACCACATCGTTGAGGTGACGCAGAAAGTCGATGGCTTCGAGGTTTTCCCGGCCGCCGTGGCGGTTGGGGATCCACTCATCGTGCTTGCGCGAGTAGTCGCGGTAGAGCATCGAGGCCACGGCATCGACGCGCAAGGCATCGATGTGAAAGCTGCGCAACCAGTACAGCGCCGAGGCCAGCATAAAACCGTGCACCTCGTTGCGCCCCAGGTTGTAGATGTTGGTTTCCCAGTCCTGGTGGAAACCCTCGAAGGGGTGCGCGTACTCGTACAGCGCCGTGCCGTCGAACTGGCCGAGGCCGTGGGCATCGGTGGGGAAATGCGCCGGCACCCAATCGAGGATCACGCCGATGCCGGCTTGGTGGCAGCGGTCGACGAATACGGCAAAGTCTTCCGGGCTGCCGAAACGCGCACTGGGGGCGAACTGCGAGAGCGGCTGGTAACCCCAGGATCCGCCGAAGGGATGCTCCATGATCGGCAGCAGTTCGATATGGCTGAAGCCCAGGTCCTGCACGTAAGGAATCAACTGATCGCCGAGTTCGTGCCAACTCAGGGGCCTGCTCTCTTCACCGTCCCCTTCGCGGCGCCAGGAGCCGACATGCACCTCGTAGATCGACAACGCCCGGTCGTGGCCCTGGTGCGCTGCTCGCTGGGCCATCCAGGCCTGGTCGTGCCAGGTGATCTGCATGCTTTCAGCCACCACCGAGCCGGTGGCCGGCGGCAGCTCGGTAGCGCGGGCCAATGGGTCGGCCTTGAGCGGCAGCACCCCGTCGGCGCCGAGAATCTCGTATTTGTACACCTCGCCCGGGGTCAGGCGCGGGATAAACAACTCCCAGACGCCGCTGGGCATGCGCAAGCGCATCGGGTGGCGGCGGCCATCCCAGCCATTAAACCCGCCGACCACCGAGACGCGCCGAGCATTCGGTGCCCAGACAGAAAAACGCACCCCGGCAACACCATCGTGCAGCACCGGCTGGGCGCCGAAGACCTGTCCCAGTTCACGGTGGTTGCCCTCGGCGAACAGGTACAGGTCCATGTCACCCAGTAGCGGGCCGAAGGCATAAGGGTCTTCGGTTTCCTGCACAGCGTCAGCCCAGTGGATGCGGTAACGGTACGCCGGGCGCTGATCGAGCTGCAGGGTGAATAAACCAGGGATGGCGCCAGGCTGCATCTCACCGAGCAACGCGGCGCTTTCAGCGTCGATCACCTCGACTTTCAATGCCGCCGGCAGGTAGGCACGAATCAGCGTGCCCTCGCCTTCCGGGTGCGGCCCGAGCACGGCGAACGGGTCGCCATGCTCGGCGCGCACCAGCGCCTCCAATGTATCGCGGTCGAGACGGCCGTCAGTCATTGCGTTTACTCCCCATCAGGTGGTCGGTCAGCTCGCTCAGGCCTTGGACGGGCACACCCAGCCAATCGGGCCGGTAGCGCGCTTCGTATTGCACTTCGTAGGCGGCCTTCTCCAGGCTGAACAGCGCCAGCGCGGCGGATTCGCCATCGCCTTGCTGCCAGGCATGGGGCAGGTCCGCTGCCGCCAGGCGATAGGCTTGCACAAAGGCTTCGCGGGCCTGCAGGCGGTAGCGCCCGGCAATCTCCTGGCGTGCCGCTTCGGCCTCGCCCGAGAGGTCGTTGCCCTGGGCGTTGCGCAGCGCCATGGCGGCGGCATAGTCGAAGGAGCGCAGCACACCGGCCACGTCCTTCAGCGGGCTGTGTTTAGCGCGACGTTCGGCCAGGCTGCGCGACGGCTCACCCTCGAAGTCGATCAGGTAGGCATCGCCCTGGGCCACCAGTACCTGGCCCAGGTGCAGATCACCATGTACGCGCATCAAGATGCCGCCGGTAGCACGCTTCGCCAGTTGCGCGACCCGCTTAAGCAGCTCCGCCCGTTGGCCCAGCAGGCGTGTGGCCAGGGCGCGGTCGGTGGCATTCAGGCGAGCCTGGCTGCCTTCCAGCGCATGCAAGGCCTGTTCGACCTCACGGCCGATGCTCTGCGCCCAGTGCTCGGCCTGTTCAGCGGCGCTTTCTACATAGCCGAAATCACCATCGTCGCTGGCCTGACCCAAGGCCAGGTGCAGTTCACCGACCCGTTGCCCCAACACGCGGGCAAAGGTTTCCAGATCGGCCAGGGCGTCGTAGGGCATCTCCAGCGCCGTCTGGCCAGCGGCCAGGCGATCACGCACGGCGCGCTCCAGAGTGTCCTGAGTCCACTGCCAGGCATCGCCCTGATTGCTGACGTAGCCTTGCAGAATCATCAGGGTGTGCGACTGGCCCGCACTGTCCACACGGCGCACCTCGCCCAGCATGGGCGCGATATTGGCAAAGCCCTGGCGCGTCAGGTGGCCGCCAATCTCGGCTTCCGGGTGAATGCCGGGCATGACCCGGCGGATCAGTTTGAGCACCATGCGCTCGCCAATCACCGCCGAGCTGTTCGACTGCTCGGCAGACAGCAGGCGCACTTCCTCGTCGCTACGCTCCTCGACCGTCATCAGGTGTTCGGTACCGAGAAACTGCACCTCACTACCCTGCCCGGTGAGCACCGTCTGGCGACGCAGCTGTGCCAACACCGCCTGGCTAAAGGACGGCAGGCTGAAGGCATCGGTCATCAGGCCCACCTGGCGGCCACGGCGCAGCCGGCTCAGGGCCAGTTGCTGCGGCGTGTGGCTGCCCGTGCCGCGCTCGTCGACATAGCCCAGCGGTAATTGATAGCTGTCCAGGCCATCAGCGCCCTTTACCTGCACTTCGCAGAGCACCTGCTGGGCGTCGGTCTCGCCAAACGGCAGACAGTACAGCAGGCTCGGCTCGCTGGCCTGCGTGCTGTCCTGGCTGAACCAGCGGCGGTTGGCCAGGTAGGCCGGCAGCACGTCACGCTCGACGACCTTGCGCAGCGGCGCCTGCAACAGCTCCTGCAGATCGCGTTTGATCACCAGGGTGGTCAGCTCCGGCATTTGCGCCACCGGCTCCACATGCCAATGCGGCATCTGCGCCTTGTCGGCGAGCAAAAACCAGTAAAAGCCATAGGGCGGCAAGGTCAGCAGGTAGTTCAGCTCGCCAATCGGCGGGAAGGAACTGCCGCCGACCATTTCCACCGGCACCCGGCCGGCGTGGGCTGACAGCTCCAGCTCAACGGCCTGGGCCGCGCGCGACATATTGGCGACGCAGAGAATCAGCTCGTGCTTGCCGTCGACCCCGGTGAACTCGCGCAAATAGGCGAGGATGCGCCGGTTGCTCGGCGCGAGCATTTTCAGGGTGCCACGGCCGAAGGCCTTCTGCTGCTTGCGCACGGTGAGCATGCGCCGCGTCCAGTTGAGCAGCGAGTGCGGGTCGCGCGACTGGGTTTCCACGTTAATGCTCGCATAGCCGTAGAGCGGGTCCATGATCGGCGGCAGCACCAGGCTCGCTGGGTCGGCGCGGGAGAAACCACCATTGCGGTCGACCGACCACTGCATGGGCGTGCGCACACCGTCGCGGTCGCCCAGGTAGATGTTGTCGCCCATGCCGATTTCGTCGCCGTAATACAGGGTCGGCGTGCCGGGCATCGACAGCAGCAGGCTGTTGAGCAGCTCGATGCGCCGCCGATCCCGCTCCACCAAAGGCGCCAGGCGTCGGCGAATGCCCAGGTTGATGCGTGCGCGGCGGTCGGCGGCGTAGTAGTCCCAGAGGTAGTCGCGCTCATCGTCGGTGACCATTTCCAGGGTCAGCTCATCGTGGTTGCGCAGGAAGATCGCCCACTGGCAGTTTTCCGGGATATCCGGGGTCTGGCGCAGGATGTCGGTGATCGGGAAGCGGTCTTCCTGGGCGATGGCCATGTACATGCGCGGCATCAGCGGGAAGTGAAAGGCCATGTGGCATTCGTCGCCCAGGCCGCCGTTTTCCCCGCCGAAGTACAGCTGGGTGTCCTCCGGCCACTGATTGGCCTCGGCCAGCAGCATGCGGTCCGGGTAGGTGGCATCCAGCTCGGCGCGGATCTTTTTCAGGACGACGTGGGTTTCCGGCAGGTTCTCGTTATTGGTGCCGTCGCGCTCGATCAGGTACGGAATGGCGTCCAGGCGCAGGCCATCGACGCCCATGTCGAGCCAGAAACGCATCACCGAAAGCACTTCCTTGAGCACCTGCGGGTTGTCGAAATTGAGGTCCGGCTGGTGCGAGTAGAAGCGGTGCCAGAAGTACTGGCCGGCCACCGGGTCCCAGGTCCAGTTGGATTTTTCCGTGTCGAGGAAGATGATCCGGGTGCCCTGGTAGGTCTGATCGGTGTCGGACCAGACGTAGTAATCACGGGCCTTGGAGCCTTTTTTCGCAGTGCGCGCACGCTGGAACCACGGGTGCTGGTCGGAGGTATGGTTGATCACCAGCTCGGTGATGATGCGCAGGCCGCGCTTGTGCGCCTCGGCGATAAAGCGCCGGGCGTCGTTCATATCGCCGTAGTCGGGGTGGATACCACGGTACTCGGCGATGTCGTAACCATCGTCGCGCCTCGGCGACGGGTAGAACGGCAGCAGCCAAATGGTATTCACGCCCAGATCGGCGATGTAGTCGAGTTTGTCGATCAGCCCAGCGAAGTCACCGATGCCGTCGTTGTTGGCATCGTAGTAGGACTTCACGTGGACCTGGTAGATCACCGCGTCCTTGTACCAGAGCGGGTCTTTGATAAATGCGGCAGGCCGGGGTTTCTTCGCCATGGAGGAGTCTCTCAAACGGTGCGAACGGGGCGGATGCGCCAGATGCCGAATGGCTGATGCCACGGCTCGATGCGCATCCATTGGGTTTTGCCATGCCAGGTCCAGGTATGGCCGTTCATCAAGTCTTCGCCGTGCATTGCGGCGTCATCACCCAGGCCGAACTCCCACAGGGGCAGCTCGAAATGCGCTTCCTGGGCGTTGTGCGGGTCGAGGCAGACCGCCACCAGGATGAAGTTCTCCAGGTCTGCGCTGCGTTTGCCGAAATACAGGATGTTGTCGTTATGCGCCGTGTAGACCTGCAGCCCCAGGTGGGTCTGCAAGGCCGGGTTCTGCCGGCGGATACGGTTGAGCTGGGTAATCTCGCTGACGATATTGCCGGGGGCGTAATAGTCCCGCGGGCGCAGCTGGTACTTCTCAGAGTCCAGGTACTCTTCCTTGCCGGGCACCGCCGCCGCTTCGCACAGTTCGAAGCCCGAGTACATGCCCCACAGGCCCGAGCCCATGGTCGCCAGCGCCGCGCGGATAAGAAAACCCGGGCGGCCGTTGTGGTGCAGGAAGGCCGGGTTAATGTCCGGCGTGTTGACGAAGAAGTTCGGCCGGTAGCAGTCGCGCCACGGCGCTTCGTTCAGCTCGGTGAAATAGGCGGCCAGTTCGGCCTTGGTATTGCGCCAGGTGAAATAGGTGTAGCTCTGGCTGTAACCGACCTTGCCCAGGCGCGCCATCATCGCCGGCCGGGTGAAGGCCTCGGCAAGAAAAGCCACCTGGGGATGATCGGTACGGATATCGGCGATCAGCCATTCCCAGAACGGCAATGGCTTGGTGTGCGGGTTGTCCACGCGAAACTGGGTCACACCCAGTTCGACCCAGCCGCGCACCACATCGCGCAGGGCCAGCCACAGGCTGGGGATCGCCTCAGTGTTGTAGAAGTCGACGTTGACGATGTCTTCGTATTTTTTCGGCGGATTTTCCGCATGGCGGATGCTGCCGTCCGGCCGCCAGCTGAACCAGCCCGGGTGCTCACTGAGCCAGGGATGGTCTGGGGAACACTGGATGGCGAAATCCAGGGCTATTTCCAGGTCATGCTCGCGCGCCGCACTGACCAGCGCACGGAAGTCCTCAACGCTACCCAACTGCGGGTGAATCGCCTCGTGGCCACCCTCCTCGCTGCCAATCGCATAGGGGCTGCCTGGGTCGTTCTCGCCCGCCACCAGGGAGTTATTGCGGCCCTTGCGGTGGCTGCTGCCGATGGGGTGGATCGGTGGGAAATACAGCACGTCGAAGCCCATCGCCTGGATATCCGGCAGGCGCGTGATGACATCGCGAAAGGTGCCGTGGCGCTGCTCCGAGTCGGTCTGCGAGCGCGGGAACAGCTCGTACCAGCTGGCGAACTGCGCGCGCAGGCGCTCCACATCAACCGGGTAGCGCTGGCTGCGCACGACATGCGGGTGGCGACTGGCCTCGGCCAGCAGCACCACGCTGTCCGGGGCGAGCAGCAGTGCCACGCGCTCCTCCAGCGCCTGCGCCTGCTGCAGCTCGGCGAGCAGGCGTAACACGCGTTCGGCCTGGGTCGCACTGGCTTGCTCGGCAATCTGCTGCAGGAGCAACTCGCCTTCCTGCAACTCCAGGGTCACAGGGACGCCGGCCGCGTATTTTTTCTGCAGCTCATAGGTGTAGCTGCCATAGCGGTCCCACCAGGCCTCGATGACGAATTCGGCGCGCCCCATGTGGGTGGGTGTGAACTGCGCCTGCCAGCGGTCGTTGCCCAACTCCTGCAAGGGCACGCGGCGCCAGCTCGGGTCCTGCTCATCACGCCAGAGCACGGCGGCGCCCAGTTGGTCGTGACCATCGGCGAACACCACGGCCGTGACCGTGACCGCCTGGCCTACCACCGCCTTAACGGCAAAGCGGCCGTCATCGAGCATCGGCGCCACCTGCTCGATGGCGATGCGTGGCAGGTCGATGGCCGTTTCGAGGTCCAGAGGACGGTAAAGAGGCTCCACAGGTGGCATGGGATCGGTCATGGCTGGGCTCCTTGGGGCTCCACCGCAGCGTGCGGTGGACCGGGTATTGAATGACGAGGCAGAAGCAAAGCCAGCAGGCGGCGGCGTGGTGCCGCCACAAGCTGGCGAGCGTGCCTCCTGCTAGTTCCGAGGGGGATGCAGCGGCAAAAGTTCAGGCTGATTGGTAGCCTGCTGGCGCCGCTGCCCGGGTTTACAACGAGGCTGGCGGTGACCGCCACCTCAGCCGTTGACCACACTGCCGCCGTTGATATGCAGCACCTGGCCGCTGACGTAGCTGGAGTCCTGGCAAGCCAGGTAGACATAGGCCGGCGCCACTTCAGCGGGCTGCCCCGGCCGCCCCATGGGCGTATTGGCGCCAAATTCGGCAACCTCCTCGGCGGTGAAGGTCGAGGGAATCAGCGGCGTCCAGATCGGCCCAGGCGCTACACCATTGACGCGAATGCCACGCTCGGCCAGGTTCATCGCCAGGGAGCGGGTGTAGCTGGTGATCGCACCCTTGGTCGAGGAATAGTCGAGCAGGCCGGGGCTGCCCTTGTAAGCGGTGATCGAGGTGGTATTGATGATGCTCGCACCGCGGCGCAAGTGCGGCAGCACCGCCTTGGTCAGCTGGAACATGGCAAAGATGTTGGTGCGGAAGGTTTTCTCCCACTGCGCTTCGCTGATGTCCTCCAGGCTCGCTTGCGGGTGCTGCTCGCCGGCGTTGTTGACCAGAATGTCGATACGCCCCCATTTGCTCAGCGTCTGCTCGACCACCTTGCGGCAATAGCCCTCATCGGCGGCATCGCCAGCCAGAGCCAGGCATTGCACACCGCGGTCTTCGACCTCGCGACGGGTGACCGCCAGGTCATCGTGCTCATCCAGATACAGCAACACCAGGTTGGCGCCTTCGCTGGCATAGTGAACTGCCACGGCGCGGCCGATGCCGCTGTCGGCGCCGGTGATGATGGCGACCTTGCCGGTCAGCTTGCCGGCGCTGCGGTAGTCAGCGGTGATGTACACCGGCTGCGGGTCCATCGCCTGCTCCAAACCGGGCTGCCGCTGTTGATGCTGTGGTGGAAGGGTCTGTTGTACGCTCATGACGGGCTCCATCAGGGTGAATGACAGAGGCGCGGACCGCGCCCCCGTAGTTCAGGACTGAGCGGTCACGGTCGAGGTTCAGGGCAATTGCCTACCCTGCCCGATAAGCGGTTGTTCTAGGCCATGTCCCAATCGGCTGTTGCACCCCGGGCCAGGCCACAAACGCTACAGCCGTATGAGCCGCTGAAAACGCGTAGGAGCCCCGCCTCGGGGCGAAGCAATTGCAGCCATTCAGTGACCTCGGCATGTGCATGGCATTCGCCGCGGGTCGCGGCTCCCACGAAAAGCATCATCCCAGTGCAACACAACACTGGGACATAGCTTCGTTCTAGCCGCTCACTTAGGAGCGCGGCTTTTCCAGTCGCTTTATCAGGTCTGGCAGCACATTGAGAATCAGCAGGGCCAGCAAGGTAGCCAGCAGCGCTGTGGCCTCGCGGCCCAGGCCGACGGTCATGCCGATGGCCGCCGTCAGCCAGATGCCTGCCGCCGTGGTCAGCCCTTTGACCTGAGCCGCGCCGCTCTCCTTGAGAATGGTCCCGGCACAGAGAAAGCCGACCCCGGCCACCACCCCCTGAATCACCCGGCTCATGGCATCGGGTTCAGCACTGGCAAAACCGGGGACCAGCACGAACAGCGCCGAGCCCAGCGCCACCAACATATGCGTGCGCACCCCGGCAGCCTGGCCATGGACTTCCCGCTCAAGGCCGAGCAGCCCACCAAGCACGGCAGCCAGCACGATGCGCAAGGTCACGCGGGTCGCCTGCTCGACATCGTTCAGGTCGGAAAACTCCGATGCCAGGGTGCTGGCGATCACCTGCCAGGTACTCATACGCGCAGCGCCCTAGGGTCATACAACGGATAACTCATCGACACGCCCACCTCCGGGGTCTTATTCAAACGAATGCACTTCAGCTGTTCGACCGAGCGCCGCGACCAGTGTTTAGAGGATTTTTCCAGCTGTGTCCCAATAGGCTGTTGAGAGTTGTAGGAGCGAATTTATTCGCGAAATTCGCGGCACAATCGCGACTAAAGGTTAGGCCCCCTTCGCTCCGACACAATCCGTTTTGAGGTTGCAACACGGTTTGGGACATAGCCATTTTTCCCGCGTCGTTGCCGTTACAGCCTGCAGTCCGGACCCGAGCTGCCGTTGATCGTCAAACCTGAACCGATGGCACAACGACAGGTTCAAACGTCATGAAGCCCATGCAGGGTTGCCACAAACGTCTTACGGCGTAGCGCCAGGCAGCGCTGGCGGGGCTGCCAAACAGGAGGTTGAACCATGAGCCCGGAAATGTTCTTGCTGTTGGTCGTCGTTGGCTGGTTGCTGATGACGCTGGCCTTTTTGCGCGGCATCCTGCGCCTTACGCGCCCGCATCGCCCCGTCGAACTCGACACCCCCGCCGATCAAGGCGCCGAATTGCTGCGCGCCACGCGCTGATCATCGATAGCAGCTAAAGCAAAAGCTATGTCCCAGCGCTGTGTTGCACGGCACCGATATTTTTCGTGTGAGCCACGCTGCGCGGCGAATGCCCTGCACAAGGCCGATATGGCGTAGTGGCTGCAATCGCTTCGCCCCGAGGCGGGACTCCTACACCTGTACGGTGGTTCATACCGGTGCTGCGTTATGGTCTGCACCCTGTGTAGGAGCGAATTTATTCGCGATGCTGTCGCGAATAAAAGCTGGGCGCCCCTTCGCTCCCATAACTGAACGAACAAGCAAAAAAACGGACCTGAGGCATGCCCCCAGGTCCGCGTTTTAGCGTTGCGTTATCAGGCCGGAATAGCTGCCGTCTTTGGCTCGCGCGCCCAGACCCGGTGCTGGGCCATGGCCGTGACGAACGCATCCAGCACGCCGTGCGCATCCGCAGCACTGAGCAGCCCGGCATCCATCTCCAAGCGCAGTTGACTGGCGAGGTCGCCAGCGTCGCCGCACAAGGCAATGGCCTTGAGGTGCTTGTACGCTTCGAGCAGGTAATGCAGCGCCGTGCCATTGGCCAGCAAAACATCCACGGCCGCCTTGCCACCGGGCACGAATAGCGCATCGAAGGCAATCGATGGCATGCCCTCCATGGACGCATCCGGCACCAGCGATTTGCCGCCGGCACTGGTCACCGGAGCAACCGAGGGCGCGATCAGCTTATGGCTGGCGCCTTCGGCCTGCAGGCGGCTGACCAGACTGTCGATGTCGGCGTCATTCACGCCGTTGGCGATCAACACCGCGACCTTGCGCGATTTGATATTGCCGGACAGCAGGTTCATCTGGCTCAGCGCAGGCGATGGCTTCACGGCCTTGGCTGCGGCGCCCTTCTTGGCTTGCTCGGCCGGTGGTTTGACGCCGATATTCAGCGCCACCTGACGCGCCAGGTCCGCGTCGATATTGGCCAGAATCTCATGCACCTGACGCTCGCGAATGTGCATGCGCTCGACCTTGCTCAGCTCGAAGCTGTAGGCATTGATGATATGCGCCTGCTCGTGCGCACTCATGCTGGCCCAGAACAGCTGCGCCTGGGAGAAGTGGTCGCCGAACGAGGCGCTGCGCTGACGAATCTTCTGTGCACTGATGGCTTCCGGGTACGAGGTGAAGCCACCTTTGCTCGGCGCCTCGGGAGCTTCCTTGGGCCAGCCGCCGTCGATGGAGTTGGGCTCGTAGGATGCCCGACCGCGGTTGATGGTCTGCCGGTGCGGCGCATCACGCTGGTTGTTGTGGAACGGGCAGACCGGGCGGTTGATCGGCAGTTCGTTGAAGTTCGGCCCGCCCAGGCGCAGCAACTGGGTGTCGGTGTAGGAAAACAGCCGGCCCTGCAGCAGCGGGTCGTTGCTGAAATCGATGCCCGGCACGATATGCCCGAGGTGGAAGGCCACCTGCTCGGTTTCGGCGAAGAAGTTGTCCGGGTTGCGGTTGAGCGTCAGCTTACCGATCGGTCGCACCGGCACCAGTTCTTCGGGGATCAGCTTGGTCGGGTCGAGCAGGTCGAAGTCGAACGCGTGCTCATCCTCCTCGGCTACCACCTGAACACCCAGCTCCCATTGCGGGTAGTCGCCCTTCTCGATGTCTTCCCAAAGCTGACGGCGGTGGAAATCCGGGTCCTTGCCGGCCAGCTTCTGCGCCTCGTCCCAGACCAGGGAAAATACGCCCGAGACTGGCTTCCAGTGGAACTTGACGAAGACGCTCTTGCCCTCGGCGTTGACCATGCGGAAGGTGTGTACGCCAAAACCTTCCATGGCCCGGTAGGTCACCGGGATCGCCCGGTCGGACATGGTCCAGAGCACCATGTGAGCCGACTCTGGCACCAGCGACACGAAATCCCAGAAGGTGTCATGGGCCGACTGGCCGGTGGGAATCTCGTTATGCGGCTCCGGTTTGACCGCATGGACAAAGTCCGGAAACTTGATCGCATCCTGGATGAAGAACACCGGCATATTGTTGCCGACCAGGTCGAAGTTGCCTTCGTCTGTGTAGAACTTCACGGCAAAGCCGCGCACATCACGCACGGTATCGGCCGAGCCGCGCGGGCCTTGCACGGTGGAAAAGCGCACGAAGACCGGGGTCTTTTTGCTCGGGTCATTGAGAAAGTCGGCCTTGGTCAGCTCGCTCAACGGCGCATAGGCCTGGAAGAAACCATGGGCACCAGCACCGCGTGCATGCACCACGCGCTCGGGAATACGCTCATGGTCGAAGTGAGTGATCTTCTCACGCAGGATGAAGTCTTCCAGCAGCGTGGGCCCGCGTTCGCCGACTTTGAGCGAGTTCTGGTTATCCGCGATACGCGTGCCGGTATTGGTGGTCAGGTCCTGACCGGTGGCGTCTTCGCGGTAGGCATCCAGTTGGTCCAGCTTGGCATTCTTGTTGTTGCGGTCTGGCGTGTCGGTACCCGCTAAATCGCTGGTTCCATGCTTCGGTGGCATATCCATCAGGTTTTCCTCTCGGTCAGTTACGCGCTTGCCAGCAGAGCAAAACGCTTGGCTACGGTCATGGCTTGGAGAACCCGGGTTCGCCGGAGGTTCGGGTCTTTTTGAGCGCCGTCCGTCAGACGTGCGCGCTCACGACCGGTCATCGCCAACTGCTGTATAGGCAGGCGAACGAATAGCCGGCAGACACACTCCACTGCACACAGACGTTCGCGCGCAGCATCGGGCGGCGTAGGGAATTCCGGCATTTATTTTTAGGAGAAAGTAGATGAGCTATAACGAGCAAGCTATTGAAAATAAACACTACAGCGATCTTGCTCGGCGCCTGGAGCAATACATTGCTCCGGTCTTCCAACAAGCGGCGGAGCAGGCCTCACGCCAAGGCGTCGCCAGTCAGGTGCAGCAGGACACCACGGGGCTGCCTTATCACCTGGCGGTTCATGCCATCCATCCCGACAGCGGCAAGATGAACCACTATCGCCTCAGCGCCCATCCGCTGGAAAACCGCGTTACCTACGAAACCCATGACGCCCGTAGCGGTGAGACCTGGCAAGAAGTGGCACCCCTCGCCGCCCTCAATGAGAAGGTCGTGGACACCGGCCTGGAGGCGTTCTACCGCGAGCTGTTTGGCCTGCGCCTGGAGCTGTTCAGCCGGCGTCATCCGATCGGCTTTTAGCTGCAAGGAGCACAGACACCATTCGTCCGTCTGCCTGAACTCCCCAGGCGCGCAACGCCTCAAGACCTTTAAGGCGCGAACAAAAAACCGCTCAACCCGCTTGATATGCGCTGCACCTTGCACAAAAACGGCAAAGCCCCGACGCCTGCTAACAGGCCAGGAGGACCACCATGCATGCCTCATATTATTCATTTGCATTGCTCATGCTGGCTGGCGAAGCCCTCGCCGAGGCCTGTCAGGTCACGACCCGGCCACTCAGCGAGCAGATTGCCAACGTCGAACGCCAGAGTTGCTATGAACACCAGGGCATGCCCGCAGACTCCATTGCCTGGTCGTGCAGCAACGAGCAAGAGCAGATGCACGACGTCAAGAAAACCCGCGTGCCGGCTTGCCCCCAGGGCCATGTAGCGCGCTGCAGTGCCGCCCTCACCCAAGACTCCCTGGCCAACCACAATGCCGTCGGCGAAGACGAAGAACAGTCCCTGCGCATTCCCGATGATGCCCGCCTGGTCACTTACTACTACGCCCTCGATGAGGTCGAGCAGGTCCGCAAGGAATGCGAAACCTCGGGCGGTACCTGGACCCCGTAAGCCGGCCGCTAAGCCTGAGCATCCAGACGTCATGAGATCAGGTGCTGTCGGATTCCTCTCAACGTCACACCCTTCAAGGAGCTCCAGCCATGAAGACCCTACGTACCCTCATCACCGGTACCGCCTGCGCCGCGCTCTGCGCGCTCACGTTCACCGCCTGGGCAGCCGACAGCATTACCCCGCGCAACTTTATCGACGAGGCATCGGCCAAGGGCATCGCGGAAATTGAGACCGCCAAACTGGCCCTGGACAAGGCCACCTCGGCAGATATCAAAAGCTTCGCCCAGCAAATGATCGACGACCACACCGCCGCCAATCAGGCCCTGGCCAAACTGGCAGCCGATCAGGCGTTGGAGGTCGCCGATGACGCCGAACTGGTGAGCAAGGCCAAAGCCATGATTCTGCAACTGCGCGATGGCGAATCCTTCGACCGCGCCTACGCCAATAACCAGGTCGTGGCCCACGAGCAAACCATCGAGCTGTTTCGCGAGGCGGTGAGCTCGGAAGATGCCCAAGTCAGCGCTTTCGCCAAGGAGACCCTGCCCAAGCTGGAGCATCACCTGCAGATGGCCAAAGACCTGGTCGCCATTACCCACGCCAATTAAACCGCACTCGCTAGCGGCACTGCCGCTGGCATCAGGAGGTTCGCATGTCCGTTGCAATCGATCTGGAAAAAGGCACCTGCACCATCGCCGCCAATGGCACGCTCAATGAGGTGCCGATCCATCGCCTGAGCATTACCACCGATGAGAACCTGCGCGCCTCGGTGATCCGCTTCGACGCCTGGAACGCCATGCTCACCGAGGAGGAAGTCGAAACCCTGCTGGTCGCCGGGGCGAAGGACAACCGCGTCAACCTGGCTCACGACGAATGAGCGACGCCTCGGGCTACCTGCTAATCCTGCTCGCCATAGGCGTGACGGCGCTCAACCTCTGGGCGATCTATCACGTCTGGCGCAGCACGGTGGATGTGAATCGCAAGTTCGCCTGGTGGTTCGCCCTTGCGCTTTTGCCCGTTGTGGGGCTTATCGCCTGGCTGCTGGCCGGCCCACGCGCTGATCACAGCAGACCGGTTCATCAGAGGTAGCGACTGACCTCGATCAGGTTGCCATCCGGGTCGCGGAAATACACCGACTCGATAGGTCCAGTCGCGCCAGTACGCTGAATGGGCCCGTCCTCAATCGTCACGCCCTGGGCCTGCAAATGGGCCAGCACATCCACCAGCAGCCATTCGGTAATCAGGCACAGATCGATTGAGCCGGGTGTCGGCCATTTGGCCTTGGGCTCGAACTCATTGCCATGCTGGTGCAGGTTGAATTTCTGCTGGCCAAAAGCCAGAGCGCTGCGGCCATGGCCGAAGGTTTCATGGCGCATACCCAGCACGCGGCTGTAGAAGGCAACCGTGGTCGGGATGTCAGCGACAGTCAGTACCAGATGGTCCAGGCGTTCAATCACAGCAGTTCTCCCTCAATCACGATCAAGCAGATGAAAGCGCGGCAGCGATACATGCCAGCGAATCGCCGCCAGACGGATCAGCAGCACCACCAGCATCGCCAGCCCGGTGTCCAGCCAATGCGGCGTGTCCATTGCCCGCAACACAATAAACACCAGCGCACCCGCAATGCAGGCAGTGGCATAGATTTCCTTCTGGAAGATCAGCGGAATCTCGTTACAGATCACATCCCGCATGACTCCGCCCGCGACACCGGTCATCACTCCCATGATCACCGCCGTACTCAGCGGTACGGCATGCTGCAGGGCCACTTCAGTGCCAATCACGGTGAACACCGCCAGGCCGAAGGCGTCGGCGATCAGCAGACCCTTCTCGTGGATTGGCTGGGTCAGACGCACCCAGACCACCGTGCCGATGGCCGCCAGCGAGGCCACGACGATATAAACATCGTTGCGGATCCAGCTGACCGGGTGGTTATCGAGAATCAAGTCACGCAGCGTACCGCCGCCCAGGGCGGTGACGATGGCGATTACCAGCACGCCGAACAGGTCCATCGACTTGCGCCCGGCCATCAACGCGCCAGTAATGGCGAAGACCGCAACGCCGAACAGGTCGGCCAAATAAAACAGGTTCGCCATGTTCATGAGTCAACAGACACCGGCGTGCGCAGGGTGACGAATTCTTCCGCGGCAGTCGGATGTACGCCCATGGTTTCATCGAAGATGCGCTTGGTTGCGCCGGCCTTCAGCGCCACGGCCAGGCCCTGGATGATCTCGCCGGCGTCGGGGCCGACCATATGGCAACCCAGTACGCGGTCGGTGTCGGCATCGACCACCAGCTTCATCAGGGTGCGCTCGTCCGAATCGGTCATCGTCAGTTTCATCGGCCGGAAGCGGCTCTCGAAGATACTCAGCCGATGCCCAGCTTCGCGCGCCTGCTCTTCACTGAGGCCGACGGTACCGATGTTCGGCAGACTGAATACCGCAGTCGGGATCAAGTGGTAATCGACCGGACGGTATTCCTCCGGCTTGAACAGCCGGCGCGCCACGGCCATACCTTCGGCCAGGGCCACCGGCGTGAGCTGCACCCGGCCGATCACGTCACCAATGGCCAACACCGAAGCGGTGCTGGTCTGGTATTGCTCGTCGACCTTGATATAACCGCGTTCATCCAGCGCGACCCCGGCGTTTTCCAGGCCCAGGTTGTCGAGCATCGGCTTGCGCCCGGTGGCGTAGAAGATGCAATCAGCCGTCAGCGTGCGACCGTCTTCGAGGGTCGCCTGCAAGCTGCCATCGGGCTGCTTGTCGATGCGTTGAATGTCGGCATTGAACAGCAGGTCCATGCCGCGCTTGCTCAATTCGGCCTGCAGGTGCTTGCGCACCGCGCCATCGAAGCCGCGCAGGAACAGATCACCGCGGTACAACAGCGAGGTATCGGCGCCCAGGCCGTGGAAGATCGAGGCAAACTCGACGGCAATGTAACCGCCGCCGACCACCAACACGCGCTTGGGCAACTGCTTGAGGTAAAACGCCTCATTGGAGCTGATCGCGTGCTCCTTACCGGGCAGGTCGGGGATATGCGGCCAGCCACCGGTGGCGAGCAGAATGTGCTTCGCGCTGTAAACCTTGCCGTCGACCTCGACACGATGGCCGTCGAGCATCCGCCCATGGCCTTCGAGCAGGGTCACGCCGCTGCCCAGCAGCAGGTTGCGGTAGATACCATTGAGGCGATTGATTTCCCGGTCCTTGTTGGTGATCAGGGTCGTCCAATCGAACTGCGGCGCCTCGGCGCTCCAGCCAAAGCCACGGGCCTGCTCGAAGTCTTCAGCGTAGTGGGCGCCGTACACCAGCAGCTTTTTCGGCACGCAACCGACGTTGACGCAGGTGCCGCCCAAATAGCGGCTTTCCGCCACGGCCACGCGTGCGCCATAGCCGGCAGCAAAGCGCGCGGCACGTACACCACCGGAGCCGGCGCCAATCACAAACAGGTCAAAATCGTAGCTCATCGTTCACCTCCAAAGCAGGCGGCAAGCATACCCGAATCGCCGCGCCAGCTCTGCACCGGGGCGCGCCTGGTCCTACACTGAGCCCTGATGATTAAAGGAGAACAGCCATGCACCCGACCCTCACCCATCTGGCGATGCACGTGCCGGATCTGCCGGCCAGCATCGCCTTCTACCAAATATTCTGCGGCATGCAGGTCGTCCATGAGCGCGCCGGCAAAGGCTCACGCATCGTCTGGATGGCCGAGCCGGGCCAGGCCCAGCGCTTTATCTTTGTGCTGATGCCGGGCGGCCAGCGCCACGAACGCGCCGACGATGACTACAGCCACCTCGGCTTCGCCCTGGCCAGCCGCGAACAGGTCGACGCCATTGCCGCCCGCGCCGCGGCCAGCGGCTGCCTGCTCTGGGCGCCGCGCGAGGAACCCTTTCCGGTGGGTTATTACTGTGGCGTGCGCGACCCATCGGGACGGGCCGTGGAGTTCAGCTACGGCCAACCATTAGGACCAGGGGCCGAGGCATTACCTCAACCTTGAACCTGGGCGGCACGCCTAAGACGCAAAAGGCCACCCGTAGGTGGCCTCTCGTTCAGCGCAGCAACCGCTCTCAGTAAGCGCGGCCGGTCTTGTACAGGTTCTCGAAGCAGAAGTTGGTCGCGTCGATATAACCTTCGGCGCCGCCGCAGTCAAAGCGCTGGCCCTTGAACTTATAGGCCATTACGCAACCGTCCTGAGCCTGTTTCATCAGGGCGTCAGTGATCTGAATTTCACCGCCTTTGCCCGGCTCGGTCTTCTCGATCAGATCGAAAATGTCCGGCGTGAGGATGTAACGGCCAATGATCGCCAGATTCGACGGTGCATCTTCGGGCTTGGGCTTTTCGACCATGCTGTTCACCCGGTAAATATCGTCACGGATCATCTCGCCGGCGATCACACCGTACTTGTGGATTTCGTCCATGGGGACTTCCTGAACCGCGACGATCGAGCAGCGGAACTGGTTGTACAGCTTGACCATCTGGGTCAGTACGCCGTCACCTTCCAGGTTCAGGCACAAGTCATCAGCCAGCACCACGGCAAACGGCTCGTCACCGATCAGCGGACGGCCACAGAGAATGGCATGGCCCAGGCCCTTCATCTCCACCTGACGGGTGTAAGAGAAGCTGCACTCGTCGATCAGACGGCGGATACCGACCAGGTATTTTTCCTTGTCGGTGTCGCGGATCTGGTGCTCGAGTTCATAGCTGATGTCGAAGTGGTCTTCCAGCGAGCGCTTGCCGCGCCCAGTCACCATGGCGATCTGCGTCAGACCGGCCTCGAGCGCCTCCTCGACCCCATACTGGATCAGCGGCTTGTTTACGATCGGCAGCATTTCCTTGGGCATCGCCTTGGTGGCGGGCAGAAAGCGCGTACCGTAACCGGCGGCGGGGAACAGGCATTTCTTGATCATGGGACTCCTAGCGAGGCGAGTGGTAAATATCCATACAGTCTATCAGGCTGCACTTTGCTTACAATCGCCCGCTGCAGGCCGGCCAATGCCGCGATAGAGAAACCCGGCTTCGCTCAGTTGCTGGCTGTCATAGATATTGCGCCCATCGAACAGCACCGGCATGCGCATCAGGCCGCGTACGCGCAGGAAGTCCGGCTGGCGAAACTGCTTCCACTCTGTCACCAGCACCAGGGCATCGGCGCCCTCCACCGCCTGATAAGGCGACTCGCCCAGGCGTAATTGCCCAGCAGCCAGCGCTGTGGCGTAGCGCCCGGCTACGGCGGACGTGGCGACCGGATCGCAGGCCTGCACCCGTACGCCGGCGGCCAACAGCGCATCGATCAGCACCAGGCTTGGCGCCTCGCGGATATCGTCCGTACCGGGTTTGAACGCCAGCCCCCAGATCGCCACGACCCGTCCCTGCATATAGCCCGAAAAATGTTCACGCACTGCCTGAAACAGCAGGGTCTTCTGCAGCGCATTACGTGCCTCGACCGCGCGCAGAATGCTCGGCTCGACGCCCTCCTGCTCCGCTGTGCGAATCAATGCGCGCACATCCTTGGGAAAGCACGAGCCACCATAGCCGCAGCCGGCATAGATGAAATGCGTGCCAATGCGCGTATCGCTGCCGATGCCGCGGCGCACTTCCTCGATATCGACATCCAGGCGCGCGCACAGGCTAGCCATTTCATTGATAAAGGAAATCTTGGTGGCAAGAAACGCATTGGCCGCGTACTTGCTGAACTCCGCCGCTCGCACACCCATGCACAGCAAGCGTTCGTGGTTGCGCAAGAACGGCGCGTACAAACGGCGCAGACACTCCTGAGCGTCCTCGTCATCACAGCCGATGATTACCCGATCAGGACGCATGAAATCGGCAATCGCCACACCCTCCTTGAGAAACTCCGGGTTGCTGGCCAGCGCTACGCTGAACGTCTTGCCGCGCTGACGCAGCCCGGCATCGATGCAACGCGACACCCGCTCCGCCGTGCCCACCGGCACCGTGGACTTATCGACCACCACGCAGCGCTGTTGCAACTGCTGACCCAGCGCCTCAGCCACCGCCAGCACATGGCTAAGATCTGCCGAGCCATCTTCACCGCTGGGTGTACCCACGGCGATAAACACCACCTCAACACCACGCAGCGCTTCATTCCAGCCGCTGGTGAACTGCAAGTCGCCACTGGCCAGGTGCGCCCGCACCATAGGCTCCAGCCCCGGCTCATGAATCGGCACATCGCCACGGCGCAACCGCGCAACGCGCTGGGCGTCGCGCTCCAGGCAAATCACCTGGTTGCCCATCTCGGCAAAACAGGCTGCCGTCACCAGCCCCACATACCCTGCCCCGATTACACAGATGCGCATGGCCGTCCTCCTTAAGCGTCAGGACGATTGCACCTCGGGGCGATGGCAGGCATATGACAGCTACGCGACAGTCTCATGGCAGGGGCTGCGCTAAACACGCTGTCGTCGACTCTCGGCAGGAATTGCAGGCACAAAAAAACCGGCTGTAAAGGCCGGTTTAAGTGGACGTCAGGTTCACTGGGAACACTGAGTCATGCAAATGGTGCCCCGAGCCGGAATCGAACCGGCAAGACCTTGCGGTCGGCAGATTTTAAGTCTGCTGTGTTTACCAATTTCACCATCGGGGCGGATGATGGCCTACGGCAGGGGTTGGACTATATACAGCCCAGGTGCTGCTCGCAAGGCGTCTAGCCTGTTAACAAAAAGCCCCGTAAATCATCGATTTACGGGGCTTTTCTAATTGGAGGCTGAGGTCGGAATCGAACCGGCGTTCACGGATTTGCAATCCGGTGCATAACCACTCTGCTACTCAGCCTTGAAACTAAACGGGCCGTTTGCAACGGCCCGTTGAAATTGGAGCGGGAAACGAGACTCGAACTCGCGACCCCGACCTTGGCAAGGTCGTGCTCTACCAACTGAGCTATTCCCGCTTGTCGTGTTGACGGGCGCCATTCTATAGCTTCAGAACGCCCCGTCAAGCCCTTGATTCAAAAAAGTTATTTCTTCTCGGCCGTGATACTCAGGTGCGGCCAGGCGGCCAGCAGGTACTGCAACATCGACCATAGAGTGAGCACGGCAGCGATGATCAACAGGACGTAACCCAGCACGACCCAGATGGTGAACAGCGGCGGATTACCCAGCAGGATGACCAGCGCAACCATCTGTGCGGCGGTCTTCCACTTGGCCAGGTTGGAGACAGCAACATGCGCCCGCGCGCCCAGCTCGGCCATCCACTCGCGCAGCGCAGACACCACGATCTCCCGCCCGATGATGATGGCCGCCGGCAGGGTCAGCCAGAGGTTGGCGTGTTCGGCCACCAGAAGTACCAACGCGGTGGCGACCATCAGCTTGTCCGCGACCGGATCGAGAAAGGCGCCGAATGGCGTGCTTTGCTCCCACAGACGCGCCAGGTAGCCGTCAAGCCAGTCGGTGACAGCGGCAACAGCAAACACGGCACTGGCTGCCCAATAGCTCCAGCTGAACGGCATGTAGAACAGCAGGATAAAGATGGGGATCAGTACAACGCGGAGCACGGTAAGCAGGTTGGGGATATTCATCGGCACGATTAGCTGCGAGGTGAGTCGGCATTCTACTCGCTGTGCAGAGCCTCATAAATCGACTCGGCAAGCTTTTTACTGATACCCGGCGCTTTTGCGATCTCTTCGGTGCTCGCACGCGTCAGTTCCTGCAGCCCACCGAAGTGGTTGAGCAGTTCGCGGCGGCGCTTTGGACCGACGCCTGCAACCTCCTCCAGGGTCGAAGTGCGCCGCGTTTTACCGCGGCGCGCGCGGTGACCGGTGATGGCGAAACGGTGGGATTCGTCGCGAATCTGCTGAATCAGGTGCAGCGCCGGCGAATGGCCCGGCAAGGTAAATTCATTGCTGGCATCGTTCAGGTACAGGGTTTCCAGGCCCGGCTTGCGCGTAGTGCCCTTGGCCACACCAAGCAGCGTCAGGTCGGGTACGGCCAGCTCCTGCAGCACATCGCGGGCCATGGCCAACTGGCCCTTGCCGCCATCGACCAGGAGGATATCGGGCAGCTTGCCCTCGCCGTCCTTGATCTTGCTGAAGCGCCGGGTCAGGGCCTGGTGCATCGCGGCATAGTCATCGCCTGCGGTCACACCTTCGATGTTGTAGCGGCGGTAGTCGGACTTCAGCGGGCCTTCCGGGCCGAATACGACGCAGGAGGCAACCGTCGCCTCGCCACTGGAATGACTGATGTCGAAGCACTCCAGGCGCTGCGGAATCTCATCCATGCCCAGCGCTTCGGCCAACGCCTCGAAGCGCGCCGCCACGTGCTGACGGTTGGCCAGACGCGCGCCCAACGCCTGTTCGGCGTTGGTCACCGCCAGCTGCTGCCAGCGTGCGCGAGTGCCGCGTACGCGGTAGCTGATGCTCAACTCACGGCCGCGCTGCGCGTCGATGGCGGCAATCAGGGTCGGATAGTCCTCGTGCTGGGCGTTGACGATCAGCTCACTGGGCAAATCGCGCTCGGCGCTGCCCAGGTAATACTGCGCCAGGAACGCCAGCAGCACCTCGCTGCCTGCCTCTTCGATGCCCACCTGGGGGAAGAAATTCTTGCTGCCCAGCACCCGGCCACCGCGCACGCTGATCAAGTGCACGCAGGCGCCGCCGGGGTTGACCATGGCCGCGACTACATCGACGTCGCCCGTGCCGCCTTCCATGCTCTGCTGGTCCTGGACCCGACGCAGCAGTGCCATCTGGTCACGCAGCTCGGCAGCGCGTTCAAAGTCCAGGTTCATCGCAGCGCTTTGCATCGCGGCCGATAACTCGTCACTCAGGGCATTGCTACGGCCTTCGAGAAACATCACCGAATGGCGCACGTCCTCGGCATATACCTCAGGTGTGACCAGGCCCTCGACACAGGGCCCCTTGCAGCGTTTGATCTGGTACTGCAGACATGGCCGAGTACGGTTGCGGTAGTAACTGTCTTCGCACTGACGCACCTGAAAGGCCTTCTGCAGCAGTTGCAGGCTCTCGCGGATCGCACCGGCACTCGGATACGGGCCGAAGTAGCGGCCCTTGGCCTTCTTCGCCCCACGGTGAATGCTCAGACGCGGGAATGCCCCGTCGGAGAGAAACACATAGGGGTAGGATTTGTCGTCACGCAGCAGGATGTTGTACGGCGGGCGCCACTCTTTGATCAGCGTCTGCTCGAGCAGCAGCGCCTCGGTCTCGTTGGCGGTGATGGTGGTTTCGACCGAGGCGATCTTACCGACCAGCGCAGCAGTCTTGGGCGCCAGACCGAGCTTGCGAAAGTAGCTGGCCAAGCGCTTCTTGAGGTTTTTTGCCTTGCCGACGTACAGCAGCTTGCCGTCCGCATCGAACATGCGGTACACGCCTGGCCGACCGCTGCAGGTAGAAAGAAAGGCACTGGGGTCGAACGCAGGCAGCATCTCAGTGGGTGGCATCGACCATGCCATGGCGCACAGCCAGCAGCGCCAACTCGACGTCGCTGGTGATGGAGAGCTTTTCGAAGATGCGGTAGCGGTAGGTATTCACCGTCTTGGGCGACAGGCACAACTTGTCGGAAATGCTCTGGACCTTCTGGCAGCCGGCGATCATCAGGGCGATCTGGATTTCGCGCTCTGACAGCAGCTCGAATGGCGACTGCGAGGTTTGTGGCTGAAAGGATTTGAGGGCCAACTGCTGGGCAATCTGCGGGCTGATATAACGCTGGCCGGCAAACACCATGCGGATCGCCTGGACCATTTCTTCCAGGCCTGCGCCCTTGGTCATGTAACCGGCGGCTCCGGCCTGCAAGAGTCGCGTAGGGAAAGGGTCTTCCTCACAAGCGGTAACGGCCACGACCTTGAGATCGGGATGGCTGCGAATTAGCTTGCGCGTCGCCTCCAGCCCACCAATGCCCGGCATACGTACGTCCATCAGCACGACATCAGGCTTGAGTTCGCGGGTCTTTTTCAGCGACTCCTCGCCAGAACTCGCCTGCCCCACCACCTGTAGCCCATCGATATCGCCCAGCATACGGGTGATACCCGTGCGCACCAGATCATGGTCATCAACGACTAGAACCTTAATCAAACGACACCTCGTACTGCAGCAGCCGCTGCCAGAGCGGTCTTTTCGAATGCACTCACCATAGCAAAAAGCATCCGCAAGACCTAGTACGGACAAATGCCCATTCAGTGCCTGGATGCGCTTCGACAGATGCTCGGATAAAACACAAAAACCGCTCTAGGACGGTACTTCCGGCGAATTTTTTGTGCAGTGTACAGAACAAGGGTGGCCAGGAGAAACACTCGACCATCCGATCAGGATCGTCGACGACTGGTCGGATGACAGCGTTGGTCAGGCCCCTCTAGCCTCTAACACCGATCACCTCATCCCAGCGGGTGGTGTAGCACTGGCTTTTCATCTCCCGGCGCATGGCCCAGGCCGGGGCAACGGGCACTCGCCCAAGACGCACGGTACCGCGGCCCTCGCGCTTATTAATCGCATCAACGACGGCCATCAGCCGCTCACTGCCCGGCCTTGGCGCGGAGGCAAACAGATCCATTGTCATCTCACCGCGCCGGCTGAGGTCCGTTAGTAAGATTGAGCACTTGGAGTACGCAAACCCCGGTCGATAAATTGCCTCCAACGCGCGCAGTGCCGGAGCGAGTATGTCCCGCGTGTCATCGGTGGGGCTGTGCAGCGCCACGCTCAAGGCGTTGGCATAGCGCGGCAGATGGAGGTTGTGCGCTTGGGTGCGCAACCCTACCTGAATGGCGCCACACAGGGACGCCTGACTGCGCAGTTTCTCGGCAGCGCGAGTTACATAAGTCGCCAGCGCCTCGCGTATCGGCGCCAACTCGTACAGCCTGTGGCCAAACATCTTCGAGCTGCATATCGCCTGCTTGGGCGGTGGACCTTCGCTCATCTGCAGGCAACTCTCACCGCGTAGCTCGCGCGCTGTGCGCTCCAGGGTCACGCCGAAGGTTTTGCGCAGCGTAGCAATGTCGTACTGCGCCAAATCCCAGGCGGTGCTCATGCCCAATGCCTGCAACTGCGGCGCTAAACGCCGGCCAATACCCCACACCTCATTCAGCGGAGCAATGCGCAGCAGCTTCGCCTGACGAGCCGACGCTGTAAGGTCCACCACGCCACCCGTGGCCGGCCACTTCTTCGCGGCCCAGTTAGCCAATTTGGCCAGGGTCTTGGTAGTGCTGATGCCCACGCCCACCGGCATACCCACATCGCGCAGCAAACGCGTGCGTATCTGTACACCCAGGCCGGCTAAATCGACAATGCCGGTTAGATCTGCCCAGCACTCGTCGACGCTATACACCTCAATCGCCGGTACCAGCTCAGCGATGGTGCGCATTACCCGGTTGCTGATATCTGCATAGAGCGTGTAATTGCTCGAGCGCACTGCAACCCCGGCCGCTGCCAACTGATCGCGCACCTTGAAATACGGAGCCCCCATGGGTATGCCCAGCGCCTTGGCTTCACGGGTACGGGCAATGATGCAGCCATCGTTATTGCTCACCACGACCACGGGCATCTGCTTGAGCGCCGGCTGACAGATCCGCTCGCAGCTGCAGTAAAAGGCATTGCAATCAATCAATGCGAACACGGACATGTTCAAGGCCCCACATAGCTGACCACCCAACGCACAGCTCCCCATACATCAAGGATCGCTTCAGGCCCCAAGACAATATCCGGCGTAAAACGCTGAGCCGCACGCAGCACCAGGCAGCCCTCCTCGTTACGCATCATCAGGCGCACGCGGTAGCTGCCGTCCAGATCCACGACTACATACTGCTCATGAGTGCACAGCGCGCCACGGTCTACCACCAGGCGGTCGCCGGGGTACAGGCCAAAGCCCAGCAGCGTGTCGTCGTCTACACGCACCACCCAAATTTGCGGCGCACCCAGGCCCGTTAGTGCATCCAACGAAAGCCCGCCCTCCTTCTCGTCTTCGGCTGGCGACTGAAACCCGGTAATGCGCAGCTCGCGGGCTTCCGGCAACAGGTGCTCGAGCCGCTGGTTGCGACCAAGAATGGAGAGTGACATTTGCTGACCTCGGAATTACTGTATGCACATACAGTAATCGAGATAACAAACCATGGCAAAAGGCAAACCCGCTCCCGCTGCAGCACCCACTAGCTACGAGTTGCTCGGCGCCCGTATCCACCGCGCTATCAACGCGCCAGCTGCGCAAAAATCCCGATCAGCGGTGCTGTTACGGGTCGAAGGCGACACACCCGAAGACTGGGCGCGCATCCTCGATGAGATCGCCGAAAACGACAACGTCACCATCGCCCATCGCGACGACGGTGTGCAGCTGTTCTGGACGGTGCCCAAAGACGATTGACACAGGCGACAGCAGCACACCCGCTTAACACTCACAAGGACAAGCGGCTCCACCGCGATCAGCTAGAAGAACTTCCATGTCCCCGCTCTATATCATCTTCGTGGGTTACGTTGCGCTCCGATCCTGGCGGCAGCAGCCGACAACGTCGCCATCAAGCACGGCTGATCACCACCAGCCCACGGCGGATGATGACCAGCAAAATCAAATCGCTTGGAGTCCAGGCCTACTGTGCGGCGGCCGGAGTTCTTTTTTAATCGTTTCCACGCTCCGCGTGGGCATGCAGCCCGAGACACGCCGCGTCTCGGTACGGCCGACGCAGAGCGTCCCAAGGGGGCCACACAGGGCGTATCAAGCGCCAGCCTGTGTAGTAGCAGCCGTAAACAGAAAACCCCTGAACCTTTCGGTATCAGGGGTCTGTCAAAAATGGCGGAAGCGGTGAGATTCGAACTCACGGAAGAGTTTCCCCTTCGACGGTTTTCAAGACCGTTGCATTCAACCGCTCTGCCACGCTTCCGGCGTGTTGCGGGCGGCAATCTTACCGGAACGCAACACACTGTCAAACTCTCTGGCTTGGCAGCGTATCGAGCTCTGTTATGATCAAGCCCGACTCAGGTCACGGAACCTACCCCGTCTTCTACAGGAGTGTCGCCATGCACGAACAAGATTACGCACTCGGCCATGCGCAGGTTGAGCAGCAAGCAGTCAGCCGCGTATTGCGCAACACTTACGGCCTTTTGGCCATCACCCTGGCCTTCAGCGGCCTGGTGGCGTTCCTCGCCCAGCGCGCCAACGTCGCCTACCCGAACATCTTCGTGGTACTGATCGGCTTCTACGGGCTGTTCTTCCTCACCGCCAAGCTGCGTGACTCGGCCTGGGGCCTGGTTTCGACCCTCGCCCTCACCGGCTTCATGGGCTACACCCTGGGTCCGATTCTCAATCGCTACCTGGGCATGGCCAACGGCGCGGAAGTCGTCAGCTCGGCCTTTACCATGACCGCTCTGGTGTTCTTCGGCCTCTCGGCCTACGTGCTCACCACGCGCAAGGACATGAGCTTCCTCAGCGGCTTCATCACCGCCGGGTTCTTCGTCCTGCTGGGCGCCATCGTGGCGAGCTTCTTCTTCCAGATCAGCGGGCTGCAACTGGCGATCAGCGCAGGCTTCGTGCTGTTCTCCTCGGCCTGCATTCTGTTCCAGACCAGCGCGATCATCCACGGCGGTGAGCGCAACTACATCATGGCGACCATCAGCCTGTATGTGTCCATCTACAACCTCTTCGTCAGCCTGCTGCAGCTGTTTGGCATCATGGGCGGCGACGACTGAGTACTGCAGCATGTGAGAGAGCCCGCTTCGGCGGGCTTTTTCATATCTGCCGCAAGCATCTTCAGCGCTCAGGCTTTATCATTCGCGCAGACTGTATTGCCGGATCATCCATGAAATTCGCCATTGCGCTGTTCGCCGCGCCCCATCAGCCCGCTGCGCGTCGGGCCTTGCGTTTTGCCCAGGCCGCGCTGGCCGACGGCCATGAAATCGTGCGGCTGTTCTTTTATCAGGACGGCGTCCACAGCGCCTCTTCCAGCGTGGTCAGCAGCCAGGACGAGCTTGATCTAACCGCCGAATGGCGCACCTTTGTAAAGGCCCATAACCTCGATGGTGTGGTGTGCATTGCCGCTGCGCTGCGCCGTGGTGTGCTCGACACTGATGAAGCCACCCGCTACGGCCGCACCGCGGCCAGTATCGAGGCGCCCTGGGTGTTGTCCGGGCTGGGACAACTGCACGAGGCCGTACAGGAAGCGGATCGTCTGATCTGCTTTGGAGGGCCTTGAGATGAGCAAGTCGCTATTGATCATCAGCCGCCAGGCGCCCTGGAGCGGCCCTGGCGCCCGTGAGACGCTGGATATCGTGCTGGCGGGCGGCGCCTATGACCTGCCGATCGGCTTGCTGTTTCTCGATGATGGCGTGTTCCAACTGTTTGCCGAGCAGGCACCTAAGGCCCTGCAACAGAAAGACCTCACCGCCAACCTGCAGGCCTTGCCGCTGTTCGGCATCGAAGCGCTGTACTGCTGCGCCCACAGCCTGGGCGAGCGCGGACTCGGCCAGACACCCCTAGCGCTGCCTGCCGAACTGCTCGACACGAGCGCACTGCAGGCGCTGCTGGCCCGCTACGATCAGGTGATAACCCTCTGATGACGACCCTGCACCTACTCTCTCATTCACCCTACGGGAATGACCGCCTCACTAGCTGTCTGCGCCTGTTCGGCGCAGAGGATGGCTTATTGCTCAGCGGCGATGCGGTCTATGCCTTGCAACCGGCCAGCGCCGCGCGCAAGGCGCTGGCTTCGCTGCCGAGCGGCGCGGGGCTGTATGCCCTCGCCGAGGATCTGCAGGCGCGCAATATCCAGGCGGACGATGCGGTCACGGCGGTCGATTACTCGACATTTGTGGCCCTGACCCTGCGCTATGACAAGGTCAACAGCTGGCTATGACGACGCTATCTCTCGAAGGGCAGACCGTTGCCCTGGACAAGGACGGTTATCTGGTCGACCTGAGCGACTGGTCCGAGCCGGTCGCCGAAGCCCTGGCCCGCGAATCAGGTTTGTCGTTAACGGCAGCACATTGGGAAATCCTGCACGCCCTACGGGCGTTTTATGCCGAATTTCAGTTGTCCCCGGCCAACCGCCCGCTGATCAAATACATCGCCTTGCAACTGGGCCCGGAAAAGGGCAACAGCCTGCACCTGAACCAACTGTTCAACGGCACCCCTGCCAAACTGGCGGCCAAGCTTGCTGGCCTGCCCAAACCGACGAATTGCCTATGATCCTCGAGACGCCCGCCGAACACCCCTTCGCCACGTTCGTGCGCATCCTCGGTAAGGGCAAGCGTGGCGCGCGCAACCTGACCCGCGAGGAAGCCCGCGAAGCCATGGGCATGCTGCTCGATGGGCAGACAGAAGACACCCAGCTGGGTGCCTTTCTCATGCTGCTGCGGCACAAGGAAGAAAGCGCCGAAGAAATGGCCGGCTTTACCGAAGCCGTGCGCGCACGCCTGCAGGTGCCCAGCCTCCCGGTCGACCTGGACTGGCCCACCTACGCCGGCAAAAAGCGCCACCTGCCCTGGTTTCTACTGGCGGCCAAGGCCCTGGCAGGCAGCGGCCTACGTATCCTGATGCACGGTGGCGGCGCCCATACGGCTGGCCGCCTGTACAGCGAGCAGTTGCTGGGGACGCTGAATATCACCCTGTGTCGGGATTGGTCGCAAGTCGGCGACGCACTGGATAACAGCGGCCTGGCCTTTATTCCCCTGGGCGACTGGATGCCCCAGCTGCAGCGCATGATCGATTTGCGCAACACCCTGGGCCTGCGCTCACCGATCCACTCGCTGGCACGTATTCTCAACCCACTGGGGGCCACCTGTGGGTTGCAGAGTATTTTCCACCCGGGCTATCAGGCCGTGCACCGCGAAGCCAGCCAGTTGCTTGGCGACACGGCCATCGTAATCAAGGGCGAAGGCGGCGAGATCGAAGTCAACCCGGACGCCAACAGCCAGCTGTATGGCACCGGCAATGGCGAAAACTGGGATGAGAGCTGGCCTGCGCTGAGCCCAATGCGCCACGTCAAACCCGAGCGCCTGGATCCGAGCCATTTGCTCGCAGTGTGGAACGGCGAAGCCGCAGATGCCTATGGCGAACTGGCGGTAATCAGCACCATGGCCCTGGCGCTGCGCGGGCTGGGAGCCAGCCGTGAGGCTGCATTCGAGGACGCGAAGCGGCGCTGGGCAGCCCGACACAGATCGGCCTGACCGATCAAACCGGGCGTTTTTTTGCACCTTTCAATTAGGGTCTGTTGCCGTTTCGTTCGCGGCAACGCGGCTTGCGACGAAACGGCAACAGACCCTAGCCCAGGTCGTTAGACTGACACCCTCACTTACGACGGAGCCAGTCTTATGGGCCTGCTGATAGACGGAACCTGGCGCGACCAGTGGTACGACACCGGAGACACCGGACGCTTCCAGCGTGAAGACGCACAACGCCGCCACTGGATCACCCCGGACGGTGCGCCCGGCCCCAGCGGCGACGGTGGCTTTACCGCCGAACCCGGGCGCTACCACCTGTATGTGTCACTCGCCTGCCCCTGGGCCCATCGCACCCTGATACTGCGCAACCTCAAAGGCCTGCAGCCGCTGATTGGCGTCTCAACAGTCAGTTGGCTGATGCGCGAGAACGGCTGGACCTTCGATACGGCCCACGGCTCCAGCGGCGATGCCCTCGGCGACCTGACCTACCTGCATCAACGCTACAGCGCCGACGATCCGCAATACACCGGCCGTGTGACGGTCCCGCTGCTGTGGGACACCCAGCGCCAGCGTATCGTCAGCAATGAGTCAGCGGAAATCATCCGCATGTTCAACAGCGCCTTCGATGAACTGACGGGCAACCGCCTCGACCTTTACCCCGAACACCTGCGCGAGCAGATCGATGCCCTTAACGGCCGCATCTACCCGGCGGTGAACAATGGGGTGTATCGCGCCGGCTTTGCCACGCGCCAGGATGCGTATGAGGAAGCCTTCGACGAGCTGTTCGATGCACTGGACAGCCTGGAAGCGCGCTTGGACAGCCGGCGCTACCTGGCTGGCGAATACCTAACCGAGGCCGACATTCGTCTGTTCACCACCCTGGTGCGCTTCGACGCGGTCTACCACGGCCATTTCAAGTGCAACCTGCGCCGCCTGGAAGACTACCCCAACCTGGCCAACTGGCTGCGCGAGCAGTACCAGTGGCCGGGCATTGCCGAGACCGTGGACTTCACCCACATCAAAAGCCACTACTACGCCAGTCACGCCACCATTAACCCGACCGGGGTGATCCCCAAAGGCCCGTCGCTGGCGCTTGACCGCCCCCATGACCGCGCACGCCTGCCGGGCAAAGGTATCTACCAGCAATAAGCAACTGGCCCGGCTCAGGCTCGGTTGCTTTGAACTGCGTCCTCGAACCAGGCCAGCTTTTCGCGTAACTGCACCACCTCGCCGACAATCACCAGGGTCGGCGCACGCACGTCATGCTGCGCCACCAGTTCGGCCAGGTTGGCCAAGGTGCCGGTGAATACGCGCTGGTTCTGGGTGGTGCCTTGCTGAATCAGCGCCGCTGGCGTGTCTGCGCTGCGTCCATGGGCGATCAGTTGCGCGCAGATCATCGGCAAGCCGACCAAGCCCATATAAAACACCAGCGTTTGGCTGGGAGCCGTCAGCTCGCCCCAGGCCAAATCGCAACTGCCATCCTTGAGATGGCCGGTGACGAAGCGCACCGATTGCGCATGGTCGCGATGGGTCAGGGGAATCCCGGCATAGGCCGCGCAGCCACTGGCGGCAGTAATGCCCGGCACCACCTGGAACGGAATGCCATGGGCGGCCAGTTCTTCGATTTCCTCCCCACCACGGCCGAAGATAAACGGGTCACCGCCCTTGAGGCGTAGCACGCGCTTGCCTTCCAGGGCCAGGGTAACCAGACGCTGGTTGATCTGCTCCTGGGGCAGCGCATGGTCAGCGCGCTGCTTGCCGACATAGATGCGTTCGGCGTCGCGGCGGCACAAATCGATGATCGCCGGCGCCACCAGACGGTCGTAAAGCACCACATCGGCCTGCTGCATCAGACGCAGGGCGCGGAAGGTCAGCAAATCGGGATCACCCGGCCCGGCACCGACCAGGTACACCTCACCCAGGGTGCGTGGGGCGATGCCCTCGATTTTCTCTTTAAGCAGGCGCTCGCCCTCGCCCGGTTTGCCGGCGAATACGCTTTCGGCAATCGGCCCCTGGAACACGTCTTCCCAGAACACCCGGCGCTGCTGCACATCGGGGAACAGCGCCTTGACCTGGGCGCGGAAGCGCTTGGCCAGGCCGGCCAATTGGCCGTAGGTAGCAGGAATCCAGGTCTCGATCTTGGCGCGAATCAGGCGCGCCAGCACGGGCGCATCACCGCCACTGGTGACGGCGACGATCAGCGGCGAGCGATCGACAATGGCCGGGAAGATCACGCTGCACAGCGCTGGCGCATCGACGACATTGACCGGCATACCCAGGTGCTGCGCCTGGGCGGAGATTCGCGCGTTGAGCGGCTCGTCATCGGTGGCGGCGATGATCAGGCACACACCCAAGATGTCGTCGTCCAGGTAATCGCGCAGGCGCACTTCCCCGCCGCTGTCGGCAACCAGCGCCTGCAGCTCTTCGCGCACCTCGGGGGCCACGACGCGCAGCCTGGCCCCCGCCTCGGCGATCAGGCGCGACTTGCGCAACGCTACCTCACCGCCGCCGACCACCAACACCACGCGGTCACGCAGCTTGTGAAACAGGGGAAGAAAATCCATGACAAGGGCTCGCAGACTGGCACTAAACAAAATCGCCCGGCGTGCAGTAGACCTGCAGCCGGGCGGCTACATCGGGCGACACCGGATCACCCGCAGATGGACGCTCAGCCGATGACCTCGATGCCGCCCATATAAGGCTTGAGCACCTCAGGTACGCGAATGCTGCCGTCGGCTTGCTGATAATTTTCCAGCACCGCCACCAGGGTACGGCCTACGGCCAGGCCCGAGCCATTGAGGGTGTGCAGCAGCTCCGGCTTGCCGGTTTCCAGGTTACGGTAGCGCGCCTGCATGCGCCGCGCCTGGAAGTCGCCACAGTTGGAGCAGGAGGAGATTTCGCGGTACTTGTCCTGACTCGGCACCCAGACTTCCAGGTCATAGGTCTTGGTTGCGCTGAAGCCCATGTCGCCCGTGCACAGCGCCAGGACGCGGTAGGGCAGTTCAAGCAGCTGCAGGACCTTCTCGGCGTGCCCGGTCAGTTCTTCCAGTGCCTCGAAGGATTTGCCCGGCTCGACGATATGCACCATTTCGACCTTGTCGAACTGGTGCTGGCGGATCATCCCGCGGGTATCGCGGCCGGAGGCGCCCGCTTCGCTACGGAAGCACGGCGTATGGGCGACGAACTTCAGCGGCAGCTGTTTGGCATCGAGAATCTCACCGGCCACGATATTGGTCAGCGACACCTCGGCAGTCGGAATCAGGTAGAAGTCCGCCTCGCCTTCGCGGCTGATCTTGAACAGGTCTTCCTCGAACTTCGGCAATTGGCCAGTGCCCTGCAGGGCCGGCGCCTGCACCAGGTAAGGCGTGTAGGCTTCTTCGTAGCCATGCTCGCTGGTGTGCAGGTTGATCATGAACTGGGCCAGTGCGCGGTGCAGGCGGGCAATCGGCCCACGCAGCAGGGCGAAGCGCGCGCCGGAGAGTTTGGCGGCGGTCTCGAAGTCCAGCCAGCCATGCTGCTCACCGAGGCTGACATGGTCCTGCACCGGGAAATCGAACGCCGTCGGCGTACCCCAGCGACGCACTTCGACGTTGCCCTCTTCGTCCTCACCCACCGGCACCGACTCGTGGGGCAGGTTAGGGATATTCAGCAGCAGGTTGTCGAGCTCGACCTGGATGGCGTCCAGCTCACGCTTGCCCTCCTCCAGTTCGCTGCCCATGCGGTCGACATCCGCCAGTAACGGCGCGATGTCTTCACCGCGCTGCTTGGCCTGGCCGATGGCCTTGGAGCGGCTGTTGCGCTCGGCCTGCAATTGCTCGGTGCGGGTCTGTACGGTCTTGCGCTGGGCTTCCAGGGCCTCGAAGCGCGCGGTGTCGAGGGCAAAGCCGCGAACGGCCAGGCGCTCGGCCACGTCGTGAAGCTGGGTACGAACGAGTTTGGAGTCGAGCATGTTCAGGTCTCAATACATCAACGAAAAAAGTCAGGCAGCCGCAGAGCGGTGCGAGGTGTGGCGCAGTTTAAGGCTTAGCGCCGCTCAGTGCAGCAAGCGCGCAAGGCTCAAACCACCCCAGGCGGCCAGCAGACCGCCGAAAATACTGCACAGCAGGTAGGCGCCGGCTTCTGGCAGACGCCCGGCCTCGAGCAGTTTGAGCAGCTCCAGGCTAAAGGATGAGAACGTCGTCAAACCGCCGAGAAAGCCCACGGTCAGGCCGGTGCGCAGCTCCAGCGGCAAGTCGGTGCGCAACAGAAACAGCCCCGAGAGCAGGCCGATCAGCAAACAACCGATGATATTGACGGTAAAGGTCGCCAGGTAAAAATGCCGCGGCCATTGAGCCACGGCGTAACTGGCCACCAAAAAACGCAACACGCAACCTAGTGCACCGGCGAAGGCGACAGCCAAGGCAACCCGGATCATGGCTCTCTCCGCTTTTTCGGGCTGTCGGCATCCTGCTGAGCCAGGTGCGCGAGCTTGTCGCGAATCTTCAGCTCCAGGCCACGGGGCACTGGCTGGTAGTACTGACGCGGCGTCAGGGACTCGGGGAAATAGTCTTCGCCGGCGGCGTAGGCATCAGGTTCGTCATGGGCGTAGCGGTATTCGTTGCCGTAGCCCAGCTCTTTCATCAGCTTGGTCGGCGCGTTGCGCAGGTGCAGCGGCACCTCCAACGAGCCGCTCTCGGAGACGTCGCGCATGGCCGCCTTGAAGGCGTTGTACACCGCGTTGCTCTTGGGCGCGCAGGCCAGGTAGACGATGGCCTGGGCTACGGCCAGCTCACCCTCCGGGCTGCCCAATCGCTCTTGCACATCCCAGGCGTTGAGGCACAGGGTCAGGGCGCGCGGGTCGGCATTGCCGATGTCCTCGCTGGCCATGCGCACCACGCGCCGGGCGATGTACAGCGGGTCGCAGCCGCCATCGAGCATGCGCGCAAACCAGTAGAGCGCACCGTCAGGGCTGGAGCCGCGCACCGACTTGTGCAGGGCGGAAATCTGATCGTAGAACGCCTCGCCGCCCTTGTCGAAACGCCGCTGGGTATCCCCGAGCAGGTCACGCAGCAACTCGACACTGATTTCGCTGCCATCCTCGGCCAGGTCGGCAGCATTCTCGAGAAAGTTGAGAAAGCGCCGGCCATCGCCGTCAGCCGCGCTCATGAGGATGCGAAAGCTCTCCTCCGGCAACTGCAGATGGCGCTCACCCAGCCCCTTGGCGTCGCTCAGGGCGCGGCTGACCAGTTTGCGCAACGCCGCCTCGTCGAGGCTTTTGAGCACATACACCCGGGCCCGCGAGAGCAAGGCGTTGTTTAGCTCGAAGGACGGGTTCTCGGTGGTGGCGCCGATAAAGATCAGCGTGCCGTCTTCCACATAGGGCAGAAAGGCATCTTGCTGGGACTTGTTGAAGCGGTGCACCTCGTCAACAAACAGGATGGTCTGGCGCCCGTACTGCGCGGCATGCTGCTGGGCCACCTCGACCGCCTGACGGATCTCCTTGACCCCGGACAAGACCGCAGAAATGGTCACGAAGTGCGCCTCGGAAACATCGGCAAGCAGCCGCGCCAGGGTGGTCTTGCCCACACCTGGCGGCCCCCAGAAGATCATCGAGTGCAGCGCGCCCTGCTCCAGCGCCTCGCGCAGCGGCTTGCCGCGAGCCAGCAGATGCTCCTGACCCACGTACTCATCCAGGCTGGCGGCACGCAAGCGAGCGGCCAGGGGCTGGGCGACAGGGGCGCGGGCAAACAGATCCATGGCGGTTAAGGGGCTCTTATTCCTGAATGACGTCGGCGCCTTCCGGCACCTCGAAGGTGAACTGCGCGTCATCGACGGGCTGGTTCATCTTGACGGCCAGAAAGAGGATATTGGTGCGCTGACCGATGCTGTCGATCAGTTGCATATCATTGAGCACACCGGCCCGGAACGACAGGCGCAGGCTGTCGAACAGGGTGTCCTTGGATTTCGGCTTGAGGATGAAGTCCACGACATTGCCGCCTTCCTTGAAGGTGATGTCGAAGTTGTCCTGGATCTGCGACACATCACCAGACAACAGCAGCGCTGGGGTGTGGGTCAGGCGCTGGTCCAGGGCCTGAATGGTGACCTGCTCCAGATCCGGGTCATACAGCCAGACTTTCTCGCCATTGGAGACCAGCAGTTGCTCCATCGGCTCATCGGTGTGCCAGCGGAACAGCCCAGGACGCTTGAGCGCCAGCTCGCCGGCGGTCTCCTGCAACTGGGTGCCGCTGCCATCGAGGGTCAGCTGGGAGAAACGCGCGGTCAGGGTCTGGGCCTGATCGAGCAGCTGAGTCAGGCGCTGCACGGCAGCGGCATCCTCAGCCTGAGCGGTGAGGCAGGAAACGCTGAGTACGGCTAAAAGCAACAGGCGATAAAGGCGCATTGAAGTCCTCGTAATAGAGCAAAAAAGGGTGTCAGTCGCGCGTAGGCCCTGGGGCAATTACTTCACGCGAGCCATTGGTATTCATCGAGGTCACCACGCCGGCCATTTCCATGGCTTCGATCATCCGTGCGGCGCGGTTGTAGCCGATCTTCAGTTTGCGCTGCACTGCAGAAATAGAGGCGCGACGGCTTTCCAGCACGAAGTTCACAGCCTCGTCGTACAGCGGATCATCTTCGCTGTCGTCGCCACCCTCGCCACTGCTGCCTTCGAAGCCACTGCCGGCCTCCTCCACGCCCGCCAGAATCTCTTCGTTGTAGTCCGGCGCCCCACGCAGCTTCCAGGCTTCGACCACGCGGTGCACTTCCTCGTCGGAAACAAAAGCGCCATGCACACGAATCGGCAGGCTGGTGCCCGGAGGCATGTAGAGCATGTCACCGTGGCCGAGCAATTGCTCGGCGCCGCCCTGGTCGATAATGGTCCGCGAGTCGATCTTGCTCGACACCTGGAACGCCATGCGGGTTGGAATGTTGGCCTTGATCAGACCGGTGATCACGTCCACCGACGGGCGCTGGGTCGCAAGAATCAGGTGAATGCCTGCGGCTCGTGCTTTCTGGGCGATACGGGCAATCAGCTCTTCAACCTTTTTGCCGACGATCATCATCATGTCGGCGAACTCATCGACCACCACCACGATGGTCGGCAGCGGTTTGAGCAGCGGCGCTTCATCGTGCATGCTCTCGCGCTTGTACAGCGGGTCGGCGATCGGCGTACCGGCCTCGATGGCGTCCTTGATCTTGCGGTTGAAGCCCGCCAGGTTGCGCACGCCCATCTTCGACATCAGCTTGTAGCGCCGCTCCATTTCGGCGACGCTCCAGCGCAGTGCGTTGGCGGCCTCCTTCATGTCGGTAACCACTGGGCAGAGCAGATGGGGAATGCCTTCGTAGATCGACAGCTCGAGCATTTTCGGGTCGATCATGATCAGCTTGGCCTCTTCCGGGCTGGACTTGAACAGGATCGACAGGATCATCGCGTTGACCCCAACCGACTTACCCGAACCGGTGGTACCGGCCACCAGCAAGTGAGGCATCTTTGCCAGGTCGGTGATCACCGGTTTGCCGCCAATGTCATGGCCCAGGGCCAGGGTAACCGGCGACTTGGCTTCATCGTACTCGCTGGACGACAGCACCTCGGAAAAGCGCACGATCTGCCGGTCTTCGTTGGGGATCTCGATACCCACCGTGGTCTTGCCGGGGATCACCTCGACCACACGTACACTGGTCACTGCCAGCGAGCGCGCCAGGTCTTTGGCCAGATTGGAAATGCGGCTGACTTTGACCCCTGCGGCCGGCTGAATCTCGTAACGGGTGATGACCGGGCCGGGGTGGATGGAGTCGACCGTGACCTCGACACCGAACTCCTTCAGCTTGATCTCCAGCAGGTGGCCAACGCCGGCCAGCGACTCGGGGGAATAGGCGACTTTCTTGACTTCGGCAGGGTCGAGAATGGAAATCGGCGGCAGTGTGCCTTCGACGGCGCTGTCGACAAACAGGGATACCTGTTTCTCTTTCTGCACCCGCTTGCTCGGCTCCACCGCTTTTGGCGCCGCCGGCGGCGTAATCACCGGTGCCGGGCGACTCTCGCGCTCCATCATGTGCTTGTTCAGGGCGTCTTCGCGCTCGATCAGACGCTCCTTGACCCGCGCTTGCTCGCGGCGATCACGCACCACGGGCGCGGCGACCTCATTCACCCGCTCGTCCACCTCACGCAATTGCGCGACCAGTTGCTTGCGGTCCTGACGCGCACTCCACCAGCGGTTGACCAGAGTCTGCACCAGCTCGACCAGGTCCAGGGTGATCTTGCCGGTCAGGTCCATGACCTTGAACCAGGACAGATCAGTGAACACAGTGAGGCCGAAGAGAAACAGTGAGATCAGCAGCAGCGTACTGCCCTGCACGTTGAGCGCATTGATCGCCAGATGACCGAGGCTCTCACCCAGCGCGCCACCTGAAGACGCGGGCATGCTGTTGCCCGACTCGAAATGGATATAGGCCAATGCGGCCCCCGACAGCACCAGAAATACCAGGCCAATCAGGCGCCAGGAGAACAGCCAGCCACTCCACTGCCAAGGCTGGTGGCGCGAGCGGAACACCTGCAGAGTCTTCACGCCCAGCAGCAGCGGGAACAGGTAGGCAAAGTAACCTAGCGCCATAAACAGGATATCGGCGAACCAGGCCCCGGCACGTCCAGCGGCATTCTGCACCTGCTCGACATTGCTGGTGTGGGTCCAGCCCGGATCAGCCGGGTCATAGGTCAACAGCGCCATCCACAGATACAGGCACAGGGCCCCCAAGGCGATGAGCGCGCCTTCCTTGAGTCGGGAGGGCAATTGCTGGCGCCACAGCGGTGCCTGAGTGGTGGGGCTGGAGTTCTTCAAAACGGGTTTATTCCTGCGTCGGCGTGGCGCCGAGTGGTCGATTAGCAATGATCTGCCCTATTGTACGACTTTAGCTTTGTGCTGCCATGTGCTGCGCAAGCCCCTGGCCGCGCACGGCTCCCGCTCGCCACCTGCTTCGGTGTAGCATACCCGGCAACATCACTCCTGCGGCTCAATTGGAGCACGCATTCTCTTTTGTGACAAAGGCTTATGAGGGGTTTTTATGAGCGAAGTCAAGCATTCCCGCCTGATCATCCTGGGCTCCGGCCCCGCCGGTTACAGCGCTGCCGTCTATGCCGCCCGCGCCAACCTCAAGCCCGTCATCATCACCGGCATTCAACCCGGCGGGCAACTGACCACCACCACGGAAGTCGATAACTGGCCGGGTGATGTGGAAGGCCTGACCGGCCCGGCACTGATGGACCGCATGCAAAAACATGCGGAGCGTTTCGACACCGAGATCGTCTACGACCACATTCATACTGCCGAGTTGCAGAGCCGCCCCTTTACTCTCAAAGGTGACAGCGCTACCTACACCTGCGATGCCTTGATCATCGCTACGGGCGCCTCCGCGCAGTACCTGGGCCTGCCTTCCGAGGAAGCCTTCGCCGGCAAGGGCGTATCAGCCTGCGCGACCTGCGACGGCTTCTTCTACCGCAACCAGGTAGTGGCCGTGATCGGCGGCGGCAACACGGCTGTTGAAGAAGCCCTGTACCTGTCGAACATCGCCAAGGAAGTGCACCTGATCCACCGCCGCGACAAGCTGCGTTCGGAGAAGATCCTGCAGGACAAACTGTTCGAAAAAGCTGCTAACGGCAATGTGCGCCTGCACTGGAACCACACCCTCGAAGAAGTGCTGGGTGATGCCACTGGCGTAACCGGTGTGCGCTTGAAAGACACACAGACTGGCAACAGCCACGAGCTGCCCCTGGCTGGCGTCTTTATCGCCATTGGCCACAAGCCCAACACCGAGCTGTTCCAGGGTCAGCTGGAAATGCGCGATGGCTACCTGCTCGTCAAGGGCGGCGGTGATGGCAACGCCACTGCGACCAGCATCGAAGGCGTGTTCGCCGCCGGCGATGTCGCCGACCACGTCTACCGCCAGGCCATTACCTCGGCCGGCGCCGGCTGCATGGCCGCACTGGATGTGGAAAAGTTCCTCGACGCCCTCTGAGCCTGCGGGCGGCAACGCCGCCCTCCCCCACTTCGGTGCTTGGCCATGCTGACCTGGTTGTCGCGCGATTCTCTGGCATTCCCGCCCCTGCAGCAGGCGTTGCGTGAGCCCAACGGGCTGCTGGCCGCTGGCGGCGATCTGAGCGCCGAACGCCTGATCGCCGCCTACCGGCACGGCTGCTTCCCCTGGTACCAGGATGGCCAACCGCTGCTGTGGTGGTCGCCCGACCCGCGCACCGTGCTGTTTCCCGACGAACTGCATGTATCCCGCAGCCTGACCAAGGTTTTGCGTCAGCAACGCTTCACGGTCAGCTTCGACCAGGATTTTGCCGCTGTCATCGCCGCCTGTGCCGCGCCGCGCGACTATGCCGATGGCACCTGGATCACCGACGCGATGCAACAAGCCTACCTGGAGCTGCATCGCCGCGGTCTGGCCCATTCGGTCGAGGTACGCCAGGATGGCGTGCTGGTGGGCGGCCTGTATGGCCTGGCCATGGGTCGTTTGTTTTTCGGCGAGTCAATGTTCAGCCGCACCGACAACGCCTCCAAGGTCGGTTTCGTAACCCTGGTTCGTCATTTGCAGGCCGCCGGTTTCAGTCTGATCGACTGCCAGATGCCAACCCAACATCTGCACAGCCTAGGCGCGCGGGCCATCAGCCGGGCAAGCTTTGCCAGCTACCTGGCCCGCGACCTTGATCTGCCCTGCCCAGTCGACTGGCGCGCCTAGGCGTGCGCCAAACCCTGGCTTACACTGATCAAAGCCTGTTGTCGTTTCATGCAGTGAAACCGGCACACGCCCTGTAGCTCCCTAGCGAGAGTCGACCATGACCGAACTGGCGCGGCTGAAGTTCTATGCCACCCAACCCCATCCCTGCAGCTATCTGCCCGACGAACAAGCCACCACCCTGTTCCTCGACCCCAGTCAGCCCATGGATGAGACCGTGTATGCCGAACTTTCAGAAATGGGCTTTCGCCGCAGCGGAGACCACCTGTACCGCCCCCACTGCCAACGCTGCACCGCCTGCCTGCCGGCACGCATCCCCGCGGCCCGCTTTACCCCCAACCGCCAGCAACGCCGGGTACTCAAGCGCAACCAGGACTTGACCGTACGCAGCGTGCGGCCCACGTTCACGGACGAGTATTACGGCTTGTATGTGCGCTACATCGAGCAGCGCCATGCCGACGGTGACATGTACCCGCCGAGTCGCGAACAGTTCGCCACCTTTTTGGTCAGGGATTTGGCCTTTTGCCGTTTTTTCGAGTTCCGCAAGGACGGGCGCCTGCTGGCCATCGCTGTTACCGACGTCTTGCCCAATGGCCTCTCGGCGGTCTACACCTTTTATGAACCGGGCGAGGAACAGCGCAGCCTGGGCCGCTTCGCCATCCTCTGGCAAATCAACGAAACCCTGCGCCTTGGCCTTGAGGCGGTCTACCTCGGCTACTGGATCAAGGCCTGCCGCAAGATGAACTACAAGACCCAATACCGGCCTATCGAGCTGTTCGTTAATCAGCGATGGGTCGCCCTTACCTGAAGTCCTTGGCGTAAACCACTATTTTCGGGCACAATGCACGCCGCTTTTGCCTGGGGCCAGTTGCGCCGGGCCATTCATTGGATACCGAGGGCTTTACTGCATGTCGAAAGAAGACAGCTTCGAAATGGAAGGCACTGTCGTCGACACCCTGCCCAACACCATGTTCCGTGTGGAGTTGGAAAATGGGCACGTCGTAACCGCGCACATCTCCGGAAAGATGCGCAAGAACTACATCCGCATTCTCACTGGCGACAAAGTGCGCGTCGAGTTGACGCCTTATGACTTGAGCAAGGGTCGTATTACCTACCGCGCCCGTTAATCGGCTGCGCGTCACGCCCCAGCGCTGCAAGCACCCATAAAAACGCCCGGCTTATGCCGGGCGTTTTTTGTTGGGCGAAACAGCAGTGATCAGGCCAGTTCGGCGGTTGTCTCAAAGTCGAAGGTCAGCTCACCCGCGACAAAGTCGATATGCACCACACCACCATGCTCGGCCAGTTCGCCAAAGAGAATCTCTTCGGCCAGCGGTCGCTTGATCTTGTCCTGGATCAAGCGCGCCATCGGACGAGCGCCCATATGCACGTCATACCCCTGCTCGGCCAGCCAACCGCGCGCCGCCTCACTAACTTCCAGAGTGACATGCTTGTCCTCAAGCTGCGCCTGCAGTTCGGTAAGGAACTTGTCGACGATGCTCTTGATGACTTCGTGGCTCAGGCGGCCGAACTGAATGATGGTATCCAGACGGTTACGGAACTCCGGTGTGAAGCTCTTCTTGATCACCTCCATCGCATCGGACGAATGGTCCTGATGGGTGAAACCAATCGATGCCCGCGAGGCTGTCTCGGCACCGGCGTTGGTGGTCATGATCAGGATCACATTGCGGAAATCCGCCTTGCGCCCGTTGTTGTCGGTCAGGGTGCCGTGGTCCATGACCTGCAGCAGCAGGTTGAAGACTTCCGGATGGGCCTTTTCGATTTCATCGAGCAGCAGCACACAATGCGGTTGCTTGGTGATCGCCTCGGTCAGCAGCCCTCCCTGGTCGAAACCGACATAACCAGGTGGCGCACCGATCAGCCGTGAAACGGTGTGCCGCTCCATGTACTCGGACATGTCGAAGCGCACCAGCTCGATCCCCAGCGCCTTGGACAACTGACGCGCCGCCTCGGTTTTGCCCACACCGGTCGGACCAGCGAACAGGAAGGAACCCACCGGTTTGTCGGGCGCCTTGAGCCCGGCTCGCGACAGTTTGATAGCCGTAGACAACGAGTCGATGGCCGCCTCCTGGCCGAAGACCGTGAGCTTGAGATCGCGCTCCAGGTTACGCAGCAACTCCTTGTCGGAGCTGGACACATGCTTCGGGGGGATACGCGCGATCTTGGCGACGATATCTTCCACCTGCGCCACCTCGATACGCTTCACGCGGCGCTCCAGTGGCTGCAGGCGCTGGTAGGCACCGGCTTCATCGATCACGTCGATGGCCTTGTCCGGCATGTGCCGGTCGTTGATGTAGCGCGCAGCCAGCTCGGCCGCTGCACGCAGGGCCTCGTCGCTGTACTCGATACCGTGGTGCTGCTCGAAACGCCCCTTGAGGCCCTTGAGGATGCCATAGGTGTCATCCACGGAGGGCTCACTGACATCAACCTTCTGGAAGCGCCGCGCCAGGGCACGGTCCTTTTCGAAGATGCCGCGGAACTCCTGGAACGTGGTGGAGCCAATGCAGCGAATCTCACCGGAAGAGAGCATCGGCTTGAGCAGGTTGGATGCATCCATCACCCCGCCCGATGCCGCACCGGCGCCGATAATGGTGTGAATTTCATCGATGAACAAAATGGCGTGTGGACGCTTGCGCAGCTCGTTGAGCAGCGCTTTGAGGCGCTTCTCGAAGTCACCGCGGTACTTGGTTCCGGCCAGGAGAGCGCCTAGATCCAGGGAGTAAACCACGCTATCAGAAAGCAAATCGGGCACTTGGCCATCTACGATGCGCTTGGCAAGCCCTTCAGCGATGGCCGTCTTACCTACGCCGGCTTCGCCAACCAGCAACGGGTTGTTCTTGCGCCGGCGAGCAAGAATCTGCGCGACACGCTCGACTTCACTCTCGCGCCCGACCAGCGGGTCAATGCGTCCCTGGCGGGCCTGTTCGTTCAGGTTACTGGCGTAGGCATCCAGCGGATTGCTAGAGGCAGCCGCTTCACCGCCCTCTTCGTCCTGCATTTCCTGCTCGGCTTCCGGATGGCCACTGTGACCGGGCACCTTGGAAATACCATGGGCAATGAAATTGACCACATCAATGCGCGCGACGCTTTGTTGCTTGAGCAGGAAGACTGCCTGGCTTTCCTGCTCGCTGAAAATCGCCACCAGCACGTTGGCGCCTGTTACTTCACGCTTGCCGGAACTCTGCACGTGAAATACGGCGCGCTGCAGAACACGCTGAAAGCCCAGGGTTGGCTGAGTCTCACGTTCTTCATCGTGCTGTGGAATCAGTGGCGTGGTGGAATCAATGAACTCCTGCAGATCATGCCGCAGCTTGTCCAGGTTGGCACCGCACGCACGCAGGACGCTGGCGGCAGCCTCGTTATCCAGCAGCGCAAGCAGCAGGTGCTCAACCGTCATGAACTCATGACGCTTGGTACGTGCCTCCTTGAAGGCTAGATTGAGGGTGACTTCGAGCTCTCGATTTAACATAGCTTCACCTCATGCCCCAATGGCCGGCGTTAACCGTCCTTCTCGATCTCACAGAGTAGCGGATGCTGGCTCTCCCTAGCGTATTGATTAACCTGCATCGCCTTAGTTTCGGCTATATCTCGCGTATACATGCCGCACACGGCCCGACCTTCGGTATGGACGGTGAGCATCAGTCGCGTAGCCACCTCGCGGTTCATGCTGAAGAACACCTCAAGCACTTCAACCACAAAATCCATTGGCGTGTAATCGTCATTAAATATGACCACCTTATACAGAGGAGGTGCCTGCAACGCCGGCCTGGCCTCCTGCACGGCAACACCGGAGCCATCGTCCTCATGCGTGGTGGGGCGATCCTGATTGAATGTTAGTCGAATCTGGCTACTTGCATGCATGCTGGGATACGGATTCTTGATTGGGCGAATAGGCACTGGATGGAGTTTGACCAGCTTCTCGGTCTATTGCAGCTGCGCCTTGACTATAGGCAAAACGGTGTTACAAACAATGAATGCCCCTTCTGGGCATCAGGGTTTCCCGGCGGCAACTGTCGGGGTGACGAAGTGGATGATACTCCAGTGATGGAGTGCTTTGCAGAGGGATATCAGCATGGTCAGCGGTAAGGTCAAGTGGTTCAACAACGCCAAGGGCTATGGATTCATCCTTGCTGACGGCGGCGATGAGGACCTGTTCGCCCATTACTCGGCGATTCAGATGGATGGCTACAAAACGCTCAAGGCGGGCCAGCCGGTCAGCTTCGATATCATCCAGGGCCCTAAAGGCCTACATGCCGTGAATATCAGCACCGTCATGGCAAATGGCGACACCTCGTCGACGCCAATGGCTACAACTCGCGCTACCGCCCAAGCCTGACCCTCAGCACCACTTGGGCAGAAGACCGGCCGCAAGGTCGGTCTTCGCGCGCCCGCATCACATGTGCGAGATCATCGCATCACCAAACTCCGAGCATGACAGCAAGGTCGCGCCCTCCATCAGCCGCTCGAAGTCATAGGTCACCGTCTTGGCGGAAATCGCTCCGTTGGTGCCTTTGATGATCAGGTCGGCCGCCTCGCTCCAGCCCATATGCCGCAACATCATTTCCGCCGAGAGAATAAGCGAACCCGGATTGACCTTGTCCAGCCCGGCGTACTTGGGTGCCGTACCGTGGGTCGCTTCGAACATTGCCACGTTATCGGACAGGTTGGCGCCCGGCGCAATACCGATCCCGCCGACTTCAGCCGCCAGCGCGTCGGAGAGGTAATCGCCATTGAGGTTAAGCGTGGCGATCACATCGTACTCGGCCGGGCGTAACAGAATCTGCTGCAGCATGGCGTCGGCAATGGCGTCTTTGACGACGACATTCTTGCCGGTACGTGGATTCTTGAACTGCATCCAGGGCCCGCCATCGAGCAAGGTAGCGCCAAACTCATCGGCCGCAATCTCGTAAGCCCACTCTTTGAACGCCCCTTCGGTGAACTTCATGATGTTGCCTTTGTGCACGATGGTCAGCGAGTCGCGGTCGTTGTCGACCACATACTGCAGTGCTTTACGTGCCAGGCGCTTGGTGCCCTCCCTGGAAACCGGCTTGATGCCGATACCGCAATCCTGGTCGAAACGGATCTTGGTGACGCCCATCTCCTCCTTGAGGAACTTGATCACCTTGTTCGCCTCAGGCGAGCCAGCTTTCCACTCGATACCGGCATAGATGTCTTCGGAGTTCTCGCGAAAGATGGTCATGTCCACGTCGCCAGGCTTCTTCACCGGACTGGGCACGCCTTCGAACCAACGTACTGGGCGCAGGCAGACATACAGATCGAGCTGTTGGCGCAGGGCAACGTTCAGAGAGCGGATACCGCCGCCGACCGGCGTGGTCAGCGGCCCCTTGATGGATACGACGTAGTCCTTGACCGCATCCAGGGTTTCCTGTGGTAGCCAGGTGTCCTGATCGTAGACCTGGGTAGCTTTCTCGCCGGCATAGACCTCCATCCAGGAAATCTTGCGCTGGCCGCCATAGGCTTTCTCGACAGCGGCATCGACCACCTTGATCATCACCGGGCTGATGTCTACGCCGATGCCATCGCCTTCGATGAACGGGATGATCGGATTGTTCGGTACATTGAGCGACATGTCGGCGTTTACGGTGATTTTGTCACCCTGGGCTGGCACTTGGATCTTTTGGTATCCCATGCTGAACTCCGTCTGATGTATGAACTGTGCGCGTCTCCCGAGGGTACTCCACATGAAACGGGCGAAACCATATGTTCATTGGTCTTATGCGCAAGGGCATTCTGCGACGCCCTGACGCAGTGGTATACTCCACCCATGACTAACGAGTCATAAGGAGCGGATAGCCTTGGACAAGGCGCCCTGCTTCTTGATCCCGTCGATACGCTACCGTGGCTCGACGGCTCGAAATGTTCGACACTCTACTGGTGCATCCCACATCACTGCGGCGAGTCCTCGACGTACGGCTCGATACTTCAGGAGCCAAGGCGCCTATCTGCGCATGTCGAGTTTCTGTGCACGCTCAGCAAAGAAGAGAGTTAACTCTAAATGCCCACCCGTTCGAAGATCATCTATACCTTCACCGACGAAGCCCCGGCCCTGGCCACCTATTCGCTTCTTCCCATTGTAGAAGCCTTCGCTGCCTCCGCAGATATCGCCGTCGAAACGCGCGACATCTCCCTGGCAGGTCGAATCCTGGCGAGCTTTGCCGATCAACTGGGTGCAGACAAGCAGATCGAGGATGACCTCGCCGAGCTTGCCGTACTGGCCACCTCGCCAGACGCCAATATCATCAAGCTACCGAACATCAGCGCGTCGGTACCGCAGCTCAAAGGCGCCATCGCCGAGCTGCAGGCCCAGGGCTACGCCATTCCGGACTTCCCGGAAGACCCGCAGACCGACGCCGAGAAAGAAGCCCGTGCGCGTTACAGCAAGGTCCTCGGCAGCGCCGTGAACCCAGTGCTGCGCGAAGGCAACTCGGACCGTCGCGCGCCTGCAGCGGTCAAGGCTTTCGCCCGCAAGCACCCGCACTCCATGGGTAAGTGGAGCATGGCCTCGCAATCCCACGCCGACTACATGCGCGGCGGCGACTTCTTCTCCAGCGAACAGTCGATCACCATGGCCAAGGCCGGTGATGTACGCATCGAGTTCGTCGGCAAAGACGGCAAGGTCGAGGTCAAGAAACAACTCGCCCTGCAAGAAGGCGAAGTCTTCGACAGCATGTTCATGAGCTGCCGCAAGCTGCGCGAGTTCTTCGAGAAGACCCTGCAAGACTGCAAAGAGACGGGCGTGATGTGGTCCCTGCACGTCAAGGCGACCATGATGAAGGTCTCCCACCCGATCGTCTTCGGCCACGCCGTCAGCGTCTACTACAAAGACGTATTCGACAAATACGGCAAGCTGTTCGAAGAGCTGGGCGTCAACCCGAACAACGGTATCAGCAGCGTCTACGACAAGATCAAATCCCTGCCGGCTTCGCAGCAGGAAGAAATCCTCGATGACATCCATGCCTGCTACAGCCACCGCCCGGAAATGGCGATGGTTGACTCGGTCAAGGGCATCACCAACCTGCACATCCCAAGCGACGTGATTGTCGACGCCTCGATGCCGGCAATGATCCGTAGCTCCGGGCAGATGTGGGGCAAGGACGGCAAGCTCAAGGACACCAAAGCGGTGATGCCGGAAAGCACCTACGCCCGCATCTACCAGGAAATGATCAATTTCTGCAAAACCAATGGCGCGTTCGACCCCACCACCATGGGCACCGTACCGAACGTTGGCCTGATGGCGCAGAAAGCCGAAGAGTACGGCTCCCACGACAAGACCTTCGAAATGAGCGCCAATGGCAGCATGCGTGTGGTCCTCGCCGACGGCACCGTACTGATGCAGCACGAAGTGGAAGCCGGCGATATCTGGCGCGCCTGCCAGACCAAAGATGCGCCGATCCGTGATTGGGTCAAGCTGGCCGTCACCCGCGCCCGCCAGTCCAACACCCCGGCAATCTTCTGGCTCGATCCAGAACGCGCTCACGATCGTGAACTGCAGAAAAAGGTTGAAACCTACCTGCAGGACTACGACCTGAACGGCCTGGATATCCGCATGATGGGCTACAACGAAGCCATCCGCGTGAGCATGGAGCGCCTGATCCGTGGCCAGGACACCATTTCGGTGACCGGCAACGTACTGCGTGACTACCTGACCGATCTGTTCCCGATCATGGAACTGGGCACCTCGGCGAAGATGCTCTCCATCGTGCCGCTGATGGCCGGTGGCGGCATGTACGAAACCGGTGCAGGCGGCTCGGCACCCAAGCACGTGCAGCAGCTGATCGAAGAGAACCACCTGCGCTGGGACTCGCTCGGCGAATTCCTTGCCCTGGCGGTCTCCCTGGAAGAAACCGGGATCAAGACCAGCAACCCGAAAGCCAAGATCCTGGGCACCACCCTCGACGCGGCCACCGGCAAACTGCTGGACAACAACAAGTCGCCGTCGCGCAAGACCGGCGAGCTGGACAACCGTGGTAGCCACTTCTACCTGGCGCTGTACTGGGCCCAGGCCCTGGCTGAGCAGACTGAAGACCGCGAGTTGCAGGCCCGCTTCGCACCGCTGGCCAAGACCCTGAGCGCGCAGGAAGCGACCATCGTCGCCGAACTCAATGCCGCTCAAGGCAAGCCGGTCGATATCGGTGGCTACTACCGCTCCAACCCGGAGCGCACCAGCCAGGTCATGCGCCCGAGCGCGACGTTCAACGCCGCACTGGCTGAACTTGCTTAAACGACGCTAGTCGCTGCAAGGCATCACGCCACACAGAACCCCGGCCCTCGTGCCGGGGTTCTGTGTTTTCGCCTGCCGTAAAGTGGCAACTGCACTGATATGATCTGCGCATCCAAACCTCGAAGGCAGCGCCCTACCTATGCAATGGCAACCCCACATTACCGTCGCCACCGTTATTGAAGATGACGGCAAGTTCCTGCTGGTCGAGGAAATGGCCGAAGGTCGAGCGGTGTTCAACCAGCCCGCCGGACACCTGGAGGCCAACGAAAGCCTGCTGCAGGCAGCGATCCGCGAAACCCTCGAGGAAACCGGCTGGGATGTCGAGCTGAGCGGCATTACCGGCATCTACCTGTACACCGCGCCGAGCAATGGCATCACCTACCAGCGCGTGTGCTTCGCCGCCAAGGCCCTGCGCCACCATCCAGAGCTGCCGCTCGACGACGGCATCATTGGCCCACGCTGGCTGAGCCGCGATGAACTCGCCGCCCAACCAGAGCGCTGGCGCAGCGAACTGGTGCTGCGCTGCATTGACGACTACCTGAGCGGGGCGTGTTTTCCCCTGAGCCTGATCCGCGATTAACGGCCACACCGCTGCGCCTGCTAGAATCGCGCTCTTTTCAACACTGTGCCCAGTATTCCCATGCAAGATCCAACTACCACGCGCGTCATAGTCGGCATGTCCGGCGGCGTCGACTCCTCCGTTTCCGCCCTGCTGCTGCTTGAACAGGGCTATCAGGTCGAAGGCCTGTTTATGAAGAACTGGGACGAAGACGACGGCACCGACTACTGCACCGCCATGGACGACCTGGCCGATGCTCAGGCCGTGTGCGACAAAATCGGCATCAAACTGCATACCGCCAACTTTGCCGCCGAGTACTGGGACAACGTGTTCGAGCATTTCCTGGCCGAATACAAGGCCGGACGCACGCCAAACCCGGACATCCTGTGCAACCGTGAAATCAAGTTCAAGGCGTTCCTCGATTACGCCCTGATGCTGGGCGCCGACCTGATCGCCACCGGTCACTACGTGCGCCGCCGCGACATCGACGGGCGCACCGAACTGCTCAAGGGCCTGGACCCGAACAAGGACCAGAGCTACTTCCTGCATGCGGTGGGCGGCGAACAGATCGCCAAGACCCTGTTCCCGGTCGGCGAGCTGGAAAAGCCCGCCGTGCGCGCCATTGCCGAGAAATATGCCCTGGCCACGGCGAAAAAGAAGGACTCCACCGGCATCTGTTTTATCGGCGAACGGCGTTTCAGCGATTTCCTCAAGCAATACCTGCCCGCCCAGCCCGGCATCATTGAAACCACCGAAGGCCAGGCGATCGGCAAACACCACGGCCTGATGTACCACACCATCGGCCAGCGCCAGGGCCTGGGTATCGGCGGCCAGAAGGACGCCAGCGACGAGCCCTGGTACGTGCTCAAAAAGGACCTGACGCGCAATGTACTGATCGTCGGTCAGGGTAACGAGCACCCTTGGTTGTTCTCACGGGCGTTGCTGGCGTCCGAAATCTACTGGGTCAACCCGGTCGACCTGAGTACGCCGCGCCGCCTCACCGCCAAAGTCCGCTACCGCCAAGGCGACCAGGCCTGCACCCTGGAAAAAACCGCCGACGGCTACCGCGCCACCTTCGACGAACCGCAGCGCGCGGTAACTCCCGGCCAGTCCGTGGTGTTCTACGACGGCGATATCTGTCTAGGCGGCGGCGTCATCGAAACAGCCGAACCCTGGTACCACGAGGACGCACGCCCATGACCCCGACTCAGGAGCAGTTAGTCGCCCTGGCCGCCGTTTTCGAAGCCACGGCCCTGGTCGACAAGGTCGCCAAGACCGGCCAGATCAGCGAAGCGGCCCTGGGCTGCATGCTCGGCAGCCTGCTGATCCGCGACCCAAAGACCACCCTTGACGTCTATGGCGGCGACGACCTCAACCTGCGCGACGGCTACCGCGCCCTTGCCAGCGCCCTGGAGCGCGACCCCGGCACATTGCAGCGCGACCCATTGCGCTACACGCTGGGGCTGCTGAGCCTGGAACGGCAACTGGCCAAGCGCGATGACCTGCTGCAGATCATGGGCAGTCGCCTCGATCAAATCCAGCAACAGGTCGAACACTTCGGCCTGGTCCACGAAAACGTCATCGCCTCGTGCGGCGGCCTGTATCAGGACACCATCAGCACCTTCCGCCAGCGCATTCAGGTGCAAGGCGACATGCGCCATTTGCAGCAGCCGAACAACGCCTCAAAGATCCGCGCCCTGCTACTCGCCGGTGTCCGCTCGGCGCGTCTGTGGCGCCAGCTTGGCGGACATCGCTGGCAGTTGGTCTTCAGCCGCGGTCGCTTGCTCAAAGAACTCTACCCGCTGCTGCGCGGCTAACCGATGAGCGGCCGGCAGACTCGGCCACTGCAAGGCGCAGCACTGTTGGCGCTGTCTGCCTTGCTGTTCGCCCTGATGGGCGTGGGCATTCGCGAACTCTCCGGGTCGGTCAACAACGAGTCGGTGGTGTTCTTTCGCAATGCCGTCGGCCTGCTGTTGTTTCTTCCCCTGCTGCTTATCAAGGGCGTGCGGCCATTGCGCACGACGCGCCTGCGCGCCCATCTGTGGCGCACCGGCTATGGCCTGGCAGCCATGTACTGCTTCTTCTACGCCATCGCCCACCTGCCGTTGGCCGACGCCATGCTGTTCACCTACTCGGCGCCGCTGTTCACCCCGCTGATCGCCTGGTGGTGGCTCAAGGAGCCGCTGAATCCGCGTATTCTGCTGACCTCGCTGCTGGGTCTGGCCGGCGTACTACTGGTGGCACGGCCCTCTGCGGCACTGTTCGAGGGTCAGGCATTGGTCGGCCTGGCCGCCAGCATTATGGCCGCGTTCGCCTTCGTCTCCATTCGCGAGATGAGCGACACCGAGCCGACCTACCGCATCGTGTTTTACTTCACGCTGTTCAGCACCCTCGCCTCCGCCATTCCTTTGCTCTGGGCCTGGCAGCCGCTGGATAGTCATACCCTGCTTCTGCTGCTGGGTATCGGCCTGCTGGCGACTGTCAGCCAACTGATCATGTCCCAGGCCTATGCCTTGGCCCCGCCTGGGCTGATCGGACCGGTGGCTTACCTGGCCATCGTCTTCGCCGGCGTGATCGCCTGGTGGCGCTGGGGAGAAACCCCCGGTTTGACCTCATTGCTGGGTGCCGGGCTGATTTTTTCTGCCAGCTTGCTGGCCATTCTGCGGCGCAAGGCCTGAGTCGCGCCCACAGGCACGACGAATTCAGGACGATTTCATGTATGATATGCGCCCTTTTCGTCGCCGACTGCCGAGAACGCCTCCCATGCAGCTTTCCTCGCTCACCGCGGTTTCCCCCGTAGACGGCCGCTATGCCGGCAAAACCAGCGCCCTGCGGCCAATCTTCAGCGAATACGGCCTGATCCGTTTCCGCGTCATGGTTGAAGTGCGCTGGCTGCAGCGCCTCGCCGCCCACGAAGGCGTGACTGAAGTGGCGCCCTTCTCCGCCGAAGCCAACGCCGTTCTCAATGAGCTGGCCGACAACTTCGCCGTCGAGCATGCCGAGCGCGTCAAAGAAATCGAGCGCACCACCAACCACGACGTCAAGGCCGTGGAGTACCTGCTCAAGGAACAGGCCGCCAAGCTGCCCGAGCTGGACAAGGTCAGCGAATTCATCCACTTCGCCTGCACCAGCGAAGACATCAACAACCTGTCCCACGCTCTGATGCTGCGCGCCGGTCGCGACGACGTGCTGCTGCCGCTGATGCGCCAGACCGCCGAAGCGATCCGCGAGCTGGCGATCAAATTCGCCGACGTGCCGATGCTCTCGCGCACCCACGGCCAACCGGCGTCGCCGACCACCCTGGGCAAGGAACTGGCTAACGTGGTCTACCGCCTGGAGCGGCAGATCGCCCAAGTGGCCGCTGTGCCTTTGCTGGGCAAGATCAACGGCGCCGTGGGCAACTACAACGCGCACCTGTCGGCCTATCCGCAGATCGACTGGGAAGCCAACGCCAAGCAGTTCATCGAAGGTGACCTGGGGCTGCAGTTCAACCCCTACACCACGCAGATTGAGCCGCACGACTACATCGCCGAGCTGTTCGATGCGATTGCCCGTTTCAACACTATTCTGATCGATTTCGACCGCGATATCTGGGGTTACATCTCCCTCGGCTATTTCAAGCAGCGCACCATTGCTGGGGAAATTGGCTCCTCGACCATGCCGCACAAGGTCAACCCGATCGACTTCGAAAACTCCGAAGGCAACCTGGGGATCGCCAACGCGCTGTTCCAGCACCTGGCCAGCAAGCTGCCGATCTCGCGCTGGCAGCGCGACCTGACCGACTCCACGGTGCTGCGCAACCTCGGCGTCGGTTTTGCGCACAGCGTGATTGCTTACGAAGCCAGCCTCAAAGGAATCAGCAAGTTAGAACTCAATGTTCAACGTATTGCTGAAGACCTGGACGCCTGCTGGGAAGTCCTTGCCGAACCGATCCAGACCGTGATGCGCCGCTACGCCATCGAGAACCCCTACGAGAAGCTCAAAGAGCTGACCCGTGGCAAGGGCATCAGCCCTGAAGCGCTGCAAACTTTCATCGACGGTCTGGACATGCCAGCCGCCGCCAAGGCTGAACTCAAGCTGCTGACCCCAGCCAGCTACATCGGTAACGCCGCGGCCCAGGCCAAGCGCATCTAACCGGCAATAGCCCTCTGACGCCCGGCTATGCCGGGCGTTTTCTTTTTCAGGCTTTTATTTATTTCAAGGGCTTAGCAATGAATCCTGATACTCCACTACAACTGCTGGGCGGCCTGACTGCGCGCGAGTTCATGCGTGACTACTGGCAGAAGAAACCCCTGCTGGTACGCCAGGCCATCCCTGACTTCGAGAGCCCGATTTCGCCGGACGAGCTGGCTGGCCTGGCCCTGGAAGAAGAAATCGAATCGCGCCTGGTCATCGAGCACGGCGAGCGCTCCTGGGAGCTGCGCCGTGGTCCCTTTGCCGAGGACGCCTTCGGCCAACTGCCCGAACGTGACTGGACCCTGCTGGTGCAGGCAGTCGATCAGTTTGTCCCGGAAGTGGCCGAACTGCTGGAGCAGTTCAAGTTTCTGCCCAAGTGGCGCATCGATGACGTGATGATCAGCTTCGCCGCACCGGGCGGCGGTGTAGGCCCGCATTTCGACAACTATGACGTATTCCTGCTCCAGGGGTTCGGCAAGCGCCGCTGGCAGATTGGCCAGATGTGCGACTCCGAGAGTCCTATGCTGGAACACGCGGATCTGAAGATCCTCGCTGAATTCGCTAAAACTGAAGAATGGGTGCTGGAACCCGGCGACATGCTCTATCTGCCGCCGCTTCTGGCCCACTGTGGTACCGCTGAGGATGACTGTATGACGTATTCTGTAGGCTTCCGGGCGCCAAGCGCCGCCGAAGTCCTGACCCATTTCACCGACTTTCTCGGCCAGTTCCTGCCTGACGAAGAGCGCTACCGGGATGCCGATGCGCAGCCGACCAGCGACCCGACGCAGATCCAGCGCGATGCCCTGGACCGCCTCAAGGCGTTGCTGCACGAGCACATGAGCGATGAGCGCCTGCTGATGACCTGGTTCGGCCAGTTTATGACCGAGCCACGCTACCCGGAGCTGGTCGCCGGTATCGACATCGACGAAGACGGCCTGCTCGGCGCCCTCGAAGAAGGCGCGGTGCTGATCCGCAACCCCAGCGCACGCCTGGCCTGGTCTGAAGTTGGCGACGACCTGGTGCTGTTCGCCAGCGGCCAGAGCCGTCTGCTCTCGGCCAGCCTGCGCGAATTGCTGAAGCTGGTCTGTGCGGCCGACGCCCTGCATATCGACAACCTCGGTCCATGGCTGGTCGATGACGAAGGGCGTAACCTGCTGCTCGAACTGACCAAACAGGGCAGCCTGGGTTTTGCCGATGAGTGAGATTCAGGTGCGCCTGGCACACTGGCAGAAGGACAATGCCGAGCTGCGGCGCATCCGCGAAGCAGTGTTTATCGCTGAACAATCGGTGGCGCCTGAACTCGAATGGGATGCCGAGGATGCCGCAGCGACGCACTTTCTCGCCTACGAGGGTGACTATGCTGTGGGCACGGCACGCTTGCTCGACGATGGCCAGATTGGCCGCGTCGCGGTGCTCAAGGACTGGCGCGGGCTGAATGTTGGCCACGCCTTGCTGGCTGCGGTGATTGCCCACGCGGAACAGCACGGGCTCAACGTGCAGCAGCTCAGCGCACAGGTGCAGGCCACGGCTTTTTATGAAAAGCTGGGCTTCCGCATAGTCAGCGGAGAGTACCTGGAAGCCGGCATCCCCCATGTCGACATGGTGCGCAACCAGCCCTGAACGAGGTTGACATGCACGACGTAAACGCCCCGCAAGACGAACCCGAGAGCACCCTGCCCGCCATCGAGTTCCAATCGCCGGGGCGTTTTAGTGTGCACAACCCCAGTACGACTACCAGCCCAGGCGATAGCGACGAACCGGCGCCATTCATCCTGGGTGCTCATAGCGCGGTAGAACGCTTCGAGCACCCGGACCAGGCCCGCGCTCACGCCCTGGCACTCTGTCAGCAGGCGCGTCGCAGCCTGTGCCTGTACAGCGTCGACCTTGATCCCTGGCTCTATCACCGCAGCGCCATCCAGCAGGCGTGCAGCGTCTTGCTGCTGGCCAACCCACGCAACCAGGTACGCATTCTGGTGCGCGACGCCACCCGCGCAGTGAAGGAAGGCCACCGTTTGCTGACGCTCTCGCGCAAGCTGTCGAGCAACCTGACGATCCGTAAACTCCACCCCGACTACCCGGCCGAGGATGTCGCCTTCCTGCTGGCCGACGACTACGGCCTGCTGCTGCGCCCCGATCCCGCACAGTACGCCGGACTCGCCCTGTACCATGACGTGCAGCGCGTGCGCTTGCGCCAGAACCAATTCGACCAGGCCTGGCAAACCAGCCTTACCGACCCTGACCTGCGGAGTTTTTTGCTATGAATGCTCGCCTGCTGCTCGCCTCAACCCTGCTGGCCCTGAGCACCTGGAGTCAGGCAGCGACCGAAGTCATGCCCCTCAACTACCGCACAGCCGAGGAGTTGTTGCCGGTGGTGCAGTCAGTGCTGGGCAACGAAGGCAAGGTCACGCCCTACGGCAACCAACTGATCGTCAACGCCTCCTCGGCCAAACTCGAAGAGGTGCGCAACCTGTTAGGCCAGCTCGACACCCGCCCGCGGCGCTTGCTGATCAGTGTCGATAGCAGTGACAACAGCAGTCAGCAGGATCGCGGCTACCGGGCCGACGGCAGCATCAGCGCGGGCAATGGCCAGATCCAGATCGGCCAGGGTGAGCAGGCCGGCCGCGATCAGGTGCGCATCATCAGCCGCAGCACCAACAGCCGCTCAGGCGGCACACAGCAGGTACAGACCAGCGAAGGCTACCCCGCCCTGATCCAGGTCGGCCAGAGCGTACCGCTAACCCAGCACAGCACCGGCCCCTATGGCCAGGTCTACAGCGAAACCCAGTACCGCGATGTCACCCGCGGCTTTTACGTGACGGCGAGCCTCACCGGTGACATCGCCCACATCACCATCAGCAGTAACCGCGACCGGCTCAGCAGCACCCAGCCAGGTGCGATCGACGTGCAGAGCACCGATACGCGGGTCAGCGGGCGCATTGGCGAATGGATCAGCATTGGTGGCATCAGCGAGCAGAGCCAGGCCAACCAGAACGGCATCGCCGTGCGCCGCTCCACTCAGGGCCGCGATGACATGAGCCTGCGGGTCAAGGTTGAAGTCGTGGAATAGGCCGCCAAAACATGACCAAACAGTCGCTCTAAGACTTATGTAGTAGTCCAAAAAAACCACTACAAAAACGTTTGACGAACACTTTTCGCAGAGGCATGATGACCTCGCTCCCGCTAATCAGGGGCCCTGGAAAGGGTCTTCGGGGCGCCTTCTTTCTTACCGTCAGAGGCGCGCCGTGTTGTAAAGCCCACAAGGCAGTTCAACGAGATTGCGACTGGAACGAAGTTGTCCTGAGGGACGGGGAAGCGTTTAAACGTATCAGCCAGCTGTAGCCTCTACGGTCGTCCAAGGCATCCACGAGCCAACAGACGAGCGCGTAGCGACTTCAACACGCAGAGCGTCTCGTCACCCCCTCCTCCCGGTTTCAACAACCGTCTCTGGTCTCTTTCTCTTTGTTCTGCGGTGAGCCCCCAACGCCTCTACCCGTTGCACCGGGCCTGGCGTGGGAAAGTCGGTGCTCAACTCATTACACACCTTGAAGGATTGACCATGTCAGCTTACGAAAACGACATCAAGGCAGTCGCCGCGCTGAAAGAGGCCAACGGCAACAGCTGGAGCGCTATCAACCCGGAATCCGTGGCCCGCATGCGCGCTCAGAACCGTTTCAAGACCGGTCTGGAAATCGCCCAGTACACCGCCGATATCATGCGCAAGGACATGGCCGAGTACGACGCCGACTCCTCCGTCTACACCCAGTCCCTGGGTTGCTGGCATGGCTTTATCGGGCAGCAGAAGCTGATCTCGATCAAGAAGCACCTGAAAACCACCAACAAGCGCTACCTCTACCTGTCCGGCTGGATGGTTGCCGCCCTGCGCTCCGAGTTCGGCCCGCTGCCGGACCAGTCGATGCACGAAAAAACAGCCGTCTCCGACCTGATCGAAGAGCTGTACACCTTCCTGCGCCAGGCCGACAGCCGCGAGCTGGACCTGCTGTTCACCGCTCTGGACGCTGCTCGCGAAGCTGGCGACAGTGCCAAGGCCGCCGACCTGCAGAAGCAGATCGACAACTACGAAACCCACATCGTGCCGATCATCGCCGACATCGACGCTGGCTTCGGTAACCCGGAAGCCACCTACCTGCTGGCCAAGCGCATGATCGAGGCCGGCGCCTGCTGCATCCAGATCGAAAACCAGGTGTCTGACGAGAAGCAGTGCGGCCACCAGGACGGTAAAGTCACCGTTCCCCACGCCGACTTCCTCGCCAAGATCGCTGCCGTGCGTTACGCCTTCCTCGAGCTGGGCATCGACAACGGCGTGATCGTTGCGCGCACCGACTCCCTGGGTGCCGGCCTGACCAAGCAGATCGCCGTAACCAATGAGCCGGGCGACCTGGGCGACCAGTACAACTCGTTCCTCGATTGCGAAGAAGTATCCGCCGCTGACCTGAAAAATGGCGACGTGGTACTCAACCGCGAAGGCAAGCTGCTGCGTCCCAAGCGTCTGCCGTCCAACCTGTTCCAGTTCCGTGCTGGCACCGGTGAAGCGCGCTGCGTACTCGACAGCATCACCAGCCTGCAGAACGGTGCCGACCTGCTGTGGATCGAAACCGAGAAGCCGCACGTAGGCCAGATCGCGGCCATGGTTGACGAAATCCGCAAGACCATCCCCAACGCCAAGCTGGTTTACAACAACAGCCCATCGTTCAACTGGACCCTGAACTTCCGCCAGCAGGTTTACGACATCTTCGTTGCCGAAGGCAAAGATGTCTCCGCCTACGACCGCGCCAAGCTGATGAGCATCGACTACGACGCCACCGAACTGGCTCAGATCGCTGACGAGAAGATCCGTACCTTCCAGCGCGATGGTTCAGCCCACGCCGGTATCTTCCACCACCTGATCACCCTGCCGACCTACCACACCGCCGCGCTGTCGACCGACAACCTGGCCAAGGGTTACTTCGCCGATCAGGGCATGCTGGCCTACGTCAAAGGCGTGCAGCGTGAAGAACTGCGTCAGGGCATCGCCTGCGTCAAGCACCAGAACATGGCGGGCTCGGACATCGGCGACAACCACAAAGAGTACTTCGCCGGCGAAGCAGCACTGAAAGCCAGCGGTAAAGACAACACCATGAATCAGTTCCACTGACAGCATGATGAGGTCGGCCGCACTCTTGGGCGGCCACTTGAAAGCCCCGCCTGGCGGGGCTTTTTGCTACCCGAGGATTGACCTGCAGCAAGCTGCCGCGCGCGCTCTACGACCAAAGAACAGGCTTACCCCATGCGCTTGGGCAATACAAAAAAACCACCGCAAGCGCCAGGCTGAGCTACTGTCAGAGGGGCGCACTTGTTTGCATAAATTGATGCCGCCTATCTGTAACTTTTTTTGTTTTGAAAAATTTACTTACACCTCAATCTAGGCATAATGCTCGCTATTCGGAGTGATCGATCAGGTTTTTCCTTTATCGATCCACACCACCCTAAACGAGCGAACGCCGTTCCTTGCATAAGGAGTTCAGGCATGACCGAAGCGACGACCGCATTGTCCCAACATTGGGCTCTGGCCGTATTTTTGCTCGGCGTCATTGGCCTCTGTGGCTTCATGCTCGGCGTGTCTGCACTGCTCGGCAGCAAAGCCTGGGGCCGCAGCAAGAACGAGCCCTTCGAATCGGGCATGCTTCCCACCGGCAGCGCACGCCTGCGTTTGTCCGCCAAATTCTATCTGGTCGCGATGCTCTTCGTGATCTTCGACGTTGAAGCCCTCTACCTCTTCGCCTGGGCGGTATCAGTACGCGAAAGCGGCTGGGCCGGCCTCATCGAAGCCACCGTTTTTATAGCAATTCTGTTGGCAGGTCTTGTCTACCTTTGGCGGATTGGGGCGCTCGATTGGGCACCTCAAGGCCGTCGCGAGCGGCAGGCGAAGCTAAAACAATGAGGCTTTGGCGATGCAATACACCCTTACTCGGGTCGACCCCGATGCGCCCAACGAGGCGTATCCAGTCGGCCAGCGGGAGATCGTTTCCGACCCGCTGCTAGACGAACAAGTCCACAAGAACATCTACATGGGCAAACTCGAAGAGGTGCTCAGTGGTGCGGTCAACTGGGGGCGCAAAAACTCCCTGTGGCCGTACAACTTTGGCCTCTCGTGCTGCTATGTGGAGATGACCACCGCGTTCACCGCGCCCCACGATATCGCCCGCTTTGGCGCCGAAGTGATTCGCGCCTCCCCACGCCAGGCCGATTTCATGGTCATTGCCGGCACCTGCTTCATCAAGATGGCGCCGGTCATTCAGCGTCTCTATGAGCAGATGCTGGAACCCAAGTGGGTGATCTCCATGGGTGCCTGCGCCAATTCTGGCGGCATGTACGACATCTACTCGGTCGTTCAGGGCGTGGACAAGTTCCTCCCCGTCGACGTTTACATCCCCGGCTGCCCGCCCCGCCCCGAGGCATTCCTGCAAGGCTTGATGCTGTTGCAGGAGTCCATCGGCAAGGAGCGCCGCCCGCTGTCCTGGGTCGTCGGTGATCAAGGCGTATACCGCGCCGAGATGCCTTCGCAAAAGGAGCAGCGTCGGGAACAGCGTATTGCTGTGACCAACCTGCGCAGCCCGGACGAAGTTTGACTCCGCCGCCCTTCGGGGCCGGCCGACTCACACCAAACGTTGATCGAAAGCGACCGAGACCATGACTGCAGACACCGCTGTGTCGATTGCCCCGTACAAGGCCGATGACCAAGAGGTCGTAGGTGAACTGACTGCCCGCTTCTCTGCCGAGCACCTGACGCTGCAGACCACCCGCACCGGCATGCCGGTGATCTGGGTGGCCCGTGAGCGGCTGGTCGAGGTGTTGCGCTTTTTGCGCCAACTTCCGCGCCCTTACGTCATGCTCTACGACCTGCATGGTGTGGACGAGCGCCTGCGCACTCAACGCCGCGGCTTGCCGGATGCCGACTTCACGGTGTTCTACCACCTGCTGTCGATCGAACGTAACAGCGACGTGATGATCAAGGTGGCGCTGCGCGAAGGCGACCTCAATGTCCCCAGCGTCATCAGCATCTGGCCCAATGCCAACTGGTATGAGCGCGAAGTCTGGGACCTGTACGGCATCACCTTCCAGGGCCACCCGCACCTGACACGCATCATGATGCCGCCGACCTGGGAAGGTCACCCGCTGCGCAAGGACTACCCGGCGCGGGCGACCGAGTTCGACCCCTTCAGCCTCAACCTGGCCAAGCAGCAGCTTGAAGAAGAAGCCGCACGTTTCAAGCCGGAAGACTGGGGCATGAAGCGCGGCGGCGAGCACGAGGACTATATGTTCCTCAACCTCGGCCCCAACCACCCCTCGGCCCACGGTGCGTTCCGCATCATCCTGCAGCTCGATGGTGAGGAGATCGTCGACTGCGTACCCGAGATCGGCTACCACCATCGCGGCGCCGAGAAGATGGCCGAGCGCCAGAGCTGGCACAGTTTCATCCCCTATACCGACCGTATCGACTACCTCGGCGGGGTAATGAACAACCTGCCCTACGTGCTGGCGGTGGAGAAACTCGCCGGCATCAAGGTGCCGCAGAAGGTCGACGTCATCCGCATCATGATGGCCGAGTTCTTCCGCATCACCAGCCACCTGCTGTTCCTCGGCACCTACATTCAGGACGTCGGGGCCATGACCCCGGTGTTCTTTACCTTCACCGACCGCCAGCGCGCCTACAAGGTGATCGAGGCCATCACCGGTTTCCGCCTGCACCCGGCCTGGTACCGCATCGGCGGCGTCGCTCACGACTTACCGCGTGGCTGGCAGGGACTGGTCAAGGAATTTGTCGACTGGCTGCCCAAGCGCCTTGACGAGTACGAGAAGGCCGCCCTGAAGAACAGCATCCTGCGCGGCCGCACCATCGGTGTTGCGGCGTACAACACCAAGGAAGCGCTGGAATGGGGCGTCACCGGCGCCGGCCTGCGCTCCACGGGTCTGGACTTCGACCTGCGCAAGGCGCGCCCCTACTCCGGCTACGAGAACTTTGAGTTCGAAGTGCCGCTGGCGGTGAATGGCGACGCCTACGACCGCTGCATCGTGCGGGTCGAGGAAATGCGCCAGAGCATCAAGATCATCGACCAGTGCCTGCGCAACATGCCGGAAGGCCCGTACAAGGCGGATCACCCGCTGACCACGCCGCCGCCCAAAGAGCGCACGTTGCAACACATCGAGACCCTGATCACCCACTTCCTGCAAGTATCCTGGGGCCCGGTGATGCCGGCCAACGAGAGCTTCCAGATGATCGAGGCAACCAAGGGCATCAACAGCTACTACCTGACCAGTGACGGCAGCACCATGAGCTACCGCACGCGCATTCGCACGCCGAGCTTCCCGCACCTGCAGCAGATCCCTTCGGTGATCCGCGGCAGCATGGTCGCCGACCTGATTGCCTACCTGGGCAGTATCGACTTCGTTATGGCTGACGTGGACCGCTGATATGACCGACGCGCTGATCAAAACCGACCGCTTTGTCCTCAGTGAAACCGAGCGCTCGGCCATCGAACATGAAATGCACCACTACGAAGACCCACGCGCCGCCAGCATCGAAGCGCTGAAGATCGTGCAAAAGGGCCGCGGCTGGGTGCCGGACGGTGCTGCCGATGCCATCGGCGCGATCCTTGGCATTCCCGCCAGCGACGTTGAGGGTGTGGCGACCTTTTATAGCCAGATCTTCCGCCAGCCGGTCGGCCGCCACATCATCCGCGTGTGCGACAGCATGACCTGCTACATCGGCGGTCACGAAGCGGTGGTCAGCGAAATGCAGCAGCAACTGGGTATCGGCCTCGGCCAGACCAGCAGCGATGGCCGCTTCACCCTGCTGCCGGTGTGCTGCCTGGGCAACTGCGACAAGGCCCCGGCACTGATGATCGACGACGACACCTTCGGCGACATTGCCCCTGCCGGCGTCGCCAGCCTGCTGGAGGCCTACCCATGAGCGCGCTGAACAAGCCCCTGGCATCCGTCGGCCCGGCCAATCGTGTGACCCGTACCGAAGAAACCCACCCGCTGACCTGGCGCCTGCGTGACGACGGCCAGCCGGTGTGGCTGGAGGAATACCAGCGCAAGAATGGCTACGCCGCCGCGCGTAAGGCGCTGACCGACATGGCCCAGGCCGACATCGTGCAGACCGTCAAGGACGCCGGGCTCAAGGGCCGTGGTGGTGCTGGCTTCCCCACCGGGGTGAAGTGGGGCCTGATGCCCACTGACGAGTCGATGAACATCCGCTACCTGCTGTGCAACGCGGATGAGATGGAACCCAACACCTGGAAAGACCGCCTGCTGATGGAGCAGCTGCCGCACCTGCTGATCGAAGGCATGCTGATCAGCGCGCGGGCGCTCAAGGCCTACCGTGGCTACATCTTCCTGCGCGGCGAATACGTCGACGCGGCGCGTCACCTCAACCGCGCTGTGGCCGAAGCCAAGGCCGCCGGCCTGCTTGGTACCAACATCCTCGGCTCGGGCTTCGATTTCGAGCTGTTCGTCCACACCGGCGCCGGGCGCTATATCTGCGGCGAAGAAACCGCGTTGATCAACTCCCTCGAAGGCCGCCGCGCCAACCCGCGGGCCAAGCCGCCGTTTCCGGCAGTGGTCGGCGTCTGGGGCAAACCGACCTGCGTCAATAACGTCGAGACCCTGTGCAACGTGCCGGCCATCGTCGGCCAGGGTGTGGACTGGTACAAATCCCTGGCCCGCCCCGGCAGCGAAGACCACGGCACCAAGCTGATGGGCTTTTCCGGCAAGGTGAAGAACCCCGGCCTGTGGGAGCTGCCGTTTGGTGTCAGCGCCCGTGAGCTGTTCGAGGACTGCGCCGGCGGCATGCGCGACGGCTATACCCTCAAGTGCTGGCAACCGGGCGGCGCTGGCACCGGCTTTCTGCTGCCCGAGCACCTGGATGCGCAGATGTATGCCGGCGGCATCGCCAAGGTCGGCACACGCATGGGCACTGGCCTGGCGCTGGCTATCGATGACAGCGTGAGCATGGTTTCGCTGCTGCGCAATATGGAGGAGTTCTTCGCCCGCGAGTCCTGCGGCTGGTGTACGCCGTGCCGCGACGGCCTGCCATGGAGCGTGAAGATTCTGCGCGCGCTGGAGCGTGGCCAAGGCAGCCGCGAGGACATCAAGACCCTGCTCGGCCTGGTCAACCACCTCGGCCCCGGCAAGACCTTCTGTGCTCACGCACCGGGTGCGGTGGAACCCCTGGGCAGCGCAATCAAGTATTTCCGCAGCGAGTTCGAGGCCGGCGTAGCCGACCCGAGCCAGGCCGCGACGACGGGGCAATTCGTCCCCGCGTAACAAGTTTCGCTACGGCGGCCGCCCGCGTGGCCCCGCAGCACCGTGTTTCCCATTAGCCAGGCCCGCTTAGGCGGGTAAGAAGACACTCGACCATGGCCACTATCCACGTAGACGGCAAAGACCTCGAAGTCGACGGCGCAGACAACCTCTTGCAGGCCTGTCTGTCCCTCGGCCTCGACATACCCTATTTCTGCTGGCACCCGGCGCTCGGTAGCGTCGGCGCCTGCCGCCAGTGCGCGGTCAAGCAGTACAGCGACGAAAACGACACCCGCGGGCGCCTGGTCATGTCCTGCATGACCCCGGCCACCGACAACACCTGGATTTCCATCGACGACGAAGAGGCCAAGCAGTTTCGCGCCAGCGTCGTCGAATGGCTGATGACCAACCACCCCCACGACTGCCCGGTGTGCGAGGAAGGCGGTCACTGCCACCTGCAGGACATGACGGTGATGACCGGGCACAACACCCGGCGCTACCGCTTCAGCAAACGCACCCACCAGAACCAGGAACTCGGCCCCTTCATCGCCCACGAGATGAACCGTTGCATCGCCTGCTACCGCTGCGTGCGCTACTACAAGGACTACGCCGGCGGCACCGACCTCGGCGTGTTCGGCGCCCACGACAACGTGTATTTCGGCCGGGTCGAAGACGGCACCCTGGAGAGCGAGTTCGCCGGCAACCTGGTCGAGGTCTGCCCGACCGGCGTGTTCACCGACAAGACCCACTCCGAGCGCTACAACCGCAAGTGGGACATGCAGTTCGCCCCGAGCATCTGCCATGGCTGCGCCTCGGGCTGCAACATCAGCCCCGGCGAGCGCTACGGCGAAATCCGCCGCATCGAGAACCGCTTCAACGGTGACGTGAACCAGTATTTCCTCTGCGACCGGGGCCGCTTTGGCTATGGCCACGTCAACCGCAAGGACCGTCCGCGCCAGCCGATCATGCAGCTGAGCAAGATGAAGATGAGCCTGGACTCGGCCCTGGACCAGGCCGCCGCGCTACTGAAAAACCGCCGGGTGATCGGCATCGGCTCACCCCGTGCCAGCCTGGAAAGCAACTTCGCCCTGCGCGAGCTGGTCGGCGCCGAGCACTTCTACAGCGGTATTGCTGCGGGCGAGCTGCAGGTGCTGCAGCTGATTCGCAAGGTGTTGCTCGACGGCCCGCTGCCGGTGCCAACCCTGCGCGAGGTGGAGAGCCACGACGCGATTCTGGTGCTCGGCGAAGACCTGACCCAGACCGCCGCGCGCCTGGCCCTGGCCCTGCGCCAGGCAGTGCGTGGCAAAGCTAGCGAAGTCGCCGCGGGCATGAAGATCCCCGAATGGCATGTAGCAGCCGTGCAGAATGTTGCCCAGCACGCCCTGCACCCGCTGTTTATTGCCAGCGTGGCTGAAACGCGCCTGGACGATATCGCCCAGGAATGCGTCCAGGCCGCGCCTGCGGACCTGGCGCGCCTTGGCTTTGCCGTGGCCCACGCCATCGACCCGCAAGCGCCTGCTGTTGATGGGCTGGATGAAGAGAGCCAAGCCTGGGCAGCCCGCGTGGCCGAAGCACTGCTGCAGGCCGAACGCCCGCTGCTGGTGGCTGGCGCCTCCCTGGGTAGCACAGCGCTGGTCGAGGCGGCGGCGAATATCGCCAGCGCCCTGCACAACCGCAACAAGCGCGGCAGCCTCAGCCTGGTGGTGCCGGAAGCCAACAGCATGGGCCTGACCCTGCTCGGTGGTGACAGCCTCGACGCCGCTCTGGACGCCCTGAGTAATGGCAGCGCCGATGCCCTGGTGGTGCTGGAGAATGACCTCTATCGCCGCGCCGATGCTGCCCGTGTGGATGCCGCCCTGGCCGCCGCCAAAGTCGTGATCGTCGCCGACCACCAGCACACCGCCACCAGCGAAAAAGCCCACCTGCTGCTGCCCGTGGCCAGCTTCGCCGAAGGCGACGGCACCCTGGTCAGCGCCGAAGGCCGTGCCCAGCGCTTCTTCCAGGTATTCGAGCCAAGCTACTACGCCGCCGATAACCTGATCCGCGAGGGCTGGCGCTGGCTGCACGCCCTGCACAGCACCCTGCTCGGCAAGCCGGTCGACTGGACCCAGCTGGATGCCGTCACCGCCGCCGTCGCCGCCAGCAACCCACTGCTGGCGCGCATTGGTGAAGCCGCACCGAGCGCCGCGTTCCGCATCAAGGGCCTGAAGCTGGCCCGCGAACCGCACCGCTACAGCGGCCGCACCTCGATGCGCGCCAATATCAGCGTGCACGAGCCGCGTCAGCCACAGGATGCGGATACGGCGTTCGCCTTCTCCATGGAAGGCTATTCCGGCAGTGTCGAACCGCGCCAGCAGATCCCCTTCGCCTGGTCGCCGGGCTGGAACTCGCCCCAGGCCTGGAACAAGTTCCAGGACGAAGTCGGCGGCCACCTGCGCGCCGGCGATCCGGGCATCCGTCTGATCGAAGCCGCCGGCCAGGCGCTGCCCTGGTTCCCGGTAACCGCCGCATTCAATCCGGCGCGTGGCACCTGGCAGGCCGTGCCGCTGCATCACCTGTTCGGCAGTGAAGAAACCAGCGCCCTGGCCACCCCGATTCAGGCGCGCATCCCGGCATCTTACGTGGCCCTGGCCCGTGTCGAAGCCGAGCGTCTGGGCCTGGTGGACGGCGCACTGCTGCACCTGAGCCTGAACGGCCAGCCCGTAACCCTACCCCTGCAGGTTCGTGATGACCTGCCTGTTGGCCTGGTCGGCTTGCCGGTTGGTTTGCCCGGCATCCCACCGCTCAACGCCGCCAGCACGGTCAGCACATTGCAGGAGGTGGCGCCATGAGCTGGCTGACCCCGGAACTGCTGGCCATTATCACGGCCGTATTCAAGGCCGTGGTGATCCTCCTGGTGGTGGTGATCACCGGCGCCCTGCTGAGCTTTGTCGAACGGCGCTTGCTGGGCCTCTGGCAAGACCGTTACGGGCCGAACCGGGTGGGCCCGTTCGGCATGTTTCAGATCGCCGCCGACATGATCAAGATGTTCTTCAAGGAAGACTGGAACCCGCCGTTCGCCGACCGGGTGATCTTCACCCTGGCGCCGGTGATCGCCATGAGCGCAATGCTGATCGCCTTTGTGATCATCCCGATCACCCCGAACTGGGGCGTGGCGGATCTGAACATCGGCATCCTGTTCTTCTTCGCCATGGCCGGTTTGTCGGTGTACGCCGTGCTGTTCGCCGGCTGGGCCAGCAACAACAAGTTCGCCCTGCTCGGCGCCCTGCGCGCATCGGCGCAAACGGTGTCCTACGAGGTGTTCCTGGCCCTGGCGCTGATGGGCGTGGTGGCCCAGGTTGGCTCGTTCAACATGCGCGACATCGTCGATTACCAGGCGCAGAACCTGTGGTTCATCATTCCGCAGTTCTTTGGCTTCTGTACCTTCTTTATCGCTGCAGTCGCCGTGACCCACCGTCACCCGTTCGACCAGCCCGAGGCCGAGCAGGAGCTGGCCGATGGTTACCACATCGAATACGCGGGGATGAAATGGGGCATGTTCTTCGTCGGCGAATACATCGCCATCGTCACCGTGTCGGCGCTGCTGGTCACGCTGTTCTTCGGCGGTTGGCACGGCCCGTTCGGCCTGCTGCCGCAGATTCCATTCTTCTGGTTCGCGCTCAAGACCTGCTTTTTCATCATGCTGTTCATCCTGCTGCGCGCCTCCATTCCGCGCCCGCGCTATGACCAGGTGATGGCCTTCAGCTGGAAGTTCTGCCTGCCGCTGACCCTGATCAACCTGCTGGTGACCGGCGCTGTCGTGCTGGCCACGCAGTAAGGAGAAACGCCATGTTCAACTACATCAAGAACGTCGTGACCGGCACCTTCACCCAGCTGCGCAGCCTGGTGATGGTGTTCAGTCATACCTTTCGCAAGCGCGACACCCTGCAGTACCCCGAAGAAGCCGTGTACCTGCCACCGCGTTACCGCGGGCGCATCGTCCTGACCCGTGACCCCGATGGTGAAGAGCGCTGCGTCGCCTGCAACCTCTGTGCGGTGGCATGCCCGGTGGGCTGCATCGCCCTGCAAAAGGCCGAGACCGACGACGGCCGCTGGTACCCGGAGTTTTTCCGCATCAACTTCTCGCGCTGCATCTTCTGCGGCCTGTGCGAGGAAGCCTGCCCGACCACAGCGATCCAGCTCACCCCGGATTTCGAGATGGGCGAGTACAAACGCCAGGACCTGGTCTACGAGAAGCACGACTTGCTGATCTCCGGTCCAGGCAAGAACCCGGACTACAACTTCTACCGCGTGGCCGGGATGGCCATTGCCGGCAAGCCCAAGGGCGCCGCGCAGAACGAGGCCGAGCCGATCAACGTGAAGAGCCTGCTGCCCTAAGGAGACGCTTGTGGAATTCGCTTTCTACTTTGCCGCCGGGGTGGCCGTGATGGCCACCTTGCGAGTCATCACCCACACCAACCCGGTACACGCGCTGCTGTACCTGATCATTTCCCTGCTCGCGGTGGCGATGGTGTTCTTCAGCCTCGGCGCGCCCTTTGCCGGCGCCCTGGAAATCATCGTCTACGCCGGCGCCATCATGGTGCTGTTCGTCTTCGTGGTGATGATGCTGAACCTCGGGCCATCGGCCAGCGAACAGGAGCAGAAATGGCTGACGCCGCGCATCTGGATCGGCCCGGCGCTGCTTAGCGCCCTGCTGCTGGGCCAGTTGCTCTATGTGCTGTTCGTCGCCCCCAGTGGCGCCATGATCGGCGCCGAGACGGTGGACGCCAAAGCCGTGGGCATCAGCCTGTTCGGCCCCTACCTGCTGGCCGTGGAGCTGGCCTCCATGCTGCTGCTCGCCGCGCTGGTCGCGGCTTACCACCTGGGCCGCCACGAAGCCAAGGAGATCACGCCATGAGCACAATTCCCATGGAGCATGGCCTGGCCCTGGCTGCCGTGCTGTTCAGCCTGGGCCTGGTCGGACTGATGGTGCGGCGCAACATTCTGTTCGTGCTGATGAGCCTGGAAGTGATGATGAACGCCGCGGCCCTGGCCTTTGTTGTTGCTGGCGCGCGCTGGGGCACCGCCGATGGCCAGGTGATGTTTATCCTGGTGATCACCCTGGCGGCTGCTGAAGCGAGTATCGGCCTGGCGATCCTGCTGCAGCTGTATCGCCGCTTCAACACCCTGGATATCGACGCTGCCAGCGAGATGCGCGGATGAACCTTCTGATCCTTACCTGCCTGTTCCCCCTGCTCGGCTGGTTTATTCTGGCGTTCTCCCGTGGGCGCCTGGCGGAAAACAGCGCGGCGCTGATCGGTGTCGGCTCGGTCGGCCTGTCCGCTCTCACGGCGGCCTGGGTGATCCTGCAATTCAACCTGGCACCACCACCCGGCGGCGTGTACACCCAGTTTCTCTGGCAGTGGATGAGCGTGGGCGGCTTCACCCCCAGCTTCACCCTGTACCTCGATGGCTTGTCGGTGACCATGCTCGGCGTGGTCACCGGCGTGGGCTTTCTTATCCACCTGTTCGCCAGTTGGTACATGCGCGGTGAGGCGGGCTACTCGCGTTTCTTCGCCTACACCAACCTGTTTATCTTCAGCATGTTGCTGCTGGTACTGGGCGATAACCTGCTGATGCTGTACTTCGGCTGGGAAGGTGTGGGCCTGTGCTCCTACCTGCTGATCGGCTTCTACTACAGCCACCGCGCCAACGGTAACGCAGCGCTCAAGGCGTTTATCGTCACCCGGATCGGCGACGTGTTTATGGCCATCGGCCTGTTTATCCTGTTCCTGCACCTGGGCACCCTGAATATTCAGGAGCTGATGCTGCTGGCGCCGCAGAAATACGTGGAAGGCGATAGCTGGTTGTGGATCGCCACCCTGATGCTGCTCGGTGGCGCGGTGGGCAAGTCGGCCCAGTTGCCGCTGCAGACCTGGCTGGCCGACGCCATGGCCGGCCCGACGCCCGTTTCGGCGCTGATCCACGCGGCGACCATGGTCACCGCCGGCGTCTACCTGATCGCGCGGACCCACGGCCTGTTTATCCTGACCCCGGAGATTCTCCAGCTGGTCGGCGTCGTCGGTGCCGTGACCCTGGTGCTGGCTGGCTTTGCCGCCCTGGTGCAAACCGATATCAAGCGCATCCTCGCCTACTCGACCATGAGCCAGATCGGCTACATGTTCCTCGCCCTGGGCGTCGGCGCCTGGGATGCGGCGATCTTCCACCTGATGACCCACGCGTTCTTCAAAGCGCTGCTGTTCCTCGCCTCGGGCGCGGTGATCAACGCCTGCCACCATGAGCAGAACATCTTCAAAATGGGCGGTCTGTGGAAGAAACTGCCTCTGGCCTACGCCAGCTTTATCGTCGGCGGCGCGGCTCTGGCGGCACTGCCGCTGATTACCGCAGGCTTCTACTCCAAGGATGAGATCCTCTGGGAAGCCTTCGCCAGCGGCCACAGTGGCTTGCTGTACGCGGGCCTGGCGGGCGCCTTCCTCACTTCGCTGTACACCTTCCGCCTGATCTTTATCGCCTTCCATGGCGAGCAGCAGACCGAAGCCCATGCCGGTCATGGCGTGGCGCATTGGCTGCCGCTGGGCACGCTGATCGTGCTCTCGACCTTTATCGGCGCACTGATCACCCCGCCTCTGGCCGGCGTGCTGCCGCAGAGCGTCGGGCATGCCGGTGGTGAGGCCAAACACAGCCTGGAAATTGCCTCCGGCGCCATCGCCCTGGCTGGCATTATCCTCGCCGCCCTGCTGTTTCTCGGCCGCCGTCAGTTGGTTAATACCATTGCCGCCAGCGCGCCGGGGCGCCTGCTCAGTGCCTGGTGGTTCGCCGCCTGGGGCTTCGACTGGCTGTACGAACGGATTTTCATCAGGCCCTACCTGCTGGCGACCCGCCTGCTGGCCCATGACCCCATCGACGGCGCGATTGGCGTGATTCCGCGCCTGACCCGCGCGGGCCATGCCCTGCTCAGCCGCAGCGAAACCGGCCAGGTGCGCGGCTATGCCCTGTCGCTGGTCGGCGGCGCGGTGCTGCTGCTCGCCATTGTCCTGCTGGTCTGAACCGACTATGCCCAATTTGCCAAAGGAACCCCGTACATCATGATTCTGCCTTGGCTAATCCTGATTCCCTTTATCGGCGGCCTGCTGTGCTGGCTCGGCGAGCGCTTCGGCCCCTTGCTGCCGCGCTGGATCGCCCTGCTGACCATGCTCGCGCTGTTCGGCCTGAGCCTGCTGCTGTGGCTGACGGCCGACTTCAGCCGCGCCCCGGCGCCTGGCGCAGATCCGTTGTGGGCCTACGAATTTCAGGTCAGCTGGATCGAGCGCTTCGGCATCAGCGTGCACCTGGCGCTCGACGGTCTGTCGGTGCTGATGGTGACACTCACCGGCCTACTCGGCGTGCTCTCGGTGCTTTGCTCGTGGAATGAGATCAAACAGCGGGTCGGCTTCTTCCACCTCAACCTGATGTGGATTCTCGGTGGAGTAGTCGGCGTGTTCCTGGCCATCGACCTGTTCCTGTTCTTTTTCTTCTGGGAAATGATGCTGGTGCCGATGTATTTCCTCATCGCACTCTGGGGCCATAGCGGCAGCGCCGGTAAAACCCGCATCACCGCGGCGACCAAGTTCTTTATCTACACCCAGGCCAGCGGCCTGATCATGCTGGTGGCGATTCTCGCCCTGGTGTTCGTGCACTTCGACCAGACTGGCGTGCTGACCTTCAACTACGCCGACCTGCTCAAGACCGAACTCTCCGCCGGCACCGAATACCTGCTGATGCTCGGCTTTTTTATCGCCTTCGCGGTCAAGTTCCCGGTGGTGCCTCTGCACTCCTGGCTGCCGGACGCCCACGCCCAGGCGCCGACTGCCGGCTCCGTCGACCTTGCCGGTATTCTGCTGAAAACCGCTGCTTATGGCCTGATGCGCTTCGCACTGCCGCTGTTCCCGGACGCCTCGGCGGCCTTCGCACCTATCGCCATGGGCCTGGGTGTGTTTGCCATCGTCTACGGCGCGCTGCTGTCGTTCGCCCAGACCGATATCAAACGCCTGATCGCCTACTCCAGCGTCTCGCACATGGGCTTTGTGCTGATCGCCATCTACTCCGGCAGCCAGATCGCCCTGCAGGGTGCCGTGGTGCAGATGCTCGCCCACGGCCTCTCGGCTGCGGCGCTGTTTATCCTCTGCGGCCAGCTGTACGAACGCCTGCACACCCGTGACCTGCGGGAAATGGGTGGTATCTGGGGACGCATGCCCTGGCTGCCGGCACTGTGCCTGTTCTTCGCCGCTGCGGCGCTGGGCCTGCCGGGTACCGGTAACTTCGTCGGTGAGTTCCTGATTCTGCTGGGCAGCTTCCCTGCTGCGCCCTGGATCACCGTGCTGGCCACCAGCGGCCTGGTGCTGGGCTCGGTGTACGCGCTGATCATGATTCACCGGGCGTTCTTCGGCCCGGCCCGCAGCGATGCTGCCCTGCCTGGCCTGGCGCCGCGTGAACTCGGTATGGTGCTGCTGTTGGCAGTGCTGCTGATTCTGCTCGGCGTCTACCCACAACCGGTTCTCGACACCTCTGCCGCCAGCATGCAAGGCGTGCAGCAATGGCTGGGCACAGCCCTCGATCAACTTGCCCAGCGCGGTAGCCTGTAATGGAAAGCAGTGATATGCCCTTTACCCTGGACCACCTTATCGCCCTGCTGCCCCTGCTGGTGACCAGCGCCACCGCCATTGTGGTGATGCTGGCCATCGCCTGGAAGCGCAACCACACCCTGACCTTCGTGCTCTCGGTGATCGGCCTCAACCTGGCGCTGCTGTCGCTGATCCCGACTCTTGAAGTTCTGCCGTTGCAGGTCACGCCGTTGCTGGCAGTGGATCATTTCGCGGCGTTTTACATGGCCCTGGTGCTGGTGGCGACCCTGGCCTGTGTGACCCTGAGCCATGCCTACCTCGGCGAAGCCACTGTCGACAGCAGCACCAGCGAGAAGAAAGGCTACCCCGGCAACCGCGAAGAGCTGTACCTGCTGATGCTGCTGTCAGCCGCGGGCGGTCTGGTGTTGGTCAGTGCTCAGCACCTGGCGGGTCTGTTTATCGGCCTGGAGCTACTTTCGGTACCGGTGTATGGCCTGGTGGCCTACGCCTTCTTCAACAAGCGCTCGCTGGAAGCCGGCATCAAATACATGGTGCTGTCGGCGGCCGGCAGTGCCTTCCTGCTGTTCGGCATGGCGCTGTTGTATGCCGAGTCCGGCAGCCTGGGCTTTGCCCAGATCGGTGCCAGCCTGGCGGCCAATGGCAGCGGCCTGCTGGTGCAGATCGGCATCGGCATGATGCTCGTCGGCCTGGCCTTCAAACTGTCGCTGGTACCCTTCCACCTGTGGACCCCGGACGTCTACGAAGGCGCCCCCGCGCCGGTCGCGGCCTTTCTCGCCACCGCCAGCAAGGTCGCGGTGTTCGCCGTACTGCTGCGTCTGTACCAGATATCACCAGCGATGGCCGGTGGCTGGCTGAACGAGCTGCTGACCGTGATCGCCATCGCCTCGATTCTGTTCGGCAACCTGCTGGCGCTGCTGCAAAGCAACCTCAAGCGCCTGCTCGGTTACTCCTCCATCGCCCACTTCGGTTATCTGCTGATCGCCCTGGTGGCCAGCAAGGGCCTGGCAGTCGAAGCCATTGGCGTATACCTGGCAACTTACGTGCTGACCAGCCTTGGCGCGTTCGGTGTGATCACCCTGATGTCCACGCCTTACAAGGGCCGCGACTGCGATGCGCTCTACGAGTACCGTGGCCTGTTCTGGCGTCGCCCGTACCTGACCGCCGTGCTGACAGTGATGATGCTGTCCCTGGCCGGTATTCCGCTCACTGCAGGCTTTATCGGCAAGTTCTATGTGATCGCCGCCGGGGTCCAGGCGCAGCTGTGGTGGCTGCTGGGGGCATTGGTGCTGGGCAGCGCGATTGCAGTGTTCTACTACCTGCGTGTGGTAGTCACCCTGTTTCTCTCCGAACCCAACCTGCGCCGCCACGACGCGCCGTTCAACTGGGGCCAGCGCGCTGGCGGTATTGTGCTGCTGCTGATCGCCCTGCTGGCCTTCGCCCTCGGCGTCTACCCGCAGCCGCTGCTGGAGTTGGTGCAGCAGGCTGGGCTTGCAGCGTTCTAAGTCAACAGGCAGACAAAAGCCGGCGCTATGCCGGCTTTTTTTCATCCACTGTTCATCAATCCGGCAGGCGCACGGTCTTCTTCTCACTGCTGAACAGGTTCCAGCTCGACAGGAACAGGGCGGCGATCAGCGGCCCGATGACAAAGCCGTTGAGGCCGAACAGCGACAGCCCGCCAAGCGTGGAGATCAGTACCAGGTAGTCCGGCATGCGCGTGTCCTTGCCCACCAGAATCGGCCGCAGGATGTTATCGACCAGGCCGATCACCAGCACGCCAAACGCAGTCAGGACCACGCCCTGCCACACCTGACCATTGAGCAGCATGTACAGCGCAAACGGCCCCCAGACCAGCCCGGCGCCTACCGCCGGCAGCAAGGAGAGAAAGGCCATCAACACCCCGCACAGCAGCGCACTGGGGATATCCAGCACCCAGAAGATGATCCCGCCGAGGGCGCCCTGTACCGCAGCAACAACAATATTGCCCTTGACCGTGGCGCGTACGACACGGGTGAACTTGATCTGCAATCGACGCTTCTGGTTCTCGCCCAATGGCGCCACCATGCGCAATTGACGGGCCAGGGCCTGGCCGTCACGCAGAAAGAAGAACAGCAGGTAGAGCATGACGAAAAAGCCGATAACGAACTGAAAGGTGCCCTGGCCAATGGCGAACAGCTTGGTCGCCAGAAACTGGCTGCCTTGCATGGCGCCGTTGGAAATCCGCTCGCGCAGCCCCTCCGAATCATCCAGGCCAACCCGACTCAGCTGAGCCTGGATACTCGCGGGTAGCGCAGCCTTGACCTGCTCCACGCCCGCGCCGATATCCAACTCGCCAGACTCGATACGCTGATACAAGCTGGTGCCCTCCTCGACCAGCATGGTGATGATGGCAATGGTCGGCAGTACCGCGAACAGCAGGCAGATGACCAGGGTAATCAGCGCCGAAAGGTTGCCGCGCCCACCGGTACGCCGCGCCAACCGGCGCTGCAGCGGGTTGAACACGACCGCCAGGACCACCGCCCAGAACACTGCGCCATAGAACGGCAGGAGTAGCCAGCCAAAGGCGATGGTCACGCCGATCAGCAGCAATAGAAAAGTTTTATGTTCGAGAGTCGTAGAGGGCATAACTGAACCGCAGGCAGGGACGTGTGCAGCTTAGTCCGCCACGGCATGAGCAAAGTGCCAGTTGTTTTTGCCTGATGTGGCGGCGCGCGTGCGCCGCCACGACAAGGCTCAGATACGGAACTGGCGCACCAGGGTGCCCAAGCGCTCGCCGAGGTTGGCGAGACTCCGCGCAGTCTGCGCACCCTGTTCGGTTTCATCGGCCACACTGTCGACGGCGACAGCGATCTGGTGGACGCTGCGATTGATTTCCTCGGCCACCGCCGTCTGCTCTTCGGCAGCGCTGGCGATCTGTGCGTTCATCGCATTGATGGTGGTGATCAGTTGGGCGATGGTATCGAGCGAGGCACCCGCGCGGTTGGCCTGCTCGCTGGTCAACTCACCTGCATCGCTGGATTGGCGCATGGCGCTGACTGATTGCTGCGTGCCCTTTTGCAGACGGTCGATCATGCCCTGGATTTCCTGGGTGCTTTGCTGAGTGCGGCTGGCCAGGGCCCGCACCTCATCGGCAACCACGGCAAAACCGCGCCCAGCCTCACCAGCCCGTGCCGCCTCGATAGCAGCGTTGAGCGCCAACAGGTTGGTTTGCTCGGCAATCGAGCGAATCACATCCAGCACACTGACAATACTGCTCACGTCTTGCTGCAGGCTGTCGAGCGACACCCCGCTGCTGCGGATATCTTCGACCAGAGCATGAATACGCTCGATACTACCGTCGACCACACGCTTGGCTGCCTGCCCTTCCTCATCAGTTTTGCGGGCAGCTTCGGCGGCGCCCTGAGCGCTTTGTGCCACTTCCTGGGCAGCCGCCGACATCTCGTTGATTGCCGTAGCCACCTGATCGGTTTCGTGACGCTGGCGCCCCATGGCGACGTTGGAGCGTTCGGTTTGCGCGGTCACCTGGCCGACCAGATCGGTCAATTGACCGGTCATTTCGGCAATCTGCCGGACCAGACCATGAATCTTCTCGACAAAACGGTTGAACGAACCCGCCAGTTCGCTGAGTTCATCATTACCGTCAACCGGTAGACGACGAGTCAGGTCACCTTCGCCGGCAGCGATGTCATCGAGGTTGTTCTTGATGTGCTGCAGAGGCCGCAGGAAGGCATTGCTCAATACATAACCGGCTACGGCAAACACCAGCAGCAGCACCACGGCAATTATCAGGATGCTGGTCAGGATGGTGTTGATGCGCTCATCGATGGCCACCTGAACCTCGGCTACCTGCGCCTCAACGCCGTCGAGGTTCAGCGCCGTGCCGACGGCCATGTCCCATTTAGGCAGGTAGTAGCTGTACGCGAGCTTGGGCACCATGACCGTGTCGTCGGTCGGCAGCGGCGAGGAATAGTTGACGTAGTAGGTGCCGTTCTTCGCGACATTGACCAACTCGCGGTTGGTGTAGACCCCGTTGGGATCGCGACGATCGATGAGGCTTTTGCCGACATCCACCGGGCTGTCGCTACGGAACAGCCGCACCACATTGGAGTCGTGGCCGAAGAAGTAGCCGTCCTGGCCAAACTTGATCTTCGACAGCACGGCAATCGCTTGCGCACGACTGTCCATGTCGCCCTCGGCCGAAGCGCTGTAAAGCGCCTGCACAGAGTCCAGGGCGATCTTGATGTAGTTTTCTAGCTCAACCCGTTTGCCTTCAATCAGTCGCTCTCGGGTGTCGTGTACCTCCTCGGCCGCCAGGCCGCGCAGTACATTCGCGGCAGCGCCACTGAGGATCAGGGCGAACAGTATTACTGGCAGCAAGGCCAGCAACATGACTTTGCTTTTCAGGGTTAGGCGCATTTTTATTATTCCTGTACGGCTATAAATCAAACGGGACTACCGAGTTATCGGCAGCCCCGCTCTAGGGTTAAGCACATATTTTGCCCGGCCGCCAGGTCAGCGAGATTACAGCACCATCGCGGCGAGCCAACCGAACGCCAACAGCGGCAGGTTGTAATGCAGGAATGTCGGCACAACGCTGTCCCAAATATGGTTGTGCTGGCCGTCGGCGTTGAGGCCAGCGGTCGGGCCCAGGGTCGAATCCGATGCCGGTGAGCCGGCATCGCCCAAGGCACCTGCCGTCCCGACGATACTGACGATAGCCAGCGGGCTGAAGCCCAACTGCAGGCCCAGCGGCACGAAGATCGCGGCAATGATCGGCACGGTGGAAAACGACGAGCCGATCCCCATGGTCACCAGCAGGCCGACCAGCAACATCAGCAAGGCACCGATTGCCTTGTTGTGGCCGATCAGCCCGGCCGCCCCGTCGACCAGGGTCTGTACCTCACCCGTGGCCTTCATCACCTCGGCAAAACCCGCCGCGGCAATCATGATGAAGCCGATCATGGCCATCATCTTCATGCCTTCGGTGAACAGACCGTCCGCTTCTTTCCAGCGCACCACACCCGATACGGAAAAGATCACGAAACCGACCAGTGCACCGATGATCATGGAGTCCAGCCACAACTGAATGGCAAAGGCCGCGGCAATCGCCACGCCCGCCACCAGCAGGCTGAGGCCATTGTAATCGGTGGCCAGGCGTTCACGCTGCTCGATCCGCGCCAGGTCATAACTGCGCTTGCCGCGGTAGCTGAACAACACTGCCACCAGCAGGCCAAAGACCATGCCCAAAGCAGGAATCAGCATGGCATCGAGGATGTTCACGCCGCTGATATCCACTCCAGCCTTGGCCACATTGGCCAGCAGAATCTCATTGAGGAAGATGCCGCCAAAGCCCACGGGCAGAAACATATAGGGGGTAATCAGGCCGAACGTCAGCACGCAGGCGATTAGCCGCCGATCCAACTGCAGCTTGCTCAGCACATACAGCAGCGGCGGCACCAGCAGCGGGATAAAGGCGATATGGATGGGCAGAATATTCTGCGAAGCAATGGCGACGCTCAGCAGCAGGGCGATCAACAGCCATTTCAGGGCCCCTGCGCCTTCACGGTCTTGCTGGCCAACCAGGGCCAGCACCTTGTCCGCCAGGGCGTGGGCCAGGCCGGACTTGGCAATGGCCACGGCAAAGGCCCCCAGCAGCGCATAGGACAGCGCAACGGTGGCGCCACCACCGAGCCCGCCATTGAAAGCACTCAGGGTACCCTGCACGCCCAAGCCGCCGATCAGACCACCGGCCAGTGCACCGATAATCAGCGCCACTACCACGTGCACACGGCACAGACTGAGGACCAGCATGATGCCGACCGCTGCGATTACTGCGTTCATCTAGCTTGCGCTCCCGCTCAGTGCCCTGCACGCCGTGGCTGGGCGAAAAAGCGGCGTACTCTGCCGGATGCGTCCTGCCCTGTCAAAACGCCGTGCCATTCGCCCTGGCAGAAGCGCAATCACCAGACCAACGCGCACGCGGGTCGAAGCTTGCCCGCAGGCGCGTCTGCGTCCTACTCTGGCACTTTCCTCAAGAGGCACTCCTATGCTCAATATCGCCATCATCGCCGGCTCCAGCCGCAACAACAGCCAGTCGGGCAAAGTCGCCCGCTACCTGCGCCAGCGCCTGGAGCAGTTGGGTCACACCAACGCCGCCAACAGTCAGGTCATCGACTTAGGGATGGCTCCCCTGCCCCTGTGGCCGGGTGAAGATGCCGGCCCTTGGGACCTTTACCGCCAGCAGTTGCAAGCCGCCGACGGCGTCATCGTGATTGCCCCCGAGTGGAACGGCATGGCCTGCCCGGCGATCAAGAACTTCTTCATTTATGCCAGCAAGGCGGAGCTGGCGCACAAGCCCGGTCTACTGGTCGGGGTTTCTTCGGGAATTGGCGGTGGCTCGCCGATCACCGAACTGCGCGCCTCGAGCTACAAGAACTGCCGTCTGTGCTACCTGCCCGAGCACCTGATCGTGCGCAATGTCGAGAAGATGCTCAATGGCACCACGACGCCGGCCGAAGACGAGCAGCGCCTGCTGGCGCGTATCGACTACACCCTGGATATTCTGGTCAGGTACGCAAGCGCGCTGAAGCCCGTGCGTGCTGCCATTGACATGGGTAACCCGGCCTTTACCAACGGCATGTGATGGCTAGAGGCTGTGTAGGGTGCGCCATGCGCACCACTGACAACCGAGTGCCTGCTAGTGCGGCCTTGGCGGCAGCACAACCTCCACACACAGCCCGCCCAGCGGGCTGTCATCCAGACTCAGGCGGCCTGACCAGGCCTCCACAATATCGCGCACGATACCCAGCCCCAGGCCGTGCCCGGCCACCTGCTCATCGAGGCGCGTTCCTCGACTGAGCACGGCATCACGGCGTTCGGCTTCGATACCCGGGCCATCGTCTTCGACTTTGAGCACGAAGCCTTGTGGCGTGCGCGTAATACTCAGAGCAACCTCGCTATCAGCCCATTTGCAGGCGTTATCCAGCAGGTTGCCCAGCAGCTCCAGCAGGTCTTCGCGGTCCCATGGCAAGCGCAACCCAGGCTCAGCCTGCCAGGTCAGTTGCACACCATCGTCATGGATCATCGCCAGGGTTGCGACCAGCCCAGGCAGTTCTTCGGCGCAGTCGAAGTGCGCACCCGGTAAGGCTTCCCCGGCCAGCCGAGCACGGCCCAGTTCGCGGGTCAGACGTTGCTCGATTTGCTCCAGTTGCTCGACCAGGGTGCGATGCAGCGCCGGGTCACGGCGAATGTCCGCGCGATCAGCCAGGCTGACCAACACGGCCAGGGGCGTTTTCAGGGCATGGCCAAGGTTGCCCAAAGCATTGCGTGAGCGCTTGAGGGTGTCCTCGGTGTGCGTGAGCAGGTGATTGACCTGGGCCACCAGAGGTTCAAGTTCCTGCGGAACGTCGCGATCCAGCTCGCTGCGTTGCCCCTGCTGCAACTGGGCAATCTGCAGGCGGACCTTTTCCAGGGGTCGCAACGCGCGGTTTACCGTGACCCGCTGCAGCAGCAGGATCAGCACCAGCGCACCGACACCCAGTCCCAGTCCGACCCGCTCGACCCGGCGAAAGCTTTGCAGCACCGGGGTGTAGTCGCGGGCCACATGAATACTCAGCTGTTGGCCAAAACGCTGGTAATCGGCACGGTAAGTCAGCAACAACTGCCCCTGGGGGCCGTCGCCTAGCTCGGCCTGCAAACCGGGTTGCGCGGCCATTTCCAACTGCCGATCCCACAGCGAGCGAGAGCGCCAGGTGACATCGGGCAGGTCGATACGGAAATACAGCCCCGAATACGGCCGCTGGAACGCGGCGCTGAGGCGCTGTTCATCCAACTGCAAGCCCTGAGGGCCTCGTACCAGCGCGATCAGCAGCGACTCGGCCTCATCCTTGAGACCTGCACGCAGGTAGCTGCGCAGGCTGTGATCGAACAGCCAGACACTGGTCTGCATCAGCACCAGACCCACGATCAGCAGCACACTGACCAGGCCCAGACTGAGCCGCTGCTGAATCGACCTCACCCGGCATCACCGGTAAAGCGGTAACCCTGGCCGCGGCGAGTTTCGATCACACTGCGGCCCAGCTTGCGCCGCAGGTGGTTGACGTGCACTTCGATCACATTGGAGTCGCGCTCGCTTTCGCCGTCATACAGGTGCTCGGCCAGGTGGCTTTTGGACAGCAACTGCCCGGCATGCAGCATGAAGTAGCGCAACAGACGAAATTCGGCGCTGGTCAGCTCGATGACCTCACCGTTACGGCTCACACATTGGCGACTCTCATCCAGCTGTAAGCCCGCGGCCTCCAGCTGCGGCTGATTGGCCAGGCCGCGCGCACGGCGCAACAGTGCCTGAATACGCAGCTGCAACTCTTCCGGATGAAAGGGCTTGGTCAGGTAATCATCGGCCCCGACCTTCAGGCCTTCGATGCGCTCGGCCCAGGAGCCGCGCGCCGTGAGAATCAGTACCGGCGTGACCAGGCCATCGGCACGCCAGTCACGCAGCACCTCAAGGCCTGGTTTACCCGGCAGACCGAGATCGAGAATGATCAGGTCATAAGGCTCACTGGCGCCCTGGTGCGCGGCATCGCGGCCATCGGCGAGCCAGTCCACCGCATAGCCCTGGCGCTTGAGCGCGTCCATCAGTTCATCGGCCAGGGGCACATGGTCTTCAACCAGCAACAGACGCATCAGTCATCCACCTCGTCCTTGAGAATCCGCCCATCACGGGCATCGAGCTCCAACTCGCGGACGATACCTTGCGGCGTCAGCAGCTCTACTTCATACACCAGCACGTCGTCTTCCTCTTCCAGTTCGGCCTCCAGCAGCGTCGCACCGGGGTAACGTTGCAGCGCCGGGCGCATCAGTTGGTCGAGGGGCAGTATGAGGCCGTCGCGACGCAGTCTCAGCGCCTCGTCCTGATCAAGGTCACGCGCGCTGCTGGTACCGGCCAGCGCCAGCAACAGCGCTGCACAGAGTGCAGCGCTGGGTATCAATCGATTCATGGGGTGTCCTGTCAGTCATCCCGATGATTTTTAAGGACCTGCCCAGTGCGCGCATCGAGCTCGAGGTCCCATTGCCCGCCATTCTGATCGCGGATTTCCGCTTGGTAAACGTAGCGGCCGTATTCTTCTTCCAACTCCTGATCCTCCAACGCCCCGCCAGGGTGCTGGGCGAGCGCGGCAGCGCTGAGGGCCTCGATCGATAAAACAGCACCGGCCTCATGCAGTTGCCGGGCCTCGTCGACAGACAGGTCACGAGCCAGAACGGCGGTGGCCGCCAGCAGACTGGCAGCGCTGATCAGGGCGATAAGGGGTTTCATGGGCTAGACCTCCAGTGCAGTTACCGCCCTACCTTACCCAGCACGACTTAAACCAAGCTGAATTGCTCATCATCTATAGCCCATGCCCCTGACATTCACGGCCTGAAGCCAGCTAGGCCTAATGCCGCCTACCTATATAATCGCGGATTACGCCTGGAGACCTGCATGAGCGCAATACACATTAAAACGCCATCCCTGACGCTACGCGCCGGCAGCCGCGCCCTGGCACAGATCCGCGAGCGCGGCTTGCAGCCGGCGGACGTGGGCATCCTGCCAGGCGCGGCCGGCGGACCGAAGGCGCTCGGCATTCAGGGCCTGGACCTGGCGCTATTCGGCGACTGGCTACCCCGTACACCGCGCGAACGTTCGCTCATTGGCGCCTCCATCGGCTCCTGGCGCTTTGCCAGCGCCTGCCTGCCGGATGCCGCCGCCGGCATTCGCCGTCTGGGTGAACTCTATACAACACAGCGCTTTGCCAAGGGCGTCAGCATGGCCGAGGTGTCGCGCAGTTGCCGGCAGATGCTCGACCAGCTCCTGGCGGATCAGGACGCCAGCATCCTCGACAACCCGCACTACCGACTGAATATCGTGGTCGTGAAAAGCCACGGCCTGCTTGCCGGAGACCGGCGCGGCCACCTGGGCCTGGGCCTGTCGTCGGTTATTGGCAGCAACCTGATGGGCCGCGCGCGCCTGGCGCGGCATTTCGAGCGGGTCATTCTGCATGACCCGCGCCTGAGCCCACCGCTGGGTGCGCTCACCGACTTCCCCTCCCGCTGCCTGCCACTCGATGTGCAGAATCTGCGCCATGCATTGCTCGCGTCTGGGTCGATTCCCATGGTGATGGAGGGCGTACGGGATATTCCGGGCGCCGGCCCGGGCACCTACCGCGACGGCGGCTTGCTGGACTATCACCTCGACCTGCCCTACAGCGGTGACGACATCGTGCTGTATCCGCACTTTACCGACAAAGTGATTCCCGGCTGGTTCGACAAAGTCATGCCTTGGCGTCGGGGCGATGCACTGCGCCTGCAGAACGTGCTGCTGCTCGCCCCCTCGCGGGATTACCTGGCCCGCCTGCCCCACGGCAAACTACCGGATCGCAAGGACTTCACCCGCTACCTGGGCGATGACGCCGGGCGCGAGCGTTATTGGCGCATCGCCATGGCCGAAAGCCAGCGGCTGGGTGACGAGTTCCTCGAGTTGAGCGAACGAGGCACCCTGGCAGCACAGCTGCAACCGCTTTAAAAGGTCTATGACATCACCATTAATAACTGCGACTGACTGTCGCAGTTATTAATGGCTAACGCCGTCCGTACTTGGCAATTAACCCGCCTAACACCTGCATTGCAACGATGTCGGGAATGTTTTCACCTGTGTAAGGTCTACCGCGGCACGAGGGTTCGATAAGCAATAAATGCCAACCGCTCGTCCTTTTAAGTGAAGTCATGTGACTTATAGGTTGGCTCGAACCATCAACGCTTATGACGAATGCGCAACCTCTTAAATGCGCGTCATATTGTTTACCAGGGAACTCACTCGGAGAAACCGACCCCATGAACGCCCCGCTGCGTTTTAATGAAGCACTGCTGATTGCCGATCGCGCTTTTCAACCCCTGCACTGTGTCGCCTGGGCGCCGCAGGATGGCAGCGGAATGCTCAGCCTGACCGTGCTGGACCGCACCAGCACACGCCTGCTTGATCGCACCCAGCTTTCCAGCAGCACCTACAGCGATCCGGCCCGCCTGGCCGAAGTGCTCGAAGCCTCGCGTGATGCACTGAGCCGTCAAGGTTTCGCGCTTGAGCCCTGGAGCATGCCGGAATAACGCCCTACTGGCACCCGCAAGAATGTCATGCACTTTTTAATGCACAGCTATTACAAGGCGGCACTTGCCGCCTTGTTTGTCTGACTTTCCTTCTGCTGCCCCCTCGTCTCTCTACGCAGCGGGTTGCCTTGCAATAAATAAGCGGAACTTAACAGGACGCCACAGCGGCTAAGTTACATATCAACCGCTGGAAATTGTCATGCACCCATTCGACTGGCAGCGCCTGTTACTTGATGAAGTACCCCTCGGATTTCTCGGTGAAGTGGCGATGCGCACGCTGCTTGCCTACATCGTGGTCTTCCTGTTTCTAAAACTGGCGGGCCGGCGAGGTGTGCGCCAGTTGTCGCTGTTCGAGCTCGTGGTGATTCTCACCCTGGGCTCTGCGGCCGGCGATATGACCTTTTACGAAGATGTGCCGCTGTTACCGGTACTCACGGTTTTCGTGGCCATGGGCATTCTGTATCGCGCCACCACCGCCCTGATGGCAACCAGCCCGCGCTTGCAGGACTGGATTGAGGGGAGCCCCTTCACCTTGATACGCGACGGTGTTTTCGAGCTGGACACACTCAACCAGGGCAATATTTCTCAGGATGAATTTCTCATGGAGCTGCGCTTGCGCGGGGTCGAGCACCTGGGCCAGGTACGCCTGGCCATCGTTGAGATAAATGGCGACGTCAGCCTGTACTACTACGCTGCGGAACAGACCCGCAAAGGACTTTCCGTGCTGCCAGTAGCACACCGTCCGGTGTACCAGCAGGTGCCACGCCCGGGAGACTATGCCTGCAACCATTGCGGGCGCGTTCAGCACATGGCATCTGTTCAGCAGATTGCCTGCCCCGCCTGCAAGGCTCAGCAGTGGAGCACAGCGCTCATGACGCTGCGCCAGGCCTAAGGCGCGAGCATGAACAGCCCTGCCCAAGGGCTTGCCTACCGACCTGCACTATATCGACGATAACCAACCGGGCCTGCGCCTGCGTGCCCCTCTGGAAATCGCCCGCATCAATGCCCTGCGTAACCGGCATGTCGAGGTGCATGGCAGCGGCATCCGTTTTCACTTTCGCGGCAAGAGCGGTATCGAGCACGGAGTCAGCCTCGATGATCGACGTCTTGCGCGGGTAATCCGGCGCTGCCTCGACCTGCCGGGTCAGCACTTGTTTCAGGACCTCGACGAACAGGACGAGCGGCGTGCCGTTGGTTTCACTGACGTCAATGCCTATCTACGTGAGCTGACGGGTGCCGATTTTACCGCCAAGGACTATCGCACCTGGGCATGCTGCGCGAGCTCGACTGGCAACCCGAGAGCACACCTGCGGTATGCCGCAAGTGCTATATCCACCCTGCGTTGATCGATGCGTTTCAGACCGGTGAGCTCACAGCACTACGCCGGGCAGCCGCACGCAAGGGCCTTGATAGTGAAGAAAGTCTGCTGATGCGCTTCCTCGAAAGGCTGCCCTGCGGCTGAACCACCTCCAACAACACTAGATGGCAAGATATGTGGGATCAATGTCATTGCCGCCAAGTCTTTGCGTGCGCACACTCTGCCCATCGTGCTCGCCGAGATTGCCATGGATACCCGCAAATGCATCGCCGCCCTGATCTATCCAGACTTTATGAGCCTGGATGTCGTCGGCCCCCTTCAGGTCTTCGCCTCGGCCAACGCCGAACGTAATCGTCAGGGGCTGGGCGATGCCTATCGCGTGCTGCTGCTCGGCGAGCAGGTCGGCCCGGTGAACAGCTCATCGGGCATGCGCCTGCTCGCCGACGCCAGTTGGGCGGACTGCGACCCGAGCACGCTGGATACCCTGCTGATCCCCGGCGGTGCGGGTGAAACCCTGCAATGCGAGAACCTGGCGCTGCTCGACTGGTTGCGTCGCGCCGAACCGCAGATCCGTCGTCTCGGCTCGGTGTGCTCAGGGGCGCTGATCCTGGCCCGCACCGGTCTGCTCGACGGCCAGCGCGTCACCACCCACTGGGCCGATGTCGACAGCTTGCGCGAGCATGCGCAGTTACAGGTGGATGCCGACTGTCTGCACACCTTTGATCCCGCGGACAGCCGCGCTGCTCACCTGTTCACTTCAGCCGGCGTGACTGCCGGGATCGACCTGGCGCTGGCCTTGGTAGAGGCCGACCTTGGCCGCAGCATGGCGCTGGCCGTGGCGCGGCGCCTGGTGATGTTTCTGCGTCGCCCGGGTGGCCAGGCGCAGTTCAGTGCCCTGCTCGCGCCTGAGCCCAGTCGCACCCCGCGCCTTGCCGAATTACTGGCCTGGATCCCCGGCAACCTGGGCGGTGACCTGTCTCTGGAGGCATTGGCCGAACAGGCCAGACTGACGCCACGCACGCTGTCCCGGGTCTTCGCCAAAGAGCTGGGGACGGGTCCTGCGCGCTATGTCGAGCGTATCCGCCTGGAGGCAGCCCGCGCCCTGTTGCAGGACGCTCAGGCTTCGATCAGTACGGTGGCCAGGCTCACCGGCTTTGGTCATCCGGAAAACCTGCGCCGGGTTTTCCATAAGCACCTTTCCGTCAGCCCCCTGGAATACGCCGAACGCTTCGGCCGGGAGATTCACCATGCTTGAGCTACGCCCAAACTGCGAATGCTGTGACCGCGACTTGCCTCCACACACACTGGATGCACGGATCTGCTCGTTCGAGTGCACCTTCTGCAGCGCCTGCGCCGATAGTCACCTGCAGGGCCACTGCCCGAACTGTGGCGGCGAACTGGTGCGCCGCCCTATCCGCCCGGCGGCCAAACTGCAAGGCGCTCCGGCATCCAGCGAGCGGGTGCGCAACCCTGCCGGCTGTCGCGCCGCGCACTAACGCCAAGCAGGAGTCACCCCATGCTGCTGTTACGCAACCCCTCGATTCGCCTGTTGTTCGCCGGCCAGGCGTTGTACTGGTCGTGCTCGATGATCGGCATCACCCTGACCGCCCTGGTGGGGCTGCAACTGGCCCCGCTGAATATCCTGGCAACCCTGCCGCTGTGTCTGTGGATGCTGGGCAACCTGTTCAGCGTGCAGCCCTTGTCGCGGTTTATGCAGCGCCATGGCCGGCGTCCCGGCTTGATGCTCGGAGCCGGCGCGGGCGTAGTCGGTGGTCTGCTTAGCGCGCTGGGCGTGTGGCTGGGCGACTTTGTGGTGTTCTGCCTGGGTGCCCTGCCCATCGGCGCCTACCAGGCCTCAGCGATGTACTACCGCTTTGCCGCCCTGGAAGCCGTTACAGCCACTGAAAAAGGTCGCGCCAGCGGCTATGTGATTGGCGGCGGCGTACTGGCAGCGCTACTGGTGCCCAGCGCGCTGCAATGGACCGGCAACTTGCTGAGCACACCTTTTGTCAGCGCCTACCTGCTGATCGCAACCTTTGCCCTGCTCGCGCTGCTGCTGATGAGTCGGTTGCGCGAAGGCGCTGCACCGCCCAAGGCCAAGGCTGGCTTCAAGGAACTGCGGCAACTCTTGGGCAACCCCATAATCCGCGCCGCCATCGCCACCACCGCCATTGGCAATGGCCTGATGGTCCTGGTGATGAATGCCACGCCCTTGGCCATGAGCTTTTGCGGTTTTGCCCTGGACAGCAGTGCAGAGGTGATCCAATGGCACATGCTCGGCATGTTCCTCCCTGCTTTTTTGGCTGGCCCGCTGGTGGACCGCCTTGGCAGTCGCCGGGTCGCCCTGCTGGGCGGGTTGATCCTGCTGGGCAGCGCCAGCATTGCCCTGAGCGGCGTACTACTGCTGAACTTTCTATTCAGCTCGTTGCTGCTGGGGCTGGGCTGGAACCTGATGCTGGTCGCAGGCACCACGTTGCTTGCCGAAGGGCACGACGAAAGCCAGCGCGGCCAAGCCCAGGGGCTGATGGAGTTGCTCAACGGCATCCTGGCCGCCGGCGCCGCCTTTAGCGCAGGGGTGCTGATCAGCGGCCTCGGCTGGAGCGCGCTGAATCTGGTTGTCTTGCCCTTGGTTGGCCTGGCCTTGCTTATGCTGCTGCCAGCCAGACGTAGCCTGCAGCCCAGCGCAAGCTAATGTGTAGGAGCGAATTTATTCGCGATTGCGCCGGTGACTATCGCGAATAAATTCGCTCCTACAAAGGCCACAGCCAACGGGGAGATAGCCAATAAAAAGGCGACACACAGGGGTCGCCTTTTTATCTTGTCGCTCGACGCCTTAGTAGTAGGCGTTTTCCTTGATGCTGTGGTCGGTCACGTCACGCACGCCTTTAAGCTCCGGGATGCGTTCGAGCAAGGTTTTTTCGATACCTTCCTTGAGGGTCAGGTCGACCTGGCCACAGCCCTGGCAACCGCCACCGAACTTGAGCACGGCAATACCATCCTCGACCACATCGATCAGGCTGACTTCACCGCCATGGCTGGCCAGACCGGGGTTGATCTCGGTCTGCAGGTAATAGCTGATGCGCTCGTTGATTGGGCTGTCTTCATTGACCATCGGCACCTTGGCATTCGGCGCCTTGATGGTCAGCTGGCCGCCCATGCGGTCGGTCGCGTAATCGACCACGGCATCTTCGAGGAACGGTTCACTGACGGCGTCGATCCAGGCGGTGAAGCTAGCCAGGCCGATGGCCTGGTCTTCCGGCTTCTGCTCACCCGGCTTGCAATAGGCAATGCAGGTTTCGGCATATTGGGTGCCGGGCTGGGTGATGAACACGCGGATACCGATACCCGGCGTGTTCTGCTTGCTCAGCAGATCAGCCAGGTAGTCGTGGGCAGCTTGGGTAATGGTGATGGTGCTCATGGCAACTCCTCGCAAACATGGGCGCAGTGTACGCCAATAGCGTGCGCCGAACAAAGTCCTACTAAAACACTCAGGAAAGTACAGAGCGCTGCATGTAACCCGGTCGATCGTCCAGCCGGGCTCGCGCATAGCTGAACAAGCGCCGCTCGATCAGCGCGTAACTGGCCCAGCCCAAAACGGCAATCACCGGCATGCAGGCGGCAATCACTGCGTATACCGGCAACTCGAAGCGCTGTGCCGCATACCAACCCAACGACAGCACCAGCACATGCACCAGGTACACCGAATACGAGCAGTCGCCCCAGCCCTTGAGCCAAGAGGCTGTGCGGAAATAGGGTTCCAGCGCCAGGCAGGCAGCGACCAGCAACGCGGACGGCAGGCCCCAGTGCAGCAAACGATTACTGGAGTCGAACAGGTAAATCGCCAGTGCAGCTCCCAGCAAAGCCAGCATGGGCCACAGTCGCGCGGGGACAATCCAGCCCCGGCTGTAAGCCACCCCCAACGCCACACCCAGAAGAAACTCATAGACGATGGCATTGGCGTAGAAACCACTGACCCAGGGTTGCGCCGCCAGGCCCGTCGAAAGCAGCAACAGCGCCGCCAGCAGCGGCAGACGCAAACGCTCAGGGGCTAGCACGCTGAAGGCGAACAGCAGGTAGAAAAACATTTCGTAGTTGAGGGTCCAGCCCACGTTAAGCGTCGGGTAGAGCCCGAAGCCGGCGGGGTTTTCTGCCGGGATAAACAGCAGTGAGCGCAGCAGGTGCTGCAGGTCGAATTGCTGGGTCGGCATCACCGGGTTGGCGTAGGCGATGAGCAGCGCCGCCAGCAAGGTATACAGCCAATAGGCAGGCACAATGCGCAGGGCGCGGTTGAGCAGGAAACGCCCCGGTGCAATCACCTTGTCGCGGGTCGACAGGTAGATGACCAGGCCACTGATGACGAAGAAAATATCCACGCCGATCGCCCCGCGCTCGGCGAGAAACCAACCGGTGGCCGACTCGGCCTGGAAATCGAAAAACACCTGCATGACATGATGAAACACCACCAGCCAGGCTGCGAATGCACGCAGCGCCTGTACGGAATACAGCATACCGCCCTCTTGTCAGCTCACTCTCAAACGGCATGCGGGGCACGCCGGTCAAGGGTTCCGACAGCAGGTGCAGCGCAAAGGTCGATCCATCGACCGCGACGCGCTGCCGCAAGCGGCTACAGGTTCTGGTAGCGATTCATATCCAGCACCCCGGCTTCCACCGGCTCCGTCTCGCGAATATAGGCCGACAGGTCATGGAAGTAGCGCCAAAACTCCGGGTGTGTGCGGCGAATCCCCCAGCGCTCGACCAGCGGCTCCAGGCTGCCCGCCGCCCGCGCCTGCTCCAGGGCATCGACGAACGCCGGCACCTGCTCAGCCGGCACGTTGAACAAAAAGTTCGGGTAACTGCTGAGCACGCCTGGGTAGACGGTCAAGGTATCCAGCCCCGGCTGATAACGCAGTGACTCACCGAGAATAAAGGCCACGTTGCTGTGTGCGCGGTTACGCAGCAGGCTGTAAATACTGCGTTTGCCATTGGCAAATTCGACCCGCAACAACGTTGCCTCGGGCAACTGATCGATAACCCGTAGCGCGGCGGCGGGCTTGGCCGCCAGGCGACTGAGGCTTTGTTCGACTGCCTGCTCGTCCGGCGTCAGCCCCTCGCGGTAACAGTGCGCGCCGGTGCAACGGTTGATCGGATCAGGGCGTGCATTGAGCCCGCCATAGCGCGCCAGCAACTGCTGGACGAAATCCCGTGTCGGCGCTGCCGGCGCCAGGCTCAAGGCCGTCGGGCTCTTGCGGTCGATGCCCTGATAATCCAGCCAGAGTTTCAGCTTACCGCTGTTCTGGTACCAGTCGTCGAGCAGGCCCTGGCGCGACTCTGCCGGCATCAAGCGGAGAAAATTCTGCTCGGCGCCGTTGCGGATCAGGTCGAAATACAGACGCGTCTGGGTCTGGTGCGAGACATTGCCGAACACATCGAAATTCACCACCAACTGGTAGTAGGTGCGCTCCAGCAGCGGGTAATCCATCCACCACAGGGTTTGCGGTACGGCGCCGATCAGGCCTTTGCGCACCGAGGCGCTGTCGTGCTGGCGGAAGATCGATAACAGCGCATTGTCATTGCCTGCCCAGATATGCGACCAGCTCGGCGCCGGGGCCTCGGCGTAGGTGTCCAGGCGCAGCTTTTCATAAGCGTTGCGTTTGTCTCGATAACTGCGCCATAAGCCCAGCAGATCGCCGATATCATCCAACTGACCAGGCATGGCCAGTAGCGGTGTGGCGGCCTCACGGTAGTCGGCGTCGGTGAGGTAGAGGTCGTGCTGCGGGTCCTGGAACAGTACCCAGAAGTTGTCCCGGATCACGTCCGTGGCAATCTGCCCACGGCACACCGGCCCACGAATAAAGGTGCGCACGAAGTATTCGGCGTTGTCGAGCATAAACTGGTAACGCGCCTGCACCGGGATCGCTGCAAAGGTCTCGAACGGGTTGGCACGGCGTTGTGTGCCATAACCCGGCACGGCATCAACCTGCCAGTCGCCAGCAAAGAACAGGCTACGCACCCGCGCCAGGCGCTGTTCGCTCAGCGGATAGGTGATGTGCGTCTTGTGCACGATCACCCCCTCAACCGGCACCATGCGGTAGTAGAACTCGACACCGGGGTCATCATTCGGTCGGCGCGTGGCGATTGGGTCGAGCGGCTGGCCGCTGGGCGTGCGTGAACGCACCAGTTGGAAAAAATGCCCGGGCTCACCACCTTCCATATACAAATGTGCGAGAAACAGGTGCTCATACAACCAGCGGGCCACCAGCTCCTCACGGGCACCCGGAGCGTTGAGCAACGCCTCCCAGGCGTCGATCTGCCGGCGCTCCACGGCGCTGGGCTGCAGCGCCTGCTCATCGACAGGCGCACCTGCTGCGATCCAGCGTTGCAGCGTCTGGTAATCCGCCTCGGCCAGGCCGGTCACGGCGAATGGCATCCCGGCCAGCGGCTGCTTAGCAGCAAAACGCTCGAACTCACCCGGCAAGGCGCAGCTGTTAGCCCGGTCGATGCCAATCGCCAGATCGTCTGGCAGCTTGGCATTAGCCGGCAACGGCTGGGTGCGCCCCAGTTCGAGCATTTGCGCCATCAGTGCCGGCTGGCTGCCTTGCCCCTCCAATACCGAGTGAAACCCCTTGCGCCGCCAGGCCTCGCTGCCATGGGCGTCGAGGAACAAGCGCGTCGTGGCCTGCGCCGCGCTGCGGGTGCCGTTGTACACGGGGACTGGGTTGGCGCCGCGCTCGGCGCCCTCGCCACTGCCCAGGTTGAGCTGGCACGGGGCGTCATAGCAGGCATGGCAGGCCACGCAGTTCTGGGTGAAGATCGGCTGGATATCGCGGCTGTAGGAAGGAACGGAGTCGGCGGCAAACGCAGAAACCGAGGCGCACAGCGCCAGGACAGCGCTGAGCCAAACAGGATGGGGCATGTGCAGGTTTCCGCAGGATTAAGGTGGGAATTCTAGCGGGGTGGCCAACCGCCGAACACCCGCCCCAACATGAGCGATATTCATGTGATTGGCTGGGCAGCTGCAAAACGGCACAGCTTTGCTATCATCGCGCTCCGTTCTGTTCCCGCTTTCCAGGTAGTTGCGCCCATGCCCCTGTCCGACCGTAGTGCCCGTCTTAACGCCCTTCAGCGCGCCCTCAACGAGCGCATCCTGATCCTCGACGGCGGCATGGGCACCATGATCCAGAGCTACAAACTGGAAGAAGCCGATTACCGTGGCGAACGCTTCGCCGACTGGCCGCAGGATGTCAAAGGCAACAACGACCTGCTGATCCTCAGCCGCCCGGACGTGATCGGTGCCATTGAGAAGGCCTACCTGGATGCCGGCGCAGACATCCTGGAAACCAATACCTTCAACGCCACCCAGGTGTCCCAGGCCGACTACGGCATGGAAAGCCTGGTGTACGAGCTGAACGTCGAGGGCGCGCGCCTGGCCCGTAGCGTGGCCGATGCGAAAACCCTGGAAACCCCGGATCGCCCGCGCTTCGTTGCCGGCGTGCTCGGTCCTACAAGTCGTACCTGCTCGATCTCCCCGGATGTGAACAACCCTGGCTACCGCAACGTCACCTTCGACGAACTGGTGGAAAACTACGTGGAAGCCACCCGCGGCCTGATCGAAGGCGGCGCGGATATGATCCTGATCGAAACCATCTTCGACACCCTCAACGCCAAGGCGGCGATCTTTGCCGTGCAGGAAGTCTTCGAGCAGCAAGGCTTCGAGTTGCCGATCATGATTTCCGGCACTATCACCGACGCCTCCGGTCGCACCTTGTCGGGCCAGACCACCGAAGCCTTCTGGAACTCGGTGCGCCACGCCAAGCCGATCTCCGTGGGCCTGAACTGCGCCCTCGGTGCCAAGGACCTGCGCCCCTATCTGGAAGAGCTGGCAGCCAAGGCGGAAACCAACGTTTCCGCCCACCCCAACGCCGGCCTGCCGAACGCCTTTGGTGAATACGACGAAACCCCGGCGGAAATGGCCGCAGTGGTGGAAGAGTTCGCCGCCAGCGGCTTTTTGAACATTGTCGGCGGCTGCTGCGGCACCACGCCTGCGCATATCCAGGCGATTGCCGAAGCCGTAAGCAAATACCCGCCGCGCGCCATTCCGGATATTCCCAAGGCCTGTCGCCTGTCCGGTCTTGAGCCCTTCACCATCGACCGCAACTCGCTGTTTATCAACGTCGGCGAGCGCACCAATATCACCGGCTCGGCCAAATTCGCCCGACTGATCCGTGAGGACAACTACACCGAAGCCCTTGAAGTCGCCCTGCAGCAGGTGGAAGCCGGTGCCCAGGTGATCGACATCAACATGGACGAGGGCATGCTCGATTCACAGAAGGCCATGGTCACCTTCTTGAACCTGATCGCCGGCGAACCGGACATTTCCCGGGTGCCGATCATGATCGACTCCTCCAAATGGGAGGTGATCGAAGCTGGCCTGAAGTGCATCCAGGGCAAGGGCATCGTCAACTCGATCTCCATGAAGGAAGGCGTCGAGCAGTTCAAGCACCACGCCAAGCTGTGCAAGCGCTACGGCGCCGCCGTGGTGGTAATGGCCTTCGACGAAGCCGGCCAGGCCGACACTGCCGCGCGCAAACGCGAAATCTGCCAGCGCAGCTATGACATTCTGGTCAATGAAGTGGGCTTCCCGCCGGAAGACATCATCTTCGACCCGAACATTTTCGCCGTGGCCACCGGCATCGAGGAGCACAACAACTACGCGGTCGACTTTATCGAGGCCTGCGCCTATATCCGCGACCACCTACCCCACGCACTGTCCTCGGGCGGCGTGTCGAACGTGTCGTTCTCCTTCCGTGGCAACAACCCGGTGCGTGAGGCGATTCACTCGGTGTTCTTGTACTACGCGATCCAGAACGGCCTGACCATGGGCATCGTCAACGCCGGCCAACTGGAAATCTACGACGAGATTCCCAAAGAGCTGCGCGACGCGGTGGAGGACGTGGTGCTCAACCGCCACGAAGGTGCCACCGAAGCGCTGCTGGCCATTGCCGACAACTACAAGGGCGACGGCAGCGTCAAAGAAGTCGAAACCGAAGAGTGGCGCACCTGGAACGTGGTCGACCGCCTCAAGCACGCGCTGGTCAAGGGCATCACCAGCCATATCATCGAAGACACCGAGGAATGTCGCCAGCAGTGCGCGCGGCCGATTGAAGTGATCGAAGGCCCGCTGATGGCCGGGATGAACGTGGTCGGCGACCTGTTCGGTGCCGGCAAGATGTTCCTGCCCCAGGTGGTCAAGTCCGCCCGGGTGATGAAGCAGGCGGTCGGCCACCTGATCCCCTTTATCGAACTGGAAAAGGGCGACAAGCCGGAAGCCAAGGGCAAGATCCTGATGGCCACGGTCAAAGGCGATGTGCACGATATCGGCAAGAATATTGTCGGCGTGGTCTTGGGCTGTAATGGCTACGACATCGTCGACCTCGGCGTGATGGTGCCAGCCGAGAAAATCCTGCAAACGGCGATCGCCGAGAAGTGCGACATCATCGGTCTGTCCGGCCTGATCACCCCGTCGCTCGACGAGATGGTGCATGTCGCCCGGGAAATGCAGCGCCAGGGCTTCCACCTGCCACTGATGATCGGCGGCGCGACCACCTCGAAAGCCCACACCGCGGTGAAGATCGAGCCCAAGTACCAGAACGATGCGGTGGTCTACGTCACCGACGCCTCGCGCGCGGTGGGTGTGGCCACCCAGTTGCTGTCCAAGGAACTCAAGGCCGACTTTGTCGAACGCACCCGCCTGGACTATATCGAAGTACGCGAACGCACTGCCAACCGCAGCGCTCGCACCGAGCGTCTGAGCTACGCCAAATCGGTAGAGAACAAACCCAAGTTCGACTGGGCGACGTATCAGCCAACCGTGCCGAGCTTTACCGGCGTGAAGGTGCTGGAGAATATCGACCTCAAGGTGCTGGCCGAATATATCGACTGGACGCCGTTCTTTATCTCCTGGGACCTGGCCGGCAAGTTCCCGCGCATCCTCACCGATGAAGTGGTCGGTGAAGCCGCCACTGCGCTGTATGCCGACGCCCAGGAAATGCTGGCCAAGCTGATCGACGAGAAGCTGATCAGCGCCCGCGCCGTGTTCGGTTTCTGGCCAGCCAACCAGGTGAACGACGACGATCTGGACGTCTACGCCGACAACGGCGAGAAACTGGCCACCCTGCACCACCTGCGCCAGCAGACCATCAAGCCGGACGGCAAGCCGAACTTTTCCCTGGCCGACTTCGTCGCGCCGAAAGACAGCGGCATTACCGACTACGTCGGCGGCTTTATCACCACCGCCGGCATCGGCGCCGAGGAAGTGGCCAAGGCTTATCAGGACGCCGGCGACGACTACAACTCGATCATGGTCAAAGCCCTGGCCGACCGTTTGGCCGAGGCCTGCGCCGAATGGCTGCACAAAGAGGTGCGTACCCACTACTGGGGCTACGACCCGGAAGAAGCGTTGAGCAACGACGAGCTGATCAAGGAAGCCTACAAAGGCATCCGCCCTGCTCCCGGCTACCCTGCCTGCCCGGACCATACCGAGAAGAAGACCCTTTTCACCCTGCTCGACCCGGCAGCCGAATTCAACAAGGCCGGCGCCAGCGGTGTGTTCCTCACCGAGCACTACGCCATGTTCCCCGCCGCCGCCGTCAGCGGCTGGTACTTCGCTCACCCACAGGCGCAGTACTTCGCCGTCGGCAAGATCGATAAGGACCAGGTGGAAAGCTACACCGCGCGCAAGAAGCAGGACCTGAATGTCAGCGAACGCTGGCTGGCGCCGAACCTGGGTTACGACAACTAAACAGGGGCTTTCGACAGTCGCCACTTCGCGCATTTCAATACGCTTTATGCTGGAATCTTATGTCGACCCTGGAAATACTGGCATCGATTATTGGCGTTGTCGCCGTCTGGCTGACAGTCAAACAAAACCCGTGGTGCTGGCCCATCGGCCTGATCATGGTGGTGATGTATGGCTGGATTTTTTACGACGCCGCGCTGTATTCAAACATGCTGCTGCAGGGCGTGTATGCCGCTCTGCAGGTCTATGGCTGGTGGCAATGGACGCGTGGCGGCGATGCTCAAACCGGTGTGCAGGTCAATCGGCTCACCCCATACGGCGTCCTGCTGAGCCTGATGGTCGGGGCAACAGGCGCACTCCTGCTGGGTTATTTGATGGCGGTATTCACCGATGCCACGGCGCCTTGGCAAGACGCAACGCTCAGCGCCTTCAGCCTGGTTGCGCAAGTCTGGATGGCGCAAAAACGCGTCGAGTGCTGGCCGCTGTGGATTATCCTCGACGTGCTCTTCGTGGTGCTGTTCCTGCACCACGGCCTGTACCTGACCGCCGGGCTGTATGCGCTATTCACCCTGCTGGCGATCAATGGCTGGCTGACATGGCGGCGTGACCGCGCCCTGACCCTGGCATGAAGGTACTGGTCCTGACCGGCCCGGAGTCCACGGGTAAAAGCTGGCTGGCTGGCACACTCCAGGCTGCATTTGGCGGTATCGTTGTCGGCGAGTACGTTCGCCACTTTATCGAGCAGACAGGGCGCGACACCTGCTATGCGGATGTTGAGCAGATCGCTCGCGGCCAACTGCAATGGGAAGATCAGGCCCGCGCCGCTCGACCAGAGCTGTTGATTCTCGACACTCACCTGCTCAGCAATATGCTCTGGAGCCAGGAGCTGTTTGCCGCCTGCCCCAGCTGGATGGAGTCGGCGCTGCTCGAGCGCGAATACCATTTACACCTGCTGCTCAGCCCCAACCATGTGGCATGGGTAGATGATGGCCAACGCTGCCAACCGGAGCTGGCACAACGGCAAGCGTTTTATCGGCGCTGTGAACACTGGCTGCGTTTGCATCGGCAACCACTACGAAGCATTGAAGGCGACTGGCAGCAACGCCAGACCCAAGCCTTGCAGGTAGTGCAGCAATGGTTGGCAGGAAATACCGAGAGCAACAGGTAAAGCCCGCGGTGGAATAGGCCTCACGGCCTCCCACCGGGATGCTGTTCAATCGGCATGAATCGCGCCTTTTCATCCACCCTGTTTACCGGTGCAGGCAAACGCGGCAGGACCTGGCACTCAACTTAGTCGCGAAGTCGAGCGGCGCACGATCTTGATCGAATGCTTGAGGGTCGGCTTGCGGGTCACGCTGATGGCTTTGCGCGTTACCGTATCGATCGTGATGTTCCAGAAGCCGCTGCTGGGTACGGTGATACGCGCAGGGAATGTATCGAAGGCACCACCGTGGTAGGTGTGCCGGCCTCCGTTTTTGAAACTGCGAAAGTTCGCGTCGTTCATCAGGCGAATGTTGCAGGTCTGCGAGCACTCGATGACGACGACGTCATCTTCGTTGAGGTGCTCACGCTGGTGTATGTATTTCATTGCCCGCTCCACGCCGCTTAAATCATGCAAATCAGCGCGCTAGTATGACGTGGCAATGCGGCAACTGCTACCTGGCACGCAGCAGGTGCTCGACTCCTTCAGGAGGCAGGTAGTGCTCCAGAATCACCCGCCAACTGCCATCGGCATGCATTGCGCGAAACTCGGTATTTAGACGTTCCTGCACATCCGCGGCGTTCTCCAACGCCAGATTGGCCGCTATGTAGCTGTGGGTGGTGGCGATGGCCTGCCCCGTCAACAACGGCTGTCCAGCATTACCCAGGCGTCGCCACAGGTAGCTGATACGCAAATCGATCTCATACCAGGCAGCCAGGCGACCTACTCGCATCAGATGTGCGGCCTGCTCAGGATCAGTGACTTCCACGACCTCCCGACCAGGCTGGCGCATGCTGCGCAATTCGTGCGCCCTGGGCGTACCACTCATGACGGCGACAGGCCCGGCATGCAGTGCTTGTTCCAGCGTGTCATAGGCCTGCTGTGTACTGGCCAGGACATAGGCAGTGGGTAGCACATTGAGCAGCCAGAGAAAGGCATGCTCGCGCTCGGCAATACGCCCCATATTGAGCACCACCGCCTGAGGATCGTCCTGCGCCTCGCTCAGTACACGCCGCCATGGCACCTTGCGCATCCGACAATCGAAACCGGCACGTACGCACAGCACCTGCATCAGCTCGGCAAAGATGCCCGGGCGTGCAGGGGTGCCATCGGCGAACGGCATCTGCCCCTGCCCTATATAGACGTTGAGCACCTGAGACTGCGCCAGAGGCGCGCTGCCCAGCAAGAGAAGTAGCAAGATGGCCCGTCGCATCACACTGTTTGCCTGTTTGTTCAACCGCTGCCTCCCTGCCGCCCCCTCACTCTGGAAACGCCGAAGCAGACAATCACCCCAGGGCCGTATCGAGAAACATCATCACCGCGAAGCCTCCCATCAAGCCCAAGGTGGCTGAGGTCTGATGACCATTACGGTGCGTCTCCGGGATAATTTCATGGGACACCACAAAAATCATTGCCCCTGCTGCCAGTCCCATACTCACGGGGTAGGCCAGCGCATAGCCGCTGGACAGGCCAATGCCGACAAGCGCCCCGATCGGTTCCATGATGCCTGTGGCCATTGCCACCAGTGAGGCCGTGACGGCGGACAGACCTGTGGTACGCAGCGCCAGCGCGACTGCCAGGCCCTCTGGAATATCCTGGATGGAAATGGCGCTGGCCAGGGGAATGCCCACGCTCAGATCGCCAGCCGCAAAGCCCACGCCAATCGCCATACCTTCGGGCAGGTTATGCAGGGTCACGGCGAAGACGAACAGCCAGACCCGGTTGATCCGCTCGCAATCGGGCCCACAGGGTCCGGTGCTTTCATGTTCGTGGGGGGTGAAGTAATCGAGGCCGAGCATCAGTAGCACGCCCAGCCCCAGACCCAGCACCACAGTCGCGGCGCCGAGCATATTGCTATCGGTCAGGGAAGTGGCTGCCTCCAGCCCTGGCAGAATCAGGGAAAACGAACTGGCCGCAAGCATCATCCCGGCGGCGAAACCCAGCATGCTGTCCTGCAGCCGCGCCGATATCCCGCCAAGCCCGATAGCCAGCAGCGCGCCAAATGCTGTCGCGGCAAAACCGGCGAAACCGCCATAGAGCGCATAGCGCAGGTTGTCGGCTGGCTGGCCCATGGCATTTGCCGCACTGCCGATCAGCAGCGCGATCACAGCCAGCAGGGCAATGGCAAAGCCTGCGGTAATCCAGGGGTTGCTACGCGCCTGAGCCACCCAGGCGGAGCGGAAGGTCATGTATTGGTTATGCAGGGTGTCCATAAGGCTCGCTTCATTGATAAGCAGGGAACAAGACTACCGCAGCGACTGTTGCCCTTGAACAAGCCAGGTGCCATAGCAGCCCCATGGCCTCGATAGCTTTTTCGTATCAGATAATTCTCTGAAGAAGAGCTGTGCGTTTGGTTCCTTCTTACCGATGTCTGGCTCTTGCTGCCCCTCATCTAGCGTATGAAGGTCTACGCTTAGAATACGATCCCAGGAGGCCTGCCCATGAGCGAACAGGATGATTCCAACACGCCCCTTACCTTCCGGCAGATGCTGCACAGCGTGCTGGCGGCGGCAATCGGCGTGCAAAGCGGCAAAAACCGTAGTCGTGACTTCAGCCGCGGCAAGCCCAGTCACTTTATTATCCTGGGCCTTTTGTTCACCGCAGTATTTGTCTTGGTGATTCTCGTGATCGTCAAACTGGTGCTCTACGCCGCTGGCTTGTGAGGTCACTCCAGCAGCGCATGCAGGTTGAAGTCATAGTGTTTCATATCCGGCTGATAGGCCACGCTGTAACGGCGGAAATCGATTCCGTAACCCGGGATTGCCAAGCGTTTTAGCAACTGCCGGGCCTGAGCAGCGTCAATCAGTTGCAACACCGGTGCGACCTGATCCTTGCCGCCATGCTGACTGAAGTCATAGCCGGCGTGGTAGTCGTAGAGCATCACCAGTGCCCAGGCGCCCAGGCTGTTGTGGCCCGCCACCAGCACACTGATGCGCCCATCGATACGTGCCTGCAGCACCTGCTCGGAGCTATTCAACCCGGAGATGTGCACATCCTTACCAGGCACCAGTCCGCGTTCGGTGACCGCCTGCAACGCGCCGAAGGCCATTTCGTCATTTGCCGACCAGATCAAATCGGTCCCAGGCCGGCGCTGCAACAGCGCTCGGGCCTGCTCATAAGCACGCTTACGGCTCCATTCGCCATAGACCAATTGCTGCAGCCGCACGTGCGGGTGCTCGGCCAACGCACGCGCCAGGCCCTGCTGACGCAGACTTGCAGAGGGCGTGTGGCGCACCCCGGAGAGCGCGAGCAGTTCACCCGAGCGCTGGCCCAACGATTCGATAAGTGCAGAGGCCATCAGGTAGCCGGCCTCTTCGTCGTTGGGCACAAGGCTGCCGATCCAGTTGCGGTATTGCTCACGGCTGGCACCGACCAGAGCCTGCTGCTCAGCCGTCAAGGTACTGTGCACGGCAAAGACCTTGATTGGGCTTTGGGCAAACAACCGCAGTATTTCAGGGCCGACGTACTGCTCGTTGACAAACATCAAGTAATCGGGAGGCTCGCTCGACTCAAGTACCTTGCGCGCAGCGGCGAGCAGCTTAGCGGTATCACGGGCACCATAGACAATGTGCAATTGCATGCCCAGATCGCGTGCCGCCTCCTGCATGAACTCACTGTAGCTGACCCAGAACGGCTCATTGGCATGGCCAGGATTGAGAAAGACCACAGATGCAGGTTTCGGCACAGCCGCCTGTACCCCCACACCCAGCATCAGCAAAGTTGCTAACAACAGGTACCTCACCACCCACCTGAACATGCACACCCCCAAAGCCTGGCCGCAGTATAAGGGTTTGGTAGACAGCAGCGGATATGCGCTGGGAAGCAAAGATGCTGCCCGCCGCAAAGCGGGCAGCAGGCCAGGTATCTTATTGGCCGCTCACCCAGAACACGGCAGTGGCGACTGCGATAAGAATCAGCATGAAGATGGCCTTGGCATCAGCGGCACTGTCGCTGTGATCGGACTCGGAATGCTTGGTCATGAACGCCCCTTTTTGTTGTGATTGTAGGTGCACTGCACCCTCAGTTAAGACCACACAGAGCGGTTGCTCAAGCACCGCAGTTATGCTCTTGGCCTCACTTAGAACCCAACGTTCTTTCCATATACTCAAACTTCACTTTTGCGTATATCCCTGAGCTGGTATCTTCCTCCGGCTCCGACTGGAGTGCGCGGCCGTGCGCGCAGATTTGCTGTAAGCAGCCTGATAACAGGACACTTCATGTACGTATATGACCAGTACGATCAACAAATCATTGAGGACCGCGTCAAGCAGTTCCGTGATCAGACCCGCCGCTATCTGGCAGGTGAGCTGAGTGGCGAAGAGTTCCGCCCCCTGCGCCTGCAGAATGGTCTGTACATTCAGCGCTACGCCCCGATGTTGCGTGTTGCCGTGCCCTACGGCCTGCTGTCTTCCCAGCAGGTACGCATGATGGCCAAGATCGCCCGCGACTACGACAAGGGCTACGCCCATATCAGCACCCGGCAGAACGTACAGTTCAACTGGCCGGACCTGGAAGACGTCCCCGAAATTCTCGCCGAGCTGGCCACCGTGCAGATGCACGCCATCCAGACCAGCGGTAACTGCATCCGCAACACCACCACCGACCAGTTCGCGGGCGTGGCCAAGGATGAAATCGTCGACCCGCGCCCCTGGTGCGAAATCATTCGCCAGTGGTCGACTTTCCATCCCGAGTTCACCCACCTGCCGCGCAAGTTCAAAATTGCCGTCAACGGCGCAGTTAGCGACCGTGCCGCCATCGAGGTGCACGACATCGGCCTGGAAGCGGAACGCAACGACGCCGGTGAGCTGGGCTTCCGCGTCTCCGTTGGCGGCGGCCTGGGGCGTACCCCGATCGTCGGCAGCTTTATCAACGAGTTCCTGCCCTGGCAGCACCTGCTCAGCTACCTCGACGCCATCCTGCGGGTGTACAACCGCTATGGCCGTCGCGACAACAAGTACAAGGCGCGCATCAAGATTCTGGTCAAGGCTCTGACTCCGGCGGTATTCGCCGAGCGCGTAAATGCCGAGTGGGCGCACCTCAAGGATGGCCCGACCACCCTGACCGAAGCCGAAGTCGCCCGCGTTGCCGCGCACTTTATCGACCCAAGCTACAAGGCCCTCGACGACCAGGACGCCTCCCTGGTGGCCCTGGATGCCGAGCACCCAGGCTTTGCCCGCTGGCGTCAGCGCAACACTTTCGCCCACAAGAAGCCGGGCTATGTCGCCGTGACCCTGTCGCTCAAGCCAACCGGCGTGGCGCCAGGCGATGTAACCGACAAGCAGCTCGACGTAATCGCCGACCTGGCTGATCGCTACAGCTTTGGTGAAGTGCGCAACAGCCATAACCAGAACATCATTCTGGCTGATGTCGAGCAGCGCCAGCTGTTCACCCTGTGGGGCGAGCTGCGTGAAAACGGTTTCGCCACGCCGAACGTCGGCCTGCTGACCGATATCATCTGCTGCCCAGGCGGCGATTTCTGCTCCCTGGCCAACGCCAAGTCGATCCCGATTGCCGAGGCGATCCAGCGCCGCTTCGACGACCTGGACTACCTGTTCGACATCGGCAATATCGACCTGAATATCTCCGGCTGCATGAACGCCTGCGGCCACCACCACGTCGGCCATATCGGCATCCTCGGTGTGGACAAGAAGGGCCAGGAGTTCTACCAGGTCTCCCTGGGTGGCAGCTCAGGTCGTGACGCCAGCCTGGCGCAGATCCTCGGCCCCTCCTTCGCCGAAGCGGACATGGCCGACGTGATCGACAAGATCGTCAAGGTTTACGTCGAACGCCGTACCGAAGAAGAATCCTTCCTCGACACCTTCCGCCGCATCGGCGTCGACCCGTTCAAGGAGCGTGTGTATGCAGCGAATCATTAAGAACGGCCAGATCCTCGACGAAACCTGGCACCTGCTGCCCAAGGACGCCACCCTCGACGGCATCCCCAACTGCGACGACCTGATCGTGCCGCTGGCGCTGTGGGTCGAGCACGGCCACGCCCTGAAGGCCCGCGACGGCGGCCTTGGCGTCTGGCTGGATGCCGGCGAAGAGATCGAAGAAATCGCCGACCAGTTGGACAATTTCCAGGTTATCGCCCTGAACTTCCCGGCCTTCACCGATGGTCGCCACTGCTCCACGGCCTACCTGCTGCGCACGCGCTACGGCTATACCGGGGAAGTGCGCGCGATTGGCGATGTGCTGCGCGACCAGCTGTTTTCCTACCAGCGGGTCGGCTTTGACGCCTTTGCGTTGCGGGCCGACAAGGACCCGGTGGATGCGCTGAACGCCTTCACGGAGTTCAGCGAGGTCTACCAGGCCTCCGGTGATCAGCCGCTGCCACTGTTCCGCCGCCGCGCCTGAGCCTAACGAAAAAGCCCGCCAGAATCTGGCGGGCTTTTTTCTGCGCGCTTGATCTGTCAGTCGACACGCACCAGCACTCGTCCAGCGATCTGCCCGGCGAGAATCTGGCTGATAGCCTGCGGCACCTCGGCCAGACCGATTTCAGTGACCAGCGCCTCCAGGTCAAGCTTCCATTGCAGCGACAGGCGGTCCCACATCGAGGCCTTGACCACCAGCGGTAACTCCACCGAGTCGACGCCCAGCAGGTTGACCCCACGCAGGATGAACGGCAGCACGCTACCGCTGAATGCGGTCCCAGCGGTCAAGCCACAACAGGCCACACTGCCGCCATAGCGCAGGGCCTTGACCACGTTGAAGAGAATCTCCCCCCCCACGGTATCGACCGCCGCGGCCCATTGTTCCTTGAGCAGCGGCCGCTCGCTACCGGCCTGCAACTCGCTGCGCGCAATCACCCGCGTTGCCCCCAAACGCGTCAGCAGATCGCTCTGCTGGGCTTTACCGGTCGCCGCCACCACCTCGTAACCGAGAGTGGCCAACAGAGCCACCGCCACGCTACCGACACCACCGGTGGCACCAGTGACCAGTACCGGCCCATCCCCCGGCGTAACACCGGCCTGCTCCAACTTATCGACGCACAGCGCCGCGGTCAGGCCCGCCGTACCCAGCACCATGGCCTCGCGCAGGTTCAGGCCTTGCGGGCGTTTGAGCGCCCAGCTCGCCGGAATGCGAATGTACTGGGCAAAGCCACCCGCCGTATTCATGCCCAGGTCGTAACCGGTGACGATCACTTCATCACCAACCGCGAACTCCGCCACACTCGACGCTTCAACTACGCCGGCGGCGTCGATGCCCGGGGTGTGCGGAAACTCGCGGGTTACCCCGCGATTCCCCGTGGCCGACAGGGCATCCTTGTAATTGAGCGAGGAATAACGCACGCGGATCAACAACTCGCCTGCGGGCAACTCAGCCGTATCGCGCTCGACGATCACCTGCTCGAAACCCTGGGTCGTTTGTTCGCGCGCCTGCAGCGCGGTAAAAGTGGTCATCGTATTCCCCTCGGTATGCGTGTGGTTACCAGAAGCGCTGGAGATTGAGCCGGCTCAGGCCATTGACCAGGAAACGCTCGACAGCGACGCTGGCCGCGATGCCGACACGCTCCTGCAGGGTCTTTTTCTCGGCGAAGTGCAAGTGGAACAGATCCGCCTCGACGGCTCGTTCGGCCAGGTACTCGTCGCTGGTCTTGAGCTCATCGACCAGTTGTTTTTCCAGTGCTGCCGTGCCGAGCCAGACTTCGCCCGTGGCAATTTCATCGATATCCAGTTGTGGACGATAGCGGGCCACGAAGTTCTTGAACAGCTCGTGGGTGGTCTCCAGGTCTTCCTGGAATTTCTCCCGACCCTTTTCGGTGTTTTCGCCAAATACCGTGAGGGTACGCTTGTATTCCCCGGCGGTGAGCACTTCCACGTCGATGTCATGCTTGCGCAGCAGGCGATGAACATTGGGCAGCTGGGCGACCACGCCAATCGAGCCGAGAATGGCGAACGGCGCCGAGACGATGCGCGCGCCAATGCAGGCCATCATGTAACCGCCGCTGGCCGCTACCTTGTCGATGCACACGGTTAGCGGCACGCCCGCCTGACGGATACGCACCAGTTGCGATGACGCCAGCCCATAGCTATGGACCATACCACCACCGCTTTCCAGGCGTAGCACTACCTCATCCTTAGGGGTAGCCATACTCAACAGAGCGCTGATTTCATGGCGTAGGCTTTCGGTGGCCGAAGCGCGGATATCACCCTCGAAGTCCAACACAAATACCCGAGGGCGTTGCTCACCGGCTTTTTTTGCCGCCTTGGCCTGTTTGGCCTCAGCCTTTTGGCTGGCCTTGAGCTGAGCCTTGTCCAGCACCGCCGACTCCAGGCGCTGACGCAGGTGCTTGTAAAAATCATTGAGTTTGTTCACCTGCAACTGCCCAGAACCGCGCCGCCCCCTGCTGCGGGCAGCAGCAATAGCCGCCAGCACGACGACAATAGCCACCACGACAGTGACTGTCTTGGCCAGAAAACCGGCATATTCCAAAAAGAACTCCACGCATTGCTCCTCAGTGTCACGACGCCTGCCTGAACGCAGACCGCTCAAAGTCGCTCCAGCATACCGGCGCCCCGGCATCGCGACCAGCCGACAGGCTAGCAGCGCGAATTCAAACAAGCGTATGTTTTTTCGTTGACAGCCGCCCGGCTTCCCCCCTACCCTCGCGGAACTTTCAACGTACCGGGACGACAACGGACGTGGGCAGCATCTACCTGATTCGACATGGCCAGGCCTCCTTCGGTGCCGACGATTACGATGTACTGTCGCCGGTAGGCGTGCGCCAGGCTGAAGTAGTGGGCGCCCACCTGGCGCAACTCGGTATTCGCCTCGACCGCTGCATCAGCGGCAGCCTGCGACGCCAGCAGCATACTGCCAATACTGCGCTGGCCCAGCTGCATGCGGCCAGCCTGCAGCCCGCCGAGCTGGAAGTCGATCCGGCCTTCAATGAATTCGATGCCGACGCGGTCATTCGTGCCCTGCTGCCCGCCTTGCTGCCCGAGGAGCCGGAAGCCCTGCATATCCTGCGTAACGCCGCACAGCACCGCGCGGAGTTTCAGCGGCTGTTCGCCATCCTGATTGGGCGCTGGATTTCCGGCCACCACGACACCGCTGAGCTGCAGAGCTGGCAAGCATTCAGCGCGCAGGTGCACGACGGCCTGCAGCGCCTGCTACAACGCGCGGACACCAAGCAGAACATCGCCGTATTCACCTCTGGCGGTACCATAACCGCCCTGCTTCACCTGGTAACCGGCATCCCCGTGGCCCAGGCCTTCGAGCTGAACTGGCAGATCGTCAATACATCACTGAGCTGCCTTAAGTTTCGCGGCAGCGAGGTCACCCTGGCTTCCTTCAACAGCCATGTGCACTTGCAGCTGCTGAAGGCGCCGGAGCTCATCACCTACCGCTGAGTCCGGCCCATTGATTGCGTCCATCAGGGCGCGAGACAACTCCCAAGAAAGGAAGACACCATGAGCGTTGCAGACATCGTCCAAACCATGCACTCCAAGTTCAACGCAAGCGCCGCTGCTGGCCTGGATCTGGTATTCCAGTTCAACATCGAAGATGGCGAGAACCACTACCTGATCGTCAAAGACGGCACCTGTGACGTGAAACAAGGCGACAGCCCAGACGCCAACGTCACCCTGATCATGGACACCGAAACCCTCAAAGGCATCACCAGCGGTGAAACCGACGGCATGCAGGCCTTTATGGCCGGCAAGCTGCGCGCCGAAGGCGACATGATGCTGGCCATGAAGCTGGGTGAACTGTTCCCGGTCTGAGCCGACAGGCGTAATGGCTAGAAAGAACCGGAGTCTTGTGCTCCGGTTTTTTTTCGCCTGAATTCAGAGGCTGTTGCCGTTTCGTGCACGGCTGCGCTTTCGACGACACGAGATCAGCCCCAAAGCCAATCAGGCTGCCTGATTGAACAGCAACACGCTGGCCTATAACGACAGTGCAGCCTTGTGAGCACATAAGGCGCGCATTAGATTAGCGAATAGTCTCGAGCCCCAATCATAAGTAGAAGGGATAAGTATGGCGCTTACCGACCAGTCCACCCAGATTCGTGAGGGTGAAGAACTCGATGCCGCGCGCATCGACCCCTACCTCAAGGCCCACATCCCTGGCCTGACCGGCGAGCCGCGCATCAGCCAGTTTCCCGGCGGCGCATCGAACCTCACCTACCTGCTCGAGTACCCCGACCAGGAATTCGTCCTGCGCCGTCCGCCATTCGGTCACAAGGCCAAATCGGCCCACGACATGGGCCGCGAGTACCGCATCCTCAATCAGCTCAATGCGGGCTTTCCCTACTGCCCGAAAGCCTATGTGCATTGCACCGACGAGTCAGTGATCGGCGGCGAGTTCTACGTCATGGAGCGGGTTAAAGGCATCATCCTGCGCTCCGAGATGCCCGCCGAGCTTCAGCTCGATGCAGCCAAGACACGCAGCCTCTGCGAAAGTTTTATCGACAAACTGGTCGAGTTGCACCGCGTCGATTACCAGGCCTGCGGCCTGGGCGATCTGGGCAAACCCGAGGGCTACGTGCAGCGGCAGATCGCCGGCTGGAGTGATCGCTACGAGAAGGCCCTAACCCCGGACGCACCACTGTGGGAGCCGGTCAAAGCCTGGCTACGCGACAAGATGCCAGCCGACCACCCCAAACCGGCCATCGTGCATAACGACTACCGCTTCGACAATGTGATCCTCGACCCGCAAAACCCCATGCACATCATCGGTGTGCTCGACTGGGAACTGACCACCCTCGGCGATCCGCTGATGGACCTGGGTAACACCCTGGCCTATTGGATCGAGGCGGCGGACCCGGCCCCCGTGCAGTTGATGCGCCGCCAGCCAAGTAACGCGCCCGGCATGCTCACACGCCAGCAGTTCGCCGACTATTACGCGCAGCGCGCCGGTATCGAGATCAAGAGTATCGACTTCTACTACACCTACGGCCTGTTCCGTCTGGCCGGCATCGTGCAGCAGATCTATTACCGCTTCTACCACGGCCAGACCCAGGACAAGCGCTTCGCCCAGTTCATCCATATGAACAAGCTGCTGGAGCACATGAGCCTGCAGGTCATCCACAAATCGACGCTGTAACGGGCGCCTACAACAACAAGGAACCTCTTATGTCCAAGACCCAACTGTTCGACCTCGACGGCAAGATTGCCTTCGTCTCCGGCGCCAGCCGCGGCATCGGTGAAGCCATCGCCAAACTGCTGGCCCAGCAAGGCGCCCACGTTATCGTCTCCAGCCGCAAGATCGACGGCTGCCAGGCCGTGGCGGACGCCATTGTGGCCGCAGGCGGTAAAGCTACCGCTATCGCTTGCCACATTGGTGAAATGGAGCAGATCAGCAACGTCTTCGCCCAGATCAAGGAACAGTTCGGGCGCCTGGACATTCTGGTCAACAACGCCGCGACCAACCCGCAGTTCTGCAACGTCCTGGACACCGACCTGTCGGCGTTCCAGAAGACCGTCGACGTGAATATCCGCGGTTACTACTTCATGTCCATCGAGGGTGGCAAGCTGATGAAGCAGAACGGTGGCGGCAGCATCATCAACGTGGCCTCGATCAATGGCGTCAGCCCAGGCGAATTCCAGGGTATCTACTCGGTGACCAAGGCCGCGGTGATCAGCATGACCAAGGTCTTCGCCAAGGAGTGCGCGCAATTTGGCATCCGTTGCAACGCCCTGCTACCGGGCCTGACCGACACCAAGTTCGCTTCGGCCCTGACCCAGAACGACGCGATCCTCAAGGTTGCCCTGCAGCGCATCCCACTCAAGCGCGTGGCCGACCCCAGCGAAATGGCCGGCACGGTGCTCTACCTGGCCAGCGATGCATCGAGCTACACCACCGGCGTGGCACTGAACGTTGACGGCGGCTTCCTCTCCTGATCCTGCGGCGCTAAATAAAAGGCTCTATCCCAGTACCCTGTTGCACGGCGACGATGCTTTTGTAGGAGCCGCGCCCCGCGGCGAATGCCATGGGCAACGCCGAAATAACTGAATGGCTGCAATCGATTCGCCCCGAGGCGGGGCTCCTGATATGGATTGACCTGTCAACTATGGGTCTATTCTTTCACTTTGCTCTTTTCCATCAATGGCTTCGGTTCAGGGGGTGGAGGGCGATTTGGCGACGGTGGATCACTCTGATATGCGTGGGTTGGTTACCGACCTGACTTCACTTCGTCGCGGAGCTGCCCTTCTCTACGGTCGTGGGTCTGTCCTCCCGGAAGAGGACGCCACATAGGAGCGCCAGGGGTTCTCCTCACCGGCCCTCCACCCCCTGAACCGAAGCCACTGAGACGTGGTCATGCCACTGCCTTACTGCCGTGTGCCTTGCCCGCAACCTCGCAGGCGATGGCCCAGATGAACCCTGCCAGTTCCCGTGCGACGGCGGTTACCACTTGCTGCTTGATCTTG
>NZ_FOFP01000050.1 GCF_900110925.1 Pseudomonas cuatrocienegasensis | reverse complement strand
CAAATTTTCGGCTGTTGCAGTCTTCATAGAGACACGCAAACATCAAATTGTTTGGGTGTTATATGGTCAAGCCTCACGGGCAATTAGTATTGGTTAGCTCAACGCCTCACAGCGCTTACACACCCAACCTATCAACGTCGTAGTCTTCGACGGCCCTTTAGGGAACTCAAGGTTCCAGTGAGATCTCATCTTGAGGCTAGTTTCCCGCTTAGATGCTTTCAGCGGTTATCTATTCCGAACGTAGCTACCCGGCAATGCCACTGGCGTGACAACCGGAACACCAGAGGTTCGTCCACTCCGGTCCTCTCGTACTAGGAGCAGCCCCTCTCAAATCTCAAACGTCCACGGCAGATAGGGACCGAACTGTCTCACGACGTTCTAAACCCAGCTCGCGTACCACTTTAAATGGCGAACAGCCATACCCTTGGGACCGGCTTCAGCCCCAGGATGTGATGAGCCGACATCGAGGTGCCAAACACCGCCGTCGATATGAACTCTTGGGCGGTATCAGCCTGTTATCCCCGGAGTACCTTTTATCCGTTGAGCGATGGCCCTTCCATACAGAACCACCGGATCACTAAGACCTACTTTCGTACCTGCTCGACGTGTCTGTCTCGCAGTCAAGCGCGCTTTTGCCTTTATACTCTACGACCGATTTCCGACCGGTCTGAGCGCACCTTCGTACTCCTCCGTTACTCTTTAGGAGGAGACCGCCCCAGTCAAACTACCCACCATACACTGTCCTCGATCCGGATAACGGACCAGAGTTAGAACCTCAAGGTTGCCAGGGTGGTATTTCAAGGTTGGCTCCACGCGAACTGGCGTCCACGCTTCAAAGCCTCCCACCTATCCTACACAAGCAAACTCAAAGTCCAGTGCAAAGCTATAGTAAAGGTTCACGGGGTCTTTCCGTCTAGCCGCGGATACACTGCATCTTCACAGCGATTTCAATTTCACTGAGTCTCGGGTGGAGACAGCGCCGCCATCGTTACGCCATTCGTGCAGGTCGGAACTTACCCGACAAGGAATTTCGCTACCTTAGGACCGTTATAGTTACGGCCGCCGTTTACCGGGGCTTCGATCAAGAGCTTCGCGTTAGCTAACCCCATCAATTAACCTTCCGGCACCGGGCAGGCGTCACACCCTATACGTCCACTTTCGTGTTTGCAGAGTGCTGTGTTTTTAATAAACAGTCGCAGCGGCCTGGTATCTTCGACCGGCATGAGCTTACGGAGCAAGTCCTTCACCCTCACCGGCGCACCTTCTCCCGAAGTTACGGTGCCATTTTGCCTAGTTCCTTCACCCGAGTTCTCTCAAGCGCCTTGGTATTCTCTACCTAACCACCTGTGTCGGTTTGGGGTACGGTTCCTAATTACCTGAAGCTTAGAAGCTTTTCCTGGAAGCATGGCATCAACCACTTCGTCGTCTAAAAGACAACTCGTCATCAGTTCTCGGCCTTGAACGCCCGGATTTACCTAAGCATTCAGCCTACCACCTTAAACACGGACAACCAACGCCGTGCTGGCCTAGCCTTCTCCGTCCCTCCATCGCAGTAATTAGAAGTACGGGAATATTAACCCGTTTCCCATCGACTACGCATTTCTGCCTCGCCTTAGGGGCCGACTCACCCTGCGTCGATTAACGTTGCGCAGGAAACCTTGGTCTTTCGGCGTGGGAGTTTTTCACTCCCATTGTCGTTACTCATGTCAGCATTCGCACTTCTGATACCTCCAGCAAGCTTCTCAACTCACCTTCACAGGCTTACAGAACGCTCCTCTACCGCTCAACTTACGTTGAACCCGTAGCTTCGGTGTATGGTTTGAGCCCCGTTACATCTTCCGCGCAGGCCGACTCGACTAGTGAGCTATTACGCTTTCTTTAAAGGGTGGCTGCTTCTAAGCCAACCTCCTAGCTGTCTAAGCCTTCCCACATCGTTTCCCACTTAACCATAACTTTGGGACCTTAGCTGACGGTCTGGGTTGTTTCCCTTTTCACGACGGACGTTAGCACCCGCCGTGTGTCTCCCGTGCTGACACTTGCTGGTATTCGGAGTTTGCATCGGTTTGGTAAGTCGGGATGACCCCCTAGCCGAAACAGTGCTCTACCCCCAGCAGTGATACACGAGGCGCTACCTAAATAGCTTTCGAGGAGAACCAGCTATCTCCGAGCTTGATTAGCCTTTCACTCCGATCCACAGGTCATCCGCTAACTTTTCAACGGTAGTCGGTTCGGTCCTCCAGTTAGTGTTACCCAACCTTCAACCTGCCCATGGATAGATCGCCCGGTTTCGGGTCTATACCCAGCGACTAAACGCCCTATTAAGACTCGCTTTCGCTACGCCTCCCCTATTCGGTTAAGCTCGCCACTGAATATAAGTCGCTGACCCATTATACAAAAGGTACGCAGTCACCCAACAAAGTGGGCTCCCACTGCTTGTACGCATACGGTTTCAGGATCTATTTCACTCCCCTCTCCGGGGTTCTTTTCGCCTTTCCCTCACGGTACTAGTTCACTATCGGTCAGTCAGTAGTATTTAGCCTTGGAGGATGGTCCCCCCATATTCAGACAAAGTTTCTCGTGCTCCGTCCTACTCGATTTCATTGATAAGAGAGTTTCGTGTACAGGGCTATCACCCACTACGGCCGCACTTTCCAGAGCGTTCCACTACTCTCAAATCAACTTAAGGGCTAGTCCCCGTTCGCTCGCCACTACTAAGGGAATCTCGGTTGATTTCTTTTCCTCAGGGTACTTAGATGTTTCAGTTCCCCTGGTTCGCCTTACACACCTATGTATTCAGTGTGTAATAACCAGCTTATGCTGGCTGGGTTCCCCCATTCAGAGATCTCCGGATCAAAGTCTGTTTGCCGACTCCCCGGAGCTTATCGCAGGCTACAACGTCTTTCATCGCCTCTGACTGCCAAGGCATCCACCGTATGCGCTTCTTCACTTGACCATATAACCCCAAGCAATCTGGTTACTGTCTCTAACGTGAAGACGACATTCGCCGAAAATTTGCAATTGAGAACTACAAATTTTACCTTGACCAAATTAATTACCAGTGAAAGTAATCAATCAGTCACTTCTATCACATACCCAAATTTTTAAAGAACGATTTTTCGTACCGGTCAAAGACCAGAAATCAACATTCAGCTGCCTTCGCATGAACGCTCATTTCTGAACTCTAAACAACGTGCTGTAATGGTGGAGCCAAGCGGGATCGAACCGCTGACCTCCTGCGTGCAAGGCAGGCGCTCTCCCAGCTGAGCTATGGCCCCATATTCGTACAAGGCCAAACCCCACAACAATTGGTGGGTCTGGGCAGATTCGAACTGCCGACCTCACCCTTATCAGGGGTGCGCTCTAACCAACTGAGCTACAGACCCAATCGTCTTTCGCAATGAATCAAGCAATTCGTGTGGGAGCTTATAAGGAAGCTGATGTCGTCGATTAAGGAGGTGATCCAGCCGCAGGTTCCCCTACGGCTACCTTGTTACGACTTCACCCCAGTCATGAATCACACCGTGGTAACCGTCCCCCTTGCGGTTAGACTAGCTACTTCTGGTGCAACCCACTCCCATGGTGTGACGGGCGGTGTGTACAAGGCCCGGGAACGTATTCACCGTGACATTCTGATTCACGATTACTAGCGATTCCGACTTCACGCAGTCGAGTTGCAGACTGCGATCCGGACTACGATCGGTTTTATGGGATTAGCTCCACCTCGCGGCTTGGCAACCCTTTGTACCGACCATTGTAGCACGTGTGTAGCCCTGGCCGTAAGGGCCATGATGACTTGACGTCATCCCCACCTTCCTCCGGTTTGTCACCGGCAGTCTCCTTAGAGTTCCCACCATAACGTGCTGGTAACTAAGGACAAGGGTTGCGCTCGTTACGGGACTTAACCCAACATCTCACGACACGAGCTGACGACAGCCATGCAGCACCTGTGTCTGAGTTCCCGAAGGCACCAATCCATCTCTGGAAAGTTCTCAGCATGTCAAGGCCAGGTAAGGTTCTTCGCGTTGCTTCGAATTAAACCACATGCTCCACCGCTTGTGCGGGCCCCCGTCAATTCATTTGAGTTTTAACCTTGCGGCCGTACTCCCCAGGCGGTCAACTTAATGCGTTAGCTGCGCCACTAAGAGTTCAAGACTCCCAACGGCTAGTTGACATCGTTTACGGCGTGGACTACCAGGGTATCTAATCCTGTTTGCTCCCCACGCTTTCGCACCTCAGTGTCAGTATCAGTCCAGGTGGTCGCCTTCGCCACTGGTGTTCCTTCCTATATCTACGCATTTCACCGCTACACAGGAAATTCCACCACCCTCTACCGTACTCTAGCTTGCCAGTTTTGGATGCAGTTCCCAGGTTGAGCCCGGGGCTTTCACATCCAACTTAACAAACCACCTACGCGCGCTTTACGCCCAGTAATTCCGATTAACGCTTGCACCCTCTGTATTACCGCGGCTGCTGGCACAGAGTTAGCCGGTGCTTATTCTGTCGGTAACGTCAAAATAGCAACGTATTAAGTTACTACCCTTCCTCCCAACTTAAAGTGCTTTACAATCCGAAGACCTTCTTCACACACGCGGCATGGCTGGATCAGGCTTTCGCCCATTGTCCAATATTCCCCACTGCTGCCTCCCGTAGGAGTCTGGACCGTGTCTCAGTTCCAGTGTGACTGATCATCCTCTCAGACCAGTTACGGATCGTCGCCTTGGTGAGCCGTTACCTCACCAACTAGCTAATCCGACCTAGGCTCATCTAATGGCGCGAGGCCCGAAGGTCCCCCGCTTTCTCCCGTAGGACGTATGCGGTATTAGCGTCCGTTTCCGAACGTTATCCCCCACCACT
>NZ_FOFP01000017.1:74519-107455 GCF_900110925.1 Pseudomonas cuatrocienegasensis | reverse complement strand
CCGCCTGGAGCGCTACGTCGAAGGCGGGCACCTGCCCATCGATAACAACCGCGCCGAAAACGCCATCCGCCCGTTTGTCATCGGCCGCAAGAACTGGCTGTTCAGCGATACGCCCAAAGGTGCCACCGCCAGCGCCCAGATCTACAGCCTGATCGAAACCGCCAAGGCCAACGGGCAAGAACCCTACGCTTGGCTGCGCCATGTGCTTGATCGTCTACCGACCGCCAGCAGCGTTGAGGACTACGAAGCGCTGCTACCGTGGAACTGCTCTCCAGCGCCTGCCTCTGCTTCCTGAAAACAAACTCCGTCCGCCAGGACGGGGTTTATGGAGCGCTTACATTTCTCGGAAGAACCGCAGGTCTATCACATCGAGGGGGCGGCATTTGCCACGGGTAATGCTGTTTTCTAAAACGTTCATCTTGCGAGGATTTATCGGGTCAAGTGACGTTTGAGCTCACTGGCCCGATATCCACTGGCAGAAAACGTCCCAGTGAGCGAAGCGAACGGTTTGAACCAGTTGTTAGCGGTTCTCCGAGAGTTCAATTGCTTTGCCATCACCGAACCCATCATGTATCCATACTTTCGCTGGAACAGCGTAACTCCAACCTCCAGCTTTCCACCAGCACTCAGCAAACCAGTTTTGTGTAGCGTTGGCTACTAATGTGATGCCATTAAACTCTTCGTCAGAGAAATACCTTTCGTCGAATGCCTCCATGTTTTCTAGGCCTACGGAGAGCTCCATTGCTCTGCCTGGAAAAATGGAAGGATCGCTGTGGTCTACTTTGTTGTTTTCTCCACGGTAATAGATCCACGCCGTAGGGGTATCAACACCATCTTCACCCAAGAATATTTGAACTTCTGCGTCTTTTACAGAACTTGGAGCATCGATAGAAAAAAGCTTTCTTAGTTCGTCAACAAGGTGTTCGGACGCACGTTCTAGGCAGCGACGGTAGCGAGCTTGAAATTGTTCTTTGCTGAGGCCAAATGGAATCATTTATTGATACCGCTAATGTTTGGGGCGGGCTTTAGCCCGTACCAGTGAGCGCAGAGGGCGACTTGAACCACTTGTTAGACGCTCAGATTTACGCATAATATAAAGTATAGCTTTATAACTCGCTTGTTTCTTTTGACGCGAGGTATGTGCCGATTGAGTCAGCGCAAGGAGCCAGCCACTTTTGAATCTTAGGGCTGCTCTCCGAAACCCACGAGTCAAGATTAACAAACCCGTTGGTTCCAATGTTTGCGTGGCGAATAAATTTGATAGAGAGGGCTTTCTCGATTTGCTCGACTAAAAGCGGGAAATCATACAAACAGTTCAATACGGGCCACTTTATAAGTTTTTTATATTTTAGTTGCGATGATTCGACTCGAAAACCACCGTTTGGTCTCCACTGAATGAGAAATAAATTGTCATGCCTGCGAAGCTCAGCTAACCATAGGCCATAACTCGGGACGGTAAGTTCAAGCTTCATATCTTCTGGCCTTAGCGCTTTTCGCTTATAGAACCAGTTCTCCATCGGTACTGTGGATAAGCTAAAACCTACCGACCATGCTTCAGCCTCAGAGGTGACACCGAGTCGAGAACACCAAGCTTCGATCACCTCTGGACTTTCTCGGTTCATGGGATTATTTCCAACTTGTCTAACGTTTTGTTAAGGGCGGGCTTTAGCCCGTCCCAGTGAGCGAAGCGAACGATTTGAATCGATTGTTATGCTTATATATTTAGCTTGTCGAGGTGCTTGCAAGCTAGCTCCTCCAATTCATTTCCTGACTTTTTACTTTGGATGCCATAGTAGCCTGATTCGTTTTTACCGTTAGGGCTGTCTTCCATGAGGCGGAATTCAATTGGCTCTGGAAATCCAATATTAACCCTCAGTTCTTCAAACCGTTGTAGTATCTGTAGAGCTTGACGGTAGCCGTGGCGATACTCTTCAAGCATGGTGCTCAGCTTCAATGATTCAATTTCATTGATAACATCCGTACTTAGACCGATGTCTGAGCAAATTTTAGAAAACAATACAGGCACTTCCGGCCAATGCATCTCCGGATTTGACATGGCCTCAATAATTGCGTCTGAGTTGAAGCCCGCAATTAATAATTCTTCAGACCAAGAAGCTAAGTCGTTACCATCCAAGTACTGGCGATGGAACGCTTCAAGTATGTCGCCAGTCAGGCAGTTTGGAGTGATCAGTATTTTTCGCATATGGGCATAACGAGACTGTAGAAAAACCCCAAAATCACTCCCGCTATCAGGGTTCACAGCACTTTTCCCGAGTGGCTGCATGCTTCTCTGATTGCGGGCGTTGTTTGGGCATAGATGTATAGCCGGCCATTTACGGGCTTTGGCAGCGGCCGTCAGTGGCTGACGGCTGAGGATCAATGGTCCTTTTCTCATGACCAGGCCCCGCGATGAGCGAGCTTCTCGATGTTATGGGTCATGCAGTAGAGCTTCCACTGGCCGTCCACTCGTTCGCGACCGCGCAGGATAAAGCGGTTCAGGCGTTTGTTGTGGCGTAGGTTGCCGAATACCGGCTCTACGGTGGCAAAGCGGCGAGTGATCATCTCGCGCCCGGCACTGCTGTCGATACGTTGGCGCATGCTGCTCAGGGCGTTGTCCTGCTCGGCTTTCGGCAGGAAGAACGCCACCTGGCGCGCAGCGGTTTTCTCCGGCGTGCGCAGACACTGCTTGCGTTGCAAGCAGCTCAGGCAATCGCGCAGGGCGCCTTTGAACTTGATGGCGGGTTGGCCCTTGATCAGGCAATGGCTGCCGTTGCCGTATAGCGTTTTGCCGGCCGGGCAGGTGCACGTCTTGTGCAGTGGATCGAAGTGGAAGTCGGCGGGTGTGTAGCAGTGGCTGCTGATGCGTTTGGGGCCCTTGTCCCAGAGTGGGTCGGGCTTGGCCAAATGGTGCTGCTGCCCCGCGTAGCGCTCATCGCGCTTGCGGTAGCCATTGTCAGGAATAAAGGCGGTGATGCCGGCGGCCTCCAGTTGTTCCAGCGCCTTGCGGCTGTGATAGCCGGCATCGGCGGTGTAGCATGTGTCGGGGCTGCGCAGTGAATCAGTGGCGTGGATGATGGGTTCGAGCAGCGCCTGTTCTGCGCCAGTGCCGTGGGCTTGGGCCTCCACGATGATTTGCGCTTTTTCGTCCACGGCGGCAACGCCGGTATAGCCTTGGATCACGCCCTTGCTGGTGGCCATCTTGGCCGACTCGTTGTCGGTGCGGTTGGAGAGATTGATGCGTCCCTTAGCGCCTTTGCGGTCTTCGGTATTGTCATTGAGCCAGGCCCGTAGCTGGCGAGCATCGGCCTGCAGACGCTCAAGCTTGCGAGCAGCGCGCTGCGCCTCATCCTCGGGCTGCTTGTCGCACTGGCGCTGACGCTCGATCATCGCCTGCGCCGCCTTCTCCATCTTCTCGGCCTGACGGATAAAGTCGGCGCGTGTGCCACTTCGCGATTTGCTGCCATTGCTCGGTAGCTTGACCCCATCGATGGCAAACATCTCGCGTCCAATCAGCCCCTGCCGGTCGCAGACAGCAAGCACCTGGGCGAACAGCTTGGCGGCCAGATCGCCCATGCTGGAAACGAAATGGGCCAAGGTGGTGAAGTGCGGTTGGCTGTCGCCGGAGATCGCCATAAACAGCACATGGTCGCGGCAAGCGGCCTCCATCTGACGGCTGCTGATAATGCCGCGGCTATACGCCAGCAGGACGATCTTTAGAAGGACCGCTGGATCGTAAGCAGGAGCGCCTTCAGCGCTGTTGCGGTAGCGGGTATGGAAGTCGCAGAGGTCGAGTTCATGATCGACCAGATAGCACAGCGCATGCTCGAAGGTGCCGGACAGCAACTGCTTGTCGAAGTCGATGGGCAGGAGCTTGAGCCCCTTGTGAACGGTTTTGAACCGAGGCATCGCCCCGCGCCTCCCTGCGATTGAATGAGTCGGAGATTATCAGCCGGCGAGTCGGAGGGCAGCAGGTTTTTCTACAGCCTCAACGACCAAGCTAAGGAGCGGCGGCACGCTGTCCAAACGAATTAAACAAGCAAATTCAGCGCCTTGTTAAGAGAGAACGATTTTCTGTTGCTTTTTTATATCACTGACAATGCCGTATAACATGAGAATAGATATTGCTGCGCTTATTATGGAATAGCCGACATGTCCTTGGCCATCACCTAGTATTTGCTCGCCTAAACTCCACCCGAAGCTTCCAATTCTGCCAGCAAACCATGGAATATCGCTGCTGACAAAAAAAAGAGCGAAGATTGATTCTGCAAAGGATAATATTGCAATTATCAAACCTAGTAGATAGACAGCTTTCCTTGTGTAACTCATATTGAACTCCTAACGTTTTTTAAGGGACGGGCTTTAGCCCGCCCCAGTGAGCGAAGCGAACGGTTTGAACCAGTTGTTATGCGATCACGCCTAGGGCTGCATATATGATTCAAAGTTTTCGATGTAATCATCAAGATTTTCCTCAAGCATTTTACGAAACTCACTGACAAAATAATCAAGAGTTTCTTGCTTGGCTTCGGCCATTTCTTGCCCATTACTCCAGCCACACGCGCTAACCCAAGCACTAAATCTAGCGGCAGCATACATATTTGATGCGCTTACTTTGCCTCTGCCTATATCTTCACTTATCTGTCCATTTGATAAAAGAATATGTGCGTCAGCTCGTTCATAAAACGCATTGTCTACTTCTTGCACGAAGCCTCCTTGAGTGCATAACTATAAATAAACACCAACTGGTGTATAACTTCCCGAACGGGCGTGGTGTATAACATTCCTTGTGTCTCTCGCTATCCGCTTCTAGGCTGAGGCTTTCAGCGGTCCGATGACCGTATAAGGGCGTTATACACCATGGATGGACAGCCTCGTTTGCTCGATCAGGTACGAGAGCAAATTCGCCTGAGACACTACTCGATTCGTACGGAACGTGTCTATTGCGAGTGGGTAAAGCGTTTTATTCGTTTCTATCGCTATCGCCACCCGGCTGAAATGGCAGCGGCTGAAGTCGAGGCGTTCCTATCGGATCTGGCAGTGCGCGGCAATGTGTCTGCGAGCACACAAAACCAGGCACTTTCAGCGCTGCTGTTTCTGTACAAGCAGTGCTCAGGTTGGAGTTGCCAGGGTTGGGCGAGGTTGTTCGGGCCAAGAAGCCGTCACGCTTACCGGTGGTGCTATCCATAGAAGAGGAGCAGCAGATATTGGCTCAACTACAGGGCGAAATAGGGCCGATGACAGGCCTGCTCTATGGTTCGGGAATGCGGCTGATGGAGGTCGTACGTCTGCGCGTGAAAGATGTAGATTTCAGCCGCAAGGAAATACTGATTCGTGACGGCAAGGGCATGAAAGACAGAGTGACCGTTTTGCCGCAACGGCTGGCGGCACCGTTGAAGCAGGGCTACTCACGCTGTCGAGTTAGCCGCCGGCAGAGGCGATGTATACCTGCACGACGCGCTAGCGCGTAAATACCCTAAGGCCCCTTGGGAGTGGGCTTGGCAATACGTGTTTCCGGCGAGCTCGCTGTCGGTTGATCCGCGTAGTGGCCAAACACGGCGGCATCATTTCGACGAAAAGCATATTCAGCGTCATTTCAAGCTGGCCGTCAGGGCTGCAGGAATCGAGAAACTGGCAACGCCGCATACGTTGCGGCACGCCTTTGCGACTCACTTATTGGAGAATGGCCAGGATATACGCACCGTTCAAGAGTCGCTCGACCATGCGGATGTGAAAACCACGATGATGAACCCATGTGCTGAATCATGGAGGGCTGGGGTGTTAAGCCCACTAGAGCTGAGCCAGCAATCCGTCTCGATCCATCTGCATGGGCGTGTATAGAAGGAAAAGAACTTAAACCTGCTCAACCCAGTTGGCCGCTCACCCTTCAACGCTGCCCCACTGCTTACTCAGACGCTTATCCGACACCGGCAGCTTGGTGCCCAGCTGCTGGGCAAACAGCGACACGCGGTATTCCTCCAGCAACCAGCGATACAGCACCAGTTGCGGGTCGCGCTTGCCCTCCTGGCTGTGTTTACCCAGGCGCGCCTGGTACTGCTCCCAGTAACCGGCCAGCTCGCCGCTCCATACGCGGTCGCGTTGTAACTGGCCGGCGATCTTGTCCAGGCGCTGTTCGATGGCCTTGAGGTAGCGCGGCACTTCCTTGAGCCACTGCGCCGGGGTTTCGCGGACGAAGCCGGGGTACACCAGGTTGCTCAGTTGCAGCTTGATGTCGTTGAGTGCGATGGCCTGGGCCAGGTCGATCTTGCCTTTAAAGCGTTTCTGCAGGCCGTGCCACAGCTTGAGAATTTCCAGGGTCAGCTTGGCCAGGCGTTCGGCCTCGCCGGTCCAGTCACCACGCTTGCGCTCGGCCAACGCGGCCAGGCCGGCGCCATCGCGCGGTAGCGGCTCGCTGCCTTCAAGGATGCAGCTGTCGAGGCTGGCCAATAGAATATCTTCGACCAGCCCATCGACCCGGCCCATATCGCGGTAGAGCAGCGCCAGCTCGGTCAGCCCCGGTAATTTTCCGCGCAGGAACTTGGCCTGCTCACTCAGTTGCTGCAACAGCAAGCGCTGCAACGCACGGCGATGCTGGAACTCGGCTTCGGCCAGGGTCGGGAAGCGCCCCTCCTTGACCACGCCCGCCTCCTCCACCAGGGCCGGGTAGACGGTCATGGACAGGCCAGCCACCTGCTGCTGGGTCTTCGCTGCGACTTCGCTAAAGGCCTTGGCCTCCACCGGCTGCTGGCTCTTGGCGGTTTTTGGCAGGGCCAGGCCGGCCTGGGTCGCCTCGCTAAAGCGTGCGGTCAGCTCGGCCAGGTCGCGGCCTTCGCCCAGGGGTTTGCCCTGGTTGTCGACCACTTCGATATTCATCCGTAGGTGACCTTCCAACTGCGCGGCGGACTCGGCCCAGGCGTCCTCGCTGACCCGCGTACCGGTCATACGGGTCAGCTCGCGACCGAGGGCCTCGGGCAGGCTGCCATCGGCAAAGCTGATCTTGCCCAAAGCGGCGCCGACAAAATCCGGCACCGGCACAAAGTTCTTGCGCAGCGCCTTGGGCAGGCCGCGCACCAGGGCCATGCACTTGGCCTCCAGCAGCCCCGGTACCAGCCATTCCAGGCGCTCGGGCGGCAGTTGTGGCAACAGTGGCGCCGGCACGCGCAGGGTGACGCCGTCGCGCGGATGATTAGGCTCGAAGTGATAACTCAGCGGCAGGGTCAGTTCGCCCAGGCGCAGGGTGTCCGGGTACTGGGCGGCGGTGACTTCCTTGGCATCGCGGGCGAGCACATCCTCTTCGCGCATGATCAGCAGCTGCGGATTTTTTGCGCTTTCAGTCTTGTACCAACTGTCGAAGGTGGCGCTCTGGTAGATGTTCGCCGGTAGGCGTGCCTCGTAGTAGGCGAACAGGGTTTCCTCGTCGGCAAGGATGTCGCGGCGGCGTGCCTTGGCTTCCAGCTCGTCGAGTTTTTCCAGCAGCTGACGGTTGGCCGTCAGGCACTTGGCGCGCGAGTTGATTTCGCCACCGACCAGGCCCTCACGGATAAACAGCTCGCGCGAGGCCACAGGGTCAATCGGGCCGAAATGCACCGCGCGACGGCCGACCACGATCAGGCCGTAGAGGCTGATCTGTTCATAGGCCACGACCTGGCCGCGCTTCTTCTCCCAGTGCGGTTCCAGGTGGTTTTTCTTGATCAGGTGGCCGGCCAGGGGCTCGATCCAGTCTGGCTCGATCTTGGCCACCATGCGCGAGAACAGCTTGGTAGTTTCCACCAGCTCGGCGGCCATCAGCCAAGTGGGCTTTTTACGACCGATCACCGAGGACGGGTGCACCCAGAAGCGCCGCTGGCGGGCGCCGAGGTAGTCGCCGTCTTCGCTCTTCTGGCCGATCTGGCTGAGCAGGCCGGCAAGGATCGCCTTGTGTACGGCGGCGTAGCCTTTGGCGCGTTGCGCGGCCTGGTCTTTTTCAGCCAGTTCTTTTTCTTTCTGGGCGGCCGATAATTGTCGGTCCTGCGGCTTTGCCACAGGCGCATTAGCCGCGGTGGACAAGCCTGCGGCGTTGTCCACCCTACGATCAGCCCCGTAGAGTGGATGGCCGGAGCCATCCACCTTCTTGCCAGTGCCTAGCTGCAAATCACGGGTAATCAGCACCAGTTGGCGGTGCGCGTCGCGCCACTCACGCAGGCGCAAATAGTTGAGGAAGTTCTTCCGGCACCAACTGCGCAGTGCGCTGGAACCGAGGGCCTGGCGCTGTTCTTCAAAACCGCGCCAGAGGTTGATCAGTGCGGCGAAGTCGGAGTCCACGTCCTTCCACTGCGCATGGGCCTGGTCAGCGGCCTGCTGGCGGTCGGACGGACGCTCGCGCACATCCTGCACCGACAGCGCACTGGCGATAATCAGAATTTCCTCAAGACTGCCCTGCTTGGCGCCTTCGAGCACCATACGGCCCAAGCGCGGGTCCACCGGCAGGCGCGCCAACTGGCGACCCAGCGGCGTCAGTTGGCCTTCGCGATTAACCGCCGAGAGTTCCTGCAGCAGGTTGAAGCCGTCGCTAATGGCTTTGCCATCCGGCGGCTCGATAAAGGGGAAGGCGTCGATCTCGCCAAGGCGCAGATGGAGCATCTGCAGGATCACCGCCGCCAGGTTGGTACGCAGGATTTCCGGGTCGGTAAAGGCCGGGCGGCCGTTGAAGTCTTCCTCGCTGTACAAGCGAATGCAGATGCCCGGCTCGACCCGCCCGCAGCGGCCCTTACGCTGGTTGGCGCTGGCCTGGCTGATGGCCTCGATGGGCAGGCGCTGCACCTTGGCGCGGTAGCTGTAACGGCTGATGCGCGCCGTACCGCTGTCGATCACATAGCGGATGCCCGGCACGGTCAGCGAGGTCTCGGCAACGTTGGTAGCCAGGACGATCTTGCGTGCGCCCATGGGTGCGAAAATCTTCTGCTGCTCGGCCGGGGTCAGCCGTGCATACAGCGGCAGCACTTCGGTCAGGCGCAGGTTGGCTTTGCGCAGCACTTCGGCGGCGTCACGAATTTCACGCTCGCCGGGCAGGAACACCAGGATGTCGCCAGGGCGCTTACCCTCGGCCTTCTCGAAGGCGCTGATTTCATCCAGGGTGGCGAGAAGCGCCTGATCCACCGACAGGTCTTCCTCGACCCGGTTGCCGTCTTCGTCCTGCTCCGCGGCCAGCGGCCGGTACCAGGTGTCCACCGGGAAGGTGCGGCCAGACACCTCGACAATAGGCGCGCCATCGAAGTGCTTGGAGAAACGCTGCAGGTCGATGGTCGCCGAGGTGATGATCAGCTTGAGGTCCGGGCGGCGCACCAGCAGGGTTTTCAGAAAGCCCAGCAGAAAGTCGATGTTCAGGCTGCGTTCGTGGGCCTCGTCGACGATGATGGTGTCGTACTTTTCCAGGTAGCGGTCGTGCTGGGTCTCGGCCAGCAGGATGCCGTCGGTCATCAGCTTGATCAGGCTGCGCTCGTTGCTCTGGTCCTCGAAACGCACCTGGTAGCCGACCAACTCGCCCAAGGGCGTGCCAATCTCCTCAGCAACCCGGGTAGCCACGCTGCGCGCTGCCAGCCGCCGGGGCTGGGTATGGCCGATCAAGCCCTGCACGCCGCGGCCCAGTTCCAGGCAGATTTTCGGTAACTGGGTGGTCTTGCCCGAACCGGTTTCCCCGGCAATCACCACCACCTGATGTGCAGCGATGGCGGCCTTGATTTCGTCGCGCTTGGCGGCAATCGGCAAGGTATCGTCATAGCGCATGGCCGGCACGCTCAAGCGCCGCGCCTCGACCTTGGCCACCGACGCCTCGAAGCGCTGCAGCCACTGGGCCAGCTTGGCCTCGTCCACCGGCGTCTGCTTGCGCAGCTCATGCAACTGCCGACGCAGGCGATGGCGGTCGGCGAACAGCGCTTGGTCGATATTCTTCAGCAGGCGGTCAACGGCGGGCGTGGCATCGGTCATCGGGCTATCGCGGGGAATTTCGGGGGGAGCGATTGTCGCAGATTTGCCCCGCCTCGTCCGGCTCAGCGCTGACAGGCGCGCCGATACTCGCCCGGCGTCACGCCGTAGGCGCGTTTGAACTGGCGGTTGAGGTGGCTCTGGTCGCTAAAGCCCAGTTGCAGGGCCACGCCAAGCGGCGCGCAGCCCTGGCGCAACAACGCCCGCGCCTGCTCCAGGCGGCGCTGCTGCAACCAGGCGTGGGGCGGCAAGCCGGTAGCCCGGCGGAACACCCGGGCGAAGTGAAAAGGCGACAGATTGACAGTGGCGGCCAACGCCTCCAACGACGGCGGCGCGGCAAGCTGGCTGGCCAGCAGCTCCTTGGCCTGGGCCACGGCTCGCGGCTCCTGGCCAGGGTTCTCGGGCGCCGGTAAGCGCGCATAGCGCTGCAGCAACTCGAGCATCACTTCGCGCCACAGGGTCTGGCGCTGCAATGCATCGACCTGCGCTGCATCGCTCTGGGGCGTTTCCAACAGGCGGTGCAGCGCGCCCAGGCGGCAGGCCAGGGTTGGATCCTGGTGCACGCTGTCGCGGAACATTGGCGGCGTGCCATGGGGCAGGTCGAGCTCGGCCAGCAGCGTCTCGAAGCTGCCGGGCTGCGGGTAGAACACCCGGTAGCGCCAGCCCTGCTCGACGCCCTTGGAGCCGGTGTGCACCTCGTCAGGGTTGAGCAGCGCAATGCTACCAGCGCCCGCCAGGTGTTCGGCGCCACGGTAGCGATAGCGCTCGGCACCGGCTTCAAGCACAGCGATCACATGGCCGTCGTGCACGTGGGGGGCGTAGCGGTGTTCGATAAAACGTGCCGACAACAGCTCCAGCCCGTGCAGGTCCCGGCTGGTGCTGAAATACGCGCGCTCCTCGCGGCTCAACGGCTCCATGGTTTTAGGCTATGTCCCAATAGGCTATTGCATATCTGTAGGCGCGAATGTGTTCGCGATGGCTCGCGAATGTCGCGACTAAATTCGCGCCTACACCCAACCGGGGCATCCTGTGGCTGTATAGGTGCACTGGGCGCCCCCTTCGCTCCTACATTCAGGGTTGGCCTGCAGAATTTCAAGCGTGATCAGGCGCAACCGCCTAACACCACCGGGCATAAAACAGCAAAAACCCCTCGCGGCTGCGACCTTGGTCGCGCCGACGCCCCCTTGCTTTGCTGCGACACTGTGGGCAAATGCGGTCGATGGCGCCACACTGGTACACGCCAATCGCCGCGAAGAACCACCATGTGTGTAGCCGGAGTCTGCATGTCGTTGTCCATCGGGCTGATTGCCACGGTCGCCCTTCTTTATATGGCGCTGCTATTCGCCATCGCCTTCTATGGGGATCGCCGCAGCAAGCCGCTGTCGCCACGCCTGCGCGCCTGGATCTACAGCCTGTCGCTGGCGGTGTATTGCACCAGCTGGACCTTCTTCGGCGCCGTGGGCCAGGCCGCCGAGCAACTCTGGTCATTCCTGCCGATCTATCTGGGGCCGATCATCCTGCTGCTGTTCACCCCCTGGGTGCTGCAGAAGATGGTGATGATCAGCAAGCAGGAAAACATCACCTCGATTGCCGACTTTATCGCCGCGCGCTACGGCAAATCCCAGTCCCTGGCCGTGGTGGTGGCGCTGATCTGCCTGGTCGGCGTGCTGCCCTATATCGCCCTGCAGCTCAAGGGCATCGTGCTTGGGGTCAACCTGTTGATTGGTGCCAGCGCCGGCGCAACCGGCACCCGCGCCCAGGACACGGCGCTGATCGTGTCCCTGGCCCTGGCGCTGTTCACCATTCTGTTCGGCACCCGCAACCTGGACGTCACCGAGCACCACCGTGGCATGGTCATGGCCATCGCCTTCGAGTCACTGGTCAAGCTGCTGGCGTTTCTCGCCGTGGGTGCGTTCGTCACCTACGGCCTGTACAACGGCTTCGGCGACCTGCTCAGCCAGGCGCGGCAAAGCCCTGCCCTGGAAACGTTCTGGGCCGAGGCGGTGAACTGGCCGTCGATGCTGGTACAGACCGGTCTGGCGATGATCGCCATCATCTGCCTGCCGCGGCAGTTCCACGTCACCGTGGTGGAAAACACCGAACCCACGGACCTGCGCCTGGCACGCTGGGTGTTCCCGCTCTACCTGGTGCTGGCCGCGCTCTTCGTGGTGCCCATCGCCCTGGCCGGGCAGATGCTGCTGCCGGCCGGGGTGGTTCCGGACTCCTTTGTCATCAGCCTGCCGTTGGCCGAAGCCCATCCGGTGCTGGCTCTGCTGGCCTTTATCGGTGGCGCATCGGCGGCCACCGGCATGGTCATCGTCGCCTCGGTGGCGCTGTCGACCATGATTTCCAACGACATGCTGCTGCCCTGGCTGCTGCGCCGCAAGAACACCGAGCGCCCGTTCGAGGCGTTCCGCCACTGGATGCTCACGGCACGCCGGGTGAGCATCGTGCTGATTCTGCTGCTGGCCTATGTGTGTTACCGCCTGCTCGGCAGCAATGCCAGCCTGGCCACCATCGGGCAGGTTTCCTTCGCCGCCATCGGCCAGCTCGCTCCGGCCATGTTCGGCGCCCTGGTGTGGAAACAGGCCAACCGCCGTGGCGTATTCGCCGGGCTGATCTTCGGCGCGCTGATCTGGTTCTACACCCTGATCATGCCGCTGGTGGCCCGCAGCCTGGGCTGGCCACTGGAAAGCCTGCCCGGTCTGGCAACGCTGCTGTACGCGCCGCTAGGCTTCGAGGTGGACCCCCTGACCCGTGGCGTGGTGCTGTCCTTGAGCGGCAACTTCCTGCTGTTCGCCTGGGTCTCGTACTTTTCCCGCACGCGGGTCTCCGAGCACTGGCAGGCCGGGCGCTTTATCGGCCAGGAGCTGGGCAGCAAACCGAGTAACCGCAGCATGCTGGCGGTGCAGGTCGACGACCTGTTGCTGCTGGCCAGCCGCTTTGTCGGCGAAGACCGCGCGCGGCAGAGCTTCGTGCGCTTCGCCTACCGCCAGGGCAAGGACTTCAACCCCAGCCAGCCGGCCAACAGCGACTGGATCGCCCACACCGAACGCCTGCTCGCCGGGGTACTCGGCGCCTCCTCGACCCGCGCCGTGGTCAAGGCCGCCATCGAAGGGCGGGAAATGCAGGTCGAGGATGTGGTGCGCATCGTCGACGAAGCCAGCGAGGTGCTGCAGTTCAACCGCGCGCTGCTGCAAGGGGCGATCGAGAACATCACCCAGGGCATCAGCGTGGTCGACCAGAACCTGCGTCTGGTGGCGTGGAACCACCGCTATATCGAGTTGTTCGACTACCCCGAGGGGCTGATTTACGTCGGCCGGCCGATTGCCGAGATCATCCGCTTCAACGCCGAGCGCGGCATGCTCGGGGCTGAAGCGGATGTCGAAGAAAGCGTTGCCCGACGGCTGTTCTGGATGCGCCAGGGCACGGCCCACACATACGAGCGCACCTTTCCCAACGGCCGGGTCATCGAGCTGATCGGCAACCCCATGCCCGGCGGGGGCTTCGTCATGAGCTTCACCGACATCACCGAATTCCGTCAGGCCGAGCGCGCCCTCAAGGAAGCCAACGAAGGCCTGGAGCAACGCGTCGCCGCGCGCACCTTCGAGCTGTCGCAGTTGAACCAGGCGCTGACCGAGGCCAAACGCGTGGCAGAAACCGCCAACCAGTCGAAGACGCGTTTTCTCGCCGCCGTCAGCCATGACCTGATGCAGCCGCTGAACGCCGCCCGGCTGTTTTCCGCGGCCCTCTCCCATCAGGACGAAGCCCTGCCGCGTGAAGCCCAGGAACTGGTGCATCACCTCGACAGTTCGCTGCGCTCGGCCGAGGACCTGATCACCGACCTGCTGGACATCTCGCGCCTGGAGAACGGCCGCATCACCCCGGACCGCAACGCCTTTGTCCTCAACAGCCTGTTCGACACCCTCGGCGCCGAGTTCAAGGTACTGGCCACTGAGCACGGCATCGACTTCCGCCTGCGCGGCAGCCGCCTGCGCGTCGACAGCGACAGCAAACTGCTGCGCCGGGTGCTGCAGAACTTCGTCACCAACGCTTTCCGCTATGCCCGGGGCCGCGTGCTGCTCGGCGTGCGCCACATCCCCGGGCATCTGCGCCTGGAGGTGTGGGACCGCGGCCCGGGCATCCCCGAAGACAAGCGCAAGGTGATCTTCGAGGAATTCAAGCGCCTGGACAGCCACCAGACCCGCGCCGAAAAAGGCCTGGGCCTGGGCCTGGCGATTGCCGACGGCCTCTGTCGGGTGCTCGAGCACAAGCTGGAAGTGCGCTCCTGGCCGGGCAAGGGCAGCGTGTTCAGTGTCACCGTGCCACTGGCGCGGGGTTCGGCCAGCGTACCGCTGCGTAGCAACACCGAAGCGAGTGCCCTGCCCCTGACCGGCAGCCAGGTGCTGTGCGTCGACAACGAAGACAGCATCCTCACCGGCATGCACAGCCTGCTCTCGCGCTGGGGTTGCCAGGTCTGGACCGCGCGCACCCGCCTGGAATGCGAGCGCCTGCTGGACGAAGGCGTGCGGCCCAACCTGGCACTGATCGACTACCACCTCGATGAAGGCGAAACCGGCACCGAACTCATGGCCTGGCTGCGCACCCGCCTGGGCGAGCCGGTACCGGGCGTGGTGATCAGCGCCGATGGCCGCCCGGAGCTGATCGCCAGCATCCACGCCATCGGTCTCGACTACCTGGCCAAACCGGTCAAACCCGCCGCTCTGCGCGCGCTGATCAGCCGGCATTTGACCCTACGCTGATCCAGCGCAGCCGCGCAGTATCCCTGCGCGGCTAGACTCACAGCTCACTCATTGCGGCGCTAGCGACCATGCCCGAGACCCTCGACACCCTGCTGAACTTCGCCAGTGCGCTGGCCGCCGGCCTGCTGATCGGCGCCGAACGCGGCTGGCAGGGGCGCAACAGCGAAGACAACCACCTGGCCGCCGGCATCCGCACCTTTGCCCTGAGCAGCCTGCTCGGCGGCTTCGCCATGCTGCTCGGCACGCACTTCGGCGTGGTCGCCTGGGCAGTGATCTTCGCCGGCTTCGCCGCCCTGGTGATCGCCTCCTACTTCAGCCAGTTGCAACGCCTGGACGACCTCGGCCTGACCAGCGAAGTGGCACTGCTGATCACCTTCCTGCTCGGCAGCCTGGCCGTCGCCGGCTACCCGCCCCTGGCTGCGGCGGGCGCGGTGGCCGTGGCATTGCTGCTAAGCCTCAAGCGCGTGCTGCATGGCGCCCTGCAACGCCTGACTGAAGAGGAACTGGGCGGCGCGCTGAAGCTGCTGTTTATCTCCCTGGTGTTGCTGCCGGCGCTGCCCAACCAGGGCTACGGCCCTTGGCAGGCGTTCAACCCCTACGCGATCTGGTGGATGGTGGTGCTGATCGCCGCCATCGGCTTTGCCGCCTACGTGGCGATTCGCCTGGTCGGCACCCGCCACGGCCTGCTGATTACCGCCCTGCTCGGCGGCATCGTCTCCTCCACCGCCATGACCCTGACCCTGGCCCGCCTGCACCCGACCCGCGCGCTGCACGGCTTGCTCGCCTGCGGCCTGCTGGCGACCTCTGCACTGATGTTCCCGCGCATTCTGCTGGAGGTCGGTCTGGTCAATCGCGCCCTGCTGCTCGCCCTGCTCGCCCCGCTTGGCGTGGCCACACTGGTTTATGCGGCGGGTGCGCTGTTCTACTTTCGCCGCGCCCGCAGCGACCTTGGCGAAGCCAGCGAACCGCCGCTGAACAACCCCTTCGAGCTAGCCCCGGCCCTGCGCTTCGCCGCCCTGCTGGCGCTGATCCTGTTGATGGTCGAAGGCGCGCAACGCTGGCTCGGCGATGCCGGCGTGTACGCCGTCGCCCTGCTCTCCGGCCTCGCTGATGTCGATGCCATCACCCTGTCCCTGGCCCGCAGCGCCCACACCGACCTGGCACCCGCCGTGGCCGTGCAGGGCATCGTCATCGCCGCGCTGAGCAACAGCCTGGTCAAGGCCGGCCTGATCGTCATGGTCGGCGGCCGCCAACTCGCCTGGCTGACCCTGCCGATCATGGCCTGCGGCCTGCTCGCAGGGGCGGCGACCTTGTGGCTGGTAGGCTGAGCGGCGCACCCCGTAGGAGCGAATTTATTCGCGATGCTTTCAGCGTGCTCAAGACCTATCGCGAATAAAGGCTAGGCGCCCCCTTCGCGCCTACAACCGGTAGCCTGGGTGGAGCGCAGCGATACCCGGGGCGCCATTGCCTGGCTGATCCCGCGCGCTGGGCGAAGGCCACGCACAACATGGCCAAATGCCGCCCACCTTGGGTAAGCTGCGCGCAGGGCACCGACAATCATGGGGTATTGGGATGTAGGCGCGAATTTCGCACCGACACGCTGCCTGCAACAGCTGCCAACGGCCCCATAGATAGAGCCGGGGCGAACGGAAGATCAACAGACCCAAGGGATAACGCATGGCCGCCAGCAGTAACTTCGCCTTTCTTCAGGAGCACGACCCCGTCTTCCTGCAACTGGCGAGCACAGCCGAGCAGGTGTTTGCCAGCGACCCCAACACCACCCTGATCAAACTGCGGCAACTCGGCGAGGCCCTGGCCCAGGACCTCGCCAGCCGCGCCGGGATTGCCTTCGATGCCAACACCAAACAAGCCGACCTGCTCTACCTGCTGAACCGTGACATCCAGCTGGACGCCAACATCCGCAGCCTGTTCCACACCCTGCGCACCGAGGGCAACAAGGCCACTCACGCCTTTCGCACCCAGCACCGCGAAGCCTTGAGCGGGCTGAAGGTCGCCCGAGACCTGTGCGCATGGTATCACCGCGCATTCGGCAAGGCCGGCAGCAGCTTCAAGCCCGGCGCCTTCGTCACCCCGGCCGACCCCAGTGCGCCGTTGCGCGAACTGCAAAGCCAGATCGACCAGCTCAAGGCGCAGCTCAGTGAATCCAGCCAGCAGTTGCAGAGCAACCAGCAACTGGCCGACTTGCACAAACGCGAGGCTGAGGAGTACGCCGTCCTCGCCGAGCAGATGGATGTCGAAGCGCGCACCCACAAACAACTGGCTGCCGAACACGAAGCAGCGCTGAACCGCCTGCGCAGCGAGCACGAGCAGCGCATCAAAGCCCTGCAGCTGCAACTGCTGACCCAACCGCAGGCCGCGCAACAGGTCATGCACAAGACCCTACAGGCCACCAACAGCTTCGACCTGTCTGAAGACCTGACCCGCATCCTGATTGACCAACAGTTGATCGAGGCCGGCTGGCAAGCCGACTCCCTCGACCTCACCTACGGCAAAGGCGCACGCCCGGAAAAAGGCAAAAACAAAGCCATCGCCGAGTGGCCTACCCGCAGCGCCACCGCCTGCGCCGACTACGTGCTGTTCGCCGGCCTCACGCCCATCGCCATCGTCGAGGCCAAGCGCAAACGCATCAATATCGCCGACCGCATTACCCAGGCCGAGCGCTACGCCCGCGACTTCACCCTCACCGCCGAGCAACAACCTGCCTGGTTGCTGGCGGGCCAAGCGCAGCCTTGGAACGATGGCCAGGAAGGCCACTTTTACCTACCCTTCGCCTTTGCCTGTAACGGCCGACCCTTTATCAAGCAGCTCGCCGAACAGTCCGGCACCTGGTTCCGTGACCTGCGCAGCCCGGCCAACACCCGCCGGCCGCTGCAGGACTTCCACACACCCGATGTCCTGCTCGACCTGCTCAAGCGCAGCCAAACCGCCGCCGAAGCTGCGCTGAACAGCGAAGGCTTCGCCTACCTCAAGCTGCACGACTATCAAATCAAGGCCATCCAGGCCGTGGAGCAGGCCCTGGCGAACAACCAGCGCGACTGCCTATTGGCCATGGCCACCGGCACCGGCAAAACCCGCACCGCGCTGGGCATGATGTACCGCTTTCTGAAGGCCGAACGTTTCAAGCGCATCCTCTTTCTGGTTGACCGCAGCGCCCTCGGCCAGCAGGCCATCGACGCCTTCAACGACACCGCCCTGGAGCAAAACCAGACCCTGGCGCAGGTCTACGACATCAAAGAGCTGGGTGACATGGCCGCCGAGGCCGCCACGCGAGTTCAGGTTGCCACCGTACAGGCCATGGTCGGGCGCATCTTCCGCGCGGAAAACCCGCCATCGGTGGGCGAGTTCGACTGCATCATCGTCGACGAAGCCCACCGTGGTTACACCCTCGACCAAGAGATGAGCGAAGGCGAACTGGCCGTGCGCGACCACAGCCAGTACCTCTCGCAATACCGCCGCGTGCTCGATTACTTCGACGCCTGCCGCATCGGCCTCACCGCCACCCCGGCCAAACACACCAGCGAGATTTTCGGCAAACCGGTGTTCACCTACAGCTACCGCGAGGCCGTAGCCGATGATCGACTGGTCGATCACGAACCGCCGATCCGCTACGAAACCCAGCTCAGCCAAAATGGTATTCGCTTCGATAAAGGCGAAACGGTCAGCGTCATCAACACCCACACCGGCGAAGTCGACATGGCCGAGCTGGAGGACGAGCTGCTGTTCAATATCGAGTCGTTCAACCGCAGCGTTATCACCCCGGCGTTCGACACGGTCATCTGCACCGAGCTGGCCAAGGAGCTGGACCCCTTCGGCGAAGAAAAGACCCTGATCTTCTGCGTCAACCAGGCCCATGCCGAGCGCGTGAAAAATCTCCTCGACAAGGCCTTCGCAGCAGCCTATGGCGAGCAGTACAACCAAGCCGCCGTGCACATCATCACCGGCCAGAGCGACAAAGTTGAGCAACTGATTCGCCGCTACAAGAACGAACCCAACCCCAATATCGCCATCACCGTCGACCTGCTCACCACCGGCATCGACGTGCCGAAAATCTGCAACCTGGTGTTTATGCGTCGCGTGCGCTCACGCATCCTCTACGAGCAGATGAAAGGCCGCGCCACCCGCCGCTGCGACGCCATCGGCAAAACCGTATTCCGCATCTACGACCCCGTCGACCTCTACGCCAGCCTCGAAGCGGTCGACACCATGAAACCCCTGGTGAAAAACCCCGACATCAGCCTGGAGCAACTGCTCAGCGAACTCACCAGCAGCGCCAGCCATGAAGCGCCCGGCAACCAGCAAGACAGCAGCCACGCCCATGACGTGCTCGACCAGTTGAGCCAGCGCGTCATGCGCATCCTGCGCAAGGCCCAGCACAAGGCCGAGGGCAAACCCACGCTGAAGAAAAAGCTCGATGAGCTGCAGGACCTCTGGGGCGTTGAGCCGGCCCACTTGCACAAACACCTGCACGACCTTGGCCCGCAACAAGCCGCCAACTTCGTGCGCCAGCACAGCCAGCTTATCCAGCAACTCGCCGCCGTCAGCGCTCTGCTCGGCTCGGAGAATTACCCGGTCATCTCCACCCACAGTGACGAACTGCTGGTGCGCGAACAGAACTACGGGCAGAACCAGAAGCCGGCTGACTACCTGGAAAGCTTTAACGACTTTATTCGCACCCAGCTCAACCAGTCCGCCGCCCTGGGCGTGGTGGTCAACCGCCCCAAAGACCTCACCCGCGAGCAACTGCGCGAAGTCCGCCTGCTGCTCGACCAGCACGGTTTCAGCGAAGCCAGCCTGAAAAGCGCCTGGCGCAACCAGACCAACCAGGAAATCGCCGCCAGCATCATTGGCTACATTCGCCAGGCCGCCATCGGCGAAGCCCTGCTGCCCTTCGACCAACGCGTGGCCAAGGCCATGCAAAATATCTACGCCCTGCAGCCCTGGACGCCTGTGCAACGCAAATGGCTGGAACGCCTGGCCAAGCAACTGGTGCACGAAGTGATCATCGACACCCAGCAGGTCAACGACGCCTTCCGCAACGACGGCGGCCTCAAAGCCCTGGACCGCAACCTCGGCGGCAACCTGGAGCAGGTGCTGCAAGCGTTGAATGACAACCTGTGGCAAGCGGTTAGCTAAGCGATTGACAGCCGCCATGCATCAACGCTTAAACTGTCCTCAGTCCTAGGACAAAGGACAGTCGCTAACTGAGATCGCCATGAAGAGTCAAGATGTTCTGTTGCTGATAAAACTGATCTGCCTTGAGCAGCGCGAACGCCTACAGCAGAGGCTTGAGGGCGAAACAGCCGAGCGAATCAAACACAGCGATCTCTACGCATCCGAACAATGGCGGGGCTGGGAAGATCACGCCGAACAAGACCCTCCCGTGCATCACGACAGCTACTCGGTTCGTGCCCTGCAAGCCTCACTGGGCATCAGCAAAACCGAAATTGCCTCGGCACTGAAGCGCTGCCAGCAAATCGGCCTACTGCGGGTAGACCCCAACAACCAGTTGCCTCGCGTCAACAGCAAAGCCTTGCTGGGCTTTATCGAGCACGGCTTGCGCTATGTATTTCCTGTCAAACCAGCAGAGATTGTGCGGGGCATTCCTACCAGCTTTTCCGCCCCCGTGCTGCAAGGCACGCTGATGAGCGGCGGCGACCTTATCCACGTCTGGCCAGACGCCTATGGCAATCGCAAGGGTCAATCCATCACCCCGCTATTCAGAACCGTGCCAGGTGCGGTCAAGAAAGACCCCCTGCTGTATGAATACCTGGCCCTTATCGATGCAATACGCCTGGGTAATGCCCGGGAAGCCAACCTCGCCAACCAGATGCTGCGTGAGAAGGTGCTGCAGGCATGAGCCACGCCCACAACATCCAGATGCTCGAAGTGGTCGCCCAGGCGCTCGGCCAAGACCTTTGCCAAGAGGTCGCCTTCGTCGGCGGCTGCACCACAGCCCTGCTGCTGACGGATGAATTCAGCCGTGAAGAGGTGCGTTACACCGATGATGTCGACTTGGTGGTTCACCTGGCCGGCTATGCCCAATGGCAACAGCTGGTCGAGCAACTGCAACAGAAAGGCTTCACGCAATCACCGCAGGACGAGGTCATCTGCCGTCTGCGCCTCGGTGAGTTGAAGGTCGACTTTATGCCCGAAGATGCCAGAACCGCCACTCTACTGGGTTGCAACAATCGTTGGTTCACAGATGGCCTGGCCAACGCGCAGTGGCACGTATTGCCCAGCGGCTGCCGCATTCGCCTGTTCACCCCGCCCTACTTTCTCGGCAGCAAACTGGAAGCCTATGCCGGGCGCGGCGCGCAGAACCCACTGGCTAGCCAGGACCTTGAGGACATTCTCAACCTGGTCAACGGCCGCGAAGAACTGCTACAGGAAGTTGACGCCGCCGCAGCCGAACTACGCGCCTATCTGGCAGAAAAGCTCACCGCACTGCTCGGCAATAACGACTTCGGCTACCTGGTGCAGGACGCCGCCCATGGCGATAACGAGCGTGAGCAGATCATCTGGCAACGTTTGCGCCATCTCTGCCAGGTGGCTGCCTGAATGCGCGCCACCCTGCACTGGCATACCCAGCTCGGCACACTCACGACCGACAACCGCGATGCCTGCGCCCATATCGAGCAGGCCCACGCCAGCCTTTACCTGATCGCCGATGGCAGCAGCAGTCACCCGCGCAGTGGCGAGTTGGCCACTGCCCTGCTGGCAGCGCTTGCCCAGGGCTTCAACCACCTGCCTGCGACCGAACGGAACCCGGAGCAATTGGCCGAAGCGCTGCTGCAGCTGATCGACAGTAGCAAGCGAGCCCTGCGTGATGCACACCCACAGGCGGCCTGCAGTTACCTCCTGCTATGCCTACTCGCCGATGCCGCGTTCAGCATCCATGAAGGCGACTGCTGCCTGGGGCTGATTGAGCCCAGTGGCCACATCAGCTGGCTGAGTCCCGCGCACTGCGCCGCCAATTGGCAAGGCAATCTCGCGCATGCAGAACTTGCGCAGATGCCATTACGTCACAACCTGACCCGCTGCTTTAGCCCCAGGCGCCCCAGTAACCCTGAAATCAACCACTGGCCACTTAGCGCCAACCAACATTGGTTGCTGGCTACGGACGGCTTCTGGGCCGGCCTGAGCGAACAGCAACAACAGCGCTTTTTACATGACGGCAGCCTGCCCGCGCCGCCCACCGATGACGACATCAGTTGCATGAGCATCATCACACCACCGACTTGATGAGACGACTAACACCACCTGTCCGGCTCACACCTTGAACAACCTAGAGAGACCCCATGACCCACTCCGACATCGTCCAGAAACTCTGGAACCTCTGCGACGTGCTGCGCGACGACGGCATCAACTACAGCGACTACGTCACCGAGCTGGTGCTCTTGCTGTTTATCAAAATGGAATACGAGCAGGCCCAGAGCGGCAGCCAGTTCGAGCACAAGCTGCCCGCTGGCGCACGCTGGCCGGACCTCACCGAAAAATCCGGGCTCAACCTGCTCAACTACTACCGGCAGATGCTGCTGGACCTGGGCAAAAATGAAGACCCGCTGATTGCCGCCATCTACGCCGACGCCCAGACCCGCCTGGCCGAGCCCAAGCACCTGGAGCAATTAGTCAAAAGCCTGGACGGCATCGACTGGTTCAGCGCCCGCCAGGACGGCCTGGGCGACCTCTACGAAGGCCTGCTGGAAAAAAACGCCAGCGAAACCAAATCCGGTGCCGGCCAGTACTTCACCCCGCGCCCGCTGATCGACAGCATCATCAACTGCCTCAAGCCCCAGCCTGGTGAAGTGATTCAAGACCCGGCCGCCGGCACCGCTGGCTTTTTGATTGCCGCCGACGCCTATATCAAGCGCCACACCGATGACCACTACGACCTCGACGCCAAGGCCCAGACCTTCCAGCGCAACCGCGCCTTTGTCGGCATTGAGCTGGTCCCCGGCACCCGCCGCCTGGCCCTGATGAACACCCTGCTGCACGGCATGGAAGGCGACGACGAAGGCGTGGTGCACCTGGGCAACGCCCTCGGCCAGACCGGCGCCAACCTGCCCAAGGCCGAGGTGATTCTCTCCAACCCGCCGTTCGGCACCGCCAAAGGCGGCGGCGGCCCGACCCGCGATGACCTCACCTATAAGACCAGCAACAAGCAATTGGCCTTTTTGCAGCACATCTACCGTGGCCTCAAACCCGGTGGCCGCGCCGCCGTGGTGCTGCCCGACAACGTGCTGTTCGAGGCCGGCGTGGGCACCGAAGTGCGCCGCGACCTGCTGGACAAATGCAACCTGCACACCCTCCTGCGCCTGCCCACCGGCATCTTCTATGCCCAGGGCGTAAAGACCAACGTGCTGTTCTTCCAGAAAGGCACCGCCGCCAACCCACGCCAGGAGCACGGCTGCACCCAGCGCGTGTGGGTCTATGACCTGCGCAGCAATATGCCCAGCTTCGGCAAGCGCACGCCCTTCGGCGCCGCGCACCTCAAACCCTTTGAGGAGGCCTACGGGGATGACCCCAACGGCAACAGCCCGCGCGCCGAAAACGTCGAAGGTATCGGCGAACTGAGCCGCTTTCGCGTATTTAGCCGCGAACAAATCCGCGAACGCGGCGACTCCCTGGATATCAGTTGGCTCAAGGATGCCGACAGCCTGGACGCCGCTGATCTGCCCGCCCCGGAAGTGCTGGCCGGCGAAGCCATGGCCGAACTGACCGAAGCCCTGCATGAACTGGAAGAGTTGATGAAAGCCCTGGGCGCGGGGGATGAGGTGGCGGCGCAGAAGCAGTTGCTAGCGGAAGTAATGGGACTCGCCGTCAGCGAGGAAGATGCATGAGCAAAACTATTCCAACCAATTGGGCGACCACCAGCTTCGATGAGGTTTTCTCTCAAATCTCAACGACCGGCAAAAAGGTCAAGACGGGAGAAACACAACTACAGGGAAAATTTCCTGTAGTAGATCAAGGGCGCACATTCATTTCTGGCTACCTGAATGACGAGAGTCTTGTCGTATCCAATGACGACCCGCTAATCATCTTTGGCGACCACACTCGGGAAATAAAGTGGATAGATTTCCCATTTATTCCCGGAGCAGACGGGGTAAAAATTCTCAAGACTGACGACGAACTGAACACCCGTTATATTTATTACTTTCTGCGCAACCTGCCTGTTGAAAGCAAAGGCTATGCGCGCCACTTCAAATGTCTCAAAGAAGCCGTCTATCTACTGCCGCCACTCGCCGAACAAACCCGCATTGCCCAAAAACTCGATGAACTGCTGGCCCAGGTCGACACCCTCAAAGCCCGTATCGACGCCATCCCCGCCCTGCTTAAACGCTTCCGCCAATCCGTCCTCGCCGCAGCGGTTTCCGGGCGGTTGACGGAGGAGTGGCGAAAAGAAAATTCGATACGCGCGAAATGGACGGAAGATGCCATCAAAGCGAGCGTTGTTGCAGAACGGGCGGCGCTTGGGTTCAAGCCAATAAAAACAAATGTGTCCCCAAGCACTAACCGTATTGAAGCGCCAATTAGCTGGGCCTGGCTGAAACTCTCGGAAGTTGCATTAAAAATCACCGATGGCGCCCACAATACGCCGAAAATTATGGCCCAAGGCTTTCCGTATATAACTGCAAAAGATTTAACGGGTGGAACTTTAAACTTTACCGAAGGGAAATTTATCTCTGAGGCAGAGCACAGAGAACTTTATAATAAATGCTCCCCCAAAATAGGCGACCTCTTAATTGTAAACATTGGCGCCGGAACAGGGAACAGCGCCAATGTGGACGTCGATTTTGAATTTAGCTTCAAAAATATAGCGATCATCAAGCGACCAGAAATTATAAACCCTCAATATCTAAAAGCCTTTTTTGATGCGCGTAAAAAAACAATATTTAATGAGCAGACTCAAGGCGGGGCTCAGCCATTTCTCAGCCTGACAATGCTAGGCAACATTGAAATTGTGCTTCCTGCACCGGAAGAACAAACCGAAATCGTCCGCCGCGTCGAACAACTCTTCGCCTTTGCCGAGCAACTTGAACGCAAAGTGCAAAGCGCCAAAAGCCGTATCGATCACCTCACCCAAAGCATCCTGGCCAAAGCCTTCCGGGGCGAACTGGTACCGCAAGACCCAAATGACGAACCCGCCAGCGTGCTGCTGGCGCGCATCCAGGCGCAACGCGCCGCCGCGCCCAAGGCCAAGCGCGGGCGCAAGGCATCAGCCTAGAAAGGAGTCAGCATGCTTAACGCAGTATTAGCCGGCAAGAAGCGCGGTACGGGGCTGCAGAACCCTCATGCCGCGCCAGAAATGGCAGAGGGCGCAGAGGATGTGCTGACTGCCAGCGTTTTTGAACGCCTGAGCTACTTGCCCGAAGCGCTGTTATCCAAGGTGATGACGACGCTGCTCGGCACACCCTTCGGCGCGCTGCAGAGTATCGACTACTGGCCGTCCTGGTATTTGCCGAGCGGAACCCGCGTCGAGCCTGATGTGCTGCTGCGCGATGAAAAACAGACCCTGCTGGTCGAAGCCAAACGCCACGACGGCATCCGCCAACAAGATGCCGGGCAACTGGCCAATGAACTGCTGGCAGGTTGGGAGGAAGACTGCCTGGGCGAGCACTGCCTGTTGCTGACCCTTGGCGGGCTGGTGGACACCCACGAACGCAGCCACCAGCAACTCCTGGCCTCTGTATTGCCCTTGCTACCCGCCGGCAGCGCCGCCCGCTTCACCTTGGTCTGCCGCAGTTGGCAGCAGCTGTATCAGGCTCTGGAAACGCACATTGACCCAGACACCCCCATTGGCTGTCGGCGTTTGCTCGATGACATTGCCCAGTGCTACGCCTGGCATGGCCTGCGCACCCACCCCATGCGTTGGCTCAATAACCTGAAGCCACTCGGGCTTAGCAGCACGCCCGCCTCCTTCGCCGCCTGGAAGCTGAAATGACCGATACCCTGCAAGACGCCCTGATGGATGTACGCCGCGCCTATCGCCTGCTCGCCAGCTACCAGCAACGCATGTTTGAACTGCTCAGTTTTGTGCGCGAGCACCTGGGGGCCGAGGACTACTACCAGAGCCATGTTCATCCGCTGCCACAAGGCATCAAGGGCCTGGGCAAGCAGGAGAACAGCGGCATGCGCTACCTGCCCTTTTACGACCTGTCGGCGATCTGGCTGAAGCACAAAAACCAGGATGCCCCTTGGGACAATCACTTACCCGGCGACATGATGTTCGGCGCCTGGGTGCGCAGCGACACGGGCTTCGACAAACACTCCGGCCTGTTCGACAACCAGCCTGTCGAGCAGACCCAGAGCGTCCTGGTGCTGTCCGTGGTGGTGTGCGACCAACCGATGGCCACCCCCTGCAACTGGTACGGGAAAATCTGGAACGGCATGGACTACCCGCAAGACGGTGAAGTAAATGCCACGGATGTGCCCGGCTACCGCTGCTACGCCCAGTCGATTGCCCTCGAACAGCTCTCAGATCGCAGCGCCATCGAAACCGCCCTGGCCGATTGGTGCGCGCGCGCCAGCCATAAACTGAATACGCCGATTGGCCAGATATCTAGGCGCGAAGGGGGCGCCTAGGATTTATTCGCGATTTGCCTTGAAGACGCTAAAAGCATCGCGAATAAATTCGCTCCTACGACCGGTAGCCTGGGTTGAGCGCAGCGATACCCGGGACGCGATTACTGGCGACACGCGCGCGAGGCCCTTAGCTGTCCGTTGATCGTTCCCACGTCGAACCGTCCGCGCGGGCATGCAGCCAGAGGCGCCCCGCGTCTCGCTACAACGGACGCAGAGCGTCCCAAGCTAGGCGCCACCTTCGCCGCGACGCCTAACCTGTAGGAGCGAATTTATTCGCGATGCTTTTGCTGCAAGCTCAAGACCTATCGCGAATAAATTCGCTCCAACACCTGCGTTGGCCGTGGGTTTAGCTGTCGGCTTCATCCGGCAATGGCAGGCCGGCGGCTTGTTCGAGCAGGTCGGGGGGCAGGCTTTTGCTGGCGCGGGCGCCGAGCAGTTTGAGGTTTTCCACCCGGCTGATGATGTTGCCGCGGCCATCGCAAAGCTTGTTACGCGCGGCGGCGTAGGCTTTGTCGAGCTGTTGCAGGCGGCTGCCGACTTCGTCGAGGTCCTGGATAAAGGCAACGAACTTGTCGTACAGCGCCCCGGCCCGCTCGGCGATTTCGCGGGCGTTCTGGCTTTGCCGCTCTTGGCGCCAGAGGCTGTCGATCACCCGCAGGGTGGCCAGCAGGGTGGTCGGGCTGACGATCACGATGTGCTGGTCGTAGGCGTCCTGAAACAGGTTGGGGTCGGCCTGCAACGCGGCGGAGAACGCCGCCTCGATCGGCACGAACAGCAGCACGAAATCCAGGCTGTGCAGGCCGTCGAGGCGTTGGTAATCCTTCAGCGACAGGCCTTTGAGGTGGCTGCGCAGCGACAGTACATGCTGGCGCAGCGCGTTCTGCCGCAGGCTTTCGTCATCGGCGGCGATGTACTGCTGGTAGGCGGTGAGGCTGACCTTGGCATCCACCACCACTTGCCGATCGCCCGGTAGCTGGATCAGCACGTCGGGCTGGAAGCGCTCGCCCTCGCCGTTTTTCAGGCTGACCTGGGTCTGGTACTCCCGGCCCTTCTCCAGGCCGGCGTGTTCGAGTACCCGTTCGAGCACCAGCTCGCCCCAGTTACCCTGGGTCTTTTGCCCCTTGAGCGCGCGGGTCAGGTTAGTAGCTTCGTCGCCCAGGCGCTGGTTGAGCTGCTGCAGGCGCTGCAGCTCCTTGCCCAGGGAAAAGCGTTCGCGGGCTTCCTGCTGGTAGCTTTCCTCGACACGCTTTTCAAAGGCCTGGATGCGCTCCTTGAGCGGGTCGAGCAACTGGCCGAGGCGCTGCTGGCTGGTCTCGGCAAAGCGCTGCTCGCGCTCATCGAAGATCTTGCCGGCCAGTTCGGCAAACTGCGCACGCAGCTCGTCGCGCGAGCCTTGCAGGTCATTCAGACGCTGCTGATGGTGGTCTTGCTGCTCATGCAGCTCGGCGGCCAGGGCTGCACGTTCGGCGCCCAGGCGGCGCAGCTCGGCTTCCTGCTGCTCACGCAGGGCTTGAGCGGCCTGGGCGCTGTCGCGGGCCTGCTGGCGGTCATGCTGGAGCAGTTCGCTCTCACGGCGCAGCGCGGCCAGCTCGGCCTGCTGGTCGGCCTTGGTTTCGCTGATCTCGGTGACTTCCTGGCGGCTGGCGTCGAGCTGAGCGCTGAGCCCGGCCTGGGTCAGTTGCGCGGCGTGCAGGCGCTCTTGCAACAGGCTGTTGTCCAGCCGCGCCTGCTGGGCCTGGCGTTGCAGCGACCAAGCGAATGCCAGCAGGGGCACGCTGGCGCAGAGCAGGCCGAGCAAAAACAATGGCAAGGGGGCAGACAGATCAATCGACATAGGGCATCTCTAAAAACGTAGGCGAGGCAGTCAGCGCAAGGCAAAAACAGGCGAGAAAGCGCAGTTTACGCTCTGTAAATGAGCATTTTGAGCCTGTTTTTAACGCCGCGATGACAACGCAGGTAGTTTTTAGAGGTGCCCGTAGGGCTCCGACGGGACTGCCGGGCATCATACCCAGCACGCTGGCTGGGGACGCGATCAGAGGCGCTTGAGCAGTTGCTGGGCTTCGGTCTGGCCCTGGTTGGCGGCCAGTTCCAGCCAATGCCGGGCTTGCTTGGGCTCGTTGACCTCAGGCTGGCTGCAGAGCTGGCCGAGGGTCAGTTGTGCGCGGCTGTCACCGGCACGCGCCGCCTGGCGCAGCAGGTCGAGGCCGATACGGCGATCACGGGTGTTGCCACAGTCGCGGCACAGTAGTTGGCCCAGACGGCTCTGCGCCGAAACCACGCCTTGACGCGCGGGGCGTTTGAGCAGGCGACCAGCAACTTGTTTGACGCTGTCAGTCTGGCCCAGGTGCGGGCGGTCGAGCAGCCAGAGCGCAACGCGCAGGGGTAAACGAGTGGACGACGAAAGCTTGGCAACAGGAGTGGATAGCACGCGAGGCATGGGTAACAGCTGGTGGCCGGAAAGGCGCGCCACTCTACTCTCTTTTTTTCTCAGGTAAAGGCCTTCGGCGAGGCAATCCGCGCTATGCCGACGAGCGTCCCAGACAATCCACAGAACCTGTGGATAACTCGGTGGACAACATGCGCGCAATGCCCCTGATCGCTGATGGGATGGGGCTTCCCGTCAAATTGATGATTTTTTCACCAGCTAAAAAAGTGCATATTTTTCATTGACTTAATAAATCAATATGAAGAATCAAGGATTTACGTCGTCCCGGAATATGACCTTGACAAGCCGCATCCTAAATGTGCACAAGTCGCCCTCTCTGCCAGGCTGGATGCCCTTTTTAAGCGCATTTCTGCCCTGAAACGCGGTCATTTTGCGGGCTGCGACTTGTCAATCCTGTGTGTATAGCCAGCCCGCGACAGAACATCCCCCCGCGGCCTGCGCAAATAGGGCTGCGGCATAGTGTCCCAGTTGGCGGTTGCCCCTCTCACGCTGCGCCATCTCTGTGCAGGCCGACGCGCATTGGCAGTACCGGGGACATGGGGTACCGTCCCTCCCACTTGAGCGTTATTAGGCCCCTGCATGACTCACCGGCGCATTGCGCGATACCTGCTGATGGCTCTGGCCCTGCTGCTGACGCTGAGCATTGCGGCCTGGCTTGCGCTGCCGCGCCTGCTGCTTGCTCAAGGCATTGAGGTGCTCGCCTGGCAGGGTTTTGGGCTGGGCCGTGACGGTGTACGACTGGCGCAGTTGCAGGTGCGCCAGCAGAGTGATGCGGGCAGCGTTCAGCTAAAAACCACGGGCCTGAAGCTCGGCTGGGCGGGTTTTAGCCTGCGCCCACCCTTTTGGCAGCAGCTGGACCTGGAGCACGCGCACCTCGACTGGCAGCCCGCCGCATCCACCGCCCCCAGCGAGAGCACACTTGACCCGGCAGCGGCCCTCGATGCCCTGGCGTTTATCCCGGCCCAGCTGCGGATACAGCAACTGACAGCCGAACTGCCCTGCCCGCGCGGGCGCTGCACGATTGATGGGGACCTGCAGCTTGCCCGCAGCCTGGAAGAGCCGTTGCAGGTCACCGCCCAGGTGACGATCAAACACCAGCAGCACAGCCTCAGTGCCCAGGCGCAGCTGCAACAACACGACCAGGCCCTGGCCGCCCAGCTGCTATTAAGTGTCGACGCGGTGCCGCAACTGAGCCTGCGCAGCGACCTGTCGAGCACCGCCCAGGGCAGGCTCTGGCAAGGTGAACTGGCCACCTTGCCATTCAGCCAGGCGGCGCTGGTGCAGGCCTGGCTCGCCGAGTGGCTACCTGCCTCCGAACGGCCGCCCGCCGTCCTTAGCGGTTCGGCCGCACTCAGCGCTACCTGGCAATTGCAACTGCCGGCGGGTGACTTGACCCTGGCGCACCTGCACAGCGCCAGCGGTCGCCTCGAAGCCGCTGCCAGCCTGCCCCAGGCCTGGGCCTTGCCCGGTATCGGCGAAGTGCAGGGCGAGTTGCAGCTCGCTGCACGGGCCGAACAGGGCCAGTGGCTGATCGAACAACTGCGCACGGACTTGCAGTTCGACCACCTCGCCCTGACGACCTGGCTGCCGACCCTGCCTGCCGCCCTGAACAACCCGCGTCTGGCCCTGCGCATCGAGCCTGCGCCGCAACCCGCGGACCTACCGGCAAGCCTCAGCGGCCGCGCCCTGCCCCTGCACGTCGAGCTCAGCAGCAGCGGCGCCAGCGACCTGCAGCTGAGCGCTAACCTCGCCGTGGCCACTCATGCGCCCTGGGCCATGCAGATCGTCCAGGCGCAGGTCACCGCCACCACGGCCAGCCTGGATATGGCCGGCTGGCAAGGTCGCGAGATACGCGCCAGCCTCAACGCCAGCGGTTATCTCGACAGCATGCAGCTGCGCCTCGCCCTCGGCGCCGGCAGCCAGTTGCAGGTGGCCCAGCTACAGGGCACGGATGTCCAGGCCCAGGGCGTGCGCGCGCAGAGCGACAAGCTGCAACTGGCACTCGACTATCCCGACAGCGCCGACCTGAGCTGGCAGCTCGAAGGCCCCTTAAGCCTGAGCAGCGAGCGCCTGACCCAGGCCAACCTCAAACCCCAGAGCTGGAGCTGGCAAGGCCAGCTCAAGGCCACGGCCGAGCAACAACAAGCCAGCGGCCGACTTAACGCCCAGGCCGAATTGCCGATCGATCTAACCCTGCACCACTGCAACGCCGAAGGGCTGCATCTGGAGGCCAAGGCGACCGAACTGTTCTTGCGTGCCGGCAACCCACTGGCGCAGATCCTCGCCGACTGGCCGGCGCTGCTCGACCTCAGCGGTGGTCGCCTGAACAGCAAGGCCAGTCTGCATCTACCCACAGGCAGGAGCATCCCGCAGGTGAATCTCGACCTGGCCCTGAGCGACCTCGGCGGCCTGTATGACCGTGCCACCTTCAGCGGCCTGAGCGGCGACCTGCAGCTGCGCCTGGACGCCCGCACGCTCAGCGCCAGCAGCTCCAACCTGCGCCTGGCCGAGGTCGACCCCGGCGTGGCCATCGGCCCAACCCAGCTCAGCGTCCGCTACCAGGCACCACGCAACCAGCCCGGCAACGGCACGCTCAAAATCGACAATGCCGAGACCCGGCTGATCGAAGGCCGCCTGAGCCTGGCCCCCGGTCAATGGCGCCTGAGTGACGATGACTGGTTGCTGCCCCTGCGCCTGGAAGGCCTGAACCTGGACCGCCTGCTGACCCTCTACCCGGCCGAGGGCCTGGCCGGCAGCGGCTTGATCGACGGTGACCTGCCGCTGCGCGTGCAACAGGGCGCCCTAAGCATCGCCCAAGGCCAGCTCGCGGCCCGCGCCCCCGGTGGTTACCTGCGTTTTCGTTCGGCGCGCTTCGACGCCCTCGGGCGCAGCAACCCGGCCATGCAACTGGTCACCCGCTCGCTTGAGGATTTTCGCTACAGCGTGCTGAGCAGCCAGGTCGATTACAACCGCGACGGCAAGCTGAACCTGGGCATGCGTCTGGAGGGCCAGAACCCGGCCATCGAAGGCGGGCGACCGATTCACTTCAACATCAACCTGGAAGAAGACATCCCCACCCTGCTGGCCAGCCTGCAACTGACCGACAAGGTCAACGAAATCATCACCCGCCGCGTGCAACGCTATATGCTGCAACGCAACGCACAGCCGTCCACGTCGTCTGACATTCGTGTCGATGCCCCGGTACAAGGAACCCCGCCATGACCCGACCGCCACACTGGTCTTTACCCCGCGGCCTGCTCGCCCTGCTGCTGGTGCTCAGCCCACTTGCCTGCACCCCGACCGTGCAGTTGGCGATGCCCAACGAGCCGATCAATATCAACCTCAACGTGAAGATCGAGCACGAAATCTACATCAAGGTGGATAAAGCCCTGGACAGCATGTTCAGCGAATCCAGCGGCCTGTTCTGAGGAGCACGACATGACCCTGACCCAACGCATTGCCAGCTTTATTCTGCTGTTCAGCCTGAGCCTGCCGGCGCTCGCCCTCAACCTCAACGAAGCCATGAGCGCCCTGAGCAGCGCCAAGGCCAGCGGCCAGCTCGGCGAGCAGCCTGACGGCTACCTCGGTGTGGTCAGCCCTGGCGGCCAGGCGGCGGAAATCGCCGCGCAGATCAACCAGGCGCGCCGCGCCGAATACCAGAAACTCGCTACCCAAAACGGCATCCAGCGCAGCGACGTGGAAGCCATCGCCGGGCAGAAGGCTCTGGAGCGCACACCCGCCGGGCAGTACATCCAGGTCCAGGGGCAATGGCGCAAGAAGTAGGTGCTGCCCGCAGCGCAGACTTCGCGCCGGGGCGGCGCTCCTACGCGATAGTGGTGCTGCAGCGTGCATCGGTAGGAGCCGCGCCCCGCGGCGAATAGTGGCCTTCCTGCGCTATCGCAGGCCGCCCACAAAGCTTCGCGCCGGGGCGGCGCTCCTACGCGATAGTGGTGCTGCAGCGTGCATCGGTAGGAGCCGCGCCCCGCGGCGAATAGTGGCCGTCCTGCGCTATCGCAGGCCGCCCACAAAGCTTCGCGCCGGGGCGGCGCTCCTACGCGATAGTGGTGCTGCAGCGTGCATCGTAGGAGCCGCGCCCCGCGGCGAATAGTGGCCATCCTGCGCTGTCGCAGGCCGCCCACAAAGCTTCGCGCCGGGGCGGCGCTCCTACG
>NZ_FOFP01000017.1:70968-74509 GCF_900110925.1 Pseudomonas cuatrocienegasensis | reverse complement strand
TCGCAGGCCGCCCACAAAGCTTCGCGCCGGGGCGGCGCTCCTACGGGGGTAGCCACTAACGACGGCATCGCCCAAAAACAGTCCCGTTATTTCAGCTCGCTCAAGCCACGCAGCAACCCCTCGTGAAATTGCTCGGGCGATTCGACCTGGGGTGAATGGCCCAGCTCGGGCCATTCCACCAGGGTGGCGTTGGGAATCGCCGCAGCCGCCTTGCGGCCCAGCTCCGGGTAGTTGCCCAGGCGCTTGGCCAAGGCTTCCGACGCGCGGTTGGCGCCCGGCGCGGTGCGGTCCTTGCCACCGATCAGCAGCAGCGTAGGCGCCTGGACCTTGGGGAACTCATGCACCACCGGCTGGGTGAAGACCATCTCGGAGGTCTGCGCCTGGTTCCAGGCCACCTGCTTTTTACCCGCGCCGAGGTACATGCCATTGAGCATCTCCACCCAACGGTCGTACTCGGGTTTCCAGGTGCCGTTGTAGTAGAAGCGCAACTGGTAATTCTTGATGCGCTCAAAGGTTGTGCCCAGCTCGCCCTGGTACATCTGGTCGATGGTGGCGTAGGGCACGCCTTCGGCTTGCCAGTCTTCCAGGCCAATCGGGTTGACCAGCACCAGTTGCTCGACCCGCTCGGGATGGTTGAGCGCCAGGCGCGTGGCCAGCATGCCGCCCATGGAGTGACCGATCAGCGTGACCTTGTCGACCTCCAGCGAGTCCAGCAGCGCCACCGTGTTGCTGGCCAACTGGGCGAAGCTGAACTGGTAGCCCACCGGTTTGCTGGCGCTGCAGAAGCCGACCTGATCGGGGACGATCACCCGATAGCCATTGCTGCTGAGCACCTTGATGCTTTCCTCCCAGGTCGCACCGCAGAAGTTCTTGCCATGCAGCAATACCAGGGTGCGACCGTTGGCAATGCCCTGGGGTGCCACGTCCATATAGCCCATGGACAGCGTCTGCTGTTGCGAAGCAAAGGTGAAGCGCTGCAGCGGATGGGGGTAGTCGAAGCCTTCCAGTTGAGGGCCATAAGCCACCGGCGCGGCCACAGCGGCCGGCACGACAGTCGCCAGCCCCAGCGCGAGAGCGACGGTTGCGAAAGAGGTATGCATGCGCAGGTTCCTTGTCGTCAAAGCGCCCGTCTAGCTAGGGCGCTGACGGGTCGAACCCCGGACTCTAACAACTCAGGTCCGCGGGTTGGTCAGCAGTGCTTTTCCTGATGTAACAGGCCACTTCAACGCTGGCTGCGAAAGGCCTTGGGCGTCAGCCCGGTGGCGCGCTTGAAGAAGCGCGAAAAGTAGGCCGGCTCAGTAAAGCCCAAGCTGTCGGCCACCTGGTAGACCGTCAGGGTGGTGTACACCAGGTTGCGCTTGGCTTCGAGCAGCAGGCGCTGGTTGATCAACTGCAACGCCGAGACGCCCGCCAGGCGCCGACACAGCGCATTGAGGTGCGCCGCGCTCAGCCCCAGGGCCGCGGCGTAAGCCTCCACGGCCCAATGCTCGCGGTAGTGCGCCTCGACCAACTGGTTGAAGCGTTGCAGGTGCATGCGCCCCTTGTCCGCCGCGGCGCTGCGGTCCACCTCCGGCTGGGCCAGGGTGCGGCGGCCGATCCATACCAGTAACTGGCCAATCAGCGATTGCAGCATGACCTCACGCCCCGGCGCCTGCTCGCGGTATTCCTGGGCGATGGCGGCAAACAACGCGTCCAACTGCGCACCCGCCTCACCCACTAAGTAACAACCGGCCTGGCTCAGCGCCGACAGGCCGGTCTGCCGTTGCAAGCCCTCGACCAGCGGCAACGCCAGGCTCAGCACATGGCCCTGGACATCCTCGGAAAAGCCAAAACCGTGAATGCTCAATGCCGGCACCACCTGCACGCAGGCCTCGCTGACGGCCTGCCGACGGCCTTCGACATCCAGCACGGCATCGCCGGCCTGCACATAGAGCACCTGCACCAGGTCGGCGTGGCGATGCGGGCGGATCTCCCAGTCGTGCAGGCGGCTGCGCTCGGCAATCGACTCGCAGTGCAGCAGGTCGGGGGTCGGCCAGGTGCGCGTCTCGCCGTACAGCTTGAACACCGGGATCACCGTGGCGGACGCGGCACTGACCATAACAAATCCTCGGATAGTCCAATTTATTGAACGGATAGTGCCTTCTAACCGGCCCTTCTGCCATCAAAAATACTGCCTCATAGCCGGCCAGTGAGCGTGCCGCGCTGAACCTGAGGACAACAATAATGAAAACCCAAGTTGCCATCATCGGCGCCGGCCCCTCGGGCCTGCTGCTCGGTCAATTGCTGCACAACGCCGGCATCGACACCCTGATCATCGAACGCCAAAGCCCGGACTACGTACTCAGCCGCATCCGCGCCGGGGTGCTCGAACAAGGCATGGTCGACCTGCTGCGCGAGGCCGGTGTGGGCGCGCGCATGGACCGTGAAGGCCTGGTCCACGACGGCTTCGAGCTGGCCTTTGATGGGCGCCGCGAACGCATCGACCTGAAAGCCCACAGCGGCGGCAAGACGGTCATGGTCTATGGCCAGACCGAAGTCACCCGCGACCTGATGGACGCGCGCCAGGCCAGCGGCGCGCCGACGATCTACAACGCCAGCGAGGTGCAGTTGCATGACCTCAAGGACGGCCAGCCTTCGGTTACCTTCGTTCACCAGGGCGTCAGCCAGCGCGTCAGTTGTGACTACATCGCCGGCTGCGACGGTTTCCATGGCGTCTCGCGCCAGGCCATCCCCGAGGGCGTGCTGCGCGAATTCGAGCGCGTCTACCCGTTCGGCTGGCTCGGCGTGCTCGCCGACACACCACCGGTCAACCATGAGCTGATCTACGCCAACCATGAGCGCGGCTTCGCCCTGTGCAGCATGCGCTCGCCCACCCGCACGCGTTATTACGTGCAGGTCGATGCCGGCGAGAAGGTCGAAGACTGGTCGGACGAGCGCTTCTGGGACGAACTCAAACGGCGCTTGCCCGACGAAACCGCTGAGCGGTTGATTACCGGGCCATCGATTGAAAAGAGCATCGCGCCGCTGCGCAGCTACGTGGTCGAGCCAATGCAGTACGGCAACCTATTCTTGCTCGGCGACGCCGCGCATATCGTCCCACCCACCGGCGCCAAGGGCCTTAACCTCGCGGCCAGTGACGTCAACACGCTGTTCCGCATTCTCCTCAAGGTCTACCGCGAGGGCCGCACCGAACTGCTCGAACGCTACTCCGAGATCTGCCTGCGGCGCATCTGGAAGGCCGAACGCTTCTCCTGGTGGATGACCTCGATGCTGCACCGCTTCCCCGATGCCGACCCGTTCAGCGTGCGCATGCAGCAGACCGAGCTGGATTACTTCGTCAGCTCCGCAGCCGGGCGCTGCACCATCGCGGAAAACTACGTCGGCCTGCCCTACGAGGACATCGAGTAAAGCCAACCGATCTTGGCAACCCAGTAGCCTGGGTGGAGCAACGCGATACCCGGGTAAATCTGCCCCGGGTGTCGCTGCGCTCGACCCAGGCTACTCATCGCACCCGTAAAAACACACTCGACCTGGCCAGCCC
>NZ_FOFP01000017.1:0-70175 GCF_900110925.1 Pseudomonas cuatrocienegasensis | reverse complement strand
GCTCGACCCAGGCTACTCATCGCACCCGTAAAAACACACTCGACCTGGCCAGCCCGGTAGCCTGGGTGGAGCTGCGCGATACCCGGGAGAAGGTGCCCTGGGTGTCGCTGCGCTCGACCCAGGCTACTCATCGCACCTGCAACCGCGCGGGGTCAAACCGGCGAGCGGGCGGCCTGGATCACCGTGCGCCCGCTGGCGTCTTCGTCGAGGCCGAACAGGCGGGCGTAGCGCAGGGTGGCGTTGGCATGTTCGCGCATGATGCCTTCGGCCCGGGCGCCATGCCCGGCCAGCAGTGCATCGACCAGCGCATGGTGCTGCAGGTGGGCGAAGTTGAAGCGCTGGTACTCGCGCGTCAGGTTGGCACGATCGACCACCAGGGCGCTGACCGAGGCGAACGGCAGGTGGTCGTTGCGCGCCAGGGCAGCGGCAATCGCCGGGTTGCCACTGGCCTCGACCAACACCTGATGCAAACGCAGGTTGAGGTCGTGGTAGCTGCTCAGGTCCTCTTCGCTCAGGTAACCCTTGGCGAATAGCTGGTCGCCTTGTGCCAGGCAGTCCAGCAGCGCCGCCCGCGTCTCGGCAGATAAACCGCGCTCGGCCGCCTGGCGTGCGGCCAGGCCTTCGAGCACGCCACGCACCTCCACCGCCCCGGCCAATTCCGCCTCGCTCAACTGGCGCACTGCATAACCGCGCGCGCCATGGCGGATCAGCAGGCCCTCCTGTTCGAGCACGCGAAACGCCATGCGCACCGGCATACGCGACACGCCCAAGCGCTCGGCGGTAGGGATTTCGGCAAGGCGTTCGCCTGCCGGCAGGCTGCCGTCGGCAATCATCTGCCGCAGCACGGCCAGTACCCGCTGCCCGGGTCCGCTCATACAACCTCCTTATTGGATCCAATGGCGCCAGTCTACGGCAGCGTTGCGCCTGGGCGAAGGGGTTCAGCTGCGATAAAGCGTGCGATGATCGCCCAAAAATGGATCCATAAACCCTAAAAAGAATAGAAAACTCGCCTCCAGACTCGCATTATTGGATCCAATAACAACAAGCGCCTCACGGAGGCTCCATCATGTACCCGAAAAATACCTGGTATGTCGCCTGCACCCCTGATGAGTTCGATAGCAAACCCCTGAGCCGCACTATTTGCGGTGAGCCCATGGTGTTCTACCGCGGCACGGACAACCGCGTGGTCGCCCTCGAAGACTTCTGCCCGCACCGCGGCGCGCCACTGTCGCTGGGCTTTGTCGAGAACGGCCTGCTGGTGTGCGGCTACCACGGCCTGGCCATGGGTCGCGATGGCCACACCGCGTCCATGCCCAACCAGCGGGTGCAGCACTTCCCCTGCATCAAGACCTATGCCGTGCGCGAACGCTACGGCTTTGTCTGGGTCTGGCCGGGTGATCAGGCCCAGGCCGACGACAGCCTGATCCCGCACCTGCACTGGGCCGAAAGCCCGGACTGGGCCTATGGCGGCGGGCTGTACCACATCGGTTGCGATTACCGCCTGATGGTCGACAACCTGATGGACCTGACCCACGAAACCTACGTGCATGCCTCCAGCATCGGCCAGAAGGAGATCGACGAAGCGCCGGTCAACACCCGCGTCGAGGGCAGCGAGGTGATCACCAGTCGCTTTATGGAGAACATCAGCGCCCCGCCGTTCTGGCGTGCGGCATTGCGCGGCAATGGCCTGGCCGACGATGTGCCGGTGGACCGCTGGCAGATCTGCCGCTTTACCCCACCCAGCCATGTGCTGATCGAAGTGGGCGTGGCCCATGCCGGCCACGGCGGTTACGAGGCGCCCGCGCAGTACAAGGCCGGCAGCATCGTGGTGGATTTCATCACCCCAGAGAACGACACCTCAATCTGGTACTTCTGGGGCATGGCGCGCAACTTCAAGGCCGACGACCAGGCGCTCACCGACAGCATCCGCGAGGGCCAGGGCAAGATTTTCGGCGAAGATCTGGAAATGCTCGAACGCCAGCAGCGCAACCTGCTGCGCCACCCCGAACGTGCCCTGCTCAAGCTGAATATCGACGCCGGCGGCGTGCAGGCGCGGCGCATCATCGAGCGCCTGATCGCTGCCGAACAGGCCCCGGCTGACGCCAACCTGCTGGCCCGGAGCGGCGCATGATCAGCGTTATCCTGCAGGCCATGCGCCTGGAAGCCACCGACATCGTCAGCCTGGAGCTGGTCGCCGCCGACGGCACTGTGCTGCCGCCCTTCACCGCAGGTGCCCATGTGGATCTGCACCTACCGGGCGGTTTGCTGCGCCAATACTCCCTGAGCAACGACCCGGCCCAGACGCACTGCTACCGCCTTGGGGTGCTGCGCGACAGCGCCTCGCGCGGCGGCTCGCGGGCGGTGCATGAGCAGCTACGGGTCGGCCAGCGCCTGCAGATCAGCGCGCCGCGCAACCTGTTCGCCCTGGATGAACGCGCGCCCAGCAGCCTGCTGCTGGCCGGCGGCATCGGCATCACCCCGCTGCTGAGCATGGCCTGGCGCCTGCACGCGCTGCGCGCGGATTTCAGCCTGCACTACTGCGTGCGCGCGGCAGACCGCGCGGCGTTTATGCAGGAATTGCGCAGCGCACCGTTCGCCGAGCGTGTGCACCTGCACCTGGACGACGGCCCGGCCGAGCAGCGCCTGCAGCTCGACCGCCTGCTGCCCAGCCAGGGCGCCGACACGCAGCTGTATGTCTGCGGGCCAAACGGTTTTATGGGCCATGTGCTGGAACAGGGGCGCCTGCAAGGCTGGGATGAAGCGCGCCTGCACCGCGAGTACTTTGCCGCCGACAGCAGCCAGGCCGCACCTGGCGGGGGCTTTAGCCTGCGCATCCAGAGCACCGGGCAAACCCTGGAGGTGGCGCCTGAGCAAACCGCTTTGGAGGTGCTGGAGGCGGCCGGGTTCGATATCCCGGTGGCCTGCGGCCAGGGCCTCTGCGGCACCTGCGTGACCCGTGTGCTGGAGGGCGAGCCGGAACACCGCGACCTGTTTCTAAGCCCCGCCGAGCACGCCCGCAACGACCAATTCACCCCCTGCTGCTCACGGGCGAAAAGCGCTTGCCTGGTGCTGGATTTGTAGGTGCGAAGGGGACACCAAGCGGTTTATTCGCGATCGCCATCGCGAATAAATTCGCTCCTACAAAAGCGGGATTGGAACATACGTAAATTCCCCGCCAGGGCTGTCTGGCGGGGCGTTTGCGTTACCTGGGGCGCCTTAGGCGGCATCGCCCTGCCCCACGGCAAACGCCTGGCGCAGATCATCTTCAATCTGCTGCCAGGCCGCTTCGGCGGCCGGTTCAGGGCCGAGGTGGGTGAACATGTGGTCGCAGCCCTCGAACACCCGAGCATTCACCGCCACCCCGGCCAGACGCAAGCGCGACCCATACTGTTCGCTCTCGGCCTGCAACAGGTCGTATTCGGCGCTGATCACCGTGGCCGGTGGCAGCCCGCGCAGCTCCTCGATGCTTGACCGCGCAGGCGACGCCAGTGCTTCACCGGCCTGGGTCGGATCAGGCAGGTAGCAGCGGTTGAAAAAGCCCATCAGACCAGGGCTCAGCAGCGGCTTGGCGATCACCGAGCGCTTGAGCGCCGGCGCTTGCTGCAGGTCGAAGGCGGCATACACCAACACCTGATGCAGCACCCGCAAGTGCGCATGGTCACGCGCCAAGCGGGCCACGCCGGTGGCCAAGTTGCCCCCGGCGCTTTGCCCGCCGACCGCCATGCGCCAGGGATCAATCCCCAGTTTAGGCGCCTGGCTGGCCAGCCATTCGAGCACGGCAAAGCACTGGTTCAGCCCATCGGGGAATGGATGCTCCGGGGCCAGGGCGTAGTCGGGGTTGACCACCAGGCACTGCAGGTTATGCGCCAGGCGCTGGCAGTAGCTGTCGTCATGCTCGGGGATACCGGCGACAAAGCCGCCACCATGCAGGTTGAGGTACACCGGCAGGCGCACCCCAGGCTCGACCTGTGGCCAGTAGAACAAACAGCGCACCGAGCCGGCAGATGTGGGTAACCAGCGCTCCTCCCGGCTGCGCAAGGGATACACGGCCGGGTCGTAGGTAAAGGACGCCTGCATGCGCCGAGCAAAGGCACGCAGCAGCTTGGCGGCCACAGAGGTCAGCGGCCTCATGGCTGGGTTCTCAGCGATGCTGCAGGCGGCTCGGCGTCTGCAGCCGGGGCAGCCTGTGGCGCGTCCTGCGCCAGGCTAGCCGGGCGCAGCAGCAGCCAGGCCAGGGCCGGCAGGAGGATCAGCGCGCCGAGCATGTTCACCAGGAACATAAAGGCCAACAGAATGCCCATGTCGGCCTGAAACTTGATCGGCGAGAACACCCAGGTAGCGACCGCAACAGCCAGAGTCACGCCAGTCAGCAGGACCACCTTGCCGGTGAACAACAGCGCGCTGTAATAGGCTTGCGACAGCGAATCACCGGCGCGCATACGCGCCAGGATCACACTCAGCACGTAGAGCGCGTAGTCGACGCCGATGCCCACGCCCAGGGCGATCACCGGCAGGGTGGCGACCTTGACGCCCATGCCCAGCAGCACCATCAGCGCCTCGGCGAGAATCGAGGTGAGCATCAGCGGCAGGATCGCCGCCAGCACTGCACGCCAACTGCGGAAGGTCACCCAGCACAGCACAATCACTGCGCCGTAGACCCAGTAGAGCATCGCCTGCATCGACTGCTCGACGACGATATTGGTCGCCGCCTCGATCCCGGCGCTGCCGGCTGCCAGCATGAACTTGACCTCGGGCAACTGCTGCTCGGCGATAAACGCCTCGCTGGTGGCCACCACCCGCGCCAGGGTTTCGGCCTTGTGGTCGCCCAGGTAAACGTACAGCGAGAGCAGCGAGCAGCCCTGGTTGAACAGGTCACGCGGGGCACGGGTCTGCACCGCGCCGAGGGCGCCGTCGTTGGGCACCAGCTCGTACCATTTGAAGTTGCCTTCGTTGTAGCCGGCGGTGGCGATCTTGCTCAGCGAGGCCATGGAGCTGGTCGACTCCACGCCTGGCAGTTGTTCCAGGCGCCAGGCCAGTTGGTCCACCGCCGCCAGGGTGCCGTAGCGGGTGCATTGGTCCTCGGGGGTGCGCACCATGATCACGAAAATGTCCGAGCTGGCGGCGTAGTTGGCGTTCATGAATTGCACGTCGCGGTTGTAGCGCGAGTCGGCGCGCAACTCGGGGGCGCCGGGGTCGAGGTCACCGATTTGCAGGTGCGCGGCCACCAGATTGCCGAGCACCGCCAGGGCCGCGCCGGTAAGCAGTGCGCCAATCGCCCAGGGCTTGGTGGTGAAGCGGTCGAGCAGGCGCCACAGCGGATGACGCGCCTTGCCAGCCAGGTCGTCCTGCTCACTTTGCAGGCTGCGCTGGGCAGCTTGCGGGCTGACGCTGGTGTAGCTGAGCAGCACCGGCAGCAGCACCAGGTTGGTGAGGATCAGCACGGCCACGCCGATGCTCGCGGTGATGGCCAGGTCCTGGATCACCCGGATCTCGATCACCATCAGCACGGCAAAGCCCACGGCGTCACTGAGCAGCGCGGTGAGGCCGGCGAGGAACAATCGGCGGAAGGTCAGGCGCGCCGCCACCACAGCCGGGATGCCGCGGCCGATGTCCTGCATGATGCCGTTCATCTTCTGCAGGCCATGGCTCATGCCGATGGCGAACACCAGAAACGGCACCAGAATCGAGTACGGGTCCAACTCGTAGCCCAGGCTGGCGAGCAGGCCGAGCTGCCAGAGCACGCCGATCAGCGAGCAGCAGACCACACCCAGGGTGCTGCGCGCGCAGCGGGTGTAGGCGAACAGCACCACCAGCATGATCAGCACAGCAGCCACGAAGAACAGCGCCACCTGGCCGACGCCCTCGATCAGGTCGCCGATCAGTTTGCTGAAACCGGTGATGTGGATGCGGATCTGCTCGTTCTGGTACTTGTCGCGCAAGGCCTCCAGGCGCTCGGAGAACAGCCCGGCGTCCAGCGCCTTGCCGGTCTCGGGATCGATCTCCAGCAGCGGTACGTAGATCACGCTGGACTTGAAGTTGCCCGCCACCAACTGGCCAATCTCGCCGGAGCGGGCGACGTTGGTGCGGATTTCGTCGAGGCTGGCCGGCGAGCCGTCGTAGCCATCGGGGATCACGGTGCCGCCGTCGAGGCCCTCTTCGGTCACTGCGGTCCAGCGCGTGGTGGGTGTCCACAGGGACTTCATGTAGGGCTTGTCGACACCCGGCAGCAGGTAGATTTCGTCGTTGAGCTTGGCCAGGGTGTCGAGGTATTCGGCGGTAAAAATATCGCCCTGCTCGACCGCCACAGCGATCCGTAGGGCATTGCCCAGGCCGTTCAGCTCGCTGCGTTCATTGAGGAAGTTGACGACGAAGGGATGCTTGGCCGGGATGGTTTTTTCGTAGCTGGCGTTGATGCCAATGCCGGTGGCTTGCCAGCCCAGCAGCAGGGTGATGCACAGGCACAGCAGGATCACCGCGCCCCGGTTGTTGAAGATCAACCGTTCGAGCAGGTTGCCCGACTGTGCATCGAACGCCGCAGGCGTAGCAGGTGGAGTTTCGCGCTTCACAGGGAATTCCTCGACAAGGGAGACGGCGTCACAGGTTGCTGGGCAGCGACACCGCCCAGGCCGACACTGGCCAGGCTGCCGTCGGCGGCCTCGACCAGCGCGGCCACCGTGGCACCCTCATGGGTACGCTGGTGCTCGACCTGCAAGCGCTCGGGCGTGGTGAACAGCAGCTCGCCGCTCTGGCTGGCCAGCAGCAGGCGCCCATCGCTCAACTCCAGGCCCGCGGACAGGGCCGACTCCACGCCGGTCGGCAGCGCCTGCCAACTGTCGCCCTGGTCCGTCGACCACCAGGCATTACCGCGCAGCCCATAGGCCAGCACGCCGCCACGGCGGGTGGTCAGCAGGCCGAAAAAACTGCCCTCGTAGGGCGATGCCAGCGCCTGGAACGACGCCCCGTCATCGCGCGAACGCAGCAGCAGGCCGCGTTCACCGGCAATCAGCAGGGCGCCATCCAGGTGGCGGATGGCATACAGATTGAGGCCCTGGGGGTTGTCCAGATGGGCCATCCACGGCTGCCAGCTGTCACCGCCATCACGGGTGCGCAGGATCAGGCCATAGGCGCCGACGATGTAGCCGTTGCGTCGGTCGCTGAAATACAGATCGAGAAACGGCTTGTCCGGGCCGTCGGCCACCAGCCACTCGGCGTCTTTCAAGCGTTTTTCATCGCCCCCGGCCCGGGCGCTGGCCAGGGCCAGTTGCGCGGCCTGGGTGCCATCGAGTTGTTTGTGCCAGCTTTGCCCACCATCCTGGCTGCGCAGCACCACGCCGAGGTGGCCGACCGCCCAGCCCTGCTCGGCATCGACAAACTGCACGGCGGTCAGGCTGACGCTGACCGGCACCTGGGCTTGTCGCCAACTGCCGCCATTGTCGTCGGACAGCACGATAATGCCGCGCTCCCCCACCGCCACCAGGCGCTCGCCGGCGCGGGTAATGGCCAGCAGCACCGAACGCGGCGCCTTGGCGCTGATCAGCGCCGGCTGCGCGAGCACTGCCGGGCTGCGCGGTGGTGCCGCGTCATCCGCCAACGCCACGGCTGGCAGCAGCGCCAGGCACAGGCTCAGCGGCCAGGCGCGGGTGTATCGCAGAATGTTCATCGCATCGCTCCATTCACTGCATGGATGTGTCAGCGCGCGCCCTGGCAAACAGGGCGCGCGGCTGCGAGGGTCAGCGCACGCTGTCGCTGGCCATGGCATCAGGGGTGAAGAAGGAGGCTGGCGGACGCGGGTAGCTCTGGTACTGCACCGACAGGTCGTTGGCCGAGGAGTTGAGGAAGTAGGCACCGGTTTCCAGGTTGTAGCTGCCCCACATCATCTCCGCAGTCAGCGCCGGCATCTCTGGGGCCAGCAGGGTCAGCGAGTAGTTATGCCGACCGAGTTTGCCCTGGGCGTCGTAGCCATCAACCAGCAGCACTTGCCAGGAGTCCTCGTCGACGTAGTAGGTACGACGCGGCACCACATGGCGCTTGCCGGCCTTGAGCGTGGCTTCCACGACCCAGACGCGGTGTTTCTCCCAGCGCACCAGGTCCGGGTTGAGGAAGCCCGGTTTGACCAGTTCGTCGCTCGAGGCCAGACCTGCACGGTTGTTGTTGTACGGCACCAGCAGCTCTTTTTTGCCAACCAGCTTGAGGTCGTGACGGTCGGTGGGGCCGAAGATCATGAAAGCCTCGTCGAAGAAGCCGACGCCGGAGGTGACGAAGTCCGGGGTGTCGTAGGCCACGTTCGGCGCGCGACGCACCCGACGCTGACCGACCAGGTACTGCCAGGCACCGCGCAGGGCCGGGTCCATGTCCCAATGGGTCATCAAGCCCTCACCGGCCTTGGACGACGGCTGCTCGGTGAGCAGCTTGCCGACCAGGTATTTGCCGGCGAAGGTGTCCAGGCTGCCGTCTTGAAAGTAGTACGGCCGCTGGTACCAGAAGCGTGCACGGGTGGCCTGCAGCTTCTTGCCGCCGGCGGTCATCAGCCAGGTGTCGAACGGCGAGTAAATGGTGTCGGCACCGTGCCAGGCCAGGCGGTGGTTCCACAGCACCTCGGCGCCGTTCTGCGGCAGCGGGAAGGGAATGCCGCCATAGGCACCGCTGACTTTTTCGCTCTCCACATCCAGGGTGGCGCGGGTGGCGTTCTGCAGGGTGTTGTCGTACACCCACTGCGGCGCCGCGGCGCTGCGGTGGGTCGGGTAGACATCCAGGCGGTAGGCCGGGTACTTCTGCAGCAATGCCTTGGTGCCCTCGGCGAGCAGGTCGGCGTACTGCGTCATGTTGCTGGCACTGACCGTATACAGCGGCTTATCGGCGGCGAACGGGTCGGCGCGCTTGTCGCCGTTTTTGTAGCCGGCCGGCGCCTGGGTGTAACCACCGGTCCAGGCCGGGATGCTGCCGTCGGCATTGCCAGCGCGCTCAGCGCCCATGGGCGTAAGGTCGGCGTTGAGGCGGGCAGCCTGATCAGGGCTGACCGCAGCCTGGGCCAGGCCACTGCTGAGCAGGGCAATGGCCAGGAGGGAATGGCGTAGCGTTCTAGTGGTTTGCATGGCGAATGGCACCTTTTTATTAGAATGTGGTTTTCACGTAGAGCGAGACGAAGTCGCGGTCAGCCAGGGACTGGCCGTAACTGAAGTTGCCGTCCTCCTGCAGCCCGGCCTTGGGCGCGCCGAAGAAGTTCACGTAGTTGACGCCGAAGTCCCAGCGCTGCAGGTAGGTGGCCTTCAGGCCGACGCTCCAGTCACCGGCATGGGTGTTGCCGAAGCCGGCCTTGCTGACCGCCGAGGAACGCCCGTCAAGCACCACGCCCACACCGATCGGCACGGTCAGGTCGATGCCGTCGGCCACCTGGAAGTACGCCGGCTCTGCCAGGATGCGCAGGGCGGTAGCGTCGCGGGTGGTGTTGGGGTCCAGCGCGTTGCGGTTGTCGGTGACGCTCAGGGTGCGGTTCCAGGCCAGCTCGGCGAGTACCGAGCCGCCATCCCACAAGCTCGACGGCGACAACAGGTAGATGGTCGACAGGTTGATGTGCGCGGTACGGCCCTTGGCGTAGAGCGCATCGTCGGCGTTATCCGCCGCCACACCCGGCGCCACCTGTTGCAGGTTGCTGACCAGCGGCGCGTCCCAGCGCAGCGAGGCCTCACCGGCAAAGTTGAACGGCCCGGAGGCGGTGGAGAAGCTCGCGCCGACGGTTTTGATGTCTTCGGCGAAGACCTGGCGGTAAATGGCCAGGGACGGCACCTCCAGGTAGAGGGCGCTGGGCGCCTTGTCGTGGTACTGCGCGGCGTAGAAACCGAGTTCCAGTTCGGTGCCTTCCGGCTTGTAACGCAGTTGCATACCGCCCTGCCCCGAGTTCTTGGCTTCGATGTCCTTGCCATGCCGGGTTTCGATACCGGGCGCGGTGATCAAGGAACCGGAGCCCTCGCCAATACCATCGGCGTCGCTCAGGTAACTGCCGGCACCCGGCAGGTTGGAGCGCTCCCAGTCGAACTGGTAGTACGCACCCACCGAGAGCTGCGGGTTGATCTGCAGCTGCCCGGAAATCTGGTTGACCGGCCGCAGGATCTCCTTGAACTGGGTACCCGGCACGCTGAGCAGCTTGACCACATCGTTCGGCCCCTGGGCATTGGCGATGCCGTTGCCGCCGTAGAACAGGCTTTCGCCGTAGATCAGGCTGTGTCGGCCCAGGCGCACAGTGCCCTGGGAGCCCTCGCCAATTTCCCCGCGCAGGAATACGAAGGCATCCAGCAACTCGGCATCGCGGCCGTGCAGCTCGCGGGTGTCGGAGAGGAAGCGGCGCTGGCCGCTGTCATCGGTGCTCTGGTTGTAGATGTCGTCGTACCAGGCCGCCGCGCTGACGCGCAGGCCGTAGTTCTGCCGGCTCAGGTCCATTTCGCTGAACAGGTCGACCCGGTTGGAGACCAGGCCGCGGCTGAAGTTACGGTCGCCCTGGCCCTGGATCGACGGATACAAGCCGCCGGCTGTGGGCGCGTTGATCAGCCGGTCATCGGCGCCATTGAGGCGCCAGGCCTGGCTGTATTTGACCGTGTTGTCCCAGCGCAGGCGCCAGTCACTGTCGCCCAGATCGAATTGCGCGGCCTGGGCCGGACCGACCAGCGCCGCAGCGCAGACGGAAACAGCCAGGGTGGAGCGAGCGAAGCCCGCAAAGCATCGAGTGGTATGCATGGTGTGCCTCTTTTTGTTGTTGTATGAAGCGTGCTCAGGGCTACCGCGCCCCCTCAGGAGGCACGGTTTGAATGAACATTCGGGGTCTAGATGTAGGTGCTGGCCAGGCCGCCATCGACGGGCAGGTTCACCCCATTGATCCAGCGCGATTCCTCGGCGCAGCAGAAGGCGATCACCGCCGCCACCTCATCGGCATAGGCCGGCCGTTTGATGCGGTGGGCATCGGCCGCGGTGCGCTCGGCACCGAGCATGCTGACGAAGTCATCAAGAATCGGCGTGAACACCGGGCCCGGCGCCACGCAGTTCATGCGTACCCCATGCTCAAGGAACCAGAGCTGCGCCTGAACGAAGGTCCAGACGATCAAGGCTTCCTTGAAGTACTGGTAGGCTGTCTCGCGCGGTGCGGGAAAGTCCGTGAGCCAGGCCGCGCCGGCGTTGAAGTCGGCCGTGGCGGCCAGCGCCTTGTGCCTGTCCAGGCGCTGCGGCCATTCGCCGCCGAGTACCGAGGCGACGTTGACGATGCTGCCACCGGTGCGGATGCGCGGCAGCAGCGCCGTGCTCAGGTGACGCACGCCCAGATAGTTGACCCGTGCCACCAGCTGCGGATCGGCCGTGCCCGGCACCCCGGCGATATTGCACAGGCCGTCGATCTGCGCCGGCAGTTGCTGCACGGCGTCGTCGATGGCCTGGGTCGAACTCAAATCGACCTGGACGAAACCGTCCAGGGTCATCAGCGGCGCCTGACGGTCCAGACCGATCACCCGTGCGCCGTGAAAGCGCAGCAGGCGGGCCGTTTCCGCGCCGATGCCGGAAGACACCCCGGTGACCACCAGGGTTTTGTTGTTCAGGTTCATGTCGTGTCCTCTTGTTTTTATGGGTTCACGCAGGCTTGGCTTAGAACGGGTACAGCGGCGGGCTGTCCTTGATCGTCACCCACTGCCACTGGGTGTATTCGTCCCAGTCGGCCGGGCCGCCGACATTGCCACCGTTGCCAGAGTTGCCGCGCCCACCGAAGGGGTTGACGCAGTCATCGGCCACGGTTTGATCGTTGATGTGCAGCAAGCCGCAATTGAGCCGCTCACCGATGGCCATGGCACGCCCGACCGAGCGCGAGATGACCGCCGCAGACAGGCCGTACTCGTTCTGGTTGGCCAGGGCGATGGCCTCGTCATCGGTCTCGAAGGACGTAATAGAGGCCACTGGGCCGAAGATTTCCTGGTCGAAGGCCGGCATCCCAGGGCGCACCCCTGCCAGCACCGTGGGCCGGTAAAACAGCCCGTCTGCCGGGCCACCGGCGACCAGCCGCGCGCCTGCGGCGACGCTGGCATCGACGATGTCCACCACGCGCTGGCGCTGGCGCTCGTTGATCAGCGGGCCGAGCTCCGCCTCACCGCGCGCCGCGTTACCAACCCGCAGGGCGCGGGCCTTGTCGGCGAGCAGGCGGGTCAGCTCTTCGGCGATCGAGGCATGCGCGAGGATGCGCCCGGTGGCCATGCAGATTTGTCCTTGATGCAGCCAGGCGCCCCAGGCGGCGTTGCTCGCGGCCAGCTCCAGATCGGCGTCTTCGAGGATGATCAGCGGGTTCTTGCCGCCCAATTCCAAGGCGACTTTTTTCAGGGTGCGCCCAGCGGTTTCCGCCACCTTGCGCCCGGCGCCAGTAGAACCGGTGAAGGCGATCATGCCGACCCGCGCGTCCAGGCACAGCGCCTCACCGGCCACCGCGCCGCCCGGCAGCACATGCAACAGACCCTTGGGCAAGCCAGCGGCCTCGAACAGGCGGGCAATCAGAAAACCGCCACTGACCGGCGTTTGCGGGTCGGGCTTGAGCACCACCGCATTACCGGCGGCCAGGGCGGGCGCCACCGAGCGCATCGACAGCACCAGGGGGAAGTTGAACGGTGAGATCACCCCGACCACGCCATGGGGCAAACGCCGCGCATAGGACAGCCGGCCTGCCGCGCTGGGCAGCAGCAGACCATGGGGCTGCGACAGCAGGCCGGCGGCCTGGTGCAGCAGGACGATGGCTTCGCGCACCTCATGGTTGCCCTTGAGCAGGCTGCCGCCGGTCTCACGGGCGACGAACAGCGACAGCTCGGCAAAGTTCGCCTCGGCATGCCCGGCCGCCGCGCGGAAGATCAATGCTTTGCTGCGCGGGTCCATGGCGGCCCAGGCTGGCTGCGCCTGAGCGGCAGCCATACAGGCGGTGGCCACATCGGCCGCATCGGCATTGCCCGTGCAGGTCAGGGGCTCACCGGTAGCCGGCTCGCGTACCGGATTGACACCGCCCAGCGGGCGCACCCAGGTGCCGTTGAACACCTTGTCCTGCCACTGCGCCTCGCGCAGAAACCCCGTGTCATCTGTTGCACGCATCTCGTACTCCTGGCTCTTGTGATTGTCATGGCCGGTGCGACGCGTATCGCCATTTGCTCACGCGTCATGCACATACAGGGACAAGAGCAAGGGGCGTGCCCAAGCCACCGTGGACATCGCGCGCCTGTAACCCTGAGGCTCTAGCGCGCGGCTTTTACAGGCCGCTCAGAAAATCGCAGGGCGGCGGATGGAGCAGATAGCCAAATGCCAGATACGCAAATGATCAAAGTTATGCTAAATAACTATTTAAACCGTGATCATTTCAACACATCGCCGAGAGCCCGCTGATGGACACGCCCAAGCACCTGTTCACCGACCTGTTGCAGAGCGCCGCCCTGGAGGGCCTGCGCGGCGACAGTTCACAGCTGCAGGACAGCCAGTCGCCGACCCTGGCCGAGCTTGCCGAGTGCCTGTTCTTTTCGCCCAGCGACGGGCGTATCTGGCTCAACGACCAGCGCATGTTGCTGCTGCACAGCTCCTCCTACGGTGCCTTGCGCCGGGAAGTGATCGACAGCCTCGGCCTTGAGCAGGCCCGCGGCCTGTTCACCCGCACCGGCTATCTCTCCGGCGCGCGCGATGCCCGGCTGATCCGCACGCGCTGGCCGGATGCCGACGCCGCCTCGGTGTTTTTCGCCGGCACCCGCCTGCACACACTGGAGGGTATGACTAAGGTCGAGCCGCTGCATTTTCAGTTCGATGCCGACACCGGTTTCTATGACGGTGAATTTCTCTGGCACCACTCCTGCGAAGCCGACGAGCACATCGCCGCCTATGGCATCGGCCAGGACCCGGTGTGCTGGACCGAGCTGGGCTACGCCATCGGTTACGTCAGCGGGTTATTTGGTCGCCTGGTGATTTTCCGTGAAGTGGAGTGCCGAGGAATGGGCCACCCGGTCTGCCGGGTGATCGGCAAGACCGCCGAGCAATGGGGCGACGTCGACGCCGACCTGCGCTACCTCAGCGCTGGCAGCGTACCGCGCGCCGAACCTTCACAGGCGGTGTCGCTGCGCGCCGAGCCGCCGGTGAGCGGGACACAGCAGCCGATTGGCGCCAGCGCCGCCTTCAACGCCGCCACCCATGCCTTGCGCCGCGTCGCGCCGACGCCGGCGACGGTGCTGATCAGTGGCGAATCGGGGGTCGGCAAGGAGCTGTTCGCCCGCGAGCTGCATCGCCAGAGCCCACGCCATGCTGGGCCGTTTATTGCGCTGAACTGCGCGGCGATCCCGGAAAACCTGATAGAAGCCGAGCTGTTCGGGGTCGAGCGCGGCGCCTTTACCGGTGCCACCCACTCGCGCGCCGGACGCTTCGAGCGCGCCCACGGCGGCACCCTGTTTCTCGATGAGATTGCCTGCCTCAGCCTGCCGGGCCAGGGCAAGCTGCTGCGCGCGCTGCAGGAGCGCGAAGTGGAACGGGTCGGCGGCAGCCAGCCAATCCGCGTAGATGTACGGGTGGTGGCCGCGACCAACGTCGACCTGCGCGAGGCGGTCAAGGCTGGGGATTTTCGTGAAGACTTGTTCTACCGCCTGAATGTCTACCCCATCGGCTTGCCGCCGCTGCGCGAACGCCGCGATGACATCCCGCTGCTGGTCAACGCCTTCCTCCAGCGCTACTGCCAGGACTACGGTCGCACGCCCGTGGGCCTGACCATGCGCGCGCTTAAGGCGCTGCTGCTGTATGACTTTCCGGGCAACGTGCGCGAGCTGCAGAACCTGGTCGAGCGCGGCCTGATTGCCAGCGACGAAGGCCGCCCGATCGACCTGCTGCACCTGTTTCACAACGAACCGCTGCCGCCGCAGCTCTACTCGGTGGGTATCGACGGCAACCTGGCGCCCGAGCGCGGCCCCAGCCAGCCTGCAACACCCATCCTGCTCGACAGCCTGCGCGAGCTGAATGCGCCCCTGGACCTGGAGCAGCTCGAACAGCGCCTGCTCGAGGAAGCCCTGCAGGTCAGCAAGGGCAACCTGGCCGCCGCCGGCCGCCTGCTCGGCCTGAGCCGGGCGCAGTTCGCCTACCGCCTGAAAAAGCACAAGCCGTAGGCGCTGTAACGCGTTGTTGATGCCCGACAAGCACTGTAGGAGCGAAGGGGGCGCCCAGTCTTTATTCGCGATAATCCTTGAAAGCGCTGAAAGCGTCGCGGCTAAAGCCCCTCCCACGCGACCTGGCATTGACCTACATTTGATTCGTGTCACGACACTAGGCGCCCCCTTCGCTCCTACCCGGATGCGTCGCTTGCGGCGGTGGTGAGTGTCTGCTGGCCTGCAAGCGCGTCTTAAGGCAATATGGTTAGCTTTATTAAGCAAATTTCCGCAAGGAGCGCCCTGCCCCAATGGCCAAACCTGCCCTCCCGGCTGTCGAGCCCGATGCCAACGAACTGGACAGCGCCCTGGATACCTACCTCGGCTATGTCCTGCGCCGTGCCCAGCTCAAAGTCTTCCAACACCTGTCCAACCAGCTGGAAGCCTATGACCTGCGCCCAGCGCAGTTCACTGCCCTGGCGATCATCGACCAGCACCCCGGCCTGATGCAGGCTGACCTGGCCCGTGCCCTGGCCATCGAGCCGCCGCAAGCGGTGGTGTTGGTCAACAAGCTGGAACAGCTGGGCCTGGCCGCGCGGGTGCGCTGCAAGCCGGATAAACGCTCGTATGGGTTGTTTCTCAGCAAGGTTGGGGAAACCCGCCTCAAGGAACTCAAGGCCATCGCCGCCGACAGCGACCGTGATGCCACCGCCGGGCTCGATGCGAGTGAGCGCGAACAACTGCTGGTGTTGCTGCGCAAGCTATATCGCGGTGCCTAAAACGCGCCCGCGCTGGGCGCATTTCAGCCGCGTTTTTTAAGGCTATGTCCCAAAACCGTGTTGCAAGCTCAAATCGGCTTGTGTAGGAGCGAAGGGGGCGCCTAGCCTTTATTCGCGATTGTGCCGCGAGTTTCGCGAATAAATTCGCTCCTACAGACATGCAACAACCTATTGAGGCATAGCCTTTTTTAACGCCTAGACCCCTTTAATCACGCGCCGGGGCCAGCAACAACCCCTGGGCAACGCCTTGATAAGCCGCCTCGACCAACTCCGCTCGGCACTGCAACACCGCGCGCTGGTTGATCGAGCCCTTGTCGGTGATTTCGCCCTGATCGATGGAGGGCGGCTGATCCAGCAGCAGCAGCCATTCGATGCGCGTAGCGCTGCCGGTCGCAGCACTGTTGAAGCGCGCCAGCCAGGCGCTGAACCAGTCACGTACCGGCGCACTGTCGAGCACCTTGCGCTCGCTGGCCTCGGCCGGCAGACCGGCCAAGCGCCGGCACTGCTCCAGACGGGGAAACACCAGCAGCCCCAAGCGTTCACGGTCAGGCGCGGCGACCACCACGTCCTGCACGCACGGCGCCCCTTCGAGCACGGCGCGGTTGCGCATCGGCCCGACACTGACGAACACCCCGGATGACAGCTTGAAGTCTTCGGCAATGCGGCCGTCGAACATCAGGCCCAGTTGCGGATTCTCCGGGTCGGCCAGTTTGATCGCATCGCCAGAGCGGTAATAACCCTCCTCGTCGAAGGCCTCGGCACTTTGCGTCGGCGCGCGCCAGTAGCCAGGCATGATGTGCGGCCCGCGAAAGCGCCCTTCCAGTTTGTCGCCCACCGGCACCAGCTTGACCTCACAACCCGGCGCAGGCAGACCGATATAGCCGGCCATCGATAACGGCCCGGTGGTGAAGGTGCACGAAGGCGAAGCTTCAGTCATGCCCAGGCCAGCCATCATGCGGATGCGCTCACCACAATGGGCTTCGGCAACCCGGTCGAGACGGTCCCAGATCGCTTGCGACAGGCCGGCTGCGGCAAAGAAGAACAGCTTGATACGGGCAAAGAACACCTCGCGCAGCTGCGCGTCCTGCTCCAGCGCACCGACCAGTTCTTCCCAGCCCTTGGGCACCGTCAGGTAGGCCGTGGGGGAAATATCCTTGAGGTTGCGCAGGGTCTGGGCGAAGCCCTGGGGCGTGGGCTTGCCGTCGTCGAGGTAGAAGCTGCCACCGTTGTACAGGGTGATGCCGACGTTGTGGCTGCCGCCGAAGGTATGGTTCCACGGCAGCCAGTCGACCAGCACCGGCGGCTCTTCGGCGAACACCGGGAAAGTCTGCAGGAGCATCTGCTGGTTGGCGCAGAGCATGCGCTGGGTGGTCGGCACCGCCTTGGGCATGCTGGTGGAGCCGGAGGTAAAGAGGAACTTGGCCAGGGTATCCGGGCCGGTGGCGGCGAAGGCCTGGTCGGCAGCGGCAACATCGGCCGGCAGCAACAAATCGCTAAAACGCAGGCTGCGTCGGCTGGGCAATTCACCTTGGCTGAAAATCCCTGGGACATCGCCCGGCAGCAGGTTGTCGATGGCCCGCGCATAGGCGTCGGCATCGCTGGCGAACACCAGCCCCGGCTGCAACAGCCCGACGATATGCCGCAGCTTGCCCAGGTCCTGGGACAACAGCGAGTAGGCCGGCGACACCGGGCAATAGGGCACGCCGACATACAGGGCGGCGAACGCCAGTTGAATGTGCTGCAGGTCGTTACCCGACAGAATCAGCAGCGGACGCTCGGCCGACAGCTCGAATTGCAGCAGGTGCGCGCCGATCAGCCGCACGTTGTGCAGCATCTGCGCATAGCTGATGGTCTGCCAGCTGCCATCGCCCTGGCGCGCGGCCATACAGGTACGTTCGGGGCAGGTCTGCGCCCAGTGCAGCAGGCGCTCGAGCAGGCGCGACGGCGGGGGCAGCAACGGCTCGCAGGAGCGCATGCGGATCACGCCCGCCTCGCTGCGCTCATAGTCGATCGCAGCGCGGCCAATGGACACGGGGCGATAACGCGGTGGATGGGTGATGGAACTCACGGTGCACGTCCTCTATCTAGGCGTCCCGCACCAGCCCTCAGGCGGCGCGGACGCACAGCTTATTGTTGTCGAGTGCGCGAGGCCGGGGCCTCAGATCGGGTAATGCCGCGGCGTGCTCTGGATCGTGACCCAACGCAGCTGAGTGAAGGCCTCCACCGCCGCACGGCTGCCAAAGCTGCCGTAACCGCTGGCCTTGACCCCGCCGAATGGCATCTGCGGCTCGTCGTGCACGGTCGCGCTGTTGATATGGCAAATGCCTGATTCAACACGCTGGGCCAGGGCCAGGGCACGCGAAATATCGCGACTGAAGATCGCCGAGGACAGGCCGAACTCCGAATCGTTGGCCAACGCCAGCAAGGCCTCGTCGCCCGTGGCGCGGATCACCACCACCAGCGGGCCGAACGACTCTTCGCGGTACAGGCGCATGCCTGCCGTGACGCCGTCGAGCAGCACCGGCTGCATCACGCTGCCACTGCGCTCGCCGCCCACCACCAGGCGCGCACCTTTGCTCACGGCATCCTCGACCAGCTCGGCGATACGTTGCACCGCGCGGGCATCGACCATCGAGCCCAGCACCACACCCGGCTCGCCCGGCGCGCCGGCCTTGAGCCTAGTCACCCGAGCAGCCAGGCGCGCAACGAAGTCATCCGCCACTGCGCTGTCCACCAGTAGACGCTCGGTGGACATGCAGATCTGCCCCTGGTTGAAGTAGCCGCCAAACACAGTCGCATCGACCGCCGCATCGAGGTCGGCATCGTCAAGCACCAGCAACGGCGCCTTGCCGCCCAGCTCCAGCACCGCCGGCTTGAGATGACGCGCGGCCAGCTCACCGATGATCCGCCCGACATGGGTCGAGCCGGTAAAGTTGACGCGGCGCACCGCCGGGTTGGCGACCAATCGTTCAACCACGCTGGCAGCGTCGGCCGGGGCATTGCTGATCACGTTGACCACCCCGGCACCCAGGCCGGCCTGATCGAGAATGTCGCCCACCAGCCAGTGGGTGAAGGGGCTCAGCTCGGACGACTTGAGCACCACGGTATTGCCACAGGCCAGAGGCATGGCGATGGCGCGCACGGCGAGAATCACCGGGGCATTCCAGGGCGCGATCCCCAGCACCACACCGCAGGGCTGACGCAAGGCCATGGCGAAGTTGCCCGGCACGTTGGAGGGGATCACGTCGCCCTGGATCTGCGTGGTCATCGACGCCGCCTCGCGCAACGTGCCGGCCGCGAGCTGAACGTTAAAGCCGTACCAGTTGGCGGCAGCGCCCGTCTCGCTGGCGGCGGCCATAAACTGCTCGGCGCGGCTTTCCAGCAGGTCTGCCGCACGCAACAAGCGCGCCCGACGCTCGCCCGGGGCCAGCGCCGCCCAGGCCGGAAACGCTGCCTGCGCCGCAGCCACCGCGGCATCGGCGTCTTCCAGCGAAGCCGCAGCGACGCGCGAGACCACGGCGCCCGTGAGCGGGTCGTGGCGGTCGAAGGTACGCCCATCGCTGGCTGCGCGACGCTGCCCACCAATCAGTAAAGATGCTTCGAACATGCTGCCTTCTCCTGAATAGGCGAGCTGGCGCGCCAGCCCGCTAACGCGTGCTCAGCGCTTGTAGGCTTGCAGACCGGGCTTGATGCTCTTGTCGTCGAGGAACTGCTTCATGCCCTCCTCGCGGCCCCCTTCTGTGTCGAGCAGGCGCGACTGATCGAGCTTGGCGTAGAGGTAATCCTCGTTCTGCTCCCAGGTCAGCTCGCGGCAGCGCTTGAAGCCGATCTTCGCGGCGCGCATGACCACCGGGTTTTTCTCCATCAGGTTCTCGGCCAGGGCGACGGTCACTTCGCGCAGTTGCGCCAGCGGCACACTTTCGTTGACCAGGCCCATCTCGGCGGCCTTTTTACCGTCGAAGGTCTTGCCGGTCATGATGTAGTAAAGCGCCGCACGGTGGCCGCAGGTATCGGCCATGGCCTTGCTTACCAGGTTGCCCGGCGGGATGCCCCAGTTGATTTCCGACAGGCCGAAGGTGGCTTCATCGGCACAGATGGCCAGGTCGCACGCCACCAGCGGGCTGAAACCGCCACCGAAGCACCAGCCGTTGACCATGGCGATGGTCGGTTTGGTGTACATGCGCAGCAGCTTCCACTGCCACTGCGAGGCTTCGCGGCGGATCTTCTCCTGCAGAATTTCCGGGCCGGCATCGACCTCGCGGAAGTATTCCTTGAGGTCCATGCCCGCCGTCCAGGACTCACCAGCGCCGGTCAGCACCACCACGCGCACGGCTGGATCCTGCTCGAGGGTCTCCAGTACATCGACCATTTCCCGGTTCAGGGTTGGGCTCATGGCGTTGCGTTTTTCCGGGCGGTTGAGGATGACCCAACCGATGCCGTTTTCATTCTCGACCTTCACGGTTTGCCAGCGGCCTTCATAACTTGTCATGTCGCACCTTCGTCATGTGGGTTGAACGTAGGGCGACAGTACGCAAGGCAAATAGTTATGTCAATTAACCTTTATCCTGAAAAATCGAACGAAACTGCTACCGTGCCGAGGGCTCGATCAGTCAAAAAAACACCTTAAATCAGCGAGTTAATAATGAATTTCGATATTCGGCGAGCCAACGAAATGGCACACCACTCAGTCGAACAGCATAGTTATTCAAATTAATTATATGGCTACATAAGCAACGTCAGGGATGTGTCGCTGACCCTTATAGATGCTGCAGGGCCATGCCGATCAACGCGCACACGGCCAGCACTTCGATGACGCCCCGCTTGAAGTGCAGCAAGGCCACGGCTGCGGCCAGGGCGATCAGCGCTGACGGCCAATCGAAGGTCCCAGCAAAGCCTTGCGGCCAGAGCACGTGATAACCGAAGAACAGCGCCAGGTTGAAGATCACCCCAACCACCGCCGCGGTGATGGCGGTCAAGGGCGCGGTAAAGCGCAGTTCGTTGTGGGTCGATTCCACCAGCGGACCACCGGCGAGGATAAACAGGAACGACGGCAGAAAGGTAAACCAGGTGACCAACACCGCCGCGAGTGCGCCTGCGGCAAACGCCTGATCGGCGCCGAACACCTGCTGCACATAAGCGCCGACAAAACCGACGAAGGCCACCACCATGATCAGCGGCCCCGGTGTGGTTTCACCCAGCGCCAGGCCGTCGATCATCTGCGTCGGGGTCAGCCAGCCATAGTGGCTAACCGCGCCCTGGTACACATAAGGCAGCACCGCGTAGGCGCCACCAAAGGTCAGCAGCGCGGCCTTGGTAAAGAACCAGGCCATCTGCGTGAAAGTGCCCTGCCAGCCGAACAGCAGCGTCAGCAGGCCCATGGGCACCAGCCACAGCACCGCCCCCACCGCGAGCAACAGCGCCAGGCGCGAACCGCGAAAGCGCGCATGCTCCGGGGTCGGCGTGGCGTCATCGATCAGCGCCGGGCCGAAGGAGGCTGTCGCCCCGCTATGCCCACCGCCCAGACTGAACTGATCCGGCAGCAATCGCCCACCCAGATAACCGAGCACGGCGGCGCCCAGCACGATCAGCGGGAACGGCAGGTTGAGGGCGAAAATAGCGACGAACGACGCCACGGCCAACGCCCACAGCCAGGCGTTTTTCAAGGTGCGCGAACCAATACGAAAAGCCGCCTGCACCACAATGGCGGTCACTGCCGGTTTGATTCCGTAAAACAGCCCGGCCACCAGCGGCACATCGCCAAAGGCGATATACAGCCATGACAGGCCGATCAGGATAAACAACGACGGCAGCAGGAACAGCACCCCAGCAATCACCCCGCCCCAGGTGCGGTGCATCAACCAGCCAATGTAGGTCGCCAGTTGCTGCGCCTCCGGGCCCGGTAAAAGCATGCAGTAGTTCAGCGCATGCAAAAACCGCCGCTCGGAAATCCAGCGCCGCCGCTCCACCAGTTCCTGGTGCATCAAGGCAATCTGCCCCGCCGGGCCGCCAAAGCTGATAAACCCCAGCTTGAGCCAGAACACAAACGCCTGGAACAGGCTGACAGAAACAGGGGCCTGCTCACCCTGGGGCTGTGGCGGTTGACTCATGGGAGGGCTCATCGTCTAAAAGGCTAAGTTGAGCGCACTCTATACATAAACCACTGCAGAGATGCGACAGAGCTAGCTAGCAGCCTCCTCAGTCCCAACCACCCACCAATTGCCATCATCGCGCAGAGACGCCTCCAGCCTCTGCAACGACTGCCCCAGGCAGGCGCCCTGTACGCACAGCCCGCTATCTGGCTGAAACAATGCTCCGTGAGCAAAGCACACGATGTGCTGGCCATCGCCGGACATAAAACGATCCTTGCGGTACTGCATGGGTACCTGCCAGTGCGGACAGCTATTACGGTAAACCCGCAACTGGCCCTGCCAGCGCAGAGCCACGACGGTGTCGCGGCCCTCCTCCCAGGGGTCAAAACCTCTGGCCTGGCCTTCCAGCAGGTCAGTGTCGTGACAAAGAAAAGCCGAAGTTCGCTGGATCGCAGACACGTACAACCTCATGCCAGGCACATGCCCCGCGTATTGCGGCAGACCAGTGGAGAGCGCCTGAGGCCGGCCTTGCAGCCGCCTCAGGCGAGGAGGTTTGTTGCCCGGTTCAGACCGGCTCGGCGGTGCGGCTGAGCATCTCTTTGGTCAGGCCGACGCGGTCAAAACTGTGGTCCTTGGCCATTTCCCGCTCGCCCGCCAGGATCGACCGCTCGCTGATGTATTTGCAGCGCTCGAAGCGGCGCTGCATAAAGCGCTGCAGTTTGCTCTCGATGGGGTCATCGCCCAGCAGCTCCAGGCTCAGCACCAGTGCATCTTCGATGGCCATGCCTGCACCCTGGCCAAGGTGTGGCGTGGTCGCGTGAGCCGCATCGCCGATCAGCAGCACACGGCCCTTGAACCAGGACTCGTCGACAAACACCACTTCCATGGGCTTGTACACCACCTGGCTGCTGTCGGTGATCTGCTCACGCAACTCGCCGATCAGGCCGCCAATCTTCTTGATGCGGTCGCGCATCAACTCGGCGAACTGGCTCGGGTCAAGCCAGGGATTGCCGGGCTCGTGGGAGGTGGAAAACATATACATCAGGTTATCGGCCAGCGGCACCAGACCGGCATTGCCTTCGGCGCCGGTGTAGCTGGCCAGGTGGTCGATGGAGGGGTGACGCGGGAAGTTGTAGCGCCACACGGACTGGCCGGTATGACGCGGCTGGTACTTGTCGCCAAACAGCATGCCACGGACTTTCGAGTACACGCCGTCAGCACCAACCATCAGGTCATAACGGCCCGTGCTGCCATCGGTGAAGCGCACATCAACGCCGTCGGGGTCCTGCTCGAACGACTCGATACTCAGGCCAAGGCGCACCTGGGTGCCCAGCTCAATGGCAGAGCTACTCAATACGTCATGCAGGGCCAAACGGGAGATGCCCACGTTGGCGGGGTATGCGGGGCCAGCCAGGCGCTGGCCAGGAATGCGTGCCAGGGGTATGCCCTGCAGGTTGTAGATACCGACATCCTCGAACGCATAGGCAGCATCCAGGTAGCGCTGCAGCACCCCGAGCCTGGCCATCTCACGCACCACGTTGCTCTGCTGGATGATGCCGACGCCGTAAACCGTCCACTCGGATTTGAGTTCTACCAGGTCCACACTGAACCCTTCGCGACGCAGTGCGATGGCCGCGCACAGGCCACCAATACCGCCACCCACAATCAGAATCTTGCTGACTTCGCTCATGACCTTTTCCTTTGTTTTTGTTGTGGTGCGCACAGGAAATCGCGCGCGATAAACCCGTGCGAGCAGTGCGAATACAAGGGCGACCGGGACGCTGAAACGCGTGCAGATTCAGGCGCAGGGTGCCCCTTGGCAGACAAGGCTAGGAAGGCACGAAGAATTTGACTAATCGTTAGTCAGGATGCAGGGTATCGCGAAAATAAATACAAAAAGAGTCGCCTGCCATGCGTTTCAAGCACCTGGATCTGAACCTCCTGGTGGCGCTGGATGTGCTGCTGGAAGAGCAAAACATCACCCGCGCTGCCGCCCGCCTGCACATGACCCAATCAGCCACCAGCGGTGTGTTGGGCCGACTGCGCACCTACTTCGAGGACGACCTGCTGGTGCAGGTTGGCCGCAAGATGATGCCCACGCCGCTGGCCAAGGAACTGGAAATTCCAGTGCGCGAAGTGCTGCTGAAAATCCAGACCTCGATCACCGCCAAACCCGTCCATGACATCGCCGACAGCAAGCGGCATTTTCGCGTCATGGCATCGGATTACCTGATCAGCGTGCTCTTTGCAGAGGTGGTCCGCGAGGTCAACCAGCAGGCACCGCACATCACCTTCGAACTGCTCAGCCCCGGTGAAACCGCCACGGAGATGCTTATGCGCGGCGAGGTTGACCTGATGATCGCGCCCGAGCATTTCATCGCCAAGGAACACCCTTCGCAATTGCTCTTCGACGAGCAGCATGTGTGCGTGGTGTGCGCCGACAACCAGGAGATTGGCGAGCGCCTGACCCTGGAGCAGTACATGGACATGGGCCATGTCGGCGTCGCCTTCGGGCGTAATCGCACACTCGGCATCGAGGAGTGGTTTATGAGCCAGTACGGCTGCAAACGCCGCCTGGAAGTGCTGACCCATGACTTCAACACCCTGCCCCAACTGGTGATCGGCACCCGACGTATCGCCACCATGCACAACCGCCTGGCCCAACTCTACGCCCGCAGCCTGCCGCTGCGCATTCTGCCGCCGCCGGTGGAGCTGCCGACGATGCAGGAGCACATGAGCTGGCACCGCAGTCTGGACCGTGACCCCATGTTGCGCTGGCTACGCGAGAAGCTGGTGGACATGACCAGCCGCCCCGGCTCCGCCGTCATCGCCTGACCGTCGCAGGTATCGCGCTGGCCGATGCCTGGCATCCGAACAAGCGATTTGTTGAATCCCTAGCCCCATGCGAGCTTGACCTGGCCGGCTTCCCTGCGGGTTGGCGTTCGCCGCCCTATCGCTCGCGTTGCGATCATTTCAGGCGAAACAACCAGGGGCCGGCCCACCTGCCAGACCGCTGTGTTCCTGCCCAATCCTGTTGATGCCGGGTCTGGCCGCCACCTGGAACGCACTAAGGAAAACAACAATATGTTTCGCTATTTCCCCACCAACTATGTCTGGGACCTTTCGGTGAATCTCGCCATCGAGATGGGCGCGCGCATCGGCGAGATCGCCGAGATGTGCGACCCCTTGAAGGACGCTGCCACCCAGCCGGACGCCGCCGGCACCCAGGCCTTCCGTGAAACCTGGTCGAAGATGGCCGACAAGCTCTGCGAGCTGGCCCGCGAAGATGAAGACCGCGGCCGCCTGCTGTCCGCCGGTGAAAAGTACAACCGCGCCGCGACCTATTACCTGACCTGCGAACGCCTGCAGGCCCACGGCGCCCCTGGCCGCCAGGCGCTTTACCAGCGCGTGCTGGAAACCTTCGCCCGCGGCATCGAACTGTCCCGGGAAAACTGCCAGCGCGTCGAAATCCCCTACGAGGGCAAGGTGATCTCCGGTCTTTACGTGCGCGCCGAAGGCGTCGACGGCCCGGCTCCACTGCTGGTGCAACTCAACGGCCTGGATTCCACCAAGGAAATGAAATACCGCGTCGGCTTGCCGGCCTGGCTGGCCAAACGCGGCGTTTCCTCGCTGATCATCGACCAGCCCGGCACCGGCGAAGCCCTGCGCCTGCACGACCTGAAAGCCCGCTACGACGCCGAACACTGGGGCAGTCGCGTGTTCGACTGGCTGGAGGCACGCGACGACGTCGACGCCACACGCATCGGCTGCGAGGGCGTATCGCTCGGCGGCTACTACTGCCCGCGCGTGGTGGCCTTCGAGCCGCGCTTCGCCTGCGGTGTGGTGTGGGGCGCCAACCACGACTGGCGCGAAGTACAGAAGCGCCGCCTGGAGCGCGAAGGCAGCCTGCCGGTGCCGCACTACTGGGAGCACGTGCGCTGGGTCTGGGGCGGCAAGGACATCGAGGAATTCATGCAGATCGCCGAGAACGTCCACCTCGACGGTGTGGTCGAGCGGATCAAGGTGCCCTTCCTGGTGACCCACGGCGAGAAGGACTCGCAGATCCCGCTCAAGTGGGCCCAGCGCACCTACGAACAACTGGTCAACAGCCCGAAACGCGAACTGAAGATCTTCACCGAACGCGAAGGCGGCGTGCAGCACGCCAGCTTCGACAACTCCATCAATGCCGGCCAGTACATCGCCGACTGGGTCGCCGAAACCCTCGGCGGCCGCACGGCCTGAGCCTACTGACGAGAACTTCCTATGAAAATCATTGGACCTGACTACCTGGTATTCGGCGTCGACGACGTCGAGGCCTGCGTGCAGTACCTCAGCGACTACGGCCTCAAGCCGCGCAACCTGGACGAAACCGGCGGCTACCTGGAAGCCCTGGATGGCACCGGCATCCTTATTCGCTCGCGCAGCGATGCGCGCCTGCCGGCACCCATGGAAACGGCCACCACCCTGCGCGAAACCGTCTACGGCGTCGCCGACGAAGCCAGCCTGCAGGCCATCGAAGCGGAGCTATCGAAAGACCGCGCCGTCAGCCGTGGTGCAGATGGCGTGCTGCGCGCCGTCGACGACATGGGCTTTGCCCTGGGTTTCCAGATCACCCAACGGCGGACTCTGGATCTGCCAGGCGAACTCAGCAACGCACCTGGCGCAACCCATACCCGCGCGCTCAACAGCCTGGGCGCCAGCGAGGAAATGGCGGCGCTGCCGCGCAGCTTGTCCCACGTTGTCTACTTCGTGCCCGACCACGCCAAGGCCGAGGCGTTCTACACCCGCCTGGGCTTCGTCTGCACCGATAGATTCATCGACACCGGCCCCTTCCTGCGCCCGGCCGGCACACTGGATCACCACACCCTGTTCCTGATCCAGACGCCACCGTTCATGAAAGGCATCGAGCACTTCACCTTCCACATGGGCGGCCCGACCGAGGTGATGATGGCCGGTACCCGCTTCGTCAATAAAGGCTACGAGTCGTTTTGGGGGCCAGGGCGGCACCAGCTCGGCTCGAACTGGTTCTGGTACTTCAACAGCCCGATGGGCTGCCATGTGGAGTACGACGCGGACATGGACTTGCACGACGACAGCTGGACCGCGCGCGTCGCACCGCCAGGCGCCGACAACTCGCAGTATTTCCTGTTCCGCTACCAGGAAAAGTGGGCGCCCGGCGGTCCGCCACCCAAGCACTGACAGGCCCTGGCTTAAGCCGTGCTCCATACGCGAAGAACTCGGCACAACGGGCTCTTCGCCCTTCAACTCCCGGTGCCATTGGCCCGGGAGTTTTTTATGGACTAGTGCAACCGTAGGGTGCGCAACAGGACTCAGCGGCCCTATCGCGAATAAATTCGCTCCTACCGATGCACCAGACTGCAGGCGTCGTAGCCTGGGTCGAGCGAAGCGACACCCGGGACATGCGCTGGATTGCGCCAGGGTTACTCGGTTTTCTTGTAGTACCCAACAGCCACCAGAAAATCCCCGGCCTTGCGCAACAGCGCGTACTTGTCTTCGACCTTACCGGTCACCGGATTTTTCCAGCGGTAGTCATAACCACCCTGATCGCGCGTCTTCATCAGCGCCAGAATAGGCGCGCCGACTGGCTTGCCATCGGGGTCGTGGATGCTGGCAAAGGGCACGCCGAGCAGACGCAGGTTGTAACCATGGGCGACGTAACGCCCGCTGCGCAGGTCAATGACGAATTCGCTCCTACCGATGCCCCGAACAACCAGACTGCAGGCGTCGTAGCCTGGGTCGAGCGCAGCGACACCCGGGACATACGCGGGATTGCGCCAGGGTTACTCGGTTTTCTTGTAGTACCCAACAGCCACCAGAAAATCCCCGGCCTTGCGCAACAGCGCGTACTTGTCTTCGACCTTACCGGTCACCGGATTTTTCCAGCGGTAGTCATAACCACCCTGATCGCGCGTCTTCATCAGCGCCAGAATAGGCGCGCCGACTGGCTTGCCATCGGGGTCGTGGATGCTGGCAAAGGGCACGCCGAGCAGACGCAGGTTGTAACCATGGGCGACATAACGCCCGCTGCGCAGGTCAATCACGAAGGCGTACAAATCATCTTCGCGAAAGCGCGGCGACAGCCCGTTGATTGCCGCGATGCTGGCCTCGGGGTCCTGCTTCAACGCCTGCACGGTACGCTCCAGCAACTGCTCGGCCTGCTGTGGCGTCGCCCGCGGCAGGTACAGGCCAACGGCGATGACCCGATCTCCCACCCGCTGGAAGAACACCCGCTTGCGCTCCAGCCGACCATCGCGGGCATTCATCCAGCGGTATTCGGTCTGCCGCAGCTCCCCTTCACCGCCGGCGAGCGCCTGACGGAACCCATCACGCAACTCGGGCTCCAGCGCCTGGCTGACATCGCGACCGATCAGCACGGCCGAGGTACCACCGCTGGCCAGCATGGTGCCCTGGGTGTCGACCACGAATACATAGTGCTCGCCATCAATGAACTCGCCCTGACGGCTGAACGCGGCAAAGGCCGCGTCGCCTTGTACCTGGTAATAGTCGACGGCCCGCTGCAGCAACTGGCGCGCCCGCGCTTCCTCGTCGGCCTGGGCCGTGGCATTGACTAATACAAGCGCAATCAGGCCCCAAAGCAGATTGGTGCGATACATGCTGGTTACTCCGTAGATGCGGTAGAAAGGCTATGCCCGGCACTCGGCCCGGCCGTCGAGGGTGTCGGTGCGCACGGCGCACCCTACTGACCTCATCCAGCTACTGCTCGAAGATCGCCACAGCCCGCACAAAGCCCGCCGAGGCGTGTTTGATCTTGTAGGGGAAACAGGACACCAGAAAACCGTTGGCCGGTAGGCTGTCGAGGTTGGCCAGTTTTTCCATCTGCCCGTAGCCTATATCGCGACCGGCCTTGTGGCCTTCCCAGATGATCGAGGCATCGCCGCTTTCGGCGAAGCGCTCGCGGGTGTACTTGAAGGGTGCGTCCCAGCTCCAGGCATCGGTGCCAACCACGCGCACGCCGCGTTCGAGCAGGTACAGGGTGGCTTCGCGGCCCATGCCGATGCCAGCATCCAGGTAGCCCGGCTGGCCGAACAGTGCGCCGGCACGGGTATTCACCAGCACGATATCCAGCGGCTGCAGCACATGCTCGATACGTGCGAGCTCGGCCTCTACCTCGGCCGCTGTGACCACATGGCCGTCTGGCAGATGACGGAAATCCAGCTTCACCCCCGGTTGCAGGCACCAGTCCAGCGGCAGCTCGTCGATACCGAACGCCGGCTTGCCGCCGTCGGTGGTCGAGGCGTAGTGCCAGGGCGCATCCATGTGGGTGCCGCTGTGGGTGGTGATACTCAGGCGCTCGGCGGCCCAGGATTCATCGCCCGGCATCTGCGCCTTGGACAAGCCGGGAAACATCGCGGCCATCTCCGGCCAGCCCTGTTGGTGGTCCATGTAATCGATCTTCGGCAGCAAGGGCGGCGGATCGGTATAGGGGTTGTTGTCCAGGGTCACGGACAGGTCGACCAGGCGGCGTTTTGTCAGGCTCATGGCTGTGGGGCTCCGGCAGTTTCAGTAAGGGCGCGTATACGCCGCACCCGGGCAGCTGGCAGCAGTGCATTGCGCACCAGCGCAAGGGCATTGCCGTCATGCCGAAAGCCCAGGGCACGGGCGTGGGGGGTACGCAGAGGGGGAAGTCGCCCGAACAGCGCCTCCAGCCCTGCATCTGGGCAGAACTCGATCAGTTCGCGGCGTTCCTGACCGTAAGTGCTCAGCAGGGCATCGAGCACCTGGTTGATCGACAGCTGCAGCACCGGCAGTTGCCATACACGCTGAGTACCTGGGTCATTCAGTTCAGCGGCGTGCAGCAGGTTGTCGACACAGCAGCGCGCCGACATCCACCAGGCCGTGGCCTGGGCCGACACGGGGCAACGATAGGCTTGGCCAGCTGCGACGGCGTGCATCAGGTCGCTCATAAAGGCCGAGCGCAGGCCGTTGGGCTCACGCGGCCGGGCGACGATGCCGGGCAGGCGCAGCGCGCGCCCGTCCACCTCGCCGCGCCGGGTCAGATCGGCCAGCGCCGTTTCCACCATCAGTTTGTGCGCGCCGTAGGACAACTCCGGCCGTGCGGGCTGGCGTTCGTCCATGCGTGCCGGCAGCTCGCCGCCATACACCGCCACGCTACTGGCGTAGACGAACACCGGCGCATGCTGCATGGCGCGCAACTGCTGAAGCAGCTCCAGGCTGGCGAGCAAATTGACCTGATACCCCACTGCGTAGTCCTGCTCGGCGGCGCCACCGGGGATGCTGATCAGGTGAAAGACCACGTCGACGCCATCGGCCAAGGCGCGGCGCAGCAACGCCGGTTCGGTGACGCTGACCGGATGCAGGCGCAGGCGCGGGTCATCGGCAAAGCCGCTCAGGGTCTTGTCCAGCAGGATCAGGGTATCGATAGCCTGCCCACGCAGCACGCCATCGGCCAGCAAACGCTGGGTCAGGGCACGCCCCAGAAAACCATTGGCGCCGGTGATCAGGACGCGCATGGTTGTGCCCCGCTGACCACCTGTTGGTCGATGGCGCCAAACAGCGGATGTCCCTCCAGGTCGCGGGCCTCCATGCGCACCCGATCCCCAAAGCGCATAAAGCCGGTTTGTGGCGCGCCCTGCTCGATCATTTCGATGGCGCGGCGCTCGGAAATACAGGCCGAGCCCACCGTGCGGTCGGCATTCGACACCGTACCCGAACCGATCAGCGTGCCAGCACTCAGGCGGCGGGTCAGCGCGGCATGGGCGACAAGCTGATGGAAGCCGAAGTGCATGGCGCCACCGTGGGGATGACCGAACCACTGGCCGTTCCACTCGATCCTAAGTGGCAGGTGCACGCGGCCATCGCGCCAGGCCTCGCCCAGTTCGTCCGGGGTCACCGCAACCGGGGCGAAACTGGAAGACGACTTGGCCTGCACAAAGCCAAAACCGGTCTTCATCTCCCGCGGCGCCAGGGCGCGCAGGCTGACATCGTTGAGCTGCAGAACCAGGCGGATATGCGCCATGGCCTGCTCGGCCGAACAGCCCATCGGCACTTCATCGGTGAGCACGGCGAACTCGCCCTCAAAGTCGATGCCATGGCTTTCGCTGGGCAAGGGGATGTCGTCGCGGGGGCCGATAAAGTCATCGCCAGCGCCCTGGTACATCAGCGGCGTGTGCTCGACACCCTCTATCGGGTCGAGGTGAAAGGCTTTCTGCATCAACTCGCCATGGCTGAGGAAGCAGGAGCCATCCAGCCACTGCCAGGCACGTGGCAAGGGGGCGCTGACGGCGGCCGAGTCGAAGGCGAAGGCATTCTCCAGCGTCCCCTGATTCAGGGCGTCGTAACGCGCGCGCAAGCCGGCCTCCACGCGCAACCAATGCTCGACAGCGGTCTGCAGGGTGGGCGCGATATCGCTGGCATCAACGGCCCAGGCAAGATCGCGGGAAACCAGCAGCAGGCGCCCATCGCGGCTGCCGTCTTTGAGTGTGGCGAACTTCATTTCAGCACCTCCTGGAGTGCTTCGGCATAGCGGCCGTCGAGCAGGATAAAGACCATCCGCGCCATCTGTTCGGTGCGATTGCTCCAGGCATGGTTGGTGCCGCGCTGCACGACGATGTCACCGCGCTTGAGCTGCACATCCTCGCCGTCGAGCACCAACCAGACCTCGCCCTCGGTGACGATGCCGTAGTCCAGGGTCTCGGTGCGGTGCATCAGTTTGTGCTTCGAGTCGCCCTTGCCCGTGCCGGCATGGGCCTGGCCGATCTCGACGAACGCGGCAGCGGCGTCCTCGGCGCTGACCTGGTTCTGCACGCTGTCCGGCGGGATGTCGACCACACGGATCACACTGCCCAGCAGGCTTGGGCTGAGCTGCAGCGGCTTGCTCGTGGGGTCGTCGCCATTGTCCAGCGGTGCCGGGCTGCTCGGGCTGTTCCACACCTCATAAAACACCGTGCCGGGCACGGCCTTGAGGGGGAAGTTGTTGGTCGTTGGGCCGCTGAACGCGACTACCGCCCGCCCTGCCGAATCGTGCCCAGTCACCACTCGTTTGAAACCGGGAAGTGCTTGCATGGTTAAGTCCTCAACTAGTTGCCGTCACCGATGGTCGTGCCACCGTCAACGATCAGGTTCTGTCCGGTAATAAATGCGCCACCACGGGCAGCCAACAGCAGCGCCAACGCGGCGACCTCATCGGGCTGGCCGACATGGCGCAAAGGCGTCAGTGCCAGGCGCCGGTGATCAGCGCGGCCTGCCCATCGAGGGAAAACAGTGCGCTGTTCATAGGACGCGACACGCCTCCTCGAACGCCAGACGCGGCCCGGCCGAGCGCAGCGCCGTCACATCGCCATAACCGAGGCAGCAGAGAAAATTGCTCTTCCACTGGCTATCGGCAAAGAAAGTCGCATCCACCTGGGCATTGTCGAAGCCGGACATCGGCCCGCAGTCCAGCCCCAGGGCACGGGCCGCGAGCATCAGGTAGGCGCCCTGCAAGCTGCCATTGCGCAGCGCCGCGGTCTGCGCTGCCGCTGGGTTGTCGCGGTAGGCTGCGGCGGCGTCGTAGATCGGGAACAGCTCCGGCAGACGCTCGAAGAAGCGCATGTCGTAGGCGACGATAGCGGTGACCGGGGCCTGCAACATCTTCTCGCCGTTGTGCCCCTTGAGCGCTGGCAGCAGACGCTGCTTGGCCTCGGCACTGCGCACGAAGACGAAACGCGCCGGGCAGCAGTTGTTGCTGGTTGGCCCCTGGCGCAGCAGCGCATACAAGCGCTGCAGCTGCTCATCCGTCACCTCACGGTCGAGCCAGGCGTTATATGAGCGGGCCGTGAGAAACAGCTGGTCGAGGGCCGCACTGTCGAGTGGCTGGTTCATAAGCAGATCCTTGGTAAATCAGAGGGAGGGCGTGGCCTGTGTTGCCTGCGAGCTGAACAGCCGGGGAATCGCCAGGCACGCCAAGGCCACCAGCAGCTGCGCGATACCGACCACCACCAGTGCTCCCGGTAAGGCGACCGCCACCCCACCACTCAGCGCCAGCACTGCCAACGGGCTGACAAACTCACCCGCGAACAGCGCAGCGGTGAAACCACCCGTAGCACGCCCGCGATGGTGATAAGCCACCTGGGCCATTACCCAGGTAATCAGCGTCGGCAGCATCAGGCCAATCCCCAGACCATTGACCAGCACGGCAACAATCATCATCGAGTGACTGTCTGCATAGGCCATCAGCAAACCGCCAGCCCCCGCCGTGACGAACGCCAGGAGCAGCAGATGGGCTGGACGTACGCCATCGAGCAGACGAAAACCCAAGGCACCGGCCAGCACGCCCAACTGGTTGGCCCCCATGGTCATGCCGATCTGCTGTGGTGAGTCGACGTGCAGCAGGTTGAGCAGGTAGCCGGCCTGCACCGGCACGATGAACAGGCTGAGGCCGGCCAGCAGTGTCAGCCCATAGAGCGGCAGCAAAGCGCGCCAGGGAAAGCGCGAGGGGCTCTCGACCACCTGCTGTACCTGCTGGCTGCGGGGCTCCCAGAGTTGCCAGGCCATCAGCGGCAGAAAAATGAAACCCGCCGCGTAGAGCACGAACGGCAAGCGCCAGTCGTCCTGGCCGAGCACGCCGCCAACGGCGATAAACACCGCCGCCGACAACGAGGTGGCGACCATCTGCAACGCGAACAATCGCTCGCGGCGGGCGCCGCTGTAATAGTCGCCCATCAACGTGGTGCAGCAGGTCATGATGCCCGCCTCGGCCAGACCCAGCCCCGCCCGGCTCAGCACGATGGCCGGCAGTGACTCCAACCACAGCGGCAGCAAACCGAAAATGCCGTACAACACCATGGAGCCCAGTAGCAACGGCTTACGCCCCAAACGGTCAGCGATCATCCCGGCAAAAGGCGCCAGCAGCGCGATCACCAGAGCCGGAATGGTCAGGGCGATGGGCACCAGCGCGGCAGCGCCGGGCGTGTCGGCAAAGTGGCTCTGCATGCGCGGCAGAATCGGCGCCAGCAACACCGCACCGAGCACTGGCAAACAGCTGCCGAGCAGCAGCAAGAGGGACTGCGGCAAGCCGGCCTGGCGATCAGCGCTCATCGCTCATCTCCTCGTGCGTGACTGCACAGATTGCACCGGCAAAACAGATGACGGCTGCGGGTAAGCCGGACCAGAACGCATGCAGTAGCAGGCTCAGTTGTCTCATGACGTCTCTCTCTTGTTGTTATCGTTCAATCGCTGGTAAGGGCATGCGCACGGGCGCTGCGTTGCTGCACCTGGGGCTTGGGGTGCACCGGCGTGGCCTCCTCGTGTGACCCAGGCTGCGGCTCGCCGGCCGCGTCGGCACGGGGCTGGGCGGGCAACAGGAAGTAGGCCAGCGCCGGCAGCAGGAGCAGCGCGCCGACCATGTTCCAGACGAACATGAAAGCCAGCAGCACGCCCATATCGGCCTGGAACTTGATGGGGGAAAACAGCCAGGTGATCACGCCGATGGCCAGGGTCACACCGGTCAGCATCACCACCTTGCCGGTGGACACCAGCGCCCGGTAATAGGCCTCGGACAGGCTCGCGCCCTGGCGTTGGTAGACCAGCAGCATGCTCATCACGTAGAGCGCGTAATCGATACCGATGCCCACCCCGAGCGCAATCACTGGCAGCGTGGCGACCTTGACACCGATGCCCAGCCAGACCATCAGGGCTTCGCAGAGGATCGAGGTGAGCACCAGCGGCACGATCGCGCATAGCGTCGCGCGCCAGGAGCGGAAGGTGATCAGGCACAGCAGAATCACCGCGCCATAGACCCAGAACAGCATCTCGCGGTTGGCCTGCTTGACCACGATATTGGTCGCTGCTTCGATCCCGGCATTGCCAGCGGCGAGCATGAACTGCACATCGGCGGTGTTGTTGGCGGCAGCAAAGCGCTCGACGTGCTCGACCAGGCCGGTAAGGGTTTCGGCCTTGTGGTCCGTCAGATAGACGTACAGCGTCAGCAGGCTGCAGGACTCGTTGTACAGGCCCCGCGGCGCACTGGCGGTGATCATGTTGAGCATCGCCTGGTTGTTTTGCAGCTCGTACCACTTGGGGCTGCCTTCTGACAGCCCTACCAGCATGCGTCGGTTGAGCAGCGCCAGGGAGTTGGTCGAGTCCACACCCGGCAAGGTGCGCAGCTGCCAGTCCAGGGCATCGACCTTGCGCAGAATGTCGTAGCGCGCGCACTCCCCCGCCGGCGTGCGCACCATCACGGCGAACAGGTCGCTGCTGGCGCCAAAGGCGCGGTTCATAAAGGCATCGTCGAGGTTGTAGCGCGAATCGGCGCGCAGCTCGGGGGCGCCGGCATCCAGGTCGCCGATCTTCAGGTTCATCGACACCAGGTACCCGGCCACGGCCATGCAGGCGGCCAAGATCACGCAGACACTGGCCCAGCGTTTCTGCGTGAACAGGTCGAGCAGGCGCCACAATCGGTGACGCTGGGCGGGGCCGCTGTCGGCTTGCTCTTCACGCAGGCTACGCTGGGCGGCAGCCGGGCTGACACCCAGGTAGGAAAGCAGAATCGGCAGCAGGATCAGGTTGGTGATGATCAATACGGCAACGCCAATGCTGGCGGCGACGGCCAGGTCCTGGATCACCGGGATGTCGATAAACATCAGCACGGCAAAGCCCACCGCGTCGCTGAGCAGCGCCGTCAGGCCCGCGACGAACAGCCGGCGGAAGGTGTTACGCGCCGCCACCACGCGATGCATGCCACGGCCGATGTCCTGCATGATGCCGTTCATTTTCTGCGCGCCATGGCTCATGCCGATGGCGAACACCAGAAAGGGTACCAGCACCGAATAGGGATCGAGCTGATAACCCAGCAATGGCAGCAAGCCCAGTTGCCAGAGCACCGCGACCAGTGAACACAGCACCACCAGCAAGGTGCTGCGCAGGCAGCGGGTGTAGGCATAGAGCACGCCAGCGGTAATCAGAATGGCGCCGGCGAAAAACAGCAGGATCTGCTCCAGGCCCTCGATCAGGTCACCGATCTTTTTCGCGAAACCGGTGATGTGGATGTCGATGGCATCGCTCTGGTACTGCGCGCGCAGTGCCTCCAGATCGGCCGAAAGCGCTGCGTAATCGAGCGGCTGACCGTCGCTGGTGCGCGCCAGCAGCGGCACGTAGATGATGCTCGAACGCTGGTCGAAGGCGACCAGTTGGCCAATCTCATTGGACAACTGCACGTTGCGCCGCAGCTCGGCCAGGGTCGCCGGGCTGCCATCGTAGGCGTCTGGAATTACCGGACCGCCATCCAGGCCATCCTCGGTCACCGAGACCCAGCGCGTGGCCGGCGTCCACAGGGATTTCATAAAGGCGCGGTCCACGCCGGGCAGCAGGTAGATCTTGTCGCTGAGCGTCTGCAGTGTGGCCAGGTAATCGGCGTCGTAGATATCGCCGTGGCGGTTGGCTACGGCAATACGCAGCGCGTTGCCAAGGCCCGAGAGTTCTTTCTGGTTGTCCAGGTAATTGACGATGTACGGATGCCCGGTGGGGATCATCTTCTCGAAGCTGGCATTGAGCTCGATGCGCGTCGCCTGCATGCCGAGAAACAGCGTGGCCAGCAGACACAGCAACAGCACCCAGGGACGATGGTTGAACAGCAGACGCTCGAGCAGGTTGCCGGAGCGCGTATCGAAGCCGGCCAGGGAGGCGTTATCGACATCGGACGAATGGCGGGACTTCATGGGATCACTCCGCTTCTGGGGTGTCATGCAGCGGCAAACGGGACAAGCCCGTGAACCCGGCGACGATCAGGCTGCCATCGGCGGCTTGCACAAGGCTGGAAACCGGCATGCCCAGTGGCTTGCCGAAGGGCTTCAAGGCGCCCGCAGGGGTGCTGCGAAACAACATGCCGCCCTGGTTGGCCAGCAGCACGCGACCGTCCTGCAGCGTCGAGGCATCATTGAAGGAAACCGGCACAGGGACCGGCAATACCTCGAAGCGCTCGCCACGCTCATGGCTGATAAAGGCATGGCCTTTCAAACCGGCGACCAGCAGCGCGCCATCAGGCCCGCTGGCGAGGGTAAAAAAGGTACCGGCGTAAGGGCTCTCAAGCATCTGAAAGGAACGCCCCGCATCTGCGGAGCGCGCCAGATAGCCCTGTTCGCCAGCCAGAAACCAGTCGTCACCGTGCCGGGCCACGGCATACAGGTGCAGCCCCAGAGGGTTATCGATGCGGCCAACCAGCGAATGCCAGGTGGCGCCAGCGTCATCCGTCGCCAGGGCGATGCCGTAGGCACCTACCACCAGGCCGTGCTGCGCATCCGTGAATGCCAGGGCCAGAAAAGGCTTGTCCGGCCCTTCGGCCACCAGGCGCTCGGCAGTCTGCAGGCGCGCTTCGCCCGCCTCAGGATCGGCACTGTCGGCCAGCTCGCGGCGGGCAGCATCCAGCTCCAGTTGCGCGGCTTGCACGCCACTGAGCTGCACCTGCCAGGTCTCGCCTGCGTCACGCGTCGCCAGGATCACCCCGGCGTGGCCGACCGCCCAACCATGGCGCGCATCGGCAAATTGCACCGCCGTCAGGCTGACCGAAACCGGTACCCTTGCCTGACGCCAGCTCTGCCCATGGTCATCGGAAAGCAGCACAAGGCCACGCTCACCGACCGCCACCAGGCGTTCGCCGGCGCGGGCCAGGTCAATAAATACCGCCTGCTGAGCCTGGGCGATCGGCATGGCTGAGGTACTCAGTACATCGCCCACCAGCAGATCGCTCTGGGCCTGGCTCAAAGGCGAGGCCAGAGCCAACAGCACGCACCCCAGCTGTTGAAGTCGCTTCATCAATCACCTCGAACTCTCAGTCGTAACGGGCGGATGGCAACAGCGTTGCCATCCGCCTCTGTCGATGCGTCAGCGCACGCCGCGGCCAGCCATGGCAGCGGGTGAGAATTCCGAGGTTTTGTAGCGCTCGACCGCGGCGTACTGCGAGTCCTTGCCGGCATACAGGTTCTGGATAAACCAGGCGCCGGAGTTCAGGTCGTAGAAGCCGGAAGACAGCTGGGCAACGGCTGGCAGATCGGGCAATACCGCTGGCAGCGACCAGAGGGTCTTGGCCAACTGGCCGTTGGCATCCCAACGGTCGCCAAGCATGGCCTGCCAGGTGTCTTCATCCAGGTAATAGCGGCCCTTCGGCAACTGGTGACGCTTGCCCGGTGCCAGGTCGGCCTCCACCACCCACACGCGGTGCAGCTCCCAGCGCACCTGATCCGGATTCAGATGGTGCTTGGCGAACAGTGCCGAGGGATCGGCCAGAGTTTGCACCTTGTTGGTGTTGTAGGGGATGTACAGCTCCTGCTTGCCGACCAGCTTCCAGGTAAAACGATCCAAGCGTCCCGAGTAAACACTCAACTCGTCGAAGGACATCACCCCGGCGGTGGCCGGCGTTGGCGTATCACAGCAGGCATTAGGCAGTTTGCGCACACGCCGCTGACCGGTCAGGTAAACGTGCGCCTGGGACTGGTCGCCATTAAGGTTGGTGCGCCCCATGATCTGCTCACCTGCACGCAGCGCTGGCCCCACATTGAGCATACGAAACAGCCAGTAGTCGCCGTTGAAGCCTTCGGGGGTTCCGTCCTCGTAGTAATACGGCATTTCCTGGACAGCTTTACCGTCGGTGGTCATCACCTGGCTACCGTCAGCAGTCATCAGGTAATGGCGAAAGTCCAAGGACAACGACGTGCCGCGCCAATTGAGCAGGTGGTTCCACATCGCCTCATCGCCGTTTTTCGGGATCGGGAAGGGAATGCCACCGTAGGCGCCTTCGGGTACAGGACCGGCGCTGCTGTCGACCAACCGCGCCCGTTCGGCATTTTTCAGGGTGTTGTCATAGACCCACTGGGGGGCAGCAGCCGTGCGCCGGGTCGGGTAGATATCCAGGCGATAGGTCTCAGGGTGACGCTTGAACATCGCCTTGGTGCCATCGCTGAGTTTGTCGGCGTACTGCGCCATGTTCTGCGCGGTAATGCTGAACAGCGGCTTGTCAGCCGCGAACGGGTCGCTGCGCTTGCCGCCCGGTTTGTAGCCAGGGTCGACCCTGGTGTAGCCGCCGTCCCAGGCAGGGATGCTGCCGTCGGCATTGCCGGCTTTCTCGGCGCCGAACGGCGTCAGGCTTTTGCCGAGCGCCTGGACATCAGCGGCCAAGGCACAAGTGCTCAGCGCAAAGGTGCCGAACAGGGCAAGGCAGAGGGACTTGAGGGTGAAATGGGAAGTCATGAAAACGTCCTCTTAGAATGTGGTCTTGACGGAGAAGGCCAGGTAATCACGGTCCTTCAGCGCCTGCTCGAAGTTGAACTGGCTGGCGGAATTGAGGAAGGTGTCCTCTGGGCCGTAGTAGTGGGTGTAGGTCAGGCCGAACGTGACCCGGTCCAGGTAGGTGGCGCTCACCCCGATGTTGAAATCCCCTCCTTTATTCGGGCCGAAAGAGCTCACCACTGCCGACTTGCCCATGGGGAAATAACTGATGCCGAGCGGAACGCTGAGGTCGATACCGGGGAAAACCTGGCGATAGGTCGGCGTGTACACCATCCGCAGGCCGATGGCATCGTCAGTGGCATCGGGGTCCAGCGCGTTGCGGTTCTTGGTCACACTGAGCAGGCGGTTCCAGGCCACCTCACCGACCAAGCTCGCTTCATTGGAAATAAACGAAGGGCCAAGCGACGCCAGCACGTTGAGGTTCACGTGCGCCGAACGGCCAACGGCGTAAAGGGGGTCGTCGTTATTGTCTGCTGACAGGCCTGGGGTGACGGTCTGGCCATTCGAGACCAGCGGCATGTTCCAACGCATCGATGCCTCACCGGCAAAGCTGTATGCCCCCGCGGTGGTGGCAAAGCTTGCGCCCAGAGCGCGGATATCTTCCGGGTAAACCCAGTAGTACTCACCAAACTTGCCGGTGCTGAAGTCAGGGCCGGTGGCAGTGGGCTTGAGGTACAGCTTCCCGGACTTGTCGTGGTACTGAATGGCGTATAGCCCATACTCCACGGTGTCCGCCGTATAACGCAGCTGCAAGCCACCCTGACCGGAGCTGCGCGCCTTCTTGTCCTTGCCATGGAAGAAGGCCAACGGGGTTCCTCCAGGAAGCGCCCCAATCACCAGGCTTTCAGTGCCCTCGCCAATGGTGTCGGTGGTGGAAAAGTAGCTGCCGGCACCAGGCAGGCGGGTCTCTTCCCACTCCAGTTGGTAGTAGGCACCCAGGGAGAGGTCATCGGTCAGCTGAAAAGTACCGGAGAGTTGATTGACCGGGCGGGTAATTTCCTTGAACTGGGTATTGGGAACCGAGACCGCCTTGACCACATCCACCGGTGCCATGCCGCCGGCAATACCGTTGGCACCGAAGAACAGGCTTTCGCCCCAGATCAGCCCGTGACGGCCGAGGCGCAGGGACAGCGCACGATCAGACAACTCACCGTTCCAGTAAACGAAAGCATCGAGTAACTCGACATCACCACCATGCAGCTTCCGCGTGTCATCGGTGAATTCGTCGTAGGCCACCGAGCGCTGGTTGGCGCGGGCAGAGTCGTCGTTGTCGTTATCTTTCTGGTACTCGGTGTCGTACCAGGCAGCGCCACTGACACGCGCGCCAAAATCCCGGTAACCGAGATCGAGCTCGGTGAGGATATCCAGACGATTGGAGATCAGGCCCTTTTCGAAAGCGCGATCACCGTCGTCCTGATTGCGCGAGACAGCTCCTTCGGTCAGCTTGCTGCTTGGATCCTGCAAGCGCCAGGCGGAGCTGTACTTCAGGGTATTGTCCAGGCGCAGACTCAGATCTGGATTGCCGGTCTGAATCTCGAACGCTTGAGCGGTAGGCAGCCCGGACACCAGTAATGCGGCAAATGTCAGAGCGAAAGGCACGCGCTGCGGCGCAACGCTATTGCGGATCTTCATCGAACGAACCCTCTTATTGTTCTTGTTGGCGAACTTTGTATGCCATCACCGGCCGGGCAAGGCAGTCCGGACCGGTGGGGTCGAAATGCCGGAGTGGCGCCGTCAAGGGGGGATAAACCTGACGACGAGCAAAGGTTGACGTGCAGGGCGATCTCTGACTAATCGCTTGTTGGGATGTGATCTATCGGCGAACGCGATACCTGAGAAAGCACCGACATAGGCGTAGCCCGACGCTTTTGCAGGCGCGCATGGCTGCAGCGCACGATCTCGTGGCCGTCATTTCAGCCCCGACGCCCTACCTGCACTTGTTGTTGCCAACGCAAGCAGACGGCAACTATCAAAAGACTATCCGCGCTTAGCACCTGCAGCCGACTTGCAACTTTTAAACGCAGCAGAGACGCAATTCTGTCAAGAGTGCTTACCGACACCCAAGTAACCTGAGTGCCTGCGGCAGAAACCAGCTAAACTCATGCTTAGAAAAAATCGGTAATGGCATCAGGAAACACCCATGCACCTCATGCAGCAATGGTTTAACAAGTCGCTACAACGAAAAATCGGTAGTTTGCTGGTAGTGCTGTTGGCTTTTTTATTTATCGTTATTGTCTACTCCATTTACAAACTAAAACTGATTAGCGCAGAAATGCATGAAGTAGCAGATGTTGATGTTCCGCTGACTGAAATGGTCAGCGAACTGGAAATGATGCAACTCAGGCAGCACCTGCTTATCGAGAAATTTCGCCTGGAGGGCAATCAATCCAAAGCCTTGCTGACACCTGAAGCGACCTTTGCCGCGCAACGTGACGCGCTGAGCTTCTTACTGGACAAGGCCGTCCGGGTACTTAATAGAAGCCTGCAACAGCATCAGGTCAGATTTGCCACGGAAACACATCAGCAAATCCTCAGCAGTATTGAGCATTACCATAAGCAAAGTGACATCTTTGAACAAGAACTGCAGTTAACCCTAAGCCAAGGCCATACTGCAGAACAGCGTTGGCAGCAACTTGAAGACGACGCTGCGCGATTAGACCAGAGCATTATCAGTATTTTGCAGCAGATGGAAAAACTGACACTGGAAGCCAGCCGCTATACCGACAAGCACGAAAGCGAGTTCATGCTGGTAAATACCGGGCTTGGCCTCTGTGCATTTTTTATTGGCCTGTACCTGAGCTTTTATATTCTGCGCATCTTCCGCTTGCGCATTAGCCGCATTCAGGCCGAAATCAAAACCGTTCACCAGTCCATCGAACAGGGAGAGCCCATTGCCAGCCCGGTCTTTCAACACCCGGTGCATCAAGATGAACTGACGGAACTGGAACATGACCTGAAAATGATGGTGCAGCGCCTCTCCCAGGAAATCTCGAACCGTGAGGAAGTGGAACAGCAACTGCTGATACTCGCCACCCGTGACAAATTAACGGGCGCCTTCAATCGACACAAATGGGATGAGCAACTGCGCATGGAACTGAGCCTGGCCGAGCGCGGTAACACCTTTAGCATTGCCCTGCTGGACGTGGACTTCTTCAAAAAGGTCAACGATCAGTTTGGTCACCATGTGGGAGATAAGGTGCTGCAGGCCCTGACTGAATGCATCAGCCAAAGGCTGCGTAAAACCGACAGCCTATTCCGCTTGGGCGGCGAAGAGTTCGTAATTTTACTGCCCCAACAAAAAGCCGAAGCCGCTTGCCAGGTAGCCGAAACCCTCAGGCAACAGATCGAAGACCTGAACATCCCTGAACTCCCCAGGTTCACCATCAGCTTTGGCGTCACCGAATACCACTTAAAAGACGATGAAGACACTATTCTGAAAAGAGCGGACCAGGCCTTGTATAAGGCTAAAAACATGGGTCGCAACAGAGTGGAAGTCGGATAGAAAACGGCCAGTCCCAAGCCATTAGGGATGGTCTGAAGTAGTCATGTATTTCCGGTCGACTTCAGCCGCCGCCGATTTTGAAAGCAGCAAACCGATCGAAAACGATCAGGTCGCCCGCTCATTTCAGTGTTTCTGGCCGCTGAGATAACCTCGCCACAGCCATTTCACACATTACAGGCGCACCTCTCCTGCCTTCGTCAGTAAATATCTGCGCGCCATCCAGAGGTTCGACAGCGCGAACAGCGTGACCAACTGCGCCGTGTTCTTAGCCAGACCACAGTCCGGGTCGATTTCACGCTGAACGCGGCGATGGAGCGCTCATAACCATCAAAGATGGCGGGCTTGCCGTCGCATTAGCCGGCGGATACTCAACGATGGAGAAAGGTTGGACATGCGCGCTTATTGATCGACTGACTGGGGGCGCCAGGTCACTTTCGAAACAGGCCGTAGGTTAAATAGCCACTATTGATAAAGCGTTATCCGCTCTGACACACCTGCGCGAGCCACCCCGCGCGCGCCTGAACGATGGCCAAACACTCGCACTCGACAGGCGCGCTACAAGGCCGCGTAATTCGGCCCGCCGCCGCCCTCTGGCGGCGTCCACAGGATGTTCTGGGTGGGATCTTTGATGTCGCAGGTTTTGCAGTGCAGGCAGTTCTGCGCGTTGATCTGCAAGCGCTCGCCGCCCTGCGCCGGGTCCGCCACATACTCATACACGCCGGCCGGGCAGTAGCGCGCCTCGGGGCCGGCGTACTGCTGCAGGTTGACCGCCACAGGCACGCTGGGGTTGATCAGCCTGAGGTGGGCCGGCTGATTGTCGGCATGGTGGGTGTCACTGATGAACACCGAACTCAGGCGGTCAAAGGTGAGCGTGCCGTCGGCCTTGGGGTAGCGGATCGGCGCGTACGCCGCGGCTGGCTGCAGATAGGTGTGATCGGCTGCCGGGTTCTTCAGCACCCACGGCGGGGTGTGAATGCCCAGCTTGGGCAACAGCCAGTGCTCGACCCCGGTCATCAACATGCCAATTGCCCTGCCCTTTTTGAACCAGGGCTTGAAGTTGCTGGCGGCTTTAAGCTCGTCATGCAGCCAGCTCTGCTCGAATGCCTGGGCATAGGCGTTGAGTTCGTCATGCTGGCGACCGCTGGCAAGCGCGTCAAACAGCGCATCGGCCACCAGCATGCCGCTTTTGAGCGCCGCATGGCTGCCCTTGATGCGGCTGGCGTTGAGCAAGCCGGCGTCGCAACCAATCAAGGCGCCACCGGGGAACTGGGTTTTTGGCAGGCTCGCCAGCCCGCCGTTGTTAATCGCCCGCGCGCCGTAGCTGAGCCGTTTACCGCCGGCGAGGTGGGCACGAATGGCCGGATGGGTCTTCCAGCGCTGCATCTCCTCGAAGGGGCTCAGCCAAGGGTTTTTGTAGTCCAGGCCAACCACCAGGCCCAGGCTGACCTGGTTGCCGGCCAGGTGGTAGAGAAACCCACCCCCAAAGGTGTGCGCATCCATCGGCCAACCGGCGGTGTGTATCACGGTGCCGGGCCGCGCCTGTTCAGCAGGGATTTCCCACAGCTCTTTAAGGCCGATGCTGAAGCTCTGCGGCGCTTTGCCCTGCTGCAGTTGAAAGCGCTCCAGCAACTCGCGCCCCAGGTGCCCGCGCGCGCCCTCGGCAAACACTGTGTACTTAGCGTGCAACTCCATACCGAGGGTGAAGGCTTCGGTTGGCGTGCCATCCTTTGCCAGGCCCATATGGCCGGTGGCGACTCCTTTAACCGCGCCGTCCGGGGTATAGAGCACCTCGGCCGCCGCAAATCCGGGGAAGATCTCGACCCCCAGGCGGTCGGCCTGGGCAGCCAACCAACGCACGACACTGCCTAGACTGATGACGTAATTGCCGGCGTTATGAAAATTATTCGGCACCAGGGCCTGGGGGATTTTCAGGCTGCCGGTTTTGCTCAGCAGCAGCACTTCATCGTTCGTAACCGGCTGCAGCAAGGGCGCGCCCAGGGCCTGCCAGTCGGGGAGTAGCTCAGTCAGCGCGCGCGGGTCCATGACCGCTCCGCTGAGGATATGCGCCCCCGGCTCCGAGCCTTTTTCCAGCACCACGACGGAAATCTCACGGCCACTCTGGGCGGCGCGTTGTTTCAAGCGGATGGCGGCCGCCAGGCCCGCCGGCCCGGCGCCGACGATAACAACGTCATAGTCCATGGACTCGCGGGGGCCATAGTGTGCAAGGATTTCGTGGGGCGTCATGGGCGTGGGTTCTTCTCAGGTTACGGGGTGAGCCGCGCGGCCAGCGCCAAGGCGCTGGCCGGATGGGCGTGGCTCAGCTATTGACGAATTGCTCGCGCAGGGTCTTCCTCAGGACCTTGCCGACCGGGCTCTTGGGCAACGTGGCAACGAGGTGCACGACTTTCGGGGTTTTGTAGCCGGGCAGGTGCGCGCGGGCGTGGTCGATGAGTTGCGCCTGGGTCAGGCTCGCGCCGGGTTTGAGCACCACGGCGGCCACCAGTTTTTCCACCCAGCGCGGGTCGGCAACGCCAAACACCGACGCCTCCTGCACCAGCGGATGGGCGCACAACACTTCTTCCACCTCGAAGGGGAAGATGTTCTCGCCACCGCTGATCACCATGTCGTTCTTGCGATCGACGATGTACAGGTAGCCGTCCTGATCCAGGTAACCCAAATCGCCGGTCCTGAACCAGCCGTCGATAAACCGCTCCTCAGTGGCCTCATCGCGGCGCCAGTAGCCCAGCATCAACTTGGGGCTGCGCACCAGAATCTCACCCACGACGTCTGCGCCGCTGGCCTCGCTGCTGTACTCGATGCGCACTTCGGTGTCGCTCAACGGCTTGCCGCAGGCGCGCAACAAGCGCCGCTGGGCAGGGTAATCGACGGCCAGACGGTGCGCCTGCGGCCCCAACGCCGTGATGCTGCCGGCTTCGGTAGAGCCATAGGCCTGGGCAAATTCGCAACCGCTCAGGGTGGACATCGCGCGGCTCAGCAGCTCGCTGGGCATTGAGGAGCCGGCATAGATGATAAGCCGCAGGGTGCTCGCCGCCGCGATGAAAGCCGGCCGACTCAGCAGGTCCGCGAGCATGGTGGGGACCACATGGATATTGCTGATCGGCTCGACGCGGAACGCTGCAATGACCTCCTCTGGCTCGAAGCGCTCACGCAGGATGGTCGTGCAGCCGGAAAACAGGCTGGGGAACATGTAGTACCAGATGCCGCCCACATGAAACAGCGGCATGACCATCAGCGAGACATCGTCCGGGCGAAAGCCAATGGCTTCACGGGCGCAATCGCAGCAGTTTTTCACCACCCCGGCGTGGCTGAGGATCGCGCCCTTGGGGGCGCTCGTGGTGCCGCTGGTGTAGATGATGCAGGCTGCATCCTGCGGGCTGACCAGTGGCAGGCTCAGCCGCGCGCTGCCAGCCTCGGCGAGCAGCGCCGCATAGCTGGGCAGGCCCGGCGCCGCGCGGCCAATGGCTACCGTCAGACGGATGCCCGTCTCGGGTAGCGCGCTTAGCCCATCGAGGTAGCGCTGCTCGACGAAGAACGCCGCCGGCTGACAATCGAGCAAGAGCTGCGCTAAGTCCTCCACCGGCAGGCGCCAGTTGAGCGGCACGGGGATAAACCCGGCGCGGCACAACCCCAGCAGCACCGGCACTTCAATGCGGTTCTGCGCCAGGATGGCAATGCGCTCACCCGGCCGCACGCCCTGGGCCAGGAGCGCACCGGCGAGCGCGGCAATTTCATCAGCAAAGCCACGGAAGCTCAGCTCGCGCTGGCTGTCACGAAACGCCACCTTGTCACCGAACGCCTCGACAGCCTGATCGACCATATCGCCGAAGGTTGTGGCTCTACTCCAGTCCATAACGGGCTCCATATCAGTTTTTATAGTTGTTTGCTGGGGCTCACTCAGGCGCTTTTTGGGGTATCCAGGCGGCGCGCGCGCTTCTCCAGAAAGTCTTTCAGGCCACTCTGGGCCTCGGGGCTGGACTGCACGAGCGCGGCCATGATGGATTCGACAAAGAGGCCGTCATCATGGCTCATGTCCTGAATGCGCGGCAGGGTGTTGGTGATGGCGAAGTTGCTGATCGGCGAGTTCTCGGCAATCACGGCCGCCAGCTCGCGCGCTTTGGCCAGCGCGCTGCCGGCCGGCACGACGTACTGCACGGCATTGGCGGCAAGCGCCTCGTGGGCACTGAGCACGCGCGAGGTGAGCATCATGTCCATCATGCGCGTCACGGAAATCAGCCGCGCCACCCGCACCGACGCCCCGCCGCCGACATAAATGCCCCGACGCCCTTCGGGCAGGGCGAAAAACGCCGACTCGTCGGCCACGCGAATATGGGTGGCGGCCGCCAGCTCAAACCCGGCGCCGATGGTCGCGCCCGAGAGGGCCGCTATCCAGGGTATCTGGCCCTGTTCGAGCTGGTTCATGATCGCGCCCTGTGCCCGCGAGGCATGCAAGGTGTCGATGGGCGTGCGCTCCTTGTGCTCGCCCAAGTCGAGCCCCGAGGAGAAGTTGTCGCCATGGCCAAAGAGAATGCCTACGCGGGCCTTTTGCTGCGCCTGGGCCACATAAGCGCCGATTTGCTCGAACATGTCCTGGCGCATGGCATTGCGTTTGTGCTGGCGGTTGATGCCGATCAGGGCAATGTGGCCGTCGATCTGGAAGCTGATTTCTGCTGATTCGCTCATAAGGTGAGTCCCTGCGGTTGTGTAGATAAGGGGTTACAGCGAGGCGAACAGGGAAAGCCGTGCGGCCCCCAGGTTCACTTCGCCGAGCTGGCGTTGCCCACGCACCTCCAGATCCACCAACCAGTAACGGCCGAGGGCGATCAGGCGCAGCGTGTGCGGGTCGTCGCCCGCCAGCGAGGCAAGCCGCACGGCCATCCAGCCCGTGGCGGCCAGGGTGGCCAGTTGCAGGAAGGCCGTTGCCCCGGCTTCGGCTTCACGCGGGGTGTGCTGCCAGTCGTGAAGCTGCGCGGCAGCGCTTTCCAGTTGCGCCAGTAGCGCCAGCGCCGGGGCCGCCAGCACGGCGTCGGCCTGGGCCAGCTCGCGCCGCGACACGGCCAGGAAGCTGAGCAGGCCGGCGCTTTTGCCACGCCACAGGCGCCGATGGAGCAAGTCGAGCGCCTGTATCCCGGTGGCGCCTTCGGCAATCGACATCATGCGTGCGTCGCGCAGCCACTGTTCAATCGGCCATTCGTTGGTGTAACCGGCACCGCCGAGCACCTGCATCGCCTCGCTGGAGACCTCAAACGCGGCCTCGGAGCAGGTGGCTTTGAGAATCGGCAACAACCACTGCGTCAGCTCATGGGTCTGCGCGCGTTCGTGTTCATCGCTCAGGTAGGGCAGCACGTCCAGGTTCAGCGCCAGTTCAAGCACCAGGGCGCGCAAGACCTCGACGCGGCTGTGCATGTTGAGCAACAGGCGCTGGATTTCCGCGTGCTCGGCGATCACCACGGCGGGCTGTTGCGGGTTGCCACCCTGGCGCCGCTCCAGTGCATAGGCATGGGCCACTTGGCTGGCGCCAAAGGCAATGCCGACGCCTTCGATAGCCACCAGGGTGCGCATGTTCTGGATCATCACAAACAGTTGCGGCAGCCCGCGATTGAGGGTGCCGAGCAGCTCGGCGCGGGCGCCCTCAAAGCCCATGACGCAGGTGGGCGAGCCATGCAGGCCGAGCTTTTCTTCGATCCGGCGGACGAAGACGCCATTGGGCTGCCAGCCGCCGTGCCCGTCAGGCAAGCTGTTGGGCACCAGAAACAGGCTCAACCCGGCGCTGCCGGCGGGGGCATCAGGGGTGCGGGCGAGCAGCAGGCAACCGATGCGCTCGACCAGGTCGTTGTCGCCAAAGGAGGTCCACATTTTTTCGCCGTCAATGCGCCACGCGCCGTCCTCCAGGGGCGTGGCCCGGGTACGGATGCGCCCCACATCGGAGCCTGCGTCTGGCTCGGAAATGCCGATGGAAGCCGACCAGGTGCCTTCGACGAACTTGCTGATCCATTGCGTGCAGGTCTCGGCACTGGCGTACTCCAGCAAGACCAACGCGGCCGCCCGTTGCGGGCCGGTGACCATGCCAATGGCCATGCAGGCGCGGTCGAAGAGTTCGCGGCACGCCACGTTGACGAACGAGGGCAGCCCCTGGCCGCCAAACTCCACGGGCTGGTCGATGGCGTTCCAGCCCTGGCCGACCAGTTGTTGCCAGGCCGCCTTGTAGGGCGCAGGCGTCACCACCCGGCCGTTCTCCAGGCGGCAGCCGAGGGCATCGCCCTGACGGTTGGCGGGGTAAAGCACCTCCTCGGCAAAGCGTGCAGCCGATTCGAGAATCATGCCCAGGGCTTCGCGCTCGAACATCTCAGGGTCCGCGTGCAACTCGCGCAACCGCGCATAGGCCGGCACGGCCTCGATGTGTCGCAGAATGATCTCTGCTTGCTTGATGTATCCGGTGTCATTCATGTTGAACTGCCTCTTCGAGATTCCGAACGGCGCTTGCGCGCCCACTCAGGGGCGTTGCTTACGGGTCTGTTGGGTAAGGGTGATCCGATACGAAGCGAAAGAACTCAATAAGCGTGTCATCACGCCACTGCGCCCACTCATCATTGGTTTTATCTGCGGTCAATTCCTGCGCCCCGGCCACCAGAGCCGTGCGCACCGCGGGGGTCAATTGGGTCGGCGCCAGGGCATCCCACCAGTGCTGGATGTCGTCGCCAAAGCGCTCCAGCAGGCTGCTCAAACCGCCCGAGCCACCCGCCAGGTTGAAGGTCATCAGCCCGCCCATCAGCGCCCAGCGTGGCCCCAGGCCCCAGCGCATGGCGGCATCAATATCCGCAGCGCTGGCGACGCCGCTGGCGAGGCAATGGGACGCTTCGCGCAGCAGGGCAAACTGCAAGCGGTTGGACAGGTGGCCGACCATCTCGCGCTTGAGATGGATCGGGTGTTTGCCCAAGCCCCGGTAAAACTGCAGGGCCAGCGCCACGGCCTCAGGCGAACTCTGTTCACCGCCAACCACCTCCACCAGCGGGATGATGTGCGCCGGGTGAAACGGATGGCCGAGCACCAGCCGCGCAGGCGTCTGGCAGTAAGACTGCAACTGGGACGGCGGGACGCCGCCGCTGCTGGAGAGGATCAGCCGGTCGGCAGGCAGGTGCGCGTCGATTTCACTGATCACCGCTTGTTTGATGGCCGGGCTTTCAGGCGCATTTTCCTGTACCAGGTCACTGGCCTGGGCCATCTGCGCCAGCGAGCGGGTGAACTGCAGGCGCTCAAGCGGTGGCTGCTCGCCGGTGGCGATGCCCAGACGCCGCAGCGATGGCCAGCGCGCCACGACGGCCTGCTCCAGCAACGCCGGGGCCTGCTCGGCAGGGTCGCAGGCGATCACCCGGTAGCCGCGCGCCAGGAGCAATGCCGCCCAGCCGTAGCCCACTGCACCGGCACCGGCCAGCCCTACGGTGTTGATATTCTTCAGGGGAATCAGCGGCATCGCGCACACCTCAGGCCAGGGCGGCCAAGCCGAGCATGGCCCGGGCTTCGGCAGGGGTGGCAACCTCAAGGCCCAGCTCGCGGATGATCCGCACCTGGCGCTCGACCTGTTGCTCGTTCGTCGAGGGTTGGCCTTTGGCGAACATCAGGTTGTCTTCCAACCCCACGCGCACATGCCCGCCCAGCAGCAGCGCCTGGGTGGTCGCCGGCACTTGCGCCTGGCCAATTGCCGAGACGCAGAAGATCGACTCCGGCGGCAGGAGGCTGACCATCATCGCCAGGTTTTCCGGCGTATACGGCATGGCGCCCTGGAAGCCGCGCTCAGCGCCCAGCACGATGTTGACGTAGTACGGCGGCTTGTCGAAGCCGGCTTTGATCAGGCGCAGCATGTCTTGCACGATATGCGCAGGGTTGAAGACCTCCCACTCGGGCTTGATGCCGCGCTCTTTGAAACGCGCCGCCAAACGGTCGCACTGCGACGGTGTGGTGGGGTTGATGATTTCACGGCCACCGAAGGAGGCGGTGACGGTGAAGCCGTCGAAGGTGGCGGTTTCGGCACCCGCGTCGAGGCCTTTGATGCGCTCCTCGAAATCAATCTCGAACATGCCATCGCTGCGTTCGATCAGCAGGTCGCCATCCACCCCGCCACCGGTGGAGTTGTTGATCACAATGTCGCAGCGCTCGCGCACCAGGCGGTTGATCTCTTTGTAGATCGCGGGGTTGCAGGTGGCTTCATCATCGGGGCGGCGCGCATGGATGGCGGCAACCGAGGCGCCTGCCTGGTAGCACTTGTAGATCGACTCGGCGATTTCCTCGGGCTGGGTGGGCAGGTAGGGGTTCTGCGATTTTTTGGCCATGCCGCCGGTGGGGGCGATGGTGACAATCACTTTTCTTGCCATGGTGCGTATTCCTTGTGTAATGAACGGTGCGATCGATTAATGCGCGGGCGATATAACCAGCGGGTGGGTGAGGAACTCATTACTTTCAAGCAGCGCTCTGACGGGCGCGGGTACAGCGATAGCGCGCATGCCAGAGGCGTCGCTTTCAGCCCAGACACGCACCTCTTCTGCCTCGGCGAGGCATTGCTCAGCGCGCATAAATCGGTGTTTGAAACTCAGGGATTTACTGCCCAGCCGGCTGACCACAATCTCGTGAACAAGCTGATCATGCAGCTTGGCGGGGGCCAGAAACTGCATGCTGAAGCCCGTCGAGGGCAGCCCACCTTGCATGCCGTTTTCGGTCACGGCATTGGGGTCGATGCCCATGGCGAGAAACATCAGGTTGACCCCTTCGACCATCCAGCGGGCGTAGTGGGGAAAGAAGATGATCCCGGCGGGATCGCACTCGCTCCATTGCAGCAGGCGTTCGTAGCGAAATTCGCGCATCGGTTAGCCCTCGACCTGGTCGGCAAATTGGCGGGCGACGCGGATATCAAAGGTCGCGATGTTTTCGACGTACGCCGTCAGCGTGTCGCCGGGCAGCACCGGGCCTACGCCCGCCGGGGTCCCGGTCATGATCACGTCACCGGGATGCAGGGTGTACAGGGCGCTGGCATAGGCAATCACGCGGCGCACATTGAGGATCAGCAGGCCGGTGTTGGCCTGTTGGCGCAGCTCACCGTTGACGTGCAGGCTAAGGTCCAGGTTGTCGGGGTCGGCAATCTCGTCGGGGGTCACCAGCCATGGCCCGAGCACGCTGTAGGTGTCGGGGGACTTGCGGTAGCAGGGGGTTTCGCCGCCGCGCACGCTCATGTCCAGGCCGATGGTGTAGCCGGCAACGTAGTCCAGGGCGGTGTCGACCGATACATGCCGCGCGGTGCGCCCGATGACCACGGCCAGTTCAACTTCGTGGTCGGTACGCCGCCCGGCAAATGCCGACTGGATCTCGTCGGCGGTACCGATCAGCGAGCTGTTGGCTTTGAGGAACAGCCCATAGGCTTCCAGGGTTGTGAAGGTTTTGCCGTTGTTGATTTCGTTGTCGCGGTTGGCCTCATCGATATGCGCGTGGTAGTTCACTGGCGCGCCGATGATCTTGCCGGGGTTGGCCACCGGGCTGTCCAGGCGCACCTCGCTGAGTTTGAGCGGCTGGAGGCTGGAAAACTCTTCGCGCACCCGCTCCAACACGCTTTCCAGTTGGCTGATAACCGCGTCACCCAGGGGCGCGGGCCAGTGCAGGTGGCGCTCAAACAAGTGGCTGACATCGTAAACAGCGTCTTGTTGAACGACGCCTATGCGGTTGTGATTAAAGCGGCAGATTTTCATACAAGACGCTCTTATTAGGGGTCAGGAAGGTGTATGAGGGACGCGCCCTCAGCCTTTGTGCTCGCGCCACAGGCCCAGCTTTTCGTGCACGGGGCGGTCGGAATAAAGGAAGAACACCGCGTCTTCACTGGCGCTCAGGGTGTAGGGGGTCCAGGCCGGCAGGGCCAGTACATCCTTGGCCGTGAGCGTGAACGTCTGTTGCCCAACGCAGGCGCTGAGGCGCCCTTCCACCAGCACCAATACGGCGCCATCGGTGGAGCGGTAGGGCTGGCTGGTAAAGCCGGCCGGCAGCAAGCGCATGCTGGTGGCGATGGTGGGGATCGCCCAGTCGCCGGTGGTCGGGTTGACGTAGCGCAGGGCGTAGCCGTGGTGCGGGTCTGGCTCACCACTGAGGGTCAGGCGATGCAGCGCCTCACGGGTGCGCGCATAGGGGTAGTTGAAAATCGGTGAGGTCGCCCGGGGCTTGCTGTCCAGGGGTAGCAAGCCGGCGCCATACCGGGCGTCCGAGTCGCCTTCGGGGCGGGTGATGAGCTGCGCCATTTCGTCGTGCTCTTCACGGAAACCGGTGCCGAGAAAGCGCACCAGCGGCACGTCCAGGCCATCCATCCAGACCACCGGGCCGTCTGCGGCGCTGCCATGGTCGTGCCATGTCCAGGCGGGGGTAATGATGAAGTCACCGGGGTGCATGGTGGTGCGCTCGCCGTCCACGGCGGTGTAGGCGCCCGTGCCCTCGATGACGAAGCGCAAGGCCGACTGCGAGTGGCGGTGCGCGGGGGCAACTTCACCCGGCAGAATCAGTTGCAGGCCAGCGTAGAGGGTGTCGGTGATTTGCGAGACACCCGGCAAGCCTGGGTTTTCCAGCACCAGCACGCGGCGTTCGGCTTCTTCGGCGCTGATCAGCGCGCCGGCTTCCAGCAAACGCGGGCGGACCTTGGCGTAGGCCCATGCATAGGGCTGCGCTTTGGGGCGTGGCTCGCTGGGCACCAGGCCTTTGAGTGACACCCATAGTGGCCCGAGGCTTTCGCTCTTGAGAGTGCGATAGAAGTCATCGCGCCTGCTTTGCTCGGTAGCGGGAACAGCGGCTTGAACCTGACTCATGATTGTTCTCCTGACACTGCGGTTTAGGGCAACTCGACGGTGATACTGCCAACCACGCGCGACACGCAGGCGCAGAGGTGCTGGCCTTCCTGCTTCTGGCGCTCACTGAAAAACACATCGCGGTGGTCAAGCTCGCCATCGAGCGCCAGCACCTCGACCGCGCACAGGCCGCACTCGCCTCGTCGGCAGCTATAGAGCGGCTCCGCGCCGGCTTCATCGAGGGCATCGAGCAGCGAACGGTTGGCCGGCACCATGAAGTCCAGCCCGCGCGCAGGCACCTGCACGCGAAAGGATTGCGCAGGGATCACACCGGCCCCGCCGAAGGTCTCAAAGCGCAGCCGCGCAGCCGCGCGCTGTTGCGCGCGCCACAGGCTACGAACGGCGTCCATCATGGGCACCGGCCCGCACATGTAGACCTCGCCGGCACTGGAGAGCGGCGCCAGTAGGGCGTGCAGGTCAATCACGCCGCGCTCCTCGTCCGCCCAGACCAGCAACTGCTCGGCAAACTCCTCGCTCAGGCTGTCGAGAAACGGCATGGCAGCGCGCGAGCGGCCCAGGTAGGCAAAGCACAACGGGATGTTCAGCGCCTTCAGTTGCCGGGCCATGCCAATGAGCGGCGTCACGCCGATGCCACCGGCAATCAGCAGCACTTCTTCGGCGTCCAGCCCCAGGGTGAAGTGGTTGCTGGGCAGGGTGGCTTCGAGCCGGTCGCCGGCCTGCAACTGGTGCATATACAGCGAGCCGCCACGGCTCTGCGGCAAGCGCCGCACGGCGATCACCAGACGCCGGGGCGCACTGTGCTCAACCACGGAATAGGAGCGGATTTCGCTGCGCCCGCCGACGTAGATTTTGAGGTCCAGATGACTGCCCGGATCGAAGACAGGCAGGCTGACCGGGAACTCGATCTCGATACGCCGCACGTCCTCGCACAGGGGCACAACGGCGGTAATGGATGCGTCATGAAAGTGCATGGTTTAGAACTCGACAAAAGGTGAAAGTCGAACAGCCGACAGGCGCTGGTGCGGGCTACAGGCCTTAGCCTGCGGCCTGGCGCAGGATCAGCTTGGCGGTATCCGGCTGGGCGATTTCCGCCGCGATCTGGCGATCAATCAGGCGACGGGCCCACATCGCCCCGCCGTCGATATTGAGGAAGTAGAATTCGCGGTCCGGGTACTGCTCAACGGCCTTTTGCTGCAGTTCGAGTACGCTCTTGTCCTCGCCGAAAATACGCCGCGCCGCCTCGCGCCATTCGGTGGTAAGGCGCTGGTCCGCCAGCTTGTAGTTACGCAGGAAGGCCCAGAAATAGCGGCAGCTCGTGGCATTGACCGGGGTGGCTGAGTGGATGACGAAACCGCTCAGGCCGGCGCTGCGGTCCCCCTCTGGCGCACCCGTGCCGGTAGGTGCCACGCCGACATCAATGGTCACGGTGGCGGCGCTGTGGAAGGTGATCATCTGCCAGCGATCCACGTTGCCCGGCTTGCCGAGCTGCTTCTTGAAGAAGGGCGGCGGATCAATGTCCAGCATCCAGCGTGTCAGGAAGACGTTGTCGTCGGTATGCCGCACGGTGAAGGGCGCCTCGGCCACCGCATCGTTACCAATGCTGGAGCCGTGTACGTAGGTTTCGTGGGTCAGGTCCATGAGGTTGTCGACCAACAACCGGTAGTCGCAGGCAAGGTCGGTGATGCCGCCATCACCGGACCACTGCGGGTGATGATTCTGGAATACGTCGGGGATCAGGTCAGGGTCCGCCTTGGCGGCCTCCCCCATCCATATCCAGACGAAGCGATGACGCTCGACCAAGGGATAGGTCTTGACGCAGGCCGAGGGGTTGAGTGTTTCCTGAGAGGGCATGTGGGTGCAGCGCCCCTGCGGGTTGAACACCAGGCCATGGTAGCCACAGCGCACCTCGTCGTTGACCAGCGAGCCGGCAGACAACGGCAGGAGGCGATGCCAGCAGGCATCTTCCAGGGCCACCGGCGTGCCATCCTTGCAGCGGTAGAGCACAACCGGCTGGTCGCAGATCTTGCGCGCCAACAGCTTGTGCTCCAACTCATAGTCCCAGGCAGCGACATACCAACTGTTCATGGGAAAGGTGCGATCGGTCGCAGGGCTTAGGTTCATGAGGGGCTCCGTTCACAGTATTTTTCTTATCATTGATAAGTATCCTAGATTTCTAGTTTCATGCTGTCAAGCGCTCCGGTATCGTGATTAGGCTTTTCCATGGCGCCCTCCCGCGTGATGGGCAGGGGCTATGCCAGCGCGTATGCTGTGGGCACTTACGACCGCGTTTAAGGTCGTTGAGGCGTATCGCGCAGCACACACTTGTGGGGACTAGGTCGCGTCAGTTCGCCCAGACGAGTAACCGCGACGGCTAAGAAAAAAGAGAGAAATACGACGTGAAACGAGTAAGTAAAACGGTGCGCCGCCCGCGCTCGATTGCCGCTGATGAACCCAATGCAGCTCCAGCGGAGGAATGCGATCTGTCAGTGCTGACGGATACTTTTGGCTTTTTGATCCGCGCCTGCCAGGTGCAGGCCTTTCGTGGTTTTTACGAGATACTGGGCGAGACCGGGCTGACCCCCGGCAGCTACGCGACCCTGGCGCTGATCGGCGCCAACCCAGGCGTGCGCCAGGGTTTCGTGGCCTCGCTGCTGGCTTTTCGCGAACCCAACATGGTTCGCCTGGTCAAGGAGTTGACCGCTGCCGGCCTGATCATCGGCCAGCGCCTGCCCCACGACCGCCGCGCCACCGGCCTGGCGCTGACGGAGAAAGGCGAGAGCTTCATGGCGAGCATTCAGGAGCGCGTGGTTGAACTCGAAAACAGCTACACCGAAGGGTTCACCCCTGTCGAACGCGACATGCTGATGGCGCTGCTTAAAAAGATGTTCCGCCAAGGCTCGCGGCGCAGTGAGCTGTTCGATTTCCATGACTAGCTGAGGGCTAACGGCCCTCCTCGTAGGCATTCACCTGCTGGTTTTTCTGCAGCAGGTAGTCCAACCGGTCAATGCCGCGCAGCAGGCAGTAGCGCGCGAAAGGATCAATGGCAAAGGTTTCGACCGCGCCGCTGTCGTCGCTCAAGGTTTGCGCCTGCAGGTCCAGGGTGAGGCGCGCATCTCTCTGGCTGACCAGGCGGGCGTACAAACCTGTCGAGATTTCCAGCGCAAGCAGGCCGTTATTGAGTGCGTTGCTGCGGAAAATATCGGCAATCCGTGGCGCCAGCACCGCCTCAAAGCCAAAGTCACGAATCGCCCACACAGCATGCTCGCGCGATGAGCCGCAACCAAAATTATGGCCACCCAGCAAAATTCGCTGCTGCTCGGGCCAGGCGGTGTCCAGGGGGTGTTGCCCGAGGTTGATATTGCGGGCATCGGCGAACAAAGCTTGCGCCAGCCCCGCGCTGCTCAGGGTGGTCATAAAGCGCGCTGGCACTATTTGATCGGTGTCGATGTTGTCTTGATCGAGCACAACGAGGCCGCTGCTCAGGCGCACAAAGGGCTTAGCCATGGCGGTGTACCTCGCGGTGGTCAGCAATCGCCCCCATTAATGCGCAGGCCGCCGCCGTCTCCGGGCTGGCCAGCACGGTGCGCGAGCCAGGGCCTTGGCGCCCGACAAAGTTGCGGTTGGAGGTGGAGACCACCCGCTGACCGGGCGGCACCAGGTCGCCGTTCATCCCCAGGCACATGGAGCAGCCGGAGAGGCGCCACTCGCCGCCGGCCTCGATAAAGATGCGGTCCAGGCCCTCTGCCTCGGCTTGGGCGCGCACGGCTTGCGAACCAGGCACGACCAGCAAGGTGACGGTCGGGGCGATTTTTCGGCCACGCAAGATGTGCGCGGCAGCCCGCAGATCGACCAACCGCCCGTTGGTGCAACTGCCGATAAACACCACATCAATCGGTATGCCCAGCAGGGCCTGGCCCGGACGCAATTGCATGTACTGCAGCGCCTGTTCGTGGACGCTATCGCCGCTGTGTGCCGGGATCACGCCCTGCACAGAAATGGCGGTATCGGGCGTGGTGCCCCAGGTGATCATCGGCGCGACGGTGCTCGCATCAATCTGCACTTCCCGGTCAAACAGTGCTCCGGCATCCGTGGCCAGGCTGAGCCACCCCGCCACTCGCGCCTCGAAATCTGCGGGCAGCGCCGGGCGACCGCGCAGCCAGTCAAGCGTGACCTGGTCGGGCGCGATCATCCCGGCGCGCGCGCCGCATTCGATGGTCATATTGCACAGGGTCATCCGCCCTTCCATGGTCAGGTTGCGCACGGCCTCGCCGGCATACTCAATCACGTAGCCGGTGCCCCCGGCCGCGCCAAGCTCGGTGATCACGGTCAAGGCGAGGTCCTTGGCCGTGACACCGGGGCGCAGCGACCCCTCGATGTTGACCCGCAGGGTTTTGGCCTCCGTCTGCAGCAAACACTGGGTCGCCAGGACATGCGCCACTTCGGAGGTGCCGATACCAAACGCCAGCGCGCCAAAGGCGCCATGGGTGGAGGTATGGCTATCGCCGCAGACAATCGTCATGCCTGGCAGGGTGTAGCCCAACTCCGGTCCCACCACATGGACGATGCCGCGACGCGGGTCCTCCCATCCCAAAAAATCAATGCCATGCCGCGCGGCGTTTAGCGCCAGCATCTCGACCTGTTCACGCGCCTGCACCGACACATAGGCCCGCTGCCCGTCGGGGCTGGCCGGCAGCGTTGGCGTGGCATGGTCGATCATCGCGAGCGCTTGCCGGGGCCTTGCCACATTCAGCCCGCGGGCGTGCAGCTGGGCGAACGCTTGCGGGGAGGTGACTTCGTTAAGCAGGTGAAAATCGACATACAGCACGGCCGGGCAATCGGCAGTTTGCGGCTCAACCAGGTGGCGGCTGAAGACTTTGTGAAACATCGTGGAGGCCATTGTTCATTCCTCACGCAGCAGCCCTGCTGGCCAAGACGCGCCCAGGCCCTGCCCATCACAGGGCCAGGGCGCCGGTGACGGTGCCGCTCAGGGCATCACTACTATGTTGTTGAAACCGCCATGGTCACGGTGCTGCGCGGCGTCCAGGGCCTGGTTGACCTCATCCAACCCGAAACGCTGGTGGCGCAGTGTCGAGAGATCCAGGGTGCCGGCCTTGATCATTTTGGCCATGTCCTCGCCTTGCGCGGTGGTGAACCAGACCGACCCCTGGTAGGCAATCTGGCTGCACATGATCCAGATGGGATTGATCGGCAGGTCTTTTTCCATGCCGCCAATGGTCACAATCCGCCCGCAGCGACTGACCGAGTGCATGGCCGCGAGCGTTGCCTCCACCGGCGCATCGGGGCCTAGCGCTTCAATCATCACATCAGGGCCGTGGCCGTCGGTCTCGGCCTTCGCCCACTCGGTACAGGGGCCGTGCAAGGTTGAATGGGTCACGATGCGTTTGGGGTCGAGCGCTTTTAGCTCGGCCAGCAGTTTTTCATTGCGCGCGACCGCAAGAATTTTCGGCACGCCCATGGCCAGGGCCAACAGCGTTGCACCCACACCCAGGGTGCCCGATGCACCATTGATTAAAACGCGGGTATCGGGCCCGACCTGGCCGTGGCGCAGTGCGGCATAGGAGGTGCCTAAATAGCCGAAGCGGCTGGCTTCTTCAAAGCTGACTTCGTCGGGCAAGCTGACGATGCTGGAGGCAGGCGCCACCATGTATTGTGCAAAGCCACCACTGGGGTAACGCTCAAACACCTTGGCCGAGCCTGGGCCAAAGCCAAAATAGCCGGCAAAGGTGAAAGATGAGCAGGCGACCCTGTCGCCACGCCGGCATTTTTCACAGGCGCCGCAGGAGCGAGCCGGGTTGACGTAAACCCGCTGGCCAATGGCCAAGCCATCTACTTGTCGCCCGAGGCCCACAATCTCGCCGGCCGGGTCCAGCCCATAGACGGCGGGAAGCCTGGGCAAGGGCAGAAAAGGGAACCATTCGGGGTAGTGATAAGCCACGTTCTTCAGGTTAGGCACCATCCCGCACGCACGTACGCGCACCAGCACGTCGTTATCGCCAGGGACAGGTATCTCGATCCGATCAACAGTAAACGGCTGGGCAACACTGTGGAGCCGGGCGGCAAGCATGTTTTCCATACGACACCTCTTCGTTTAATTTTTATTTAGCGTGAAGAATGCTCACAGCGGCAGCGCCAGCTCAAACCAGAAGCGATTGCCTGAAGAGCGGTTTTCGACCCCAAACTCTTTCTGGTACTTGACCAGCACAGCCCCTACTCCGGCGATGTCATAGGAGACCTGTGGACCCAAGCCAAACGCTCTGCCGCGATTGCCGCCGGGAATGTCTTGGCCAAACTGCTCATCATCGGTGTATTGCTTCATAGCAAAGCCCTGCACCGCTACTTTCAGCTTAGGCAGCGCAGTCAGTGGGCGATACGCCACATCGAAATCCAGGCTCACGCTCGTACCGGAGCGGTAATCGGTGTCCTCGTTCTTCAGGTTGAACTCGGAATAGAGCGTCGCCGAGAGTTCCCAGCGCGGGGTTGGTAGCCAGGTCACGCTGGCCGTGGGCGCCACGGCCCAGTAGTTGAGCCCGTTATTGGCCAGCCGGTCCTTGTCGTACTTGCCCACCGGCACGTAAATCTCCGGGCCGGCATAGGCGAACAGGGTTCCCGTGGAGTTGACGTAGTTGACGTAGAGCGGCGCCAGAACGGGGTCGCCCATCCCGGTGCTGGTGTCTCTGCGGCCGAACGCCTCAAGCTCGACGCGGGTCATCGGCAGAATGACGCCCGAGGATAAGGAGAACGGCCCGTAGGTGTCCTTCCACGTATGCACGATGCGGGGCACCACCGCATACACCTGCGCCTTGAAATCGGCGTCGATGGCATCGCCGTTGCGATCATTCAAACGCGTGCTTTCGTAGTACTGGGTATAGAGGTAGAAGCCGGTTTCGCCTGGGGCAGGCAAGGCGGCATTCATGATGGTGTTTACCCCGATGGGGTAGTGAATTTGCCCGTTCTCTGCAGCCGTCGTCGGCAGCGAGGCCGACAAACCAACCAGCAGTGAGCTAAATGCCAGCAAACCAGAGGTGCTGCTCAACGCATGCAGTCGCAATACCATGGGGTGTCTCCAGATTTTTTGTTTTTGTTATTGGCTCTCAAGGAGCTTTTTTTGCAGACCATCGGTCGCAGCCCTGGCAGGGAGCTATTTCTCCCAACTGGATCACGCCCGCGAGTGGCACGCCCGGTAAGATCGGCCAATCTCGTTATCAACGATAAGTATAAATTAAATATAAATCAACCGGTGATTGGCCTAATTTGTAAGCACGCCGACAGCCTGTCAGGCGCCCCTGCGCGCCGCGTCATCAGGGCGCGCACAGGCATCTGTGCAGGCGTGCGGCCTGGGCAAAATAGAGGGGCGGCGCGCAGGCAAGGCGCAGACGAAACCGGCCAAAAGGTGGCGGGCGTATGAGGGACGAGCGCGGGGTTCAATGCAGAAGTCCGCGCTCGTAAGGGCTCCAGTGCTGGAGCCGCGAGGGCTTTTCTGGCTTAGTCGCGCGCCGTAACCGGCTGGCGATGCACGCCCACCAGCACCACCGATAAGGTGGCGGGTTTGCTGCTTTTGTTGCGCCAGGCATGCCGCGTGCCGTTTTGCACCACGCTGTCGTGCAGCCCCAGGCGGACTTCTTGGGTGTCGGTTTCGAGCCAGACTTCACCATCGAGCACGGTCACGTAATCGACCGTCTCGGTGGTATGAAACCCCGGCGCGGCAGGCTCAAACAGCTCGGCCAGGCCCGGTGCCTGCTGAGCCTGCTCGAGGGCTGCGGCTGCAAAGTCGAACCCTGGCGTGGCAAACAGCGCATCGGGCGGCAGCGTCAGGGTCATGAACACGCTGCCACCTGGGCTTGGGTGCAGCGATGCCAGGCTCGGCACGGGGTCCACAAAGCCTTCGGGCAGCACGGCATCGGCCGTGGTGGCCCAAAGGATGGAGGTGGCCATCCCGGGGATGTGCCGGTAGTAATAGACCCGTGGGCCGAGCTGATTGTCGTGAATGCCAGAACGGCCATCCGCGCCTATTACCGTGACAACCCGCAGCGTGGCGCCGTCGGTGGGTTGAGTGTGCGTTGATGAGGTAGTCATGGTTTCACCACTATGTTGATAAAGCCGCCGCGCTCACGGTGATGGGCCGCATCCAGCGCATGATTGACCTGATCCAGCTCGAAGCACTGCTGCTCCAGGCGCGACAGGTCGAGCGTACCGGACTGGGCCATCACCGCCATGTCCTGCCCTTGTGCCGTGGTGAACCAGGCGGAGCCGATGTAGGAAATCTGATTGACCATAAGCCAGATCGGGCTGATCGGCAGTTCTTTATCCATGCCGCCCACGGTGACAATCCGACCGCCTCGGGATACCGACTGAATGGCCGCCATGGTCGCTTCCGGCGGGGCATCGGGGCCTAATGCCTCGATCACGCAGTCAGGACCAAAACCGTCGGTATTCTCCCTGGCCCAGTCGGTGCAAGGGCCGGCCTTGGTCGAGTAGGTGATGATGCGCTTCGGATCCAGAGCCTTGAGTTCACTCAAGAGCGCCTCGTTGCGGGCCACGGCGAGAATCTTGGGCACGCCCATCGCCAGCGCAAGCAGGGTCGCGCCAACCCCCAGGGTGCCTGTCGCACCATTGATCAGGACACTGGTTTGCGGGCCGGCCTGGGCATGGCACAGCGCCGCATAGGAGGTGCCCAGGTAACCGAAGCGGGAGGCCTGCTCGAACGTCACCTCATCAGGCAGCGTCACGATGGCGGAGGCCGGGGCGATCATGTACTCGGCAAAACCGCCCGACGGGTAGCGCTCGAACACCTGCTTAGAGCCAGGCCCGCAGCCAAAATAGCCGGCCAGGGTGAACGACGAGCAGCTCACGGTATCGCCACGCCGGCACTTGATGCACGCGCCACACGAACGAGCCGGGTTGACGTAAACCCGCTGGCCCGGCTTCAGGCCACCGACATGGCTGCCCACGGCGACAATTTCACCGGCCGGATCGAGGCCATAGATGGCCGGCAGCGGCGGTAACGGCAAGAACGGGAACCACTCGGGGTAGTGGTAGGCAACGTTCTTAAGGTTCGGCACCAGTGCGCAGGCGCGCACCCGTACCAGCACATCATCGTCCCCCGGGGTGGGGACCGGCACACGGTCGACAACGAAGGGGCTGGCCACGTCATGGAGCCGGGCAGCAGACATCATATCCATACTATTTTCCTATTCTTGTTAGTGTTGATGGCAATTAGAACGGAACAGTAACCTCGAACCACAGCCGGCGACCGGCGCTCTACACAAGGGTTTCGGTGATACCTGCACAGCCAGCGCGCACCTGGCCGCGTGCATTCAGCATTCACGCGGCAGAAGCTCCCGTGAGCGAACCTCCCGCAACGCGCAGTGGTCGTGCCTGCACAGGGCCTTATATTTATCAAAGATAAGTATCTTGTAAACCAATATTATTGGTTTCTCATTGCCCTCCCTGACGTGCCGTTACCTGAAGGCGCGCCAAGCCCACGTCAAGGCGTCAGCAAAACAATGCCTTGGTAGGCGCGAATCTATTCGTGAATAACGTTGCGCAGCGCAACCTGGGCAGAAGAGTCCCCAGCCGCTACAGCAGGGTCAAAGCCTATGGCTTAGCCGCAGCAGATGCACGGGCCAGGGCGGCGCCGCGCGGGGAACGGGGGATGGTAGGCGCCGCGCAGTGGCGCTTAGAAATGCCGCGCGTATGCGGGCTAAGAGAGCTTGGCGGTGGAGAAACCAGCTAGGCGCTAGTTCAACTTCCAGGGATGCTGCCGCCATTTTTCCTGAAAGAATTCGATAAACACCCGAATCCGTGGGCTCAGGTGTTTGCGGTCTGAATACAGCAGATAGACCGGTTCAACGACCCCGGTAGTGAACGCCTCAAGCAGCGGCACCAGGGTGCCGGCCTTGATGTCCAGGCCAATATGAAAGTCCGCCAGCTTGACGATGCCGGCCCCGGAAAGCGCCATGTCGCGCAGCAAATCGCCCTGGGTGAACGACGCCCTGGCGGTGATGGGCACCGAGATCCCCTCGCCTTCCTGCAAGAACGACCACTTGTTCCACGGGCTGACAAAGCTGAAATTAAAGCAGCGATGCTGCAGCAGGTCCGCCGGCACCGCGGGGGTGCCATGCTCGGCCAGGTACTGTGGCGACGCGCAGATCAGCCACTGCGTCTCGCCGATACGCTTGGCGATGCGCGACGAGCTGGGCAACACGCCGCTGTGGATGGCGATATCCAGCCCTTGCTCGAAGTGATCGACGAATTGCGCGCCCAGTTGTATTTCCACATCCAGCGCCGGGTACAGGTCCATAAACTCGGGCAACCAGGGCACGATCTGGTGTTTGGCGAACGAGGTCATGGTGTGCAGCCGCAGCGTGCCGCTGACCCTGGACGGTAACGCCTCGGCCAGCGAATCGGCCTCATTCATTGCATCCACCACGGCCTTGGCACTGCGCAGGTAGGCCGCGCCTTCTTCGGTCAGGGTGAGCACCCGGGAGCCGCGCTGGAACAAGCGCACCTGCAGCCGATTCTCCAGCCGGGTAATCAGCTTGCTCACGGCTGATGGCGTCATCTTGTGCACCCGGGCAGCGGCCGAAAAACTGCCACATTCCGTGGACCAGATAAACGCGAGTAATTGTGAGTAATTGTCCATGCATCGTCCTGCGTAATGGTCGCGACGCGGTGCCGAAGTGGGCGCTGAAAAAAACGCGCCGGAGCGCGTTTTTTCAGACCGTCCGGTTTACCGGATGAACTGCTCGATGTAGTCATCCGGCAGGCCCAGGGTCTTGTAGTGGGCACGGGCGGTTTCGAGCTTGGTGAACACGTCCTCATAGCCTACCGCGACACCCTGGGGGTCGACGTAAGTGTAGCCACCTTGCACATGGAACCAGGTGATCATTTCTTCGACGTCTTCGGGCACGAACAGCGTGTGGGTTTCGCCCGGCGGCTCGTAGGCGAACGAGCCCTCTTCAGCGACCCAATCGTGCTCCAGGTAATACCAGCGGCCTTTGAGCACGATGGCGTGGACACCACCGGTGTGCCGATGACGCGACAGTACACCGGCCTGGCGCACGCGCAGCAGGTTGATGTAGTAGCCGCCGGTGGTGCTGAGCAGCAGGGGCTTGAACGACACGGATTTGGTTACCGGCACCCACAGGTTGTCATCTTCCAGCCAGGTGGTCATTACACCGGGGTGAACCATGTCGGGGGTCATGTACGGGACTTGCGGCAATTGGTAGGGAATCGCCAGTTCATCAGGCTTAACAGGAGTGTTCACGTTGAGTCCTCTTCAGTTGGTTTTCTCGCAATCGCTGCACGGGCTCTGCATGGCGATTACGGCTGATTCAGAGGTTATGGCAGCGATCTGGCCGTGAAAATAGCGCCAAGAGCACACCACCTATGACGCCAGAGCACAGAAGGAACAATGCACCGACACACACCTCAACTCACAGGATCAGATAGACCCCGGGAGTGCGTTCTACAGGCGAGCTAAAGCGTTGGGGCTCTACAGAGCCCCAGCTGACAGCCGCGTTACTTGATGACGATAGGGTTGACCGGTGCGCCAGTCCCGCCGACCACTTTCAGGGGCGCTGCGGTGTAGAGGAAGGTCCACTGATTATCAGCGGCGCAGTCCTCGGCCAGCGGGTCGAGCAGCGCGATCTCGGTGAGCGTGATGCCCAGGTTGCGCATCAGCGCATTGTGCAGCGGCAAGGCCACGCCCGAGACCGGGTCCACGGTCACTTCGTTGGCGATGGTGTCGGTCACGATGTTGGGGATTTCCATCTCCTGGAACCACTGGACCAGCTCAGGGCTGTAAGTCAGCCCAGGCTCGATAAAGTCTTTGTAAAACTCCTCGGACTCGCGGTGGTAGAAGGAGCCGATCCAGCCGGTGCGGATAATCAGGATATCGCGCTTGTTGATGGTCACGCCCTGGGCTTTGGCGGCGTTCATCAGGTCCAGGTGGTTGAAGGTTTCGCCGGGGTCGAGCACAGCCTTGCCGCGGTAACGCGCCATATCGATAAGAATGCCGCGCCCCACCACGCCGCGCTCACCAATCGGCGCGACGCTGGCCTTGGCCAGGGAGCCTATGGTGGTGTCGGCGTCATAGCCGTTCCAGATCTGATCGTCATACCAGACGTGGCCCAGGGCGTCGTACTGCGTCGAGCCTTGGAGGTGGAAAAACATCACGTCATCGGCGTATTCATAAGAGCCGGGAAAGTGCGGGCCTTTGCCGCAGTTGTAGTGGCCACGGTCCATGATGTTCATGCGTCGGGCCTGGGAGCGACCCGGCCAAACCGGGTCGCCTTTGGGGTCACCGATACGCACCTGCAGGGTGAAGGTCTTGCCTTGCTTAACCTCGGCAATGCCCTGCAGCACTTCAACACCTGTCAGGTAATTGAGCGCGCCCACTTCGTCATCGGGGCCCCATTTGCCCCAGTTTTTCGGCGAGTCTTTGAGCAGGTCGTGGACGTGGGGAACGGTTTTCTCGGTCATTTTATTGATCTCACTCTTGTAGTTATTTGCAGCACCCAGGCTGGCGGTTAATGCCGCATCACACAGCGGCAGGCTTGGTACTCTTGAGCCCGGCACCGAGGTGGTCGGCGGCCGCCAAGCCACGGACCAGACGCTCGTAGGTCAACGCCGGTTGCATGTTCTTGGCATAGGCGGCCGACAAGGTTGCGCCGACCAAGGTGTCGAGTTCGGCGGCGCTCAGCGGCTGGGTCTGGCCCAGCTCAGCGAGGGTGACGGGCAGCTTCACGGCCTGCAGCAGGTGCGCGACCCGACTGATTTCCGCGACTGGCCGCTCCTCGACAGCCATTTGCACCAGGGTGCCGAACGCAACCAGCTCGCCATGCAGCATTGCGGCCATGGTCGGGATCGAGGTCAGGCCACGAACCAGCGCGTGGGACAGCGACAGGCCGCCACTTTCAAAGCCCACCCCACTGATCAGCACCGTGCCTTCCACCACCCGCTCGACATCGTCATTGACCTCGTTACGGCACACCGCCTGGTAGGCGGCGACGCCGTATTGCATCAGGGTGTCGAAGACCATGTCGGTCAGCATCAGCGCGGTGTGCAGGGCCGGCGTGCCGAAGGAGTTGTTGCCGCCCGCCGCGTGGCACTGGTGGGCCTCGAACTTCTTGCTGATGGCATCGCCAATGCCGGCGGCGAAGAAACGCGCCGGCGCCTGGGCGATCACCTGAGTGTCGACGATGACCGCCGAGGGGTTCATCTTCAGGTACTCCACCCCAACCACCTTGTGGCTCTCGTCATACAGCACGATCAGCCGACTGGTGGGCGCATCGCTTGAGGCGATGGTGGGGCAGACGATGATCGGCACCCCAAGATTGACCGACAGGCCCTTGGCGGTATCGATGGTCTTGCCGCCGCCCAGCGCCACGACGGTGTCCGGCGCCAGTGGCTGCGCCTGCTCGGACAACTGCGCAATCGCCGCCCGCGTGCATTCACCGGGGAACACAATGGGCGTGGCCTCGACGCCGTATGCCTGCAGCGCACGGGCGACATCGGGCCACAAATGCTCGGCCACAAACTCATCGCACAACACCAACGGCCGCGACCGGCCCATGTCCGCCAGCACCCTGCCCAACTCTTGCAATGCTCCGGGGCCCTGCTCGTAGCGGCCCGGAAATCCCATTGTTTTAACCATGACTCAGACCCTCTGCACATTGCCTAACCGGTTCACGGCTACGCCTTGACCACTCAGCGCATCAACCAGCCGCCCGCCACATCGACGACCTGGCCGGTAATAAACTCGCTTTCGCTCGACGTCAGAAAGCAGGCAGCACGGGCCACTTCCAGCGGGGTGCCGAGCCGACGCAGTGGCGTGTCATCGACCACCGCCTGATTCGCCTCTGCCGATACCGTCTTGAGCAGCGGCGTCTCGATCCTCCCCGGCGCCAGGGCGTTGGCGGTAATGCCAAACGGTCCCAGCTCGCCGGCCAGGTGGCGGGTAAAGCCGATAATGGCTGCCTTGGTCGCGCTGTAATGGGCCGCCACCAGCGGCAGAAACGCACTGCCGGCCACCGATGACATGTTGACGATACGCCCGAAGCGCCGCTCCACCATGGACGGCGTCAGGATGCGCACCAGGTTGAACGAACCATTGAGGTTGATCGCGACAACACGCTGCCACTCGTCCGGCGTCATCTGCCAGATCGGCGCCGGGGCGCCGTTGTGCTTGGGCGAGATGCCGGCGTTATTGATCAGGGTGTCGATAGGCCCCAGCGCCTGGCTCAGCCGCTCGCAGGCCTGGGCACAACCGGCGTAATCGGCTACGTCGGCATGCGCCCAGCTCACCTTGAAGCCGGCCTCGCGCAACTGCTCGGCCTGCGCCTCGACCTTGGCCGCATCGGCGTCCACCAAGGCCACCGCCGCGCCTTCCCGACAATACTGCTCAGCGATAGCCGCGCCGATACCGCCACCAGCACCGGTGACCAGCACGACGCGCCCGGAATGTCTGGAATCTGTCATGTCATAAACTCATCTATTTACGGGAATCAGTCAGTTGAGCCGCGACGGTGCTGTTCGGCAACCGCGCGGTGATACACCAAGCGGGGCAAGTCAGCCCCGATTTCCGAGCCCGGCTTCATGCAGGAACTCGCGGACCGTCTCACAGAACTCCAGCGGGTTCTCGGTCATCGGATAATGGCCGGTGCCCGCCAGCACGGCGATTTTGCTGCCCGGTATACGTGAGGCGGTTTCCTCGACTTTCTCCTGATAAACCAGCCAGTCGGCATCTCCGCGCAGCAGCATCACCGGCGCCTTGATCTTGCCCACCTGGGTACGCTGATCGAAATTGGCATAACCCGTTAGGTCGCCGCGCATCACCTGCGGTGTGGTGCGCGATATTTGCCAGACCACTTCGCGGGCGCGATCCGGCGGGGTGCGGTATCCGGTCATCGAACGCGACCAGGCGCCGATAATCTCCGTGCCATTCATCAGCAGCATGTCCAGGAAGAACTCGGACACGGTCGGCGTGTAGTCCGCGCCTTCGGCGGAAATGATCGCGCCATAGCCTTCAGGCTTACGCGCACCCAACTCAAGCACCAGGTTGCCGCCCATCGAGCAGCCGATGATGGCCGGGTGCTCAAGACCGAGGGCCTGCATCAAGCGTTCGTTGAACTCGGCATGCCGCGTCAGGCTGTGGAAGGGGCCGGAAGCGGGCAGCTCCGACTTGGAGTGCCCCGGTGCATCGATCGCAATTACGCGAAACTCATCGGACAGCCCGTCGAGCACATGGCGGTACATCAGCGAGTCCTGCGAGGCGGCGTGGAAGCAGACCACCGGATGGCCCTCGCCGGCCTCCTCGTAATACACACGGATGCCATCAACGGTAATGTAATGGCCGGTGGTGGCCTTGCCCGACGGTTTGGGCTCGGGAGACCAGGCAACCGCCTCCTGCTGTTGGCTCTTGCCGACGCGGCTCATTGCGTCGAAGGCCCGCGCCATAACATCGACATGGCGCCAGGCCGCCACCACATTGCCGCGCAACTCGAGCCGGCCGAGGCCCGGCGACAGCGCCTCGAACCAATCGATGCGGCCATCCAGCACACGCTGCCACTCATCATCCGGCCCGACCACGACGATATCTGCGCCCAGGGGGTTGGCTTCGTTCGTGCTGCCCACCACCTTGCCGCCGAGTACGCTCAGGGTCGCCGAACCGCTGTCGTGGTCGAACTGAATCCGCCCCTCGAAATAACGCGCGGCCTGTACCCAGTCGGCATCGCTATTGAGTGTTTCGGCAAACTGCGTCAACCACTGTTGATTGCTCATTACTGACATGGTGTTTCTCCTGATTTTGGCTATCCCATGGGGATTTTTTATAGGTTTCAGGTGTTGCCGAGGGTCTGTTGACGTGGCGTCACAAGCCGCGACGCCGCTCTTCAGGTGGCCATGTTGCAGGACGCTTTGGAGACCAGCGCCCGATCATGTTTGAGGAACCAGCCGGTGGTTTCCCGTGTGAAGAACGCGGTGATCAACGCGGCTATCACCATCAGCCCGGAGATGAAATACAGCGCGTAGTTGTAGCCTGCCGCCTGGTCGAAACCACCACCGGCACCGATAAACAAGCCGATCACCAGCGGGCCGAAGCCACCGGCGTAAATACCCACGTTGACGATCGAACCGGCGATACCCGAAGAGCCAGGCTTGGCCGAGTCAAAAGCAATCGCATACAGCAGCGTGTAGGGCGCGTTCATGGCAAAGCCGGCAAACAGCTGGATGCAGATCAGCCAGGTCAGGCTGACCGAGGAGAACTTGAACAGGTAGATACCGACGGCCAGCCAGGCGAATACCAGGATCAGGCATAACTTGCGGCCCACCCGGTCCGAGATCCAGCCCCAGGCGATCTGGCCAATACCACCGGTGATGGTGAACAGCACCGAATAGGCCGCGGCCTCGGCAAAGTTGTAGCGGGCGACAAACGCCAGGTACTGCGGCAACCAGAAGCTGATGCCGAAATAGCCGACGATGGCCAACATCGACACCAGGGCAATGTTGCTGATGTTCGGGTTGCGGATGGCGGAGCGGAACGCGCCCTCGGGGGCCACCACCGT
>NZ_FOFP01000040.1 GCF_900110925.1 Pseudomonas cuatrocienegasensis | reverse complement strand
CGCGACCTCAGCGCCATCGCCAGCCAACTCGACGCCCGCCGCGACCTCGCGATGGAAGCCGGTGGCGACGTACTGCTGGCCTCGGCGGCGAACGAAGATCACTTCTATTCAAGAAGTAAAAAGGTCACCCGCAGCACCGATAAAGTCGTTCAGCAGTCCACCACCGTTCAGGCAGGACGAGATATTTCGATTGCTGCCAATGAGGATCTGACTCTGGTGGCCAGCCAGGTCAAAGCCGGTAATAACGTCTCGCTGGATGCCGAGCAGGACATCAACATCCTCTCGGCCAAAGATGAGAGCGCTTCTTTCTACTTCAAGAAAAAGAAAGGCTCGTTTGGCCGTAGCAGCAGCAAGCAGAAGGAAAAATACGACAGCACCAACATTGCCTCGGTGGTCGAAGCCGGTAATGACCTGACCCTCAACGCCAGCAAACCCGCAGACGGCGGTATGAGCATCGACGGCGGCCGTGATGTGACCATCATCGGCAGCCAGCTCCAGGCCGGCGGTGATCTGCTGGTCGGCGCGACTGGCGATGTTGCCGTGCTCTCGGGTGTCGAGGAGCACGGTTCCTACAGCAAGAAAACCAAGTCCGGTTTCCTTGGCCTGTCCAAAAGCGGCAAGAGTCAGCTCAAGACCACGGCCAGCTAGGTCGCGAGCGAACTCGATGCAGATAATGACGTGGTGATCGCCGCTGGCAACGATATCCGCCTGCGTGCCAGCGAAACCAGCGCCGGAAACGATCTTGAACTGCGCGCCGGGCTGGTCAACGATACCGGCGATATCAACCTGGTGTCGGCCAACGACAAGGCCTACAGCCTGACCGAGCAGTACAAGAAAAAAGTCGGTCTGTCCGCGTCGGGCGGTTTCGTTTCCATCGCCTCGGCCAAGGAAGCGGGTAAGGAGGCCCAGAGCAGCACCAGCGTTGGTAGCCAAGTGACGGCGGATCGCGATGCGGCCCTGCAAGCCGAGCGCGATATCAATGTGATCGGCAGTGGCATCAGTGCCGGACGTAACCTCAGCCTGGACGCCGGGCGCGATGTGAATGTCGTGGCGGCCGAGAACAGCAGTGCGCAACGCGACTGGGAAAAGAACAAGCAGGTCGGTATCGGTGTTTCCGGCGATGACAACGGCGTCAGCGTTTTCGTCGGTGCCGAGCGTATTCAGGAAAAGAACCGCCAGCTACGCGAAACCGCCGCTGCCAGCCAGCTCAGCGCCGGCCGCGATCTGGATATCGCGGCCGGGCGCGATATCAACCAGACCGGCTCCGATCTGCTGGCCTTGAACGACATCAACCTGCAGGCCGGGCGCGATATCAAGATTGATGCCGCCCGTGAAGCACAGTTGCTTGAGCAACAGCGCTCGGAGGAGCGCCAGGGCCTTGGCGTTACTGTCAACCACAACTTCGGCAACACCAAAGAGGCTGCAAGCAACGCCGGCAAGGGCGATAACGGCGTCAGTCAGGCGTCCAGCACGCTCAGAGCTGTGGACTCCATCAGTCAATTCCTCAGCGGGCCTACCGCCGATGTGCGCCTGGGCAACTCCAAGCAGAGCAGCAGCCAGCAGTACAGCGAGCAGAGCAACCGTTCATCGAGCTTCAGCGCGGGCAATGACCTCAACCTGCAGGCCAACAACGATGTGACCGTGAAAGGCGGCCAGCTCGATGCCGGTCGAGATATCAACATCAAAGGTCGTGATGTAACCCTTGATGTGGCTCGGGGCAATGTGGCTCAGGAATCTGAACAGAGCCAGAGTTGGGCAGGTATTCAGGGCGGCACCAGCGGTGGCCTCAAGCTCGGTATCGGCGGCAGCCGTGGTCTGGCGAGTGAAGACGGCACACAGGGTACCTCCACCGCCACGCAGCTCGCGGCGGGTCGCGACATCAATATGCAGGCCAGCAACGACCTGAGCCTCATCGGCAGCCAAGCTCAGGCCGGTCGGGACATTGACCTCAAAGCAGGCAATGACCTCGACATCCGGGCAGTGCAGAACGCCAGCCGCAGCGAAAGCGAGCGCCGTAGCGCGGGTGGCGAAGTGGGGCTAAGCGTCAGTCCGCAAGGCGTAGGCCCCTACGTTAGCGCCAACCTGGGTAAAGGGCAGTTGGAGCGTGTGGGCCAGCGGCAGCAGGAGGCGTACCTGTATGCCGGTGATCGACTGAGCTTCAGCAGTGGCGAGGACACCCGCATCGCCGGTGCCGTCTTACGCGGTGACGAAGTCATCGGCCAGGTAGGCGGCGACCTGAGCCTGTCCTCCCTGCCGGATACCGGCAGCGTAAAAGGCAAGGAATTCGACCTGAGCGGCACCGTGTCGATGACCGGTATTAGCGGCTCTATCGGTGCCGGTAAGACCACAGGCAATACCAACTGGGTGCAAGAGCAGACCAGTATTACGGCCAGAGACCGGTTGGATATCCGCACGGAAAACCACACCCAGATCGACGGCGCGCTCATCGCCTCCGACACCGGCAACCTGAAACTCGATACCGACACCCTGGGCTACAGCGATATCGCCGGTCAGGATAAAGAGCGTGCCTACTACCTCAATGTGGGCGGCAGCTTAGGCCTGGGCGGCGGTACCCCGCAGGACGCCAGCCAGGTGGGCAAGGGAGAGCAGGGTGCAAATGGCTGGAGCATCGAAGGCTACAACTACGAAAGGGACCGCGAACAAATCGTCCGTGCCACCGTGGGTGCAGGGGACATCGTCGCACGCAGCGATGCCGAAACCGGAGAAGACTCCACCGCCGGGCTTAACCGCGATGTGAGCAAGGCCTATGAAATCACCAAGGACAAGGAAGAGCGCACTGATTTGTATGTGAGCAAGTCGTCGGTGGAGGCGGTGGGGTCTCCCATAGAGACTCTACAAAGCTGGAAGAATGATGCTAAGAACTATGGCGACAGCAGCGAGGAAACCATAGCAAGCATTGGTAAGCTGGTTGCCGCCGCTTCAAGTGTTGCAGAAGGTCGCAGCCTTGATGAGATACAGCTTCAACAACAGGGAATTGAAGCGTTAAGGCAGGCAAACAAAGCTTTAGAGAAGTTAAGTAAAGGCGATTCAGATCAGAAGATTGTGGCCGCTAACTTTTTACTGGGGATGATTACTGGCGGAGTTGAAACGGCTCAGAGCCAAGCCACGGCAGCTGCGATTGCTCAACTTGCTGATCGCAACCCTGAGAGTGCGTTGAGGGCTGTGGAGCTTATATTCGTACTCCAAGGTAACCAGAATAATACGCAGCAAAATCTGTTGCCCCTTCTCGCGATACCTCTTTATCAAGCGCTAGGCGCTGCCCTTTTGGTCGGAGCGGCAGCAACACCGGAGGTCCAGAAAGGCCTAGGTACGGCAGTGAATGCGGTGATGGAGGCCTCGGGGAACGTTACTGCAAACGTTCAGGATCAACTGCGTTTATCTGCGGAGCTGTGGACGCTTGTCGTAGGAACCACGTTTCCAATACATGAGCTTGACCCAAAATACGGGACACTGGTAAACCCCGTCGTTGACCTCGATGGTCGGAATCCAGCAAGCGGAGGCTATGCTGAAGGGGGTGGGATTATTTCAACCCCCAATACGGGAGGTAACCAGCTAGACGGACAGCAAGGAGGCGCGAGCTATACAAATCCGGAACATCAGCTGAATCCGGGGAATATGTATAGCGACTCGGGTATTAACAATGTATACGACTCGATTCGCCAAGCACCTAAATTCCCTAGCGGCTTCAAGGAGTCCGTAGGCGGTACTACTAAGCATGCGGTGAATAATCCAGACGTTCTATCTGCGTTGCGGGATGTTGAGTCAGGAAAGTGGCAAAAGATTTATAAGGATGGATATGATGCAAATGGAAATAAAGTCTCCATCCATTATTTCCAGAGTAAAAGTGGCAAGGTGTTTGATGTAAAAGTGAAAGATAACTGGAGTAACTAATATGAGTGAGGGAAGGATTGCGTTTGAGGTCCTGCAGGGTATTCAGGCATCTAAATTCGTGGCGGTACACTGCATTGGGTTGTTGGTCTCCTTGAGGGATGGTTATATTTCTTTAGATGAGTTCGCCAGGTTCTTTTTGCCTAGGATGGTTAAGTATCTTAGAGAGGAAGAAGTTGACTCTGAAGTGGTAGATCTGGTTTGCTTGGGATGTGAGTTGGAAGATGTTAAAAGCTTGGTTCCTGATAGGTTTGGCGATAACATAAATATATTGTTGTTGGGTTTTTCTAAATATCTATCGGGGTGCGAAGGTTCTGATTTTGTTGATGTAAAACTAAAAAAAATAAAGGGGTCGGAGTGAATATAGGAACTAAAGGAGTAATCAATGGGGTCGGTGTTTCAAATTAAACAGCAAGGGATTAATGTGGTTGGGCAGAGTTTAACTTTATACGTTGATCGCCAGCCATGTCGGGCCTGCGATCAAAATGGTGGCATTAGGTCGATGGTGCGTCAGCTAGGGCTTAGGGAGCTTTCAGTTGTTGGCCCAGATGGAGTCGTAGTGATACGGCCTTAAGGAGGATAAATGAAGTTGTTTATTGATTATAGAGTTGCTAATAAAAGTAGTGATGTTGAACTAGAGTGTCATGAGGTTGAGCACGCTCTTGCAGCACTGAGAAGATTAAATGGGCGCGAGCATACGCTTTTGAGCATTGAGCGCAGTGATGGGTGGCAGCTGTGTGTGGGAGGGGGCGGGGCTGGATTTGTTATTACTCTTAGCTCCCAAAGTGATGAAAATTTAACCTTATTAAACTCAGGTGGGGATGTAGGTGGCGTAGTAGAGCTTTGTGCTGGTGGTCAGTTCTCTGATTTTTCACGAAGTATTGTTGTTGGCGAAGATCAGGCTTCTAAAGCTATTTGCAGTTTCTTTTTAGAGTCGGAGATGGATTTGAGTTGGGCGCGCGACTGAAAAGAAAAAATAGGGGACAGGCCCTGAGGCTTCCCCTCAAATCTACCCAAGATCTTGGGCCTGTTGATGCACCTCTTGGCGCAGGGCAAGCTCGATATTGATGAGGCTGGCGGGCTCTTCTTCTTGGCCGTAGCGATACAAATATTCAACACCTAATCGCCACAGTGATAAGGCCCGCTTGCGCTCAATGCTGTTGCTTTGAAAGCGCTGTTCATAGCCTGCCAGGCGGGCCTTCAATCCCAGCAAAAAAACTAAGTAGTTAGCCAGCGCGGCAATCAACAAGAGGATTTCAATTCGTTCGGCGCAGCGACTGCGGTGCAGGTTTAAACCAAAGCCTAAATGCTCACTTTTGACGTCTCGGAAGCCTTCTTCGATTTGAATCAATGGGGTCAATCAATGGGGTCAGTGTCATTGGTTCTGGTTGGTTTCTAGATTTTCGAAGAGAGACCACGAAAATCTCCCGCTCTTTAAAAACATCAAGTATTAGGGGCAGACCACGATTAACTTCCAGTAAACCGTGGCCCGCCCCCACTTTCTTTAATGTCTACCGTGCAAGGGCGAACGGCCCCAGGCCCGCCCGCCGACTAGCCTCAGCGCAACCAGCGCGCCAGCAAGTTGGCCCTCGTGTTCTCCTTACCAGTTGCGCGGCCTTGGGCGAACGCGGGCAGGGCCTGCAAGGGTATCCACAACTCGCCTTGCCATTCCAGAAGGCTGATTCGCCGCGCATCCCACGTCATCAGGCTGCGGCGCGGTGAGCTGGTGGCCGGGCTTTGCGCATCGCGCAGGGTCGGGAGCACGTCCTGGGTTAGCCAGCGGCGCAGGTTGCGGTTTTCTGGGTGGGTGAAGCGGCACAGCGCACGATAAATACCGGATTCGCTGATGATGCTCAGCTTTTCCTCGCCGCCGGCATGGGCGATGTGCACGCTGTCGATTTGGTCGTCGTCCATCGAATGACAGATGCGTTCAGGATGACGATGGCCCATCAACAAGCCGATGTCGCGTGCGACGAACCAGGGCTGGTTGTCTATCATAAGGCCGCGCAGAGGACGGTTGTAGCGGTGAAATGTGAGGGGGGTAAAGGCTTCGTTATGCATGGTGGAGCTCCGTTAGTCGATTCAGGAGCTGCCGCCCATGTCGCCAAACATGGGTGGCAGACCGCGCAGGGTTGGCGAGCCGGCTAACGGGAACCGACAGACCCGAGGGTCTCCCCACGCGGCCTGCCATAAAGCATCGCAGTTGAAAAACTGCTTGCGCACGGATGCATACAAAGAGCGTTCGCCGCCTTTGCTACACCTATCGGCGCTACCGCGCCCGTTTTCGGGTCGCCAAACCCGGCCACGGGATTGACCGTGACCGGCGCAGGATAGGCTGGGGGGTAGGGAAGGGCAAGGGGCGAACTGATGCGGCCATTGCCGCTACCTGATGGACAACGCCCTCGCCAGCAGGATGCCCTCGGCCTGAGCCTGAGCGCCGAACAAGTCGCGGCCCTGACCCACGACATCGTCTGGCTGGAAGAGCACGAGGTCAACGGCGAGAAGGTGCTGGTGCCGGTGCTCTACCTGGCCCAGGCCGAAGGCCGCCTGGCCGCCAACGGCGCCTTGATCCAGGGCCGCGACGTAACCCTGATCAGCGGCGGTGAGCTGCTTAACCAAGGCACCCTGCG
>NZ_FOFP01000019.1 GCF_900110925.1 Pseudomonas cuatrocienegasensis | reverse complement strand
GCGGCGAAATCACCTTCGAGGGCGTCAAAGACCTCAAACAAGAAAGCCGCGAGAAGAGCAAAAGCAGCTTCGCCTGGCAGCCAGCCAAAGGCAAAGGCAAGACCGACGAAACCCTGCAGCAAAGCCAACTGAGCGCCCAGGGCGAGATCGTCATTCAGGCCGTGGAAGGGCTGAACATCGACCTCAAACAGGTCAACCGGCAAACCGTCAGCCAAACCATTGGAGCCATGGCCAAGGCCGATCCTAACCTGGCCTGGCTCAAGGAGATGGAGCAACGCGGCGACGTGGACTGGCGCCGCGTGAAGGAGGTTATAGGGCCTGCCCCCTGTCTCGAAGCCCCCTGGCTCTGCACTATTGATTGAAATAGCGAAGCGCTCTTGCTCGTTACTGAACAAGGCGATATCGTCCACGGCGGCATGGCAATAAGCCATTAAAGAAACGGAATTCGAGCATACGCAGCGACGCGTCCAGGCAATGGCCCCTCCTTCGTGCGACTCCTTATCCGTGACCCAATAGCTTGATGTGGCTGGAAAATTCTGCCCAGCCTGCCGCTATGCCGCGTCCACTATTTCTCGATATTTGGAGTCATCATGCTGAAAAAACTGGCCATGGCCGCTTTTGCCTCGTCGCTGCTTGTCGGCTGCGCCTCAGTTCCCATGGAAGACAAGGATGCCTCTGCCGAGGCCAAGCGTTTCGTTGCACCCTCGCCCGGTAATGCGGGTCTCTACATCTACCGCACCATGGGGGCCGGTACGGCGCTGAAGAAAGACATCTGGGTCGATGGCAAGTGCATCGGTGAGTCCGCTCCCAAGATATTCTTCTATGAACAGGTCAAGGGCGACATGGAGCACAAGATATCCACCGAGTCCGAGTTCTCGCCCAACGATTTGCTGGTCAAGACCGAAAGCGGCAAGAACTACTTCGTGAAGCAGTACATCAAGATGGGTGTATTCGTCGGTGGTGCCAACCTGGAGCTGGTCGACGAAAAAGAAGGCAAAGAAGACGTAGCGAAGTTGGAGCTAGCGCGCAAAGGTAACTGCGCCAAGTAAGATACGGCAGATAAACAAAGCCCTGGCATCCACAGATGCCGGGGCTTTTTACTTTAGAACAGGAGGGTCAGCACCAGGTTGAGCAGCATCCGAAAAAGGGATGGGTTTGAATGGCGCGTACTTAAGCTTTCCTTGGACGACCGCTTTTCTGATTTTTCCGCGATCAGATGGGTGTGCCGGGGTCAGCCGTGTTGGGATCAGGGATTGTTACCCGTGGCGCCTTGCGCCAGACGCTCGCCAACCAGGGCTGCTGGTCGCGCGGCAAGCCGGCGGGGCGGTAGTAGTGCTCCAGCTCGCTGAAGCCAGCGGCCTGCAGGTATTGACGCCAACGGGGCAGGTCGTGGTAGACCGCATAGCGCTCGCCCTGCCAGCCTTCCTGGTTGTCCCCTCTGGGGTTCGAGCAGAACAGCACGCCGCCGGCTTTCAGGCTCTGCCAGAGTTGCTTCAGCACCTCGGGCAGGGCCCGGCTGGGCACATGAAACAGCACGGCGTTGGCAAAGATCCCGTCGAAGTGTTCGGCCGGTAGATCAAGGCTAAGCAGGTTCTGCTGCCAGACGTCGCAGCCGCTGTCCTGGCGCGCCATTTCGACGAACTGCGAGCAGCCATCCAGGCCGATGGCGCGGTGGCCCAGTTGGCTGAATGTGCGCAAGTCCCGGCCTGGGCCGCAGCCCAGGTCAAGGATGCAGGCCGGCGCTGGCGCGTGGAGATGGCGCAGCAGGGCGGCGATGTTCTGGCTGACATCGTGGTCGCGAGTGCCCTCGCGAAAGGCTTCCGCGCACGTCTGATAGTGACGCAGGGTCAACTCGCTGATAGCAGTGAGGGGCGTGTCAGGTTTGGTCATGGCGCCATCTTAGTGGCTAAGGCGCCATCGCGCGAACGTGCCCGTCATGGCGGTCTGCCGGCTCATACCTGCAGGCTAGGGCTATGGCGAAGCATGTCGAGGGCGGTGTCGACCAGGTATTCGGCATCTTCGTGCAGGGCGTAGGCGTCGGGGGTGAGTAGCCACTGGGCCAGGTTGCCGTCTATGTAGGCGTGCAGGCAGCGCGAGGCGCGGGTGGTGTTCAGCGCTGCTGGCAGTTGCCCGCGGTTGACGGCGTTGCGCAGTGCCAGCTCGATGCGTACGTGGCAGTCCAGGCTGTTCGCTTGGCGTTGCTGGCGCAAATCACACATCTCGTCGATGAACTCACACTTGTGAAAAAGAATCTCATTGATCCGGCGGGTCTTTGGGTCCAGCGCCACTTGTTGCAGTACTTGAATGAGCAGCGTGCGCATGCAGCCCAGCGGATCTGTCTCGTTGGCGTCCTCGCTGGCTTTGGCGAGTGCGTCGAAGGGTTCGTGGAGGCTGTCGAGCAGGGCCTGGACCAAGGCGGCCTTGTTGTCGAAATGCCAGTAGATGGCGCCGCGGCTGACGCCTGCCAATGCTGCAATATCAGCTAGCGTTGTACGGGCCATACCGCGCGTATAGAAAGCCTGTTCGGCCGCCTCGAGAATCTGGTGGCGGGTTTGCAGGGCGTCGTCTTTGGTCTTTCGGGCCATGGCAGGTGCTCTCACAGGGGCCGTTTAACTGGCCGGCAGGGATGACGGGAAGGCCTTCTGGGTGCCCAGCCCGCTGTTACGTCTTATTGCAACCTTATCGCGATAAGGTGTTTACAAACAATCATGAATGTAAGTACATTTGCTTAGCCCGCTATTCATTGCATTCGTGCCCACTCACTCCGGTGAAGCGCTGTCGCGCTCCTGTCCGAGGATCCCATGCCATTCAAGCCAGCTTTTCCCGCCCTGGTTACCGTCGTTCTGTTGGCATCGCTGCTCAGCGGTTGTGAACAGGAGCAGGCACCACCTCCTGCACAGAAACCCCAGGTCGGGGTGGTCACGCTGCAGGCCCAGCCCTTTGCCTTGACTACCGAGCTGCCGGGCCGCACCAGCGCCTACCGGATTGCCGAGGTGCGTCCGCAGGTCAATGGCATCATTCTCAAGCGGCTGTTTGAGGAGGGTGCAGAGGTCAAAGCGGGCCAGCAGCTGTACCAGATCGACCCCGCGGTCTACGAGGCCACCCTGAAGAGCGCGCAGGCCACGCTGCAGTCGACGCGTTCGCTGGCCGAGCGCTACAAGCAGTTGGTCGATGAGCAGGCGGTCAGTCGTCAGGAGTTCGATGAAGCCCAGGCTCAGCGCCTACAGGCCGAAGCCGCTGTGCAGAGCGCGCAGATCGACCTGCGTTATACCAAGGTGCTGGCGCCCATCGCTGGGCGCATTGGTCGCTCCCTGGTCACCGAGGGTGCCCTGGTGAGCAATGGCCAGAGCAACGCCATGGCGGTGATCCAGCAGCTTGACCCGATCTATGTCGATGTCACCCAGTCTTCGGCCGAAATGCTCAAGTTGCGTCGCGATCTGGCCAGCGGTCGCCTGCAGAAAGCGGGTGAAAATGCTGCTGAGGTGACGCTGACGCTCGAAGACGGCAGTGAGTACCGCCACACCGGTAAGCTGGAGTTTTCCGAAGTGTCAGTTGACCAGACCACTGGTTCGGTGACGCTGCGTGCGGTCTTCCCCAACCCCGACAAGGTCTTGCTGCCGGGCATGTTCGTACATGCCCAGTTGCAGGCTGGGGTCAATGCCGAAGCTATTCTCGCGCCCCAGCAAGGTGTTACCCGCGACCAGCGCGGCCGCCCGACGGCCCTGGTGGTCAATGCCGAAGACAAGGTTGAGCAACGGGTCCTGCAAACCGAGCGCACCGTCGGCAACCAGTGGCTGATCAACGATGGTCTGAAGAGCGGCGACCGCCTGATCACCGAAGGCTTGCAGTACGTCAAGCCGGGTGACGAGGTCACTGTGAGCGAGGCGAGCAATGTCGCCACAGACAAGCCTACCGACGCCCCCGCTGCCGGCAGTGCCGACAGCGAAGAGGAATAATCCATGTCGAAGTTTTTTATCGACCGTCCCATTTTCGCCTGGGTAATCGCCCTGGTGATCATGCTGGTCGGCGGCTTGTCTCTGCTCAAGTTGCCGATCAACCAGTACCCGAGTATCGCGCCGCCCGCCATTGCCATTTCCGTCAACTACCCGGGTGCGTCCGCGCAGACCGTGCAGGACACGGTGGTTCAGGTGATCGAGCAGCAGCTCAACGGTATCGACAACCTGCGTTATGTAACCTCGGAGAGCAACTCCGATGGCAGCATGACCATCACCGCCACCTTCAACCAGGGCACCAACTCCGATACCGCCCAGGTGCAGGTGCAGAACAAGCTCAACCTGGCTACGCCGCTATTGCCGCAGGAAGTGCAACAGCAGGGTATCCGGGTCACCAAGTCGGTGCGCAACTTCCTGATGGTCATCGGCATGGTCTCGACCAATGAGTCGGTGACCCGCGACGACTTGTCCAACTACATCGTCTCGAACATGCAGGACCCAATCTCGCGCACCGCCGGTGTGGGTGACTTCCAGGTGTTCGGCGCGCAGTACGCCATGCGTATCTGGCTCGATCCGGCCAAGCTCAATAACTTCCAGATGACCCCAGTGGATGTCAGCAGCGCGATTTCGGCGCAGAACGTCCAGGTGTCTTCCGGTCAGTTGGGTGGCCTGCCAGCAGTCGAGGGTCAGCAGCTCAACGCCACCATCATTGGCAAGACACGCCTGCAGACGCCTGAACAGTTCGAACAGATTCTGCTGCGGGTCAATGCCGATGGTTCTCAGGTGCGCCTCAAGGACGTCGCACGGGTCGAGCTGGGCGGCGAAAGCTATGGCATCAGCGCCCAGTTCAACGGCCGCCCGGCTTCGGGCATGGCGATTCGTCTGGCCACCGGCGCCAACGCGCTGGATACCGCCAAAGCGATACGCGCCACCATTTCCGAGCTGGAGCCGTTCTTCCCGCCGGGCATGGAAGTGGTTTACCCGTATGACACCACGCCGGTGATCAGTGCCTCGATTAGCGGGGTAGTCAGTACCCTGATCGAAGCCGTGGTGCTGGTATTCCTGGTGATGTACCTGTTCCTGCAGAACATCCGCGCGACCCTGATTACCACCATGACGGTGCCGGTGGTGCTGCTGGGCACGTTCGGCATCCTTGCCGCCTTCGGTTTCAGCATCAACACCCTGACCATGTTTGGTGTGGTTCTGGCTATCGGCTTGTTGGTGGACGACGCCATCGTGGTGGTGGAGAACGTCGAGCGGGTGATGAGCGAGGAAGGTTTGTCGCCCAAGGAGGCAACGACCAAGTCCATGGGGCAGATCCAGGGCGCGCTGGTCGGTATCGGCATGGTGCTCTCGGCGGTACTGTTGCCGATGGCATTCTTTGGTGGCTCCACCGGCATCATCTATCAGCAGTTCTCCATCACCATCGTTTCGGCCATGGCGCTGTCGGTGCTGGTGGCGCTGATCTTCACCCCGGCGCTCTGTGCAACCCTGCTCAAGCCGGTCAAGAAAGGCGAGCATCACGTCGCCAAGGGCGGTTTCTTCGGCTGGTTCAACCGCAATTTCGACCGCGGTGTGCAGAGCTACGAGCGTGGCGTGACCAGCATGCTCAAGCACAAGGTGCCCTACCTGCTGGCGTACCTGGTGATCGTGGTCGGCATGGTCGTGCTGTTTACCCGTATCCCGACGACCTTCCTGCCCGACGAAGACCAGGGTGTGCTGTTCGCCCAGGTGCAGACCCCGGCCGGCTCGACCGCCGAGCGTACCCAGGTGGTGGTCGACGATATGCGCCGCTACCTGCTCGAAGAAGAAGGCGACACCGTAGCCTCTGTGTTCACCGTCAACGGCTTCAACTTTGCCGGTCGTGGGCAGAGCTCGGGCCTGGCTTTCATCATGCTCAAGCCCTGGGGTGAGCGTTCGGCAGAGAACAGTGTGTTCAACCTGGCGCAACGTGCCCAGCAGCACTTCTTTGGCTTCCGCGATGCGATGGTTTTCGCCTTCGCCCCGCCGGCCGTGATGGAGTTGGGTAACGCTACTGGTTTCAACTTCTTCCTGCAGGACCGTGCTGGTGTTGGCCATGAAGAACTGATGGCCGCGCGCAATCAGTTTCTCGGTATGGCGGCGCAGAGCAAGGTCTTGGCGGGCGTGCGCCCCAATGGCCTGAATGACGAGCCGCAATACCAGCTGACCATTGATGACGAGCGTGCCAGTGCCCTGGGCGTGAGCCTGTCGACCATCAATCAGACGCTGTCGATTGCTCTGGGTGGCAGCTACGTCAACGACTTTATCGACCGCGGTCGGGTCAAGCGCGTGTACGTGCAAGGCGAAGCCAGTGCGCGGATGAACCCTGAGGACCTGGATAAGTGGTTCGTGCGCAGCGACAGTGGCGATATGGTGCCGTTCTCGGCGTTCGCCAGTGGTGAGTGGAGCTACGGTGCGCCGAAGCTGACGCGCTACAACGGTGTGGCGGCGATGGAGATTCTCGGTGAGGCCGCGCCTGGCTACAGCACCGGTGATGCCATGGCTGAAGTCGAAGCCCTGGTGCAGAAGCTGCCGGAAGGCATCGGTTACTCCTGGACAGGCCTGTCGTATGAGGAGCGTTTGTCTGGCTCCCAGGCGCCGGCGCTGTATGCCATCTCGTTGCTGATGGTGTTCCTCTGCCTGGCGGCGTTGTACGAAAGCTGGTCGGTACCGATTGCAGTGATGCTGGTGGTGCCCCTGGGGATCTTCGGTGCGCTGCTGGCTACCAGCATGCGCGGGTTGTCCAACGACGTGTACTTCCAGGTGGGTTTGTTAACCACCATTGGCTTGGCCTCGCGTAACGCGATCCTGATCGTGGAGTTTGCCAAGAGCCTGCACGAGCAGGGCATGGGCATTGCCGAAGCGGCCGTGGAGGCGTGTCGTATGCGCTTGCGACCGATCATCATGACTTCCCTGGCATTCGGTCTCGGCGTTGTGCCACTGGTGATCGCCAGCGGCGCGGGCTCGGGTAGCCAGCACGCCATCGGTACCGGTGTACTGGGCGGCATGACCACGGCCACGGTGCTGGCGATCTTCGGCGTACCGTTGTTCTTCGTTCTGGTGTCGTCGCTGTTCGGCGACAAGAAGTCTAAGGCGTCCACCGAGGAGGCGGGCCAATGAGCAAGTCATTACTGTCCATCGCCGTTACGGCGTTTATCCTCAGCGGCTGCTCGATGATTCCCGACTATCGCCAGCCGGCGGCACCCATTGCGGCGCAGTGGCCTGAGGGGCCGGCCTACACGCCGGCCCAGGCGGCTGACATGGCGGCAACGGAGCAGGGCTGGCGGACCTTTTTCCGCGACCCGGCGCTGCAGCGGCTGGTCGAGACCGCACTGCAGAACAACCGTGACCTGCGCGTCGCGGCGCTGAACATCGAGGCCTATCGCGCGCAGTACCGTATTCAGCGCTCCGACCTGCTGCCGTCGGTTTCGGCCGATGGCGCCGGCAGCCGCCAGCGGGTTCCGGCCAATGCATCGCAGACCGGTCAGGCCGGGATCAACAGTCAGTACTCCGCCACCCTGGGCATCAATGCCTATGAGCTGGACCTGTTCGGCCGCCTGCGCAGTCTCAGCGAGCAGGCCTTGCAGGTTTATTTCTCCAGCGAACAGGCGCGGCGCTCGACGCAGATCAGCCTGGTGGCCAGTGTGGCCAATGCCTACCTGACCTGGCAGGCCGATCAGGCGCTGTTGCAACTGACCCGCGACACCCTTCAGGCATTCGAGGACAGCTATGCGCTGACCGCGCGCAGCAATGACGTGGGCGTTGCTTCGGCACTCGATCTGAGCCAGGCGCGCACCTCGGTGGAGGGCGCGCGGGTCAACCTGGCGCGCTACCAGCGCTTGGTCGCACAGGACCTCAACAACCTGACCCTGCTGCTCGGCTCCGGCGTCCCGGCGGATCTGCCCCAGGGCTTGGGGCTGAACGCCGAGCCGTTTGCCGAGCTGCCGGTCGGCCTGCCGTCCGACCTGCTGCAGCGTCGACCGGATATTCTTGAGGCTGAGCACCTGCTCAAGGCAGCTAACGCGAATATCGGCGCAGCCCGTGCAGCGTTCTTCCCGAGCATCAGCCTGACCGCCAATGCCGGCACGCTCAGCCCGGACCTGTCCGGCCTGTTCGATGCAGGTTCGGGGACCTGGTTGTTTCAGCCGCAGATCAGCTTGCCGATCTTCAATGCCGGGCGCCTGCGTGCCAGCCTGGAGTATGCGGAAATCCAGAAGGACATCTCGGTCGCGCAATACGAGCGCAGCATCCAGACCGCCTTCCAGGAAGTGTCCGATGGCTTGGCCGCGCGTCAGACCTACAACGAGCAGCTCCAGGCTCAGCGTGATTTGGTGCAGGCCAACCAGGATTACTACCGCCTGGCCGAGCGCCGCTACCGTATTGGTATCGACAGCAACCTGACCTTCCTCGACGCCCAGCGCTCGCTGTTCAGTGCCCAGCAGTCGCTGATCACTGACCGCTTGTCCCAGCTGACCAGTGAAGTGAACCTGTACAAGGCCCTGGGTGGCGGCTGGTCCGCCGAAACCCCAGCGCCCAGCCGCTGAGCCGCCATGGGCTTGCGCCACTGCGTCGGCCCATGGCTTGCAGGCTGAGTATCACTCTGGTCGTTCTCCATGTCTCAGCACCGCGGATGTTGATAAACCTCGTCTGATCGGCAGCCTTGGTTGTGCGTTGTTGTGACCTGGCCAGGCCCGTGATGGAGGCGTTGTGCGGGAACTGTGCGGCCGTTGCTAAGCTCTCACCTGAAAGCCCCAGGGAGACGCTCATGGACTCACTCGCACGGCAACAGCAGCGCACAGGCCAACTCTATGACCCCCGCGATGCCCAGCTGCAGGCCGCGCAGGCCGCCAATCAGCGCTGGCTGCAGCGTTACAATGCCTGCCCCTTGGTCGCGGATGAGGAGCGCCTGGCGCTGTTGCGCGAGGGCTTGGCCAAGGTGGGGGCCGGTAGCTTTGTACGTGCGCCTTTCCACTGCGACTATGGCCACAACATTCGCCTGGGCGCAGGGGTGTTCATCAACTTCAATGTGGTGATTCTCGACGTGGCGCCGGTGTCCATCGGTGACCTGACGCAGATCGGTCCCGGCGCACAACTGCTCACGGCCGATCACCCGCGCGATGCGCGTCAGCGCGCCGATGGCCTGGAGCGCGGCCTGCCGATTAGCGTCGGGCGCAATGTGTGGATCGGCGCCGGGGCGTTGGTGCTGCCCGGTGTGACCATCGGCGATGATGCCGTGGTCGGCGCCGGCAGTGTGGTGACTCGCGATGTCCCGGCGGGCTGTACGGTGGTAGGCAACCCGGCACGGCTTGTCTCCGGTCCGGGATAACGCGTGGCATTGAGCCTGCCGCCTCGGCGAGCGTGATCAATGGATGACGCTGATCCGCGATAAAGTTGAAATCGATATAAGCAGATAATTAAAAAATCTTTTTCGGCTATATAAGTTTCAGCCACAATCGGCGCCATCCTGATACTCGGTCACGGGTGTCGTTCTCGATCAAGGAAGCCTTCATGCTGAAGAATATTCTCCTGGCTGGCGTCGCCAGTGCCACCCTGCTGGCCGGTTCGCTGAGCCACGCCGCTGCCGATACGCCGTTCCACAACGCCTCCTACGACATTGCCCGCGAGCTGTTCGGTGAGATCAACCCGAAGTTCGTCGAGCACTGGCAGGCCACCTCCGGTAAAGAGGTGAAGATCATTCAGTCCTTCGCCGGCACCTCGCGCCAGGCCCAGGACATCATTCAGGGCAAGAAGGTCGACGTGGTCACCTTCAACCAGGTAACCGATGTGGACATCCTGGCCAAGCGCGGTCTGCTGCGTGAAGACTGGGCCAAGCAGTTTCCCAACAACAGTTCGCCGTATTACAGCACCACCGCCTTCCTGGTGCGTGAGGGCAACCCGAAGAATATCCAGAACTGGGACGACCTGATCCGCGACGACGTCAAACTGGTCTTCCCCAACCCGAAGACCTCCGGTAACGCGCGTTACAGCTACCTGGGCGCCTGGTTGTTCGCCAACGAGAAATTCAACGGTGATCAGGAGAAGGTCCAGGCCTTCGTTGGCAAGCTGCTGAAGAACGTCGAGAACTTCCCCACCGGCGGCCGTGGTGCCACCGTGGCCTTCGCCCAGAACGGCCAGGGCGATGTGCTGCTGACCTTCGAGTCGGAAGTCATCAATATCGCCAACGGCGAGGAATTCAAATCCGCCAAGCTGCAGACCGTGGTACCGCCCGTCAGCGTACTGGCTGAGTTCCCGGTGGCCATCGTCGACAAGGTCGCCGACGAGCGCGGCACCCGCGAGCAGGCCAAGGCCTTTCTCGACTTTCAGTACAGCAAGGATGTTCAGCAACTGCTGACCCGCTACAACTACCGCGTGCACAACCCCGAGGTGGTCGAGGCGACCAAGGCACAGTTCGCCCCGGTGCGCCTGATCAACCCCACCGAGGTGCTGGGCACTTGGGACGAGATCACCGCCAAGCATTTCGACAACGGTGGTATTCTTGACCAGCTTTTGGCCGCCGGCCGCTAGGCGTTCGTCCACGATCTGCTGCGCGTCGGCCCTGCGGCGTTAAAAACAGGCTCGGGATGCTCATGTACAAAAGTACACTCCGCTCCCTCGCCTGTTTTTGCCTTGCAGGGCTCTAGCTCGCGAGATCTTACTTCGGCTGTATTCGCCATCGGCCGCTGAAAGTCTGGTCTATTGGCCGCCTTCTAGGCGGCCAACTGCATTTGTAGAGTCGAGTTTTTCGTGAGCAAACCGCAACTGTTCTTCCTGCAAAACCCCTTGCTGCCCGGTTTCGGCCTGAGCTTTGGCTTCAGTGTCTTTTACCTGTCGCTGGTGATCCTGCTGCCGCTATCGGCGCTGCTGCTGTACGTCAGTGACATGAGCTGGGCTCAGTACTGGCAGGCGATCAGCGACCCGCGCGTGGTGCAGACCTACAAGGTGACGATCTCCGCTGCCTTTTATTCGACCCTGGCGGTGCTGCTGATCGGTCTGTTGCTGGCGTGGATCATCACCCGCTACGACTTCCCCGGTCGGCGCCTGGTCGATGCGCTGATCGACCTGCCGTTCGCCCTGCCCACCTCGGTAGCCGGTCTGACTCTGGCAGCGCTGCTGGTGCCCAACGGTTGGGTCGGCCAGTGGCTCGATGCTGCGGGGATCAAGATCGCCTATGCCTACCCGGGCATCGTCGTGGCGATGATCTTCACCAGTATTCCCTTCGTCGTACGTACCGTGCAGCCAGTGTTGCAGGACCTCGGTTCGGAGTACGAGGAGGCTGCTCGCACCCTCGGTGCCAGCCGTCTGCAGAGCTTCCGACACGTCGTTTTGCCAACCCTGACCCCGGCGCTGGTCACCGGTGGCTCCCAGGCGTTTATCCGTAGCCTGGGCGAGTTCGGCGCGGTGATCATGATCGCCGGCAACATTCCCTATAAGACGGAGGTCAGTTCGCTGATGATTTTCGTCCGCTTGCAGGAATTCAACTACCCGGCAGCAGCGGCCATCGCTTCGGTGATTCTGCTCGCGTCCCTGCTGCTTCTGTTCGCCCTGCAGGTGCTGCAGGGCCGTCTGTTCGCTTGGCAACGGCAAGGTCGATGAAAAAACCGAATGATTGGCGCCAGTGGACGCTGGTGGGGCTGGGGCTGCTGGTTGTAGCGGTGCTACTGCTGTTGCCCCTGGGCCTTATCTTCACTAATGCGTTGGCTGGTGGCCTGGAGTTGCTGTGGGCCAACCTGAACGAAGACTTCATGCTGCACGCCATCGGCCTGACCCTGCTGGTGGCGCTGATTACCGTGCCGCTGAACCTGTGCTTCGGCATCTGCCTGGCCTGGTGCGTGACCCATTACGACTTTCGCGGGCGCAAGCTGCTGACCACCCTGATCGACATCCCCTATGCGGTCTCGCCGGTGGTTGCGGGTCTCTGCTACCTGGTCGTCTATGGCCTGGAAAACGCGCTGGGGCGCTGGTTTTACGATAACGGCATGCAGTTGATGTTCGCCTGGCCGGGCATCGTCATGGTCACGGTGTTCGTCACTGCGCCCTATGTGGCGCGCATCCTGATTCCGGTTATGCAGGCCCAGGGCCAGGACGAAGAGACCGCTGCCATGTGCCTGGGTGCCAGCGGCTGGCAGATCTTCCGCCGCATCACCCTGCCGAAGATCAAGTGGGCGCTGCTGTATGGCGTGGTGGTAACCAATGCTCGGGCGGTGGGTGAGTTCGGCGCGGTGTCGGTGGTCTCCGGCACCATCATCAACCAGACCCTGACGCTGCCGCTGCTGGTCGATCAACTGAACAATGACTACAAACCGGCGGCCGCCTTCACCGCTGCCGGGCTGCTGGCCTGCATGGCGCTGTTTACCTTGCTGCTCAAGACCTTTATGGAATGGCGCCAGCGCAGCCTGATGCAGCGCGCCGAGGCCTGATCAGGCCTCGTCCGGCAGTTGCGGGGCCGGGCGGCCGAAGTGGTAGCCCTGGCCGAAATCGCAGCCCAGCGCCTTGAGAAACGCCGCCTGGTCGGGGTGTTCGATCCCTTCGGCGAGCACCTTCATCTTCAGGCTATGCCCCAGCGCAATCACTGCGCGGCTGATAGCGATGTCGTCCTCGTCGTGGGGCAGGCCACGGACGAAGCTCTGGTCCAGCTTGAGCTTGTGCACAGGTAAGCGCTTTAGTCGCGCCAGCGAGCTGTAGCCGGTACCGAAGTCATCGATCGCCAGGCGCACGCCGAGGTTGCGCAGGCGTTCGAGCAGGCCCTGGGCGGCGTCCGGGTTGACCATCACTGCGCTTTCGGTGACTTCCAGCTCCAGGCAGGCAGGTGCCAGGCCGGTTTGTGCCAGCACCTGAGCCACCTGATGGTCGAGCAGGTCGCGGCAGAACAGCCGGCTGGAGACGTTCACCGCGACGAACTTCAAGCGGCTGCCGGCGCGCTGCCAGGCCACCATCTGCTCGCACGCCTGCTGCAGCACCCAGGTGTCGATGGCGCTGATCAGGCCGCTTTCCTCGGCAATCGGGATGAATTCGCCAGGGGGCACCAGGCCGCGCTGCGGGTGTTGCCAGCGCACCAGGGCTTCCACCCCGACCATGCTGCCGTCCGCCAGGTCGATCAGCGGCTGGTAGTGCACGCGCAGCTCCTGCAGGTCGAGGGCATGGCGCAGGGCACTGACCAGTTGCACGCGCTGGCGCGCATGCTCGGTCAATTCCTGAGCATAGAAGGCGAATGTTTCGCGGCCACTGCTCTTGGCCTTGAACAGTGCCGAGTCGACGTTGCGCAGGATCTGCTCGACGGTTTCGGCGTCGTCGCTGAACAGGCCAATGCCCAGGCTGGCGGTGATAAACAGTTCCTGGTCGACAACCGCGAAGGGCGCGTGGAAACTGTCGAGCACCTGCTGCGCCAGGTCGGCGGTTTGCTCGGCCTCGAGGCCGGATTCGCAGAGCAGGCCAAACTCGTCGCCGCCCAGTCGCGCCAAGGTCATGCGCGCATCGAGCAGGCCCGTCAGGCGGTCGCCGACGGCCTTGAGCAGCAGGTCGCCGATGTTATGCCCCAGGCTTTCGTTGATGTGCTTGAAGTGATCGAGGTCGATCAGCAATACGGCGCCATTGAGCTGCTCGCGGCGCGCGCGCTCCAGCGCATGCTCGACCCGCTCGGTGAACAGCAGGCGATTGGGCAGGTTGGTCAGCGGATCGTGGTGGGCCAGGTAGTCGAGTTCGCGCTGCGAGCGTTTGAGTGCGGTGATGTCGGAAAACACCGCGACATAATGACGAATCGCGCCGGTTTCATCGTGGATCGCGCGAATGCACTGCCACTGCGGGTAAATCTCGCCGTTGCGCCTGCGGTTCCAGATCTCCCCACTCCAGCCGCCCTGGTTACGCAGCATCTGCCACATGTTGGCGTAGAAGGCGCTGTCATGGCGGCCGGATTTCAGCAGGCTGGGGTCCTGGCCGAGAATCTGCGCCTCGCTGTAGCCGGTGATGCGGCTGAAAGCCGGATTGATGTGCACGATGCGGTGTTGGGCGTCAGTGACCAGCACGCCCTCCTGAGTGGCCTCGAACACGGCTGCCGCCTGGCGCAGGCTGTCCTCGTCGGCGCGCCGTTGGGTGACATCGCTTGCCGTGCCGATAAAGCGCCGGGCCTGGCCCGCCCTATCGAGCTGCAGGCGGCCGCGGGCCTGGATCCAGCGGTAACTGCCATCGCGATGGCGCAGGCGAAAGAGATTTTCGTACATCGTCGTCTGCGGGGCGGCCAGGGCCGCCTGCAGCGCCGCTTCGTAGCCTGGCCGGTCATCGGGGTGCAGGCGCTGCAGCCATGTTTCCTGGCTGCTGCCCAGGTCCACGGGGTCGAGACCCAGCATGCTGGCGTAGCGCGGCGAGAAGTACAGGCTATGCTGATGTAAATCCCAGTCCCACAGACCGCTCTCGGCAGACTCCAGGGCCAGGCTCAAGCGCTCCTCGCTACGGCTCAATGCCTGCTGGCTGCGCGCTTGCAGGTGGGCATGGGTACGCAGAATCAGGTACAGCAGCAGCGCTGTGAGCACGACGAAGCCGAGTCCCTTGAACAGTTGCAGGCGCTCAATCTGGGCATTGGGTAGCCCGAGGTGAGTCAACCATCCGTCGCTGAACAGGACCCAGAGTCCGGCCACCAGCATGTAGAGCAGGGACAGGCGCAAGGCGCCCAGGCGTAAGCCCATTAGGGGGTTCCATCTCGGGTTAGGGGGCCGAACAGTACACGAACCTGCACGGGTGAAACATTCTTAGCCAAAAGAGCAACTGGTTTTCTGTCCCGGCTTGGTGATAATGCAGGGGCGGCCATTTTTGTAGGACACGCCGCGTCTTACTCCACAAGAGGCACTAGACATCCATGTGGTACAACGGTCTCCTTGACCTCTCGGTCTGGCAACTGGTCGTGGTCACCCTGGTGATGACGCATATCACCATTGTCGGCGTCACGGTCTACCTGCACCGCTACTCCGCGCACCGCGCCCTGGAACTGCATCCGGCGCTCAAGCACTTTTTCCGGTTCTGGCTGTGGTTGACCACGGCGCAGAACACCCGCGAGTGGACCGCCATCCACCGCAAACACCACGCCAAATGTGAAACCGTCGATGACCCGCACAGCCCGGTGGTCAAGGGCCTGAGCACGGTTCTGCGCAAAGGGGCGGAATTGTACGCTGAAGAGGCGAAGAATCCCGATACGCTGCGTATCTACGGCAAGAATTGCCCGGAAGACTGGATCGAGCGCAACCTCTACTCGCGCTTCCCTATCGGCGGTGTGACCCTGATGGCGGTGATCGATCTCGCGCTGTTCGGTGCCGCTGGTATCACCATCTGGGCCGTGCAGATGATGTGGATTCCGGTGTGGGCAGCGGGCGTGATCAACGGCCTGGGCCACGCGGTGGGTTATCGCAACTTTGAGTGCCGCGATGCGGCGACCAATCTGCTGCCCTGGGGCATCCTGATTGGTGGCGAGGAGCTGCACAACAACCACCACACTTACCCGAATTCGGCCAAGCTGTCGGTCAAGCCCTGGGAATTCGACATGGGCTGGGCCTGGATCAAAGTGTTCAGCTTCTTCGGTCTGGCCAAAGTCCAGCGCGTAGCGCCCATCGCTCATCGGGTGGAGGGCAAGCGCAACCTGGATATGGACACCGCCATGGCGATTCTCAACAACCGCTTTCAGATCATGGCGCAGTACCGCGCGCTGGTGATCAAGCCGTTGGTCGCTCAGGAACTGGCCAAGGCGGATGCCTCGGTGCGTCACCAGTTCCGTCGCGCCAAGCGCCTGCTTTCCCGTGAGCCGAGCCTGCTACAGGATCAACAGCAGCAGCATATCGACGATATGCTCGCGCAAAGCCAGGCGCTCAAGGTGATCTACGAGAAGCGCCTGGCGCTGCAGCAGATCTGGGCCCGGACCAGCTCCAACGGGCATGAGATGCTCGAAGCCATCAAGCAGTGGGTTCACGAGGCAGAAGCCAGTGGCATTCAGTCGCTGCATGACTTTGCTGCCCAGCTCAAGACTTATTCGCTGCGTCCTGTCAGCGCCACCTGAGGCAGTGCTTCGTCGGCCGGGGAACCCGGCGGTGAATGCATGGTCTTCTGAAAGCTCCAAATAACAATGCATGAGCCCGCCATTTGGCGGGCTTTTTGTGTGGGTGATGCCCGAGCGGACGCCTGACCTTTTTGTGTCGGCATTCGGCCAGGTGGCCAAGGCAGCACCGTACTCAGATGACCCCACGGCGCATGGCGGCCGTGGTGCTTTTTCAGGATGGCGTTTGCAATGGATGAAACGAGCAATGCTCCGAGCGAGCTCGAAGCCCTGACCCTGGCTTTACTGCACAGCCGCGCCGAAACCGCGCGGCTGGGCGAGCGCGAGCAGCTCTTCAGCACCTTGCTGGGCAGCGTCAATGCCGTGCTCTGGGCATTCGACTGGGCGCAGCAGCGCATCATTTACGTCAGCCCTGCGTATGAGCGCGTCTTCGGGCGATCTGCGGCCCTGTTGCTGGCCGACTACGACGAGTGGCGCAACAGCATTTACCCCGACGATCTCGAGTATGCCGCCGACAGCATGGCCAAGGTGCTTGAAACCGGTGCCGTTGAAGCGCGTGAGTACCGCATTATCCGCAATGACGGACAATTGCGCTGGCTGAGCGACAAGTGCTTTATCAGCCAGCAGAACGAAAGTGGGCAGGCGCCGATCATCGTCGGGATTGCCGAAGACATCACCGAAAAGAAGCAGCTCGAAGGCGAGTTGCATCGCCTGGCCACCACCGATGTGCTGACCCAGAGCAGCAACCGCCGGCATTTTTTCGAGGGTGCGCAGCGCGAGTTCGAGCATGCCCGACAGTACGGCAGTTCACTGGCTTTTCTGCTGCTCGACCTGGATGACTTCAAGCAAATCAACGACCGCTATGGTCATCAGATGGGCGACCAGGTTCTGCAGCGGCTGGCCCACTGTGGCACCTCAGTGCTGCGGCGCGGCGACCTGTTCGGGCGCATTGGCGGTGAGGAGTTTGCAGTGCTGCTGCCGGGCTGTGCTCAGAGCCTGGCGCTGCAGATCGCCGAGCGCCTGCAGCGCGAGATCCAGCGCTTGAGTTTCAGTCACGAGACGCGTCGTTTCGGCATCACGGTGAGCCAGGGGTTGGCCTGTTTGCGCGGTGATGACATAAGCCTGGACACCTTGTTCGGGCGCGCCGATGTGGCCATGTACGAAGCCAAGCGCCAAGGCAAGGACCGCATCGTATTGGGGTGAATAGGTTTTGGTAAGTGGCGGCTTTTCGCCTTTTTTGCGAAATAAATAAGCGGATTTCTGCTTATTTTTCCGTCCTCCCTTGGCTTTCACTGCGGCAGCTCACACACCAAAGCCTCATTCCAGAGCGCTTTCATCTTGTATCTGTTTGATTGGCACAGTACCTGCTATTTTGGACTAAATGCTGGCCGCAGCCCTGCGGACCAAGAATAAGAACGAAGAGATCTGTGCCATGACATTCACCTGCCGTGTTTGCCTTCCCTCTCGGCTATCCATCTGTTTGCCCGTTTGCCCACGCGTTCTGCTGTGTTGAATTGATTTCGCTTGCCCGCCTGCCGGCCGCACTGTGTTGCGTGCCGGGCGGTTGTGTGAGCGCCCGAATTCGGTCTGGGTCTTCCGATGGCTGCTTTCAGCCCGGGCCCATGTCGATGCGTCACCCTTAACACACCTGGAGAAACCATAATGAGAAAGACCTCCCTGGCCGTAGCCGTAGCTGCCAGCACCCTGGGCCTGTCCCTGAGCAGCGCTGTCCACGCCGCGTTCATCGAAGACAGCAAAGCCAAGCTTGATCTGCGTAACTATTACTTCAACAACGATGTACGTGACACCAACACGGCGAGCAACAAGGAGTGGGGGCAGGCCTTTCAACTGAACCTGCAATCGGGCTTTACCGAAGGCACCGTAGGCTTCGGCGTTGATGCGTTGGGCCTGGTTGGTGTTCGTCTGGATGGCGGCGGTCGTGCCGGCAAAGCAGGTCAGAGCCGCACCCCTGGCTCGGCTGGCAACGGCACACTTTTCCCCGTTGACAGTGATAACAACGCTGTTGATGAGTTCAGCAGCCTGGGTCTGACCGGTAAAGTGCGTTATTCCAAGACCATCGCACAAATCGGCACCCTTCAGCCGAAACTGCCAGTGGTAACGTTCAACGACGGCCGTCTGATTCCGCAAACCTTCGAGGGTGCGCAGATCACCTCGAACGAAATCGACAACCTGACCCTGATTGCTGGTCAGCTTGAGCATGCCAAAGGCCGTGCTTCCAGCAATAGCGAGTCGCTGGCCATCGCCGGCGCCGGTGCTGGCGCTGACAGCAACAAGTTCTACTACGGCGGTGCCGACTACAAGATCAACAAGGATCTGCTGGCGCAGTACTACTACGGCAATCTGGACGACTTCTACAAGCAGCACTTCCTCGGCCTGACCCACACCCTCGCCTTGGGTGCCGGTTCGCTGAAGTCTGACCTGCGTTACTTCGACACCAGCTCCGACGGCAACAACGGCAGCGCTGCCGGTCGCGCTGATGGCTATATCGGCAGCGGTTTTTGGAATGGCGGTCGCGCGAATCCTGACTTCGGTGAAGTCGACAACCGCACCTGGAGTGCTTTCTTCACCTACAGCCTGGAAGGTCACGCACTGAGCGCCGGCTACCAGCAGGTGTCGGGCGACAGCAACTTTATCCAGCTGAACCAGGGCTCCATTCCAGGTCAGGGCGGCGCGACCACTTACCTGATCACCGATCGTCAGATCAGTAACTTCGGCCGTGCCGGTGAGCGTACCTGGATCACTCAGTACGGTTACGACTTCGGCAAAGTGGGTGTGCCTGGTCTGACTGCCAACGTGCTGTACATGAAAGGCGATAACATCAAGTCGGCCACTGGCGACCTGAAAGAGTGGGAGCGCGACCTGACCGTTAGCTACGTGCTGCAGGAAGGTACTTTGAAGGGTATGGGCTTCGCCTGGCGCAATGCTTCCATGCGCTCCGAAGTAGCGAGCTCTGATATTGATCAAAACCGCCTGATCGTCAGCTACAGCATCCCGCTGCTGTAAGGCTCTGACTCCCCGGCAGTTGCATCCTGCCGGGACGCCAGATGCAAAAAGCCCTGCCAATTGGCAGGGCTTTTTTATTTCTGCGGCTAGGGTCAGGCCGCCGGTTGCTGCTGGGTGATGCAGTGGATATTGCCGCCACCCAGCAGGATCTCGCGGCCGGGGACCATGACCACCTCATGCTCGGGGAACAGGCGCTGCAGGATCGCTTCGGCTTCGGCGTCCAGCGGGTCATCGAAGCGCGGCGCGATGATGCCGCCATTGACGATCAGAAAGTTTACGTAAGAGCCAGCCAGGCGCACGTCGGGACTGCGCTCCTGGCTGCCGGCAACCAGGTCGACGCCGGCGCACTCTTCGGCGGTGGCGTGCAGCGGGCCGGGGATCGGCATCTTGTGCACGATCAGTTGCCGGCCTTTGGCGTCGCGAGCGTGCTCCAGCACCCTCATTGCCGCTTGGCAGCGTGGGTAGTTGGGGTTGCTCGGGTCGTCGGTCCAGGCCAGCAGCACTTCGCCAGGGCGCACGTAGCAGCAGAAGTTATCCACATGACCGTCGGTTTCGTCGTTGTACAGGCCATCCGGCAGCCAGATGATGCTGTCCACTGCCAGGTGCTCGCGCAGCACGGCTTCGATCTGCTCGCGGCTCAGGTGCGGGTTGCGGTTGTGGTTGAGCAGGCATTCCTCGGTGGTGATCAGGGTGCCTTCGCCGTCGACATGGATGGAGCCGCCCTCGAGCACAAAACCTTCGGTGTGGTAGCGCGGTGTGCGCTCGATCTCAAGAATCTTGCTGGCGACCTGTGCATCACGGTTCCATGGCCAGTACAGGCCACCCTCGAAACCGCCCCAGGCATTGAACGCCCAATCCACACCGCGCAGGTCGCCCCGGGCATTGACCACGAAGGTCGGGCCGGTATCGCGCACCCAAGCGTCATCGGTGCTCATCTCGACCAGGCGGATGTTCGGCATGTCCAGGCGCTGACGGGCATTTTCGTACTGGCTGGCGCTGACGCAGACCGTTACCGGTTCAAAGCGGGCAATCGCCTTGGCTACGGCGGTGAAGGCGGCCTGTGCGGGTTTGCCGCCCAGGCGCCAGTTGTCCGGTCGCTCGGGCCAGACCATCCAGGTTTGGCTGTGAGGCGCCCATTCGGCGGGCATATGGAAACCGTCGGCGCGGGGGGTAGTGCTCAGGTTGGTCATGGCTCGTTTCCGTAGGGTGCGCTGCGCGCACCGGTAAAAATATCTGGAGGGCAAGGCACGTTCAGCGCGCCCGCAGGTGTGCAGTCATTGCGAGGCGGTGTCGCCGTCGAGTGTCGCGAGCGGCCAGTATAGGTTTGGCCTGCGGTCGCGGAACACACCCCAGGCGCTGCGGGTTTTTTCCAGTGCGTTCAGGTCGAAGCGGTGGACCCGCACCCCTTCTTCGGTCTGGCTCAGCTCTTCGACCTTTTCGCCAAAGGCGTTGGCGATAAACGAGGAACCATAGAATGTGATCGCTGAACCGTCCTGTTCCTCGAGCCCGATGCGATTGCTGGCGATCAGCGGTATCAGGTTGCCACCGGCGTGGCCTTGTTGCACGCGCTGCCATTGGTCTCGAGAGTTGATCTGTGGATCGTGGGGCTCGCTGCCAATGGCTGTCGGGTAAAGCAGCAGCTCGGCGCCCTGCAGGGCCATGCACCGGGCACTTTCAGGAAACCACTGGTCCCAACAGATACCCACGCCGATCTTGGCGTAGCGGGTTGTCCAGACCTTGAAGCCGGTATCGCCCGGGTTGAAGTAGTACTTCTCGTGATAGCCGGGGCCATCCGGGATGTGGCTTTTCCGATAAATCCCGAGGTTGCTGCCATCGGCATCAATGATGGCGATGCTGTTGAAGCGGGCGCGGCCTGCGCGCTCGAAAAAACTGATCGGCAGTACCACTTGCAGTTCCTTGGCCAGCGCCTGGAAATGCTGGATCGCCGGGTTTTCCTCGGCGGCGGTGGCCAGCAGCAGGTAGTCGGCATTGGGTTTCTGGCAGAAGTAGGGCGTTTCAAACAGTTCCTGCAGCAGGACGATCTGCGCGCCCTGAGCCGCTGCGTCGCGAACCAGCTGTTCGGCCTTGGCGAGGTTGGCGGTGCGATCCCAGGAGCAGGCCATCTGGGTTACGGCGACAGTGACAATGCGAGACATGCAGCACCTCTGAGCAGGGGTATCTGAGGGGCACCACGGCGGTGGCGCCGTGACGATGTGCATCAGTTATAGCCGATAAAAATCGATATAAAAAGCTTTTGTGAGCTTTTATTAAAAAACATAAGGATATTTTACAGATATAAATCGGTAATTTTGCGCAACCCTTACCGTCACGTCCTCAAGGCGAGGACGCGCGATGCACTCAGAGCGGGTGTTGGCGCTTGGGCAGGCAGGGGGGCAGATACAGGCTCAGGTAGGCGTCGAATACGCGCATGCCCTCTTCGGCCAGGCGCGGGGTGATATGGCCATGCACCTGCATCGAGCGGGCGTACACCCGGTCCCCCAGCTCCATGGCCAGGGTGAACACGTCGATGTCTTCGGGCAGCGGGGGCAACTGGAAATGGCGCTCGAACAGGGCCTTCATTTGCTCGCCCAGTTCTATGTCGTGTTGACGGTCGGCCTGGGTGACTTCGCTGAGCCCATGCTGAACCAGAATCAGCTGCCGGGCGGCGGCATCGTCTTCGTAACGGGTCAGCATGCGCTGTTCCACCAGCCGTGACAGGTCACGCCAGTCACGTAGCGCGGCATGCTCAACTGGCGCCTGCAGGCAGGCCCGAAACTCTGCATGGATATCTGCGGTCAAGGCTTCGAGCAGCGCGGGAACGCTGGCGAAAAAGTGGTACACCGACGATGGCGGGATGGCCGCGCGCTCTGCTACGGCGTAGATCGACAGGCTGGTGACGCCCTGCTCGGCGAGTAGCGCCCGCGCCGCATCGAGAATCACGGCGATGCGTGCCTGGCTGCTGGCGCGAGGTTTGCGAGCGGTGGGTGGACGTGGCATGCGCTTATCTCGTGGGGGATGCGCTATTGGACGTCAGTGCGCGCCCAGCGAGCAAGTCGGGATGTTCAGCTGCCGGCGCGAAAGTGCTCCCACACTAGGTCACGGGCAGTGCGGTGCTTCTTTGGGAGGGGCAAGGACGTAAAGCCGACGCTTGGTGACACGGCCAGGGTAAAGACCGGGCTGGTCGCGCAAGTTGGCATCCAGAAAGCCTTTGGCGTCGGCGTTGCCATTGGTGTCGAGCGTTTCGGCGGTAATGCGCCCAGCAGGCACGCCTGGTGGGCTCCGGCACAATGTTTGGGCAGCCTGGGGCGCATCAGCCAAGGCGATGGGGGGCAGGAAACGAATTCGGCAGGTCCAGGGGACAAAACAACGCCGGCACATGGCCGGCGTTGTGGGTGCATCAGACGGTGTGCAGGTACCAGTTGTATTCGAGGTCAGAGATCGAGTGCTCGAACTCTTCCAGCTCGCTTTCCTTGCACGCGACGAAGATGTCGATGTACTTCGGATCGATATAACGGGCCAGCACTTCACTGTCGTCCAGCTCGCGCAGTGCATCGCGCAGGTTGTTCGGCAGGCTCTGGTCGAGTTGCTCGTAGGAGTTACCCTCGATTGGTTCACAGGGCTCGACCTTGTTGGTCAGGCCATGGTGAATGCCGGCGAGGATCGACGCCATCATCAGGTAGGGGTTGGCGTCGGCACCGGCTACGCGGTGTTCGATGCGCACCGAGTCCGGGCTGCCGGTGGGCACGCGTACGGCCACGGTACGGTTGTCCAGCCCCCAGCTCGGCGCATTGGGCACATAGAACTGGGCACCGAAGCGGCGGTAGGAGTTGACGTTCGGGCAGAGGAACGCCATCGACGCCGGCATGGTTTCCAGCACACCGCCGATGGCGTGGCGCAGGGCGTCGTTCTGCAGCGGATCTTCGGCGGTAAAGATGTTCTCGCCGGTCTTTTTGTCGAGCAACGAGATGTGCACGTGCAGACCGTTACCTGCCTGACCTGGATAGGGCTTGGCCATAAAGGTCGAGTCCATCTCGTGGTCGTAGGCGATGTTCTTGATCAGGCGCTTGAGCAGCAGGGCATAGTCGCAGGCCTTGAGGGCATCCTGAACATGGTGCAGGTTGACCTCGAATTGCGCCGGGGCGCTTTCCTTGACGATGGCGTCGGCCGGCAGGTCTTGCTCCTTGGCGGCTTCGAGCATGTCCTGCAGGCAGTCGACGTACTCGTCGAGGTCGTCGATCAGGTAGACCTGGGTGGAGATCGGGCGTTTGCCGGAGATCGGTGAGCGTGGCGGCTGCGGACGGCCGTTCACGTTCTCCTGGTCGATCAGGTAGAACTCCAGCTCAAAGGCTGCACAGATAGTCAGGCCTAGTTCGTCGAACTTCTGGATCACCTGGCGCAACACCTCGCGCGGGTCAGCGAAGAAAGGCTGGCCATCGAGTTCGTGCATGGTCATCAGCAGTTGCGCGGTGGGGCGCTTCTGCCAGGGTTCCTTGCACAGGGTGTTGGGGATGGGGAAGCAGATACGGTCTGCGTCACCGATATCCAGGCCCAGGCCGGTGCTTTCCACCGTGGAGCCGTTAATATCGAGGGCAAACAAGGAGGCGGGAAGGTTGATGCCCTTCTCGTATACCTTGTGCAGGCTGGCGCGTTCGATGCGCTTGCCGCGCACCACACCATTCATATCTGCAATAAGAAGGTCGACGAACTGGACCTCAGGATGTTCCTTAAGGAACGCGTTCGCTTCATTGAGCTGAACGGCACGCGGGGGTACCGACATGATGCAACACCTTTTTTGTTAAAAATATCAATCATGCAAATGCACAGGAGTGAGTCAATCCGAAAGCTCTCATGCTGTCAAGAGAGGCTCATTCTGCCCTAAAACGGGGCTTGGTGGCCATTTTTAGGGCGTTTCAGGGCGCTGTAAGCGGCGGCGACGCCGGGAGTGGCGCGGTGCTCAGCGGGGTGTGTTTGATTTTTTACATGGTTGTTGTGTAAAAAAATGAACAAGGCTAAGCTCGATCAAAACCTATAACAGCAATAAATTGGGTGCCTCATGCCACGCCTGCCGTTGATCGGCGTTACCGCCTGCAGCAAGCAGATCGGTCCTCACCCCTACCATATCGTGGGTGACAAATATGTCCGCGCTGTCGCCGTGGGCGCCGGAGGGTTGCCTCTGGTCATTCCTTCTCTGGGCGAGCTGATCGACCTGCCGACGCTGATCGATAATCTGCACGGTCTGTTGTTTACCGGCTCGCCATCCAACGTTGAACCTCATCACTATAGTGGACCTGCCAGCGAGCCGGGCACCTTGCATGATCCGGCGCGCGACCAGACCACCTTGCCACTGCTGCGCCTGGCCATTGAAGCGGGCGTGCCGGTACTCGGCATTTGTCGCGGCTTTCAGGAAATGAATGTGGCCTTCGGTGGCACGCTGCATCAAAAGGTACATGCAGTTGCTGGCATGATGGACCACCGCGAGCCGGAGAACGAACCGCTCGACGTCCAATATGCCCCCCGTCACCCGTTGTTCATTGAGCCGGGCGGTCTGCTCGACAGTTTTGGCTTGCCGTCCGAGATCACTGTCAATTCCATTCATGGCCAGGGTGTTGCACGTTTGGCGCCGGGCTTGCGTGTCGAAGCACGGGCGCCTGACGGATTGGTTGAGGCTTTCTCTGTCAGCGACGCAAAAAGCTTTGCGTTGGGGGTGCAATGGCACCCTGAATGGCAGGTACGATCCAATCCGAATTATCTCGCCATCTTCCAGGCCTTTGGTGAGGCTTGCAGGAAGAGGGCGGGGCAACACTGAGTGGGCCTTGCGTGGCTCGCTCTACCAACCCTGAGGTCTCTATGAGCACCAAACTGGACCAGCTTTCGAGCTGGCTGAAAGAACGCAAAATCACCGAAGTTGAATGCCTAGTCAGCGATCTTACCGGCATTGCCCGTGGCAAGATCTCCCCGACCAACAAGTTCCTCGACGAGAAGGGCATGCGCCTTCCCGAGAGCGTGCTGTTGCAGACCGTGACCGGCGATTACGTCGAGGACGATGTCTACTACGAGCTGCTCGACCCCGCCGACATCGACATGATCTGCCGGCCCGATGAAAACGCCGTATTCCTGGTGCCCTGGGCCGTTGAGCCGACCGCCCAGGTGATTCACGACACCTATGACAAGCAGGGCAACCCGATCGAGCTGTCGCCGCGCAACCTGCTCAAGAAAGTGCTCAAGCTGTATGCCGAAAAAGGCTGGCAGCCCATAGTCGCGCCGGAGATGGAGTTCTACCTGACCAAGCGCAACAGCGACCCGGACTTCCCGCTGGTTGCGCCCATGGGCCGTTCCGGGCGTCCGGAAACCGGTCGGCAGTCGTTCTCCATCGACGCGGCCAACGAGTTCGACCCGCTGTTCGAAGACATGTACGACTGGTGCGAGATTCAGGGCCTGGACCTGGATACGCTGATCCACGAAGAAGGCCCGGCGCAGATGGAAATCAACTTCCGTCATGGCGAGGCCCTGCACCTGGCCGACCAGATTCTGGTGTTCAAACGCACCATGCGCGAGGCTGCGCTCAAGCATGACGTGGCGGCGACCTTTATGGCCAAGCCGATCACCGATCAGCCGGGCAGCGCCATGCACCTGCACCAGAGCATCATCGACAAGAAGACCGGCAAGAACATCTTCTCCAATGAAGACGGTTCCATGAGCGAGCTGTTCTTGCACCATATCGGCGGGCTGCAGAAGTACATCCCCGAGGTGCTGCCGCTGTTCGCCCCCAACGTCAACTCGTTCCGCCGCTTCCTGCCCGACACCTCGGCGCCGGTTAACGTGGAGTGGGGCGAAGAGAATCGCACTGTGGGCCTGCGTGTGCCGGATGCGACGCCGCAGAACCGCCGGGTAGAGAACCGCCTCGCCGGGGCCGACGCCAACCCTTATCTGGCCCTGGCCGCGAGCCTGCTGTGCGGCTACATCGGCATGGTCGACGGCATCAAGCCCAGTGCACCGGTCAAAGGGCGTGGCTACGAGCGCCGCAACCTGCGCCTGCCGCTGACCCTGGAAGCGGCGCTGGAGCGTATGGAAACCTGCAAGGTCGTCGAAGAGTACCTGGGCAGCAAGTTCGTCACCGGCTACGTCGCGGTCAAGCGCGCCGAGCATGAAAACTACAAGCGGGTAATCAGCTCCTGGGAGCGCGAGTTCCTGCTGCTGTCGGTTTAGTTTTTCGGGGCTTCTCATGGCTCTGTGGGGGGCGCTTCAGCCGCGACAATCGCCGCTGAAGCGCCTCCCACAGGGCCGGCGGAGCCCATTGAGAAGGTGTGGATATGAGTAAGCCAGTGCAAAACCCGAAAACCCGTGAATGGCAGGCCATGAGCCGCGACCATCACCTAGCGCCGTTCAGCGATTTCAAGCAGCTGGCCGAGAAGGGGCCGCGCATCATCACCCGCGCCGACGGTGTCTACCTGTGGGACAGCGAAGGGCACAAGATTCTCGACGCCATGGCCGGGCTCTGGTGCGTGGCGATCGGCTACGGCCGCAAGGAACTGGCCGAGGCGGCCTCGCGGCAGATGCAGGAGTTGCCGTACTACAACATGTTCTTCCAGACCGCCACGCCGCCTGCGCTGGAGTTGGCCAAGGTCATCTCCGAGCTGGCACCGGCGGGCATGAATCATGTGTTCTTCACCGGCTCCGGTTCGGAAGGCAACGACACCATGCTGCGTATGGTCCGCCATTACTGGGCGATCAAGGGCCAGCCGAATAAAAAGGTCATCATCAGCCGCCTCAACGGCTACCACGGCTCGACCGTGGCCGGCGCCAGCCTGGGCGGCATGACCTATATGCATGAGCAGGGCGACTTGCCGATCCCCGGCATCGTGCATATCCCGCAGCCATACTGGTTCGGTGAGGGCGGTGACATGAGCCCCGAGGCGTTCGGCATCTGGGCGGCCGATCAGTTGGAGCAGAAGATTCTTGAGGTCGGTGAGGACAACGTCGCCGCCTTTATCGCCGAGCCGATCCAGGGCGCCGGCGGGGTGATCATCCCTCCGGACAGCTACTGGCCGCGCATCCGCGAGATTCTCGCCAAGTACGACATCCTGTTCGTCGCCGATGAGGTCATCTGTGGCTTTGGCCGCACCGGTGAGTGGTTCGGTAGCGATTATTACGGCAATGCGCCGCACATGATGACCATTGCCAAAGGCCTGACCAGCGGCTACATCCCCATGGGCGGGTTGATTGTGCGTGACGATATCGTCGACGTGCTTAACCAGGGCGGCGACTTCAACCATGGTTTTACCTACTCCGGACACCCGGTGGCGGCAGCTGTGGCCCTGGAGAACCTGCGCATTCTGCGTGAAGAAGGCATCGTCGAGCGGGTCAAGGCAGAAACGGCACCGTATTTGCAAAAGTCTTTGCAGGCGCTGGCCGATCATCCATTGGTGGGTGAGGTGCGTGGTGTCGGCATGCTCGGTGCCATCGAGTTGGTGAAAGACAAGACGACCCGTGCGCGTTATCCGAGCAGCCAGGGTGTTGGCATGATCTGCCGCAGCCACTGCTTCGAGAACGGGCTGATCATGCGTGCGGTGGGCGATACCATGATCATTTCGCCGCCGCTGGTGATCAGCAAGGCCGAGATTGACGAACTGGTGAGCAAGGCGCGCACCTGTCTTGACCTGACGGCGCAAGCACTGCTGGTTTAACAGGCCGTTGAAAACGTAGGCGAGGCAGCCAGCGCAAGGCAAAAACAGGCGAAAAAGCGGAGTTTACGAGTTGTAAATGAGCATTTTGAGCCTGTTTTTAACGCCGCGATGGCAACGCAGGTAGTTTTTCAACAGCCTGTTAAGGCACAACTGCGCAGTTGTAAAGAGCAGGCTGACCTTGCCAGACTGCGCAGAGCGTTGACCAGACTCACCCTAGGGTGGTGCATAGCGGCAGCGCCATCTGCTGGAAAACTGAATATGACAACAGGAGCTGTACGCATGAAAACTTTCGGCAAAACCCTTCTCGCGTTATCCCTGGCGGGCGCCCTGACCGGCGTTGTCCAGGCCGATGAAAAAGTACTGCACGTGTACAACTGGTCCGACTACATTGCGGAAGACACCCTGGCCAATTTCGAGAAGGAAACTGGCATCAAGGTGGTCTACGACGTTTTCGACTCCAACGAGACGCTGGAAGCCAAGCTGCTGGCCGGCAGCTCCGGTTATGACATCGTGGTGCCGTCCAACCCCTTCCTGGCCAAGCAGATCAAGGCCGGTGTATTCCAGAAGCTGGACAAGTCCAAGCTGCCGAACTGGAGCAACCTCGACAAGAGCCTGCTCAAGGCGTTGGACCCGAGCGATCCGGGCAACCAGTACTCCATCCCTTATATGTGGGGCACCATCGGCATTGGCTACAACGTCGACAAGGTCAAGGCGGCCCTGGGTGACAACGCACCGGTCAACTCTTGGGACCTGGTATTCAAGCCCGAAAACATCGCCAAGCTGAAAAGCTGCGGCGTGTCGTTCCTTGATTCGCCGACCGAAATTCTCCCTGCTGCCCTCAACTACCTGGGCTTCAAGCCAGATAGCACCAATGCTGACGAGCTGAAGAAAGCCGAAGAACTGTTCCTCTCGATCCGTTCCTCGACCGCTTACTTCCACAGCTCCAAGTACATCAGCGATCTGGCCAATGGCGATATCTGCGTGGCGATCGGCTACTCAGGCGATCTGTACCAGTCCAAGTCCCGTGCGGAAGAAGCCAAGAACGGCGTCAACATCTCCTACAGCATCCCGAAAGAAGGGGCCGGCAGCTTCTTCGACATGATGGCCATTCCTGCGGATGCCAAGAACGTTGAAGCCGCTCACGTGTTCCTCAACTACCTGATGAAGCCAGAGGTTATGGCCAACATCACCAACTTCGTGCAGTTCCCCAACGGCAACGCGGCGGCTACCCCGCTGGTTGACGAAGCACTGCGTAACGATCCGGGCATCTACCCGGATGCCGCAACCATGGCCAAGATCTACACCTTCCCGGACCTGCCTGCCAATGCACAACGTGCAATGACCCGCAGCTGGACCAAGATCAAGTCAGGCCGTTAACGGTTTCGCCGTACCAGATGGGGCGGCTCGCTCGCCCCATCCCTTCCAAAACAAGAAGGAAACTCCTATGCGTCGTACTCCTCTCGTGGCGGGCTTACTGGTTGCCGCCGTCAGCGCTGTGCAAGCCGCCGAGCCTGTAGTCAAAATCTACAACTGGTCTGACTACATCGGCGAAACCACCCTGGCTGATTTCCAGCAGGCCACGGGCATCAAAGCCCAGTACGACGTTTTCGATTCCAACGAAACCCTGGAAGGCAAGTTGCTGGCGGGGCGCTCCGGCTACGATGTCGTGGTGCCCTCCAATCATTTTCTCGGTAAGCAGATCAAGGCCGGCGCGTTCCAGAAACTCGACCGCAACCAACTGCCCAACTGGAAGAATCTCGACCCGCAGTTACTCAAGCAACTGCAGGTCAACGACCCCGATAACCAGTACGCGGTGCCCTATCTGTGGGGTACCAATGGCATTGGTTACAACGTGGCGAAAATCAAGGAAGTGCTCGGCGTCGACAAGATCGACTCCTGGGCCAGCGTGTTCGAGCCTGAAAATCTGCAGAAGCTCGCCAGCTGTGGCGTCAGCTTCCTCGACTCGGCCGATGAAATGCTCCCGGCCATGCTCAATTACCTCGGGCTGGACCCGAACACGCAAAACCCCGAGGACTACGCCAAGGCTGAAGCCAAGCTGCTGGCGGTGCGCCCTTACGTGACTTACTTTCACAGCTCCAAATATATTGGTGACCTGGCCAACGGTAACATCTGCGTAGCGGTCGGTTTCTCCGGCGATGTTCTGCAGGCTGCCGACCGTGCCGAAGAGGCGGGCAAGGGTATCGAGATCGCCTACAGCATCCCCAAAGAAGGGGCCAATCTGTGGTTCGACATGCTCGCCATCCCGGCCGATGCCAGCCACCCGAAAGAGGCGCATGCCTTTATCAATTTTCTACTTGAGCCGGCAGCCATTGCGGCAGTCAGCGATTACGTCGGCTATGCCAACCCAAATACCCAGGCAGGCGCGCTGATGGATCAGGACGTGCGCAATGACGAGTCGGTGTATCCGCCACAAGCGGTGCTGGACAAGTTGTATATCTCGGCGGAGTTGCCGGTGAAGGTGCAGCGACTGATGACCCGGAGCTGGACCCGGGTCAAGTCGGGACAATAATTTTAAACGCCTAGCCGTCGGGCTGGGCGCCACTTTGCGGGAGTGTTGGGAATGGCAGTTGCTTCCAGTGCCTATAAAAAGGTTCTAGAGGGTGATCAGCAACCGAAAGAGGTGCTGGTCAAAATCGAGCGTGTGACCAAGAAGTTCGATGAAACGGTCGCGGTCGACGATGTCTCTCTGACCATCAACAAGGGCGAGATCTTCGCGCTGCTCGGCGGTTCAGGTTCGGGCAAGTCGACCCTGCTGCGCATGCTCGCCGGTTTCGAGCGGCCGACCGAGGGGCGCATCTTCCTCGATGGCCAGGACATCACTGACCTGCCGCCCTACGAGCGGCCGATCAACATGATGTTCCAGTCCTACGCACTGTTCCCGCACATGACCGTGGCGGACAACATCGCCTTCGGCCTCAAACAGGACCGCATGCCCAAGGAGCAGATCGAGGCCCGTGTGGCCGAGATGCTCAAACTGGTGCACATGACTCAGTACGCCAAGCGCAAGCCGCACCAGCTCTCCGGTGGCCAGCGCCAGCGTGTGGCCCTGGCCCGCTCCCTGGCCAAGAGCCCGAAGCTGCTGCTGCTCGATGAGCCGATGGGCGCGCTGGACAAGAAGCTGCGCTCGCAGATGCAGCTCGAACTGGTCGAGATCATCGAGCGCGTCGGCGTGACCTGCGTGATGGTGACCCACGACCAGGAAGAGGCCATGACCATGGCCCAGCGCATCGCCATCATGCACCTGGGCTGGATCGCCCAGATCGGCAGCCCGATCGACATCTATGAAACCCCGACCAGCCGTCTGGTTTGCGAGTTCATCGGCAACGTCAACCTGTTCGAAGGCCAGGTCATCGAAGACATGGAAGGCCATGCGCTGATCGACAGCCCGGACCTGGAGCGCAACATCTACGTCGGCCACGGCGTCAGCACCTCGGTGCAGGACAAGAGCATCACCTACGCCATTCGCCCGGAGAAGCTGCTGGTTACCACCGAGCAGCCGGCCTACGAGTACAACTGGTCGCGTGGCAAGGTCCACGACATCGCCTACCTGGGCGGCCATTCGGTGTTCTACGTACAACTGCCGAGCGGCAAGATCGTCCAGTCCTTCGTCGCCAACGCCGAGCGCCGTGGCGCGCGGCCGACCTGGGATGACGAAGTCTACGTCTGGTGGGAGGACGACAGCGGGGTGGCATTGCGCTCATGAATATTTCCCGAAGCCTAAGCCGCCGCATGCCGTCGGGCCGCCACCTGGTTATTGGCGTGCCCTTCGTCTGGCTATTCCTGTTCTTTCTGCTGCCCTTCATCATCGTCTTGAAGATCAGCTTCGCCGAAGCCGACGTGGCCATTCCGCCGTACACCGAGGTGTACACCTGGGCGGAAAACAAACTGTCGATCGTGCTCAACCTGGGCAACTACATCTTCCTCAGTGAGGACTCGCTGTACCTGGCGGCCTACCTGGGCTCGCTGAAGATGGCCTTTGTCAGCACCCTGCTGTGTCTGTTGATCGGCTACCCGATGGCTTATGCCATTGCCCGCGCCGACAAGGACATCCAGACCGTGCTGCTGCTGTTGATCATGATGCCGACCTGGACGGCGATCCTGATCCGCGTGTATGCCTGGATGGGTATTCTCAGCAACAACGGCCTGCTCAATAGCCTGTTGCAGAGTATCGGCCTGATCGATGCGCCGCTGCAGATCCTCAATACCAACGTCGCGGTGTATATCGGCGTGGTGTACTCCTACCTGCCGTTTATGATCCTGCCGCTCTACGCCAACCTGGTGAAGCATGACCAGAGCTTGCTGGAAGCCGCGGCCGACCTGGGCTCGAGCAACTTCAACAGCTTCTGGAAAATCACCGTGCCGCTGTCGAAGAACGGCATCATCGCCGGCTGCATGCTGGTGTTCATCCCGGTGGTCGGCGAGTTCGTCATCCCCGAGCTGCTCGGTGGCCCGGAGACGCTGATGATTGGCAAGGTGCTGTGGCAAGAGTTCTTCAACAACCGCGACTGGCCGGTGGCGTCCGCCCTGGCGGTGGTCATGCTGGCGATCCTGATCGTGCCGATCATTCTGTTTAACCGCAACCAAGCCAAAGAGATGGAGGGTCGGGCATGAGACGTTTCCGTTTCTCCAACATCATGTTGTGGGTCGGCTTGCTGTTTATCTACCTGCCGATGGTGATCCTGGTCATCTACTCGTTCAATGAATCGCGCCTGGTTACCGTCTGGGGTGGCTGGTCGGTGAAGTGGTATGTCGGCTTGCTCGACAACACCCAGTTGATGAACGCGGTGATGCGCTCCCTGGAAATCGCCTGCTACACAGCGATTGCCGCCGTAGCGTTGGGTACCATGGCGGCCTTCGTGCTGACCCGTGTCACGCGCTTCAAGGGCCGCACGCTGTTCGGTGGTCTGGTCACTGCGCCGTTGGTGATGCCCGAGGTGATCACCGGTCTGTCGCTGTTGCTGTTGTTCGTGGCCATGGCGCAATTGATCGGTTGGCCCGCCGAGCGCGGCATTCTGACCATCTGGATCGCTCACACTACCTTCTGCTCCGCCTACGTGGCGGTGGTGGTGTCGGCGCGCCTGCGTGAGCTCGACCTGTCGATCGAAGAAGCGGCCATGGACCTGGGTGCCAAGCCATTCAAGGTGTTCTTTCTGATCACCATCCCGATGATCGCGCCTTCGCTGGCCGCTGGCGGCATGATGTCCTTCGCCCTGTCGCTGGACGACCTGGTACTGGCCAGCTTCGTTTCCGGCCCCGGCTCCACCACCCTGCCGATGGAGGTGTTCTCCGCCGTGCGCCTGGGCGTGAAACCGGAAATCAACGCCGTGGCCAGTCTGATTCTGCTGGCGGTGTCCTTCGCCACCTTCCTGGTCTGGTTCTTCGCCCACCGCGCCGAAGAAAACCGCAAGAAGGCGATCCAGCAGGCCATGGACGAAAGCACCGGTGCCCACCTGCAGGCCGGCCCCGACAGCCGCCGCGACCCGTCGCAAGTGCATGCCTGATCGGTAAACGCGTTACACCCAGAGGGCCACAGTCGTGGCCCTTTTCATTGGCTATGTCCCATTGGCTGTTGCAGTCGCATGTAGGCCATAACGCAAATTCCGTAGGAGCGCCGCCCCGGCGCGAAGCTTTTGGACTATCTGTTATACCGCTGAAGGACCGCTATTCGCCGCGAGGCGCGGCTCCTACGAGAAGCCGCGACGTTGTGCAGCGCGGAACGGCGACATAGCCTAAAAAGCACAGCTTGAGCGCTATTTGGGTCTGTTGCCGTCGGCGTTAGACGCCAGACCTATTCGGATGTCGGCGTCCAGGCGCAGAAGCAGCCCACGGCCAGGGTGTTGCTGGCATTGACATGGCGCCCGGCGGCCAGGGCCTCGAGAATGGGCTCGATAAAGCTGTTGCTCGAGCTGCAGGTCAGCCCCTCGCTGTAAGGGCCGAAGTAGGCCAGCCGGCCCTGCTGGTCCCAGATTGCCACTGCCGGGCTGGCGGGCAGCTGCTCGCTGCCGGGCAGTGTGGCCAGAGCCTGCAAGGCATCGAGGTTGGCGGGTAGACGGCCCTGACTGCCGGCTTTTTGCACGGCGTAAAACGCCACACCTTGGGGCGCGAAGCGTTCGATCAGCTCGCCCAGATGTTGTTGGTTACCGACATTGCATGGGCAGCCCGGGTCCCAGAAGTGCACCAGGCGAATCGGGCCTGGCCCGGCCAGGTGTTCGGGCAGGCGCAGCTCGCTGCCGCTGAACAGCGCAGTCTGGTCGCTGAAGGTGCGGATGTAACGGGCCTCGAACCAGAAATACGCCGCGATCATCGCCGCCAGCCAGAGCAGGGCGGTCAGGCTGATCAGGAGCGTTTTGCGGCGTGGTTTGGGCATGGCTGAGCCTGTGGCGAGTGAGGTGTGCAGCAGGGATAGCGCGCCGCACCATGGCCGGGTAGCTTGCCATGCCCGGGGCGCCAGCAGAATATCCCTTTGCCTGGTGACGGCGGTATCCTTCACCTACCTGACCTCGGCAACCTTGCGGAAACCCTGATGCCTGCGCCTTTCCCGCTCGATCACCTGCTGGCCAGCCTGCGACCCTTGGCCGCGGCAGGCGAGCCCGGCCCCCATGATGAGCACTACCAGCGCTTCTATGGCTTCGACCGTCTGGGCTTGCCGGGTCGCCTCGGGCTGCTTGAGGTGGGTGACTACCGCATCGCGCTGCAGCTCTGGCGTCCGCCGACGCCGCGGGCGAGCCTGATCCTGCTGCATGGCTATTACGACCACTCAGGCTTGTACCGGCATGTCATCGAGTGGGCGTTGCGCCGCCAGTTCGCTGTGCTTGCCGTAGACCTGCCGGGGCATGGCCTGTCCAGTGGTGAGCGGGCGAGCATCGGTGACTTCGCCGAGTACCAGGCCGTGCTCGATGCGGCGCTGATCGAGGCGGCGGCCCTGGAGTTGCCCGCGCCCTGGCACCTGTGCGGGCAAAGCACCGGTGCGGCGATTCTGCTCGATCACCGTCTGCATGCTGCTGTGCATCCATCACTCGGCGAAACAGTGCTGCTGGCGCCGCTGGTGCGGCCGCGCTCCTGGAACTGGTCGCAATTGAGCTATCGCCTGCTGAGCCCGTTCGTCACGGAGATTCCGCGACGCTTCAGCATCAATTCGGGGGACGCGGCTTTTATCGACTTCGTGCACAACCAGGACCCGTTGCAGCCGCGCAGCCTGCCGACCCGCTGGGTCGGCGCCTTGCGCCAGTGGGTGCCGCGCATCGAGGGTGCTGCGCGCAGCCGGCACAGCCCGATCATCGTCCAGGGTGAGGCCGACATGACTGTCGACTGGCGACATAACCTGGCAGTGCTGGAAGACAAGTTCGACGCGCCGCGCATCCTGCGCCTGCCCGAGGCGCGGCATCACCTGGCCAACGAACTACCGGTCTTTCGCGAGCAGTATTTCGCCTTTCTCGATCAGCAGTTGGGGAATGGCTAGGGTCTGTTCCCGTTTCGTTCGCGGCTCACTACGAAACGGCAATAGACCCTATCAGATGCCCTGCGGCGCGGGCGCCAGACTGTCGCTGCTGCGGCCCACGGCAAGGCCTTCGCGCATCGCCGCCAGAGCGGCCTGGTAATAGGCCTGGCCCTCGACGGACTGGGCAAAGCTGACGAACTCCTCCAGCTCCGGGTCCGACAGCTCGCGGTAGACATGCAGCAGGGTGTTGTCGAGGTCGACACTGATCTGCTCCATCAGCCGCTGGCGCTGGCCTTCGAGCATCGACTGTGCGGCGCCACCGCCGAGCAGGCCAGGGATCATCTGGCTCAGGCTGTCGGCGGCGACGCCGGCCAGCGCCAGGCTCACCTCAGCGCCCGCTTCGCGGGCCGGCATGGCCTGGGCCAGGTGGCGGATCAGCAGGCGGCGGGTGGCGCTCGCCTCAATGCGCGGGAGGCCGTCGGCATGCAGCATCAGTTGTTCACGGCTGGTGGCCAGCAGCTCGGCTTCGACCACCTTACGGCCCAGGGGCGACTGGAAAAAAGCCAGGGCGGGAGCGGGATCGGCCAAGTGCTGGCGCAGGCCCTGCAGGGCGCGCTGATCCATGGCGGCCGGAGCGAAGCGTGCGTTGCTGTTGTTCACCAGGGCCTGATACACCGCCGGTGGCAGGGTTGATTGATAACGGGCTTGCGCGGCACTCAGCGCTGCGCTGAAATGCGCGCGCTGCTGCGCCCATCCTGCGGACTGGTAAAGATCGGCGTGATCGTCAGCCTGGGCCGTGAGGCTCAGCAACAGCAGTACTGCAAAGGATAGGACGCGCATACAGACTCCAGTCTAGCGGGCGAGTATTTTCAATGGCCAGCCAAGGCTTGTCGAGGCGCAGTGCATACCTCAGCAGCCGCTTTCGACAACCCCCCTTACACTGGCCAGCATCCGCCGGCGCGGTAGAGAACCCCCAGATGGACACCTTGTGTTCCCGCATCATCGATGACCTGGCCGAGCAGGGTTGGTCCCTGCAGCCGGCGTTCATCTCTGCTTCTCTGACCATGGCTTTGGCCGCAGAGTGCCATCGGCGTGCCGCCCAGGGTGCCCTGACGCCGGCTGGCGTAGGGCGCGGCCCGTTCGTGGCGGTCAATGAGGGCATTCGTGGCGATCATATCGATTGGCTCGAACCGGGCCAGTCGGTGGCCTGCGACCAGTATCTGGCACACCTTGAGCAATTGCGCATGGCGCTCAACCAGGCGCTGTTTCTCGGCCTGGAAGATGTCGAAAGCCATTTCGCCCTCTACCCGCCGGGTGCGTTTTACCGCCGCCACCTCGACCGTTTTCGCGATGACGATCGCCGCGCGGTCTCGGCGGTGCTCTACCTGAACCCGGACTGGCAGGCGCAGCAGGGCGGCGCACTACGCCTGTATCTGCAAGACGATGCTGCCCATGACATCCTGCCCGTGGCCGGCAGCCTGGTGGTGTTCCTCTCGGCCGACATCCCCCACGAGGTGTTGCCGGCTACCCGTGATCGGCTGTCGCTGACCGCCTGGTTCCGCCGCCGCGCCGATAATCCGCTGGAGTGAAGGAGCTAGCTGTGGAGAAGATCCTGGTCAGCCGCTGCCTGTTGGGCCATCCGGTGCGCTACGACGGCGGCGCCCATGGACCGTTCGACCTGCTGCAGCGCTGGCAGGCTGAAGGGCGGGTGGTTGCGCTTTGTCCGGAAGTCGCCGGTGGCCTGCCCACGCCGCGGCCGGCGGCGGAGATCGACGGCGGCCAGGGCGGCCAAGTGCTCGATGGCCAGGTGCGGGTGCGTGGGATCGATGGCGAGGATGTCACCGCCGCCTTTGTCGCCGGGGCCGAGCAGGCGCTGGCGCTGGTGCAACGCCATGGCATTCGCATCGCCCTGCTCAAGGCGCGCAGCCCCTCGTGCGGCAACCTGGAGAACTACGATGGCCAGTTCACCGGCACGCGCATCCCCGGCGAAGGTGTCACCGCCGCGATACTGCGTCGCGCGGGCGTGCAGGTGTTCAGCGAGGAGCAACTGGCGCAGGCGCTGGAAGCGCTGGCATGCCTCGAGCAGGCCAGCCGCGACCGGTAGCCTGGGTTGAGCGAAGCGATACCCGGGAAACGCTACTCTGGATGTCGCTGTGAGCGCCGCATAAACGAACAAGGGAGGCCGAAGTCTCCCTTGTTGATCACTGCCGGTACTTAGAACAGCACGCGGCTGCGGATGGTGCCTTTAACGTGTTGCAGCTTCTCCAGCGCCAGGTCGGAATACTCGGCGTCGACGTCGATGACCACGTAGCCAACCTTGTCGTTGGTCTGCAGGAACTGGCCGGAGATGTTGATGCCGTTTTCCGCAAACACGCTGTTGATCTCGCTCATCACACCCGGCACGTTCTCGTGGATATGCAGCAGGCGATGCTTGCCCGGGTGCGCCGGCAGGGCCACTTCAGGGAAGTTGACCGAGGACACCGAGGTGCCGTTGTCGCTGTATTTGACCAGCTTCTCGGCCACTTCCAGACCGATGTTGGCCTGGGCTTCGGCGGTGGATCCACCGATGTGCGGCGTGAGAATGACACGATCCAGGCCGCGCAGCGGGCTCTCGAACACATCGTCGTTGGACTTCGGCTCGACCGGGAACACGTCGATGGCAGCGCCGATCAGGTGCTCGTCCTTGATCGCGGCCGCCAGGTGGTCCAGTTCGACCACAGTGCCACGGGCAGCGTTGATCAGGATGCCGCCCTTCTTCATGGCGCGGATTTCCTTCTCGCCGATCATCCACTGGGTGGACGCCAGCTCAGGTACGTGCAGGGAAACGATATCGCACATGCCCAGCAGGTCATGCAGCTTGCCGACCTGGGTCGCGTTGCCCAGCGGCAGCTTGGTCACCACGTCGTAGAAGAACACCTGCATGCCCAGGGCTTCGGCGAGGACCGACAGCTGGGTGCCGATGGAGCCGTAACCGACGATGCCGAGCTTCTTGCCGCGGATCTCGAAGGAGTTGGCCGCCGACTTGATCCAGCCGCCACGGTGGCAGGAGGCGTTCTTCTCGGGGATGCCGCGCAGCAGCAGGATGGCCTGGGCCAGCACCAGCTCGGCCACCGAGCGGGTGTTGGAGTAGGGCGCGTTGAACACCGCGATGCCGCGCTGGCGCGCCGCGTCCAGGTCGACCTGGTTGGTGCCGATGCAGAAGCAGCCGACGGCGACCAGCTTCTTCGCGCAGTCGAAAACTTCTTCGGTCAGTTGGGTGCGCGAGCGGATGCCGATGAAATGGGCATCGGCGATCTTGGCCTTCAGCTCCTCGCCGGACAGCGCGGTCTTGAGGTACTCGATGTTGGTGTAACCGGACGCCTTCAGGGTATCCACTGCGTTCTGGTGGACACCTTCAAGAAGAAGGAACTTGATCTTGCTCTTGTCGAGAGAGGTCGTGCTCATCGGAGTACCTGTTGCCCCACTAATTTAAGTGTCAGGAGAAGTATCGGCGCTGTTGCCGACAGGCCGGCAAATCGCTGGGAAGCATGATTTGCGGGGGGCGTATGCTAGCATGGCTTCCCTTTTCCTTGCTCGGTTGCGACCTGAACGGTTCTCAGGGCGACCATGAATGTTTCGAGAGTTGAAATGACCGATCACCTGCCGATTGAAGAACTCAAAACCCTGGTCGAGCCCGGCAAAGTGCTGACCGACGCTGCCTCGCTGGAGACCTACGGCAAGGACTGGACCAAGCACTACGCGCCAGCTCCGACTGCCATCGTATTCCCCAAGACCATCGAGCAAGTACAGGCCATCGTGCGCTGGGCCAATGCCCACCAGATCGCCCTGGTGCCCTCCGGCGGCCGTACTGGCCTGTCGGCCGCGGCCGTGGCGGCCAATGGCGAGGTGGTGGTGTCGTTCGACTACATGAACCAGATCCTCGCCTTTAACGAGTTCGATCGCACCGTGGTTTGCCAACCGGGCGTGGTCACCGGCGCGCTGCAGCAGTTCGCCGAAGACAAGGGTCTGTATTACCCGGTGGATTTCGCCTCGGCGGGTTCCAGTCAGATTGGCGGCAATATCGGTACCAATGCCGGCGGGATCAAGGTTATCCGCTATGGCATGACCCGCAACTGGGTGGCCGGCCTCAAGGTCGTCACCGGCACCGGCGAGTTGCTGGAGCTGAACAAGGATTTGATCAAGAACGCCACCGGTTATGACATGCGCCAGCTGTTTATCGGCGCCGAAGGCACCCTGGGCTTCGTCGTCGAGGCGACCATGCGCCTGGACCGCGCGCCGCGCAACCTCACCGCCATGGTGCTGGGCACCCCGGATTTCGACTCGATCATGCCGGTGCTGCATGCCTTCCACGGCAAGCTCGACCTGACCGCCTTCGAGTTCTTCTCCGATAAATGCCTGGACAAGATCCTGGGTCGCGGTGACATCCCGGCGCCGTTCGAGAGCCGCACACCCTTCTATGCCCTGCTGGAGTTCGAGGCGCTGAACGAGGACGTGTCCAACAGCGCCCTGGAAACCTTCGAGTATTGTGTCGAGCAGGGCTGGGTGCTGGACGGCGTGATGAGCCAGAGCGAGCAGCAGCTGCAGAACCTGTGGAAGCTGCGCGAGTACATCTCTGAAACCATCAGCCACTGGACACCGTACAAGAACGACATCTCGGTGACGGTCAGCCAGGTGCCGGCATTCCTCGCCGATATCGACACCATCGTGTCGGGCAGCTACCCGGATTTCGAAGTGCTCTGGTACGGCCACATTGGCGACGGCAACCTGCACCTGAACATCCTCAAGCCCGAAGCGCTGAGCAAGGAAGATTTCTTCGCCAAGTGCGCCACCGTGAACAAGTGGGTGTTCGAGACCGTCCAGAAGTACAACGGCTCGATCAGCGCCGAGCACGGCGTGGGCATGACCAAGCGCGATTACCTGCATTACAGCCGCAGTGAGGCCGAAATTGCCTACATGCGGGCAATCAAAGCGGCCTTCGACCCCAACGGGATCATGAACCCAGGCAAGATCTTTCCGGTTTGATCCCTTTATTGTAGGAGCGAATTTATTCGCGATAGATCGCGCAAGCGCTGCAGAAGTCGCAGCTAAAGCAGAATGCCGCCCGGGACTTCCCGCGCAGACTGGCATTGGCTGACAGTTGATGTATGACGCGTAGCCCTATTCGCGAATAAATTCGCTCCTGCCCAGAGCAGCTTGCGCCGAATTCTCCACAGGAGTCGCCCATGAGTTACCAGCATCAGTACGTCGATGGCACCTCTATCCACTTCTCCCTCGGCAAGGTGGTGTGCATCGGTCGCAATTACGCCGAGCATGCGCGGGAGCTGAACAACCCGGTGCCCGCCGAGCCGCTGCTGTTTATCAAACCCGGCTCCTGTGTTGTGCCGCTGGCGGGCGGTTTCGTGATTCCCGATGATCGCGGTTCGGTGCATTACGAGGCGGAAATCGCTGTGCTGATCGGCAAGCCGTTGTCGCGCACGCCCGATGAAGAAGAAGTGCGCGATGCCATCTCCGGCTTCGCCCCGGCGCTGGACCTGACCCTGCGTGATCTGCAGGCGCGCCTCAAGGAAAAGGGCTACCCCTGGGAGACTGCCAAGAGTTTCGACGGCGCCTGTGTGCTGGCGCCCTTCGTACCTGGCGATACCTTTGCCGACCTGGGCGATATCGGCATCCGTCTGACCATCAACGGCGAGGTCCGCCAGGACGGTAACAGCCGCGACATGCTCAACCCCATCGTGCCGATGATCCAGCATATCTGCGGACATTTCAGCCTGCAGCCCGGCGATGTCATCCTCACCGGTACCCCAGCAGGCGTCGGCCCGCTGGCCAAGGGCGATGCCCTTGAGCTGGAGCTGGTCGGCCAGGCGCGTCATGTCAGCCAGGTGCTGTAAGAGCGCGGGCGTAACGTTTTCGAGTCGCTTGCCATGATGCTGAATGTACTTCGCACGGTTCGCTGGTACCGCTGGTTGCTGGGCATGTTCGTGCTGGCTGGGGCGGTGCTAGTGGTTGCCCGGCATTGGGATGACCAGTTGCTGTTCTGGCTGCACCAGCAGCGTGCCACTGCAGCTACCCAGGCAGCCAGCGTCTGGTTGCCCGGATATCGCGCGGTGGTCGAGGGCAAGGCGCTCGAAGGCCTGGCCAAGGGTGAAACCTCGGGCCTGACCTACAACCCCGCCAGCGATACCCTGTTTACCGTCACCGGGCGCGACCCGGAGTTGGCTGAGCTGTCGCTCACGGGTGAGGTGCTACGGCGTATCCCCCTGAGCGGCTTTTCCAACCCGGAGGGCGTCGAGGTCATCGATGGCGGGCGTCTGGCGATCATTGATGAACGCCAGCGCACCCTGACAGCGATTAGCCTGACTGACGAAACCCAGCGTATTGATAGCCGTGACTACCCGTCCTATGACCTGGGTTTCGCCGATGCGGGCAACAAGGGTTTTGAAGGCATCGCCTGGGACCCACTCCACCAGCGTGTGCTGCTGGGCAAGGAGCGTGGCCCGCTCGGGCTGTTCAGCCTGCGGCTTCCAGGCACCGACGGCTACAGCCCCCAGGGCGCGGTGGAGCCGCTGCCCGTCGGGAATCTGTTCGTGCGCGATATTTCCTCGCTGACCTACGACGCACGCACCGACCATACCCTGGTGCTGTCGGATGAGTCACGGCTGCTGCTGGAGGTGGATGCCCAGGGCGAGCCGGTGAGCTTTATCAGCCTGATCGGTGGCCTCAATGGTTTGCACGATGGGATCAAGCAGGCCGAGGGCGTGACCATGGACGCGGCCGGCAGCATTTACATCATCGGCGAGCCCAACCTGCTGTATGTGTTCAGCAAGGCGCAGCCGGTGGTGTTGCCGAAAACGCCGGTTAAGGTTGGCTTAAGCACTGATTAAGCATGGCTTCAGCTAGGGTGGTTAACCTGACCTCGTCATCAACTGATTGAGGTTCTACGCCATGAAGCGTTCCGCCATTGCTCTGCTGCTTGCTCCGCTGTTCTCCACCGCCGTATTTGCCGGCAGCTACACCGGCCCGGGCGCTGCTACTTCGGTAACCACCGTCGCTGCAGCCATGACCGCCGCTGACGATACCCCGGTGGTGCTGCAAGGCCAGATCGTCAAGCGCGTGCAGGACGAACTGTACGAATTCAAGGATGCTACAGGCACCATCCACGTCGAGATCGACGATGAAGACTGGCCGGCCCAGAGCATCTCGGAAACCGCCAAGGTCAAGCTGACCGGTGAGGTCGATCGTGACCTGACCAACCGTGAAATCGACGTCGATCGCGTCGAGCTGATCAACTGAGCCGCGTCCCTGCGCGTGTCCCCGCCTGCGCAGGTCCACTGATTGATTGAGCCCAGCCCCGAGCCCTGCTCGGGGCTGGCGTGTGTGTGACCCTTGGAAGAGTGATTGTCGATGCGTGCTCTGACCCGCAAACGCGTGCTGTTCGGCCTGGTTCTGGTCGGGGTAGTGGCGCTGGCTGCTCTGGCGCAGGATTACCGCCTGTTTCAGCGCGGCTGGTTCAACCTGCAGCAGGTGATGCCTTTTTCCGAGCTGGCGAGCGACTCGCTGGCCCTGGGCTCTTACCGCGCAGTGATCCAGGCGCAGCCGATCCCCGGTCTGGAGGACGACGTCTCGGCGCTGACTTTCGACCCGGATCGACGTAGCCTGTTTACCGTCACCAACCAGAACAGTGAGCTGATCGAGCTGTCCCTCGATGGGCAGGTGCTGCGGCGCATCCGTCTGCTTCACTTCGGTGATCCCGAGGCCGTCGAGTACATCAGCCAGGGCGTCTACGTGATCACCGACGAGTCGCGCCAGCGCCTGATCAAGGTGCGCGTGGATGACAGCACGCAAACGCTGGATGCCGAGCAGTCACAGCAGTTGACCCTGGCGCTTAGCAACGAGGACGACAACAAGGGCTTCGAAGGGTTGGCCTACGACCGGGCGGGCGAGCGCCTGTTCGTCGCCAAGGAGCGCGACCCGCTGCGCATCTATGAAGTGCTAGGTTTCCCACAGCTTGATGGTGCTGGCCCGGTCACCAATGTGGATATCACCGACGATCAGGCCCGCGATGCCGGGCTGTTTGTGCGTGACCTGTCCAGCCTGCAGTTCGACGCGGCAACCGGGCACCTGCTCGCCCTGTCGGACGAGTCGCGCCTGGTGGTGGAAATGGATGCCGAGGGCAAGCCGCTCAGTACCCTCTCGTTGCTGCAAGGCCAGCAAGGCCTCAAGGCATCAGTACCGCAAGCCGAAGGCCTGACGATGGACGATAAGGGCACGCTGTACCTGATCAGCGAGCCAAATCTGTTCTACGTGTTCGACAAGCCTGCCGAGTGAGGGCTCGGCAGGCTGGGGGTGGATCAGAACGCAAACTGTACCCCTGCGCTATAGGCGGTCTGATCACCATCGGTATGCTGCAAGCGCCCGCTGGCCTGTGCATAAAGAGCCAGGTTGTGGCTGAGTGACAACTGTGCGCCCAGGCGTGCTCGGGCGAAGTGTTTATCGGTGGCTCGGCCGTTATCGATACGGCGTACCGACCCGTCTGCCGGGCTGGTCAGTTCGAAATCCTCGCTGAAACCATCCGCCAGCTCCTCGACCCATGCCAGGCTGGCGTAAGGCAGCAGCTTCTTGCCGGTATTCAGCGGCAGCGCTCCATAGACCTGCCAGCCAATACTCAGTTCGGCAGAGTCGAAGCGAGTGCGTTCGGTACGTAATGCTGTACGCAGGCTGGATTTTTCGCGATAGCCGTCGAGCGTATAGCGATGGTAGTCGATGCCAACCATCGGGCCATTGCTTAGGTTGCCATGCGCGAAGTCGTAACCCCCTAGCAGGCGCCCGCCCCAGAACAGCGCATCGGTTTTTCCGTCCAGCTTCTGGTCGAGGATAATTGGTCCACCATTGCCCTGGATGAAGACCGCGCGGGTCATGTCGAACGAGGTTCGGCCGGCGCTGACATCCGCGTTCAGCCACAGTGGGCTGTCATCCTGGAGTGAGCCGTACAGTCCGGCCTGCCAGGTATCACCATCCACCTTGCCACCATGGTCCAGGCTGTCTTTGCTGCGACTGAAGCTCAAGCTGGCGCCGAGATTAAGGGTTGGCGTCAGTTGTATATCGGCCATTGCGTAAGCGCTGGCCTGATGCGAGCGCTGGTCTGGCTCACTGTCAAAACCTTGCTGAGGGCTGGCCTGACCTTCGATGCCCACGGCGCCATCGATGCTACCAACGGCGCGCGACGCACTGCGTAGCTTGATCCAGCGCAGGTCATGCACTTGCGCGAGGCTCTGCTGTTGGCGGGTCAGGGTGTCTTCCAGGGTGCCAAGCAAGGCAGCACCGGAAAGAGCGGAGTAGCGCAGGTCGGTTTGGGTGGCTTCCAGAACCAGGCGCGTGAGCAGGCGGGAGTAATCGCGTAGCCGTTGGGCAATCCTTTCTTCACCAAAGGCACCGACCAGTACGGTTTCATTGTCCAGTGTGGGGTTATGCCAGGTTGAACCACCAGGGATGGCCGGGTTGGTCGTCTGCTCGTAACCATCCAGATCGCCAATATCCCAATTGGTCGATTCCATATAGAGGACGGGTATGCCGAGCCCCAGAAAGCTGTCGCCGTCGCTGCAGCAACCGGTGCCGGCGGGGTAGTCACTGTTGAGCCCGGGGTTGGTATTCAGCTCAATACCCATTTCACTGGCGATCTGCAAAATGTGATCGCGCAGTGCCGTCAACTCTGAGCTGCCAACGCTGTCGCTACCGGCATGGGCATACATCATGTCGCCGGTAATCAAGCTGTCGATATTGATCATGCCGGTAAGGGCGCTGCGCGCCTCGGCATCCAGGGACGCCAGATAGGCGTTTGATCCGCGTAGCCCTTCTTCTTCGGCGCCAAAACCGATAAAGGTGACGCCATCCTCGAAGTCAATGCCTGCCAGGTTGCGCGCGATTTCGCTGAGCACACCGGCGCCAGAACCATTGTCGTCCAGCCCCTGCAAGGTTGGGCGGCCGAAAAACGTATCGAAGTGGGCGCCCACAATCAGGTTGCGGCCGCTGATGCCGGTATTTTGTACGATCACATTTTGTGAGCTGCGAGTAGTGCCTCCTGCCACCCAACTGAAATCCTGGCGTGAAGCGCTATAACCAGGGCTCATTCGCTGCTCCATCCAATCCGCTGCGCCAGCGAAGTTGGTGGTGCCCCTGTACCTGCCGGGGTAGTCATTGATCAGGGTTTCGAGAGTGTCGGCGGCATATTCACCGTACTCGTAGGCAAGGCTCATTTGCGACAACAGGCCGGTGGTGAGACCTATCGTCAGTGCTAGGGGTTTTATCACGACATACTCCCAGTGGGTGGTAGATGCCGTGAAATTGCAGGATATGCGCCGATCATGGGCTTAATGTGATGAATGACGCATACACAGAGTCAGGTGTCGCTTCGCTATAAGTTAAGCGGTCACGGGCGATAAGCGTTGAGTATCTTGCACCGCGTATGTGCTTGTACCAGGCGACTTAAAGTACATATCGCCCTTTTTCGGGGTTATTCATGCCCACAATCGGTCAGCGGCGTTAATCTCACCGTCGCTTCAACGCTTGAGGGTTTTCACGCCCTCGGCGGTGCCGAGCAGCAGCAGGTCGGCCGGGCGGGCGGCGAACAGGCCGTTGGTGACCACACCGACGATGGCGTTGATGGCCGCTTCCACCTGCACCGGATCGGTGATCGCCATATTGTGTACGTCGAGAATCACGTTGCCGTTGTCGGTGATCACGCCTTCACGGTACACCGGGTCGCCGCCCAGTTTGACCAGCTCGCGGGCCACGTGGCTGCGCGCCATGGGAATGACTTCGACCGGCAGTGGGAAGGCGCCGAGCACTCGCACCAGCTTGCTGGCGTCGGCGATGCAGATAAAGGTCTTGGCCACGGCCGCGACTATCTTCTCGCGGGTCAGGGCCGCGCCACCGCCCTTGATCAGGTGCAGGCGCTCGTCGCTTTCGTCGGCGCCATCGACATAAAACTCCAGGTCGCTGACGTTGTTCAGCTCATACACCGGGATGCCGTGGCCCTTGAGGCGCGTAGCGGTGGCTTCGGAACTGGCGACAGCGCCGTCGAATTCCATCTTGTGCTTGGCCAGGGCGTCGATAAAGCAGTTGGCGGTCGAGCCGGTGCCGACCCCGACAATGCTCTTGGCGTCGAGCTTGGGAAGAATGAAGTCGACGGCGGCCTGGGCCACGGCTTGCTTGAGTTGATCCTGGGTCATCGCGGGGTCTGCGCCTGAAGTGGGGTCGGAAAGCCGGCAATTATAGCGGCAAGTGAGCGAAACCTCGCCTGACGTCATGCCGCATCGGCCGGGCAAAACCCCGCTATGCGTGTGGTCGTTGCGTCTGGGGCTGGGGTAGACTCGTGGGCCGACCCGAACAGCCGCCTGCGATCACGCCATGCTCGAACAGTACGTCAAGAAGATCCTCACCTCGCGCGTCTACGACGTCGCCGTGGAAACCCCGCTGCAACCCGCCAACCAGCTTAGCGAGCGTCTGGGCAACCAGATTCTGCTCAAGCGCGAAGACCTGCAGCCGGTGTACTCGTTCAAGATTCGTGGCGCTTACAACAAGCTGGCGCAGCTGTCGCCCGAAGAGCTGGCGCGCGGCGTGGTGACTGCCTCGGCCGGTAACCATGCCCAGGGCCTGGCCCTGGCGGCCAAGGTACTGGGGGTCAAGGCGACCATCGTGATGCCCAAGACCACCCCGGAGATCAAGGTGCAGGGCGTGCGCTCGCGCGGCGGCAAGGCCGTGCTGCATGGCGACAGCTTCCCCGAGGCGCTGGCTTATTCGCTGAAGCTGGTCGACGAAAAGGGCTACATCTATATCCACCCCTATGACGACCCGCACACCATCGCCGGGCAGGGCACCGTCGCCATGGAGATCCTGCGCCAGCAGCCGGGGCAGATCGACGCGATCTTTGTCCCGGTTGGCGGCGGTGGGCTGATCGCCGGCATCGCGGCCTACGTGAAATACCTGCGCCCGGAGATCAAGGTGATCGGCGTCGAGCCGGATGACTCCAACTGCCTGCAGGCCGCCATGGCCGCTGGCGAGCGGGTGGTGTTGCCGAGTGTCGGGCTGTTTGCCGATGGCGTGGCGGTGGCGCAGATCGGCGAGCACACCTTTGCCGTGTGCAAGGACTATGTCGATGAGGTGATCACCGTCAGCACCGATGAGCTCTGTGCGGCGATCAAGGACATCTTCGATGACACCCGCTCGATCACCGAGCCATCCGGCGCCCTGAGCGTGGCCGGGATCAAAAAGTACGTGGAGCGTGAAGGCTGCCGCAATCAAGTGCTGGTGGGCATCGACTCGGGCGCCAACGTCAACTTCGACCGCCTGCGCCACGTCGCCGAGCGCGCCGAGCTGGGTGAGAAGCGCGAGGCGATTATCGCCGTGACCATTCCGGAAAAGCCGGGCAGCTTCAAGGCGTTCTGCGAGGCCATCGGCAAGCGGCAGATCACCGAGTTCAACTACCGCTACCACGAAGCCAAGGAAGCACACATCTTCGTCGGCGTGCAGACCCACCCGGAGAACGACCCGCGCGCGGCGTTGGTGCAGGGCCTGCGCGAGCAGGGTTTTCCGGTGCTTGACCTGACCGACAACGAACTGGCCAAGCTGCACATCCGCCATATGGTCGGCGGGCATGCGGCAGCGGTGCCGGATGAAGTGGTGCTGCGCTTCGAGTTCCCCGAGCGGCCCGGCGCTTTGTTCAATTTCTTACAAAAACTCGGTGGGCGCTGGAACATCTCGATGTTCCACTACCGCAACCACGGTGCTGCCGACGGTCGTGTGGTCGCCGGTTTGCAGGTGCCACAGGCGGAACGCCACCTGGTCCCCGCTGCGCTGGACGCCATCGGCTACCCGTACTGGGACGAGAGCGATAACCCGGCGTACAAACTCTTTCTTGGATAAGCCGGAAACCCGGTAGGACTGAATCAATGGAACATTACCCACTGCTGAAAATGCTCCACAGCATTCCGGCCATCCTGCTGTTGGTTGGCATCCTGGTGCATATCTTCATGCTCTGGAAAGCCGCGCGTGGCGGCGATGCTGCGCTGCTGACGCGCAAACTGCAGCGCACCCGCAGCATCAGCCTGCCGGTTCTGGCCGTGTTTGCGCTGAGCCTGCCGCTGACCGGCTGGTGGATGGTCAGCCTGGTGGGCTTGCCGCTCAGCCAGACCTGGCTGCTGGTCAGCAGCCTGCTGTTCGTGGTGCTGGTGCCGCTGACCCTGCTGCTGGCCGGTCGTCTCGCAGCCTGGCAGGCGGCGGGTGCCAGTGTCGCGGCGTCCGTGCCACGCCTGAGCGCTGTCTATGCCGGCCTGATCGTGGTGCTGGTGCTGGTGATCATGGGGCTGATGGGTGCCAAGCCGGCGTGATACGTCCTTAAGCGGGCTACTGGCCCACTCAGGCGAGAGGGCTATAGACCGTGGGGCGGTGCGCACAGCGCACCCTACGGCGAATTAAACGCGGACCGTAGGGTGCGCCGTGCGCACCTGGCGCATGCGGCCTCCCTGCCGTCAGCGCAGCGAAATCACCGGCCAGCCACGTTTTTCCGCTTCGGCGCGTAGCTTCGGATCGGGGTCGACTGCTACTGGGCGGGTGACTTGTTCCAGCAGCGGCAGGTCGTTCATCGAATCGCTGTAGAAGCTGCTGTCGGTTAGGCTCAGGCCGGTTTCGCCGAGCCAGCGGTTAAGCCGGGTAACCTTGCCTTCCTTGAAGCAGGGCACGTCGGTGGTGCGGCCGGTGTAGCGGCCATTCTGCATTTCGCATTCGGTGGCCAGCAGGGTGTCGACGCCCAGGCGTGCGGCGATAGGTGCGGTAACGAAGCGGTTGGTTGCGGTGATGATCAACAACTTGTCGCCGGCCTCACGGTGCTCTGCAAGCAGCGCTTCGCCCTTGGCCAGAATGATCGGCTCGACGCAGTCACGCATGAACTCGCGGTGCCACTGCGCAAGCTGGGCCATCTCCGTGCGGCCGAGAATTTCCAGGCTGAAGTTCAGGTAGTCGGTGATGTTCAGGCGGCCGGCCAGGTAGTCCTGATAAAAGGCGTCGTTGCGTGCCTTGTAGGCAATCCCGTCGAGGATGCCGCGTTCACACAGATAATCGCCCCAGGCGTGGTCGCTGTCGCCACCGAGCAGGGTGTTGTCGAGATCGAATAAGGCCAAGCGCACGGAAAACACCTTTGGTTGCCAGCTACGAAGGGTCGCCAGAATAGCGGCTTTTACCGGCCATTCCCATTCCACGGACGTGCTGCGTTGCCGCTGCCGCGACCTTTGTGGAACAATGCCGAAACATGCGTTTACGAGGTTGTGTGCCGTGATCGATCCTGATGGTTTTCGCCCCAATGTCGGCATCATTCTGACCAATGAGGTCGGCCAGGTGCTCTGGGCGCGTCGGATTAACCAGGATGCCTGGCAGTTCCCGCAAGGTGGGATCAACGACCATGAGTCGCCAGAAGAGGCGCTCTACCGCGAACTCAACGAAGAGGTCGGCCTCGAACAGGACGACGTGAAAATACTCGCCTGCACCCGGGGCTGGTTGAGGTATCGTCTGCCCCAGCGTCTGGTGCGTACCCATAGTCAGCCGTTGTGTATCGGGCAGAAGCAGAAGTGGTTCCTGCTGCGCCTGACCGGCGCGGAAGAGCGGGTGCGCATGGACCTGACGGGCAAGCCGGAGTTCGATGGCTGGCGGTGGGTCAGCTACTGGTACCCGCTGGGGCAGGTGGTCACATTCAAGCGCGAGGTCTACCGTCGCGCCCTCAAGGAACTCGCTCCGCGCCTGCTGGCGCGGGACTGACATCGACTTAGAGCCGAGCCATGCTCAATACGCTGCGCAAGATCGTCCAGGAAGTAAATGCCGCCAAGGACCTCAAGGCGGCGTTGGGCATCATCGTGCAGCGCGTCAGGGAGGCCATGGGCAGCCATGTCTGCTCGGTTTACCTGCTCGACCCTGAGACCAATCGCTTCGTGCTGATGGCCACCGAGGGCCTTAACAAGCGCTCCATCGGCAAGGTCAGCATGGCGCCCAACGAAGGCCTGGTCGGCCTGGTCGGCACCCGCGAAGAACCGCTGAACCTGGAGAACGCCTCCGAGCACCCGCGCTACCGCTACTTTGCCGAAACCGGCGAGGAGCGCTACGCCTCCTTCCTCGGCTCACCGATCATCCACCACCGCAAGGTGATGGGCGTGTTGGTGATTCAGCAAAAGGAGCGGCGCCAGTTCGACGAGGGCGAAGAAGCCTTCCTGGTAACCATGAGCGCGCAGCTCGCCGGGGTTATCGCCCATGCCGAGGCGACCGGTTCGATCCGCGGCCTGGGCAAGCAGGGCAAAGGTATTCAGGAAGCCAAGTTCGTCGGCGTCCCCGGTTCGCCCGGTGCGGCCGTCGGCACGGCGGTGGTGGTACTGCCGCCGGCTGACCTGGATGTGGTGCCGGACAAGCATGTCGATGACATCACCGCCGAACTGGCGCTGTTCAATACGGCTCTGGAAGGCGTGCGCGCGGACATGCGTGCGCTGTCGGCGAAGATGGCCACCCAGTTGCGCCCCGAAGAGCGCGCGCTGTTCGACGTCTACCTGATGATGCTCGAAGATGCCGCCCTGGGTAACGAGGTGGTCAAGGTCATCAAGACCGGCCAGTGGGCCCAGGGCGCGCTGCGTCAGGTGGTCAGCGAGCACGTCAACCGCTTCGAGCTGATGGACGACGCCTACCTGCGTGAGCGCGCCAGTGACGTCAAGGACCTCGGTCGGCGCCTGCTGGCGTACCTGCAGCAGGCGCGGCAGCAAACCCTGACTTACCCCGACAACACCATCCTGGTCAGCGAAGAACTGTCGCCCGCCATGCTCGGTGAAGTGCCCGAGGGCAAACTGGTCGGGCTGGTTTCGGTGCAGGGCTCGGGCAACTCCCACGTGGCGATCTTCGCCCGGGCCATGGGTATTCCCACGGTCATGGGCGCGGTCGAGCTGCCGTATTCGAAGATCGACGGCATCCAACTGATCGTTGATGGTTACCACGGCGAAGTCTTTACCAACCCCAGCGAGCTGCTGCGCAAGCAATACGCCGAAGTGGTCGAGGAAGAACGCCAGCTGACCCAGGGCCTGGATGCACTGCGCGCATTGCCTTGCGAGACCCTCGACGGTCACCGCATGCCGCTGTGGGTCAACACCGGCCTGCTGGCCGATGTGAAGCGCGCCCAGGAGCGCGGTGCGGAAGGTGTCGGCCTGTACCGCACCGAAGTGCCCTTTATGATCAAGGAGCGCTTTCCCAGCGAGAAGGAGCAACTGGCGATCTACCGCGAGCAGTTGCAGGCCTTCCATCCGCTGCCGGTGACCATGCGCAGCCTGGACATCGGCGGCGACAAGTCGCTGTCGTATTTCCCGATCAAGGAAGAAAACCCCTTCCTCGGCTGGCGCGGCATTCGCGTGACCCTCGACCACCCGGAAATCTTCCTGGTGCAGACCCGCGCCATGCTCAAGGCCAGCGAAGGGCTGGATAACCTGCGTATTCTGCTGCCGATGATTTCCGGGATTCAGGAACTCGAAGAAGCCCTGCACCTGATCCACCGCGCCTGGGGCGAGGTGCGTGACGAAGGCACCGACGTGCCTTTGCCGCCGATTGGCGTGATGATCGAAATTCCCGCCGCGGTCTACCAGACCCGCGAGCTGGCCCGCCAGGTGGACTTTCTCTCGGTCGGCTCGAATGACCTGACGCAATACCTGTTGGCCGTAGACCGCAACAACCCGCGGGTCGCCGACCTCTACGACTTCCTCCACCCGGCCGTGCTGCAGGCGCTGTGCAAGGTGGTCGCCGATGCCCATGCCGAGGGCAAACCGGTGAGCATCTGCGGCGAGATGGCCGGCGACCCGAGCGCCGCCGTGCTGCTGATGGCCATGGGGTTCGACAGCCTGTCGATGAACGCCACCAACCTGCCCAAGGTGAAGTGGCTGCTGCGCCAGATCAGCCTGGGCCGCGCCCGTGAGTTGCTGGCGCAGGTAATGACCATCGATAATCCGCAGGTGATCCACAGCACCCTGCAACTGGCCCTGCGCAACCTCGGCCTGGGCCGCATGATCAACCCGGCGTCGAATATTCAGTCGTAGTCACAACGGCGAATAGCGTTAATAGCCCGCGTTGGCTTCGGTAGCCTGGGTCGAGCGTAGCGACACCCGGGGCCCCTTCTCCCGGGTATCGCGTTGCTCAACCCAGGCTACTCCTTGCTAGGCGCCACTGACCGTGGGCCGCGCCCCGCGAGCGTAATCCCTACACCTCAATCCTTACTTCGCTGACAGGTACGCCCTCAGCGGCGAAGCTGCGCTCGACTAGCCGCCGTGAGCCATCCGCGTTTACGAACAGCAGGGTGCTGGCGCGGGTGCCATAGGTCGGGCTGGCGATAAATACGCTGCCCAGCAGCCGTTCGATCTCAAGGCTGACACCCGTGCTCGGCAACTGCTCATCCGCAGGCTTCGCGGTATCGGCCAGCAGGGCGAACAGCTCGGCCTCTCCGCTACTGGCGAGCGCCTGAGTGAACGCGGCCTTGGCCCGCTGCAGCTTCGGCCAGGGCGTGTTGAGGTCGGCATTGGAAATGCCGTGAATGCCGGCCTGCAGCGCCTGGGCCTGACCGCTGTGGGCGTTGAAGTGCCAGAGCTGCTGGGTATCGCCAACCAGCAGATTGAAACCGCCATAGGCGTCGCGCTCGGCGTGTAAGGTGGTCAAAAATTGCTCAGGGGAAAGGTCGCCGCACAAGAAACGCTGCGCCAGCTCACCGCGCGAACGCGGGCCCTGGGGTGCGCTGGGGTTACGGATATTGGTCAGCGCAGCAAAACGCCCGCCAGGGCCAATACCCAGCCAGGTGCCGCCGGCCTGCAAGTCGCGTCCGGCGATCAGCCCCGGCGCATCCGCCCACTCCGCCAGCGCAGCAGCCGGGCGGGCGTAGAACTCGTCGCGGTTAGCGGCGACCAGCAGCGGCACTGCATGGCCGGGGCGCCAGGCGAAGACGATCAGGCACATGGTCGTTCCAGTTGCGCACGCACGCCGTCTGCGTCGAGCGGCTCGCCGATATACAGCCGTACCTTGCGTGCGCCGCTGCCCAGTCCCAACTCCATCAGAATGCGTTCCTCAACCATGGACAGGCCACCCTCAAGCCTCTCAAGTGGCTGGATCAGCAGGCGCGGTGCCAGACTCAGACGCAGAAAGCGCTTGGGCAACAGCGCCTGCACCGCCTGCTTGAGCAAGCGCTCGGCGAGGCTGAAGTCGGCCACTAACAACCGGGAATTACTAAACGGCGGCTCTGCCCGTATTTCCACCTCACGGCTGCTCTCCAGGTGCAGCATGTGCAGGTGGTTGCAGGCGATACGCAGATACAGGGTATTCAACACAGCGCGGCTCTCATCCGGGGAAAGTCTCACTGTACGCAAAGGCTGAAGTGGTATCCATCGCGCAAGCGTGGAGCCCAGGTCGGGCTTCCGTTACCATGTTGCATTGCCTAAGGGGGCCTCATGGTCTTTGCGCTCTACATTGTGCTGGGGGCCGCGGCCGGTGTGCTGGCGGGGCTGTTTGGCGTGGGCGGCGGGATGATCATCGTGCCGGCGCTGATCTTCACGTTCACCGCCCAGGGCTTCGACACTGCCGTGCTGACCCATATGGCGGTGGGCACCTCTCTAGCGACCATCCTGTTCACCTCGATCAACGCCGTGCGTGAGCACCACCGGCACGGCGCGGTGCGCTGGACGATCTTCGTCTGGCTGACCCTGGGGATCGTCTTCGGCGCAGCGCTGGGGGCCGTCACGGCGGAGTCGATCGATGGGCAGGTGCTGCAGAAGATCATCGGCGTGTTCGCCCTGTGCATCGCCTTGCAGATGGCGCTGGAACTGAAACCCAAGGTCGCCCGCGCGGTCCCCGGTAAGCCGGTATTGAGTGCGGCGGGCGTGGTGATTGGTTGGGCCTCGGCGATCATCGGGATTGGCGGTGGTTCGCTGACCGTGCCTTTTCTGACCTGGCGTGGGGTGCCCATGCAGCAGGCGGTGGCCACGTCCTCGGCCTGTGGCTGGCCGATTGCTGCGGCCGGTGCGCTGAGTTTTATGTGGTTGGGTTGGGGCGATACGCGTCTACCTGGCTGGAGCCTGGGTTACCTGTACCTGCCCGCGTTGTTGGGTATCGCGCTGACCAGTGTGTTCTTCGCCCGAACGGGCGCGCGCCTGGCGCACAAATTGTCGCCACGGCTGCTCAGGCGCTTGTTTGCCCTGCTGCTGGTGTGTGTTGGCCTGAATTTTTTGCTCTGAGGAATCCGCATGTTGCCTTACCCGAATATCAATCCGGTCGCCCTTGACCTGGGTTTCCTGCAGATCCACTGGTACGGCCTGATGTACCTGGTCGGCATTGGCGGCGCCTGGTTCCTGGCTTCGCGCCGGGTGCATGCGTTTGCGCCGAGCTGGAACAAGGAAAAACTCTCCGACCTGGTGTTCTGGGTGGCCATGGGGGTGATCCTCGGTGGCCGTTTGGGCTACGTGTTGTTCTACGACCTGTCGGCCTATATCGCCAACCCGCTGCTGGTGCTGGAGATCTGGAAGGGTGGCATGTCCTTCCATGGCGGCCTGATCGGCGTGATGCTGGCCACCTGGTGGTTCGGCAAACGCAACGACAAGAGCTTCTTCGAGCTGATGGACTTTATCGCGCCGCTGGTGCCGATTGGTCTGGGCGCCGGGCGCATCGGTAATTTCATCAACGCCGAGCTATGGGGCAAGGCCACCGACGTGCCTTGGGCGATGGTCTTTCCCACCGACCCGCAGCAACTGGCACGCCATCCCTCGCAGCTGTACCAGTTCGCCCTGGAAGGCGTGGCGCTGTTCACCATTCTCTGGTTCTACTCGCGCAAACCGCGGCCGACCATGGCCGTGTCCGGTATGTTCGCCGTGTGCTACGCGATCTTCCGCTTTATCGTCGAATTCGTCCGTGTGCCGGATGCCCAGCTGGGCTACCTGGCCTGGGGCTGGTTGACCATGGGCCAGGTGCTCTGTGTGCCCATGGTGCTCGCGGGCCTGGGCATGATCGCCTATGCCTACAAACGCCAGGCCGCGCAGGAGGCTGTGCAATGAAACAATACCTCGACCTGATGCGCCTGGTGCGCGAGACCGGCACCTTCAAACAGGACCGCACCGGCACCGGCACTTACAGCCTGTTTGCCCACCAGATGCGCTTCAACCTGGCCGACGGTTTCCCTCTGGTGACCACCAAGAAGTGCCACCTGAAATCCATCATTCACGAGCTGCTGTGGTTCCTTCAGGGCGACACCAACATCAAATACCTGAAAGACAACGGTGTGCGCATCTGGGACGAATGGGCCGACGAAAACGGCGACCTCGGCCCGGTGTACGGCTACCAGTGGCGATCGTGGCCGGCGCCGAATGGCGAGTCGATCGACCAGATCAGCAAGCTGATCGAGATGATCAAGAAGAACCCGGACTCGCGCCGCCTGATCGTCTCTGCCTGGAACCCGGCGCTGGTCGAACAGATGGCCCTGCCGCCGTGCCATGCGCTGTTCCAGTTCTACGTCGCCGACGGCAAGCTGAGCTGCCAGTTGTACCAGCGTTCGGCCGACATCTTCCTCGGCGTGCCCTTCAATATCGCCAGCTACGCGCTGCTGACCCTGATGGTCGCCCAGGTCTGCGGCCTGCAACCGGGCGAGTTCATCTGGACCGGCGGCGACTGTCACCTGTACGCCAACCACCTGGAACAGACCGACCTGCAGCTGACCCGCGAACCGCTGCCGCTGCCGACCATGAAGCTCAACCCGGACGTGACCGATCTGTTCGCCTTCCGCTTTGAGGACTTCGAGCTGCTCGGCTACCAGGCTCACCCGCATATCCCGGCACCTGTGGCGGTCTGAGGCCCCGGGTATCGCTACGCTCCACCCAGGCTACAAAGCTGCCATTGATCTGTAGCCTGGGTTAGCCGTAGGCGTAACCCGGGAGCGGACGACGCTGTCACCCCGGCTCAGGCATTCTTGCCCAGCCCTTCTGCCAGGTGATCAATCAGCACCCGCAGTTTGGGCGGTAGGTGACGGGTGGGGTGGTAGAGCACCCAGGCGGTGCCTTGATAGGAGCCGGTGTAGCGCCACTCGGGCAATACCAGCAGCAGCTCGCCGCTGGCCAGCGCGGCGGCGGCGGTGAAGTGGGGCAGGCAGGTGATGCCCAGGTGATCCAGGGCGCCGCCCAGGCGCACTTCGCTGTGGTTGCTGGCAAAGCGCCCGCTCACCGTGACCACGCATTGCTCCGCGCTCTTGCTGAAATGCCAGCGGTGGTCATCGGCGCTTTCGTCCAGGTACAGGCAGGCGTGGCGCACCAGCTCTTGCGGGTGCTGCGGCGTGCCGTGTTGCTGCAGGTAGGCAGGGCTGGCGCACAGCAGTTGCTGCACCTGGCACAGCGGGCGCCCGGCCAGTGCCGGGGGCGGCTGGTCGGTGATGCCGATGATCAGGTCGAACTGATCGCTGATCAGGTCCGGGCTGCGGTCGCTGAGGTTGAGGCTGACCTCGACCTCCGGGTAGCGCTGCAGAAAATCGTGAATCAGCGGAGCCACGAGAAAGCGGCCAAAGGCCTTGGGCACGCTCAAGCGCACGCGGCCGCGGGGGTGGCTCATCAGTCGTTCGCCGACATCCAGCGCCGCCTGGGCAGCGCCGAGCATCTCGCGGCAGCGCTCGAAGACTTCGGCTCCGGCTTCGCTCAGGCGCAGCCGGCGCGTGGTGCGCTCCAGCAGGCGTAGGCCGAGGGCCTGCTCCAGGTGGGCGATCTGCCGGCTCACCGCCGAGGCGGTGCTGCCCTGCTGGCGCGCGGCGGCGGAGAAACTGCCAGCCTCGACCACCCGCACGAAGGTGGCCATATAGGGCAGCAGATGGCCGCTGTTATTTGTGCTCATGGCGAATAAGTCTTGTGTTGAGTTGCTGGATTATCGTTTTACAGGACTCAATCGACAATGGCGTACTTGTCCTTGTTGCGGAGCCGCCATGACCACCCTGATCAGCCGATCCCCTTCCCGCCTGTTGCAGGCCAGTGACCTGCTGTTGCTGCTGGTCGCCCTGGTGTGGGGCACCAGTTACGGTGTGGCCAAACAGGCGCTGGTCTTTTATCCGGTGCTGGGTTTTCTCGCGGTGCGCTTTTGCCTGACCTTTCTTATCCTGCTGCCGCAGTTGCGCGGTGAGGGGCGCCAGGCCTGGGCGCCGGGGGTGCCCCTGGGCGGGGTGATGCTGGCGATCTTCCTGTGCGAAACCTATGGCGTGCTGCACACCTCGGCCAGCAATGCGGCGTTTCTGATCAGCCTGTGCGTGGTGATCACGCCCTTTGTCGAGTGGCTGATGCTCGATCGGCGCCCCGACTCGCGCATGCTGCCGGCGGTGGCGCTGTCACTGCTCGGCACCTGGTTGCTTAGCGGTGGCGTCGAGCTGCAGTTCAACCTGGGCGATGGGCTGATGCTACTGGCTGCGCTGCTGCGTGCCCTGTTGGTCTGCCTGACCGGCAAGCTCACCGCCCACACCCAGGTGCCGGCGCTGGCGCTGACGGCGGTGCAGACCGGGGTGATCGGTTTCGGCTGCCTGTTGCTCGGCGTGCTGACGTTGCCAGAGGGGCTGCCCGCCTTGCCGGTGGCGCCGGCGTTCTGGATCGGCACGCTGTATCTGGTGTTCTTCGCCACGCTGTTTGCCTTCTTTGTGCAGAACTACGCCCTGCGCCGCAGCAGCCCGACGCGGGTGTCCTTGCTGATGGGCAGCGAGCCGTTGTTCGGCGCGTTGTTCGCGGTGCTTTGGTTGAGTGAGCAGTTGAGCGTGCAGGCCTGGCTGGGCGGGCTGCTGATCGTGGCCGCAACCCTGTGGACCAGCCTGGCCAGGCGCTGAGACTTATCGCTAGAGCCGTAGGGTACGCCGTGCGCACCGCCGCAGGCTGCACGACTCTTGGTGCGCGCCCCCTACAATAACGCGTAGGCAGAACACTAGCCGCCGGCGATCAGCGTCTGGCTGAGGGCGTCGAGCTGGGCCTGGCGTTCGCGTTCGTTCAGTTGCGGCGCGTTGTTCAGGCTCGACCACTCGGGGTGGGCGCGGGCTTTGTGCAGGGCCTCGGGCAATTGGCCTTCGCGCCAAACGGCATCCTGCGGAGCGGCCAGTTGGATGCGTTCGAGGGCGGCGTGGCCGCGGCTGTCGAGGGCGTGCAACAGTTGCTGCTGGCGCAGGGCGAGCAGGCGCAGCACGGCATCGTCGACGGTCAGCTCGCGCTGGCCCTTGAACTTGCCTTTGAGGCGCGCGCCGTAGCGGCGCAGGGTTTGTGCGCCACCGCCGACCAGTGCGCCCACGGCCGCCGCCGCACCGAGGGTCAGGCCGCCGACCAGCAAGTCGACGCCGAGGCCCGTCGCCGCGCCGGCTGCCATGCCACCGCCGACATTCACGCCCAACTGGCGCAGGGTTTCCGGGTTGAACAGGTCATCGCCCCAGCGCCCGTCGAGCAACGGCAACTCGCCGGCCTGGGCATCGTCGGGGCGGAAGGCGTAGAGGCGCAGCAGGGCCTCCACGCTACGTTGTTCGCGCTGTCGCACGCTGTCGCGCAGGGCGATCACCGCGGCCTGTTCGCGCTGGGGCTCGGCGGCAACGCTGCGCCGGCAGGCGGCGCAGTCGAGCAGCAGGTCGGCGATCAGTCGCGCGCCACTCTGGCGGCGTGCCTGGCGCTGGGCCTCGTGGTCGTCGATCAGCCGTTGCAGGGCGGGGCGGGCGTGTTCGAGGAGCAGGGCGAGGCTTTCGTACAGGCGTCGTTCGCCATCCAGCGGTGGCGCCACGCTGTCGAAGCGCACCAGGGCGTGCAGGCCGAGGCGCGCCAGGGCTTCGCGCCATTCGCTTTCACGGTGGCCTTGGCCGGCGACGAAGTTGAGCACCGGCAGCAGCGGCCGCCCGCACATGCTGAGGATGGCCAACTCGTCGCGGTATTTGGCCAGCACCGGCTCGCGGGCATCGATCACGTACAGGCCGGCATCCGAGGCGAGCAGTTGGCGCAGCACCTTGGCCTCCTGCTCGAAGCGTTGGCGCGCCTCGCTGCCGTCAAGAAAGCGCGCCAGGCGGGCCGGGCCGTCCAGGCGTTCGCCGGGGCGGTCGAGGCGCTCGAGGTAGTCGAGCAGTGCGATGGCGTCTTCCAGGCCGGGCGTGTCGTACAGCTCCAGCAGCGCCTGGCCGTCCACCGACAGGCGCGCGCCCTCGACATGCCGGGTGGTGCTGGGGCGGTGCGACACCTCGCCAAAGCCGACGTCACGGGTCAGGGTGCGCAGTAGCGAGGTTTTGCCGACGTTGGTGTGGCCGACCAGGGCCAGGGTGAGTGGATTGCTCATCGTGGGCTCCGTAGGGTGGATGACGCTTTATCCATCCACCAGCAAAGGTGGTGGATGAGAAAGGCGTCATCCACCCTACGCAGTTCGATGAATGCTGGGCTGTTGTGCTCAATCATGGCCCGTCTCCAGCCAGCTTAGGGGCGCCGTATCACTGTGTTTTAGCTGCAGTGCATCCAGCGCCTGGTGCCAGTCGCCCAGGCGCGCGCTGTCGAGGGCTTCGCCAGCGGGCGGCTGCAGCAGCCAGACGCGGGTGGCGCTGGCACTGCGCGACAGTTCACCGAGCAGCGCCAGGCTGCCGCGGTCTGGCGAGCGTCGTGGGTCGCAGGCAATCACCAGGCGAGCCGGGGGGAAGCGGGTGAGCTGGTCGAGCAGTTGGCGGCGCTGTTCGCGACTGTCGATCACCCCGGCATCGGCCACGCCGCGCGGCAGGGCGGGCGGCCAGGTACGCGCCGGGTCGAGTTCGATGGCCACCAGCACGGCGCCCTGACTGTCCAGCGTACTGGCGCCGGCGAGGGGCTGGTGTAATTGCGCCGGCGCCGCATCGCGAATGCCCAGGCGCTCGCTGCTTGGCTGCAGGCGTTCGCGCAGCAGGCTGTAGCCGGGCAGGCTGGTGTCCAGGCTCAAGCCGGCCACGCCGCGGCGCCACAGGCACAGGCACAGGCCCAACAGCAGCAAGCGCGGGAGGATGCCGTAGATCAGCAGCACGCCGACCAGCCAGCCGGCCCAGCTCAGCCGTGCGGCTTCGCTGTTCAGGGCGCTGTCGCCGCTGGCGCGGATCAGCTCGGCATCTGGCAGGCTGAAGCCGAGCAGGGCGGGCAGGGTGCCAAGGGCTTGGGTCAGTTGAATAAAGGTATCACCGCCGAGCAACGTGCTTTCCCAGACAAAGCCGTAGCGCCGCGTGGCGAGCAGAACCAGCAGGGTGGTCAGGGCCGAGAGCAGGGCCAGCAGCCATAGGCCATGGACCAGCACGCCCAGGCCCCAGCGCTCCAGGCGTTGGCGCCCGAGCAGAATCAACAGCGCGGGGGCCAACTGCGCGGCCTGGGCATCGCGCGCCAGGGTTTCGCTTAGCCAGAGCCACAGGCGCGCCAGGGGCCCGCCGCTGTCGGCGCTGAACAGCCAGCCAATGGCCCAGCCCACGAGCAGCAACAGGTTGAGGCCGAGCAGGCTGCCCAGGGCCCAGAACACATTGACCGGCCGCTGACCGTCGCCCAGTGCCGCCACCGCGAGCCCGGCGCCACTGGCCAGGGCCAGCAGCGCCAGCAGCAACAGGGCCAATCGGGCGCCTTGCAACCAGTGCAGTTGCGCCCGCTGCTGACCGTCGCGGCGAGCCAGCCAGAGCGCACGCAGTTGAATGCGGCTGGCCAGGTCGCTGCCCTGGGCGCGGGCCTGGCGGTTGGCTTCGCTGTCTTCCAGGGGGCCTGCATATTCTTCACGCAGGCGGATCGCTTCGCAGAGCCAGAGGCGTTGAAGGGGCGTGGTGGTCTCGGTCACGCGGCATCTCGTCGTCATATCAGGCGTCGAGCATAACCGCTGACCGTGGTCCGCGTGCACCCCTGTGGTCGGCGCGCCTCGTTTCAGCGTGCGTCGCGCAGGCGCACGGCGATATCCGGCTGGTCGATAAACACACCGTCGATGCCGGCGGCGAGAAAGGCCCGCAGTTCCGCTTCGATGTCGCCGCGCTCACGGTCATTGGCCGAGCTGCGCAGGGCGGCGGGGAGAAACTGGTTTTCCGCGCGGAAGGTATAGGGGTGCACCTTGAGCCCGGCGGCGTGGGCGTCGCGCACCAGGTTGCTCGGGGTGCCGAGTTTGCCGCTGGCATCGGGGGCGATGACCTGGCTTTTTTCCGGGCCGACGCCGGCCGCGTACTGGGCGATGGCTTTGAGGCCTTCGGCGCTGGTCATCTGCGCGTAGTCCAGGCTAGTACCGCGTTGTTGCTGATCGTAGGGCTGGCCCTTGACCCACAACAGCTGCACCAGACGCAGGGGCGTGAGCTGGCTGAGGGCCTTGAGGTTGTCCACCTCGAACGACTGGATATACACCGGTGCCTCGGCCCGGTCATAGCCGTTGCGGCTGAGGATTTCGACCAGCGGTTTTTCCATGGCCAGGTTCAGGCTCTGGAAGTGCGTGGGGTGTTTGGTTTCGATGTACAGGCCGATGGGGCGGCCCTGACTGGTTTGCAGCGCCTGCACCAGGTCGATGATCTCTTGCAGCGTGGGGATCTGCAGGCTGCCATCCAGGCGCGCATTGCCGGGTCGAGTCGCGGGGATGCGCTCGATGGCGCGCAGGGTTTTCAGTTCGGCCAGGGTGAAGTCTTCGCTGAACCAGCCGCTCAGGGATTCGCCATCGACCACCTGGGTGCGCTTGCGCGCGGCGAATTCGGGGCGGTTGGCGACGTCGGTGGTCATGCCCAGCTCGTTGTCGTGGCGGGCGACCAGTTGACCGTCGCGGGTCATCACCAGGTCCGGCTCGATGTAATCGGCGCCTTGCAACACCGCCAGGGCATAGCTGGCCAGGGTGTGTTCAGGCAGGTAACCGCTGGCGCCGCGGTGGGCGATGATCAGCGGGTGCGGCTCGGGGGCGATGGCTGGAGTGCTGCTGGGCGCCGCGTTGGCGGCGTGGAGGGTAAAGGGCAGCAGCGCCAGCAGGCTGAGAACGATGCGCATGGGGCTTTCTCCTGAAGGGTGGCTATTGGCGGGTCATCCTGACGTGCCACAGTGACGTCTGGATGACGTTCAGACAAGCCCGCTGCTATGCTCGCGCCATGAATACGACCCTACCTCTCTGCCTGATCGCCGCTCTCGCGCGCAACCGCGTGATTGGCCGCGACAACCAACTGCCCTGGCACCTGCCAGCGGACCTCAAGCACTTCAAGGCAATGACCCTGAGCAAGCCGATCATCATGGGCCGCAAGACCTGGGATTCGCTCGGCCGCCCGCTGCCGGGTCGGCTCAACCTGGTGGTCAGCCGCCAGCCAGGGCTGCAGCTCGACGGCGCCGAAGTCTTTCCTTCCCTGGATGCCGCTATCGTCCGCGCCGACCAGTGGGCCCGCGAGACCGGCGCCAGCGAGCTGATGCTGATCGGTGGCGCCCAACTCTACGCCCAGGGCCTGGCCCAGGCCGCGCGCCTGTACCTGACTCGTGTTGACCTCAGCCCTGAGGGCGATGCGTACTTTCCCGAGGTGGACGAGGCGCACTGGCACTTGGTCGAGCAGGACGCCCATGCCGCGACGGACACCACGCCGGCGTATGGCTTCGAGACATGGCACAAACGCGGTTAATTTCAAGGCGCCATTGAATTGCCATTATTGCTGTGATGAAATCCTGCGGCCGCAGAGGATGCGGTTCGTGTTATTCGACGTTTCATGGACGAAGTCATTGATGCTCTGCTCAATTGGCCTGCCCTGAAGCGCTCAGCCTGCTTTGGGAGCTACCTTCTTGCCTTCGACTGTTTCCTATCCTTCGGTTTCGCGCCCTTTGCGCGCTACTACGCTGGCGCTCGCCATCAGTTTGCTGACGACCAGCTGCGCCTCTGTCGACAACTTTGCCAAGAACAACAGCCCCACCATCAACTGTGTCGCCGGTGGTGTGATGGGGGCCTTTGCCGGTGCTGCGGTCGGAGCCCTGACCAAAGGTGACAGCGGCGCTATTGTCGGTGGCGCGGCGGCGGGTGCGGCTGCCGGCTGTGGCCTGGCGCTGCTCTACAAGGGCAAGCTGGACCGCCTGGAAAAACTGGCGCGTGAAGAGAACCTGAAGATGCAGGTGGAAACCCTGCAAGTGCAAGGGGCCACACCCAGCGCGGCGCCCAAGGAAGCCGGCATAGTCGCGCAGATTGAAGACCAAGGCATGTTTCCCGTCGGCAGCGCGCGCTTGAGCGTCGACGGCGAGCGCCAGGTGCGTAAGCTGGCCAGTGCCTTTGCCGGTGAGCCAGGCAAGCAGAGCAGTAGCGCCATTCTGGTGGTCGGGCACACGGATGCGACCGGAACTGCCGCCGGTAACCAGGCGCTGTCCGAGCAGCGTGCGCGTGCCGTGGCCAGCATTCTCGCGGAGCAGGGCATCGCCCGCGAACGCATGTATTTCCAAGGCGCCGGCGCCTCTCGCCCGGTTGCGGACAATGGTGACCCGCTGCTGCGCGGCCAGAATCGGCGCGTGGAAATCGTCGAGGTGAACGACCGCGCCATGCTGGTACAGCGCGTCAACGCCGAGCAGAACAACCCCCGCTACCTGGCCCATGGCACCACGACCGAGGCTAAGCCCCGTGCCGCCCGCCCTGCGCCCAGCCCCACTGCCGCCAAGCCTGCAGTGCAGCGCAGCCAGGCCGTCGTGGACTTCGGCGGCCAGCCTGCGGCCAGCGTACCCTGGGATCTGGCCCAGCAGATCACCCCGAAAAGTGGTGGTTTCGCATTGGTTTCCAAGGCTTACGCAAACGAGATACCAATGAGCAGTTGTGCTCAGGACAGCCTGCGCCTGAGCGGCGAGGTAAAAAGCCTGGCTACCGGCGAGACGCTTCAGTCGCATGCCACGCGCGAGTACCTGCCCGGTATGAACGGGCGTGCCTGGGCAGGCCTGGTCAATGGCCATCTGGTGACGCTGTCGCCGGTGGCCGTGTTGCGGGAAAACGCTGCCCTGGCCCAGGCCCCCAAGGTCTACGTGACCCGTGACTACGCGCAGAACAAAGGCAAGGCCAGCCACACGCTCAGCGCCTCGGCCAATACCTACGAGGGCGAGAACGCAGTGCTCTACCGCGTGTTCGTCGAGCCCTCGGCGCAGGCCCCGGTGTCCTGTGTCGATGTGGTGATCCGCAAGGCGGGTGACAAGAGCCTTGCCGGCAAACTGTATTACCAGAATGGCGGAGAACCCTTCGCCGCAACCTACACACCCGTGCGCAGCTGAGTCTGGGAGAAACGATGGAACTGTTCGAAACACTGGCCACGGCGCTGGCCGCCTACCGCTACGTTGTCTGGCCACTGGTGGGGTTGATGGTGTTGACCATCGTCATCATTCGCTGGTGGGATGAGGTGAAGTACTTCTTCCTCAATGTCGGCTGCTCCCTGCCCGTGTTCGGCTACGTCGCCCGCGCTTCGGGCCGTGCCCAGGTCGAAGACCGCGAGGCCGGCAGCAGCACCACCTGGTACAAGACCGAGCGTGAGCTGTGCGCCAAGTACCACCGTTTCTATGAGCGGGTGAACAAGGATGCGACCTTCTATGAGAAGTGCGCGAACTACCTGAACAAGGTCGAGGAGCGCGGTCGCAAGCCCACCGGGATGGTGCTGTGGATTGCCAGCATCTTTCTGGTGATTCTCGAAGCCTTCATCTTTGCCCTGGTGCTGTCGCCGTTTATTGCCACCAACATTTCGGCTAACCAGGCCGAGTTCTCGGCCATCATCGTCTCCCTGCTGATCGGTACCATTCTGGTCCCGGCCACGCACCTCATGGGCGCCGAGATCCACAAGAATGGCCTGGTCAGCAAGGCGCGCCTGTGGCACATGCAGGCCAAACGTGACAACGACGCACAAAAGCTGCAGTCCGACAGCCGGGTAGACCTCGACCACACCACTCTCGATGACGGCCAACCGAAGTACTTGCACATCATCAACCGGGTGCAGCACAACGCGACGGTGACCCCGGTCTGGTGGAAAACCATCATCGCCATCGTGCTGATCGGGGTTTTCGCGGTCGGCGCCTACCTGATCCGCTCCTCGACCATCAATGAGATGGAAACCCAGCAGGTCAACGCCTCGCCGTTCGCCAGCAGTGAGCAGGCATCCCCCTTCGCCAGCCCGTCCGACTCGCCCTTCGAGCTGCCGGAAGAGGCGCAGGCCGATGGCCAGCAGGCTGATGAGCGCGCTGCCAGTGAAATTGCCGACGACCGCATCTTTGCCTACAAGCTGACCTTTATCATCCTCTCGGTGATTTTCGTCGGCGTGCAGATCATCGGTGTACTGATCGGTATGTTCCGCTCTTTTGCGGGTATCCAGTCCAAGGAAGCCGCTGGCTACATCACCGGTTTCAGCAGTGCCGGCGAGTTCGCCGCCTACCATGAACTCAAGCGTGAGCAAGTGGCGCGCGATGCAGAAGCACAACTGAGCAGCCTGCAAGAGCGCATTGAGCACCGCCATGCCCTGGGTGCCAGTACAGAGCGCGGTGATCGCCGCAGCTTTGCCCTGTTCGTGCGTGAGAGCGAAGCCAGCAAGGCGCGCACGCAGGACGACGCGGAGCGTAAACGCCAGGAGGATAGCGCGCGTGCCGAACAGGCTGAGTTGGACAAGCTGCGCCGCGACGTAGCCTTGCAGCGTGAGCGCGAGGCGATTCTTGCCGGCGCGCCCGCTGCTGCGCCCAGCGCCCCGGTGGCGGTTGTGGTGCCAGTGGCCGTTGCCCCGAGCGCTCCGCCTGCGCCCGCTGCGCCCGTGGTAGCCGAGCCGGCCTCGGCTGATCAGGGCGAGTTGATCGCCAGTCTGGGCGACCTGACGCAGTATTCCGTCGAGGAGTTGACCAGCATCGCCCAAGAGTTGGGGCTGGATCAGACGGTGTTGCTGAGCAAGCAAAAAGTCCAGAGCGCGATCAAACGTGCCAAGGCAGGCGCCTGATATGCGCCGACTGCTTCCTTTGCTGGTCGTGGGGTTGCTGCCAATGGCTGCCCAGGCGGCCGATGAGCGCAACGATATTCCGGGCTGCTACCCCTATGCGCAGCTCAGCCAGCAGCAGCCTGCACCTTCCGGGCGCGAGCTGGTGGTGATTATCGACGAGACTGTGCAGATGTCCCAGGCGCTGCAACGCAGTGCCTGGGACCACGCCATGCGCTACGTGCGGCCGGGGGATAGCGTGCGGCTCTACCAGTTTTCGGCTTTTCTGCAGAACCATTACATGAAGCTGCAGTTTGCCGGCCTGCTCGATGTGCCTTTGCAGGGCAAGGTGCGCAACAGCATTGGCAGCAAAAGCCTCAAGCAGCTCGATGCCTGCCTGCAACAGCAGGCCGCGTTCTTCCAGAAGACCTTTGGCCAGCAGTTCGTGGGCAGCTTCGGTAAACCGGGTGAGGAAATTGCGCGTAGCGAGATCTTCGGCAGTTTGCGCAAGATCGCCGAAGACCTGGCCAGCCGCCCCAGCCAGGAGCGCGTCGTGCTACTGGTATCGGACATGCTGGAGAACAGCGATTTTGGCAGTTTCTACCAGAGCAACCGGATTCGTGACATCGACCCTGAGGCCGAGTTAAAGAAGGTGCAGCAGAAGAATCTGCTCGCCGATTTCGCCGGTGCACGGGTCTATGTGCATGGTGCCGGGCTGGTCGCCGGCGATAGCAAGGGCGCTTACCGCTCGGGTAGTACCCTGCAGCGGCTGGAGCAGTTCTGGCGGGTCTACCTGCAACAGTCCAACGCAGACCTGGCCGCATTCGGTGCGCCGGAGCTGACCGCCGACCTGCGTTAAGCGGTTGCCCGGCCTGCAAGGGCCGGGCGTTATTGCGTCAGCTCACCGGGGTGAACTGGATGATCTCTACCCAGTAGCCGTCCGGGTCTTTGATAAAGGCGATGTCTTTCATGCTGCCGTCGCTCAGGCGCTTCTGAAAGGTTACGCCGAGCTCTTCGAAGCGCTCACAGGCAGCATGGATGTCCGGTACGGCTACGCACAGGTGACCGAAGCCGCGCGGGTCGCTGTTGCCGCTGTGGTAGCTGAAGTCGGGATCGTTTTCAGTGCCGTGGTTGTGGGTCAGTTCGAGCAGGCCAGGGATCGACTTGCGCCACTGGTGGCGTTCGATAGGGTCTGTTGGTATCTGCGATTTATCTTTTATCAAAGCCAGGAAGTACAGGCTGAACTCGGCCTTGGGGAAGTCCTTCTTCTCCAGCAGGGTGAAGCCCAGTACGCGGGTGTAGAAGTCCAGCGATTGGCTCAGGTCCTTCACGCGGATCATGGTGTGGTTGTACACGTACTCGTGGGTCGCGCTGTCGGGTTGAGCGGTGACGCCGGGTAGGTTGTTGAGTTCGTTGAGAGTCATCGGGAATCCTTGATGATGGGAGCGAGTGTTTTCAGACAACGTGTTCGATAAGTCGTGCCAGAATACCAGCGGGCGCCGCCCCGGCGCTTCCGCAGTGTTGCAGGACCGACGCACGATAAGCGGTCCTGGCAGGCAGCCCCGGCACTTCAATACGCAGACCTGATTATGCCGAGTCTGCGCGCAGCAGTTGCAACAACGCATCGGCATCCAGTTTGCCACTCAGTTCACCGCCTTCCAGCAGACTATCGGCCAGGTCGCGTTTGCGCGCATGCAGGGCGACGATCTGCTCTTCGATGGTGTTTTCGGAGACCAGTTGGTAGATGGTCACGGGGCGCTGCAGGCCTATGCGGCGGGCGCGATCGCTGGCTTGGTCTTCCACGGCCGTGATCCGCCAGAGGGCGAGGTGGATGACGTAGTCGGCGGCGGTGATGTTGAGGCCGCTGCCGCCTCCCTTGAGGCTGATCAGGAAGATGTCGCCCTCGCCAGCCTGGAAGGCGTTGACGCGTTTGTGCCGCTCCTTGGCCGGGGGGGCGCCATCCAGGTACTGGTAGTGGATGTCTTGCCGGTCGAGCCAGGCACGCACGATGGCCTGGTGGTCGACGAACTGGCTGAACACCGGTGCTTTGTGGCGGTTCTCTAAAAGCTCTGTGACGATCTCGGTAAACGCCTGCAGTTTGCTGCCGCTGTGCGGGCAGCACCGGCATGGGTTTGCCAGCACCCGGCGTCAGTTGGCTGATGCTCTGTAGAGCTTGCTGGCGCAGGGCTTCGTGTACATGGGTTTCGGCATCGGAGAGGGAGCTTTGTAGGCGATCTCGGTGCGACCCGGCACACGCGCTGAATTATTCAGCCCGACAAAGCGCTGAAAGCTCATGCGATCGAGTAGTTGGAGCTCCACCCGCTCGTCGGGCAGGTCGTACAACTGCTGCGAGACCAGTAGACGCGCAATGAGGTCCGTCTTTGCGCGCGACTCGGGCGAGGTCCCCAGCGGTCGATTTTCTCGGCCATGAGGCCGAAGTCGACATGCTTGTTCAGCACTGCCAGTGGGGCGTCCAGGCTGTCGAGTTTCTGGTCGGCAAATAGGCTAAGCATGGGTTGGAGCCCTGTGGTACGAGGGGCTCAGATTGTAAAGACGATGATAGATTTTGGAGGTTCTCTGAGATGCCCATAGGGCGAAGGATTGACAGATGAGAATATGAGTATGATTATTATTTACGTTTCTGCTTTACAGGGAGCTGCTCAGGATGAGTCGTTTGGGAGCAGGAGCTGTGATGCTTTTCTTGTTTTGGGCCATGCCGGTTGGAGCCATGGTATTCGAGCCGGAAAAATGCCCTGAACCGGATCCCGAGGGCAAGGCTTATCTGTCCTTGGGCGAGACGGTGCTGCGCATACCGCTGCGTACGCTGAGTATCACTCACAAGCCGCGTCAGGACTGGCCGCTGCCGACGCCGCCGGATGCCAGCCAGCCGTTGGGCTGTTCGGGGAACCCGCTGGCGCAGCAGAGCCTGATCATCAACTTTTCCTTCAGCGCCTGGCTACGCGACCGCAAGCAACCTTCCACCTCGCCGCTGCGGGAGATCAGGCTGATTTGGGCACGTCGGGATTTTTATGGACGTTTCCAGAGCGACTCCTATGATCCCAGTTGTGACCGGCTAACGCGACATATGGCGTTGGCCAATGGGTTGCTGGGGTGCCTGCCGGACAAGAATCCCGAACGTCCGGATCGTGACCAAGTTGGTACCTACCGCGCGGCGCCGCATATCTATGCGATGCCCTTCGGTCAGACCTTCATTATGGAGTGCTGGCCGGATATTCCAAGAGGGGCCGTTTGCAAGGTTGGCTACAAGGTGCTGCCCACCGTCAACCTAGTGTATCGATTTACACCGGAGCGCATACCCCTGGAGGAGGTAATCGAGATCGACAAGATGCTGCGCAAGCAGATCGAGCAGGCGGTGGTGACCGACTACAAGTGGCAAGACGACAAGGCAGATCAGGAGGATCAAAAATGAGTACTCGGCAGCGCTTCGAAGTTGCAGCTCGTATAAGGCGGCCTCTTTGGCGGGCCTTGATACTGCTCGCTTGTCTGCAGGCTGGCCAGGTGGGCGCCGTGGTGTTCGAGCCGGAGAAATGCCCCGAGCCGGATCCCGAGGGCAAAGCTTATCTGTCCCTGGGCGAAGCCGTACTGCGCGTGCCGCTGCGCACGCTGAACATTACCAGCGCGCCGCTTCCCGATTGGCCGCTGCCGACGCCGCCGGATGCCAGCCAGCCGCCGGGCTGTTCGGGGCATCCACTGGCTAAGCAGGGGGTGATGACCGACTTCGCCATTACCGCCTGGTTGCGCGACCGCAAGCAACCTTCCACCTCGCAACTGCGGTCGATCGGCCTGAGTAGGGCCAGACGGGATTCTTATGAGCGGCCTGGATGGTTCCAGAGTGCTGAAAATTACTATGCGCTCGCATGTGAGCGCCGCCCGAAAAGAGTGAGCCTGTCCAACGGATTGCAAGGGTGCCTTGTGACGGATGGTCCGGAGAATGATTACGTGGGGCGTAAAGAAGTCGGTGTGTATCGAGCGGATCCTAAGGCTTATGAGATGCCTTTAGGGCAGACCTTTATCGTCGACTGCATGCCGGATATTCCGGCAGGAGCCGTTTGCGATGTGGACTACAAGGTGCTGCCTACCGTCAATCTTCGCTATCGCTTCAACACGAAGTTCATTCCATTGGAAGAGGTGATCGAGTTCGACAGGATGCTGCGCGAGCAGATCGAGCAGGCGGTGGTGACCGACTACAAGTGGCAAGACGACAATGCGGGTCAGGAGGATCGACAATGAGCACTCATCAGAACTATGCATATGGCAACCTGGGCTTCACTCTGACGCTTGAGCAGCGCCAGGAGTTGGAGCAACTCTTGGTTGAGATGAGAGCACAATATGAGGTCACAGCCACCCAATCCGGTCTGGCACAACCGCTCTACGACAAGCTGCTGAGCTTTATGCCGCCACCCGGACAGGGCGACGACCCGGCGGCCTACACCACGGAATACCTCAAGGTCTACACCTGGATCGACGGCGCGCGGGACGTCAATGGGGGCGAGGGAGTATTCGCCACCTATATCCACAACTACACGGCCAACCAGCACCGCCTGCGCTTCGGCGAGGCGAGCGATGTGACGGGCCAGGTCAACGAGGCCTCCAATGCCATCGGCCTGACGCTGGTCGATCGGATTCTTCGCAATGACGGCCTGCTGCCGTCCATCGAGGGCATCGGCGCGGTGGATGCCGGGGAGTCGGCGCGGCTGGTGTTCGAGAATGCGCAGCACTATCCTGGTGGCGACTACACCGGCTGGGCCGGCACGCTGTTGTTTCCCTTTCTCGGCTACGACCGCTTCTTTGAGGAGTGGCTGCTGGACGAGAACGCGGTCACGGCCACAATCGGGGTGGGCAATGGCGATTCGTTGCAGCGCACTATCAAGCATTTTGACGGCAGTTATGACCTGTTCGCCGCTTTGCAGGCGCACCAGGAAACCGTCGAGCAATACAGCCTATGGCAGCAGTTCCAGGCCTGGTGGCCATCGACCCTCGATAGCGATCAGAGCGACCTGATCCAGGCCACCCATGACTATGTCACCCGAGTCTATGCATTGCCTGGGGGACATGCGTTCACGGCAGGTGACCTGCTGCCCTTCGTCAGTGCGGCGACCTACTTGGGTAGCGATCTTGGGATCAGGGTGGGTAGCCTTAAGGATGATGTTATTGATGATTACTGGCCGACTCCGGACGAGCATTTCATCATCCATGCCGGAGAGGGTGACGACACCATCTACGTGCCGCCTTATGCGGACTTCGGTGGCAGCGCATTGATCGATGGTGGCACGGGCCACGACAAGCTGATTTATGCCCAGAGTGAAGTATTACATTCACTGAATATCACGCTGGAGGCGCTCAGCGGCAGCGCCCTATACCCATGGCGGTATTCTATCGTTCGACAGGAGACGGTGGATGGTGAAGAGAGGATTGTCGTCCCTGAGGGCGAAATGGCCTTCGTCTATTCGGTGGAGCATCTGGAAGCCTCGTCGGAATCGGATCGATTGAGCGTTCTGCACCCGATTCGCTCCCGATCAGACATTCTGGTTGATCTGGCCGGGCAAGGCGATGAAGGCAATACCCTGGATTTCTCTGCTTATCAGCCGGCTGGGGCGGTGGGCACTTCCGAAGAACAGAGCGGCGTCCAGTTGGGTATATCCGAACATGGTTGGTTAACCATGGGGTTGCAAAAGGAACATCAGGGGCAGAGCGGGATCGCGACGCTACAGGTGGGGGGCGTTCGCAACCTCGTGGGCTCCGAGCATGCTGATCTGCTTAGCTACAGCGGGTTCACTAGCGGACTGCACATCACACTGGAGAGCAATCCAGACGAGTCGATGCCTGGCGCCTGGCGCTATGCCATCGTCCAGCCAATCTCTGCAGCAGCGGAGGAGCAGGATCAACTTTTCGCCTACTCCATTGAAGGCCTGCTTGGATCGGCCGCCTCTGATTGGTTAAGTATGACGCAGTCGGTTCAGTTTGATACGGACCTCAAGATCGATTTTGGAGAGCAGGGCGTCTATGGCAATACCGTGGATTTTTCCAACTACCAGGCTGGTATTACGCTGAGCATGAATCAGGATCGGACAATCGTTTGGGAACAGGAACAGGAACAGGAACAGGAACAGGAACAGGAACCAGTTATAGGTTCGCTGTCTCTGCTTGGGGTGGGCAATATCGTAGGTACCATGTTCGATGACGTGCTAGTGGGCAATGCCTTCGACAACATCATCGACGCGGGAGATGGGCAGAACGCTCTGTGGGGCGGCGGTGGGGCAGACACATTTATCGTTGGTCAGGGCTCGAACACTCTAATGGACGTCGATGCGGATGACAGGCTGGTGATCCGCTTACCCATGGCCGATTCCGGGAGTATGTTCGTCCTGGGAGGCGGCGTGATGCTCAAAGCACAGGTAGCGGGTGCCACAGGGCAATCCATTGCGTTGTCAGACGGGCAGACCGCCTATCTGCATCCGGTGCAGCCCAGCCCCATGAATTACTCTCCAGGATTGAGCGGTGTTTGGCCCCTGCTGGATGAAAGCATGGGCGCTGAGTTCATCATTCGTTACAGCTTATGGGGTTCTGATCTGAATATATCGGCGAGTTTCCTATTGGACGACGGGCAGACGTCATTCGCTGAAATCAATGTGGTCGACTATCAGCAAGGTGACTTGGGCTTGAGTTTCAGTGAGCTGATCGTGCCGAACTATACGAATGCTGCGAGCAATCAGAAACCGATGGATGTGATCATCAGCGAATTCGAGCAGGCTCACGCCGAATTGCTACAGGACTGGGAGGTACCGCCTGGTTTTGCTGATGTTTGGTACGCAGCTTAGCGGTTTCTCGCCGCTGTTCTGCTTAGTGGCGCGACACAAATAATCTGTCGCTTTTTGTGAGCTTTAGCCGCGGCTAACCTTGAAAATATTGCGGCTAAAGCCCCTCGTACGCCGCATGGCATTGAGCCGTCATTTCATGGTCGACGCGACACTGGCTCCAACTTCGCTCTTGCAATGAGGTTGGGGCTAGCGAGCTATCAGTCGCCCAGCGTCGCCTATTGCGCATCGCGCCCTTGTCGGCGCTGGTGACGAGCAGGGCGTAGACCTTGAGCGCCGTGGTCACCTTGCGCGGACGCGGCAGGGCGGGCTTCCAGCTTGTTTGTCCTGTTCAGCGCTGCGCGTGGCTAGTTCTTCCTCACTCGGCAAGGCAGGCGCGCTGGTATCAGGCCGGCAGCTCGATCAGTTCGGCTTGCAGGCGGCCGTTGTCGAGATGCAGCTCGGCGATGCTGATGGGCAGCTTGAACCGGCGCGGGCCGGCACTGCCGGGGTTGAGGTAGAGCACACCGTCGCGTTCGTACTGCTGCGGGGCGTGGGAGTGGCCGGAGATCACGGCGCTGATGCCCTGGGCAGCAGGGTCGATATCGAGGGTCTTGAGGTCATGCAGGATATACAGCGTGATGCGCTGGATCTTCACCAGCAGGCGCTCGGGCAGGTTTTGCGCCCAGTCACCTGTGTCGTTGTTGCCACGTACCACGGAGACGGGGGCGATGCGCTCCAGTGCAGCGAGTATGTCCGGGTTGCCGACGTCGCCTGCGTGGATCAGGTGATCGCAGCCTTGCAGGCGTTCGAGGGCCGCAGACCTTAGCAGGCCGTGGGTGTCGGCGATCAGGCCGATGCGCAATGGTCGATGTGGTGGTGCCCCGGTCATGCTGTGCTCCCCCCTTAAATCAGCAGCCCGGCGGAGCCGGGCTGTCGAGGTGCTGCGGTCTTAGCCGTCGAGCATCGCCTTATCACGTACCGCGCCTTTGTCGGCGCTGGTGGCGAGCAGGGCGTAGGCCTTGAGCGCCGTAGTCACCTTGCGTGGACGCGGTTGGGCAGGTTTCCAGCCCTTCTTGTCCTGTTCGGCGCGGCGTGTGGCCAGTTCTTCCTCACTCAGCAGCAGGTTGATGCTGCGGTTGGGAATGTCGATCAACACTTTGTCGCCGTCCTGCACCAGGCCAATGGCGCCGCCAGCGGCCGCTTCCGGCGAGGCATGGCCGATGGACAGGCCAGAGGTGCCGCCGGAAAAACGCCCGTCGGTGAGCAGCGCGCAGGCCTTGCCCAGGCCTTTGGACTTCAGGTAGCTGGTGGGATACAGCATTTCCTGCATGCCCGGGCCGCCTTTCGGGCCTTCGTAGCGGATGATCACGATATCGCCGGCTTTGACCTCGTCGTTGAGGATGCCTTTGACCGCGCTGTCCTGGCTTTCGAAGATCTTTGCCGTACCCTCGAACACATGGATCGATTCGTCAACCCCGGCGGTTTTCACCACACAGCCGTCGACCGCGATATTGCCGTAAAGCACGGCCAGGCCGCCCTCTTTGGAGTAGGCATGCTCGACACTGCGGATGCAGCCGTTTTCGCGGTCGTCGTCCAAGGTTTCCCAGCGGGTGGCCTGGCTGAATGCAGTCTGGGTCGGTATGCCGGCCGGACCGGCCTTGAAGAAGTGGTGGACCGCTTCGTCCTGGGTCTGGGTGATGTCCCACTGGGCGATGGCCTCGGCCATGCTCGGGCTGTGCACGGTGCTCACGTCGGTGTGCAGCAGGCCGCCGCGGGCCAGCTCGCCGAGGATGGAGAAGATCCCGCCGGCGCGGTGGACGTCTTCCATGTGGTACTTCTGGATGTTCGGCGCGACCTTGCACAGTTGCGGCACGTAGCGCGACAGGCGGTCGATATCGCGCAGGTCGAAGGCCACTTCGCCTTCTTGTGCGGCGGCCAGCAGGTGCAGGATGGTGTTGGTCGAGCCACCCATGGCGATGTCCAGGCTCATGGCGTTCTCGAACGCCTTGAAGTTGGCGACGTTGCGCGGCAGCACGGACTCATCGCCTTCGCCGTAATAGCGCTGGCACAATTCCACCACCAGACGCCCGGCGCGCAGGAACAGCTGCTCACGGTCGGCGTGGGTGGCCAGGGTCGAGCCGTTGCCGGGCAGGGCCAGGCCTAAGGCTTCCATCAGGCAGTTCATCGAGTTGGCGGTGAACATGCCGGAGCAACTGCCGCAGGTCGGGCAGGCGCTGCGCTCGTACTCGGCGACTTTTTCGTCACTGGCCGACTCGTCGGCGGCCACGACCATGGCGTCGACCAGGTCCAGGCCATGGCTGGCCAGTTTGGTCTTGCCGGCTTCCATCGGCCCGCCGGAGACGAACACCACCGGGATGTTCAGACGCAGTGCGGCCATCAGCATGCCGGGGGTGATCTTGTCGCAGTTACTGATGCAGACGATGGCGTCGGCGCAGTGGGCGTTGACCATGTACTCCACGGAGTCGGCGATGATCTCGCGGCTCGGCAGCGAATAGAGCATGCCGTCGTGGCCCATGGCGATGCCGTCGTCAACGGCGATGGTGTTGAATTCCTTGGCCACGCCGCCAGCGCGCTCAATCTCGCGGGCAACCAGTTGGCCCATGTCCTTGAGGTGCACGTGGCCGGGCACGAACTGGGTGAAGGAGTTGGCGACGGCGATGATCGGCTTCTTGAAGTCCTCGTCTTTCATCCCGGTGGCGCGCCACAGGGCACGGGCGCCGGCCATGTTGCGGCCGTGGGTGGAGGTTTTCGAGCGGTAATCGGGCATGGTGGTTTCCTGCGACTAATTCGGGGTATGGGTGCGGTGAGCATCGTCGGGCGGCAGGTCGCCGCATGGTTATGGGGCTGCATGACGAGACGGGATCACCGTCCGTGCAGCCGGGGCTCACGGGTCCGCCGGGGATGCTTGGCGAGGAATTGGGTGATTCTACGCCCGGCAGGGCAGGTGGGCAAAGGCCGTAGGGAAGGCTGCATCTGTCGACGCGAAGGGGGCGCCTAGTCTTCACCGGCATTTGAGGCATGGCGCGACATTCGAGTTAGAAGGCGTATGCCAGCTGCGCCCATAAACGCGGCGTGTGCTTGGTATCGCTCTGCGCTTCATGCTCGCCGACCTTCCAGCCGGCCAGCGCGCTGATGCTCCAGGTCTGGGTTGACCACTTCGCGCCAGCACCTGTGCCTGACAGGCGGCGCGGCGCGGTGTTGTGACTCAAGCTGGGTGTATTCAGCCGCGCTTCACCGTGATCGGCAAAGGCAACCAGTTGCCAGGTGTCGCTCAGGGCATAGCGCAGCTCGACGCTGGCCAGCCAGCCGCGGTCGCCGAATGCGGCTGCCTGCTCGGCGGAGCGCACGCCGAATACGCCGCCGATATAGAGCTTTTCCGAGTCGTCGAGGTTGTCATCGCTCCACTGGCCCTGGGCTCGAACATACAGGGCAAAGCGCCCACCCAGTGGCTGCAAGCGCGTCAAGTTGGCGCGCAGCACGCTGAAGTGCCCCGCATCGGCCCTGCCAACCAGTGAGTAGGGCGAGCCGTCGATATTCAGGCTGCCCTTACTCCAGCTCAGCGCAAGGCTGGTCGCGGCTGCGCTCAGCAGGTGATCCTGGAGAGTGCCGGAGAGGCTGTAGCTGAACACACGAGAGCGCTTGTCACTGCGCATGTCGAGCAGCCCGATTTCATCCTGCATCTGCTTGTCGTCGACCTGCAGCCCGGCCTTGAGGGTGAGCGCCCTGGTTTGGACGAGCGGCTGGATGATAAATGCGCTGGCTGTGCGGGTTTTGCCCTTGGCGGCGAGTATTGCGAGTTCGTCGCCCAGTGCGTAGGACAAGTCCGAGAGGATCACGCCCAACCGAGTGTCCCACTGGCCGAGGCCCAGCTGGTAGGCGCCCCAGTGATAATGGCCCGCCTCGGCCGTGCCCATGCTGCGCAGGCTCAACAGGTCGTTCTGGCCGAGCAGACCATGCAAATTGAGGGCGCTGGCGAGTCGGCCCTGATCGTCATGGCCACCGAAGTTGTCCAGCGCCACGCCGCCACTGATAAACGGCAGCACGCTCAGATCGTCCGGTGGGTCGTAGCTGGTGTTGCCTAGCGTCAGGCTGGTGCGCGATGGCAGGCCTGGAACCTCCTGAAAGGGCAACAGATCCACCGCCGCCGCATTGGCGAGGCAGGGAAGCACAAGTGCAGACAATGCGGACAACAGGCTGCAAGCCAGGCGCATATCAGGCATACCGGAATGATCGTTGGAGCGAGGCACGATATGGCTTTGCGCCATTCCTGTGCAAGCCCCTGCTGCGTGATTCCGAGCCGTGGCGCAGCCCGCCACGCTTCGCCGCTAAAGCGGATCGCCGCCCGGCGCCTCCCACAGGCCGCCTCGGTTTGTGGGAGGGGCTTTAGCCGCGACGTGTGCAGCGCTGATTAGGCCCGTGTAGGAGCGAATTTATTCGCGATGGGGCCGTGATTTCGCGAATAAAGGCTAGGCGCCCCATTCGCCCCTACACAGAGCGACATATTGTGATGGCTGCCACGCGCCAGATGTAGGGTGGACAGCGCTCTTTCTGTCCACCATGGCGACCGTGCAGTGGTGGACGGGTAAAGCGTCGTCCACCCTACGCTACCGCCTGCTTGCAGCACTCTTCAGCGAGGCCGGCGCGCAGAAGGTCGTGAACAGGTTCTTAAAAGAACCGCACCACCTGCGCCCAGACACGCGGCGAGCGCTCGACGTCGCTTTGCGAGTCGGCGTTGCCCAGCTTCCAGGCGGCTACGGTGTTGATCTGCCAGCCGTGTGCGGCCCAGCGTGCGCCGATGCCGGCTGCCGAGAGGCTGCGGTGGTTTTCGCCGTTGCTCCAGGTGTCTTTGTTCAGGCGCACTTCGCCATGGTCGGCGAAGGTGCTGAGCTGCCAGGCATCGGTCAGGGCGTAACGCAGTTCGAGGTTGGCCAGCCAGCCTTGATCGCCGGAGGCTTCACCTTGCGGATAAGCGCGCACGCCGTAGGCACCGCCGAGGCTGATCTTCTCCGAGCTGTCCAGATTGCTATCGGCCCACTGGCCTTGCAGTTGGCCGTACAGGCTAAAGCGTTCGCTCAGGCGTTGCAGGCGCACCAGGCTCGGGTTGATTTTGTGGAACTGGCCGCGCGTGCCGGCGCTCAGGTCGTCGCTGCGTTTGGCCGCCGCACCGTCGATAGTCAGGCTGCCCTGGCTCCAGGCCACGGCGAAGCTGTTAACGCCGCCGCCGAGCAAGGTGTCGCGACTGTTGCCGTTGAGGGTGGCGATGACCACGCGCGAGCGCTTGTCGCTCTTGCTGTCGAACTGGTCGATGTCGTCCTTAAGGCGCTTGTCGTCGAACTGCACTTGCGCATACAGGGAGAAATCGCGGCTGCGCACCAGCGGCTGGATCGCGTAGACACTGGTGATGCGCGCATTGCCATGGGCATCGAGATCCTCGAAATCCTTGGCCAACTGATAATCCATGTCCGAATAGGCCACGCCCACCTGCGTGGCCCAGGGGCCTATCGGCAACTGGTAGGCGATGCGCCCGTACTGCTGGTCTTCGTCCGAACCCATGGCGCGCAGCGACAGGCGATCACCCAGGCCCAGCGGGCTGTTGAGGTTGAGCGTGCCGCCCAAACGGTACTCGCCGGTAAAGCGGTTGCCGTAGTTATCGGCATCCACCGAGCCGGACAACAGCGGGCCGGGCAGCACGTCCACCAGCAGGTCAGTAGCGCCGACCGATGCGCCTGGTTTAAGGGTGGATTTCACCTCCACCCCGGGCGTGTCGGACAAGAGCAGCAGGCTGCGTTCCAGGGCCGCGCCGCGCACGGCATCACCACTCTTGAGGGCCGAGAGCGGAGCCAGTGCCGCGCCCGCAACCCCCGCCGTGTTGTTGAGTGCGACCTCGCCATAACGGCCTTCCATCACCGCGATCTGCACCACGCCGCCGTCGATCTCCTGCGCCGGCACGTAAGCCCGCGCCAGCGGGTAGCCGCGTTCGCGGTACGCCAGGGTGATGCGGTTGGCAGCGGCTTGCAGCTCGCCGAGCGCAACCGTGCGGCCTTGCAGATCACTGAGTAGCGGCAACAGCTCCGCGCTGGCGATGGCGCTATTGCCTTGCAGGGTAAAACCACTGACTTGCAGGCTCGGCCCGCTGGCGGTCGCCTCGCTCGACGGCGCATCCGGCAGATTCAGCTCCAGGCGCTGCTTGCCCGGCAATTGCAGCGGGCGCTGATCGATGTTCTGTTGCGACTGGCCTGCGTCCGGCAGGGTGGCCGCCGCCACGGACAGCGACAACAGGGAAACGGCAGCACCGGCCAATGAATAAACGAAACGCATGAATCAGATTCCTTCTGGCAGGCGGATGCCGTCGCTAATGACCTGCAGGTTTAAGCCAACATTGAGGGGGTTGGTAATCAGCATGTTTTGGTTAAAGGCTTCGGACTCATTGGTCTGCTGCTTGGCTTCGGTGGAAGCGGTTTGGCCGTTGGAGGCCAGTACACTGATGTAGGGCTGGCTGCTTGCGGTGGTTGGCTCGCTTGCTGCCGCAGTGACCAGCAAGGTGCCGTCCTGGTAGTCGATGTTGTAGTTGCTCAAGGCTGCACCGATCGCGTCGCTGGCGATGATGGCATAGCTGCCGGCAGGTGCCGTTGTGGGCTGACCGAGGCTGCTAAGGCTGACGGAGGTAACGCTGTCGTTACCCACCAGGCCGCTGGCGCTGTAACCGCTTAACGCGATGCTTTGCCCGGCGATCTTACTGGCGTCGTTGGCGGTGATGGTCAGGTCGGCTTTGTCGATACTGGCAGTCAGCCCGTTGGGCTGGGCGATGTTGTAGTTTCCGGCATCGGTGCCACTTAGCGTGTAGCCGCTGACTGTCACCGCTTTATTGGTGCCAACATTTGTGTCCGCGAAGTTACCTGTGCCCGTGCCATTCAGAGAAACAACGTCACTACCAAGGGCCGCTGCGAGGCTGGCAGTGCCGCTCAGTGTGGCAGTGGTGGTAGCGTCATAAATCTTATTGGCGGTGGTCAGGCCGGTCAGCAACAAATCGGCCTTGCTAATTGTGGCGGTCAGACCGGTTGGCTGGGTGACGACGTAGTTACCCGCATCGGCGCCGCTCAAGCTGTAGCCCGAGACTGTCACCGTTTTATTGGTGCCGACATCCTTGGTCGCAAAGCTGCCGGACCCACTGCCACCCAGGGAAAGATCATCGCCATTGATCATGCCGGAGTAAGCCACATTGGCGGTGTTGAGCGTCGCCGCAGTGGTGGCGTCGTAGGTTTTGTCGGCGGCGGTAATGCCTGTCAGCGTGATCCCCTTGGCGGTCACGGTGTAACTACTGCCACTGGTGCTAAGCAGGTTGTAGTTACTGCTCAGGCCACCATTGCTGCTGCTGCCCAAGGTGAGGCCGGTGGCGCTTCCCAGCGTCGTACCGCTTTGCACATTCTTGCTGGCCAGATTGCTGGCATCGCCTGAGCCGGTGACGGTAAACGTCTGCCCGGCGACACCGGTCGCCGTCAGCGTGCTGCCTGCTACAGCAGTGCTGCCGTCATAGACCTTGCTGCCACTCAAGGTCAGGTCGGCCTTGTTGATGCTGGCGGTCAGGCCGGTCGGCTGCACCAGGTTGTAGTTGTCGGCATCGCTGCCGGTCAGCGCATAGCCGGTGACGGTAACGGCTTTGCCAACGCCGGCATTGGCGTCGGCAAAGCTGCCGGCGCCGGTACCCGTGACCGATACGATGTCGCTGCCCAGTGCGCTAACCGCAGCCGTGCCGCTTAGAGTGGCGCCGGTGGTGGCATCATAGGTCTTGTTGACCGCGGCGATACCCGACACCGCCAGGTTGGCCTTGCTGACGCTGGCTGTCAGGCCGGTCGGCTGGGTGACGACGTAGTTACCCGCATCATCGCCGATCAAGCTGTAGCCCGAGACCGTTACCGTTTTATTAGTGCCGACATTCTTGGTCGCAAAGCTGCCGGACCCACTGCCTGCCAGCGCGACAATATCGCCGCCGATCACGCCCGAGTAGCCCAGGGCCGCTGTGTTGAGCGTGGCCGTGGTAGTGGCGTCGTAGGTTTTGTCGGCGGCGGTAATGCCTATCAGCGTGATCCCCTTGGCGGTTACGGTGTAACTGCTGCCGGCCAAGCCAGGCGCATTGTAATTGCTGGCCAGGCCACCATTGCTGCTGCTGCCCAGGCTCAGGCCCATGGTGCTGGCGAGCGCCGAACCGCTTTGCACATTCTTGCTGGCCAGATTGCTGGCATCGCCTGAGCCGGTGACGGTGAAGGTCTGGCCGGCCACGCCGGTCGCCGTCAGCGTGCTGCCCGCCACTGAGGTGCTGCCGTCATAGACCTTGCTACCGCTCAAGGTCAGGTCGGCCTTGTTGATGCTGGCGGTCACTCCGGTGGGCTGCAGCAGGTTGTAGTTGCCGGCATCGGCCCCGGTGAGCGAATAACCGCTAACAGTCACCGCCTTGTTGCTGTCGGCATTGGCGTCAGCAAAGCTGCCGATACCCGTGCCGCTGACGGAGACGATATCGCTGCCCAGGACATTCACCGCGACGCTGCCTGTCAGGCTGGCATGGGTGGTGGCGTCGTAGGTTTTGTTGAGGGCGCTGATGCCGGTGATGGCCAGGGCGGCCTTGCTGATGGTCAGGCTTGTGTCGGCATAGCTGATGTCGTAGCCCTGCTGACCCGAGTAAAGGCCGCTGAGAATCAGCGATCCATCGGCGCTGCTGTAAGTCCCCGCGTTTTTGCTATTGCTGGCATAACCCAGGGTGCCCAGGAGCTTACTGGTGTCGAGGTCGCTGCCGGTATAGGTGGTGGTGCCCGTGGCGGCCGTGCCGTTATAGGTCTTGCTGCCGCCGCTGGCATCGGCGGTGAGCGTAATGCTCTGCAGGAAGCTGCGCAGCAATGGGGCGCTGTAGCCGTCGTAGATGCGCCAGACGGCACTCGAGCCGCCTGTGCTGGCGATATCCCAGCCGGTGAAGGTCGAGGACTGGGTTAGTTGGGCCCAGGTTGTGCCTGTGCCATTAGTATTTCCGCTGAACTCATTCGCAGTTGCGCCGCTGTCGTTAATGGCGTTGCCACCGGCTTCGGTGGTGGCGTAGAAGCTGTTGCTGATGTTTCCGTTATCGTTGTAGCCGACCAACCCGCCGACGGCGTTGCTACCCGAAACGCTGCCGGTGGCATAGGCGTTGCTGATGGCTCTACCGAGGTTGTAGCCGACCAGCCCGCCGACGTAGCCATTTCCCGAGACGCTGCCAATGGCATAGGCGTTGCTGATGTTGCCCGTGTTGTAGCCGGCCAGCCCGCCGACGTAAGAGCCGCCCGAGACGCTGCCGGTGGTATAGGCGTAGCTGATGGTTCCTAGGGCGTTGTATCCGACCAGCCCGCCGACGTAGCCATTTCCCGAGACGCTGCCAATGGCATAGGCGTTGCTGATGTTGCCCGTGTTGTAGCCGGCCAGCCCGCCGACGTAGGCGTTTCCCGAGACGCTGCCAATGGCATAGGCGTTGCTGATGGTCCCTGAGGTGTTGAGTCCGACCAGCCCGCCGAGGTAGCTATTTCCCGCGACGATGCTCGAGACGTCGCCGGTGGCATAGGCGTTGCTGATGATTCCCTGGTTGTTGTAGCCGGCCAGCCCGCCGAGGTAATTACTGCCCGAGACGTTGCCGGTGGCGTAGGCGTTGCTGATGGTTCCCTGGTTGTGGCCCGCCAGCCCGCCGACGTAATCCGCGCCCGAGACATTGGCGGTGACAAAGGCGTTGTTGACGGTTGCGCCGTTGAATGCGACCAGTCCAACCAGTCCGCCGACGTTGTTGCGACCCGATACGCTGCCACCGACCAGGCCGATATCGCTGATCCTACTGGCGCTGTCGATATAGCCGAACAAGCCGACGTAGTCCGTAGCGCTGCGGTCGATGGTTAGCCCCGTGATGACATGGCCATTGCCATTTATTTGGCCACCGAATTTATTGGCGTTATCGCCCACCGGCACGAAACCTGATGTGCTCCACATATCACTGAGGTTGCTGCCTGCGGTGGCGCTGGCGTCGATATCGCCTGCCAGGGTGTAGTTGGCACCCAGGTTGTAGGCCATCAGTTGCAATTGATGGGCGTTGCTGATGCTGGTGCTGTATTCGCTGGCGAGGAAGGGGCGGGTCTGGCCTTCGATCATGATCCATTGCACGCCGTTGCTGTCGCTGGCGGCATAAACGTTGGATGTGCCGGTTACCAGAGCCCAGGTACCGAGGCCGGTATAGCCGCTGTGGTTGTAGCGGTTGCTGCTTATGTCAGTTCCGGTTCCACTTCCACCACCGAGTGCATTATTTTGTTCGGTGCTGATGCTGTCCCAGTAGGCGTTGCTGATGGTGCCGTAGTCATTGTTTCCGACTAGCCCGCCGACGTCGCTGCTGCCCGTAACGCTACCGGTGGCATAGGCGTTGCTGATGGTGTTGTCGTTGTATCCGACCAGCCCGCCGACGTATTCGCTGCCCGTAACACTACCGGTGGCATAGGCGTTTCTGAGGGTGCCGTAGTCGTTGTATCCGACTAGCCCACCGACTCTGTTGTTGCCCGTAACGCTGCCGGTGGCATAGGCGTTGCTGATGGTGCCGTCGTTGTGTCCGACCAGCCCGCCGACGTGTTCGCTGCCTGAAACGCTACCGGTGGCATAGGCGTTGCTGATGGTGCCGTAGTTATCTCCGACCAGCCCGCCGACCCTGTTGTTGCCCGTAACGCTGCCATCGACTAGGCCAATATCGCGGATCACACTGATGTAGCTGGTATAGCCGAACAAGCCGACATAGTCGGTACTGCTGCGGTCAATGGTCAAATTACTCAGGGTATGGCCTAGGCCTGCCAGCTCGCCGGTGAATTGACTGGAGTCACTACTACCTACGGGCGTCCAGTTGGTGATGCTGCTCAGGTCGATATCACTGCCCAGGGCATAGTTGCCGCCCAGGGTGCTGCTCATAGCCTGCAGTGCGTTGGCATCGTTGACCACGGTGTAGCTGATCAGGCTGCCGGTCGAGCCTTTCCGGGTGCTGAAGTTGTTGCCGCTTTGCAGGTTGATCGGGGCCTTGATGTGGTAGTCCGCTGTGCCGCCATCAGTGCTGGCCTGGCCGTACTGCAAGGCGACTTTGCCGTTAGCATTCTGTGCGGTGATGGCGGCGTTGATATTGATGTCGTTATGGGCGCTCAGCGTCAGCGTGGTGCCGGCATTCCAGGTTACGGCGGCGTTGACGTTGATATCGCCGTCTTCGCTGCCGCTAGCCACGGTTTGCAAGGTGACGCTGGTGTTGTTCAGGTTATTGCTGAGGGTGGTGGCGCCGATACCGCTATTAGTCTGTATGGCACTGCCTGCGCTGACGGTAAAATCAGTCGGATCGATCAGCCAGGTACCGGTCTTGCCGTCCGCCGCCTTGGTGGTGACTTTCGCACCATCAGCCACTTTGACATGGGCGCCGCTGGTGTCGATAAAGCCGCCATTACCCCCATCGGGCGCGCTGGCATCCAGGGTACCGGCCACTTGCACCGTGCCGCCATCGAAGCTGCCGAGCAGGACGATCTTGCCGTCCTTCTCGCCGAGGGTTTGCGCCTCGATCACGCCGGTGTTGTTGACCACGGTTTTCAGCAGGGCGTCGCCGGCGTTGGCGGTCAGCAGCACCTGGCCGCCATCGGCCTTGATCAGTTGCTGGTTTTCCACCAGGGCATCAACCACCGCCTCATCGACCTGCACGTTAAGCAGGCCATCACCGGCAAAATCCAGGGTGACCGCATTGCCAGCGGCCAGGGCAACCGTACCCTGGTTGGCAACGATCACCCCGTTGTTGCTCACCGTGCCGCCGAGCAGGGCGACGCTGCCGCCGTCGGCTGCGGTTATTTGACCGTTGTTGATAACGCGGGCATTGCTGCCATCGCCCTTGAAGCGGTAGTTGCCGGCCTCAAAATCGCTGTTGCTGATATCCAGCGTGGAGGCCACCAGGGCGCCGACATTGACCTGAGCGTTAGCGCCGAACAGCACCCCGTTGGGGTTGACGATGAATACCCGGCCGTTGGCATCGAGCTGGCCCATGATTTTCGAACCGTCGCTGCCGAGCACGCGGTTCAGCGCGATGGCATCGCGGCCAGGCTGGTGGAAGGTCACCTTGTTACCGGCGGCGATATCGAAACTCTGCCAGTCGATGGCCAGTTTGTTGCTGGCCTGGTCGATGACCATCTGGTTGTTCGAGGGTGTACCAATCTGGCCGCTGCCCGATGCCACCTGGCCGCCTGTTGGCAGGTCGGCGGCAAACACCATGGCCGGCAGCAGCAGGGCTGCCGCGAGTACCGCACCTGCGCCCTTGCCGCGCCGCCGGGCGTGTTCATGTGCAACGGTCCAGGTGGCGAGGCTTGGGTTCCAGACAAGGGCGTAGGTACGGTTCATGGCGTAATCCCTTTAACGATGAAGACCGACCGGTTGTGCCGATGTGTTGGGCGACAAGGGGTGAACCGGCAATGTGGCGCGCAGGCGAGTGCTTACCCGCTTGCTCAGCCAATAAGCATCATTGAACGTGAAAGCATTGGCAACTGGCTATCGCTTGAAATAGATACCCAGGTGGGTAGCGACGCAATTGTGGGTTTTGATGGCCCCACGCTCCAGCGGGGGAGCCCAGGCTAGAGCGCTCTGCGCCCGTTTGGGTTCGGCGGTGTTCAACGTTGTACGCAAAGCATCCATGGCGGCATCCCCACGCGGAGCATGAGGAGCGATCTGGATGATTCTGCCGCGATTGTTTGTGATGGCTCCCACACTCCAGATGTAGGGTGGACAACGCTCTTTTTGTCCACCATGGCGATCGTGCAGCGGTGGACGGGTGAAGCGTCGTCCACCCTACGGTAGGCTAATGCCTGAACGATCGTTAACCGATTCTTAGAAGAACCGCACCACTTGCGCCCAGACACGCGGCGAGCGCTCGACGTCGCTTTGCGCGTCGGCGTTGCCCAGCTTCCAGGCGGCTACGGTGTTGATCTGCCAGCCGTGTGCGGCCCAGCGTGCGCCGATGCCGGCTGCCGAGAGGCTGCGGTGGTTTTCACCGTTGCTCCAGGTGTCTTTGTTCAGGCGCACTTCGCCATGGTCGGCGAAGGTGCTGAGCTGCCAGGTATCGGTCAGCGCGTAACGCAGTTCGAGGTTGGCCAGCCAGCCTTGATCGCCGGAGGCTTCACCTTGCGGATAAGCGCGTACACCGTAGGCACCGCCGAGGCTGATCTTCTCCGAGCTGTCCAGGTTGCCGTCGGCCCACTGGCCTTGCAGTTGGCCGTACAGGCTGAAACGCTCAGTCAGGCGTTGCAGGCGCACCAGGCTCGGGTTGATTTTGTGGAACTGGCCGCGCGTGCCGGCGCTCAGGTCGTCGCTACGTTTGGCCGCCGCACCGTCGATAGTCAGGCTGCCCTGGCTCCAGGCGAGAGAAAAGCTGTTGACGCCGCCGCCGAGCAGGGTGTCGCGGCTGTTGCCGTTGAGGGTGGCGATGACCACGCGCGAGCGCTTGTCGCTCTTGCTGTCGAACTGGTCGATGTCATCCTTGAGGCGCTTATCGTCGAACTGCAGTTGCGCATACAGGGAGAAATCGCGGCTGCGCAGCAGCGGCTGGATGGCGTAAACACTGGTGATGCGCGCATTGCCATGGGCGTCGAGATCCTCGAAATCCTTGGCCAGTTGATAGTCCATGTCCGAATAGGCCACGCCCACCTGCGTGGCCCAGGGGCCTATCGGCAACTGGTAGGCGATGCGCCCGTATTGCTGGTCTTCGTCCGAGCCCATGGCGCGCAGCGACAGGCGATCACCCAGGCCCAGCGGGCTGTTGAGGTTGAGCGTGCCGCCCAGGCGGTACTCGCCAGTAAAACGGTTGCCGTAGTTGTCGGCATCCACCGAGCCGGACAGCAGCGGGCCGGGCAGCACGTCCACCAGCAGGTCAGTAGCGCCGACCGATGCGCCTGGTTTAAGGGTGGATTTCACCTCCACCCCGGGCGTGTCGGACAAGAGCAGCAGGCTGCGTTCCAGGGCCGCGCCGCGCACCGCATCACCACTTTTGAGGGCCGAGAGCGGAGCCAGTGCCGCGCCAGAAACCCGCGCGCTGTTGTTGAGTGCGACCTCGCCATAACGGCCTTCCATCACTGCAATCTGCACCACGCCACCGTCGATCTCCTGCGCCGGCACGTAAGCCCGCGCCAGCGGATAACCGCGCTCGCGGTAGGCCAGGGTGATGCGGTTGGCAGCGGCTTGCAGCTCGCCGAGCGCCACCGTGCGGCCTTGCAGATCACTGAGCAGCGGCAACAGCTCATCGCTGGCAATGGCGCTATTGCCTTGCAGGGTAAAACCACTGACTTGCAGGCTCGGCCCGCTGGCGGTCGCCGCGCTCGACGGCGCATCAGGCAGGTTCAGCTCCAGGCGCTGCTTGCCCGGCAATTGCAGCGGGCGCTGATCGATGTTCTGTTGCGACTGGCCAGCGTCCGGCAAGGTGGCCGCCGCCACCGACAGCGACAACAGGGAAACGGCAGCACCGGCCAGTGGATAAACGAAACGCATAAATCAAATTCCTTCTGGCAGGCGGATGCCCTGGTTGATGACTTGCAGGTTTATGACCTCGGCGAGCGGGTTGGTCATCAGCATTTGCAGGTTCTGAGCCTCGGGTTCACTGACTGTCTCCTGCCTGGCCTGTTGTGGCGCTTGGGTTGAAAGGCTTTGGCCGTTCGACGCCAGTACGCTGATATAGGTCGGGGTGTTGGCTGTTGGCTGTTGGTTGCTAGGCGTAGTCGGTGTGATTGGCGCTGCGCTGACCAGCAAGGTGCCGTTCTGGTAGTCGATATCGTAGTTGCTCAAGGCTGCACCGAGCGCATCGCTGGCGACGATGGCGTAGTTACCGGCCGCAGCGGTTGTGGGCTGGCCCAAGCTGCTGAGGCTGACGCTGCTGATGCTGTCGTCACCCAGCAGGCCGCTGGCGCTGTAGCCGGTGAGCGCGATGCTTTGTCCGGCGATCTTGTTGGCGTCGTTGGCGGTGATGGTCAGGTCGGCTTTGTCGATGGTTAGTGCACCGTCGATAAAGCTCAGGTCGTAGTTGCCATCCGTGCCAGTGGCGCTGTGGATATAGCCGCCAGCATTGCTGCCATTGCCACCGCTGGTGCTGACGCCGCTGAGTACGCTTGCGGTTTCTCCATTGACCAGGCCGCTGGCGGTAAAGCCGCTAACGCTCTGCTGTTGGCCGTTGTAGATCACCTGGCCGCTGTTGGCGGTGACGGTGGCTTGGGCTTTATCGATGGTCAGGCTGCCATCGGCAAAGGTCAGCTCGTAGTTGCCATCCGTACCACTGGCGCTGTGGCTGTAGCTGCCCGCATTGGTGCCGCTGCCACCGCTGGTGCTGACACCGCTGAGTACGCTTGCGGTTTCCCCGTTGACCAGGCCGCTGGCGGTAAAGCCGGTAATGCTTTGCTGTTGGCCGTTGTAGGTCATCTGGCCGCTGTTGGCGGTGACGGTGGCTTGGGCCTTAGCAACGTTGAGGCTGCCGGCGTTGTAGCTGATGTCGTAGTTACTGGCGGTCAGGCCGCTAACGTTCAGGCCGTAAGTGCCGGCATTGATCGTGCCCTGGGAGCTGCCGCCGTAAGTGAGTGTGCCGCCAAGCACGGCAGCGCCCTCGCCATTGACGAAGCCGCTGTAGCTGACGCCATTACCGCCGCTAAAGGCCAGGCCGTTGTAGGTTTTGCTGGCGTTATTGGCGGTGACGGTCAGGGCGGCTTTGTTGATGGTCAGGTTGCCATCGACAAAGGTCAGGTCGTAGTTTTCGTCGCTGCCACTGGCGCTGTGGCTGTAGCTGCCCGCGTTGGTACCGCTGCCACCGCTGGTGCTCACGCCGCTGAGTACGCTGGTGGTTTCGCCGTTGACCAGGCCGTTGGCGGTAAAGCCGGCAATGCTCTGCTGTTGGCCGTTGTAGACCATCTGGCCGCTGTTGGCGGTGACGGTGGCTTGGGCTTTATCGATGGTCAGGCTGCCATCGACAAAGGTCAGGTTGTAGTTGTCGTCGCTGCCACTGGCGCTGTGGCTGTAGCTGCCCGCGTTGGTACCGCTGCCA
>NZ_FOFP01000013.1:143561-156489 GCF_900110925.1 Pseudomonas cuatrocienegasensis | reverse complement strand
ACATTCTTGCTGGCCAGATTGGAGGCGTCACCCGAGCCCGCGACGGCGAAGGTTTCCCCGGCCACGCCGGTGGCCGTCAGCGTGCTGCCCGCCACTGAGGTGCTGCCGTCATAGACCTTGCTACCGCTCAAGGCCAGGTCGGCTTTGTTAATGGTGGCCGTTACACCGCTTGGTTGCAGCAGGTTGTAGTTGTTGGCATCGGTGCCGCTTAGGGTGTAGCCGGTGACGGTGATAGCCTTGTCATTACCCGCATTTTTGTCAGCGAAGGCACCGACGCTTGTGCCGCTGACGAACACGACATCACTGCCGAGAGCGTTGATGCTGGCGGTGCCGGTCAACGTGGTGGCGGTGCTGGCGTCGTAGGTTTTGTTGGCGGCGCTGATGCCGGATACGGCCAGATCGGCCTTGCTGATATCGGCCGTGGTGGTAGCGGTGTTGCTGGTCAGGGTGTAGTTGGCTGCGTCGGCACCGCCGAGGACGATGCCGGTGATATCGACGGCTTTGCCAGTACCGGCATTTTTGTCGGTGAAGGCACCTGAAGCCGAGGCCACGGTCAACGCATCACCGTCGATGCGGCCGGTAAAACCGGCGTCGTCGTAGCTCAGGTTGGCAGCGGTGGTGGCGTCGTAGGTCTTGTTGCTGGCGCTGATGTCGGTCACTGCGGATATCGTGGCTTTGGCGATGGTGTAGCTGCCTGCGGCAACGGTGATGTCATACCCCTCCTGGTTGGAGTACAAGCCGGTGAGGCCCAGCGCATAAGTGCCCGCATTGCGGGTAGCGACGTTTGTGTAACTGGCGCTGCCTAGCAAGTTGGCGCTGTTGTCCGAGCTACTGTAGCTCGCACCGGCTACCCAGCCGGTATTGCTGTCATAGGTCTTGCCGGCAACATCGTTGACCGTGACGGTCACGGATTTGAGGAAGCTGCGCAGCAATGGGCCGCTGTAGCCGTCATAGATGCGCCAGATGGCGTTCGAGCCACCTGTGGTGGCGATACTCCAGCCGGTGAAGGTCGAGGCTTGGGTCAGTTCTGCCCAGGTTTTGCCCGTGCCATAAGCGTTCCCGTCGAACCCCGCCACAGTGTCGCCGTTGTTATTGATGGGGTTGCCTGCGGCATTGGTGGTGGCATAGAAGCTGCTGCTGATGCTTCCGTCGTTGGATCCGACCAGCCCGCCAACTTGGCTAGCGCCCAATACGCTGCCGGTGGCATAGGCGTTGCTGATGGTACCGGAGTTGGTGTTGACTCCGACCAGCCCGCCGACGTAGTCGCCACTGCCCGATACGCTGCCGGTGGCATAGGCGTTACTGATGGCTCCGCCGTAGTTGTATCCGACCAGCCCGCCGACGTAGTCAACGCCCGATACGCTGCCGGTGGCATAGGCGTTACTGATGGCTCCGATTTGGTTGTATCCGACCAGGTTGTATCCGACCAGCCCGCCAACGTAGGTACCGCCCGTAACGCTGCCGCCGACCAGCCCGATATCGCGGATTACGCTGCTGCTGGTATAGCCGAACAAACCGACGGGGTCCAGAACGCCGCTGCGGTCGATAGTGAGGTTGCTAAGGGTATGGCCCAGGCCGTCGAAGCGTCCGGTGAAGAATGTGACAGAACCCACCGGCTGCCAGTTGCTGATGCCGCTCAGGTCGATATGGCTGCCCACGGCATAGTTGCCGCCCAGGTGGTTATTCATGGCTTGCAGCGCAGCGGCATCGTTGACCACGGTGTAGCTGTGCACACTGCCGGTCGAGCCCTTCTGGGTGCTGAAGTTCTCCCCACTTTGCAGGTTGATGGGAGCTGCGATGTGGTAGTCCGCCGTGCCGCCATTGGCACTGGCTTGGCCGTACTGCAGGGCGACTTTGCCCTGAGCATCGCTGGCGGTGATGGCGGCGTTGATATTGATGTTGTTATGGGCGTTCAGCGTCAGCGTGGTGTCCGCATTCCAGGTCACGGCCGCATTGACGTTGATGTCGCCCGCTTCGCTGCCGGTGGCCACGGTTTGCAAGGTAACGCTGTTGCTGGCTAGGTTGCTGGACAGGGTGTTAGCGCCGATGCCGCTGCTGCTTTGGTTGTCATTGCCAGCGCTGACGGTAAAGTCAGTCGGATCAATCAGCCAGGTGCCGGTCTTGCCGTTCGCCGCTTTGGTGGTGACTTTTGTGCTGTCGGCCACCTTGACGTGGGCACCAGAGGTTTCGATAAAGCCGCCATCACCGCCATTCGGCGCGCTGGCATCGAGGGTGCCGGCCACTTGCACGGTGCCGCCGTCGAAGCTGCCGAGCAGAACGATCTTGCCGTCCTTCTCGCCGAGGGTTTGCGCCTCGATCACGCCGGTGTTGTTGACCACGGTCTTAAGCAGGGCGTCACCGGCGTTGGCGGTGAGCAACACCTGGCCGCCATCGGCCTTGATCAGTTGGTGGTTTTCCACCAGGGCATCGACCACGGCTTCATCGACCTGCACGTTAAGCAGGCCATCACCGGCAAAATCCAGGGTAACCGCATTTCCAGCGGCCAGGGCCACGCTGCCCTGGTTGGCGACGATCACGCCGTTGTTGCTCACCGTGCCGCCGAGCAGGGCGACGCTGCCGCCGTCCGCTGCAGTGATCTGACCGTTATTGATAACGCTGGCGTTACTGCCGTTGCCCTTGAATTTGTAGTTGCCGGCGGCGAAATCGCTGTTGCTGATATTCAGGGTGGAGGCGACCAGGCCGCCGACATTAACCTGCGCGCCACTGCCGAACAAAACGCCGTTGGGGTTGATCAGGAACACCCGGCCATTGGCATCAAGCTGGCCCATGATCTTCGAGCCGTCAGCACCCAATACGCGGTTCAACGCGATGGCATCGCGGCCGGGTTGGTTGAAGGTCACCTTGTTGCCGGCGGCAATATCGAAGCTCTGCCAGTCGATGGCCAGTTTGTTGCTGGCTTGGTCGATAACCATCTGGTTGGCGTTGGGTTGGTTGATCGCGCCGCTACCCGACACCACCTGGCCGCCGCTGGGCAGGTCGGCAGCAATTGCCGTGAGCGGTAGCAACAGGGCGGCGGCGAGTACCGCGCCTGCGCCTTTGGCGCGCCGGCGGGCGCGTTCATCGGTAACGGTCCAGGCGGCGAGGCTTGGGTTCCAGACGAGGGCGTAGGTGCGGTTCATGGGTAATCCCTTTAACGATCAAGACCGGCCGGTTCGCCTAGGCGCAAACCGGAAATATGGCGTGCAGGCGGGGGCTGACCCGCAGGCCTACAAGAAGGGGATATTGGACGGGAGGTATTGGCGACTGGCTATCACTGAAACTAGGTAATTTCGGTGATTTTTTAGTGACGCAAGCGCGGGCTGTGGTGATGCAGGGCGCGCGTATGGCCCGTTAAATTCGCCGCTAAAGCGGATCGCCGCCCGGCGCCTCCCACAGGGTCAGTAGCGTGCTCGCGGGAGGGGCTTTAGCCGCGATAGGTTATTGCCGTGCAAGCCGAACAGCCGGGGCCGAGCTAGGGTGGACAACGCTCTGTTTGTCCACCATTACGGTCGTGCTGCGGTGGACGGGTAAAGCGTCGTCCACCCTACGGCTGGTCGATATTCTGTTGCGACTGGCCAGCGTCCGGCAAGGTGGCCGCCGCCACCGACAGCGACAACAGGGAAACGGTGGCACCGGCCAGTGAATAAACGAAACGCATAAATCAAATTCCTTCTGGCAGGCGGATGCCCTGGTTGATGACTTGCAGGTTTATGACCTCGGCGAGCGGGTTGGTCATCAGCATTTGCAGATTCTGAGCCTCGGGTTCACTGACTGGCGACGTGCTCTCAGGCGCTGCAGCGGTCTGGCTGTTGGCGACGATGGCGCCGATATAGGGCTGGCTGTTGGCGGTGTTGTCCGTTACTTGCAGGGTGCCTTCCCGGTAGCTGATGGCGTAGTTGCTCAGGGCCTCACCTACCGCATCGCTGGCGACGATGGCGTAGTTACCGGCCGCAGCGGTTGTGGGCTGGCCCAAGCTGCTGAGGCTGACGCTGCTGATGCTGTCGTCACCCAGCAGGCCGCTGGCGCTGTAGCCGGTGAGCGCGATGCTTTGTCCGGCGATCTTGTTGGCATCAAGGGCGGTGATGGTCAGGGCGGCTTTGTCGATGGTTAGTGCACCGTCGATAAAGCTCAGGTCGTAGTTGCCATCCGTGCCAGTGGCGCTGTGGATATAGCTGCCAGCATTGCTGCCATTGCCACCGCTGGTGCTGACGCCGCTGAGCACGCTGGTGGTTTCGCCATTGACCAGGCCGCTGGCGGTAAAGCCGGTAATGCTTTGCTGTTGGCCGTTGTAGGTCACCTGGCCGCTGTTGGCGGTGACGGTGGCTTGGGCTTTAGCGACGTTCAGGCTGCCGGCGTTGTAGCTGACGGTGTAGTTGTCGGAGGTCAGGCCGCTGGCGCTCAGGCCATAAGTGCCGGCATTGACTGCGCCTTGGGCGCTGCCGCCGTAGGTGAGGGCGCCGCCAAGCACGCCAGCGTTCTCGCCATTGACGAAGCCGTTGTAGCTGACGCCATTACCGCCGCTAAAGGCCAGGCCGTTGTAGGTTTTGCTGGCATTATTGGCGGTGATGGTGAGAGCGGCTTTGTTGATATCAGCGGTTAGCCCGGTGGGCTGGACGATGTTGTAGTTGCCGGCATCGGTGCCGCTCAGGGTGTAGCCGCTGGCGGTGACGGCTTTGTTAGCCCCCGCATTTTTATCGGCGAAGGTGCCGACGCCTGTGTCGCTGACTGAAACGATATCGCTGCCCAGAGCGGTGACAGCGGCGCTGCCTGACAGGGCGGCGGCGGTGGTGGCGTCGTAGGTTTTGTTGAGGGCGCTTATGCCGGTGACCGTGAGGTCGTTGTTGCTGATGGTGTAGCTGCTGCCACTGGTGCTCAGCACGTTGTAGTTGCTGTTCAGGCCGCCATTGCTGCTGGTGCCCAGTGTCAGTCCGCTGAGGCTGCTCAGCGTAGAGCCGCTTTGCACATTCTTGCTGGCCAGATTGGAGGCGTCACCCGAGCCCGCGACGGCGAAGGTTTCCCCGGCCACGCCGGTGGCCGTCAGCGTGCTGCCCGCCACGCTGGTGTTACCGTCATAGACCTTGCTACCGCTCAAGGTCAGGTCGGCTTTGTTAATGGTGGCCGTTACACCGCTTGGTTGCAGCAGGTTGTAGTTGTTGGCATCGGTGCCGCTCAGGGAGTAGCCGCTGACGGTGACGGCCTTATTAACCCCCGCATTGGCGTCGGCAAAGCTGCCGACACCCATGCCGCTGAGGGAGACGGTATCGCCACTGATGGCAGTCACGACGGCGCTGCCTGACAGGGTGGCGGCGGTGGTGGCGTCGTAGGTTTTGTTGTTGGCGTTGATGTCGGTGACAGCCAGATCGGCCTTGCTGATATCGGCCGTGGTGGTGGCGGTGTTGCTGGTCAGGGTGTAGTTGGCTGCGTCGGCACCGCCGAGGACGATATCGGTGATGTTGACGGTTTTGCCAGTGCCGGCATTTTTGTCGGTGAAGGCACCTGAAGCCGAGGCCACGGTCAACGCATCAGTGCCGAAGCGGCCGTTGAAGCTGGCGTCGTCGTAGCTCAGGTTGGCAGCGGTGGTGGCGTTGTAGGTCTTGTCGCTGGCCCTGATGCCGGTGACGGCCAGATCGGCCTTGCTGATGGTCAGGCTGGTGTCGGCATAGCTGATGTCGTAGCCCTGCTGACCCGAGTAAAGGCCGCTGAGAATCAACGATCCATCGGTGCTGCTGTAAGTCCCGGCGTTTTTGCTATTGCTGGCATAACCCAGGCTACTGCCCAGGATCTTGCCGGTGTCGAGGTCGCTGCCCAGGCTGCTGCTTGTATAGGTGGTGGTGCCTGTGACGGCAGTGCTGTCATAGGTTTTGCTGCCGCCGCTGGCATCGGCGGTGAGGGTAACGCTCTGCAGGAAGCTGCGCAGCAATGGGCCGCTATGGCCGTCGTAGATGCGCCAGATGGCGTTCGAGCCACCGGTTGTGGCGATATCCCAATCCTTGAAGGTCGAGGCTAGGGTCAGTTCTGCCCACGTCTTGCCCGTGCCATTGCTATTGTCGGTGAACGCGCCGCCCGTGGCTCCCTCGTTGTTGATGGGGTTGCCGTTCTCATCGGTGGTGGCGTAGAAGCTGCTGCTGATGTTCCCCCCGGCGTTGTATCCGACCAGCCCGCCGCCGTTGCCGCCGCTGGCTGAGACGCTGCCGGTGGCATAGGCGTTGCTGATGGTGCTGTTTTCGCCGTTGATTCCGACCAGTCCGCCGACGTTGCCACTGCCCGTCACATTGCCGGTGGCATAGGCGTTGCTGATGTTCCCCCCGTAGTTGTATCCGACCAGCCCGCCGACGCCGGCGAAACCCGAAACGCTGCCCCCGACCAGGCCAATATCGCGGATCACGCTGTCGCGGCCTGCGTAGCCGAACAGGCCGACGTAATTCGTACCGCTGCGGTTGATGATGAGGTCACTGATGGTATGGCTGAGCCCGTTGAACGTGCCGGTGAACGGGTTGTTGTTATTACCCAGCGGGTTCCAGCCAGCGCCACCATTGGCGGTGGCGCTGGCCAGGGTGGTGTAGCCAAGGCTGTTCTGGTCGAGGTTGTTGCTCAGGCTAAAGTAGTAACCGCCGCTCAGCACTTGGCTGATATTGGCCAGTTGCTGCCAGGAGGTGATGGTATAGGCGCTGTCTTGCGTGCCAAAGCCACCGGCGAACAACGTGCTCCTGACGATATCAGCCTGGCGTGTTACCCCTGTGAGGTAGGGCAGGCCGCCCAAGCCATAGCCTGACACGCTGGCACCGGTGCCGGGGAATGACCAGATGCTTTGATTCCAGGCCGCGAAGGTAGCAGAGGCACTCAACTGAGCCCAGATTTTGCCGGTGCCCAAATTATTCCCGCTGAACGCCCCCGTAGTGGCACCACTGTTATTAATCACGCTGCCAGCAGCATCGGTGGTGGCGTAGAAGCTGCTGTTGATGGTTCCTAGATAGTTGAATCCGACCAGCCCGCCGACGCTACTGTTACCCGAAACGCTGCCGGTGGCATAGGTGTTGCTGATAGTTCCCGACTCACTGGATCCGACCAGCCCGCCGACGCTACTGTTACCCGAAACGCTGCCAGTGGCATAGGCGTTGCTGATGGTTAATAGGTTCTTTCCGGCCAGCCCGCCGACGTAGGTATTGCCCAAGACGTTGCCGGTGGCATAGGCGTTGCCGATGGTGCCGTTGTTTTGTCCGACCAGCCCGCCGACGTCCTCATTGCCTGAGACGTTGCCGGTGGCATAGGCGTTGCTGATAGTTCCTCGGTTGAATCCGATCAGCCCGCCGACGGTGTATCTACCCGTTACGCTACCGCCCACTAGGCCGATATCGCGAATCACGCTATCGAAGCCGGTAAAGCCGAACAAACCGACGAAATCCCCATCGGTGCGGTCGATGGTGAGGTTGCTAAGGGTATGGCCGAGACCGGCGAATTGCCCGGTGAAGTTGCCGATATCACCCACCGGCACCCAGTTGCTGATGCTGCTCAGGTCGATATTGCTACCCACGGCATAGTTGCCGGCCCGTTTGTCCTTCATGGCCTGCAGCGCAGCGGCATCGTTGACCACGGTGTAAGTGATTTGCGGGCCGCTGGTGCCTTTCTGGGTGCTGAAGTTGTCACCGCTCTGCAGGTTGATCGGGGCCTTGATGCTGTAGTCCGCCCCGTCGCCATCGGCAGTGGCCTGGCCGTACTTCAGGGCAACTTTGCCCCCAGCGCCGCTGGCGGTGATGGCGGCGTTGATGTTGATGTTGTTATGGGCGTTCAGCGTCAGGGTTGTGGTGGCATTCCAGGTTACGGCGGCGTTGACGTTGATATCCCCGGCTTGGCTGCCGTCATCGATGGTTTGCAAGGTGACGCTGGTGGTGTTCAGGGTGGTGCTGAGGGTGGTGGCACCGATGCCGCTGTCAGTTTTGCTCGCATTTCCAGCGCTGACGGTAAAGTCCGTGGGGTCGATCAGCCAGGTGCCGGTCTTACCGCTCGCCGCCTTGGTGGTGACCTTGGCGCCGTCAGCCACCTTGACGTGGGCACCCGAGGTTTCGATAAAGCCGCCATTGCCGCCGTTGGGTGCGCTGGCATCCAGGGTGCCGGCCACTTGCACGGTGCCGCCGTCGAAGCTGCCGAGCAGGACGATCTTGCCGTCCTTCTCGCCGAGGGTTTGCGCTTCGATCACGCCGGTGTTGTTGACCACGGTTTTAAGCAGGGCATCGCCGGCGTTGGCGGTAAGCAACACCTGGCCGCCATCGGCTTTGATCAACTGATGGTTTTCCACCAGGGCATCGACCACCGCCTCATCGACCTGCACATTGAGCAGGCCATCACCGGCAAAATCCAGGGTGACCGCATTGCCAGCGGCCAGGGCGACGGTGCCCTGGTTGGCAACGATGACGCCGTTGTTGCTTACCGTGCCGCCGAGCAGGGCGATGCTGCCGCCGTCGGCTGCGCTGATTTGGCCATTGTTGGTGACGCTGGCGTTGCTGGCGTTGCCCTTGAATTTGTAGTTGCCGGCTTCAAAATCGCTGTCGCTGATATTCAGGGTGGAGGCCACCAGGCCGCCGACATTGACCTGCGCGCCGGCACCGAACAGCACGCCGTTGGGGTTGATCAGAAACACCCGGCCATTGGCATCGAGCTGGCCCATGATCTTCGAGCCATCGGCACCCAGTACGCGGTTCAACGCGATGGCATCGCGGCCCGGCTGGTTGAAGGTCACCTTGTTGCCGGCGGCAATATCGAAGCTCTGCCAGTCGATGGCCAGTTTGTTGCTGGCTTGGTCGATGACCATCTGGCTGGCGTTGGGTTGGTTGATCGCACCGCTGCCCGACACCACCTGGCCGCCACTGGGCAGATCGGCGGCGATTGCGGTGAGCGGCAGCAGTAGGGCGGCGGCGAGTACCGCGCCTGCGCCCTTGCCGCGCCGGCGAGCGCGTTCATCGGTAACGCTCCAGGCGGCGAGGCTTGGGTTCCAGACGAGGGCGTAGGTGCGGTTCATGGGGAATCCCTTTAACGATCAAAACCGGCCGGTTCGCCTAGGCGCAAACCGGAAATATGGCGTGCAGGCGGCGGCTGACCCGCAGGCCTACAAGAAGGGGATATTGGACGGGAGGTATTGGCGACTGGCTATCACTGAAACTAGGTAATTTTGGTGATTTTTTAGTGACGCGAGCGCGGGCTGTGGTGATGCAGGGCCCGCGTATGGCCCGTTAAATTCGCCGCTAAAACGGATTGCCGCCCGGCGCCTCCCACGGATTCAGTCGCCCGCCCGTGGGAGGGGCTTTAGCCGCGATTGTTTGTGATTACGCCCATGCTCCAGCGTGGGGGCCCAGGCCAGAGCGCTTTGCGCCCGTTTGGGTTCGGCGGCGTTCAACGTCGGACGCAGAGCGTCCCGTGGCGGCGTTCCCACGCGGAGCGTGAGGAACGATCTGATTGCTCGCCGCTAAAACGTATCGCCGCTAAAGCGCCTCCCACGGTTTGCTGGGGTCATGCTCCAGCGTGGGAACGGTCTGGATCGCCGCCCGGTGCCTGCCACAGTCCGCCATAGCAAACGTAGGGTGGACAACGCTCTTTTTGTCCACCATGGCGACCGTGCAGTGGTGGACGGGTGAAGCGTCGTCCACCCTACGGTGTTCCGCTAACGCCTGCTGCCGAGAGGCTGCGAGGGTCAGTATCCTGCTCGTGGGAGGAGCCGGGCGGCGTTCCGCTTTAGCCGCGATGGGGCGGCCGGTGAGGCGCATTGATGCGGCTCCCGGAGACGCGTGCAAGGCCTGGCTATACCTGATTTCGGTGATAGGCGAGTGCCACTATGGCGTGCCACACTCGCCGCTGTTCACTGACTTGCTCTGAGTACCCTGCACTGATGTCGACCGCCAATCATGCCCCCGATGATGTTCTGCTGCCTGCGCCGGTGCTGGTGGTTGAGGACGACCCGCTGATGCGTCAGCGGTTGGCGCGGGTGCTTGGGGAAATCGGTTATGCCGATGAGGCGGTGAGCTTTGCGGTGAATCTGGCCGAGGCGCGTGCGCATGTTAGCCAGCAGCCGGTGGCGATGGTGCTGGTGGACCTGGGCCTGCCCGATGGCAATGGCATCGAGTTGATCCAGGAGTTGCGCGCGCAGGATCCGGCGCTGTGGATTTTGGTGATTTCGGCCTGGAGCACCGAGGAGGCGATCCTCGGTGCATTACGGGCTGGGGCAACGGGGTATTTGCTCAAGGAGCGTGATGACCTGGAGGTGAGCCTGTCGATTCGCAGCGTGCTACGTGGCGGTGCGCCCATCGATCCTTTTATCGCCCGGCGCATCCTGGCCTTGTTGCCGACGGCGCCGTTGCACACGCCTCACGATGCAGGCGAAATAGAAGCGCTCAGCGCCCGCGAGAGCGAGATTCTCGAATGGGTTTCCCGGGGCTTGAGCAACCGGGAAATCGCCGAACAGTTGACCATTTCCCGCTATACCGTCGAATGCCATATCAAACGGATTTACCGCAAGCTGGCCGTATCTTCGCGCACCCGCGCGGTGAGCGAGGCTCGGCAACGCGGCTTGTTGCCCTGACGCTGCTGCTTGCCCTGTTGCCGTGGTTTTCGAGCCTGGCGCAGGCGAGCTGCCAGCCGGCCATCAGCCAGGTTATGGCGGCCCCCGAACGGGCCGGCGATGGCGTGCGTCCGGTAGACGGCTGGCTGCCGGTGAGCCTGCCGGACCTGTGGCAACGCCACTGGCCGGGGTTTTTCGGGGCGGTGTGGTATCGGCTGGACTGGCAGGCCGACTGCCAGGGTGAGCCGCTGGCGCTGAGTATTGATCGCATGGTCATGGCCGGTGAGGTGTGGCTTAACGATGATCTGATCTGGCGGGATGAGAGCCTGGTCGAGCCGTTGTCGCGCAGTTGGAATATGCCGCGCTACTGGCTGTTGCCTGTTTCAGCGCAAAGCCATGGCAACAGCATCTGGGTGCGTGTGGTGGGTTCGGAGCATGCGCCTCCTGGCCTGGGCACGGTGCGCGTGGGCACGCCCGAGCAGGTTCGGCCGGAGTACCGTCACCAGTTGCTGCTGCAACGCGATCTGGTTTTTATCACCCTGGTGATTTCGCTGATGCTGGGGGTGCTGTTTCTAACGTTCTGGTTGTTGCGCCGCCAGGAGCATGCCTTCGGCTGGTTCGCCCTGGCGTCGTCGCTATGGACGCTTGGCCTGAGCAATATGCTGGTGACTTCATCTTGGCCATTTGCCAACGGTGAGGTATGGGATCGCCTCAGCCAGGTCATGCTGGTGCTGTATTGCCCGGCGATGTGCATGTTCGTCTGGGCGTTCATCGGGCAGCGCCGTGTGCGTCTAGAGCGCGCTATTTGGCCCGTGGCGCTGGTGTTTTGTGTGGTTGTGGTGGTCGTCCCGACGGCACATATTTCGCTGGTACAGCTGGTGTCTGCTGTTTCGCTGCGGCTGGTCTTGTTGGCCATCTCTGTGCAGCTTCTCTGGCATGGCTACCGGGTGCGGCAGCGCTACCTGACTCTACTGGGGGCGTGCATGTCAGGTTTGGCGCTCTATGAGTTTCTGGCTTTTGTTGGCGTGCTCAAGGTTCCAGAAGTCTATGTTCTGCTGTCGACGCCTTTTATTTCGGCTGTGATGTTTATGGGGCTGGCCATGCGCTTCTCCAGCAGTCTGAAGCGTATCGAGCGCTTCAACGATGAGCTGCAAACCCGCGTAGACAAAACGCGCGCGGAGCTGACCGAAACGCTGCAGCGCGAGCATCAACTGGCAGCCGACAACATTCGCCTCAACGAGCGCCTGCGCCTGACCCACGATCTGCATGATGGCCTGGGTAGCTCGCTGATGCGTTCGATTACCCGCATGGAGCATGGTGATGGGCTCAAGGGTGGCCAGTTTCTCTCCGTGCTGAAGACCCTGCGCAGCGATCTGCGTGACGTGATCGACGGCTCGTCGGCGGTGCCTGCCTGGCAATCGCCACAGGAGTGGTTGGCGCCGTTGCGCAGGCGGTTTATCGACCTGTTCGACGATCTGGGTATCGAGTCGCACTGGCGCTTGCCGGAGCAGTGGCCGGGTACCTTCACGCCCCCCCAGTTGCTGGCCCTGACGCGCTTTCTCGAAGAGGCGCTGACCAACGTCCTCAAGCATGCTGGTGCTACTCGGCTGGAGGTGGGCGTATGCGCGGCAGCGGAGCGTGGCCTGAACCTGTGGGTGCGCGACAACGGCCGGGGCTTTGATGTGGATGAGGTGCTGGCCGCTAGCGCGGGGGTTGGCATGAGCAGCATGCGCATGCGCATTGAGCGCATGGGCGGGCAGCTGCGCATCGAGTCCCGCCCTGGGGAAACGCTGTTGACGGCGACCCTTTTTGGTAAGCCGGTCAGTGCGTAAGCCCCTCAGGGTTGCAGCGCTGGGATCACTTGTCCCGAGACATTTCGTCAAGACCCTCCGGTAGTCGGATACCGCTGTCGGCGATCCGATAGAGTGCGTCCGGGGTGAGCAACGCAGCTGGCGTCTCGTCAGCAGATCCGCCATGGGTGGCGGCGAGAATATCGGTGTAGGTCTGAGGTATTTCTGCAGCCGGGCTGCCCGGCTGGGGCTGGTCGCTGATAGTCAGGGCACCGTCTACAAAGCTGATGGCGTAGTTATCGGCGCTCAGGCCGCTGACACTCAGGTCGTAAAGGCCTGCATTGATCGCGCCCTGGGCGCTGCCGCCGTAGTTCAGCGTGCCGCCGAGCACGCCGGCATCCTCGCCATTGACGAAGCCGCTGTAGCTGACGCCATTGCCGCCAGTGAAGGCCTGGCCGTCGTAAGTCTTGCTGGCGTCAGCCGCAGTGGCAGTGAGCGCGGCCTTGTCGATGGTCAGGGCGCCGTCGACAAAGGTCAGGGCATAGTTGCCGTCCGTGCCGCTAGCACTGTGGGTGTAAGTGCCGGCATTGAT
>NZ_FOFP01000013.1:123565-141786 GCF_900110925.1 Pseudomonas cuatrocienegasensis | reverse complement strand
GTTTTGCTGGCGTCAGCCGCAGTGACAGTGAGTGCGGCCTTGTCGATGGTCAGGGCGCCTGCGGTGTAGCTGATGGCGTAATTGCCTGAGGTCAGGCCGCTGACGTTCAGGGCATAGCTGCCGGCATTGACCGCGCCCTGGGCGCTGCCGCCATAGCTCAGGCTACCGCCGAGCACGCTGGCGTCTTCGCCGTTGACCAAGCCGCTGTAGCTGACGCCATTGCCGCCACTGAAGGCGAGGCCGTCGTAGGTTTTGCTGGCGTTGTTGGCGGTGACAGTGAGTGCGGCCTTGTCGATGGTCAGGCTGCTGTCGCCCGATGTGGTGTAACTGATGTCGTAGCCTTGCTGGCCGGAGTACAGGCCGTTCAAGATCAGTGTGCCGTCGGCCACGCTGTAAGTGCCGGCGTTCTGGCTGGTGCTGGTGTAACCCAGACCGCCGAGCAATAGGCTGGAATTGAGGCCATCGCCCACGCTGGTTGTGTAGTGGGGCAGCGTACCGCTGGCCACGCTGCCATCGTAGGTCTTGCCGGTTACCGAGGTGATGTCGGCATTGACCGTCAAGGCACGCAGGAAACCGCGCAGCAGTGGCGTGCTGTCGCCGTCATAGATACGCCAGACGGTGCTCTCGCCACCTTTGCCGGACAGGTCCCAGGTCGAGAAAGTGTCCGCCTGGAGCAGCTCGGCCCAGGTCTTGGCTGTGCCTAAGGCGTTACCCGTGAAGACGCCCGTGCTGGCGCCGCTGTTGTTGATGGCATTGCCGCCGGGATCAGAGGTTGCGTAGAAACTGTCAATGACGGTGCCGTATAAGCTGTATCCAATCAGCCCGCCGACAAGGTTATTGCCAGTCACGCTACCGGTGGCATAGGCGTTGCGGATTATGCCGAGATTATCGCTGGCTCTTACATTGCTACCTACCAGCCCCCCGACATGGCTGGAACCGGTCACGTTACCCGTGGCATAGGCGTTTTCCAGCGTTCCCTGGTTTTCGCCCACTAGCCCGCCCGCGACGTTCTCACCACCGCTGACGTTGCCGGTGGCGTAGCTGTTGCGGATGAGGCCGCCGTCGCGATTGCGTGCAACCAACCCGCCGATGGCGCGCCCTCCGGGACTGGAGCTGACCGCGACCGAGGCATAGACACCGTTCAGCATGCCACCGTAGTTGCTGCCGACCAGGCTGGCGACATTGTCATAGCCGTAGACACTTCCACCGACCAGGCCCAGGTCGCGGATCTGCGCACCGGCTGCCGTCTGGCCGATCAGTGCCACTTGGCTTTCATTTTCTCGATCTATCCTGAGGCTGCGAATCAGGTGGCCTTGGCCGTCCAGCGAGCCGGTAAAGGCGTTGCTGGCGTTGCCCACAGGTTTGAACCCTGCCGCCCCCCAGACATCGCCGTAGTAGCCATTGCCGTAGGCTGAAAGCGCTGGGCCGAGATTGAGGTCGGCCCCCAGGCGGTAGCGGGCGGACAGATCCAGTGCCATCAGTTGCAGGGCATGGGGGGTGAAGATGGTCGTTGCGTATTCACTGCGCAGCATCGGCCGTGTATCGCCCTCGAACATTACCCAGGTATTGGCGAAGTCGAAACCGGCATAAACCAAGGCGGCCTGGGTGCGGGCGCTGGCAGAGTCGATGGCGGTGCCGCCGCCATCGCTGGTCGCCTGGCCGGTGCTGTTGATGTCCCAATAGCTGCTGGTGATGGTGGCCGCGCCATCCTCGCTGCCGCCGACCAGCCCACCGGTTCTGCCGGCACCCGTTACGGCGCCGCTGGCATAGGTATTGGTCAGGGTGCTACCCAGTGATACTTGTCCGACCAGACTGCCGGCAAAGTCACCGATGCTGGTGACGCTGCCCGTTGCATAGGCATCGGTGATTGTGGCGGCCCGCGACAGGCCCACCAGCCCACCGACCTCACTGTTACCGCTGACATTTGCCGTCGAGGAGGACCCGCTGATCGACCCTTGATCATTCCATCCGGCCAAGCCGCCAACCTGACCCGCCGCACCCCTCACCGTGCCGGTGACATGGACATTGGCAAGCGTACCGGCGGCCAGATAGCCTACGGCACTACCTACCCGGCCATTGCCGTTGATCGACACGTTGGCCAGCGTGAAACCCTGGGCTGTTCCGGCAAGGCGCCCAAAGAGTCCGACCCCGGTTTCCCCGGGACGGTTGATGATCAGGCCACCGATGGCATAGCTCTGCCCATCCAGGCTACCGGTGAAGTGATTACCGCTCGTGCCCACCGGCGAGAACCCTGCGGTGCTCCACATGTCACTGGCATTGCTGCCGCTGGTGGCGCTGGCGTCGATATCACTGGCCAGGGTGTAGCTGGCGCCCAGGTCGTAGGCCATAAGCTGCAACTGGTGGGCATTGCTGATACTGGTGCTGTATTCGCTGGCCAGGAAGGGCCGGGTGCTCCCCGCGATCATGATCCAGCCGTTACCGCTGCTGTCGGTGGTTTGGTAAACACCTGGGCCGGCGCTGCCGACTGGCTGCCAGGTGCCAAGACGGAAATAGCTGCTGTAGCGAGAGTCGCTATTGACCGCCGTAATGCTTGCGCCGTCCACAAAGCTGTTGGTGCCTTGCACCCCTACTTCAGCGCCTTGGCCGGTGCTGTCGGTGTCCCAGTGTCCGTCAGTGGCCGTGCCGTTGTTATAGCCGAGCAGCCCGCCGACGGCGCTATTAGCGGTCACACGACCACTGGCGTGGACGTTGCGGATGATGCCGCGGTTGTAGTTGTAGCCGACCAGGCCACCGACGTTGCGGCTGCCTGTGACGCTGCCGGTGGCATAAGCACTGAGGATGCTCGCATCGTTATTGGCGGTACTGCTGGAGTTGGTGCCGACCAAGCCGCCAATATTCTCATCGCCCGCCACGCTGCCGGTGGCGTAGACATTGCTGAGGCTGCCGGCGTTCTGCCCGGCTAGCCCGCCAATGTGTGTATCACCGTTTACGCTGCCCGTGGCATAGGCGTTGTTGATGCGCGAGGCACTGCCGGAGTTGAAGCCGATCAGTCCACCGACATTGTTGGCCGCGCCTGTCACGCTGCCGGTCGCGTAGGCGTTGTCTATATTGCCGCTGGAGCCGCCAGCCAAGCCGCCGACGGTGCTGGTGCCGGTAACGTTGCCGCTGGCATGGACGTTTCTGAGGGTGCCGAAGTTGGTGCCGACCAGCCCACCTATACTGCTGGCCTGTGTGCTGGTCACGTCACCGTTGGCGTAGGCGTTATCGACCGTACCGTTGTTGAAACCGACCAACCCGCCGACATGCGTCGCCGCAATCGAGGTGCCCTCGAAGACCCAGCCAAGGGCGGTTACGCTGCCCGTGTTGTAGGCATTGCTGATCAGGCCGGCATTATTGCCTGCCAATCCACCGGTATAGCCGCCCCCGATTACGCTGCCGTCCAGCAGCCCGATATCACGGACCAGGCCGCCACTGGCGATGTAACCAAACAGGCCGGCATCACTCGCATTTCCGGCGTCGATGGTCAGGTTGCTGATGGTATGGCCCAGGCCCGTGAAGGTGCCGTTGAATCTGTTGCTGAAGTCGCCGACCAATGCCCGGTTATAGGTGGTGCCGCTGGCGTCCAGATCCTGCGCCAGGGCATAGCGCCCCGACAGCCCGGTGCTGTCGATGGCATCCAACTCGGCCATGCTGCGGATCAGCGTGTAATCGTTGCCGTTGATGCTCAGGCTGGCATTGCTGCCGCTAAGGGTCACCGGCGCCTTGATGTGGTAATCGCTGCCGCTGGCAACGCTGCCGTTGTTCTGGGTGTAGCCGCCATGGTTCAGCTTGAGCCCGGCGCTGTCGCCGCTGGCGCTGATGGCGGCGTTGAGGTTGATATCGCCGTGGGCATCGAGGGTCAGGGTGGTATTCGCGTTCCAGCTCACGGCCGCATTGACGTTGATATCGCCCGCTTCGCTGCCGCTGGCCACTGTGGCCAGGGTGACGCTGGTGGTGGTGGCGCCAATGCCGCTGGTGGACTGGCTGGCATTGCCGGTGCTGACGGTAAAGTCGGTGGGGTCAATCAGCCAGGTGCCGGTCTTGCCGCTGGCAGCCTTGGTGTTGACGGTCGCTCCGTCGGCGACCTGCACATGGGCGCCGCTGGTGTCGACAAAGCCGCCATCACCACCGTTGGGCGCGCTGGCATCCAGGGTGCCGGCGACCTGCACCGTGCCACCGTCGAAGTCGCCGAGCAGGACGATCTTGCCGTCCTTCTCGCCCAGGGTGCGGGCCTGGATCACCCCGGTATTGTTGACCACGGTTTGCAGCAGGGCATCGGCGGCGTTGGCGGTCAGCAATACCTGTCCGCCATCGGCCTTGATCAGTTGCTGGTTTTCCACCAGCGCATCCTTCACCGCCTCGTCGACCTGCACGTTAAGCAGGCCGTCGCCGGCAAAATCCAGGGTCACCGCGTTGCCAGCGGCCAGGGCGACCGTGCCCTGGTTGGCAACGATCACCCCATTGTTGCTCACGGTGCCGCCGAGCAGGGCAACGCTGCCGCCGTCGGCTGCGGTGATCTGGCCCTTGTTGATAACGCGGGCATTGCTGCCATCGCCCTTGAAGCGGTAGTTGCCGGCCTCGAAGTCGCTGTTGCTGATGTCCAGCGTGGAGGCGACCAGGCCGCCGACGTTAACGCTGGCTCCGGCACCGAATAGCAAGCCGTTGGGGTTGATCAGGAACACTCGGCCATTGGCATCGAGTTGGCCCATGATCTGCGAGCCGTCGCTGCCAAGCACGCGGTTCAGCGCAATGGCATCGCGGCCGGGCTGCTGGAAGCTCACCTTGTTGCCGGCAGCGATATCGAAACTCTGCCAGTCGATGGCGAGTTTGTTGCTGGCCTGGTCGATAACCATCTGCTTGGCCGTTGGCGTGCTGATCGCCCCGCTGCCGGAGACCACCTGGCCACCGCTGGGCAGGTCGGCGGCGAGCGCCAGGGTTGGCAGCAACAGGGTGGTGGCGAGCACACCACCGGCACCTTTACCGCCGCGGCGGGCTTGCTCGCTGGCAACGACCCAGGCACCCAATGCGGTGTTCCAGATGACCGTAAAGACCCTGTTCATTACAACTTCCTCTTGCGCTGGCCCGTCCCGGCGAGGTGACAGGGTTTTAGGCGGATAAAAACCTGTCGGAGGTTAGGAAGTCTGCGAAAAGGGTGCTTGATAGATCTTGCGGTTCCTCACGGCCATGAGCGCGAGCGCACCAGAACAGGCGAACGCGCGGGCGTCCCGCGCTGTGTCCGACGCCATTGCGCGTCGTCATGCGCGGGTATCGCCTCAATGTGATTCAGCGCTGGGCGAAGTCGTGCAGCGGCAGCACCACGCGAAACCGACGCACACTGCCGGGCGCCTCCCAGGGTGGGCTCAGGTACTGCTCGTAGCCACCATTGGCGGCGGGCGCGAACATCTCGCCGGATTGCGGTAGCCAGGCCAGGGCCAGGGTGCGCAAAACCAGCAGAACCTGCCAGTAAGGCCCCTCATGCTTCAGGCTGACATAGCGCCCGGCGTGCAGGTCGAGCCTGGTCAGGGCCGTCCCACTCGGCTCGAAGCCAGGGTCAAGAATCGCGCAGTCATAGCGCATCAGTTCGGCGGGCGTGATCAGCGGGGAGTCATAAAACACGCCGAAGGCCTGGAGCGTCGATAGGTCCAGCCCCAGACCGCGCAGGTAATCCGCGAAGGCCTGCCAGTGCGCCTCGATACGGTGCTGCGGCCCATGAAAACGCATCGCCAGGAGTGGCAAGTGTGGCTCTTGGGCAACCTGGACGCGCGGTAGTCGCTGCAGATCTTCCTCCAGTGCAGGCAGGGTCAAGCCCTGGCTACGCAGGCGATACTGGCTGGGGACTTCGCCAAACTGACGCTGGAAGGCGCGGATGAATGCCTCATGGCTGGCGTAGCCGGCGTTGAGGGCTACCTGCAACACGGACTCATCGCTCATTTGCAGGTTCATTGCTGCGCGAGACAACAGCACGCGGCGCAAGTAGCCACTGGGTGACTCGCCCATCACCTCTTGAAAGAGCCGCTGAAAATGGAAAGGGCTGAGGTTGATGTGCGCGGCGGCATCCTTGAGGCGTACCAGGGTGGAGGGGTTGCGTTCGAGCAGGCGCACCGCTTTGGCAATCCGCGGATGATCGAGCATGACCGGCGGCGGCGCCCGTCGTACGGGTGGGCGGCGTGCCGCCGCGATTGGTGGATCGAAGAGCAGGGCCAACTCTTCGGCGATGCGCTGCTGGATATCAGCATCAAGGGTATCGAGCATGGTGGGCTTACCAAGGCTGGATAAATCGAGAAGTGCGGTTTGCCCGCCATCGCGTGATGGCAGGCGGGCGCCGCTGGTCAGCCGTAGTGTGCCGGATTTATTTGGGCGTGGGGTTGCACGGGGCGAGGCCACCGCCAGTTTCGGCGGCAGCTCGGTTATTGGCGCTCGTTCTGTGACGTAGCGCCCAGCCTGTGCTCAGTAGTCCAGGCTCAAGGCCAGGCTCAGCCCTTGCTGGCTGTCGTCGTCCGCCTGGCGATAGTTGTAGTCGGCGCGCAGTGCCAGCCCTTCGCTGAACCGATGGCTGAGGCCAAGGGTCGCCGTGTGCTGGTCGCTGGCAGGGGTGTAGCCACGCAGGCGATAGTCCAGGCTCGGCAGGCTGCGAAGGTGCATCTGCAGTTCGCGGGTAGCGTCTTCGTACTCGTGCTGGTAGGCGACCTCGGCGTACAGCCGGGTGGCCGGAGCCAGTTGCAGCGCGCCACGCAGGCCGGCGCCGAGGCGCTTGGAGGTGACCTCCTGGTCGGCGTAAGTCAGCGCGCTGGAGCGCAGGCCATCTTCGCCGTAGCCGTCCACCTGAACCTTGGCGTAGTCGGCACTGAGGAAGGGGCTCAATTGCCAAGGCGCATCGGCGAACAACTGGTAGCCGAAGCGGCCAGAGACGGCCCAGAGGTCGCCGTCCGTATTGCCCTTTTCCGTGCGCGTATCGCTGTTCAGGGCGAAGCGACGTTCCAGGTCGCCATAGTCCAGGCGACCGCCAGTCAGGCTGGTATCAGCCCACCAGGCGTGGTGACGGTACTGAGCGAAGGCGCCGAGCAACTGGCTGTCCAGGCGGTAGTCGGACGCCTGAGCGCCAGCCTCAAGCGTCTGCCGCGCCACACCGAGGCTCAGGCCCAGGCGCCAGTCGTCTCGCAGCCGGTAGCTGGCGGCCATGTCGAGGCTGTGGCCACGGCCATCGCCGCTGGCGGCGCTGCGTTGGCCATCGAGGTCCAGCGCGGTTGCCCCGCCGCCGACGCTGACGCGCCAGTGTCCGGGCGCCTGCCAGGCGCCTTCGTCGGCTTGCCACTGGTTGCGCAGCCAGCTCTGGTGGGCGCGTAGGCTGGCCTGGGCGGTTTCCGGCAGCAGAGAGATTTCCCAGGGCGCGGCGAGCAGTGAGTAGGCATAGTCAGCGATCAACTGTTGGCCGGTGGTCGTGGGGTGGCCGAAATCGTTGAACAGCAACTGGCTGGCGTCCGGGGTGCTGCCGTTCAGGCCATAGACGGGGTTTTCCAGGCAGTCGCCAGCGCTGCTGTCGTAGCAAGTGCCGGTGAGGTCCTGGCCCGCCGCCAGGCCATAACGGGCGGGGTCGGCAACCACTTCGTCGAACAGCAAAGGAATGTTCAGGCCGATGACGTTGCTGTCCAGGGCCGCGAGGCGGGTAACCAGGGTCTGGTTGAACAGGCTGCTGAGTGCGGACAAGCCGGCGCTGGTAGCGGGGTCGCCGGCTAATGCCGAGCCAGGTGTGCGACCCAGGTCGGGCAGCAGCCAGACCATCATGTAACGGGCCCCTGCTTGATCCAGGGCGGCGGCACTGTCAGCCAGGGTGTTGGCGGAGGTGATGCTGAAGGCCGCGTCGATGGCGCTGGGATCGATGGCCGATTGCTGGAAAAAATCGTTGGCGCCGCCGTTGAGGTAGAACAGCGTATTGGGATCGACCCGCAGCCCCTGCGCCGCCAACCAGGGCAGGTAGCCGTCACGCTGGCGCAACACCAGCCCGCCACTGGCGACACTGGAGGTGGCGGTGATCGAGTCGAGTATCTGGGGGGTGGTATAGCCGCCGGTCGCCCAGTTATTGCCATCGGCCAGCCCAAGCGTGGCATTGACCACCGAGGTGGAAGCCGCGAGTTGCCCGGCCTCTATACCCAGGCGCTGGCCCAGGCGGGTCGATGCATTCAGTGCATAAGGTTGGCCGACACCGTCGCGGTTGGTGAAGCGCAGGCTTTCGCCGGGCAACTGCATATCGGGGAACTGGCCGGCGTCGCTCAGGCTGTCACCGAACACCTGCATGCCGCTGTAGGGTGCAGGTGCAGCCAGGCTGCAGGGTGCGATGGTCAGGAGCAAGGCCGAGGTCAGCAGAGTAGGCCAGGTTTTTAGTGTAGGCATGGGATACCTCTTTTTAGGGGGATGGTAGTGGGCAGTGGCGGCGAGCGAATGCAGGTATGTTCACAGCCCCTGAGGCACGCGCAGGCCGCCGGCCACCACGGTGAACAGCTCGGGGCTTTCGCCGTCGCCAGCTTGATTGGCGTAGTTATCGGTGTGCTGGGCGGAGGCGATGGCATCGCGCAGACCGACAGCCGGTGTAAGGGCAGGCTGCGGAATCTCCGCAGGCAAGGCCGCGATGGTCAGGCTGCCTGCGGTGTAGCTGATGGCGTAATTGCCCGAGGTCAGGCCGCTAACGCTCAGGTCATAAAGACCGGCATTGACCGCACCCTGGGCGCTGCCGCCGTAGGTGAGGGTGCCGCCGAGCACATCGGCATTCTCACCATTGACGAAGCCGCTGTAGCTGACGCCGTTGCCACCATTGAAGGCCAGGCCGTCGTAGGTTTTGCTGACATCGAGGGCGGTGACGCTGAGGGCGACCTTGTCGACGTTGAGGCTGCCTGCGTTGTAGCTGATGGCGTAGTTGCCTGAGGTCAGGCCGCTGACGTTCAGGTCATAAAGACCGGCATTGACTGCGCCTTGGGCGCTGCCGCCGTAGGTGAGGGTGCCGCCGAGCACATCGGCGTTTTCGCCATTGACGAAGCCGCTGTAGCTGACGCCATTGCCGCCATTGAAGGCCAGGCCATCGTAGGTTTTGCTGACATCGAGGGCGGTGACGGCGAGGTCGGCCTTGTCGATGGTCAGGGCGCCATCGACGAATGTCAGGCTGTAGTTGCCGTCCGTGCCGCTAGCACTGTGAGTGTAAGTCCCAGCATTGATGCCGCTGCCGCCGGTGGTACTGACACCGCTGAGCACATCTGTCGTTTCACCGTTGACCAGGCCGCTGGCGGTAAAACCAGCAATGCTCTGCTCTTGGCCGTTGTAGGTCACCTGGCCGCTGTTGGCAGTGACGGTAGCCTGGGCCTTGTCGATGTTCAGGGCGCCATCGACAAAGGTCAGGGCGTAGTTGCCGTCCGTGCCGCCAGCACTGTGAGTGTAAGTGCCAGCATTGATGCCAGCGCCGCCGGTGGTACTGACACCGCTGAGCACATCTGTCGTTTCACCGTTGACCAGGCCGCTGGCGGTAAAACCAGCAATGCTCTGCTGTTGGCCGTTGTAGGTTACCTGGCCGCTGTTGGCAGTAACGGTTGCCTGGGCCTTGTCGATGGTCAGGGCGCCGTCGACAAAGGTCAGGGCGTAGTTGCCGTCCGTGCCTCTGGCACTGTGGGTGTAAGTGCCGGCATTGATGCCGCTGCCGCCGAGGGTGCTGACACCGCTGAGCACGTCTGCCGTTTCACCGTTGACCAGGCCGCTGGCGGTAAAGCCGGTGATGCCCTGCTGTTGGCCGTTGTAGGTGACGGTGCCGCTGTTGGCCGTGACGGTCGCGGCTGCCTTGCCGACGTTGAGGCTGCCTGCGGTGTAGCTGATGGCGTAGTTGCCTGAGGTCAGGCCGCTGACGTTCAGGTCATAAAGGCCGGCATTGACCGCGCCCTGGGCGCTGCCGCCGTAGGTGAGGTTGCCATCGAGCACATCGACATTCTCTCCATTGACGAAGCCGTTGTAGCTGACGCCGTTGCCGCCACTGAAGGCGAGGCCGTCGTAAGTCTTGCTGGCGTCAGCCGCAGTGACAGTGAGCGCGGCTTTGTCGATGGTCAGGCTGACGTCGCCCGATGTGGTGTAACTGATGTCGTAGCCTTGCTGGTCGGAGTACAGGCCGTTCAAGATCAGTGTGCCATCGGCCAGGCTGTAAGTGCCGGCGTTCTGGCTGGTGCTGGTATAACCCAGGCTGCCCAGAAGCTTACTGCTGTCGAGCGCGTTGCCCAGGCTGCTGGTGTAGGTGGTTGTGCCTGTGGCGGCGGTGCCGTCATAGGTTTTGCTACCGCCGCTGGCATCGGCGTTGAGCGTAATGCTCTGCAGGAAGCTGCGCAGCAACGGGGCGCTGTGGCCGTCATAGATGCGCCAAATGGCATTCGAGCCGCCCGTACTGGCGATATCCCAGCCCGCGTTGGTGAAGGTGCTGGCCGTGGTCGCTTCGACCGCCGTCAAGCCGCGGGAGTTGGCGCTGACCGTGCCGCCTTGGTGGCCGAAGCCTTTGGACAAAACGCTGCTCAGCCAGAAAGAGGCACTGATCGAGCCGTTGTTGTAGCCGACCAGTCCACCGTCGTAGGCGCCTGTGACGTTACCGGTGGCATAGGCCTGGGTAATGCTACCGGCGTTGAAACCGACCAGCCCGCCAGCTTCGCTGACAACGCTTGTGACGTTGCCGGTGGCGTAGACGTTGCTGATGCGGCTGTCGACGTTGCTGAAGCCCACCAATCCGCCGACGCGGTATTTACCGGTGACGTTGCTCCTGGCATAGGCGTTGTTGATTGTGCCGCGATTGACACCGGTCAGCCCGCCGATGCCAGAGTCCATGCCCAAAACTCTGCCCGTGGCGTAGACGTTGTTTATGCTGCCGTCGTTGGCACCCGCCAGGGCGCCGACCAAGCCGAACCCCTCAATGCTCACCCCCTCCAGCCCCAGGTTGCTTATGCTGCCGCTGCTGCGACCAAACAGGCCTGCATAGTGTGTGGTGCGTTTAATGGTCAGGTCGCTGACCGAACGACTGTTGCCATCCAGGCTGCCGGTGAATGGATTGGGCTCATTGCCCACGGGTGAGAACCCCGCCGTGCTCCACATGCCACTGGCATTGCTGCCGCTGGTGGCGCTGGCGTCGATATCACTGGCCAGGGTGTAGCTGGCGCCCAGGTCGTAGGCCATAAGCTGCAACTGGTGGGCATTGCTGATGCTGGTGCTGTATTCGCTGGCCAGGAAGGGCCGGGTGCTCCCCGCGATCATGATCCAGCCATTGCCGTTGCTGTCGGTGGTCACGTAGACGTTATCGCTGACCTGGCTCCAGGTGCCGAAATAGGCGTAATAACCGCTGATGTAGCGATTGCTGCTATTGACCCCCTCGATCGTGGCAGCATCTACAAAGCTGTCGTTGCCCTGTACCTCTACCTCAACGCCTTGGCTGGTGCTGTCGGTGTCCCAATGGCCGTTAATGGCCGTGCCGTTGTTGTAGCCGAGTAGCCCGCCAACGGCGCTGTTGCCGGCCACCCGCCCACTGGCGTAAACGTTGCTGAGGGCGCCACCTTTGTAGTTGTAGCCGACCAGCCCGCCGACACTGTTGTTGCCCATGACGTTGCCGGTGGCATAGGCGCTGAGGATGGGGGCAGCGCTGCCGGCGGCGGCGCTGCTGGCGTTAGTGCCGACCAGCCCGCCCAGGTTGTCATTACCTGCCACGTCGCCGCTGGCGTAGACATTACTGAGGCTGCCGTAGTTGTGCCCGGCCAGCCCGCCAACATTGTCATGGCCTGTCACGCTGCCTGTGGCGTAGGCGTTGTTGATACGTGACGTTCCGCTGGAGTTGACGCCGACCAGTCCGCCGATGTTGTCACCGCTACCTGTTACACCGCCGTTGGCATAGGCGGTATCAATAGTGCCGCTTGTGACGCCAACCAGGCCACCGAGGTTGCGGGTGCCTGTCACCTTCCCTGTGGCATAAGCGTTGGTAATGCTACCCCCCACACTGTTGCCGATCAGTCCGCCTACGGTCGAAGTGCCTGTGACGTCACCGCTGGCATGGACACGGTCAAAGCGGCCGGTGCTGAGGCCGACCAGGCCGCCGACACTCGACGACTCTATCTCTGCGCCGGTGATGGCGATATTCACCCCGCCCACGCTACCCGTGTTGTAGGCGTTGCTGATCACCCCTCCGTTGTGCCAGCCAACGAGCCCGCCGACATAGCTGAGCCCTGTTACGCTGCCGTTGAGCAGCCCAATATCGCGGATCAGGTTGCCGCTGCTGGCGTAGCCAAACAGGCCGACATTACTCGTACCGCCTGCCTCGATGGTCAGGTTGCTGAGGGTGTGACCCAGTCCGGTGAATGTGCCTGTGAAGGCATTGGCGAAGGAGGTGCCGACCAGCGCCTGGTTATAGGTGGTGCCGCTGGCGTCCAGATCCTGCGCCAGGGCGTAGTAACCGGTCACGCCTGTGCCTGCGGCATCCAACGCATCCAACTCGGCCATGCTGCGGATCAGCGTGTAATCGTTGCCGTTGATGCTCAGGCTGGCATTGCTGCCGCTAAGGGTCACCGGTGCCTTGACCTGGTAATCGCTGCCGCTGGCGACCGTGCCGCTGTTCTGGGTGTAGCCGCCATGGTTCAACTTGAGCCCGGCGCTGTCGCCGCTGGCGGTGATCGCGGCGTTGAGGTTGATATCGCCGTGGGCATCCATGGTCAGCGTGGTATTCGCGCTCCAGCTCACGGCCGCATTGACGTTGATATCGCCCGCTTCGCTGCCGCTGGCCACTGTGGCCAGGGTGACGGGTTGTACGCTGGCGCCAATGCCGCTGGTGGTCTGGCTGGCACTGCCGGTGCTGACGGTAAAGTCGGTGGGGTCGATCAGCCAGGTACCGGTCTTGCCGTCCGCCGCCTTGGTGGTGACTTTCGCATTGTCAGCCACCTTGACGTGAGCACCAGAGGTTTCGATAAAACCGCCATTGCCGCCATCCGGCGCGCTGGCATCCAGGGTGCCGGCGACCTGCACCGTGCCGCCGCCGAAGTCGCCGAGCAGGACGATCTTGCCGTCCTTCTCGCCCAGGGTGCGGGCCTGGATCACACCGGTGTTGTTGACCACGGTTTGCAGCAGGGCATCGGCCGCGCTGGCGGTAAGGATGACGTTGCCACCGTCGGCCTGGATCAGTTGCTGGTTTTCCACCAGCGCATCCTTCACCGCCTCATCGACCTGCACGTTAAGCAGGCCGTCGCCGGCAAAGTCCAGGGTCACCGCGTTGCCAGCGGCCAGGGCCACCGTGCCCTGGTTGGCGACGATCACCCCGTTGTTGCTCACGGTGCCGCCGAGCAGGGCGACGCTGCCGCCATCGGCTGCGGTGATCTGGCCCTTGTTGATAACGCGGGCGTTGCTGCCATCGCCCTTGAAGCGGTAGTTGCCGGCCTCAAAATCGCTGTTGCTGATGTCCAGCGTGGAGGCGACCAGGCCGCCGACGTTAACGCTGGCTCCGGCACCGAACAGCACCCCGTTGGGGTTGATCAGGAACACTCGGCCATTGGCATCGAGTTGGCCCATGATCTGCGAGCCGTCGCTGCCAAGCACGCGGTTCAGCGCAATGGCATCGCGGCCGGGCTGCTGGAAGCTCACCTTGTTGCCGGCAGCGATATCGAAACTCTGCCAGTCGATAGCGAGTTTGTTGCTGGCTTGGTCGATAACCATCTGCTTGGCCGTTGGCGTGCTGATCGCCCCGCTGCCGGAGACCACCTGGCCACCGCTGGGCAGGTCGGCGGCGAGCGCCAGAGTTGGCAGCAACAGGGTGGTGGCGAGCACACCACCGGCACCTTTACCGCCGCGGCGGGCTTGCTCGCTGGCAACGACCCAGGCACCCAGTGCGGTGTTCCAGATGACCGTAAAGACCCTGTTCATTACAACTTCCTCTTGCGCTGGCCCGTCCCGGCGAGGTGACAGGTTTTAGGCGGATAAAAATCTGGCCCTGAGGCTGGTGGGGTTGAGGCAAACCGAGGCTGCTACAGTCCTTCCGGCAGACGGATGCCGCTATCGGCGACCTGGTAGAGGTCGATAACGCGGGAGGGAAGGTCCGCAAGGGTGCTGTCACGAGTAGGCTGCATGGCTGCGAGCGCATCCCCATAAGCCTGAGGTAGCGCGGCTTGACGTTGAGCGTTGATGGTCAGGCTGCCATCAAGGAACCTAATGGCGTAATTGCCTGAGGTCAGGCCGCTAACGCTCAGGTCGTAAAGGCCGGCATTGATTGCGCCCTGGGCGCTGCCGCCGTAGGTGAGGGTGCCACCGAGTACGTCGGCATTCTCACCATTGACGAAACCGCTGTAGCTGACGCCATGGCCGCCATTGAAGGCGAGGCCGTCATAAGTTTTGCTGACGTTGTTGGCGGTGACGGTGAGTGCGGCCTTGTCGATGGTCAGGGCACCGTCGACAAAGGTCAGGGCGTAGTTGCCGTCCGTGCCGTTAGCACTGTGAGTGTAAGTGCCGGCATTGATGCCCGCGCCGCCGGTGGTACTGACACCGCTGAGCACATCTGCCGTTTCACCGTTGACCAGGCCGCTGGCGGTAAAGCCGGTGATGCCCTGCCGTTGGCCGTTGTAGGTGACGGTGCCGCTGTTGGCCGTGACGGTCGCGGCTGCCTTGTCGACGTTGAGGCTGCCTGCGTTATAGCTGATGGCGTAATTGCCCGAGGTCAAGCCGCTGATGTTTAGTTCGTAGCTACCGGCGTTGACCGCGCCCTGTGCGCTGCCGGCGTAGACCAAGGTGCCACCGAGCACGCTGGCGTCTTCGCCGTTGACCAAACCGTTGTAGCTGACGCCATTACCGCCACTGAAAGACAGGCCGTCGTAGGTTTTGCTGACGTTGTTGGCGGTGACGGTGAGCGCGGCCTTGTCGATGGTGAGAGCACCGTCGACAAAGGTCAGGGCGTAGTTGCCGTCCGTGCCTCTGGCGCTGTGGGTGTAAGTGCCGGCATTGATGCCGCCGCCGAGGGTGCTGACACCGCTGAGCACGTCTGCCGTTTCACCGTTGACCAGGCCGCTGGCGGTAAAGCCGGTAATGTTCTGCTGTTGGCCGTTGTAGGTTACCTGGCCGCTGTTGGCCGTGACGGTCGCGGCTGCCTTGTCGACGTTGAGGCTGCCTGTGTTGTAGCTGATGGCGTAATTGTCTGAGGTCAGGCCGCTGACGTTCAGCTCATAAAGACCGGCATTGACCGCACCTTGGGCGCTGCCGCCGTAGGTGAGGCTGCCGCCGAGCACATCGGCATTCTCACCATTGACGAAGCCGCTGTAGCTGACGCCGTTGCCGCCAGTGAAGGCGAGGCCGTCGTAGGTTTTGCTGGCATCAAGGGCAGTGACGGCGAGGTCGACTTTGTCGATGTCAGCAGTCAACCCGCTGGGCAGGACGATGTTGTAGTTGTCAGCATCGGTGCCACTCAGGGCGTAGCCCGTGACGGTGACGGCCTTGTTGGTACCGGCATTTTTGTCAGCGAAGGTGCCGACGCCCGTCCCGGTGACGGCAACCACATCTGCCCCGAGGACCTTCACGCTGGCGCTGCCGGCCAGGGTGGCAGCGGTGGTGGCGTCGTAGGTTTTGTTGAGCGCGCTGATGCCGGTGATGGCCAGGTTGGCCTTGCTGATGGTCAGGCTGGTGTCGGTATAGCTGATGTCGTAGCCCTGTTGGCCCGAGTACAGCCCACTGAGAGTCAAGGTGCCATCCGCACTGTTGTAAGTGCCGGCGTTCTTGCTATTGCTCGTATAACTCAGGTTGCCCAGAAGCTTGCTGGTGTCGAGCGCGTTGCCCAGGGTGCTGGTGTAGGTGGTTGTGCCTGTGGCGGCGCTGCCGTCATAGGTTTGGCTGCCGCCGCTGGCGTCGGCGGTGAGCGTAACGCTCTGCAGGAAGCTGCGCAGCATTGGCCCACTGTGGCCGTTGTAGATGCGCCAGACGGCATTCGAGCCGCCTGTGGTGGCGATATCCCAGCCTGTGAAGGTTGAGGCCTGGGTGAGTTCGGCCCAGGTTTTGCCCGTGCCATAACGATTTCCGTTGAACGGACTTGTAGTTGCGCCACTGCCGTTAATGGCGTTGCCATCGCCATCGGTGGTGGCGTAGAAGCTGCTGCTGATGGTCCCCGAGTTGTTGAGTCCGACCAGCCCGCCGACTTGGCTATTGCCCGAGACGTTGCCGGTTGCATAGGCGTTGCTGATGGTCGCCTGGAAGTTATATCCGATCAGCCCGCCGACGTTGTCACTGCCCAAGACGCTGCCGGTGGCATAGGCGCTGCCAATGGCGCCCTCGGAGTTGTATCCGACCAGCCCGCCGACGAAGTTTCTGCCCGAGACGCTGCCGGTTGTATAGGCGTTGTTGATGCTTCCTCGGACGTTGTATCCGACCAACCCGCCGACGTAGTCACTGCCCAAGACGCTACCGGTTGTATAGGCGTTGCGGATGGTTCCCGAGTCGCTGACACCGACCAGCCCGCCGACGTTGATATTGCCCGAGACGCTGCCGGTGACATAGGCGTTGCTGATGGTGCCCCTGGAGTTGTATCCGACCAGCCCGCCGACGAAGTTTCTGCCCGAGACGCTGCCGCCGACCAGACCGATATTGCGGATCACGCTGCCGCTGCCGGTGTAGCCGAACAAACCGACGTTGTTCGTATCGCTGCGGGCGATGTTGAGGTCGCTGATGGTATGGCTGAGCCCGTCGAATGTGCCGGTGAACGGGTTGACGATATTACCCAGCGGATTCCAGCCCGCGCCGGCATTGGCGGTGGCGCTGGCCAGGGTGGTATAGCCAAGGCTGTCCTGGTCGAGGTTGTTGCTCAGGCTGAAATAGTAACCGCCGTTCAGCACGTTGCCGATATTGGCCAGTTGCAGCCAGTTGGTGATGCTGTAGGGGCTCTGGGTGGTACCCCAGCCGCTCTGGAACAGGGTGCCACCAGCGATATCCTGTTCGCGGGTCACGCCGACGAGGTAAGGCATGCCCTGGTAATACCCTTCGACATCGGCGTTGGCAGTAAATACCCAGATGCTGTTGTCCCAGCCGCTGTAGGTGTTCGCGTTTGTCAGCTCCCCCCAGGTTTTAGCTTCGCCATTGGTATTGCCGGTGAAGACCCCGGTTGCTTGGCCGCCGTTGTTGATGATGTTGCCGTCGGCATCGGTGGTGGCGTAGAAAATGGCCGTGGTGGTGCTGTTGTAATTTTCGCCGATTAGCCCACCGACATCGCTGCCACTGCTCGTTACGCTACCGCTGGCATAGGCGTAACTCAGGGTGCTGCCGTCGTCGCTATACCCCAGCAGGCCGCCGACACCGCGGCGGCCGCCCGTCACGTTGCCCGTGGCATAGACATTGCGAATCGTGCCGAAATTATTATTACCGACCAAGCCACCGGCGAAGGCAGCTTCCGCCGCCGCCGTTATGTCGCCGGTGGCATAAGCGTTGCTGATCGTACTACCGCCGTTATACCCGGCCAGGCCACCCACACTCCCTTGAGCCCCCGTCACGTTACCCGTGGCAAAGGCGTTGCTAATACTGGCGCTGAAGTTTTGCCCGACCAGGCCGCCAACCATGCTATTCCCCTTTACGCTTCCGGTAGCATGGGCGTTGCTGATAGTGCTATTGCTGCTGTCTCCCACCAACCCGCCAACACTGCTGCCTCCGGTCACGTTGCCGGTGGCATAGGCGTTGTTGATGGTGCTGTCGGCAGTAGTGCTTTTGGCGCTTTTCCCAACCAACCCACCGGCGTAGTTCGTTTCAGCGTTCACGTTGCCGGTGGCGTAGACATTGCTGATGATCCCGTGGTTAACCCCGAGCAGCCCGCCCACCCCCTCAATGCCTGTCACATTGCCGGTGGCGTGGGCGTTGCTGATAGTGCCGCTATCATTGAACCCAGCCAGTCCGCCAACCACCCCCCATCCTGTTACATTGCCGGTGGCATAAGCGTTGTTGATGCTACCGCCACTCCTACCGACCAGTGCACCGACATAGACGTTACCCGTCACACTGCCGCCCACCAGCCCAATATCGCGAATCTGGCTTGTGCTGCCGGTGCGGCCAAATAGGCCGATGTAGTCCTGTGTAGCGCTATTGATCGTCAGGTTGCTGACGGTGTGACCCAGTCCGGTGAACGTGCCTGTGAAGGCATTGGCGAAGGAGGTGCCGACCAGCGCCTGGTTATAGGTGGTGCCGCTGGCGTCCAGATCCTGCGCCAGGGCGTAGTAACC
>NZ_FOFP01000013.1:0-122405 GCF_900110925.1 Pseudomonas cuatrocienegasensis | reverse complement strand
TTGTTGCTGGCCTGGTCGATAACCATCTGCTTGGCCGTTGGCGTGCTGATCGCCCCGCTGCCGGAGACCACCTGGCCACCGCTGGGCAGGTCGGCAGCAAGGGCGAGTAAGGGGCTCAACAAGGTAGCGGCCATAATGGCCCCTGCCCCCTTGCCGCGCCGCCGGGCGTGTTCAGGGGCAACGCTCCAGGCCGAGAGGCGCAGGTTCCAGACGAGGGCGTAGCTGCGGTTCATGGCGGTTTTCCCGTAGTCGATTGGCTGCTTGCCGGTTGTGGGGCGGCGGTATTTTTTAGCGGGCTTCTGTGGGCGGTGACGGTTGGCTAGAAGTAACGAACCACTTGCGCCCAGACACGCGGGCTGCGGTCGACATCGCTCTGTGGGTCGGCGTTGCCCAGTTTCCAGGCGGCCAGCGCATTGATTTGCCAGCCATGGGCCGCCCAGCGCGCGCCCACACCTGCGCCGGAGAGGCTGCGGTGGTTGTCGTCGGCGGCCCAGGTGTCCTTGTTCAGGCGCACTTGGCCATGGTCGATAAAACTGGAGAGCTGCCAGGTATCGCTTAGCGCGTAGCGCAGTTCGAGGTTGGCCAGCCAGCCCTGGTCGCCCGAGGCCTCGCCCTGCGGGTAGGCGCGCACGCCATAAGCGCCGCCGAGGTAGAGCTTCTCCGAGCTATCCAGGTTGCCGTTGGCCCACTGGCCCTGGAGCTGGGTGTACAGGCTGAAACGATCGGTGAGGCGTTGCAGGCGTACCAGGCTCGGGTTGAGCTTGGTGAACTGGCCTCGGGTGCCGGCGCTGAGGTCGTCTGCCTGCTGCTGGTTGGCGCCGTCAAGGCTCAGGCTGCCCTGGCTCAGGGCCAGGGCGAAGCTGTTGATAGCGCCGCCGAGCAGGCCGTCGCGGCTGTTGCCATTGAGGGTCAGGGTGAGCACGCGCGAGCGTTTGTTTGCCTGGCTGTCGAACAGGTCGATGTCATCCCTGAGACGTTTGTCATCGAACTGCGCCTGGGCATACAGGCTGAAGTCACGCGTGCGCTGCAGCGGCTGAATGGCGAAGACACTGGCGATACGTGCATTGCCATGGGCGTCGAGGTCGTCGAAGTCCTTGGCCAGTTGGTAGTCCATGTCCGAATAGGCCACGCCGAACTGGGTAGCCCAGGGCCCGAGCGGTAACTGGTAGGCGACACGTCCGTAGCGCTGGTCCTCGTCCGAGCCGCTCGCGCGCAGGCTCAGGCGATCCCCCAGGTCCAGCGGGTTGTTGAGGTTCAGGGTGCCGCCCAGGCGATACTCGCCGGTAAAGCGGTTGCCGTAATTGTCGGCATCGACCGAACCGCTGAGCAGCGGGCCGCGCGCGACATCCACCTGCAGGTCGGTGGTGCCGGTTTGACTGCCGGGGCTGAGGGTGGCGCGGGTTTGCACGCCTGGGGTGTCCTGCAACAGCAGCAGGCTGCGTTCCAAGGGTGCGGCGCGTACCGCCTCGCCGGGGCTGAGCACCTTCAGTGGGACCAATGCATTGCTGTGCAGGCCCGCCTGGTTGTTGATGCGGACCTGGCCATAACGGCCTTCGAGGATGGTCATCTTCAAGACCCCCGCGTCGACTGCCTGGGCCGGGATATAGGCGCGGGCCAGTGGGTAGCCACGCTCCCGGTACAGGCGGGTGATGCGGTTGGCGCCTGCCTGGAGTTCACCGAGGGATGCCGTTCGCCCCTGCAGGTCGGTAAGCAGGGCAAGCAGTTCCTCGCGAGGGATGGCGGTATTGCCCTCGAAGGTGAAGCTGGTGATCTCCAGGGTCGGCCCGCCGGTCGTGAGCTGGTCGTCCGGGGTATCGGGCAGGTTGAGGTCGATGGCTTGCCGCTCGGGCAGTTGCAGGGGCATTTGTTCGAGGCCCTGCTGGGTCTGGCCGGAATCGGGTGCGGTAGCAGCGAGGGCGTTGCTGGCGAAACCGCTGCCAGCAGACAAGAGGGCAACGGACAACAGGCTCGTGGTGAAACGCATGGCAATCAGCTTCCTTCTGTCGATACGACCCGTGCATGCGCTGTCTGCGCACGTCGATGACGAAGAGTAGGGAGCTGTTGCGGGTGCGACTTGATAGAACTTGCGGTTTTGCGCCTCAGCCTTCGCGTCGATATTCCTTGGCCGTCGTGGTGAGACTGTCCTGGCGGGCGAGTTGGCGGTGGTGGTACTGGCGCGGCGTCAGGGCGAACAGGGGCGCGTTCCTGTTTATTGGCGTTTCAGCGCTCGCTGCGCAGCACATAGGCGGGAATCTGCTCCAGCGGGATCTCCCGGCTGACCGCGCCGAGCTTCATCGCCTCCTTGGGCATGCCATAGACCACGCAGCTGGCTTCATCCTGGCCGAACGTGAGCGCGCCTACATCATGCATCTCACGTAAACCGCGGGCGCCGTCGTCGCCCATGCCGGTCATGATAATGCCGGTTGCATTGGCTCCGGCTGCGCGGGCGGTGGAGCGGAAAAGCACGTCGACCGAGGGCTTGTGGCGGCTTACGGGCGGGCCGTCGACCACTTCGACCACGTACTGCGCACCGCTGCGTTTGAGCAGCATGTGGCGGCCACCTGGCGCGATCAGGGCGCGGCCGGGCATGACCCGATCGCCATGGCGCGCTTCGAGCACTTCGATCTGGCACAGGCCGTTGAGGCGTTCGGCAAACGCGGCGGTAAAGCGCTCGGGCATATGCTGGACGATGATGATGCCGGGGCAGACGCGTGGCAGCGAGGTGAGGATGTATTCCAGGGCCTGGGTGCCGCCCGTGGAGGTGCCGATGGCGACGATGCGCTCGGTGGTGCGGGTCATGGCGCCCTGGGCGGGTGCGAGGATGGCATCGGCGCTGAGCTTGGGTGCGACCGCTGCAGGACTCTCCGCAACCTTGCCCTTGAGTAATTGGCGGACATTGGCGCGGGCCGCGCCCTTGACCGCGTTGATCAAGTCGTCACTGGCATTGACCAGGAACTTGCTCAGGTTGGCCTGGGGCTTGGTGACGATGCTCACGGCTCCGGCAGCCAGTGCCTGCATGGTGGTGCTGGCGCCCTTTTCCGTGAGGGTGGAGCAGATCACCACGGGCGTGGGGCGTTCGGCCATGAGTTTCTTGAGGAAGGTGATGCCGTCCATGCGCGGCATTTCCACGTCCAGGACGATGACATCCGGCCAGTTGCGCTCCATCTTGCTCAGGGCAAACAGCGGGTCGGCGGCGGTGCCGATGACCTCTATCGAGGTGTCGGCGGACAATACCGCGGACAGCACCTGGCGGACGACGGCGGAGTCGTCGACGATCATGACTTTGATGGACTTCATGTAGAGGAGACTCCAGATGGGCCAGAGATCGACAGGGGAGGCGACTGCTTCAACGCCAGATGGCCACTCCAGATGTCAAAAATCAGGTTGCGATGGCCGATGCCCCCCACATGCTCGCCATGACAGATGAGACCTTGTTCGGCAACCAAGAATCTGGCCATCGCAATATTTTGCAGGCCTATGTGTTGGCGGTTACCGGGTAGCCGGGTAGGGAACATATTACCGCCACCGAATACTCTTACCTGGTACTCGGAAAAACAGGTGCCGCTGCTGTCGGCTGCGGCACGCAGCAGTCGCATGGCTTCATCGCCGTAGCGTCCGTCCAGTTGCGCGGTCGGGCGACCGCGGGTCGGCAGCATAAAGTGACACATGCCGCCCAGGCGTGCTTTCGGGTGCCAGAGCACGAGCGAGACACAGGAGCCGAGCAGGGTGCGTATGCGCGTGTTAGGGCCGCCGAAGTGATAGTCGCCAGGTCGCAGGTAGACTTCGGCGATAGCGGGGGTGTTAGTCATTGGGTTTGCGGTAGATCGACGGTTTGACGAGCTTGAGCGTGTCGTCGACGCCGTTGAGGCTTTCCGAGTGGCTGATAAAGAAGTAACCGCCTGGCCGCAGATGCTTGATGAGCCGGCTGAGCACCTGGCGCTTGGTCTCGGCATTGAAGTAGATCATCACGTTACGCAGGAAGATCGTATCGAACAGGCCGTGATCCGGTAGCGCGGCATTCAGGTTGATCTGCTCGAAGCGAATACGCTTACGCAGCGCTGGTGCGATCATCATGCGTCCGAGGTTTTCGTCGACGCCACGCAGGCAGTGTTTCACCAGCAGGTGGCGGGGGATCTCCTGGCTGTCTTCGAGGCTGTAGACACCCGTGCGTGCGCGGTCGAGGATGCGTTGGCTGATATCCGACGCGAGGATTTCCCAGGGCCTATCACCGAGTATGTCGGCCAGTAACAGGGCCAGGGTGTAGGGCTCTTCGCCGCTGGAACAGGCACCGCTCCAGATGCGCAGGGGGCGCCCATTGGGGATGGCCTCTGGTTTGCTGAGTTGCTCGCGGAGAAAGTCGAAGTGCTTCGGCTCGCGGAAAAAATACGTCTCGTTGGTGGTCAACAGGTCGACGCAGGTCTGCAGCTCTGCGGCATCTTTGCTCAGGCGCTTGAAGTAGTCGCCGTAGCTGGGCATGCCGAGGCTGCGCAAGCGTTTGCTCAAGCGCCCGGCTACCAGCGGTTTTTTCGCGTCGGACAGATGAATGCCGGCGATCTGGTGGATCAGGCGCTGGAACTGCTCGAACTCCCGATCCGACAGTGCCGCGGGCGCAAAGGCGATTGCGTCAGCGTGAGTCGAGTTCATGGGTTAACTCCCCCGCCTGATTGAGCAGCACCATCTCGTCTGCGGAGATCACTCGGCCAACGTCGAGCATCACCACCAGACGATCATCGAGCTTACCCATACCGAGGATGAAGTCGGTACGAATGCGGCCACCAAAGCTGGGCGTTGGCTCGATCTCTGCGGCTGAAAGGTCGCGCACTTCGTTGACGGCGTCGACCACCATGCCGAGTACCTGAGTGCTGCCGTTCTGTTCAACTTCCAGTATCACGATGCAGGTGCGTGGGCCGATACAGGTGGCTGCGTTGCCGAAGCGCAAGCCGAGGTCGATTACCGGTACTACGGCGCCGCGCAGGTTGATCACGCCGAGGATGCTTGGCGGCAGCATGGGCACGCTGGTCAGGTGTCCGTATTCGATAATCTCGCGTACTGCGCGAATCTCAACAGCGAACAGCTCCTTCGCCAGGGTGAAGGTCAGGTACTGTCCCGAGGGCGCTGTCGCCCCAGTGAGACGGCGTGTTTCGGCGCTCATGGCTCACTCCTGGAAGCGGGTATAACCGGCTGGCAGGCCGGCCATGTTCGTCGAAGCGTGGTCATCGCGGGGCCGGGATGAATGCACCGGTTTCGTGGGCCGACCGCCGTGTACGTTGTTTTTCTGGTGAGTGGGCGCGGCTGTGCCACCGCCGAGCTGGAAGAACTCCATCAGTTGTTGCAATTGCTCGGCCTGGCCGCTCATCTCTTCGGAGGTCGCGGCCAGTTCTTCGGAGGCCGAGGCATTCTGCTGGGTCAGCTCGCTGAGTTGGTTCATCGCGGTATTGATCTGGTTGACCCCGCTGCTCTGTTCTTCCGAGGCGGCGGCAATTTCCTGGACCAGGTCGGAGGTCTTGGCAATGGACGGCACGATCTCGTCGAGCAAACTGCCGGCGCGTTCGGCCAGGGCGACGCTGCTCTTGGCCACCTCACCGATTTCCTGGGCCGCGACCTGGCTGCGCTCGGCCAGTTTGCGCACCTCGGCGGCTACCACAGCGAAGCCTTTGCCATGTTCGCCAGCCCGGGCGGCTTCGATGGCGGCGTTGAGAGCCAGCAAGTTGGTCTGGTAGGCGATGTCATCGACGATGCCGATTTTGTCGGCGATGGTCTTCATGGCGCGCACGGTGTCCTTGACCGCCTGGCCGCCTTCGCCTGCTTCGGTTGAGGCTTTGCTGGCCATGCCGTCGGTGACGCGGGCGTTCTCGGTGTTCTGCGAGATGGAGGCGGCCATTTGCTCCATCGAGGCGCTGGTTTCCTCCACCGAGGCGGCTTGCTCGGAGGCGGCCTGGCTCATGCTCTGGGCGGTGGCGGAGATTTCCTCGGAGGCGCTGGACAGCGAGTCGGCAGAACCGCGCACTTCGGTGATGATCTGCGTAAGGCGGGTGGACATGTTGTGGATGGAGGCCAGCATGCTGCTGGTGTCACCGGGCTTGACCTTCACTTGTACGCTCAGATCACCTTCGGCAATCCGGGTCACCACCTCGGCGGCATAGGCGGGTTCGCCGCCCAGTTGCTTCAACAAGCTGCGAGTAATCAGCCAGCCCAGCAGAATGGAAACAAAGATGGCCACACCACCAATAATCATGAGCTGCAGGCGGGCGGTTATATAGAGTTCGTGGGCTTCTTCCGCGCTCTTGTCCATTAGCGCGCTCTGGTTGTCGATCATCGCGTTGGCAGCGTCCAATAGGGCATTGTTGGAGGGAATCAGCTCGTTGAAGAGGTAGGCTTCGGCTTTCTCCGGCTCTCCCAAGAGCAGGAACAAGGCATCGTAGCGATTGCCGATATCCTCCCGAGCGGCATTGAGACGCGCCATAATTTCTTGGCCTTGCGGCGTGACGATGGTTTGCTCAAGCGCTTCTGCGATTTGGGTACGACGTTCGCGGCTGGCGGCAATAAGCTCGAGGCTCTTCTTAACCGAAGCCTCTTCATTCTCGTGGAGCAAGATGTCGCGCACAAAACGCCCCTGATTCAGCGTTTCCTCCTTGATAGCCGTGGCCTGTTGGATTTTCACATAGCGGTCATTGACGATGAATTCACTGCTCTCGTTGATCGCACTCATCCTTACGATACCCAACGTCAAGGCGACCAAGAGCAAAATGATGACCGTACCAAAGCCCAGACCAAGCTTGGTTGACACACGCAGATCTTTGAACATGGTTTATTCCCTCTAGGGTGCTTGGCTGCCGCCTGGTCAGGCGGTCAATGCGTTGTTACCGCCTGGTTGGCCCGCAATCTCGGCGACCGCAAGGGCGTTTTCGATGTTCAGTACGATGATGAAATCATTGCGCTGGTGAAGCATCGCCTGGATGAATGCACTGGGAATCGGGTTGCCAAATGCGGGGGGCGGATTCATCTCGTCGGGCACCACTTCCAGAACTTCGCTGACGGCATCGACGAGAATGCCCAGCGTCTGTGCGGCTTCAGTGTCGCTGACTTCGACGATGATGATGCAGGTGCGGCGGTCCACCTGGGTTTTCGCCAAGGCGAAGCGCAGGCCGAGGTCAATCACCGGAACCACGGCGCCACGCAGGTTGATCACGCCATGAATGCAGGGGCTGACCATGGGCACCTTGGTCGGCCTGCCGTACTGGATGATCTCTCTGACACTCAGGCCGTCGAGGGCATAGCAGCGACCATGCAGCATGAAGCTGAGGTATTGCTGTCTGGGGTGTTCCGCTGTGTTGCGCTGCCCAGGCGCGTTGGCGTGAGCTCGTGGGTCGGAGGCGGTGAGCTCATTCATGGGCGTAGCTCTGCTTGGTTTCAAAGGGCACGGCGCTGCGGGGCGCGGCGAGCTGGGTCAGCAGCCTGGGGATGTCCAGAATCAGGGCGACGCTGCCATCGCCGAGAATGGTGAAACCACCGAGCACGCGGCAGGCAGCAAAGACCTTGCCCAGCGGCTTGATAACGGTCTGGAATTCGCCGACCAGTTGATCGACCACCAGGCCTGCGCGCAGACCGCCTTGCTGTACCACCACCACGCTTTCACGGCGTGGCGGGGTACTGTCGTCGTCGAACAGTTCGCGCAGGCGCACCACGGGCAGCATCTGCCCATGCAGTTCCAGGTGGCCACGCGTTATAGCGCTGTCGCTGTGCAGCTCAATGCATTCTTCGACCTGCTCCAGCGGGATCACGTAGCCGGCTTGGCCGACGTTGACCAGAAAGCCGTCGATGATCGCCAGGGTCAACGGCAGGCGGATACGTACGCGCGTACCTTGGCCAAGGGTGCTGCTCAGCTCGATGGTGCCGCGCAGGGCGCTGATGTTGCGTTTGACCACGTCCATGCCGACGCCACGGCCAGAGAGGTTGCTGACCTGGTCGGCGGTGGAGAAACCCGGCTCGAAGATCAGGTTGAAGATTTCCTGTTCCGTCAGCGTCTGGCTGTCGCTGACTAGGCCGCGCTCGCGGGCTTTGGCCAGAATCCTTTGCGGGTCGAGGCCGCCGCCGTCATCGGTGACTTCAATGATGATGTTGCCGCCGTCATGGCAGGCGTTCAGGCACACATTGCCCTGGGCGGGCTTGCCGTTCGCCTGGCGTGTTTGCAGCGATTCAATGCCATGGTCCATGGCATTGCGCACCAGGTGGGTGAGCGGGTCGCCCATGCGCTCGACCACGCTCTTGTCCAGTTCGGTCTCGCCGCCACTGATCGACAGGCTAATGTCCTTGCCGATTTCCTTGGAAACGTCGCGCACCACCCGCTGAAAGCGGTTAAAGGTCGCGCCGATCTGCACCATGCGCAGCGGCAGGGCGGAGTCGCGAACCTCTTCCACCAGGCGTGAGAGCAGCTCCGTGGCTTCCAGCATCTCGCTGTGGCCGCAGTTTTTCGCGGTCATGCGTGCACCGGCACCAGCGATGATCAATTCGCCGACCAGGTCGATCAGCTTGTCGAGCTTGTTGGCATCCACGCGGATCAGGCTGTTCTCGTTGCTGCGGTTATCCTTGATCTGTTGCTGTTTCTGCAGGGCGGCCGCGATCACCGGTGCTTGCACCAGGCTCTGCTCCATCAGCACCTGGCCGATGGGTTGTGCCTCGTCGCGTTGCTGGCCCTCAACCTGTGCCAGCAGGACTTCCTGCAGCTCGGCGGCGGTGAGTGTGCCGCAGCGCATCAGGATCTCGCCCAGGCGCATGTCTTCTTCGGGCAGCGTGCGGATCAGCTCCAGGTATTCATCCGACTTGCTGTGGGGCGGCAGAATGCGAATCAGGCTGTCCTCGCGGACGAACTCGAACGTGCCATCGATGGTGGCCTTGTCGGCGTCGCTGGCGAAGGCAATCTCGAAGCCCAGGTAGCAGGTTTCCGGGTCCATCTCGGCTGCGCTTGGCAGGCGGTCAAGCAGTGGCACGATGCTGACAATGCGGCCGAAGGTGTTCAGGTAGCGGAACAGCCCCAGGGGGTCCATGCCGTTGCGCAGGGTGTCCGGGCCGAAGCGCAGGGACAGGTGCCAATGGTCGGCACTGAGCCCCGAAGCGTTGCCACGTTCGATACGAGTGGGCTGGCTGGCTACGGGTTTGGCCGCCGTCGCGGGCGCCAGGTAATAACTGAGTTGTTCACTCAGTGTCTCGTGGGTGGCCTGTACTTCGACCTCCAGTGTGTTGAGGTCGGCGCCTGCATCGACCAGCGCAATCAGGCGCGCCAGATGATCACCCACCTGGAGAAACAGCGCTGTCAGTTCGGCATTGAACTGCAGCTCATTGCTGCGCACGCGATCGAGCACACTTTCGGCGATATGGGTGAACGCGACGATCAGGTCCAGGCCGAACAGGCCAGCCGAGCCTTTGATGGTGTGCGCCGCGCGGAAGATCGCATTGATGGTGTCTGCATCGCCTGGGGTGTGTTCCAACTGCAGCAGGGCATCTTCCATCTGCAGCAGCAGTTCCTGGCTTTCGGCGATAAAGGTTTTTAGTACCTCGTCCATGTCCATGGTCGCTACTCGCTGGCTGGCTTGATCAGGATGGGGTCGCCGAAAAAGGTGCCAAGCCCGCTCAGCTCAAAGGCCTCGATGACGGCCGGACTATGGTTGCTCAGGCGCAAGTGGCAACCGATACGGCCGGCTTCCTGTTTGGCCAGCACCAATAATTGCAGGCCGGCGCAGTCCAGTTCGTCGATGGCCGAAAGGTCCAGTTCCACTTCGGCATCGGGCGCCAGCACCTGTAGCAACAGGCCCATGTGCTCGGTGGCGCTGTAGATGCTCAAGCTGCCTTCCAGGGGGAGAATGCGATACAGGTTTTCTGCAGAGGCACTGCTCATGGCTGTGCCCTCATGGCAGGATCAACTTGGAGACCGCGGTCAGCATCTGCGCCGGTTGGAAGGGTTTGACGACCCAGGCCTTGGCACCGGCTGCCTGGCCTTCGCCTTTTTTGCCGTCACCGGCCTCTGTGGTGAGCATGATCACCGGGGTGAACTTGTAGGCTGGCATCTGCTTGACGTTCTTGACGAAGGTGATGCCATCCATATTCGGCATGTTTACATCGCTGATGATCAGGTGAACTTTGCGCCCGTCGAGCTTGGTCAGGGCGTCTTTGCCGTCGACGCCCTCGATGACCTCATAGCCGGCGTTTTTCAGGGTCATGCCCACCACTTGGCGGATTGAGGCGGAGTCGTCGACGATGAGAATGGTCTTGGCCATGAACGGTGTCCTCAGAAGAACGTAATGTCAGAAGCGCTGCTGGCCGCGGGGGTGGTGCGGCCATGGTGGATGGCATGTTGTTCGGGGGTGGTGTAGGTGTGCGACAGATCATCCAGCCAACTGCGGGCATCGACATGCTGGCCCGGCTCGCTCAGGCGCTGCCCCAGTTTGTCGATGTCGTCGCGTATGTGGCCGAGCATCTGGCTGACCCGGTCCTGGAACTGCAGGGCAACCAGGACCTCGGAGATTTCGTCGCCGACGGCCTGGTTCTGGCTCTGCAGGACATTGCCGTGCTCAACCAGGTGAGTGACGCCTGTACGGAAATCTTCGATGACCTGGCGAATCACCTGGCTGGCGCTGCCCAGGGTGCCGGCGTCGCGACTGGCGTGTTCGTTGGACACTTTCAGGGTGTTTTCGATGGCGGCGCTGACCGTTGCGATGGTTTCGCCGATACGCCGGCCGGTTTGTTCCGAGCGCGTGGAGAGCGTGCGCACCTCATCCGCGACCACGGCGAAGCCGCGGCCCGCCTCGCCGGCCCGCGCGGCTTCGATGGCGGCATTGAGCGCCAGCAGGTTGGTCTGCTTGGCGACGTCGCCGACTTCCTGGGCCATGGCCCTGAGTTGCGTGGTGAAACTGTTCAGGCTGACGACTTCGGCAAGCAGCGTCTCTTTACTGCTGAGTGCCAGGCGCAGCTGGCTGACGATGCCTTCGAGCTCCTGCTCGCTGCCGGCCAGCAAGTTGAGCAGGGTGTGGTTGTCGTACTGGGCGCCGGTACCGACCGCGGTATTGATACGCTCAGCCAGGTGGGTGAAGCGTTCGCTGAGGGCGTCAATGGCGGTCTGGGTGTGCTGGCGAGCTGCATCAATCTGTTGCGACCAGATGGGGGTGACCGCGCGACAGAGGTCGGGTAGCCCGTCGACCTGGGGCTCGGCTCCCTGAGCGCAAGCCTGCTCCATGGCGTGCTGATGCGCCTGCTGGAGCGCGTGCGCTTGGGTGGCGGCGGCACGATGCAGGCAAAGGTAGACCAGTATGCCCGGCAGTAACGCACTGGCCAGCCAATAGCTGGAGGGCAGCCCTGTCAGCCAGAGCAGTAACGCGCAGCTTGCACTGGACAGCGCTGTGGGTAACCAAAGAGGGATGGAAGCAGGGGCCGGGTTTGTCACGTTCACACTCCATTGAACAGCAGGCCCGTCTGTGCAGGGCTGAGCGGCTGTTCTCAGAGTGGCGCTTGGAAAGAAAGGCGAACATCGGCTGATTCCGATGACAGCCTCGGAGCATCCTGCTTTTTTGTAGGGATTCTCCTACTCTGCCAGCCCCTGGGCCAGGGCGTACTTGATGATGTCGGCGTTGCAAGCAAACCCCATCTTTTCCATCAGACGGGTTTTATGGGTGCTGACGGTTTTGTTGCTGATCACCAGTTGCTCGGCCACCTGATTGACACTCAGGCCCTGGGCCAGCATGCGCAGGATCTGGAACTCACGGTCGGACAAGTTCTTCAGGGCATTCTCGCCGGGCGAGGTGCTGGCAAAGGCCAGCTGCTCGGCAATGCGTGGGTCCAGGTAGCGTCCGCCGCCGGCCATCTTGTGGATCACGGCAAGCAGGGTTTCCGGGTTCTGGTCCTTGGTCAGATAGCCACTGGCTCCGGCGCGCAGTGCACGCTGCGCGATCTGCGGTTCGTTGTGCATGCTCAACACCAGAATCGGTAGCTTGGCATGATGGGCATGCACCCGAGCGATCAGGTCTTCACCACTCAAACCAGGCATGCTCATGTCCAGCAACAGCAGGTCGACCGCTTTGTCGCGTAGCCGCTCAAGCACCTGCCCGCCGTTTTCCGCCTCGGCCACGACGTGCAGGTGGCTGTCGAACTCGATCAGTTGTTTGAGGCCCCCACGCATGATGGCGTGGTCGTCGGCGATAAGGACGCGTATCACAAAACCTCCTGGGGCACGCTGACGGGGAACGTCGCTTGTACGGTGGTGCCTTGTCCGGGGTAGCTGAAGATGACGACCTCTCCTCCCAGGCTGATGCCCCGTTCACGCATGCCGGTCAAACCCAGCGAGCGATTGCTGACGGATGCTGTGTTAAAGCCGCAGCCGTTGTCGGTTATGTCCAGTTTGTAGATGTCATCAAGCCGTTCCAGGCTGACCTCCGCTCGGCTGGCACCGGAGTGCCGCGCAACGTTATTCAGGGCCTCCTGTACCACGCGGAATGCCCGAGTCGCCTGGTCGTCGGCCAGAACTGGCTCGTCGCAGTGGGTGGTGAACTCGCAGGCGATTTGAGCGTGTTGGCGGAACTCGCCAATCAACCATTCCAGGGCCGGATACAGGCCCATGTTCAGGGCTGCAGGGCGCAGGCTAGTGGCGATTGAACGAACCACCTGAATGGTTCGATCACATAACGCCATGAGGTGTTCAACCTTATCGCTCAGGCCGGGGGCCTGTTCGCCGAACTGCAGGCGCAGCATCGAGATGCCCATGCGCAGAGCGGTGAGATGCTGACCCAGCTCATCATGAATTTCCTGGGCAATCAGCTTGCGCTCTTCCTCGCGGGTGGACTCGCGGCGGCTGGCCAGTTCGCGCAGTTGCTGATTACTTTCGGCAAGACGCCGTTCAGCCTTACGGATATCCGTAATATTGCGCGCCAGCGACAAGACGCTGGTGACTTCGCCGCGGGTGTTGTACTCGGCGACCAGTTGTACGAGGTAATGCTGTTGCTGATCCGGCGGGCCATCGACCCCGTGGATCAGCTCTTCCTCCATTGACGTACCACTGTTCGCCACGGCCTGCACCATGTTGGCCCAGGTATCGATCTGAGAGTTATTGCCAAAGGCATAGCGGGCCGAGCGCCCCTGCGCCTGACTCAGTGGGCGCAGGCTGAGCGCTTCAAGAGCTGGGTTGGCGTAGAGCAGGCGGAAGTCTGGCGTGAGGCGTCCGATCGCATCGTGGGTGTTTTCGATCAGGGCTCTGAACTGGCTTTCATTGTGTCGCAGGGTGATCGCCATGCGCTGCTGGTCAGTGACATCCTGGATCAGGACCAGGCTGTACCCACGGCGGTCATAGCGGAAGCGGTTGAACTGCACCGAGACATGGTAGCCCCTTGCATCGGCCGGATGGGTCAGCTCCAGGGAGAGCTTTCGCTGCATATCAATGACTTCGCGCAGGTCGTCGTCACTGTGCAGGGCCAATGGCGGCAGCGCCTGGGCAATCCCTTGGCCCAGTAAATACTGCCTGGCTTGCCCCAGCAGGTGGCTAGCAGCGTCGTTGAGGTAGCGGATAGACAGTTGATCATCAAGCAGCAGCACGCCGTCAGAGGTGTAATCCAGGGCAAAGCTGAGTAGATAGACCTGCTCGGCCCGCGCCTGGTTGGTCGGCGGTGGTTCCAGGCGTGCCAGGTAATGACTGGTGGCGTTTTCGGCTGTGGACACCGGACAGAGGTTGAGGCGGAACCACAAATAATCTGCATCCCACTGCTGTACGCGCATTTCGCCGCAGGCAACATCCTGTTGCAGGCGCTTGGCCTTTTCCAATGCCTCAAGGCAGGGGCTTTGGTCCTGGGGGTGCAGCAACTCGACGAGGGGTTTGCCGAGCAAGGCATGCGGCGCGTATTTAAGCTGCTGTGTCAGTGCCGGGTTGGTGTATTGCAGCCGCCCTTCAAGGTCGAGCAGTGCCATTCCCAGTGGTGCGGAGTCGAAAACCGCGCGGAATAGGGCGGCATCCTGTGAATAATCGCCCATGCTCCCTCCTCCTTAAGTACCAGACGAATGAGTATGGGTCAGTTTTAGGAAAGCGCTGGGAGCCTGGCGGCGAATGTCGGCAAAGGCGCGGGCTTTGGCCGAAACGCAGCCCTGTCATTCATGCGTCCGTGCAGACGGGGTGAACGCGGCGGACCTGGCCCGCCCTCAGTCAGGGCGGATCAGGAGTGTGACCACTGGGCGCGCATGCGCCGGGGCGGGTGAAGAACCTAGGAGCCTGTAGGACTTGACCGTTCGTAGCGAGGGAAAGATCGGTTTGCGACAGTTTTGCTGCTTTACCGAGGCGAATAGCAAGCTATTTAACGAGGGAAAGCAGCAAAAATGACCAAATCCGGCTTTTCCGCAGTAGAACAGTGTTAAGTCCGACAGGCTCCTAGCTGTTGGGCAGCAGGCGCACCGTCAGGCTCTTGATGTAACGGGTCTCGGCGATGGCCGGGTGCACCGGGTGGTCAGGGCCTTGAGCGCCGCGTTCGAGCAACTGGATATTGCGGTCCAGGTGGCGGGCGCTGGTCAGCAGGATGTTCTGCAGGTTGTCTTCTTCCAGGTGCATGGAGCAGGACGCGCTGACCAGGATGCCGTCCTTGTTGAGCAGGCGCATGGCTTGCTCGTTGAGGCGGCGGTAGGCGGCCTCGCCGTTCTTCAGGTCTTTCTTGCGTTTGATGAAGGCGGGCGGGTCGGCGACGATCACGTCGAAACGTTCTTCGGCAGCCTTGAGCTGCTTGAGGGCTTCGAACACGTCGCCTTCGACGCAGGCAACCTGGTCAGTCAGGCCGTTGAGCGCGGCGTTGCGCTCGACGCCATCCAGGGCGAAGGCCGAGGCGTCCACGCACATTACGTCGCTGGCGCCGAACGCGGCGGCCTGCACGCCCCAGCCGCCGATGTAACTGAACAGGTCGAGCACGCGTTTGCCTTTGACGTAGGGCGCCAGGCGCGCGCGGTTCATGCGGTGGTCGTAGAACCAGCCGGTTTTCTGGCCGTCGATCACCGGGGCCTCGAATTTGACGCCATTCTCTTCCAGGGCGACCCATTCCGGCACCACGCCAAAAGCGGTTTCCACGTAACGATTGAGGCCTTCGGCATCGCGGGCCGCCGAGTCGTTCTTGAGCAGGATGCCGCGGGGTTTGAGCACCTGCACCAGGGCGGCGAGCACGTCATCCTTGTGCTGCTCCATGGTCGCGGAGGCAATCTGCACCACCAGAATGTCGAAGAAACGGTCAACCACCAGACCTGGCAGCAGGTCGGAGTCGCCATACACCAGGCGGTAGCAGGGCTGGTCGAACAGGCGCTCGCGCAGGGACAGGGCGACGTTGAGGCGGTGTACCAGCAGGGACTTGTCCAGTACGTGCTGGGTATCGCGCGACAGCAGGCGCGCGCAGATCAGATTATTCGGGCTCATGGCCACGACCCCCAGCGGCTTGCCGCCGGCGGCCTCGAGGATCGCCTGGGCGCCGGGGGCAAAAGCACCCAGGGGCGTAGCGGCGACGTCGATCTCGTTGCTGTAGACCCACAGGTGACCGGCGCGCAGGCGTCGATCGGCGTTGGCTTTCAGGCGCAGGCTGGGCAGGGTCATGGGATGGCTCCGAAAAAAGAGCGGGAGTATACCAAAGCCCATGAGTCTGGGCGCAGCGCCTGCTCAGACGGTCAGGGTGGCGAGGCTAGCCTGTTTAGTCTTTAGCCGTAGGCGCGCGCTTTGTTCTTCTCTATTGCTTGGGTCTAGGTAGAATCCGTTTACTAGACTGAGAATGTCCACACGTCGTGCCGCGGCAACCGTGCAAGCAGAGCGCATGGTTGCATTCCATGAACCTGCGCAGTTTTTCGTCAGCAGCCTTTAAACTGAGCCTTTCTACGTGCAGTCGCCGACTATGGAACACGAACTTACCGCCGAACAGATTCACAAGGTCCTGCAGGGCATCAGCGTGCCGCCGCAGCCGCAGATCATGGTCGACCTGCAGATGGAGCAGGTGATGCCTAACCCGGACCTCAAGGCGATCGCCAAGCTGATCAGCCAGGATCCCGGGTTGTCGGGTGCGCTGCTGAAGATCGTCAACTCGCCGTATTTCGGCCTGGCCAACAGGGTCAGTTCGATCCAGCGGGCGGTGAACCTGCTCGGCAGCCGTTCGGTGATCAACATGGTCAATGCCCTGTCGATCAAGGGCGAGATGAGCGACGAAACCATCGTCACCCTCAACCGCTTCTGGGACACCGCCCAGGACGTGGCCATGACCTGTCTGACCCTGGCCAAACGCATTGGCAGCGAAGCGGTGGATGAGGCCTACACCCTGGGGCTGTTCCACAATTGCGGCATCCCGCTGATGCTCAAGCGCTTTCCCAATTACATGGCCGTGTTGGAAGAGTCCTATGCCAGTGCCAGTGCTGAACGGCGCATTGTCGATACCGAGAACCGCCTGCTCAACACCAACCATGCGGTGGTCGGCTATTTCACCGCCAAGTCGTGGAACCTGCCGTTGCACCTGTGCGATGCGATTGCCAACCACCACAACGCCCTGATTATTTTCAGCGATGACAGCCCGCGCGATGCACCGCTGAAGAACCTGCTGGCGATCCTCAAGATGGCCGAGCACATTTGCCGTTGCCACCAGATCCTCGGCGGCCAAGCAGTCGACCACGAGTGGCAAAGCATCGAGCAATTGGTGTTGGAGTACGTGGGGCTTTCGCAGTACGACTTCGAGAACCTGCGCGAGAGCATCCGCGATCTGGGCGCCAACTGAGGCGCCAGCGCACGTTCCCGGCGCCGCCGCTTGCTGCTACTGTAGCCGCCCGCCGTCTGCCCCCTGACTACCACCATGCCTGAACTGCCCGAAGTCGAAACCACCCGCCGCGGCATTGCCCCTTACCTCGAAGGTCAACGCGTAACCCGCGTGATCGTGCGCGAGCGTCGTCTGCGCTGGCCGATTCCCGAGGACCTGGACATCCGCCTGTCCGGGCAGCGTATCGAAGCGGTCGAGCGGCGCGCCAAATACCTGCTGATCCGCGCCGAGAGCGGCAGTTTGATCAGCCATCTGGGCATGTCCGGCAGCCTGCGTCTGGTCGAGTGCGGCTTGCCTGCGGCCAAGCACGAGCACGTCGACATCGAGCTGGAGTCGGGTCTGGCGCTTCGCTACACCGATCCACGGCGTTTCGGCGCGCTGCTCTGGAGCCAGGCGCCGCTGGAGCATGTGCTGCTGAGCAAGCTCGGTCCCGAACCCTTGACCGATTTGTTCGATGGCGAGCGATTGTTCCAGCTGTCGCGCGGTCGGGCGATGGCGATCAAGCCGTTCATCATGGACAACGCCGTGGTGGTCGGCGTCGGCAACATCTATGCCTCCGAGGCGCTGTTTGCCGCCGGTATCGACCCACGGCGTGAGGCGGGCACCGTGTCGCGGGCGCGCTATGTAAAGCTTGCTGGCGAGATCAAGCGCATCCTCGCCCATGCCATCGAGCGCGGCGGCACCACCCTGCGCGACTTCGTCGGGGGTGACGGTCAGCCGGGTTATTTCCAGCAGGAACTGTTCGTTTATGGCCGTGGCGGCGAGTTCTGCAAGGTCTGCGGTAGCACATTACGTGAGGTCAAGCTGGGCCAGCGTGCCAGTGTCTATTGCCCGCGCTGCCAGCGCTGATTGGCCGCTCGGCTCGCCAAGAGCACGGGTCGTCCGCGGTGGGGTAGTGCAATCGCCGGTGTTTCAGGCTAAAACGGCGGTATACGTGTTTCTCGGCGATTGACGGGCGTCACGCTGACATTTGCCAAGGCGCTGTTATAGTTACTGGCACGCCACCTCCGACCTCAAGGATTCCGCCATGAAACTGTTCCGTTCGACCGCTGTTGTCCTGGCGCTGACCACTGGCTTGCTGGCGCTGCAGGCGCAGGCGGACGTGGCGCAGCAGAATACCAGCGGTGATCCCGCCTACACCGTCGAAGCGCCGAAGGCGTACTCGATGATTGGCGACCTGGTGATCGCCCGACCATTACTGATCGGTGCCACTATCATTGGTGCGGCAGCCTTTGTGGTCAGCCTGCCGTTCACTGCGCTGGGCGGTAATGTCGGCGAAGCCGGTCAGGCGCTGGTGGTCGAGCCAGGCCGTGAAGCCTTCGTACGTTGCCTGGGCTGCACCACCAGCGGTTATCAGCAGAACTAAATTGTCCGCTTAGGCGGCTGGTACAAAAAACGCCGCGGTTCCGAGAGGAGCGCGGCGTTTTTTATTGGCTAGGCCCGAGTTGGCTGTTGCACCTGCGCAGGGGCGAACGACCTGTGCCTCAGTTGTAGCGGTATTTCTTGTCGATCTTGCGCTTGGCCAGGGTGTACTGCGCCATGGTCAGCTCGCCGGTGGCGAGTGCGCTGTCGAGTTCGTCCATTTCCTTGGACTGCAGGCTGGCCACGTGTTCCTTGGTGGCGTGGTAGTTGATGGTGGTCGAGGCGTCATAGCCGCTGATCGGGTCCCAGAGAATCGACAGCGGCCAGAACAGCAGGTTGACCACACCAAAGCCATATTCACGGCCGTAGAACGAGCCGCCGCCTGGCAGCAGGCCCAATGCCGCGCCCGCGCCGGGGTTCTTTTCCTCGACGACCATCCCCTTGGATTTGAAGTAGGCGTATTCGGATTTCTGGTAGGAGTTCAGGCCGCTGGCGCAGCCGGTAGTGAGGGCGATCAGGGTCGCGGCAAACAGCATTCGCATGTACGGCATGGGTATTCCTTACGACTGTCCATAGTAATCCTGCCGCGCCCAGGAGGCGCGGGGCGCGCAGGCTAGCATGGGGTGTGGCGCTGTGCCAGTAGGTCGTTAGGGGGTGACCACAGCGGTGCCGATACCGCGCGGGTCGCTGGCTGCTTCGACCTGATTGTCGCGCTTGTTCCAGCGCAGCACCTGCTGGTTGCCGTAGGTGCGTTCGAGGGCCTTGAGGGTATAGCCGCGGGCTTCCAGGGCTTGGCGCTGCTCGACGCTGAAGGTGTCCGGCTCGTGCTCGATCACGTCAGGGCGGAACTGGTGGTGGTAGCGCGCCACGGCGGGCCATTGCTCGATGGGCTGCTCATCCAGATAGGCGAGGATCGACAACAGCACCATGCTCGGAATGCGGCTGCCGCCCGGTGTACCGAAGCTGGTGAAGGCCTCGGGGCTGTCGATAAAGGTCGGGCTCATGCTCGACAGCGGGCGCTTACCGGCAGCGATGGCATTGGCGTGGCTGCCGACCAGGCCATAAGCGTTGGCACCTTCGACATCGGCGGCGAAGTCGTCCATCTCGTCGTTGAGCAGCACGCCGGTGCCCGGCACGGTAAAGGCAGCACCGAATGGCAGGTTGATCGACAGGGTGGCGGCCACCGCATTGCCCTGGGCGTCGAGCACCGAGAAGTGGGTGGTGTGATCGCCTTCATGGATGCCGGGCGCGGCTTCCAGCTGGTCGCTGGGCGTGGCGCGCTCGGGGTCGATGCTCCGGGTCAGGCTGTGCAGATGCTCGGGTGTCAGCAGTTGCGCGGTCGGGTTGCGCACGAAGTCCGGGTCGCCAAGCAGGCCGCGGTCACGGTAGGCGCGGCGCAGGGCTTCGACCACGTAATGGGTGCGTTGCACCGGCGCCGCCTCGCGCCAGGGCAGCTCTTGCAGCATCAGCAGACTTTGGGCGATGGCCAAGCCACCGGCCGACGGTGGCGGGGCGCTGATCAGCTCGCGCTGTTCATTCAGGCTGACCCGCAGCGGCTCGCGCTCGACCACCTGGTACTGGCGCAGGTCGTCGAGCTGCCAGATGCCGCCGGCGGCACGCACACCTTCGACCAGGGTCTTTGCCATTGCCCCGGCATAGAAGCCAGCATGGCCGGCCTCGGCCAGACGCTGCAGGGTGGCGGCCAGCTCGGGTTGGCGCAGCAGGGTGCGTTCGGCCGGCACTTCGCCGTCGGTTAGGAACAGGCGGGCGCTTTCGGCGTCATCGCGCAGGGCGGCCAGGCGCCAGGTGGCGCGCTCACGGTAGACCCGGTCGACGGTGAAACCGTCGCGGGCCAGGCGGATGGCCGGGGCCAGGCTGTCGGCCAGGGGCAGGCGGCCGTAGCGTTCGGCGAGGTGGACCAGGGCGGCGGGCAGGCCGGGGATCGCGGCGGCCAGGGCGCCGTTCAGCGACAGCTCGCGCTGGACCTTGCCGTCGCGGCGGTACAGGTCGGCATCGGCGGCCAGGGGCGCGCGCTCGCGGGCATCAATAAAACGAAAGGCCGGGGTTTCGCCGGCTTCACGCAGGAGGAAGAAACCGCCGCCGCCCAGGCCCGAGCCGTAGGGCTCGACCACTGCCAGGGCAGCGCTGATGGCGACCGCCGCGTCAAAGGCGTTGCCGCCTTGGGCCAGGGTTTCTTCGCCGGCCACGCTGGCGGCGGGGTGGGCGCTGGCGATAGCGGCCCGACCAGGTTGCTGCTGTGCCTGGGCGACGAAGCTGAGTACCAGGCACAACGCGCCTAGCAACAGGTGCATGGACGGCTGCCGGGTATGCATCATGGTTACGCCTTGCCGGTGATGATCAGGTACTTGTGCATCAGCTCATCCTTGCTCTCGACGTTGTTTTCGTCGAGGGGGATGCAGTCCACCGGGCACACTTGCTGGCACTGCGGCTCGTCATAGTGGCCGACGCATTCGGTGCACAGGTTGGGGTCGATCACGTAGATTTCTTCGCCCTGGGAGATCGCCGCATTCGGGCATTCGGGCTCGCAGACGTCGCAGTTGATGCAGTCGTCGGTGATGATCAGGGACATGGAACAACTCCTGTCGAGGCGTGGGCCTCGACACTGGCAGACAACGATGGCGCGAATTGTGCCGGATTGCTGCGGGTTGTGCCATGCAACCCGGATGTACAGGCTTTTGTGCGAGGCGCTTGAGCTGCGACAGTCGCCGCTCAAGCGCCTCCCACGAGTGGGCTTCAGCTCTTGCGAAAGCGCTCTTGCAGGGCGTCGGCCACGGCGGGGTGGACGAACTTGGTGATATCGCCGCCGAGTGCGGCAATTTCACGGACCAGGGTCGAGGAGATAAACGAATACTTTTCCGACGGCGTGAGGAACAGGCTTTCCACGTCCGGGGCCAGTTGGCGGTTCATGTTGGCCAGCTGGAACTCGTACTCGAAGTCCGACACCGCACGCAGGCCACGCAGAAACACATTGGCGCCCTGCTCCTTGGCGAAGTGCGCGAGCAGGGTGGAGAACCCCATGACCTCGACGTTGGGCAGGTGGCTGGTCACTTCGCGGGCCAACTCGACACGTTGCTCTAACGGGAACAGCGGGTTCTTTTTCGGGCTGGCGGCCACGGCGATGATCACGCTGTCGAACAGGCGCGATGCGCGCTCGACCAGATCGCCATGACCCTTGGTAATAGGGTCGAAGGTGCCTGGGTATAACACTCGATTCATCGTGACGTCCTGGCCGGGTCGTGTGGGAGTCGGATGGTAGCGCAGCGTGCCCCGCCGGCCAAGTCAGGCGGATACCCGGTTGACTCACCCGTGCGACAGGCGCGCGGCCAGGGCGCTGGCCAGCTTGGCGGTCAGGCCGTAGACCGACAGCTGCGGGTTGGCGCCGATGCTGGTTGGGAACAGCGAGCCGTCGTGGATCGACAGGTTGCCGAGCTGATGGTGGCGGCCGAGGCTGTCGGTGACCGCCTGGCGCGGGTCTTCGCCCATGGCGCAGCCGCCCATCACATGGGCGCTGCCCAGGCGCGTGCGGTACAGCGTCAGGCTGAGGTCATCGATCAGGCGGGTCGCCTCGGCCAGGGTGTTAACGTAGCCCGCGTCACTGTGCATCGGCATCACCGCCTTGGCCCCGGCGGCGAACTGGATCTCGGCCATGCTGTGAAAGGCGCGGCGGATGCCGTCCCAGGTGTAGTCGGTCATCGGGTAATCGAGCACCGGGCTGCCGTCGCCACGCAGCTCGACACGGCCTTCGGCGCTGTCGGGGTGGAAGCCGTCGCGCATCAGCGCCAGCATCACGTTGGTGTTGGGCAGTTGCTCCATGCGCAGGGCGTTGTCGACGCCGAAGTGGCCGAGCAGGGTGGCCGCGATGGCCGGTTGCAGGGGCGGCACTTCGAGCTTGTAGGAGAGCGGCCCGGCGGTGCCGGCATGCCATTGAAAGTGGTCGGAATAGACCGACTGCGGCGCGCCGTAGAAGGGATTGATCACCTGCTCGAACAGCGCCGCCGAGAAGTTGACCAGGTGCAGGTAGGTGCGTTTGCCGGTGCGCTGGTGCGGGTCGGGCGCGCCTGAGCGCAGCAGCAGCCCCGGCGTGTTGATGCCGCCGCCGGCGAGCACGTAATGCCGAGCCTTGACGGTGATGGTACGACCCGTGGGCGCCACGCTGCGCGCATCCATGGCGAGGCATTCGATCCCCGTGACCTGCTCGCCGCTGATCAGCAATTTGTTCGCGCGCGCCAAGTACAGCAGCTCGCCGCCTTTATCCAGAGTCGCCGGAATGCTGGTGACCAGCATCGACTGCTTGGCGTTGACTGGGCAGCCCATGCCGCAGTAGCCGAGGTTCCAGCAGCCGCGCACATTGCGTGGGATTGTCTGCCAGCTGTAGCCGAGCTTGTCGCAGCCACTGCTGATCACCGCGTTGTTGGCGTTTGGTGGCATGGCCCAGGGTGCGATGCCCAGGCGTTGCTCCATGCGCTCGAACCAGGGCGCCATGTCCTCGGCGCTGTGGCCTTTGACGCCGTGCTCGCTGGCCCAGTGTTCCAGGGTCGGAGTGGGTGTACGAAAGCTTGAGGTCCAGTTGATCAGGGTGGTGCCGCCCACCGCACGGCCCTGCATGATGGTGATGGCGCCGTCCTTGCTCATGCGGCCGATGCCTTCCTGGTAAAGCTCGGCGTAGGCCTGTTCTTCGAGCATCTTGAAGTCGTCGCTGGTCTTCAGCGGGCCTTCCTCGATCAGCAGCACCTTGAAGCCGGCCGCGCTGAGAATTTCCGCCGTGGTAGCGCCGCCCGCGCCGCTGCCGACGATGGCCACATCGGCTTCCAGGGTCAGGTCGTGGTCCAGGCGCGAGCCGTCGTAGGTTGTCCAACCGCTCGCCAGGCCTTGCTTGAACAGATCGGGTACGGGCATTTGAGGCTCTCTTTCTTATTCTGGCCGGTTCTGCGGCGGGCTAGTGATGCGGCTACTGGTTAGGCCTGTAGGGTGCGCCGTGCGCACCAAAAAACAGGTTCAGCCGGTGCGCGCGGCGCACCCTACGGGATCGACGCGCCGTCAGACGGTCGGTGGGCCGGGGTAGCCGCAGTGCGCCCACGACTCGGGGCGGCTGTACCAACTCATCATCACCAGTTGCAGCAAGGAGGCATGGCCCATCTGCAGCAAGCCAATGGAACTGTTCTGCCAGCGTGCGAGAAACGCCCGAACATCGGCGGCCGAGGCCTGCTGCCAACTGCCCCAGACGCCGGTCAGCGGGCCGCGGGTGAGGGGCAGGGCGAGCACGTCGAGCAGTTGCACGGTCAGCTTGAGCAGTTCCGGCGACAGGTGATTAAGGCTGTAGTCGAGGCCTTGGAGCGTGGCGCTGACAGCCGCCGGCATCTGCGCAGGCGGTACGGCGCCCTCGAGCATCACCGGGATCAGCGCCTGAAGAAAGGCCAGGTCGGTTTCCCGGATCACCGCAAAACCGGCTTTGGGCGTGCTCGCCGAGCAGCCACTGAGGGTTGCGGTCAGCCCGGCGGTACCGAGCAGCGCAGTACCCAACAGGCCGACCCTGAGCAGGTTACGCCGCGACAGCTGGGGCAGAGCAAAAGTGGTGTCGTGCATTTTATTGTTATCACCGATGCAGGCGGCTGCCCTGGCTAGCCAGGGCGCACCGCAATTAACGGACGAACAGCTTGTACACCAGCTTTTGCAGGGCTTTGCCGTAGGGTGGGTAGATCATCCGGGCGGCATTGAAGCGCTGCTTGATAAACACACCCTTGGCCTTGCTGAAGGTCAGAAAACCCTCATGGCCGTGGTAATGGCCCATGCCGGACGGGCCTACGCCGCCGAACGGCATGTCGTCCTGGGCTACGTGCAGCAGGGTGTCGTTGAGGCATACGCCGCCAGAGTGGGTCTCGTGCAGCACGCGCTGTTGTTCGTCCTTGTCGTAACCGAAGTAGTACAGCGCCAACGGCCGGTCGCGCTCATTGATAAAGGCGAAGGCATCTTCCAGCTTGTCGTAGGGGATGACCGGCAGCAGCGGGCCGAAGATCTCGTCCTGCATGACCTTCATCTCATCCGTCACGTTCAGCAGCACGGCCTGGGGCATGCGCCGGCCCTGGGCTGCGGGGTACAGCGGGATGATGGTCGCGCCCTTGCTCTCGGCGTCCTGCAGGTAGCCCTTGAGGCGCTGCAGCTGACGCTGGTTGATGATCGCGGTGTAGTCCGGGTTGTCCGCCAGTGTCGGGTAGAAGCGCTGCACCGCGTCGCGGTAGGCCTCGACAAAGCCCTCCAGACGGTCTTTGGGCACCAGCACGTAATCCGGTGCCACGCAGGTCTGGCCGGCGTTCAGGGTCTTGCCGAAGGCGATGCGCTCGGCAGCGTCCGTCAGCGGTACGGAAGCCGAAACGATGGCCGGTGACTTGCCGCCCAGCTCCAGGGTCACCGGGGTCAGGTTCTCGGCGGCGGCGCGCATCACATGCTTGCCGATGCTGGTGGCGCCGGTAAACAGCAGGTGGTCGAACGGCAGTTTGGAGAAGGCCATGCCCACATCCGCTTCGCCGAGCACCACACTGACCAGGTCCTCGGGGAAGACCTTGGCCAGCAGGTCCTTGATCAACTGCGAAGTGGCCGGGGTCGACTCGCTCATCTTGATCATCGCCCGGTTGCCGGCTGCCAGGGCGCCAACCAGCGGGCCAATGGCGAGAAACAGCGGGTAGTTCCACGGCACTATCACCCCCACCACGCCCAGTGGTTGGTAGATCACCTTGGCCGAGGCCGGCATAAATTGCATGCCGACACTGCGCCGCGACGGCTTCATCCACTTCTTGATGCGCTTGGTCGCGTAGTGGATGCCGTGCAGGCTGGGCATCAGCTCGGCAAGCAGGGTTTCGTCGGCGCTGCGGTTGCTGAAATCCTCGGAGATGGCGCGGATAAGCGCCTCGCGCTCAGCGCTGAGCAGCTCGGCCAGGGCCTTGAGCCAGGCGATGCGCTGCTCGGCGGCGGGCAGGGGGTTGGCCTTGAACGCGAGGCGCTGGCGGGCAAAGGTATCGGCCAGTTGGCTGAGCTGCTGTTGGCTCTGTTGCAGGCTGTTTTCCAGATAGGCGACGTCGGCGGCGGCCATGGTCCAGCTCCTCGGCATTGCGGCAATGCAGGGCGTCAGGCGGGCTGCGTCGCTGCAAAAAAGGGTGTGCTGGATTTTTAGAGCAATTACTCTAATCTGTCAAATGCGAGGCGGCCACCACCTGTCAGAGGCGTCTGGGGAAACACCTCGGCTGCTTTAGCCTGTACCTGTGCTAGGGTCTCGCATCAAATGTCAGCCGGCGTGGGAGGGGCTTTAGCCGCGACACTTTCAGCGCTGCAAGATCTATCGCGAATAAATTCGCTCCTACAGAGTGCAACAGATGATTGGTGTCGCGACACTAGGCTTTTGCAACAAGAACGAGCCGTTATGCCAGCCCCACTGAAAACCCGCGAGCGCATCATTCAGGCCAGCCTGGAGCTGTTCAACGCCCAGGGCGAGCGCAGTGTCACCACCAACCATATCGCCGCTCACCTGGGTATTTCGCCGGGCAACCTGTACTACCACTTCCGTAACAAGCAGGCGATCATCGCCGAGCTGTTCGCCGTCTATGAAAGCCAGGTCGACACCTTTCTGCGCCGCCCCAGCGGGCGCGCCCTGACCGTGGCCGACAAGACCTTCTACCTCGAAGCCCTGCTCGCCGCGATGTGGCACTACCGCTTCTTGCACCGTGACCTGGAGCACCTGCTCGAAAGCGACGCCGAGCTGGCCGCGCGTTACCGGCAGTTCGCCCAGCGCTGCCTGGTGCAGGCCCAGGACATCTACCGTGGTTTCGTCGAGGCCGGCATTCTGCTGATGGATGCCGCGCAGATCGAAGCGCTGGCGCTCAACAGCTGGATCATCATGACCTCCTGGGTGCGTTTCCTGGGCACCTCCCGCGGCAGCTCGGACGACCTTAGCCAGGACATGCTGCGCCGCGGTATCTATCAGGTGCTGGCGCTGGAAGGCGGCTATATCACCCCCAGCGCGCGCGAAGCGGTGGAGGCGTTGTACGCCAGGCTGCATGTGCCGCTGGCGCAGGTGCTTTGAGCTAAGACCCTAGCCCCACAGGCCTGGCCCGCAGGGGTGGGTGGTCGGGTTGCAGGCGGCGTAACTGGCGGTAGAGGGCGCGGGTTTCGAGCAGGTTCCATACCCGCAGCAGGGTTTCGATGGCGTCCAGCGGTTTGCTGATAAAGTCCCGCGCGCCCAGGGCCAGGGCGCGCAGGCGGGCTTCGCGGGTGGCGTCGGCGGTAAGCACCAGGATTGGCAGGTAGTCGTCGGCGGGGATGCGCCGCTGCAGCTGTTCGAGTACGGCGAAACCGTCGAGGCCGGGCATGTGCAGATCAAGGATCAGCAGATCCGGCTCGAAGCTGCTGAACAGGGCCAGCGCCTGGGCCGGATCGGTGCAGCTGAGTACATTGTGCAGGCCTTCGCGGGCCAGTAACTGTTCGACCAGCTCCAGGTTGGCGGGCTGGTCGTCGATCACCAGAATGCGAAAATCCTCGGCGGGTTCATGGCTGGCCATCGTGTTACTCCGGCTGGGTGGCCGCCGGCTGCGCAGCATCCAGGTGCTGGCGCAGGGTGGCGAGAAAGGTCGGTACGTGCAGCGGCTTGCTCAGCACGGCGGTGGCGCCGGCCTCCAGCAGCGCGCGTTGGGTCGCGGCACTGGCGTCGGCGGTAATCAGCAGCACCGGGGTGGCGGCGCTGCTGGCATTCAGGCGCAGGCGCTTGAGTACCTCCTGGCCTGATAGATCAGGCAGGTCGAGGTCCAGCAGGATCACCTCGGGACGGTGCTGCCAGGCCAGGTCCAGGCCCAACTGCCCCTGCATGGCCGAAATCACCTGCACCTGTGGCCAGCGCGACAGCAGGGTTTCGATCAGCGCCAGGCTGGACAGGTTGTCTTCGATACACAGCACGCGCAGGGGCTGCTCGGGTGGCGCTGGCAGGCTGCCCGAGGCGCTCGGCGCTATTGTGTCGGCAGGCAGTACCACGCTGCCCGCCTGCGACCGTGGCAGGGTCAGGCGGAAGGTGCTGCCCTGGCCGGGCGCGCTGTTCACGCTCAAGCTGCCATCCATCTGTTCCAGCAGGCTCTTGCTCAGGGCCAGGCCCAGGCCGGTGCCTTCGACCTCGCTGGTGGCGGCGCCCAGGCGTTCGAACGGGGTGAACAGGCGCTGCTGGTCCTCGGGCGCGATGCCGGGGCCGTTGTCGATCACGCTCAGGGCGACCTCGCGGGCGTCGGCCTCGACCTGCACCTCGACCTGCCCGCCGCGGTGGTTGTACTTGATCGCATTGGACAGCAGGTTGAGCAGCACCTGCACCAGGCGCTGGCGGTCGGCTTGCACATTGAGGGTTGCCGGCAGGTCGCCTGGCAGGTGCAGGCGGATGTCGGCGGCAGCAGCCTGGGGCGAGAGCAGCAGGCTGACTTCCTGCAGCAGCGGGCGCAGCGCCAGTGGCTCGGGGCTTAGCGCCAGGCGTCCGGATTCGATGCGGGCGATGTCCAAGACTTCGTTGATCAGCCCCAGCAGATGCCGCCCGGCACGCAAAATATGGCGGATCTGGGCCTGTTGCGCCGGCGTGCCCTTATCCATTTCCAGCAATTGGGCGAAGCCGAGGATGGAGTTGAGCGGGGTGCGCAGTTCGTGGCTCATGCGCGAGAGAAATTCGCTTTTCGCCCGGCTGGCGTTTTCCGCCTCTTCACGGGCGGTGCGCAAGGCGGCCTCGGCGTTGCGTCGGTCGGTGATGTCGCGGGTGATCTTGGAAAACCCACGCAAGGTGCCGCTGGCATCGCGTTGCGCGGTGATCACCACGTTGGCCCAGAACAGCGAGCCATCGCGGCGCTGGCGCCAGGCTTCTTCCTCGTAGCGGCCCTCGCGGGTGGCCACTTGCAGGGCGTGCGGCGGCGCCGTGTCGCGGGCCTGGGGTGGGTAGAACAGGGAGAAGTGCCGGCCAAGGATGTCTGCCTCGCGGTAACCCTTGATGCGTTCGGCGCCGGTGTTCCAGGAGGTGACGTGGCCGCTGGGGTCGAGGCCGAAAATGCCGTACTCCTTGACCCCGTCGATGATCAGGCGCAGACGTTCTTCGTTGTCGCGCAAGGCCCGCTCGCGTTCGGCCAGCAGTTGCCCGGCCTCTTCCAGGCTGGCGGCAAGCTGGCCGATTTCATCGGCGCCCGGGGCGTGGGCGATCAGCGGTTGGCCAAGGGCCAGGCGCCGCGCGTTGCGTTCGACCTGCTGCACGCGGTGCACGATACCTGTGGATAACAGCGACACGGCGAACAGCGCACCAAGCACGCCGAATGCGGCAGACAGCCCGGTGGCCAGGAGCATGCGCGAGCGCACAGCGCCGGCCTCGACATTGCGCTCATCAAGCAGGGCTTGCTCGCGTTCGAGCATCTGCTGGATCTCCAGGCGCAGGTCATCGAGTACGTGCTTGTTATCGACCAGAATGCGCGTCATCGCGGCCCTGTCTTCGCTGCTGGCGAGGGCCATGAGCTGCTCCAGACCCTGCAGCTTGATCACGATCAGCGGGCGCAGGCGTTGCAGGCTGCTGCGCATTTGCGGATCGCGTATGTCCGTATCGAGGCGCTGCAGGGCGCTGTCGATACGCTCCACGGCGCTGCGGTAGGACGGCAGAAAGTCGTTACGCTGGATCAGCAGGTAACCGCGCACGCTGGCCGCGGCTTCGGCCAGCAGGCTGTGCACTGCCTGCACGTCGCCTTGCACGCGCAGGGCGCGGCGCACATCGTCCTCGACCCGCGAGGTCTGACGTTCGGTGATATAGACCAGCACCAGGGAAATCAACAGCACCGCCAGGGGCAGGGCGATGATCACCAGGCTTTTGCTGCGCAGCGGGCGGTCGGTCCAGCGCGTTACCAGGGGCTTCACGCATGGCCCTCGGTTGGCGCCACCAAGCCCAGGGCGAGGCCCTGCACGGCGGCCTGGGTGCGGTCGGCGACGCCCAGTTTGCCGATCACCCGCTCGACATGGGCCTTGGCCGTGCCGGTGGCGATGCCGAGTTTTTCGCCGATTTCGCGGTTGGTAAAACCACCCGCGATCAGCCCGAGCACCTGGCGCTCGCGCGGGGTCAGGGCATTGCTGACGGCCGCACCGGTTTGCCCGCGCTCGACCACGCGGCGCAGCAGTTGGGCGCTGACCATGCCATTGAGCGCGCTCTGCCCGGCCGCGACCTGGCGCAGGCCGTCGATGACCTCCTGGCGGCTGGCGTCCTTGAGCAGATAGCCCATGGCCCCTGCGCTGATCGCTGCCTCCAGGTGATCGGGGCTGTCGTACATGGTGAACAGCAGTACCTTGATCGCCGGCAGGCGCTCATGCAGCAGACGCGCGGTGGCCAGGCCGTTGAGGTGCGGCATGCGGATATCGAGGATGGCGATGTCCGGATTTAGCTCGGCGCACAGCTCCAGGGCCTGACGGCCATCCACCGCCTGGCCGACGATGCAGAACTCGGGGCAGTCGGCGAGCATGGCGGCGAAGCCGGCGCGGGTCACCTCATGGTCGTCGGCGAGCAGCAGGCGAATCGGCGCGCTCATGGCTGCTCCTGGTCGGGCAGCGCCCGTGGAATCCTGGCCTGCAGGCGCGTGCCTTGGCCGGGCTGGCTGTAAAAACTGAAGTGCCCGTCGAGCAGCAGGCAGCGCTCACGCATGGCGACCAGGCCAATGCCCTGCCCGTCTGTCGAGGTGCCCTGTGCCGGCGCGATAAAGCCTTGGCCTTGATCCTCAACCTGTAGGTGGACGGTATCGCCGTCGAGGTGCAAATCCAGGCTGACCGCCCCCGCGTCGGTGTGCTTGCAGATGTTATTGATGGCCTCCTGGCCAATGCGGAACAGCGCGATCTCCACCGCTGGGCGCAGGCGTTGGGCGTCACGTTGCAACCACTGCACGGGGCGGCCGAGGGCGCGCAGGCGGTCGAGTTCGCGGTCCAGAGCCGGTGCCAGGCCAAAGTCATCCAGCAGGGTGGGGCGCAGGCCGCTGATCGCCTGGCGCGTTTCGCCCATACTGCGCTGCGCCAGTTGCAGGATCGGCGCCAGTGCTGTGCGCAGGTCGTCGTTCAACTGGCGATGTTGAGCAAAACCCTGCAAGTGCTGATGCAGACCTGCCAGGGTTTGTGCCAGGCCATCGTGCAGGTCGTAAGCCACGCGCGCACGCTCGTCTTCCTGGGCGGTCATCTGCTGGTGCACCAGCTCTGACATGCTGCGCTCGCGGGCGCTGAGGGCGTCCATCAACTGGCTGTTCTGCAGGTGCCCGGCGAGCAGGGTGGCAAGCAGTTGCAGGGCTTCGAGGTCTTCCTCGTCTGGGCAGCGCATGGCGCTGGCATTGCCCAGCAACAAGGCGCCGAAGGCTTCGCCCGACGCGGCGTAGAGCGGCAAACAGAGCGCCAGCGGCAACTCCGGTTGTGGATTTTCGAGTACCTGGGTCGCGCCCTGCCAGGGCAGGTTGGCGAGCTGTTGCTGCAGCGCCACCGGGCCGAAGCCCGCCGTGACGGCAACGCGGCCATCGGCTTGTATTTGCAGCAGGACGCCGCCATCCATGGCGCAGAAGCTGCAGGCGCGTTGCAAGGCTAACGCACCGCTTTCGGCGGCGGGCAGGGCATTGAGGGCGCGACCGCTTTCCACCAGCAGGCGCAGGCGCGCAGCGCGACTTTGCGCCTGACGGTAATCGGCGCGCAGAGCCAGCACGCTGTCGGGTGAGGTGTGCAGCATCTGCGCCTCCGCATAGTTGGGCGTCACAAGGCGCCGTAGCCTAATGCTCTGGGCCACGATGCGCATCTGCCACCTGGCATAGGCCGGCTGCCCCATCTGGCCGATGTGCAGGCGGGCCTGGGCGCGCATTCTGGCATCACGGTGTCACCCACGGCACCACCCTTAGCCGGAGACAAGACCATGTTGAAACCTTTGTTCAGTTCCTGCGCCCTGTTGTTCGCCCTGTCTGCACCGCTGGTTCAGGCCGCTGAGGCGCCTTATGTTTACACCGGCACCGCCGCAGTGCCCAGCGAGGTGCAGGATCAGCAAATCGCCAGCCTGTTCGACCGTTGGAATGCGGCCCTGCAGAGCGGTGACTCGGCCAAGGTCACAGCCCTGTATGCCGAAAACGCCGTTCTGCAGCCCACGGTATCCAATCGGGTGCGCGTCAACCATGCAGAGATTCAAGACTATTTCGACCACTTTCTGCAGGCCAAACCGGTCGGCACGATCAATATGCGTGAAATTCGCCAGGTAGGCCCTGATGCGGCTATCGACTCCGGCGTTTATACTTTCGCCCTGACCCAGGACGGCAAGGTGAGTAACGTGCAAGCGCGTTACACCTTCGTGTACCAGAAGGTCGCGGGTGAATGGAAAATCCTCAAGCACCACTCCTCGGCGATGCCGGAACAGCTCGCCGCCAAGTGACTCAGGCCAGCCCCGCCAACCAGGCGGGGATGCGCCGTTCCAGGTAGTAGTCCGGCTGCCAGGGCGTGCCGGCGACGAAGCCGACATGACCGCCATGGGCGTGCAGCTCAAGCTCGGTGCCGGGCGCCAGCTCGGCGGGTTCTGGCAGGCTGTGGCGGAACACGAAGGGATCGTCCTCGGCCTGGATCAGCAGGGTCGGTGTCTGGATGCGCCCCAGGTAGAAGCGGCTCGAGGCGCGGGCGTAGTAGTCGGCGGCGTCGGTGTAGCCGTGCAGGGGCGCAGTAATGCGGCCGTCGAAATCCCAGAAGGTGCGCATGCCGTCCAGCGGGCCGAGACGCTCAAGCACTGACAGGCGATCTGCCTGACCCTGGTCGCTGAACGAGCGCTGCTTGCCCTGCACGTAGGCGACCATCTCGCGCATAAAGTGCGCCTGGTAAACCCGCGAGAAGCCCAGGCCGATACGGTCTGCGCACTGATCCAGACGGAACGGCACCGAGACCGCCGCTGCGCCCTGCAGCTGACTATCAGCCCCGCTCTCGCCCAGGTACTTGAGCAGTACATTGCCGCCCAGCGAATAGCCGACCGCATACAGCGGCGCCATCGGCCGCTGCGCGCGCAGGTGGGCAATGGTTTCGGCAAGGTCTTCGCTGGCGCCGGAGTGATAACCGCGCGGCAACAAATTCGGCTCGCCGGAACAGCCGCGCCAGTTCAGCGCCACACTGGCCCAGCCGCGTGCCGCCAGGGCCTGTTGCAGGCCGAGCACATATAACGAACTGGATGAGCCGGTCAGGCCGTGCAACACCAGCACCAATGGTGCGTTGGCTGTTTGGGGACCGTGCCAGTCGAGATCGAGAAAGTCGCCATCGGCCAGCCACAGCCGTTCGCGCGTGCGCGCAAGCTGCGGCGGCTTGCGGCACATTGGATTCCACAGGGTCTGCAGGTGCGGGCCGGGGAGCCACCAGGCGGGTTTGAAAGTGCTGCTCATTGTTTAATCGTCCAGCTGATTCAGGTGCGCCTGCCCGGCGGGCGTCAGGCGGTATTTTTGCAGCCGGCTATTGGGTTTGTCCGGTTGGGTGTACTCGACCCGGCCAGCAGCCAGAAGCTGACGTACCGCCTGGTTGAGCGGCCCGGAGATACTCTTTTGCCCCAGTGCGCTAGAAAGACTCGCTTTGCTCGTTGCGCCACTCAGCAGGCAACGCAGTATCCGGATTTCCAGCGACTCTGGCTGTGACTCTGGCTGCGACTCTGGCTGTGACTCTGGCTGTGACTCTACCCTCGACTCCGCCCCTGCCTGGCTGGCTGCTGCGTTACCTGCCAATGGCGGCAGCATCACACTCACCCGGAAGATCGAGTCTTCACTGAGCAACGGGTCTTGCCCGCCAAAGGCACGGGCGTACTTGAACAGGTTGCGCACCCCGGAGCCCAGTTCTTCGGCCCACTGCATTTCACGGAAGATCCGGGCGATGGCCGGGTTCTTCGGCGAGGGGGCGAAGTCGTCGGGGCGCAGCAGACCCATACCGTGGGGGTTATTGCTGTTCTCGGTGGTCACCCGGTCGCGCTGGATAATCAGCTTGGCCGGAAACGGATTGAGGTATTCGCGGTGGATCAGCAGATTGGCCACCACCTCGCGAAAGATCCGCTCACGCAGGCTGACGCGCTGATCACCCTCCAGATAGAAGGGATCGGCAATATGCTTGCCGACAAATGCCATCAGCCGGTCATAGCTCTCCAGCAGGTTGGTGCGGATATCGTCGCGGTCGTCGTAACGGTCCAGGTCCTGCACCCGCAGGATGGCGTCGGTGCGGTGATGCGGCACCACGCCCAGCACCACCTCGTCGCGGCCGAACAGCAGCGCGCCGGCCATGGAGATACCTTCCTCACCGGTCTGGTAGTCGCGCTGATACAGCCGCGCGCTTTTCAGCAGCTCCAGATCATCCAGCTCGGCCCAGGGATGACCGCTGCGCTGCAGACGCACGTTATGCCGTACGCGCTCGATCAGATCGCTGCGTAGGTCGTCCAGGCGGATAAACGGGAAGATGCGGTTCTCGCTGTAACTCACCTGCTTGCGCAGATACAGCTCGCCGAGCAGCTGCGAGTGGCCGGTGATATCGAAGTCGCCATCCTCGTTACGGCTAAATACCCGGTTAGTGCAGCTATGCACCTGGGAGCTTTCCGGCACGCTCAGTACCAGCAGAATCTGCCCGTCCAGCTCCAGTTGTTCGGGTGCCAGCTGCATCGGCGGGTTGATCTTCTGCGTGTTGTGCAGGGTGTTGACCAGATCCTTGCGGATTTGCGTCACCGCTTCGGGGGCGATGCCGGTAATGCTGCCATCGTCTGCTGCGCCCAGCACCAAGGTGCCGCCGCGTTGGTTGAGAAAGGCGCAGATGGTCTCGTAGACGTCGCGGTTCAGTGCCTCGCGGGCGCGTTTGAACTCGACTGTCAGGCTTTCACCAGCGCGCAGTAATTGAGCCAGATGCTCGGGAGTCATCGCCCTTTACTCCTCAGAATGCAGACCCGCCTCAAGTGATGGTTGGGGCGCTGCCAAGCGCTCATCGCCAGGGGTGACAGATGACTGTTGAGCAGTGAGGTCATGGGGCTGTCGCGCCTGCGTGCCAAGAGATTGCTTTGGATAGTACCCGGCCAAAAGCTCGCCGCTAAAGCGCCTCCCACAAGATTGTTTGGATGCTTGAGCCGGTCTACCGGCACCAATCCGTGGGAGGGGCTTTAGCCGCGACTACAGCGCAGCGTTGCGCTGCCACAGCGCGTAATACACCTGGCCGGCTTTTTGTTCGCGGTGCAGGCGCCAGTTACCGGGCATACCGAGGCTGGAGGGCGGTTGTTCGCTTTCGGTGTAGACCCAGGCGTCCGCCGCGAGCCAGTCGTTTTGCTCCAGCAGGGTGCAGGCCGGCAACAGCAGCTCCTGGCCAAAGGGCGGGTCGAGAAATACCAGATCATAGGGCGCAGCCGCCGGGCCTTGCAGGTAGAGCAGGGCGTCGACCTGCTGCAGCTGGCCGTTGTCGCATTTCAGCGTCTGCAGGTGGCTGCGCAGGCTGGCGATGGCCGCTGGGTTGAGGTCCAGGGCCAGGGCGCTGCCGGCGCCGCGTGACAACGCTTCGAGAAACAGCGCGCCGCTGCCGGCGAACAGGTCGAGCACCTTGGCGCCTTCGACATAGGGCGCCAGCCAGTTGAACAGCGTCTCGCGCACCCGGTTTGGCGTGGGCCGCAGCCCCGCCGCCATGGGGAAGTTGAACTGCCGCGAGCGCCATTGCCCGGCGATGATGCGCAGTTGGCCGTCGCCGCCGTGGGCGGGTGCGGCCTTGTTGGGTTTGCGCATCAGTGCTCCGGCACGCCAGTGGGTTGTTCGATCGGTGTGTCGCTGGGCGGCGGCAGTTCTTTCTGCTCGACCGTCGGCCCGGCCGTGACGATCACCAGGGCATCGCTGTCGAGGTGACGGGCCATGGCCTCGCGCACCTGCTCGACGGTCAGCGCCTGGACCTGGTTCATAAAGTCTTCCAGGTAGGTCAGCGGCAGGTCGTAGAAGCCCATGGAGCCGAGCTGGCCGACGATCGCCGCGTTGCTCGCGGTGGACAGCGGGAAGCTGCCGGCCATTTCACGCTTGGCGTTGTCCAGTTCTTCCTGGGTCGGGCCCTTGGCGATGAAGTCGGCCAGCAGGTCCTTGATCAGTTGCAGGGTGCCGGCGCTTTGGTCGGCGCGGGTCTGCAGGTTGATCATAAACGGGCCGCGCGCCTGCATGGCGCTGAAGCCGGAGTAGACGCCATAGGTCAGGCCGCGTTTTTCGCGCACTTCGGTCATCAGACGGGTGCCGAAGCCCCCGCCGCCGAACACTTGGTTGCCGAGGTAGAGCGCAGCGTAGTCGGGGTCGCGGCGGTCGATGCCGAGCTGGGCGATCATCAGGTGAGTCTGGTTGGAAGGGAACTCGACATGGCTGGGGCCAGGGGCCGGTACGCTCGGCTCAGCCGGTGGCGGCAAGGACGGGCCGGCAGGCAGGGCGGCGGAGACGCGCGCGGCCATGGCCTCGGCATCGGCGCGCGAGAGGTCGCCGACCAGGGCGATCACCGCGTTACCGGCGGTGTAGGCGCGGGCGTGGAAAGCCTGCAGCTGTTCGCGGCTGATGCTCGGCACCGAGTTGGGTGTGCCTTCGCTCGGGTGGGCATAGGGATGGTTGCCGTAGAGGCGCTCGAACAGCGCCAGGCTGGCGAGTTTGCCGGGGTTTTGTTTCTGGAACTCGAAGCCGGCGAGGATCTGGTTCTTGATCCGCGCCAGGGAGTCGGCCGGGAAGGTCGGTGCACCGAGGACTTCGGTGAACAGCGCCAGGGCTGGCTCGCGTTGCTCGGCTGCGCTCAGGCTGCGCAGGCTGGCTACTGCCATGTCGCGGTAGGCACCGTTGCCGAATTCGGCACCCAGGCCCTCGAAACCGGCGGCGATGGCGCCGACGTCCTTGCCGGCAACGCCTTCGTTGAGCATGGCGTTGGTCAGCATGGCCAGGCCCTGGGTGTCGCCGTCCTGGCTGCTGCCGGCGGCAAAGATCAGGCGCAGGTCGAACATCGGCAACTCGGGGGCGGCGACGAACAGCACCTTGGCGCCTTCGGCGGTCTGCCAGGTCTGGATGTTCAGGTCGCGACGGCTCGGCGCCTGCTGGTCCAGGGCGGCCAGCGACTCAATCACAGGCGCCGCAGCCGGGGCGGCTGCTGTGGGGGTATCTGTCGGTGTCTCGGGGCGCTGGAAGACCAGCACCATCACCACCAGCAGGGCGATCAATACCAGGCCGAGCAGGCCATAGCGTAGGCCGTTACGGTCACTCATCGCGGTTTTCCTCGGGCAATACATGGGCGACGCTGAGGCGGTCGCGGGTGAAGAAGGTCTTGGCAGCGGCCTGGATGTCGGCCGGGGTCACGGCTTCCAGCTCGGCCAGCTCCTGGTCGATCAGCTTCCAGGACAGGCCAACCGTTTCCAGCTGACCGATGGTGGTGGCCTGGCTGGTGATCGAATCACGCTCGTAGACCAGGCCAGCAATCACCTGGGCGCGCACCCGGGCCAGCTCTTCAGCCGATGGCGGCTTGGCCTGCAGGTCTTGCAGCTCGCGCCACAGGCCGGCTTCGGCTTGCTCCAGGGTCTTGCCGGTTTGCGAATTGGGCGTTGCCGAGAGGATAAACAGGCTGTCGCCGCGCGGGTAGGCGTTGTACCAGGCCGAGGCACCGGAGACGAGTTCCTCGCCGCGTTCCAGGCGGGTCGGCAGGCGCGCGCTGTAACCGCCGTCGAGCAGGGCGGCGATCAGGCGCAGTGCGTGTACCTGGCGCGGTGCCTCGGCGGTGGCCAGACCGGGGACGTTGAAGCCCATGATCAGGCTCGGCAGTTGGGTCTTCAGGTACAGGGTCATGCGCCGTTCGCCAGGGGCGGCGAGCTCGAGCGGCATCTTCGCCGGCGGCACCGTGCGCGCCGGGATGGGGCCGAAGTAGCGCTCGGCGAGCACCTTGACCTCGCTGACGCTGACGTCGCCGACCACCACCAGGGTGGCGTTATTGGGGGCGTACCAGGCTTCGTACCAAGTGCGCAGCTCCTCGACAGTCATGCGCTCGAGGTCGGCCATCCAGCCGATGGTCGGCGTGTGGTAGCCGCTGGCCGGGTAGGCCATGGCCTTGAAGCGCTCGAAGGCCAGATTGGAGGGGCGGTCGTCGGTACGCAGACGCCGTTCTTCCTTGATCACTTCGATTTCGCGTTTGAACTCCTCCGGTGGCAGCCGCAGGCTGGCCAGGCGGTCTGCTTCCAGCTCGAAGGCCACGGCCAGGCGGTCGCGCGCCAGGACCTGGTAGTAGGCGGTGTAATCGTCGCTGGTGAAGGCGTTCTCTTCGGCGCCCAGTTCACGCAGCACCCGCGAGGCGTCGCCAGGACCGAGTTTGGCGCTGCCCTTGAACATCATATGTTCCAGGGCGTGGGACAGACCGGTCTGGCCGGGCGTCTCGTAGCTGGAGCCGACCTTGTACCAGAGCTGGCTGACCACCACGGGTGCGCGGTGGTCTTCGCGCACGATGACCTTGAGGCCGTTATCGAGGCTGAATTCGTGGGTCGGTTGCGGTGCTGCAGCGGTGGCGGTGAAGGGCAAGCAGAGCGCGGCGAGTAAAAGGCCGGCGGTGTGGCGGGCAATCATCTTCATTCAATATCGACCTGTCGGACGGGCCCGCGTGGTCTTAGCGTCGGCGGGCGCGGAGGTGCTAGGATACTCATCCGTTTTACTGGCGACCATGCCTGATCAGCCTGTTGCAGACGCTGAGGTGTTTTGTCCTGCATAACAGGCACCTGCTGCATCCTGCGCTTCAGGCGCGTCGCCCCCTGAGATAGCCGTCCTCCATGTTTGGTTCCCAAGACGACAAGAAGTCCCCCGCGCCCGCCGCCGAGCCTGCTGCCGGGCAAAGCACCGAGAAGAAAGGCCTGTTCGGCTGGCTGCGCAAAAAGCCCGAGCCGACGCCTGCCGCCGAGCCCGCTGCAGCCCCGGAAACGCCGCCTGCGAGCGAGCCGCAACCTGCTCCGGCGCCGATCGAGGCGCGCGTAGAGCCTGTCCCTGAAGCCGTTGCTGCGCCGGCCGAGCCTGTCGCCGTTGCACCGATGGCTGCGCCGGTCGAGCAGGACAAGCCGGGCGATAACCGCGGTGGTTGGTTTGCCCGCCTGCGCCAGGGCCTGAGCAAGACCAGCGCCAGCCTGGGCGAAGGCATGGCCAGCCTGTTTCTCGGCGAGAAGGAAATCGACGACGACCTGATCGACGAGCTGGAAACCCGCCTGCTGACCGCGGATGTCGGCGTAGAGGCGACCACCGCGATCATCCAGAACCTGACCCAACGCGTGGCGCGCAAGCAACTCACCGACAGCGGCGCCCTGTACAAGGCGTTGCAGGGCGAGTTGGCGGCGCTGCTCAAACCGGTCGAGCAACCCCTGGTGATCGACACCAGCAAGCAGCCTTTCGTGATTCTGGTGGTCGGCGTCAACGGCGCCGGCAAGACCACCACCATCGGCAAGCTGGCGAAGAAGCTGCAGGGCGAGGGCAAGAAGGTCATGCTCGCCGCAGGCGACACCTTCCGCGCCGCGGCAGTCGAGCAGCTGCAGGTGTGGGGCGAGCGCAACAAGATTCCAGTCATCGCCCAGCACACCGGCGCCGACTCGGCCTCGGTGATCTTCGATGCCGTGCAGGCGGCCAAAGCCCGCGGCATGGACGTGCTGATCGCCGACACCGCCGGGCGTCTGCACACCAAAGACAACCTGATGGAAGAGCTGAAAAAGGTGCGCCGAGTCATCGGCAAGCTGGACGAGTCGGCGCCCCATGAAGTGCTGCTGGTGCTCGACGCCGGCACTGGGCAGAACGCGATCAACCAGGCCAAGCAGTTCAACCAGACGGTCAACCTCACCGGCCTGGCGCTGACCAAGCTCGACGGCACGGCCAAGGGCGGGGTGATCTTCGCCCTGGCCAAGCAGTTTGCCCTGCCGATTCGCTACATCGGCGTGGGCGAAGGCATCGACGACCTGCGCACGTTCGAGGCCGAGCCCTTCGTCCAGGCCCTGTTCCAGACGCGGGAGTCGTAATGATTCGCTTCGAGCAGGTCGGTAAGCGTTACCCCAACGGGCACGTCGGGCTGCACGAACTGAGCTTTCGCGTGCGTCGCGGCGAGTTTCTGTTCGTCACCGGCCACTCCGGCGCCGGCAAGAGCACCCTGCTGCGCCTGCTGCTAGCGATGGAGCGGCCGACCAGCGGCAAACTGCTGCTCGCCGGGCAGGACCTGGGGCAGATCACCAACGCGCAGATCCCCTTCCTGCGCCGGCAGATCGGTGTGGTGTTCCAGAATCATCAGCTGCTGTTCGACCGCAGCGTGTTCGACAACGTCGCCCTGCCGTTGCAGATCCTCGGCCTGTCCAAGGCCGATATCGGCACGCGGGTCGGCTCGGCGCTGGAGCGGGTGTCGCTGTCGGACAAGGCCGAGCAGTTTCCGGGCGACCTTTCCACCGGTCAGCAGCAGCGCGTCGGTATTGCCCGCGCCATCGTCCATCAGCCGGCCTTGCTGCTCGCTGACGAACCCACCGGCAACCTTGACCCGCGTCTGGCGGCGGAAATCATGGGCGTGTTTGAAGACATCAACAAACTCGGCACCAGCGTGCTGATCGCCAGCCACGACCTGGCCCTGATCGCGCGCATGCGCCACCGCATGCTGACCCTGCAACGCGGCCGCCTGATTGGCGATGGGGAGGCGGTCTGATGAGCGCCACCCGCATCCCGCCACCGCAACCGGCCCAGCGCGTCGGTGCCGCGCCGAAAAAGCCCACCCCGGCCGCGCCAACCCCGGACGGCCCGGACCTGCGCAGCCAACTACGCGCCTGGCTGGAAGCGCACCGCGCGAGCCTGTCCGACAGCCTGCGCCGCCTCGCGCGGCAACCGGTCGGCAGCTTCTTTACCTGCCTGGTGATGGCCGTGGCCCTGAGCCTGCCGATGGGCCTGGCCCTGCTGCTGGACAACGTCGAGCGCCTCGGCGGTTCCTGGCAGCGCGCTGCACAGATATCGGTATTTCTCACCCTGGAAACCAGTGACAGTCAGGGCCAGGCGCTGCGAGAGCAGATCGCCGGTCTGGATGATGTTGCCGAGGCCGAGTGGATCAGCCGCGAGCAGGCGTTGCAGGCGTTCCAGCAGGAGTCGGGCTTGGGTCAGGCGCTGCGCGAACTGCCGGAAAACCCGCTGCCGGGCGTGGTCCTGGTAACCCCGGCCGAGGTCGACAAGGCCACCCTCGAAGCCCTGCGCCAGCGCCTGGCCGAGCTGCCCGGCGTGGAGCAGGCGCAGCTCGACCTGCTCTGGGTCGAACGGCTCACCGCGATCCTCAAGTTAGGCGACCGCTTCGTCTTCGGCCTGACCCTGCTGCTGGTGCTGGCCCTGCTGCTGGTGATCGGTAACACCATCCGTTTGCACATCGAGAACCGGCGCACCGAAATCGAGGTGATCAAGCTGGTCGGCGGCACCGACAGCTACGTGCGGCGGCCCTTCCTTTATATGGGTGCGCTTTACGGTCTGGGTGCCGGCTTGCTGGCCTGGCTGGTGCTGGCTTACGGGCTGAACTGGCTCAACGACGCCGTGGTGCGGCTGGCCGGTTTGTATGGCAGTGATTTCGCCCTGGGCGGGGTGCCGCTGGGCGATGGTTTTTCGCTGGTGCTCGGCGCGGTGCTGTTGGGTTACATTGGCGCCTGGCTGGCGGTGGCGCGACACTTGAGCGAATTGGCGCCACGCTAGTAAAGTATTGATTTGCTTGATGTTGACTATCTGGCTAGGAACTTGTATGAGCGTTCCTAGTCAGAGTGCTCAGTGCTACACTGCACCAGATTCATGAGTCGGAGGATTCAAATGTCCACTTCTTTGCAACCTGTTCATGCCTTGGTCCCAGGCGCAAACCTGGAGGCCTACGTGCACGCGGTCAACAGCATCCCGCTGCTGACCCCGGAGCAGGAGCGCGAGCTGGCCGGCAATCTTTTCTATAAGCAGGACCTCGAAGCCGCTCGGCAGATGGTGCTCGCCCACCTGCGTTTTGTCGTGCATATCGCCCGCAGTTACTCCGGTTACGGCCTGGCCCAGGCTGACCTGATCCAGGAAGGCAACGTCGGCCTGATGAAGGCGGTCAAGCGTTTCAACCCGGAAATGGGTGTGCGCCTGGTGTCGTTTGCCGTGCACTGGATTCGCGCCGAGATTCACGAGTTCATCCTGAAGAACTGGCGCATTGTCAAAGTTGCCACCACCAAGGCGCAGCGCAAGCTGTTCTTCAACCTGCGCAGCCAGAAGAAGCGTCTGGCCTGGCTGAACAACGACGAAGTGCATGCCGTAGCCGCAAGCCTGGGCGTCGAGCCGCGCGAAGTGCGTGAGATGGAAAGCCGCCTGACGGGCCACGACATGGCTTTCGACCCGGCTGCCGATGCCGATGACGAGAGTGCTTTCCACTCCCCGGCGCAGTACCTCGAAGACAACCGTTACGACCCGGCGCGTCAGTTGGAGGACTCGGACTGGAGCGACAGTTCCACCGCGAATCTGCACGAAGCGCTGGAAGGCCTGGACGAGCGCAGCCGCGACATTCTCTACCAGCGCTGGCTGGCCGAAGAGAAAGCCACGCTGCACGAGCTGGCGGCCAAGTACAACGTGTCGGCCGAGCGTATTCGTCAGCTGGAAAAGAACGCGATGAACAAGCTCAAGGGCTCGATCGCTGCCTGATCATCTCAGGGCTGCATTGCTGTTACAGGAGCCGCACCCATCCAGGTGCGGCTTTTTACTGTCTGGAGATTCTTTATGTCGCGTCCGCCACTGCGCCCTCAGCACGTGCTGATCATTACGCTGATCGGGGTGCTGTTCTTTGCCTGGGGTGCCTGGCTCATGCGCGAGCGCGCACCGGCAGCGCCTTTGCCCTGGCTGGCCGATTTCGACCGGGAGGTACTCACGCCCCTGGCCGATGATCGCTTGGCGGTGTCCCAGTTACCGGCCGCCGAAGACGCCGAGTTGTGGCTGCAGCCCAGGCTGGACGGTGCGCGGCTGTTCTACCGGGTGGCATTGCAGGTCGAGGGCGGAGCCTGGCAACTGGATGCCGAGCTGGAGCTCAGCGCGGCCGAGCGCGACAGCCTGCTGGCTGCGGTGGATGCCGCGCCCGGCGGGAGCGAGCAGCAGCTGGGTCGGCCGCTGCTGGAGCAGATGAATCGCTATCGCATTATCAACCTGCAGTTGCTGGCACCCGATGATCAGCCGGCTGATGCCATCGCCAGTACCCTCGGTGCGCCGCGTCTGCGTCTGGAGCTGGCGGAGGGGCAGGCCTGGGTCTATCCCCAGCGCGGGCTGACGCTGCATGTCGTCGACGAGCGTGTACGCATGCTGCACGCCGTGCCGCGCAAGGCGTTCAAACAGACCCTAGACTCAGTCGCGCCAGCTCTGCGGCCACCAGGCGGGATAAGTACCGCCCAGTCGGGTGAGGTAGTGGCTGCCGCCGAGTTGGCGGACCTGCTGGCGAATCCAGTTGGCGCGCTGGTTGACGTAGGCGCTCGGGCGGCTAGCACTCCATTCGCGCGGGTTGGGCAGTACCGCGGCGAGCAGGCTGGCCTGGCGTGCCGACAGGTAGCTGGCGCCGGTGTTGAAATGATGGTGGGCAGCCGCTTCGGCGCCGAATACGCCTTCGCTCCATTCGGCGCTGTTGAGGTACACCTCAAGGATGCGCTGCTTGGGCCAGAGCAGCTCGACCAGGCCGGTGAACCACACCTCGATACCCTTGCGCAGCCAGCTGCGCCCCGACCAGAGAAACAGGTTCTTGGCCACCTGCTGGCTCAGGGTGCTGGCCCCGCGTACTGAGCCGCCGGCCTGGTTATGCGCCAGGGCGGCCTGGATCGCGGCCACATCGAAGCCCCAGTGCTCGGCGAACTTCTGGTCTTCGGCGGCGATCACCGCCATTTTCAGATCATCAGGCAGGGCGTCCCAGCTGACCCAGGTGCGCTGCAGGTCGATGGGCTTGCCATCAATCCAGGACTCGATCTTGCGCTCGACCATCAAGGCGCTGCCCGGTGGCGGCACCCAGCGCAGCACCAGCACCAGGAGGCAGGAGCCGGCAATCAGCCAGAACAGGGTTTTCAGCAGACGACGGCGAAAGGTTCGGAGCATGCGCGCTTGGCCGGTACGGGTTTGCGCGCCATTATAGCCAGGGTGGGTTGCCCTTGGGTTCGTCAGGAGTTGTCATGGTTCGTCTCTGGTTGTTGCTGGCTGCCTTTGCTGGCTTTAGTGGTGTCGCCCTGGGGGCGTTCGCTGCCCATGGTTTGAAGTCGCGCCTGAGCGCGGAGTACCTGGCGGTGTTTCAAACCGGCACGCACTATCAGTTGATCCATGCCCTGGCGCTGTTCGGCGTGGCGCTCTTGGCCCTGCAGGTGCCCAGCCGTGCCGTGCAGGTGGCGGGTGCCTGCTTTGCCCTGGGTATTGTGCTGTTTTCCGGCAGCCTGTACCTGCTGACGCTGACCGGTATCAGCAAGCTTGGCATCATTACCCCGTTTGGCGGTCTGGCCTTCCTCGCCGGCTGGGCGAGCCTTGGCGTCGCCGCCTGGCAGATGAGCGCGCGCTGAGGACCAATGGTGCGCTGCAGCCTTGGTCAGGCGTGCCGATCGGGCTAGAATGCCCGCCCCCTAGCCAGTTGTGACCGCTTCGCCATGCGCATTCAGTTGAACGGTGAACCCTTCGAGCTCGACGATGGCGCGTCCATTGCCGACCTGATTGCCCGCCTGGACCTCAGCGGGCGCCGCCTGGCGGTCGAGCTCAACCTGGAAATCGTGCCCCGCAGCCAGCACGCCGCGACTATCCTGAGCGATGGCGACCGGGTTGAAGTGGTGCATGCCATCGGCGGTGGTTGAGCCCTGAGTTCCCGCCCGTCGTCCGTTCCCGCCCCGAGGAGTATCCGATGCATCCAGTTCCGAGTGACAAACCCTTTACCGTGGCCGGCCGCACCTTCCAGTCGCGCCTGCTGGTGGGCACCGGTAAATACAAGGATTTCGACGAAACCCGCGCGGCCATCGAGGCCTCCGGTGCGGAAATCGTCACGGTCGCGGTGCGCCGGACCAATCTGGGGCAGAACCCCGGTGAGCCGAACCTGCTGGATGTGATCAGCCCCGAGCGCTACACCATCCTGCCGAATACCGCCGGTTGCTACGACGCCGCCGAAGCCGTGCGCACCTGCCGCCTGGCACGCGAGCTGCTCGACGGGCATAACCTAGTCAAGCTGGAAGTGCTGGCCGACCAGAAGACCCTGTTCCCCAATGTGATCGAAACCCTCAAGGCCGCCGAAGTGCTGATCAAGGACGGTTTCGACGTCATGGTGTACACCAGCGACGACCCGATCATCGCCCGTGAACTGGCGCAGATGGGCTGCGCGGCGGTCATGCCGCTGGCCGGGCTGATCGGCACCGGCCTGGGCATCTGCAACCCCTACAACCTGCGCATCATCCTGGAGGAGTCCACGGTGCCGGTGCTGGTTGATGCCGGTGTCGGTACGGCGTCCGATGCCACCATCGCCATGGAGCTGGGCTGTGAGGCCGTGCTGATGAACAGCGCCATTGCCCACGCTCAGCACCCGGTGATGATGGCCCAGGCCATGAAGTACGCCATCGAGGCTGGGCGCCTGGCTTACCTGGCCGGGCGCATGCCGAAAAAACTCTATGCCAGCGCCTCTTCGCCCCTCGACGGGATGATTCGCTGAGTCGCCGCCCCTGTTTACCGATCTGAAGAGTATGTGATGAGCGAAGCGCATGATCCCTCGGCCCCTGCCGAGGACACCTCCCACCACCGCGCGATCAAGAGCTTCGTGATGCGTGCCGGGCGCATGACCGAAGGTCAGCAGCGCGGCCTGGATATGGGCTTGCCACTGTTTGGCCTGGAGCTGGGCGATGGCCTGCGGGATTTCGATCAGGTGTTCGGGCGCAGTGCGCCGCGCACCTTTGAAATCGGTTTTGGCATGGGCCACTCGCTGCTGGAGATGGCCGCCGCCGCGCCTGAGCAGGATTTTATCGGCGTTGAAGTCCACCGGCCGGGCGTCGGCGCCCTGCTCAACGGCCTGATGACTCAGAAGTTGAGCAATGTACGGGTCTACACCTGCGATGCCCTGGAAGTGCTGCGCGACTGCGTGGCCGATGCCAGCCTCGACCGCTTGCTGTTGTTCTTCCCCGATCCCTGGCACAAGGCGCGCCACCACAAACGCCGTATCGTACAGCCGGCGTTTGCCGAGCTGGTGCGGCAAAAGCTCAAGGTGGGCGGCGTGTTGCACATGGCCACCGACTGGGAACCCTATGCTGAATACATGCTGGAAGTGATGAATGTTGCGCCTGGCTACCGTAACCAGGCCGCCGATAGCGGCTGCGTACCACGCCCGGCAGAGCGCCCCACCACCAAGTTCGAGCGTCGCGGCGAGCGCCTCGGCCATGGCGTCTGGGACCTCAAGTTTGCACGTATCGACTGATTGACCTGCGCCGCTTTCGGGCGGCGCCAGACCCATCGCAGCATCACGGATGGCTGCAGCAGACCGGGACCACCCGGCGCCAGGACGGCCCTCACCGCAAGACGGCACCCATAAAGCCCATCGGGCGTATAACAAAAGAAGGCTGCGACCCGCGGGTCCGCGGCGAGGAGTTTGCTGTGTTGAAGCGATATTCACTGCTGTTGCTGGCGGTTATGGCGGTGCACGCCCAGGCCAAGGTCGAACCCGCCCAAGCGGCTCGGCTCGGGCAGGACCTGACGCCTCTGGGCGGTGAGCGTGCTGGCAATGCCGCCGGTACCATCCCGGCCTGGGACGGCGGTTTGGCGCAGCCTGTGGCGGGTTATCAGGCCGGTATGCACCATCCTGATCCCTATGCCGCCGATGCGCCGCTGTACCGGGTTGATGCCAGCAATATGGCGCAGTACCAGGCCGTATTGCCGGCGGGTACGCAGCTGCTGCTGCAGAACAATCCCAGCTACGCCTTACGGGTGTTCCCGACCCGGCGCAGCGCTGCAGCACCGCAGCGCATCTATGACGCAACCCGCTTCAATGCGCTCAATGCCGAGCTCATCTCGGGCGGTAACGGCGTATCCGGTGTCGCCGCCGGGATTCCCTTCCCCCTGCCGCGCAACGGGCAAGAAGCGATCTGGAATCACATCATGCGCTACCGCGGTGAGCAGATCAGCTTCGTCACCAACCAGGCGGCGGTACTCGCCAGTGGCGGCTACAACCTGCTCAAGCTGGAGCGCAATATCTACTTCGTCTACGGCCGCGATGGCGTGAGCCCTCAGGACCTGGACAACACCCTGTTCTTTTACAAGTACAAGGTAGTCGCGCCGTCCAAGGTGGCCGGTTCGGCGTTGGTGGTGCAGGAAACCCTCGACCAGGTACTGGCGATCCGCAAGGCCTGGCGTTTCAGCCGCGGCGAGCGGCGGGTGCGGCGTTTGCCGACCCTGGCTTACGACAGCCTGCAGCCGGACACCAACGGCCTGGCCACCGCTGACGTAGTCGACGCCTACAACGGCGCCCCGGACCGCTACGAGTGGCAGCTGCAGGGCAAGCAGGAAATGCTGGTGCCTTACAACAGCTATGCCGTGCACCAGAAAGGCATCCCCTACGAGCAAATCCTGCAGCGCAACACGGTCAACCCTGAGTTGCTGCGCTATGAGTTGCACCGGGTCTGGGTGGTCGAGGCGACCCTGCGCAAAGGGTTCAGTCACGTCTACAGCAAGCGCCGCTTCTATCTGGATGAGGACAGCTGGCAGATCCTTGCGGTGGATCTGTACGACAAGAACGGTACCCTCAGCGGCCTGCAGGAGATCCACCCGATCAGCTACTACGAAGTACCGATGTTCGGCAGCACCCTGGAAACCCTCTACGACCTCAAGGGTGGCCGCTACTTCGTCGATGGGCTGGACAATAACGAGCCGATGTACGACTTCCGTGCGCCGCTCAGCCCGCGTGACTTCACGCCCCAGGCGTTGCGCCGCGAAGGTAACTAACCGCGGTTATGCGAAGAAGCCGCCTGCGGGCGGCTTTTTGGTGTTTGGGTGCTGACAGGGGCTTTTGCTGTTTCGTTTGCATAGGTGCGGTGCGGGCCACGACGACCGGCCCACCGGCCTATCCCGGGTATCGCCTTGCTCAACCCAGGCTACTCGTTAGCAGTAGACCCGTAGCCTGGGTCGAGCGCAGCGACACCCAGGGACAAGGTACCGCAGGGGGCTAATTGCGGTCCGCCAGCACGCCGATGATAAAGAACACCAGCAACAGCACCGGTGCCAGGGTGTAGTTGTTGAAGTGGCCTAGGCCCTGGGCCAGCAGCGGGGTGATAAAGACCATGGCCAGGCCATACCCCACGGCGCAGATGGCGACGAAGATCAGCGTGCGCAGGATAAAGTTGAGGTTGCCGATGGCGCGCTGTACCGAGGCGTTGATGCCGGGGCCGAACAGCACGAACAGGGTGGCCATGATCGCCAGGGCGATGTCGTAGAGGTGACCGCGGCTCCAGCGCGACAGGGTGACGATCAGGTCGAGTAACAGATCCATCCGGTGTCCTTAGCTCAGGGTAGAAAATGCTGCAGCAGGTCGTTGAGAAACAGCTGGCCTTCGGGCGTCGCGCATAGCCGTGCGGGGTCGCTGTGCAGCAGGCCGCGTGCTTCGGCGCTGCGCCGCGCGCTATCCAGGCTGGCCAGGGGCAGGCCGGTGCGGGCGCTGAACAGCTCGGCAGGCACGCCATCGCTCAGGCGCAGGGTGTTCATCAGAAACTCGAACGGCAGCTCGTCGGGCGTGAGGATGCGCTCGCCGGCGCTGAAGCGTTTGGCCGGGTCGAGGTAGTCCTTGGGCAGGCGGGTTTTCCAGTTGCGGGCGATCTGCCCGTTGGGCTGGCTGAGCTTGCCGTGGGCGCCGGCGCCGATGCCGATAAAGTCGCCGAAGGTCCAGTAATTGAGGTTGTGCCGCGCCGCCTTGCCGGGCTGGGCATAGGCGGACACTTCGTACTGTGCGTAGCCTTGGGCTGCGAGCAGGGCCTGGCCAGCTTCCTGGATGTCCCAGAGGATGTCGTCTTCCGGCACCGTCGGCGGCTGGTTCCAGAACACCGTGTTCGGCTCCATGGTCAGCTGGTACCAGGACAGGTGGGTCGGCGCTTGGGCGATGGCGATGCGCAGGTCGCTCAGGGCATCGTCCAGGGTTTGCTCGGGCAGGCCATGCATCAGGTCCAGGTTAAAGTTGTCGAAGCCGGCGGCGCGGGCCATGTCGGCGGCGCGGATGGCTTCATCGCCATCGTGGATGCGGCCGAGGGCCTTGAGTTTTTCGGCCTGGAAGCTTTGTACGCCAATCGACAGGCGATTGATGCCGAGCTGACGATAGGCGCGAAACTTGGCCTGCTCGAACGTGCCGGGGTTGGCTTCCAGGGTGATTTCGATGTCGACGGCAAAGGCGATGCGCCGCTCCACGCCGTCGAGCAAACGACCCAGGGCCACGGCGGAAAACAGGCTGGGTGTGCCGCCGCCGAAGAAGATCGAGGTCAGGGGGCGGCCATGCACCTGGGCCAGTTCGCCGTCCAGGTCGGCCAGCAGGGCGTCGACGTACTCCTGTTCAGGCAGCGTCGGGCCGGCGGCGTGGGAGTTGAAGTCGCAGTACGGGCACTTCTTCACACACCAGGGGATATGGATGTAGAGCGCCAGAGGCGGCAGCGCGAAGCTGCCGCCGACTGTCAGGGTCATGCCAGGCCCAGCCGTTGCTTGAGCAGGGCCATGGCGCGGGCGCGGTGGCTGATCTGGTTTTTCTCGGATGCGGGTAGTTCAGCGCTGGAGCAGTCGCGCTCCGGGACCCAGAACAGCGGGTCGTAGCCAAAGCCCTCGACGCCTTGCGCCGCATACAGGATGCGTCCGTGCCAGAGACCTTCGCAGATGATCGGCAGCGGGTCGTCGGCATGCCGCACCAGGGCCAGGCAGCAGACGAACTGCGCGCCGCGTTCGGCGTCCGGCACATCCTTCAGCGCATCGAGTAACTTGACGTTATTCGCTGCGTCACCCTGGCCATCGGCGTAGCGCGCCGAGTAGATGCCGGGTGCACCACCGAGAAAATCCACCGCCAGGCCGGAGTCGTCGGCCAGCGCCGGCAGGCCGGAGAGGCGGGCGGCATTACGCGCCTTGAGAATGGCGTTTTCGATAAACGACAGGCCGGTTTCTTCCGGCTCGACGGTGGAGAACTCGCCGACTGAGCGCACGCGAACGCTGTTGCCGAGCATGGCTTGCAGCTCTTTGAGTTTGCCGGCGTTGTGGCTGGCCAGCACCAGTTCGTTGAAGGGCATCATTCGTCGGGGAAAAATTCCTGGTTGAAGTCGAGGCTGTTGGCAACGCCATCAGCGGCCTGTACGCGAATGCTGAAGCGCAGCACTTCGCGGCTTTCAAAGGGGAACTGGGCCAGGTAGTAGATCGCCGGGCCTTCGCTGACCTGGCGGAAGCTCAGTGGGTAGCTGCGCCCCAGCAGGTTCTTCACCTCGCCACTGACGACGGCGGTCACCGGGGTGCCGGCCTTGAGCACGGAGATGTTCACCACACCCTGGGTCTTGCTGCGCACCAACTGGTTGGCGGCGGCGATCTCCGGCTGCAGGAAGCTGGAGTTGAAGGCGATGTAGTGCACATCCAGGTCGCCGAAACGCTGTTTGCGTTCGGCGGCTGCCGGCAGACTCAGGCACAGGGCGATCAGTAACAGGGCGATACGGCGCATGGGAAGCTCCTCGACTCAGGTGGCGATCTGCGCGTCAGCCACGCCGGGGCGGCTGACGCGATAGATACCGATTTCACCTAACAGATTAGGCAGTATCCGGCTGGCGAAACTATGACGGTGCGCGCGGTCCACGGCCAGACGATTGAGTACCTGAGCGCCCTGCGCGTGGCAGAGGTTCTCGAAGTCCTCGAAGGTGCAGAAGTGGATGTTCGGCGTGTTGTACCAGGTGTACGGGAGAAAGTCCGAGACCGGCATGCGGCCCTTGCTCGCCAGGTACCAGCGGCAGCGCCAGTGGGCGAAGTTGGGGAAGGTGATAATGCAGGTCTTGCCGACCCGGAGCATTTCCGCCAGCACCTTGTCGGGAAAATGCAGGGCTTGCAGCGACTGGGTCATGACCACGACATCGAAGCTGTCGCTGGCGAAGTTGCCCAGGCCCTTGTCCAGGTCCTGCTCGATGACGTTGACGCCCTTGCTGACGCAGGCGGCGATGTTCTCGGCGTCGATTTCCAGGCCGTAGCCGAACACCTGTTTGTGTTCGTGCAGCCAGGCCAGTAGCTCGCCATTGCCGCAGCCGAGGTCGAGCACGCGGCTGCCGGCGGGGATCCAGTCTTGGATGATGTCCAGGTCGGCTCTCATGGGCGTAAGGTCATCCGCTTCATAGGGCAATTCGGTTCATATAGCTGCTGAAGGCCTGCAGGTAGCGCGGGATCGGCATGAGGAAAGCGTCGTGGCCCTGGGGCGCGTCGATCTCCAGGTAGCAGACATTCTTGCGCGCGGCGGTCAGGGCATCGACGATCTCCCGCGAGCGCGCCGGCGAGAAGCGCCAGTCGGTGGTGAAGGACATCACGCAGAAATCCGCCTGGGCCACGGCCAGGGTCTTGGCCAGGTCGCCGTCATGGGCGGCGGCCGGGTCGAAGTAATCCAGCGCCTTGGTCATCAGCAGGTAAGTGTTGGCGTCGAAACGTCCGGAGAACTCCTCGCCCTGGTAACGCAGGTAGCTTTCGACCTGGAACTCGACACTGTGGAAGTCGTAGTTGAGCTTTTCGCTCTTCAGGCCCCGGCCGAATTTCTCGCCCATGGAGTCATCCGACAGGTAGGTGATATGCCCGACCATGCGCGCCAGCATCAGCCCGCGCTTGGGGATCACGCCCTGGTCGAGGAAGTCGCCACCGTGGAATTCCGGGTCGGTGAGAATGGCCTGGCGCGCCACTTCGTTGAAGGCGATGTTTTGCGCCGAGAGCTTGGGCGCCGAGGCAATCGCCAGGCAGTGGCGCACGCGCTCGGGGTAGCTGATGGTCCATTGCAGGGCCTGCATGCCACCCAGGCTGCCGCCGACCACCGCGGCCCATTGGCCGATGCCCAGGGCGTCGGCCAGGCGCGCCTGGCTGTGTACCCAGTCTTCCACGGTCATTACCGGGAAGTCCGCGCCAAAAGGCTTGCCGGTGGCCGGGTTGAGGCTGGCCGGGCCGGTGGAGCCGTTGCAGCCGCCGAGGTTGTTCAGGCTGACGACAAAAAAGCGGTTGGTATCCAGTGGCTTGCCGGGGCCGATGCAACTGTCCCACCAGCCCGGCTTGCGCTCGTCGACGCTGTGGTAGCCGGCGGCGTGGTGATGGCCGGACAGGGCATGGCAGATCAGCACGGCATTGCTGCCGGCGGCATTCAGTTGGCCATAGGTTTCATAGGTCAGTTGGTAGTCAGCCAGGCTGCGCCCACAGGCCAGGGCCAGGGGTTCAGCGAAATGCAGCACCTGGGGCGTGACCAGGCCAACGGAGTCTGGTGCAAAGACAGTCGGCATCGACCCTGCTCATCAAAAGGAAGGAGTAAACGAAGTGCAGCAGTCTAAAGAGCACGGCTGCACCCGGCAAGCAGGGCCGGTCAGGCTCAGGCGCTGTGGGGGCGTCCGGCGCCCAGCAGGCTGACCACCTTGCCCTGGCGCTGAATCGGCGCCGGGCGGCGCAGTACGCGCAACATGTCGTTGGCCTGGGCCAGTTGCTGTTGCAGGTCGTCGCGGTAGTGCGCCAGTTGGGTGCTGCGCTGGCGGGTTTGCTGGGTTTCCTGGGCCAGGGCCTTGAGCCTGAGCATGTGGGTTTCCAGCAGTTGTTTGTGTTCGAGAGTGTGCTGCATCAGCGGCATCAGGGCATCGTTGGCCCAGTGTTCGGCATCCTGGCGCAGGCGCTGGTGCAGACCGATCACTTCCTGCACCAGGGTTGAGAAGAAGCGCCGGGTGAGGCTGCGCTGTTCGGTCAGCAGGGTTTTCAGGTGCAGGCGGAACTGATCGGCCTTGGCCTGCTGCTGGCGCAGTTCGCGGTGGTAGCGTTGCAGGTCGAACTGCGGCGCGTCGACGCCGTGCAGCGGGTTCTCCTCGTTGTGCCGGCGATAGATGGCCGCGACCATGCGGTTGGCCATCTCGGCCTCTTGTTCGAGGGCGTGCAGGTCGTGCTCCACGTTGCGGAAGAACTGCAGGATCGCCTGGTTGATGCCCAGGGTCGTCCAGCTACCGGTAAGACCACGACGCACCTGTTGCAGATGTTCTTCCAGGCGTTGCGGGCGTACGGCGGCACGCAGAAGGTCGCCCTGGCGTTTGAGCAGGCGCTGGTTGGTCTTCAAACCCAGCAGGCGACGGTGGTGTTTGCTGTGATCGTCCTTGGTCCGCGCGGTCAGTTCAAACAGCATCTGACCGTTGTCGTGCTGGTGATGCTGGAGCAGGACTTGCTGCTCGCTGACCTTGTCCAGGCGCAGGCTCAGTACATGCTGGCTGTTCTGCAGCAGGCGCAGCACCTGCATTACCACGCGGTCTTCGATCAGCCGCTCCTTTTGCGTGACGATGCGCTCGCAGAGCAGGGTTTCCAGGCGGGCCATCTGGCTGCGTGCGAGCAGTGCATCGTCCTGGCGGACCTTGGCCAGCAGGGCCTGTTTGGCCGACAGCGGCAGCACGGCGTCGGGCGCGATGCCCAGCTGACGTGCGGTGGTCGCCTGGATGCGGGTGATGGCCTGTTGCACGGCGGCTTCACCAGCGAGATCGTCCCAGAGCACGTCGATCTTGTTGAGCACGGCGAACAGGCTGCTCTGGGTGTCTTCGTCGAGCTGGCGGATGTGCTGTTGCCAGACCTCCATATCGCTGGCGGTGACGCCCGTGTCAGCCGCCAGCAGAAAGACAATGGCCTGGGCGTTGGGCAGCATCGACAGGGTCAGTTCCGGTTCGCTGCCCAGGGCGTTCAGTCCTGGGGTATCGAGGATACGCAGACCCTGGCGCAGTAACGGATGGTCGAGGCTGACCATGGCATGGCGCCAGGCTGGCACCAGCACCTGGCCGGGTTTGCCGGTGCTTTCCAGCATGTCGGGGTGAAAGCCCAGTTGAATGGCTTGCTCCACCGGCATCTGCTTGGTCTTGGCGACCTGGGCGAAGGCCTGGACCATGTTGTCCGGGTCGCTGAGGTCCAGCGGGATGTTCACCCAATGCCGTGGAATACGCTTGAACTGCGCGACGCTCGCCGACGCGGCGCGGGTCTCGATGGGTAGCAGGCGGATATAGGCGTGTTCCGAGCGCGGGTCGAAGAACAGCTCGGTGGGGCACATGGTGGTGCGCCCGGCCTGGGAGGGCAGCATGCGCTGGCCGAACTCGGAAAAGAACAGGCTGTTGATCAGCTCGGTCTTGCCGCGGGAAAACTCACCGACGAAGGCCAGGGTGATGTGATCGGTGCGCAGCAGTTTGACGGCTCGCTCAAGCTTGGCTTCGACGGCGTCGGAGCTTAAGCGGTTGTGCGCCAGCCAACTGCGGTAGCGGGTGATCTCGCGCATCAGCTCGCGCTTCCACCCGACATAGGCGTCGACCTGCTGACTCAGGCGTTCCATGCTCATGCGGCTACCTCAGGTTGGTATCCATCGGGCGCGGTTTGGCGCTGGACTGTCAGGCATTATGCGGGGTGCCACGGGCGCGTCAATCCACCCCTGTGTTCGACCAGCCTTGCGGTCGCTCAATGGCCCTGAGCGGTTATCCCCAGTTCGGCTGGCAGCTGGCGTGGCTGGTGGATACGCACACGCTTCTGTCGGCTCTGCTGGCCGGCCTCAAGACTCACCTGGCTTTTGCTCACGCCAAAGGCGGCGGCGAGAAATACCAGTAGCTGCGCGTTGGCGCGCCCTTCCAGCGGCGGTGCGCTGAGGCGGATCTTCAGGCGGTCACCGTGCAACCCGGCGAAAGCGTCCGTGCTGGCCTTGGGTTGCAGGTGGCAGGCGAGCAGCAGGTCCTCGCCGTCCCAGCGGTAAAAGCTCACAGCGCCTGTCAGACCGCCAGGCTCAAGCCACTGAGCATGCCAGTGCTGATCGCCAGGTTGCGGATTACCAGCATGTCGATCAGGTTGAGGATCAAAAACGCGACTATGGGCGACAGGTCCAGGCCGCCCATGCTCGGCAGCAGGCGGCGGATCGGTGCCAGCAGCGGCTCGCAGATCTGGTTGACCAGCTCGACCGCCGGGTTGTGGCTGCCCTGGGCGACCCAGGAGAGGATCACGCTGATGATCAGGGCAAAGAAGAACACTTTCAGGAACAGCGCGGTCACGCCAATGATCGACCACACCAGCAGTTGCAACGGGTCACCCAGGCCATAGCCCATCAGCATCAGGGTCAGGGCCATCAGCACCAGTTGCACCAGGATCGCCAGGACCAGGGACGCCAGGTCGAGGCCGGCGATACTGGGGATGATCTTGCGCAGCGGGCGCAGCAGCGGATGGGTGGCGCGCACGATGAACTGGCTCATCGGGTTGTAAAAGTCCGCGCGTACCAGCTGCAGGATAAAGCGCAGCAGCACGATCAGCAGGTACAGGCTGCCGATGGTTTGCAGGATGTATACCGCGGCGGTGTTCAGGCCAATCATGTTTAACTCCTTGGATTGCGGCGTGCAGGGCCGGCGGCGCGTTGGGCGGCCGGCGGTTGCGGTGATTCAGCGGCCGAGTTGTTCGGCCAGTTCTGCCGAGCGCTGCGCGGCGGCGTTGAGGGCGTCTTCGACCAACTGCTCGAAGCCACCTGCCTGGAAGGTGCGGATCGCTGCTTCGGTGGTGCCGGCCGGCGAGGTGACCCGGCGGCGCAGCTCGCTGGCTTCGACATCGCTGGCCACGGCCATGCGCGCGGCGCCCAAGGCGGTGTGCAGGGTCAGTTGCGCGGCGGTGGCGCGCGGTAGCCCGAGTTTTTCGCCCGCGGCGGTCATCGCCTCGATCAGCAGGAAGAAATACGCCGGGCCACTGCCGGACACCGCGGTCACGGCGTCGATCAACTGCTCCTCATCCAGCCACAGCGCCAGGCCGACGGCGCCGAGCAATTGTTCGGCATGTTCGCGCTGCGTGGCGTTGACCCGTGCGCTGGCGTACAGGCCACTGACGCCCTGGCGCAGCAACGCCGGGGTGTTGGGCATGCAGCGTACCAGCGGTACGGCGCCCAGCCACTGCTCCAGGCTGGCGCAGGTGATGCCGGCGGCGATGGAGATCACCAGTTGCTGGGGCTCGAGGTGCGGCGCCAGGGCCAGGCAGACGTCTTTCATCACCTGGGGCTTGACCGACAGCACCACCACATCGGCGCCGCGGATGGCTTCGGCGTTGTCGGCGAAGGTTTGGATACCGTGCTCGGCGCTGATGCGTGCGCGCTGTTCGTCACCACGGTCGCTGGCGCGGATGGCCGAAGCCGCGACGCCCTGGGCGAGCAGGCCGCCGATCAGGCTGGCGGCCATATTGCCGGCACCGACGAAGGCGATACGGGGAGCAGTCATACAAAGGCTTCCTTAATAGAGTGGGAACTGGGCATCAGGGCTGTGACCGCGCGCCGAACAGGGCAGTGCCGATGCGCACCCAGGTGGCGCCTTCGGCAATGGCGGCTTCCAGGTCGTGGCTCATGCCCATCGACAGGGTGTCGAGCGGCAGGCCGAGGCTGGCTTGCAGCTGGCGCAGGTGGGCGAAGGCGGCGCGTTGCTCGGCCGGGTCATCGGTTGGCTCGGGAATGCACATCAAGCCGCGCAGGTGCAGCCTCGGCAGCTGCGCCACGGCCGCGGCCAGGGCGGGTAGCTCGTCGGGGTTGCAGCCGGACTTGCTGGCCTCGCCGCTGACATTGACCTGCAGGCAGATGTTCAGTGCAGGCAAGTGCGGCGGGCGTTGGTCGGAGAGGCGCTGGGCCACCTTGAGACGGTCCACCGAATGCACCCAGTCGAAGTGCTCGGCGATCGGCCGGGTCTTGTTCGACTGGATCGGCCCTATGAAGTGCCAGGTCAGCACCAGATCGCTCAGGGCGACCTGTTTGTCCAGCGCTTCCTGCAGGTAGTTCTCGCCGAAATCCCTGACTCCGGCCGCATGGGCCTCGCGCAGGGCCTCGGCAGGTTTGGTCTTGCTCACGGCCAGCAAGCCGACAGGCTCAAGCCCGCGCCCCGAGGCATGCGCTGCCTCACGGATCCGTGCACCGACCTTTGCAATATTCTCTGCTATCGTGGACATTACTCGCGCCTGGCCCGGTCGTTTTACGTTCGCGGCATTCTACCTGCTTGCTTGCCATTAGGGAGTCCCATGGATATCACCGAGCTGCTTGCCTTCAGCGCCAAGCAAGGCGCGTCGGACCTGCACCTCTCGGCGGGCCTGCCGCCGATGATCCGGGTCGACGGCGATGTACGGCGGATCAACCTGCCTGCCCTGGACCATAAACAGGTGCACGCGCTGATCTACGACATCATGAACGACAAGCAGCGCAAGGACTTCGAGGAGTTCCTGGAGACCGACTTCTCGTTCGAAGTGCCCGGTGTCGCGCGCTTCCGGGTCAACGCTTTCAACCAGAACCGCGGCTCCGGCGCGGTGTTCCGGACCATTCCGTCGAAGGTCCTGACCATGGAAGACCTCGGCATGGGCGAGGTGTTTCGCAAGATTACCGACGTACCGCGCGGGCTGGTGCTGGTCACCGGGCCGACCGGTTCGGGCAAGTCGACCACCCTGGCGGCGATGCTCGACTACCTCAACAGCACTAAGTACCACCATATCCTGACCATCGAAGACCCCATCGAATTCGTCCACGAGTCGAAGAAGTGCCTGGTCAACCAACGTGAAGTGCACCGCGACACCCTGGGCTTCTCCGAAGCCTTGCGCTCGGCCCTGCGCGAAGACCCGGACATCATTCTGGTGGGTGAGATGCGCGACCTGGAAACCATCCGCCTGGCGCTGACCGCCGCGGAAACCGGCCACCTGGTATTCGGCACGCTGCACACCACTAGCGCGGCCAAGACCATCGACCGGGTTGTCGACGTGTTCCCGGCCGAAGAAAAATCCATGGTTCGCTCCATGCTTTCCGAGTCCCTGCAGTCGGTGATTTCCCAGACCCTGCTGAAGAAGATCGGTGGTGGCCGGGTGGCCGCCCACGAAATCATGATTGGCACCCCGGCGATCCGTAACCTGATCCGCGAAGACAAGGTGGCGCAGATGTACTCGGCCATCCAGACCGGCGGCTCGCTGGGTATGCAGACCCTCGATTCCTGCCTCAAGGGGCTGGTGGCCAAGGGGGTGGTCAGCCGTGAGGCGGCGCGGGAAAAATCCAAGAATCCGGAAAATTTCTAAGCGTTTCCGGCCGCCGCAAGGCGTGCCGGGTAGCGGGCTGCTGGCGAAACACGCGCCCCAGCGGCATTCGATGCACGGCGCGTGGTGGCGATGGCGAGATAACCCATGGAATTCGAAAAACTGCTGCGCCTGATGGTCGAAAAGGGCGGCTCGGACCTGTTCATCACTGCGGGTGTGCCGCCGTCGATGAAGGTCAACGGCAAGATCATGCCCGTGACCAAAACCGCGCTGTCGCCCGAACAGACCCGGGAGACCGTGCACGGGGTTATGAACGAGCAGCAGCGCCGTGACTTCGCTGAGAACCACGAATGCAACTTCGCCATCAGCGCTCGGGGTATCGGCCGGTTTCGCGTCAGCGCCTTTTACCAGCGCAACCTGGCCGGCATGGTGCTGCGCCGCATCGAAACCAATATCCCCACCCTGGATGAGCTGAAACTGCCGGAAATCCTCAAGAAGCTGGCCCTGACCAAGCGCGGCCTGGTGCTCTTCGTCGGCGCCACCGGCACCGGCAAGTCCACTTCCCTGGCGGCGATGATCGGCTACCGCAACAAGAACAGCAGCGGCCACATCATCTCCATCGAAGACCCGATCGAATACATTCACCAGCACCAGAGCTGCATCGTCACTCAGCGCGAAGTGGGCATCGACACCGAGTCCTTCGAGGTGGCGCTGAAGAACACCCTGCGCCAAGCGCCGGACGTGATCCTGATTGGTGAGGTGCGCACCCGCGAAACCATGGACCACGCCGTGGCCTTCGCCGAAACCGGCCACCTGTGCCTGGCGACTTTGCACGCCAACAACGCCAACCAGGCGTTGGACCGGATCATCAACTTCTTCCCGGCGGATCGGCAGAATCAGGTGTGGATGGACCTGTCACTCAACCTCAAGGCCATCGTCGCTCAGCAACTGATCCCGACCCCGGACGGTAAGGGCCGCCGGGCGGTGATCGAGGTGCTGATCAATACCCCATTGGCCGCCGACCTGATCCGCAAGGGTGATGTGCACGAGCTCAAGAACTTGATGAAACGTTCCACCGAGCAGGGCATGCAGACCTTCGACCAGGCCCTGTACGCCCTCTACAGCCAGGGCGAGATCACCTACGAAGACGCCCTGCTGTATGCCGACTCGGCCAACGACCTGCGCCTGATGATCAAGCTGGGTTCGGAAGCCGACGGCGACCACCTGACCACTATGTCCCAGGGGTTGTCTCTGGAAGTCAGTCAGGACGATCCGGGTCGGCGTTTCCGCTGACACCGGCGCGGATACGTTTGCCGGCCTGGCGCGCCACCGCGGCCGCCTGGCCATCGCGCTGCGCCCCAGCGCGTGCCTGGCTCATCAGCTGCGGGATCAGCGGCCCTTCCGGCAGGTGCCGCCAGAAACGCACCGGCAAGTTGCTCTCCAACACGCTGCGATTCAGCCGCGCCGGGTTGAAGGTGCTGCCGTAGTAGGCCAGCCACAGCGCCTGCCCCTCATCCACTGGCTGTTCAGCCAGGGCCCGCCAGGCAGGCGGGCAAGGGCGCTGCTCCTGTAACTGCTGTCCATCCCAGAATACCGCGCCGTCGGGTGTGGCGATCAGCCAGCGGTGGCGGCCCATACGCTCGGCAAAATGCAGCGAGGCGCTGGCCAGGATGTCATGGGCCGGCTCGAACCAGGCAACGAACTCGGCGCCGCACGCCTCGCTCTGGCACGGCCGAAAGCGCAGAAAGGCATGCAGGTGATGGGCTTCGCGGCGCACCGCCTTGAGCCGTTTGTGCAGTTCGCTACCGTCGATATCCCCGGCCAGTCTTGCCGCCACGTCCCCCTTGGCCACGCGCCAGAGGATGCGGTAGAGCAAGCTCCAGCGGTCGGCTACACGAAAGCGCGCCGCCGCCTCCAGCTCGTCGAGCAATTGCCGGGGGATGCGCACCCGTGCACTGGCGGCGGTAGCCGGCACGCTGGCCTGGGCTGCGTCAAACAGGCCAGGTGCTTCGTTGCCACTGCGCCAAGTAATCGCGTGCGGCGCAATGCCCTCGTGCAACAAGCGTCGAGCGGCCTGGCGCCAGCCGGCGAAGCTGCCATCGAACTCGACCAGGTGCATCACCACAGCGCCATCTGCTGCGGCGTTTCGCTCAGCTGCTGGCGCAGTAGCAGGGATTCGCGGGTGGCGAGTTGCGGGCGATAGTCGTGGGTGACGATAAAGGGTTTGGCTTTTTCCAGGGCGCAGCGCAGGCGCGTGAGGTCTTCATAGCGAATGCGTTTTTGCCGGCGCAGGCTGACCAGGCGCTGGGCGCTGAGCACGCCAATGCCCGGCACGCGGGCGATCATCGCCGGTTCGGCGCGGTTGAGGTCGACCGGAAAGTGCTCGCGGTTGTTCAGTGCCCAGGCCAGTTTCGGGTCGATATCCAGCGCCAGGTTGCCGGGGCCGCTGAGCAGCTCGCCGGCCGCGAAGCCGTAACCGCGCATGAGGAAATCCGCCTGGTACAAACGGTGTTCACGCAACAGTGGTGGGGCCTCGAAGGGCACGGTGTTGGGGCTGTGGGGGATCGGGCTGAACGCCGAGTAATAGACCCGCCGTAGGCGGTAATCGCCGTACAGGGACTGAGCGGTGTGCAGGATGGTGCTGTCATCGGTGGCGTCGGCACCGACGATCATCTGCGTGCTCTGCCCGGCCGGGGCAAAGCGCGGCGAGCCTTTTTCCTCGCGGGCCTGGTGCTCGCCCTGGTGGATTGAGTGCATCGCCTGCTTGATCGTCACGACCTGTTTTTCCGGCGCCAGGCGTATCAGGCTGGCTTCGGTGGGCAACTCGATATTGACGCTCAGGCGGTCGGCATAGCGGCCGGCCTCCTCGATCAGCAGCGGGTCGGCGTCGGGAATGGTTTTGAGGTGGATATAACCGCGAAAGCCGTGCTCCTCACGCAGCAGCTTGGCCACGCGGTTGAGCTGCTCCATGGTGTAGTCGGCCGAACGAATGATGCCGGAGCTGAGAAACAGCCCGCTGATGCAGTTGCGCCGGTAGAAATCCAGGGTCAGGGTGACCACTTCTTCGGGGGTGAAGCGCGCCCGTGGTACATCGCTGGAGCGGCGGTTGACGCAATACTGGCAGTCGTACAGGCAGAAGTTGGTCAGCAGGATCTTCAGCAGGGCGACGCAACGGCCGTCCGGGGTAAAGCTGTGGCAGATGCCCATGCCATTGGTGGCACCCAGGCCGTCCTTGCCCTTGGAGCTGCGTTTGGGCGCGCCGCTGCTGGCGCAGGACACGTCGTACTTGGCGGCGTCGGCGAGGACGGTAAGTTTGTCGATCAACTGCATGGCGAATGACCTGCCTGATACTGTTTGTCCATACAGTATCGAGTAGAGTGCGCTAACCGGCAAGCCCAGGGTTGGCCGCCATAGCCAGTGAGGAAACCTTCGCGTAGCCTGCGGCGTCAGATCGGTCCCTACAGGAGAGGCATATGCAACAGGACACCCACAGCAAGGTCATTGGCTATTTACTCTGGATCTTCGGCTTTCTCGGCGCACACCGCTTTTATTACGGCAAGCCGGTGACCGGGACCATCTGGTTCTTCACCCTCGGGCTGTTTTTTATCGGCTGGATCATCGACCTGTTTTTGATTCCGGCGATGGACCGCGAAGCCGACCTGCGTTTCACCGCAGGCGCCACCGATTACAACGTCGCCTGGATTCTGTTGACCTTCCTCGGCGTGTTCGGTGTGCACCGCATGTACCAGGGCAAGTGGATCACCGGGGTCATTTACCTGTTTACCGGCGGGCTGTTTCTGGTCGGCGTGCTCTACGACTTCTGGACGCTGAATACCCAGGTGTCGATCAAGAACGCGCAAGCGCGGTAATCAATGCGGCGATGTTCGTGAGTGTGTCCCGGGTGTCGCTGCGCTCGACCCAGGCTACCGGCCGGTGTCTTCACATTTCTGTGGGAGGGGCTTTAGCCGCGACAGCGCGGCCGAAGCGGCGCGCCGCCCGGCCCTTCCCAAAGAGGTAATGCACCTGTATGCGTTAGCCGTCACGCCTGATAGCTGATATGTCCATCGACCAGGGTGTAGCGAACCGCTGCCGGCAGGCAATGGCCGAGAAACGGGCAGTTGGCACCCTTGGAGAACCAGGTGTCGCCGGCCAGGGTTGAGGCGCTGGAGTCGAACAGCACCAGGTCCGCCGGCGCACCCACGGCCAGGCGCCCGGCCGGCAGGCGCAGGGCGTTGGCCGGGCCACTGCTCAGGCGGGCGAGCAGGGTCGGTAGGTCAAACAGGCCGTCCTCGACCAGGCTCATGGCCAGCGGCAGGAGCAATTGTACGCTGCTGATGCCCGGCTCGGTCGCGCCGAACGGCGCCAGCTTGGCGTCGCGCTCGTGGGGCTGGTGGTGGCTGGCGATGGCCGAGATGACCCCGCTTTTCACCGCTTCGCGCAGGCCGTCACGGTCGGCGCGTGAGCGCAGTGGCGGTTGCACGTGATAGAGGCTGGAGAAGTCGATCAGCGCCTCGTCGGTGAGAATCAACTGATACAGCGCCACATCGGCGGTCACTGGCAGGCCGCGGGCCTGGGCATCGGCGATCAGCTCGGCACCGCGGGCACTGGTCAGCTGGCTGAAGTGGGCGCGCACGCCGCTTTGTTCGACCAGCAGCAGGTCGCGGGCCAGGGCCACGGTTTCAGCAGTTTCCGGAATGCCCGGCAGGCCGAGGAAGCTGGCGGTGGCGCCTTCGTGGGCCAGGCCGCCTTCGGCGAGGTCATGGTCCTGGGAGTGGAAGATCACCTGCAGGTCGAAGGTGGCCGCGTACTCCAGTGCGCGGCGCAGGGTACGGCTGTTGCGAAAGCTCTCCAGGCCATTGCCGAATGCCACGCAACCGGCGTCGCGCAAGGCCACCAGTTCGGCGAGCTGTTCGCCATCTAGGCCTTTGCTCAGGGCGCCGATGGGAAACACCTTGGTGTGCCCGGCTTCGCGGGCGCGGTCGAGGATCAGCTCGGCCACTGCCGAGGTGTCCAGCACTGGTTTGGTGAACGGCGGGCAGCACAGGCTGGTCACCCCGCCTGCGGCAGCGGCCAGGGTTTCGCTGGCGATGCTGCCTTTGCGGCTGTAGCCCGGTTCGCGCAGGGCGACGCTGAGGTCTACCAGGCCGGGGGCGGCGATCAGGCCGTGGGCGTCGAGTGTGGTTTCAGCGCTGAAACCGGCGGGCGCGTTGCCGATGGCCAGCAGTTTGCCGCCTTCGATATACAGGTCGGTGACTTGATCCAGGCCGCTGCTCGGGTCGATGACCCGGGCGCCGATGATTGCCGTACGCATCAGTTGGCCTCCTCGGCGTTGAGTTGACGCTGCGCGGTCTGCCCGCTCATGGCCATGGACAGCACCGCCATGCGCACGGCGATGCCATAGGTAACCTGGTTGAGAATCACCGACTGCGGCCCATCGGCCACCGCCGATTCGATCTCCACACCACGGTTGATCGGCCCCGGGTGCATCACCAGGGCATCGGGTTTGGCCAGTTTGAGGCGCTGTTCGGTGAGGCCGAACAAGCGGTAGAACTCGCCTTCGCTGGGCAGCAGGCCGCCGTTCATGCGCTCGCGCTGCAGGCGCAGCATGATCACCACGTCGACATCTTTGAGGCCTTGGGCCAGGTCGTGGTAGACGCTCACGCCGTATTGTTCGATGCCGACCGGCAGCAGGGTCTTGGGTGCGATCACGCGGATATCCGGGCAGCCCAAGGTCTTCAGCGCCAGCATGTTCGAGCGCGCCACCCGCGAATGCAGGATGTCGCCGACGATGGCCACCGAGAGATTCTCGAAGCTGCCCTTGTGCCGGCGGATGGTCAGCATGTCGAGCATGCCCTGGGTCGGGTGCGCATGACGGCCGTCGCCACCGTTGATGATCGCCAGGTTCGGGCAGACATGCTCGGCGATAAAGTGCGCGGCACCGGAGTCGGCGTGGCGCACGACGAAAATGTCGGCGGCCATGGCTTCCAGATTGCGCAGGGTGTCGAACAGCGTCTCGCCCTTGCTGGTGGAGCTGGTCGAGACGTTGAGGGTGATCACGTCCGCTGACAGGCGCTGGGCCGCCAGCTCGAAGGTGGTGCGGGTGCGCGTGGAGTTCTCGAAGAACACGTTGCATACGGTCTTGCCGCGCAGCAACGGGACTTTTTTCACCGCACGGGCGCCGACTTCGAGGAAGGAGTCGGCAGTGTCGAGAATCTCGGTCAGCAGCTCACGGGGCAGCCCGTCGAGGGAGAGGAAATGGCGCAGCTGGCCTTGGTCATTGAGCTGCAGCGGGCGCTTGGCGGCAATCGGGGTCATTGCGGGCTTCTCAGTGGGCGAGCGTCTGGAGGTCGAGGGTCAGCGGCGTGGGGCCGGTCAATTTTACCCGCTGATTGGCGGCCAGCGACAGGGTGGAGCCGACAACGTCGGGGCGGATCGGCAGCTCGCGGGCATTCAGGTCGAGCAGGCTGACCAGGGTCACGCTGGCCGGGCGGCCGTAGTCGAATAGCTCGTTGAGCGCGGCGCGGATGGTGCGCCCGCTCATCAGCACATCATCGATCAGTACCAGGTGCTGGCCTTCGATCTCGAACGGCAGCTCGGACGGTTGCACCTGGGGGTGCAGGCCGTTCTGGGTGAAATCGTCGCGGTAGAAGGACACGTCGAGAATGCCCAGCGCATCGTCACGGCCAAGGGCGTCGAGCAGCGCCTGGGCGACCCACACGCCGCCGGTGCGGATGCCGATAAAGCGTGGTTCGCTGATCTGCCGCTGCGCCAGGTGCGCCTCCAGGGCGGTGGCCATCTCGGGCAGCAGGTCGGCGGGGTTGGGTAGGTTCATGGCGACACTCCGGATGCAGGTGATGGTGCGCGGCAACGCGGGCCTGATTCAGTAGGGCTAAGTAGTAGGGTTGGTTTTAGAGGCTGTTGAGATTCATCGAGAATTAATGACCGTGGCGGCAAGGCTCATCATGACGTGAAAGCTCGTATCCGTCTTGTCGCTACGCAGGGCGATAGGCTTGAATTAAGTTATCCAAGTCATCCGTCAGCGCCAGAATTTTACTCGTCATTGCGCCCCTAGACATACCTGTGTCTGGATCGCATGGCTTGCCCAGGCAGCAGGGCTGCATCTTTGCCCATTGGGCATCTGTGATCACATATCTGATTATTTCAGAATTTCATCACAGCCCTGACAGATAGAAAAGTCGAATCGTCGCGACACCATCAAATGTCGGTCAATGTCAGGTCGTGTGGCAGGGGCCGGGCGGCGCTGCGCTTTAGCCGCGATGTTTTCAGCGCTTCAAGGATTATCGCGGATAAAGGCTAGGTGCCCCCTGCGCTCCCACACAAGCCTGATCGGTCTGGCAACAGCTAATTCATCGGCAATGAAAAACACCGCGAATGCCTGGGGCATCGCGGTGTTTTTCTTCACGCGGGCTTCTAGTGCCGGCGATGCTTGTGCTTATGTTTGTGCTTCTTGCCGGGGTGGCCGCTGCGTTTGCCGTCGCTGCCACCGGCGTATTCATTGGCCAGTGCGCCACCGGCGGCACCGCCCAGGCCGGCGCCGATGGTTGAGCCGGTACTACCACCCAACTGGCCGCCGAGCACCGAGCCGCCGGCTGCACCCAGGCCACCGCCGAGTGCGGCTTCGGTCTTGTTGCGGTCACTGGCGGTGATCACTCCGCCAGCGGCACCGCCCAGGCCAGCTCCGATGGCAGCGCCGGTGCTGCCGCCCACCTGTTGGCCAACGATATTTCCCAGCACACCGCCCAGACCGCTGCCGACCGCGACTTTGCCACTGTCGGCGAAGGCGAATGGGCTAAGGGCCGTCAGGGCCAGCGCAGAAAGAAATGTACGCATACTGCAAACCTCGAAAAAGTCCGGTGCGGACGGGTATTGGCGGTGCCCTCCCGTTGCCGGGCAGGCTACCGACGTAACCTTAGAGCCTGATTTTTCGAGAAATTCCGCACGCTAAGGGTTTTTATCGCGTTTAGAAGACGCGGCTGGCCTCGAAGCTGAGTTCGCCTTCACAGCGGCTGTTCTGCCCGCTGTAGGCAGTACAGGCCTCTTCGTCGAGGCTGGAGTCGGAATACGAGAGGTTGAGGTCGATACCCAGCCAGGGCCGCGACAGGCTCAGGCTCCAGTCGTTGAACAGACGCACCTGGCTTCCGTCATCCAGCGTCGTCGGGCTGTCGAGCAGGTGGTTGGCATAACGCAGGCGTACGGCCAGCCCCAGCGGGGTAAGCCGGCCGAAGTCGGCGAGCAGGGTGGCGTCGCGGCGGCTGGGTTCGTCGCTGAAGGCCAGACCAAGGTGCCGTTCACCCAGGGTCAGACCGGCGTACAGGTCCTGGCTGTCAAGGTGACTGTAGCCCGGATGGCTGTAGCGCATGGTGCCAAGTTCGACCCCAAGCTGTTCGCTCAAGGTGCTGCGGTAGCCCAGGTAGTGATTCAGTTCGGTACGTTTACCCGGCAGCACGCCAATGCTCGGTGACCATTGGCCCAGGTACCAGCCGCTGGGGTGGCTGAGGTCGAAACCGCCGTGCAGGCTGCTGCTGTGCTGGGGCTGCACCAACCCTTGCGCCATGCTGCGGCTGGGCGACGTGCCGAGGTTCAGTTGGTAAGGCCCAAGCTCGCGCTGCAGGGTGCTCGCCTCGACGGCGAAGGACAGCAGGCTGAGCAGGGCCAGGGGTGCAAGGCGCATGAGAAATCCAGTGGGTCGGCGCAGCCAGTCAGGCTGCGGCGAACGGTTTCGGGGTTCTGATGAGGCGATGCAGCCGATGGCTGATCAGGCGCGAGGGTAGCGCTGGGCTATGCAGGCAATGGGACATTAAACGACGAGCGGGCCTTGCCAGGCCTGGCTCTTGGGCCGGCGCCCAAGGACGCCGGTCCAAGCCATTTAGGCGATGCGTTGATCGTCCTGCGCGGCATGCACGCGGATGGCGATGAACTTGGAGGTGGGCGTGAAGCTGCGCGCGCCGTAGCTCTCCAGGGGTACCAGGGGGTTCGCTTCGGGGTAGTACGCCGCTGCCTGGCCCGCCGGAATATCGAACGCCAGCAGGGTGAAGCCGTAGACCTTGCGTTCCACTCCGTCATTCCACAGCGAGGTCAGGTCGACCTTCTGCCCCGGCTTGAAGCCCAGGCGGATGATGTCTGCCTCGTTGGCGAACAGCACCTGGCGTTGGCCGCGCACGCCGCGGTAGCGGTCGTCCAGGCCGTAGATGGTGGTGTTGTACTGGTCGTGGGAGCGCAGGGTCTGCAGGATCAGGTCCGGGGTCTGGCCGCTTTCGCGTACCTGGGGCGGTAACAGGTCGCCGAGCAGGGCATTGGCCTTGAAGCCGGCCTTGCCCGTGGCGGTCTTCCAGGTCCGCGCGCCCGCCGAGTTGCCCAGGTAGAACCCGCCCGGATGCTGCACACGCTGATTGAAGTCAGCGAAGCCGGGGATGGTGTCGGCGATCAGTTCGCGAATCTTGCTGTAATCGGCGATCAGCGCGTCCCAGTCCACCGGGTGGTTGCCCAGGGTGGCCTTGGCGATACCGGCAACGATGGCCGGTTCCGAGCGCATCTGCGCCGAAATCGGTTCGAGTTGACCAAAAGAGGCGTGGATCATGCTGAACGAATCTTCCACTGTCACCGCCTGTGGGCCGGTGGCCTGGTGGTCGATGTCGGTGCGGCCCAGGCACGGCAGGATCAGCGCGTCGGTGCCGGTGGTCAGGTGGCTGCGGTTGAGCTTGGTGCTGATCTGCACGGTCAGCGCGCAGCTCTGCAGGGCCTGGTGGGTACGCGGGCTGTCCGGCGTGGCTTGAGCGAAGTTGCCGCCCAGGCCGATAAACACCTTGGCCTCGCCGCGCACCATGGCGTTGATCGCCTCAATGGTGTTGTGGCCGTTGGCACGCGGCACGGCAAAGCTGAAGCGCTTTTCCATGGCATCGAGGAAGGCCACCGGCGGGCGATCATTGATGCCCATGGTGCGGTCGCCCTGCACGTTGCTGTGGCCGCGTACCGGGCACAGGCCCGCGCCCGGACGGCCGAGGTTGCCGCGCAGCAGTTGCAGATTGACGATTTCCTGAATGGTCGCCACCGAATGGTGGTGCTGGGTGATGCCCATGGCCCAGCAGATGATGACTTTTTCGGCACGCCGGTACATGCGCGCGGACTGTTCAATTTCAGTCAGGCTCAGGCCGGACTGGGCCACCAGGCTGTCCCAGCTGCTGGCGTCGAGCAGCGCCAGGTAGTCGTCCAGTCCGTCGGTGTGCTCGGCGATAAAGGCGTGGTCGAACACCGCCGGCTCGCCCTTGGCCTGGGCCTCGCGCTCCCACTGCAGGAGGAATTTGGCGATGCCGCGCAGGGCTGCCATGTCGCCACCCAGGGCAGGACGGAAGAACGCCGTGTTGAGCGGTTCGGAGCCGTTGGTGAGCATTTCCAGGGCGTGCTGCGGGTGCTGGAAGCGCTCCAGGCCGCGCTCTTTCAGCGGGTTGAAGCAGACCACCTGAGCGCCGCGTTTGACCGCTTCGCGCAGCGGTTCGAGCATGCGCGGGTGGTTGGTGCCGGGGTTCTGGCCAAGCACGAAGATCGCATCGGCGTGCTCGAAATCGTCGAAGGTCACGCTGCCCTTGCCGATGCCCACGCTTTGGCCGAGGGCAACGCCGCTGGCCTCGTGGCACATGTTCGAGCAGTCGGGGAAGTTGTTGGTGCCATAGGCACGCACGAACAACTGGTAGAGAAATGCGGCTTCGTTGCTGGCTCGGCCCGAGGTGTAGAACTCGGCCTGGTTAGGGCTTTCGAGACCCTTGAGGTGCTCGGCGATCAGGCTGAATGCGGCGTCCCAGCTGATTGGCAGGTAACGGTCGCTGGCGCTGTCGTAACGCATCGGCTCGGTCAGGCGGCCCTGGTATTCGAGCCAGTAGTCGCTCTGCTCGCGCAGTTGGCTGACGCTGTAGCGGGCGAAGAAGGCGGCATCCACGCGGCGCTTGGTGGCTTCCCAGTTGACCGCCTTGGCGCCGTTCTCGCAGAACTTGATGTGGCCGTCTTCCGGTGAGTCGCCCCAGGCACAACCTGGGCAGTCGAAGCCGCCATTCTGGTTGGTCTTGAGCAGCGCGCGCAGGTTCTTGAACGGCTGCTTACTGTCCAGCCAGAAATGCGCGACGCTGCGCAGCGCGCCCCAGCCGGCTGCGGCGCCACGGTAGGGTTTGTAGCGAGGGTTGACGGGTTGCAGGCTCATGGTCGTTGCTCTCTGGCAGGCGGCGCCGGGCTGTAGACCCGGGGGGCGCTGTGATGGGGCAGGTGGATCAGGTTGAGGTGATGCTGGCGCGCCCACTGTACGGTCAGGGCGGTGGGCGCGGACAGGCTGACCAGGGTGCCGATACGGGCACGCACGGCCTTGTGAATCAGTTCCAGGCTGCAGCGGCTGGTGACCACGGCAAAACCGGCAGACGCATGGCCGCTGCGCAGCAGCGCGCCGATCAGTTTGTCGAGGGCGTTATGCCGGCCGATGTCTTCGCGGCACAGCTCGATGGCGCCGTCGGCGTCGACGAACAGCGCCGCGTGCAGGGCACCGCTCTGGCGCGCCAGGCGCTGGGCTTCGTTGATGCGTTCGCGCAGGCCCTGCAGGTGCACGGCCGGTGGCAGCGGCGTCGGAGTCAGCGGCGTGAGGGTGGGCAGTGCCTGGTCCAGCGCCTCTACACCGCACAGGCCGCAACCGCTGGTGCCGGCCAGTTGCCGGCGCTGCTGCTTGAGTGCCCAGAACGCGCGGTTGCTGATCTGCACCTCGGCGCTGATGGCGGCACCAGCGCGGTGAATGACGATGTCATAAATCTCGTCGATGGACTGCACCAGGTCGCTGCTCAGGCTGAAGCCGGTGACAAAATCCTCAAGCGCGGAGGGCGAGACCATCATCACGGCATGGCTGATGCCGTTGTAGCTGATCGCCAGCGCACACTCTTCGGCCAGCACCGCTTCGGCAATGTCCGCCGGCTCATCCAGCTCGCGATAGGCGTAGCCGCTCACAGGCGGCGTTGGCAAGACCGCATCGACCGGGCTGAGGTGGGTGGCGCGTGGCATGGACGGTGTTCCCTGCGACGTATTGACTCATCAGATTAGGCGCCTGACGGGGGCGCGTCTAATCACTGTTGCCAATGTAGTCATCGATGCGCTCTATCGGCTGAGTTGCGCAGGGCTACTCAGCAGCAGGCTGGCCGCCTCGCTAAAGCAGGCTTCGGCCAGCGCTGAGCGTGGCGCACTACGGCGCATGATCAGGCCTAGAGGGGCGAGGGTGTGGGCGTCTTCGATCGGCGTCAGCGCCAGGTGCTCGGTAAAGTCCGCCAGGCCGCTGTTCAGCGGCATGATCGCGCAGCACAGGCCGGCGCTGGCGGCCTGCAGCAACTGGTGCACGGCATCGGTTTCCAGGCGCGGGCTGGGGGTCAGGCCGCGGGAGCGAAAGCTGTGGTCGATGGACTGGCGAAAGTGCATGCCGGCCGACAGCAGCCCCAGGGGCAGGTCGATCAGGCTTTCCCAGCGCAGTGCCGGGCTGGTGAACTGGAAGTGGCGGCGGTCATAGAGTAGGCCCATGCGCGTTTCGGCCAGCTCCAGGCTGTCGAAATGCTCGCGATCCAGTCGGTCGAGGTAGGACAGGCCGAGGTCCAGCTGATTGCGCGCGAGACGTTCGAGTACCTGCTCGCTGCTCAGGGCGAACAGTTGGAAACGCAGGTTCGGGTGTTGTTCGGCGAACAGCTGGACCAGGCGCATGGGGTCGAAGCCGGCCAGCGGCACCACGCCCAGGCGCAGGGTGCCGACCAGTTGCCCACGGCAGGCGGCGGCCTCGGCGTAGAGCCCATCATGGGCGGCCATCAGGCTGCGTGCCCAGGCCAGGATGCGCTCACCCTCTTCGCTGAACCCCTCGAAACGTTGACCGCGGCGTACCAGCTCCAGGCCCAGTTCTTCTTCGAGGTTGCGCAGGCGCATCGACAGGGTCGGCTGGGTGATATGGCAGCGCGCGGCCGCCTGGCCGAAGTGGCGGGTTTCGTCGAGGGCGATAAGGAACTTGAGCTGCTTGATGTCCATGATCACCTGTCGATAAAGAGGCGCGAGATGCGGCGGTGGGAAAGGCTCAGGGTGCGGGTGACAGGCCGTCGAGCAGGGCGCGGTAATCCTCTACCGCGGCGAACTCTTCGGTGTCCTTGGCACCTGCACGGCTATCCGGCTCACGCACGGCGAGCAGGTGGCCGACGCCGAAGTCGCGGGCGCTGCGCAGGATCGGCAGGCTGTCGTCGATAAACAGGCTGCGCGCCGGATCGAACGCCAGGTCTTGCTGCAGGGCATGCCAGAACTGCTGGTTTTCCTTGGGGTAGCCGTAGTCGTGGGAGCTGATCATGCGCTCGAAATAGGGCGCCAGTTCGATGCGCTCCAGTTTCAGCGACAGCGAATCGCGGTGCGCGTTGGTGATCATCACCACGCGCTTGCCGGCATCGCGCACGGCGGCGAGGAAGGTGTCGGCGTCGGGGCGCAGGGCGATCAGCTCGGCGACTTCGCGCTTGAGTTCGCGGATCGGCAGCGATAGCTCGCGGCTCCAGAAATCGGTGCAATACCAGGTCAATTGGCCGGCGTGCTCGCGAAACAGCGGCTGCAGTTCCGCCTCGGCCAGGGCCAGGCTGACGCCATGGTGCTCGGCATAACGACGGGGTAAATGATGCAGCCAGAAATGGTTGTCGAAATGCAGGTCGAGCAGGGTGCCGTCCATGTCCAGCAGGACGGTATCGATGGCATTCCAGGGTAGCAGCGGCATGGCGGACTCTTGAGCGGGTGCGAGATTTGTCACGATTGCGGGCCTTATATCGCACAATATCCTACGCAAATAATAGGACTAGCCGCGCTATGATAACCCGCTAAGTCTTGCCCGGGAGTCGCCCCATGCGTCAGAAGCCCACCGTGTTGGCCCGTGAGATCGTCGCCAGTAGCCGCCTGTTTTGTGTCGAGGAGCTGCAACTGCGCTTCAGCAATGGCGTGGAACGCACCTATGAACGCCTGGTTGGCCGTGGTGCCGGTTACGGTGCGGTGATGATCGTGGCGATGCGCGACGCTCAGCATGCGCTGCTGGTCGAGGAATACTGCGGCGGCACCGATGATTACCAGCTGTCGCTGCCCAAGGGCCTGATCGAGCCGGGGGAGGACGTGCTGCAGGCGGCCAACCGCGAGCTCAAGGAAGAAGCCGGCTTTGGCGCGCGGCAGCTGGAACACCTGGGCGAGTTGAGTTTGTCGCCGGGCTATATGAGCCAGAAAATCCAGGTGGTGTTGGCGCGTGACCTCTATGAGGAGCGGTTGCCGGGGGATGAACCCGAGCCGATGCGCGTCGACCAGGTCAACCTGAGCGAACTTTCGACCCTGATCCAACACCCGCTGTTCAGCGAAGGCCGCGCCCTGGCGGCGCTCTACCTGGCACGTGACCTGCTCACCGAACGCGGGGAGTTTCGCCCATGATGCATCCCTTGCTGCCGGCCGTGATCGGCCTGGTGCAACAGGCCGGTGAGGCGATTTTGCCGCACTGGCGAGCGGATGTGCATGTGCATGAAAAGGCCGATGCCTCGCCGGTTACGGCGGCGGATATGGCGGCCCATCACCTGCTCAATGACGGGTTGTTGGCCCTCGATGGACAGATTTCGGTGCTCTCCGAAGAGGCCGCCGATATCGCCCTGGCCGCTCGCGCCGGTTGGCAGCGTTGGTGGCTGGTCGATCCGCTGGACGGTACCAAGGAATTTATCGCTGGTAGCGAGGAGTTCACCGTCAACGTGGCGTTGATCGAGCGCGGGCGTGTGGTGTTTGGGGTGGTCGGTATACCGGCCACGGGCAGCTGTTACTACGGCGGTGCCGGGCTGGGTGCCGAGCGCCTGGATGCGGATCAGTCGGTGCGGCCGATCCAGGTGCGCGGTGCGCCTACCGAGGCGTTTACCGTGGTCGCCAGTCGGCGCCACAGCAGCCCGGCGCAGGAGCGTCTGCTGGCCGGCATGGCCGAGCGGTTTGGCGAGCTCGACTGCGTCAGCGTGGGCAGCTCCTTGAAGTTCTGCCAACTGGCTGAGGGCTTGGCCGACTGTTACCCGCGCCTGGCACCTACCTCGCAATGGGACACGGCGGCGGCCCAGGGCGTGCTCGAAGGGGCTGGCGGGGAAGTGCTGAACCTGGACGGCAGTACGCTGACCTATGAGGCCCGCGAGTCGTTGCTCAACCCCTCATTCCTGGCGTTACCCGGCACCGCCGCCTGGCGCGACGCGCTGATCGAGCTGGCGCGTGAGTTGGGTTGAGCACTAGTGTCGCAACACAGGTCATCTGTCGCTCTCTGTAGGAGCGAAGGGGGCGCCTAGCCTTTATTCGCGATAATCCTCGAAAGCGCTGAAATCGTCGCGGCTAAAGCCCCTCCCACAGTCTGTAGGGTGCGCTGTGTGCACCAGTCGTGCGCGCCGCCGCGAACGAAGCATTAGTCGAGCATGTCGCGGTAGCGCTGATCCTTGGCAAACACCAGCGGCTGGGCGAAGCCGGGCACCTGGATCTGCTCGGTGCCAATCTCGATGGCCTTGTCGTCGATCAGGTCGTTGCCGAAGTTGTAGATGATCTCCAGCTGACCCTGTAGCGCTTGCTGGTCGTAGGCGGCGGCAGCACAGCGGGTGGCGTCGCGGCGCTGCAGATAAGCATCGAAGGCTGCCTGGCCATGGCGTTTGCGCAGCATGCGTTCGGCCACATGGGGCGCCAGGATCACTGCGCTGGCGTTGTTACCGCCAAAACCCTTGGAGTTGATGATGCACAGGTCCAGCTGCTGCGGGTCGCGCTGGCGGTCTTCGGTGGCGATGCTCAGGTGGTCCTGGTGGACATCGGCGGCCACTTCATCAATGGTCTTGATGCCCGGGATGATGCCGTAGCGGAAGCTGCCCAATGCCGAGATCACCTGATCGCCACTGGCGGTGGCCAGGGAATGGCCGACAAAGGCCTTGGCGGCGGTCACCGGCCACTGCTCAATACCGAAGGTAGTGGCGATACGGTCGAGAATTTCCGACTCGGTGACGCGGTTGGCCGGCGTGCTGGAGCCGTGGGCATGGACGAAGCTGCGCTCGCGCACCGCTTCGGCGCCGAGCAGGTCGATGGCGCTGGCCACGGCCTTGGCCACCGTCAGGTAGTTGCCTGGGCCAGGTGCGGAAATGGACTTCTTGAAGCCGTCGGCGTTGATGAACACATCCGGCACCGCACCGTGGATGTCGGCGCCCAGTTGCAGGGCCAGTTCATCATCCATCAGCACCACGAACTGGCAGGCTTCGGCGAGGGTGAAACCGCAGTTCTGGCCGAACGGACGGCTGGCGCGGCGGAAGTCGACGTCGTCCTTGCCTTCGATCAGGCGCAGGCCTTCTTCGGTGGCCAGGGCACCCATGGCGCCGTAGCCCTCGATGCATTCCTGGTTGATCGGCGCTTCGCTGTTGCCGACGATCACCACCCGGGCCTTGCCGCTGGCGATCTGCTCAATACCTTTCTGCAGGTTGTAGAGAAAGGTGGCGCAGGCGCCGGTAACGCTGCCGGTGGTGCCGACGCTGCCGAGCACATAGGCGTTGATAAAGTCCGCCGGCATGGTGTTCAGACCCAGGGCCAGCTGCTTGGCGGTAACCCGGCCACCCTTGAGGCGCGACTGCATCAGGCCGCCGAAGCCGTTCTCATCGAGCTGGCTCATGATGCTACCGGCGAACACGGCGATCTCGTCCGGGGCGACCTGGTCGACGATCTGCTGCCAGGGCAGACCAACCGAGCGCAGGGCGTCAGTGACACCCACCACGGCCATCTGCAAACCGCGTGGGTGAAAGCGCGAGTTGTACAGCTCGCCCGGCTCGAAGCCAGTCGGCAACTGGCCGGCAGATTTAACCGGCAGGGCGCGGTAGCTGTCGACCTTGAATTCGCAGCTGTCATGCAGGGTGACGCGTACTTGCTGGGCATCCACGACCTCGACCGACCAGTTGGCCGGCAGCGGCTCGGGCAGTTGCCGGCGATTGGTCACAAAGCTCAAGGAAGCGCCGTTTTCGTTAGCGACCTGGATGGACTTGTGCCAATGGGCGGCGTCGACATCCAGGTGCTGCTTCTCGATGCGTCGCACCAGGGTGGAGGCCAGAATCTGCGCGGCGTAGCGGTCTTCGATCTGCGCCAGGTCGAGGGCCTGACCGGCTTCATCCAGATAAGCCCCGTTGACGGCGCGCAGCAGCTTCATCATCACCGCCAGGCCGGCCAGGGTTTCCTGACGGGCCTGGGCGTCCAGGGTCTCAAGCACGGTGCGGCGGAAGCCGTGGTGGAAGGAGCTACGGCCGGCTGCGTTGTAGCCGCCAAAACCAACGATCACGGGTAAGCGAGATTTCACGCACTAACTCCTTCATATACGGGGGCCGGGCTACGGACAAGCGCAGGTGACGCGGTAACTGCTTGTCGCTCGCCGTCCGACACCTGGCACAGAGATGTGGAACGGCCGAGGTTATGGCTCGACTGTTTCGAATGCCTATGCTGACGCGATTGATGACCCGTGAGTCACTGCTTCGACCAAGGTCGTGATGGTGTAAAGCCCTATGCCTGCTAGGGTTATGCCGTCATAACGCAATGCGTGGCGCGCCGCGCACGTACACAGCAGGTGCTGGAGAACAATAATGAACAGCGTCAATCCCTATGAATACGGCATGCCGCGCGATGCGGCAAATTTTCAGGCGCTCAGCCCGCTGAGCTTTCTCGAGCGCGCCGCCAGTGTCTACCCCGACCGCCTGGCGCTGATCAATGGCAGCCAGCGGCAGACCTGGGGGCAGAGCTACCAGCGCTGCATTCGCCTGGCCTCGGCCCTGGCCCAGCGTGGTTTCGGTGTGGGCGATACGGTGGCGGTGATCGCGCCGAACGGCCCGGCAATGTTCGAGGCGCACTTCGGCATCCCCATGTGCGGCGCGGTGATCAATGCGATCAATACCCGTCTGGATGCCGAGGCCATCGCTTTTATCCTGCAGCACGGCGAGGCCAAGGTGCTGCTGGTCGACAAGGAGTTCGGCGAACTGGTGCAGCGGGCCACCAGCCACTTGCCGAATCGGCCGCTGATCATCGGCATCGACGATCCTGAGTACCGCGATGGCCTGCTGATCGGCGAACTGGACTATGAGGCGCTGCTGGCCGAGGGCTATCCGAGCTACGCCTGGCAGCTGCCCGAGGATGAGTGGCAAGCCATTGCCCTGAACTACACCTCAGGCACCACCGGTAATCCCAAGGGCGTTGTCTACCACCACCGTGGCGCGCACCTCAATGCGCTGTCCAACGCCATGTGCTGGGACATGACACGCTTTCCGGTGTACCTGTGGACGTTGCCGATGTTCCACTGCAATGGCTGGTGCTTCCCCTGGGCGCTGGCCGCCTATGTCGGGGTCAACGTGTGCCTGCGCCATGTGCGGGCCGAGGCGATCTATCCGGCACTGGCCGAGCATGGCGTCGACCACTTCTGCGGTGCGCCCATCGTGCTGAATATGCTGGCCAATGCTGCTGCTGAGCTGAAGGCGCTGAAAACCCGCCCGGTCAAGGTGCTGACGGCCGGCGCCGCGCCGCCTGCCGCGGTGATCGAGGCCATGGAAGCCCTGGAGTTTCGCGTCACCCACGTCTACGGCCTGACCGAAACCTACGGCCCGAGTGTGGCCTGCGAGTGGAAGAGCGAGTGGGACAGCGAAGCACCAGAGCAGCGGGCGCGCCTGAAGTCCCGCCAGGGCGTGCGTGCGCCGCTGCTCGACGGCTTGATGGTCGCCGATCCGGACAGCCTGCAGCCGGTGCCCAAGGATGGTCAGACCATCGGCGAGATCATGATGCGCGGCAACGTGGTGATGAAGGGCTATCTGAAGAATCCCAGCGCCACCGCCGAAGCGTTCGCCGGCGGCTGGTTCCATTCCGGCGACCTGGCGGTCTGGCATGCCGATGGTTATGTGGAAATCAAGGACCGCTCCAAGGACATCATCATCTCCGGTGGTGAGAACATCTCCTCGATCGAGGTCGAGGACGTGCTCTATCGTCACCCGCTGATTCTGGAAGCGGCTGTGGTGGCCATGCCAAGTGCGAAGTGGGGCGAGAGTCCGTGCGCCTTCGTCACCCTCAAGCCTGAGGCCCTGCTGACCGAACAGGAGGTTATCGCCTTCTGCCAGCAGCGCATGGCGCGCTTCAAGGTGCCGGGGGCGGTGGTGTTTACGACCTTGCCCAAGACCTCCACCGGCAAGGTGCAGAAGTTCGTTCTGCGCGAGCAGGCGCGTGCTCTGGCCGAAGGTGGACAGGCTGTGGCCTGAGCGCATTGCCCATAAAAAAGGCTATGTCCCCGTTCTATGTTGCGGCGCTGCTGCTTTTAGTAGGAGCCGCGCCTCGCGGCGAATAGCGGCCATTCAGCGGTATAGCAGAGAGTCCAAAGGTTTCGCGCCGGGGCGACGCTCCCACGGGCGTTGCGCCTGCAACAGGCACTTGGGACAGAGCCATAAAAAAGCCCGGCGCTAAGGCCGGGCTTTTTTTGTGCGTGCAGCGGGGGGATCAGCTCACGCCTAGCCAGTTTGGCAGGGCCATGGACACCGCCGGCACGTAGGTGATGACCATCAGGAAGCTCAGCAGCAGCATCAGCCACGGCCAGGCAGCCTTGACCACGGCGGTCAGTGGCATGCCAGTCACCGCCGAGGTGACGAACAGGTTCAGCCCCACCGGTGGCGTGATCAATCCGATTTCCATGTTCACCACCATGATGATGCCCAGGTGGATCGGGTCGATGCCCAGTTGCACGGCAATCGGGAAGAGGATCGGCGCGAGGATCAGGATGATCGCCGACGGCTCCATAAAGGCACCGGCCACCAGCAGCACGATGTTCACCACCAGCAGGAACTGCCACGGCTGCAGGCCCATCTCGATCACCCAGGCGGTGATGGTCTGGGGGATCTGCTCAGTGGTCAGTACGTGGGCGAAGAGCATGGCGTTGGCGATGATGAACATCAGCATGATGGTCAGCTTGCCGGACTCCAGCAGCACCTTCGGGCACTCGCGGACGGTCATGTCCTTGTACACGAACAAGGCCACGAAGCCTGCGTACACAGCCGCTACGGCCGCAGCCTCGGTCGGAGTGAACATGCCGGTGTAGATACCGCCGAGGATGATCACCATCAACAGCAGGCCCCAGATCGCCTTGCGGGCGGCGCTCAGGAACTCGCGGAAGGTCGCGCGCGGCATGGCCGGCAGGTTCATCTTACGGGCGACTATGTAGATCGCCACCATCAGCGCCAGGCCAAGCAGCAGACCCGGCACCACGCCAGCCATAAACAGTTTGCCCACCGATTGCTCGGTCGCGGCGGCATAGACCACCATGACGATCGACGGCGGAATCAGGATGCCCAGGGTACCGGCGTTACACACGATGCCGGCGCCGAACGCCTGTGGGTAGCCCGAGCGCACCATGCCGGCAATGGCGATGGAGCCCACGGCCGCAACAGTGGCCGGCGACGAACCGGACAGGGCGGCGAACAGCATGCACGCCAGTACAGCGGAGATTGCCAGGCCGCCACGGATATGGCCGACACAGGCGTTGGCGAAGTCGATCAGGCGCTTGGCCACGCCACCGGTGGTCATAAACGCACCGGACAACAGGAAGAACGGGATCGCCAGCAGGGTGTAGTGTTCGGAGGTCTCAAACAGCTTGATCGCCAGCGAGCGTACCGAGTCCGGGCTGAACAGCATGATGGTGACCGAGCCGGCCAGGCCGAGCGAGGCGGCAATCGGCACACCGATAAACATCAGGGCGAACAGCAGTACGAACAGAAACAGAATGGTCATTACTTGCGCTCCTCGTGTTCATTCAGTTTCAGGGCATCGGCGGCTTCGTCAGCCAGGCCAAGACCGGTCTGCTGGTTGCGCAGGATGCGCACGAGGATTTCCAGGAAGCGAATAAATACCATGGCGTAACCGAATGGCACGATCAGGGTGATATGCCACTGCTTGATGCCGTAATGGCCCAGGTCTTCGGCGCCGATATCGGCGGTCAGCATGGTGCTCATCCAGTCGAAGCTGGCAACCGTGATCAGGCCGGCGTAGCCCAGGCAGCACAGGCAGGCAATGACGCCGATGATGCGCTGGGTGGGTTTGCTGGCCAGTTTGACCAGGGCGTCGACGCCGATATGGCCGGCAGTGCGCACGCCATAGGCCAGGCCGAAGAAGATCAGCCAGGCGAACAGGGCTTTGGTCAGGGCGTTGCTCCAGGTCATGGCTTGGGCCATATCGAGGATATGGTCGCCGATGGCCAGCAGGGCCTCGCTCTCGAAATAGTCACCCATTGCATAGAACAGGGTGTAGAAGTTGTTGAGGATGACATACACAAATGTCACCAGCGTCATGGCAGCGAGAAGGAAGGCGATAAAGCCTTCTTCGAAGTGCTCCCAGGCGCGCCGCAAGGCGTTCATCGATAAATTCTCCCGGTGAACCAAGAAAGACGTAGGGGCCAAGGGCGCAAGGCCCTGCCCACCATCAGGATGTGGGCTGTGCAGGCACAGTCCGGTGGGCCGCCAACGGCGTACCCACCCTACGATTCCTTTCGTTTACTGCTGGTTTGCGGCGTCTGCAGCTTTGATCAGGTCAGCGCCGATCTCAGCTTCGAACTTGCTCCACACCGGCTTCATGGCATCGCGCCATTCATTACGCTGCTCAGGGGTCAGGGTAATGATTTCGGTGGTTTTGGCGTCGATGATGCGCTGCTTGTCGCCGTCGTTCAGCGCGCCAGCCTGCTTGTTCACTTCAGCAGTCACTTCCACGATGATCTTGTCCAGCTCGCTGCGTACATCTTCAGGCAGGCCGTTCCAGAACTTGGTGTTGGTGATCAGCATGTAGTCCAGAACACCGTGGTTGGATTCGGTGATGAACTTCTGCACTTCGTGCATTTTCTGGCTGTAGATGTTCGAGTAGGGGTTCTCGGCACCGTTGACAACGCCAGTCTGCAGGCCCTGGTAAACCTCGGCGAAGCTCATTTTACGCGGGTTGGCGCGCACGGCCTTGAACTGCTCTTCCAGTACGGCAGAAGCCTGTACGCGGAACTTCAGACCACGGGCATCTTTCGGCTCGTACAGTGCCTTGTTGGCCGACAGCTGCTTGAGGCCGTTGTGCCAGTAAGCCAGACCGGTGATGTTCTTGTCTTCCATCGACTTCAGCAGGGCCTGACCTTCAGGGCTCTGCTGGAAACGGTCAACAGCAGCCATGTCCTGGAACAGGAACGGCAGGTCGAACACCTGGATTTGCTTGGTGTACTGCTCGAACTTGGCCAGCGATGGTGCGATCAGTTGCACGTCGCCGAGCAGCAGGGCTTCCATTTCCTTGCCGTCGCCAAACAGCGAGGAGTTCGGGTAGACCTCGACCTTGACCTTGTCGCCCAGACGCTCTTCAGCGAGCTTCTTGAACAGCACGGCACCTTGGCCTTTCGGCGTGTGGTCGGCAACGACGTGGGAGAATTTGATGACGATCGGGTCGGCCGCCTGGGCCATACCAGCGATGCTCAGCGACAGGGCGCAAGCCAGCGCCTTGGCAGTCAGTTTGAACATGCGATGCTTCCTCTTGTTGTGATTATGCGTTGGCGCAGGGCGCCGAATCGGGCGAACAAGAGCAAGTCTAGGCGGCCTGCCGAAAAACGGCGGGCGGAAACTGCGAGCGCCTTGACTTGTACTTGTTGGGGGTCGCCTGGCAGTCGATACAGCAACGCTCATGCCAGGTTGCCAGTAGGCCGGCCACTGTTGTCGATCAACCTATTAGACGGCCCTGGCAGTGCGGGCTGCGGCGTATTGGCGCAGCGCGGCAGGGGACACGATTAATGCGGGTTCCGTGCGAGCTTGATGCGGAGTGGCGATAGGTCGCCACTCAGTCGCTTTCTTCTGGCGGATTTCCGCCATAGTCGGCGAAGCTCAGGCCGTGTTTGCGCAATTTGTCATGCAGGGTTTTACGCGGCACGCCCAGGGCTTCGGCCAGGCTGCGCAGCGAGGTATGCGCGCGAGTCAACTCGGCGGCAATCAGGGCGCGCTCGAAGGCTTCGACCTGTTCGCTGAGGTTACCGCCCAGCGGTGCATTACTCAGGTGGCTGTCCAGGCTCAGTTCCAGGCCGAGATCGAGGCCCAGGGCGAAGCGCTCGGCGGCGTTCTGCAATTCGCGCACATTGCCTGGCCAGGGGTGACGCAGGAGCAGGGCGCGCTGCCCTGGCTGCAGTTCACGGGCTGGCAGGCCATGCCGGGTGCTGGCCGCAGCGGTGAAGTGCTGGAACAGCACCAGGGTGTCCTCGCCCCGTTCGCGTAGCGCGGGAATGCGCAGTGGCGCGACGTTGAGGCGGTAATACAGGTCGGCACGGAAGCGGCCCTGATCGGCGGCCTGGCGCAGGTCTTCCTTGGTCGCGGCGATCACGCGGATATCCAGTGGGATCAACTGATTGCCGCCCAGGCGCTCGACCACGCGTTCCTGCAGCAGGCGCAGCAGCTTGACCTGCACATCCAGGCTCATGCTTTCGATTTCATCGAGGAACAGCGTGCCGCCATTGGCGAACTCGAACTTGCCGATGCGGCGCTTTTGCGCGCCGGTGAAGGCGCCCGGCTCGTGGCCGAACAGCTCGCTTTCGACCACCGACTCGGCCAGCGCACCGGCGTTGATCGCGACAAAGGGGCCGTCGCGGCGGTTGGACAGATCATGCAGGGCGCGGGCGACCACCTCTTTGCCAGCGCCGGTCTCGCCGAGAATCAGTACGTCGGTGCTGATTCCGGCCAAAGCGCCGATCTGCTCGCGCAGGCGCTGCATGGGTGCGGATTGGCCGACCAGGCGCGCCGACAGTTCCTGACGGTCGGTCAGGGCCAGGCGCAGGCTGCGGTTGTCCAGCACCAGGCGGCGCAGGGCCAGGGCGCGACGCACGCTGTCGAGCAGGTCCTCGCTGGCGAAGGGTTTCTCAAGAAAGTCGTAGGCGCCGGCGCGCATGGCCTGCACCGCCAGCGGCACATCGCCGTGGCCGGTGATCAGCAGCACCGGTAAATCGGGGTCCTGTTCGTGCAGTTGCTGCAGCAGTTCCAGGCCGTCGACGCCGGGCATGCGGATGTCGCTGACCACCACGCCCGGCCAGTCACGCTCGATACGCCCGGCTACGTCCTGGGCATCGGCCAGGCTGGCGACCTTGAGCCCGGCGAGGTCCAGGGTCTGGCTGAGCGCCTGGCGCAGGTGGGGGTCGTCGTCGATCAGCAGCACGTGGGTGCGGGCATCGATAGCGGTCATTGGGCAAGGTCCTCGGATGGCTGCGTGTTGACGCCAGGGGCGCCGGCGCGCAGGCGCAGGGTAAGCAGGGCGCCGCCCTCGGGGTGATTGGCGAACAGCAGTTCGCCGCCCAGGGCGCGCATCAGAGCATCGCAGATCGCCAGGCCGAGGCCGAGGCCCTGGGCGCTGGTTTTGGTGGTGAAGAAGGGTTCGCGGGCGCGCATCAAGGCGTCCTGGCTGAAGCCTGGGCCGTTGTCGCGCAGGTGCAGGTCGACACCGTCGGCGGTCAGCTCGGTACTGATCCAGATGCGTCGTGGTTGGGGGCGCTCGGCCAGGGCGTCGAAGGCGTTGGCCAACAGGTTGCCGAGCACCTGGCGCAGGCGGGTTTCCCCGGCCTGGACCCAGAGATTGGCATCGGGCAGGTCGCGGATCAGCTCGACATCCAGAGTGCGGCGGCGCTTGACCAGCAGCGACAGCGCGTCATCGATGGCGGGCTGCAGGGCCACGCTCTCCGGCGCATGGCGGTCGCGACGGGCGAAGGCGCGCAGGTGGGCGATGATCGAGGCCATGCGCTCGGTCAGTTGGCTGATCAGCTTGAGGTTGCCGCGAGCGTCATCGGTGCGCCCATGGTCGAGCAACACGCCAGCGTTGTCGGCATAGCTGCGGATCGCTGCCAGGGGTTGGTTGAGCTCATGGCTGATGCTTGCGCTCATGGTACCGAGGGCCGAGAGTTTGCCAGCCTGAACCAGCTCATCCTGGGCGCGCACCAGCTCCTGCTGCGCGTGTTCACGCTCCAGCACTTCCTGTTTGAGGCGGCTGTTGAGCAGTTCCAGGTCCTGGGTGCGCGCCTGCACGCGCTGCTCCAGCTCTTGGCGCGCACGGGTGTCGAGTGCAATGCGTTCCAGGTAGTGACGCCGGCGCATCATCATCAGGCCGAGCAGCAACAGAAGCACCAGCAGGGCGCCGCCGCCGATGGCTACGGCGGTGCGTACCGGACGGTCGACCAGGGCGCGTGGGGCGAGGATGCTGACGGTCCAACCGGTTTCTTCGAGCGTGCGGTCCTGGCGGATCCAGGCGCTTTCTTCCAGGCGCAGCGGTGGTGGCGACTGGGTCGGGTAGGGGATGTTGGCGGCGATGGCGGCGCGCTCGGCGGCGTCCAGCGGGCGGCTGGCATGGAAGCGCCAGTCGCTGCGCGAGGTGAGGATCACCACGCCGTTGGCATCGGTCACCAGCAGTTGCTCGGGGGTGTTGCCCCACAGGGTTTCGGTGTGGTCAAGGTCGACCTTGACCACCAGCGCGCCGAGGTTGCGCTCGCCGTCGCGCACGGCTGCGGCGAAGTAATAGCCGCGCTTGCCTGACGTGGTGCCCAGGCCGAAGAAGCGCCCGACGCGCCCTGCGATGGCTTCGCGAAAATACGGGCGGAAGGCGAAATTGCGCGCCACGAAGCTGTCTTCCTGGTCCCAGTTGGAGGTGGCCAGAGTGTTGCCCGAAGGCGCCATCAGGTAAATGACGTCTGCCCCGGTCTGTTCGCGGATGCGCTGCAGCAGGCGATTGGCGCTGTTCAGCGCCTGGCCATCGTCGGGCGCTTCAAGCACGCGGCGCAGGTCGGGCAAGTCGCCGAGAATCTGCGGCAGAATTTCGTAGCGGCGCAGGGTGCCGAGCAGGTTGGCGACGTAGAGGTCGAGGGTCTGGCGGTTCTGCTCGGCCAGCACGCCGCTGTAGTAGCGCTGCGCGAGTTGTTGCAGGGGCCAGAGCAGTGGCGTCAGCAGCAGCGCGAGGATGACCAGGCTGCGCCAGCGTAGGCGTTTGGGAGTGCGGGTGGGTGAGGTCATGGAAACTGAGCGCCGGGGGAACCGGCGCATTATGCACGTTCGCTTTTTATCCGGCAGGAAAACCCGCCGGACTGGCGGTTGCTCACATCAGTCTGAGTGACTCAGACAGGCCGTCAGGCCCTCGCGCCAATGCGGCAACTGGATGCGCCAGTCGGCTTGCAGCTGGCTGCAGTCCAGGCGTGAGTTGAGCGGGCGCGGTGCTGCAGTCGGGTACTCGGCGCTGCTGATGGGCAGCAGGCGTGCGCAGGGCTGGCCGGCCTCGCGCAGCGTGTCGCCAATCGCTTCGGCAAAGCCGAACCATGAGGTCTCGCCCTGGGCGGTCAGGTGATGAATCCCCCAGCTGCCGGGCTGACCAGTCAACCATTGCTGGATCAACTCGGCGGTGGCCTGGGCGATGCTGCCGGCCCAGGTCGGCGCGCCGATCTGATCGCTGACCACGCTGACCTGCTCGCGGGTTTGCAGCAGGCGCTGCAGGGTCAGCAGGAAGTTGCGCCCATGGTTGGCGTAGACCCAACTGGTGCGCAGGATCAGGTGCGCACCGCCGACGCGGGCAATCGCCTGCTCGCCAGCGAGTTTGCTGCGACCATAGACGTTGAGTGGGTTGGGGGCGTCGGTCTCGCGGTAGGGGCGGTCAAGGCTGCCATCGAAGACGTAATCGGTGGAGTAGTGGATCAGCGGCGCATGCAGCTCGGCGGCCAGTTCGGCGAGTAGGCCGGGTGCTTCGGCGTTGATCGCAAAGGCCCGCTCCTGTTCGCTCTCAGCCAGATCGACGGCGGTATAGGCGGCTGCATTGATGATCAGCTGTGGGCGCAGCGCCTGCACCTGCTCGCGGATCTGCGCGCTGTTGCCCAGGTCGAGCTGGGCGCTGCCGCGCACTACCAGATCCGACATACCAGACAGGCAGCGTTGCAACTCACGGCTGACTTGGCCGTGCTCGCCGATCAGCAGGATGCTCATGGGAACAGCTCGGCAGCGGCCAGCGCAGCGCCTGCCTGGTCTTTGCCCGAGAGGATGGGTGCTGTTGTCAGCGGCCAGTCGATGGCCAGCTGCGGGTCGTCCCAGCGTATGCAGCGCTCGTGCTGCGGTGCATAGTAGTCAGTGGTCTTATAGAGGAACTCGGCGAACTCGCTGAGCACCAGAAAGCCGTGGGCGAAGCCTTCGGGAATCCACAGCTGACGTTTGTTCTCGGCAGACAGATGCACGCCGGCCCACTGGCCAAAGGTCGACGAGCTACGGCGAATATCCACCGCTATGTCGTATACCTCGCCCGCGGTGACCCGCACCAGCTTGCCCTGTGCTTGTTGCAGTTGGTAGTGCAGGCCGCGCAGGACACCGCGCTGCGAGCGCGAGTGGTTGTCTTGGACGAACTCGCGGTTCAGGCCGGTGGCCTCGGCAAAGGCGCGGGCGTTAAAACTCTCGTAGAAGAAACCACGTTCGTCGCCGAACAGCTGGGGTTCGAGGATCAGCACCTCCGGCAGTTCGCTGGCAATCACCTTCATGGATGCTCCTCCGAAAGCTTGTACAGGTATTGGCCGTAGCCGGTTTTGCCGAAGACCTCGGCCTGTTTAAGTAGCTGTTGCTTGCTGATCCAGCCATTGTTGAACGCAATTTCTTCAAGGCACGCAACTTTCAGGCCCTGGCGGTGTTCGATGGTCTGCACGTATTGCGAGGCATCCAGCAGGCTGTCGTGAGTGCCTGTATCGAGCCAGGCGAAGCCCCGACCGAAGCACTCAACATGTAGGTCGCCACGCTCAAGGTAGGCGTTGTTGATGTCAGTGATCTCGAGTTCGCCGCGTGGCGAGGGCTTGACCGCCTTGGCGATATTGATCACATCGTTGTCGTAAAAATACAGACCGGTGACGGCGTAGCTGGATTTCGCCTTGGCCGGTTTTTCCTCAATAGATATGGCCCGGCCGCTGGGGTCGAACTCGACCACGCCGAAGCGTTCTGGGTCCTTGACCCAATAGCCGAAAATCGTCGCACCGCTGGGTTCGGTGGCGGCGCGCCGGAGTTTCTCTGTGAAGTGCTGACCGTGAAAGATATTGTCGCCGAGGATGAGGCAGACAGGATCTTTACCGATGAATGACTCGCCGATCAGAAAGGCCTGGGCCAGACCTTCCGGTGCCGGTTGTTCGGCGTAAACGAAACGCACGCCGAACTGACTACCGTCACCGAGCATCTTCTGAAAGTTAGGCAGATCCACGGGTGTGGATATGATCAGAATGTCGCGGATGTCAGCGAGCATTAGCACTGAGATCGGGTAATAAATCATCGGCTTGTCGTAGATCGGTAATAGCTGCTTCGACACCCCCAGGGTGATCGGGTGCAGGCGACTGCCAGACCCGCCGGCGAGAATTATTCCTTTCATAAAGAAGCTCCCAGTCGTTCACGTTGATAGCTGCCGTCTTGCACGCGGCGGCACCAGTCGAGGTTGTCGAGATACCAACGTACGGTCTTGCGCAAGCCGCTGGCAAAGGTTTCCTCGGGTGCCCAGCCTAATTCGCGTGCGATCTTGCCAGCGTCGATTGCGTAACGCAGATCATGGCCGGGACGATCCTGTACGAATTTGATGAGATCCTTGTAGGTACCGATCTGTCGCGGTGCTAGCTCGTCAAGTAGCGCGCAGATGCTCTCTACTACATGCAGATTGGTCTGTTCGTTGTGCCCGCCAATGTTGTAAGTCTCGCTCACCCGGCCCTCTGTCACTACCTTGAGCAGGGCGCGGGCATGATCCTCTACATACAGCCAGTCGCGCACCTGCTGGCCGTTGCCATACACCGGTAGGGGCTTGCCATCCAGGGCGTTGAGGATCACAAGCGGGATAAGCTTCTCCGGGAAATGATAGGGGCCATAATTGTTCGAGCAATTGGTCAGCAGTACCGGCAGGCCATAGGTACGGTGCCAGGCGCGAACCAGATGGTCGGAGGCAGCCTTGCTCGCCGAATATGGCGAGCTGGGTGCATAGGGCGTGCTTTCGGTAAAGAGGTCGTCAACGCCATGCAGATCGCCATATACCTCGTCAGTGGAAATATGGTGGAAGCGAAAGGCCTGCTTGCGCGCTTCACTCAGCGCTAGCCAGTAGGCGCGAGTAGCTTCCAGCAAGGCATAGGTGCCGACAATGTTGGTTTGGATAAAGGCTGCGGGGCCATCGATGGAACGATCTACATGCGACTCGGCCGCCAGATGCATGATCGCGTCCGGCTGGAACTCGGCCAGTGCCTGACCTACCAGCACACTGTCGCTGATATCGGCTTGGAGGAAGCTGTAGCGCGGATTGTTCGCGACGCCAGTCAGCGATTCGAGATTGCCGGCGTAGGTGAGCTTGTCCAGGTTTAGTACGTGGTGCTGGGTGTCGTTGAGTAGGTGACGAATCAGCGCCGAGCCGATAAATCCAGCCCCGCCGGTAATGAGAATACGCATTGGTTTATGCTCGTTTTAATGGGGCAGGTCTGTTGATGTGTCTTCAAACCATCTGCTTAGCAGCAGGTATTCGGGTCGTAGTTATTATTGGTGTGACAGGTGGTGGCTGATGGTGTCGTGATACTGCTTTGCTCGTGGCCTAGTTGCGCTGTCGGTTCGGAAAATCTCGTTGAGGCGTGGTTTGACATCGTCTAGATACAATAAGTGTTTTCTGAGCCTGCATAAACCCATGTGAAACAGCTTCAAGGTGTTTTTCGACTGGTTTCCGCCTGGCTTAGCAATTTTTCAGGTAAGCGCGTTAGCATCTGGCGCGGAGTGGCTTTGAGGGTATTTGATACTTCCAATACTATGCTCGAGTTTTTCTGCAACCGGCTTGATCATCAACAATTACTGGTTTATCAGAATGTTCGGCGTCCTGCGAGCTACTTTTGGATGCGTTCTTCGGTGGGGATTGGCCAATAAGTGCGCAGTTGATAGGTTCTTAAAGGTGCTGTGAAGCCAGTAGAAGTGTAGATATATTAGTGGCCAGCCATTTAAAGTTCCAAGGCTAACAATTAAGCCAAAAAATGGTCGCCAGAAAAACGACTTGGGTGCCTGGTTAATGATGTTCCAAATAACGTACGCCACGCTACCTAGGTGGTGCAATCCGCACGGGAAAAATGTACGTCAGCACAAGCGCTATAAGAACTCTGGATGTGAGCAGGCTCTGAGACAGGGTTGCATCGGGGATCTGTGGTTCACTGTAAAAACACTACAAGCGAAAAGGGCGCTCCAGTCGGAGCGCCCTTTTCGTGTGGTACTGCTGATAGGCCGTTGGCTGAGCCTTGAAATGCAAGTGATTTTTCAACGGCACTGCTAGTTTTTGGCATAGCCAAGCTTATGGGACAGTCGTTGTAGTATTACTCGAGGCCTTTGGATGGGGATCCATAATCCAAGCTTGGTCATGACGTGATGTGCGCTTTTCAGTGCGTTGTGTAGGGGGTCAAGCTTGAAATCATCGCCATCTTTGCCGAAAACATGACTACCCACCAACATTGCTTAAGAGAAGCGCACTGACATTGCTGCACAGCGTCCGTCGGCCCTGGCTCTTTAGTTTTCGCCCTGCTTTAGATAGCGGCAACCGAATGTTGATGCTCGGCACCAGGCAACGATTTTGATGCGCGCCGGCGGCGACTCACCAATCCGGCAAGCCCGAGTGCCGATAACATCAAGACCGCAGCGCCTGGAAGCGGCACGGCTGAGACGGCGATCAGGTTCTGCGAGGTATTCTTATCGTTCAAAATACTGTCATAGAAGTAGCTGATTTTGTAATTGCCGGTGTTCACACCGTCAAGCTTCAGCCATTCGCGGGCCAGGGCTTGGGCGTTGCCAAAGCCGCTTGCTTGAAACGTCCCATTGTTAAGGCTGTAGCCTCCGCCAGTGTCGGTAACAATTTCCCAGATCGCTAACTGGAAGGCTGCCGAGGTTTTCGTATCTGTCACTTGGGCGTAGCGCTGATTGACCAGCTTCTGCAGGTCGTCACTACGATTGAGCTGGCTGGGACTGCCAACCGTGTAATCAAATTTGTTGCTGATCGCAGTAAACACATCCACGCACCAAGCAATCAGTGACTGACCGGTACCTTTGTCCAGCATGTTGAAACCGCCGGCAGATGCTGATTGGGTTTCAAGCCCCCAGGAGCCGGGGTTCCACCAGGTCGAGGGGGTGAAGTCGGCCTTGATCTTTCCGTTGAGGAAGCCGTAGGCCGCGCCTTGGTATTGCAGTGTTGTCGTTGCGGCCAGGGCACTATGGCTAGCGGTGGCTAACCCGCAAAACAGGATAGCGACAAGCGTCCTAGAAACTCGTATTTTCATGGCCGTGCACCGAAAGGTGATGTGGGTGGGTGATGTTATAGTGATATTATCTCTCGCCGCCGGGTCTCGTAAAGACCCTAGTAAATTTAGGTTGGCGGCCCCACTCTCCGCCCAAGGCGCGCGGCGGTGTGCGCGGAAAATTAATCAATCAGGAAGGATCTCCTTATGGCCGGCAAGATAGGGCGGATGTCTATTTTTTTTGCAGTCGCCGTTCTTCTGGCCGTCGTCGCCTATTTTGGCGGCTTGGTCGAGCTGACTAGCCGCTGGAGCAAGCAAGAGGAATACAGTCACGGCTTTTTCATTCCGCTCATAAGCCTGTGGTTGCTCTGGCAGCGCCGCGATGCATTGCGCGAGAGTGTCGGCCCGCCGTCTTGGGTTGGGCTGCTGCTCTTGCTGGTCTCGACTGGCATGTTGCTGATGGGGGAGCTGACCGCGATCTTCATCATTGTGCAGTACGGGTTTCTGTTTTGCCTGTTGGCCTTGTTGCTTTGTTTGGGTGGTCGCCCGCTGCTTCGAGTGACAGCGCTGCCTTTACTCCTGCTTGTGTTCGCCATTCCCTTGCCTCATTTCGTTGACTCCCAGCTTTCTTGGCGCCTGCAGTTACTGTCATCAGAAATCGGTGTGTGGGTGCTTAGAGTCCTCGATATCTCGGTCTTTCTCGAAGGCAACGTTATTGATCTCGGTATCTACCGGCTGCAGGTCGTTGAGGCCTGTAGTGGCTTACGCTACCTCTACCCGTTACTGAGCATCGGCTTCTTGATGGCCTATATGTTTCGCGGGCCGCTATGGCAGAAAGGGTTGCTGTTTCTGTCCACTATCCCGGTGACTGTGTTGACGAACAGCTTGCGCATTGCTGCGGTCGGTGTGCTGGTCGAGCGCTGGGGCATAGGCATGGCAGATGGTTTTCTGCATTATTTTGAAGGCTGGATCATCTTTATGGCATGCCTGATGATCTTGCTCGCCGAGGTATGGGTATTCGAGCGACTGGGGGCCCGAAGGGGCGTGCTGGATGTCCTGAACTTCCCCGTTATCCATGGTGGTGGTGCGCGGCCTGGACCGACAATTATTCGTCACCCGCTGTTTTTTGCGCTGCCAATCCTTGTACTCGCCAGTCTGGCCGTAAATGGCGTTAGCGATCGTGAGGAGCTACGTCTGGATCGCCTCCCGCTCACGGTTTTTCCATTGCTCTTGGATGAGTGGCAAGCGAGCGAGAGTCGAATGGACGTTGAGGTCGAAAATAGCTTGGGGCTGGATGACTATGTCATCGCGGATTACCGGCGTGGTGAGACGGATGTGGTTAATTTTTATGTGGCCTTTTACGGTTCTCAGCGTAAGGGCGTCTCGCCACACTCACCACAAGTCTGTATTCCGGGTGGCGGTTGGCTTATCACAGGGCTGAGTCGTGTGCCCGTGCTGCTGGCGAACTCGAGTGATGGGGCTTTTGAAGTGAATCGCGTCATCATTGAGCGCGGAGGGCAGCGTCAGCTTGTTTATTATTGGTTTGAGCAGCGTGGCCGGCGGATTGCCAACGAGTACTGGATGAAATGGTATTTGTTAGTGGATGCCTTAGTTCGCAATCGTAGCGATGGGGCTTTGGTGCGTGTAACTACAGCAATCCGGCCTTTTGAGGCGCCTGCTGACGCGGATCAACGCCTACAAGATTTCATGAAACTCGCTGTGCCGCGACTGGCGGCTCATGTGCCGCATTGATCTCCGGGGTTGGATTATTAAATGAAGATACATAAGCTCAACGCTGGCAATAACATTCGGGGCGCCCTGCTGGCAGTCTTCTTTGTTGGCTTGACGGCGTGCTCCTCACCAGAAGAGAAGGCCACTAAGTACTACGAAAGGGGCGTAGCACTGATGGAGCAAGGTGATTTGCTCAAGGCGCGGATTGAGTTACAGAACGCGCTACAAATCAGGCCGGATCTCACTGCAGCATGGTTCGCGTTGGCTCAGATTGCCGAACAGCAGGGCGACTGGGAAAAACTGTTCGGGTTGCTCAATAAAGTGGCTGATTATGATCCTCAGCACCTTGAGACCCAGATAAAACTGGGTCGCATGCTGCTGGCTGCCGGTCGATTAGATAGGGCGCTGGCCGCCAGTGACTTTACCCTCGGTATAGCACCCAATAATGCTGAAGTACTGGGTCTGCGTGCTGGTGTCCTCTACAAGCTCGACGATAAGGCTGGAGCTGTTGCCCAGGCAAATGCAGCGTTAAAGATAAGCCCGAACAATATTGATGCGCTGGTGGTACTTGCGACTGAGCGGCTGGCGGCCAATGACGCGGAAAAAGCCATTGAATATCTGGACCGAGGCTTAAAGGTCAACGATAAAAATATTGCACTGCAGCTCATCAAGGTACAAGCACTCGAGGCGATGTCGCAAACAGACTCATCCGAGGCAATTTTCCGCAAATTGATTGCGCTCTATCCTGAGACACGAGCCCTGCGCCACTCTTTGGCGGAATTTTATTTGGTCCATGGGCGCGCTGATGCGGCTGAGGCCGAGTATCGAGCCATTGCGGCGGAAAATCCGGATGATGTTGAGGCCAGTCTTGATGTTGTGCGCTTTATTGGCACCATCAAGGGTCGGGATGCTGCACTTCAGCATCTGCAGGAAATGATTTCTGCCGACACTGGCAATAATGAACTCAGCTTTGCGCTAGCATCGATGCAGCAGTCTCAGGGCGATCAGCGTGCGGCCGAAGCGATATTTCGCACTATCATTTCAAGATCTGGCGATACACCAGATGCGATCAAAGCTAAGGGCTTACTGGCTGGGGATTTGCTCCTGAATGGTGATAAGCCAGCCGCACAGGCCCTCATTAATGAAGTGCTCGCTGGAGACCAGCGCAATGAGCAGGGTTTGCTTCTCAGAGCAAGCCTATTCATGGATGACCGCCAGTACGATGAGGCGATTGCTGATTTACGCAGCATTCTACGAGACTCGCCCAACTCTCCTCGTGCATTATTAATGTTGGCCAAAGCCTATGAGCTCACTGGCGCCACTGAGCTTGCTCAGGAAAATTATCTGAAGGCCTATGAGGTCGGTAAGCCGGTGGTGCAGTTCGGCATGGCTTATGCTGAGTTTCTTTTGCAGCGGGGCCAAATGCCTCGTGCCGAGATTGTCGCATCAGAGATATTAGAGGAAGCGCCAGGCCACGTGCCGGCGATGAAAGTACTTGCGCAGGCTCGGATCAATCAGGGCAATTGGTCTGGAGCGCAAGCAGTGGCCGATCAGATGAGTCAGTTGTCAGGTCAGGAATTGGTCGCTGATGAGATTCGCGGAACCATCTTTGCCGCCCGCCAAGATTACTCTGAAAGCATTGCTGCTTTTCGGCGTGTTTACGATGCAGCACCGGCAGAAGTCCAGCCCATGGTGGCCTTAGTGCGCTCCTACGTACTGGCCGGCAGGGTGAACGAGGCAAAGGATTTTCTGCGTTCGGTCATTCAGGCTGATCCGAACAATGTTAGTGCACTTTTGCTCTTGGGCGAGCTGCATGTCACCGATAAGGATGATGTCGCCGCAATTGAGGTCTTTCAGCAGGTTATAAGTATTCAACCGGCACAAGCAGCGGGATATATAAACTTGGCTAACGCGAACATGCGTGCTGACCGTATCTCTGAAGCGGAGGAAAATATTAAGCAGGGCTTACTGGCATCGCCGGGTAATTTTGAGTTGCTGATGGTCCAAGCTGGAATCTTCGAAGTGTCTGGGCGTTTTAATGATGCCATAGCTGCTTATGAGGCGCTGCACAAGGACTATCCCGGTTCCGATGTTGCGGTCAACAATCTTGCAAGCCTATTGAGTGACCACACTACCGAACAGGCCAACTGGGTTCGTGCATACGAACTGGCGCTTCGCTTCAGGCGTAGTGATGTGCCTTATTTTAAGGATACCCTCGGCTGGGCCAGCTATCGGTTAGGGAAGTTTGAGGAAGGTGTGGTGCTGATCAAGGATGCAGTCCGCCAGTTACCTGAGCAACCAGTTTTCCGCTATCACCTCGGTATGAGTTATGCGGCATTGAATAAAAAAGAGCAGGCCCGAGAAGAACTCGAAAAGGCGCTTGAGTTGAGTCAGGCGAATAGCCCCCAAGACGTTGAGCGGATTCGCGAGGCACTGCAAGGGCTGTAATATGCGTAAGGCAATTTATTATGTATGAAGCGTTCTACGGACTCCGAGAAAAGCCATTTTCCATCCAGCCAGATCCTGGGTTTTTGTTTATGGGGAAAAGGCACAGTATGGCGTACGCCATGCTTGAGTATAGCGTTGTCAATAGGGCAGGTTTCACGGTCATCAGTGGGGATATAGGTTGCGGTAAGACGACGTTGATACGCAATCTGCTTAATAACCTTGATGGGCAGGCTCTGGTTGGGCTTGTGAGCAATACTCACCAAGAAGTGACCAGCCTGCTGGAGTGGGTCGTGCTCGCTTTTGGTCTGCCGTATGAGGGGCTATCGACAGTGGCCCTATACGACACGTTTCAGAAGTTTTTGGTGCGGCAGTATGGTTCGGGTAAGCGCGTATTGTTGATTGTCGATGAGGCGCAAAATCTAAGTGTCAGTGCGCTTGAGTCTCTGCGCATGCTGTCAAACATAAATGCAGACAAAGACCAGCTTCTGCAGATAATTCTTGTTGGCCAGCCTCAGTTAAAGGAGGTCTTGCGACGTCCAGAGCTTCGGCAGTTAGCGCAACGAGTATCGTCGCATTTTTTTATTCCCCCCCTTGAGACAGGGGAAGTTGCTGCCTACATTCAGCACCGGCTGATGGTTTCGGGGCGAATGGAGCCGCTGTTTACTTCAGCTGCAAACGTGCGAATTGCCCACTTTAGCCGTGGAGTACCGCGGAGCATCAATATTCTGTGTGATACCGCCCTGGTATATGGTTTTTCGGAAGGGCTGGCTCGAATCGATGTCGGCATTATTGAGGATGTTGTGGCAGATCAAGGTGAGTTTGGCGTGTTTTCGATGGACCAAGGCTGAATGTGGTTTGAGGGCGTGACTGCAACCTGCTGCGCGTTATTAAAGACGACAGCTACCCAGAGCAGCCTGGGTGGCTTTTCACTGTGCACGAGATATGCCTGAGATGCTGGCTAGAGATCAGACTCAGGTTATCGAATCCTTGGGGTGGGAGGCGGACATTTAGAGGCTTCAACCTGAGGCGCTTAGCGCGCAGAGCCATCTGCGGGGTATAGGCCTCAAGATCTCTACACCATCACATCCCTGGTGTCTGGTTTCGTACAGTTTGATAATTGACGTGATTTGAGCGTCGCTGCGGGGTGCTGGTTGGCTTGTATATTGCTTGTCTTGGGCGCTGGGTCGTCTGTGGGGTCCAGGCGTTGATTCTATGAGGTAAGTGTGAGTGGTGTTCGTCTATGAGGTGTTCGTATGGGCGTGCCATCAGTGTGTTGGATATGATGGAGGCTGAATTACCTCAATCTGATCAATTAACTTATAACGCTATTTGTTCACCTGCTTTTGGGGTGATGAGAGTTCCTGTGTTCCAATACATGGCGGTGTCATCATGACGTTTCAGCCCGGCGGTCGGCGATCAATACTTCAGCGTCGAAGCAGTACCAGTAACTCTATTCAGGCGGGTCTTGATGGTTTGGCCGTGACTGGTGTTACTTGGTGGTTGGTCGACTATCATATAGGTTATTTAACTCCGGCATATGTCATCATGCTTATGATGTTGCTCGGGGCTTTGGCTGTTGTTTATGATCATTATGCAATCTATCGAAGTAATGTCGGGCTTACCCTAAAGGCCTTCAAGTTGTTTAAGGCGTGGACCGCTACGTTTGCTTTTTTGGTTGCCATGGCTTTTCTTACCAAACAAAGTGAGCAGTATTCACGTTTGTTGGTTGGGCAGTTGTACTGTATTGGATTTTTTGTTCAGCTTTTGTTGCATGTTGCGATGCGTGAAGTGCAGAAAAAGTTTTTGAATAACCCCACGCAGTTAGAGAACTCCCTCATCATAGGCTCGGGGCGGTTGGCTAACTTTCTACATCAGAAAATCAGTAATAATCCATGGCTTGGTGAGCGAATAGTCGGATGCGTTCTGATTAACAATGATGACCAGAATGTGGCCTCTGCGGAAGTTTCACGAGATTTATCGATGCTGGGGAATATTTCTGATCTCGATGACTTGATCAAGAAATACTCTATTCGTACCGTGTACTTTGTTACTCCCCTGGATGCTTCCGAGGTTATTGAGGAGGTCTATCTCAAGTTGCTGAGTAAGCACATTGCGGTTAATTGGGTGCCTGATATTTTCTCGCTGCGCTTGATTAATCACAGTGTCCGTGAAATTGCAGGCATCCCTGTGCTAACCCTATCTGAAACTCCGCTCATGGGGATGCGCCTTTTCCTGAAGAATCTTGAAGACAGGCTGTTGGCGTCTCTTGCGTTGATTTTCATTGCTCCTTTGTTACTGGCCGTGGCGATTGCCATAAAAATCGATAGTCCGGGGCCGGTGTTCTTCCGGCAAGAACGCATGGGCTGGAGTGGTGGTATTTTTCGCATCTGGAAGTTCCGCAGTATGGTCGTTCATCAAGCTGAGGGTGGCATTGTTAAGCAGGCAGAGAAAAATGACCCCCGCGTGACCCGCGTAGGCGCTTTTATTCGTCGGACGAGTCTCGATGAGCTACCGCAGTTATTCAACGTGCTTATGGGTGAAATGTCGCTGGTTGGGCCTCGGCCACATGCCATTCAGCATGATGCTGAGTACTCGGACGGAATCGTTGATTACTTTGCGCGTCACAAGATTAAGCCGGGTATAACGGGCTTGGCTCAAGTCCGTGGTTTTCGTGGTGAAACAAAAGACTTAGAGCAAATGATGCAGCGTGTTGAGTCAGATATCGAATACATTAATAACTGGTCGCTCTGGCTTGATTTTGTCATCCTTCTGCGTACTGTCTTTGCCTTCACTGGCAAGCATGCGTATTAATTTTTACTTGCTCAAGAGTGTGTCTTTTAGATCAATCTACGTTAGGTTCCATACGAAAACTACAGCCTTAGGCACCGCAGCGTGCAGGCCAGTATGAGCATGGCGGCAAAACTTCTTGCCAGCTTGTCATCGCGAGTGCCGATCCTGCGATCCTCTTTTAGCTAGCCGAACATTTGCTCAATGATGTTCCGTTGTCGGTATTTCGGGTGGTCGAACAGTCGGGGCAGCCCGGCTTGGGCTTGCGCTTCATGGTTCGCGGTGGAATCACAGGCTGCGTCCGGTAACTGCTCGGCATCGTAGCCCCTTTTCTGCGTGCGACCAGCGGCAGCGCTGCGAGACCGGCCTTGTTTGCCGGGGATGCGTATCTGATCCAAGAGTGCTTGAGCATCCGAGATGTCGCTGACCTCACCCGGCGACAGCAGAAAACGTGGAGGGACGCCGTTGGCATCGCAAATCATATTGATCTTTGTGGTCAGACCATTTCGGCTGCGCCCCAGCGCATGGTCTATCGGTTCTTCTGGCTCCCTTTTTCCCGGTGCCAGCAGAGGCTCGGGTTGCTCGTACCGCCGTGGAGTCGATCATCCAGGTATCCAGATCGATCAGGCCTCCCTGATTCAGGCGAATGTGCAGCCGATCAAGCAGTTGGTCGAACGTGCCGTCGTCTTTCCAATCATGAAAGCGCTGACCCACAGCCGACCATGGGCTGAAGCGCCCCGGCAGATCGCGCCAGGCAGCACCTGAGCACAAGATCCAGAAGATGCCATTGAGCGTCAGTCGGTCATCACTGCGAGGTCGCCCCATTTTTTGTTCGGGGGGAACCAAATCGGCGATCAGCTAGGAAGCTGCATCTGGGAGTTTGTAGCGCTCTGCCATGCGTGCCTCCAGCCTGTCATGGCGTCGACTTTAACCGTTCGGAATTGTCGTACAGAACCTAGGAAAGGCCGCATTGGAGATTTTTTGTGGCGGCGGCTTTCTGACGATTTTTGGCTGTAATTTATTTAATTTTATCGTCGTGACGGGCTGTTGACGTGGTGGCGTTGTGCCTATACGATCGCCCCAAATAAGGAATGTTTCCTTACATCTCGGTGGTTAAACCCGTGCACAGGGAGTGTGTGATGCGCCTAGTGCTTTTGACCAAATCAGCCTTGACAGCCATGTTGTTGCTTTTAGGCGGAGCGTCGATTTCTTGCGTCCAGGCCGCTGGCTTGTCGCTTGAGGTTGAGAATCCAGGCAGTACTGCCCAAGGGGCCGGATCTTTGTGGGGTGTGCCCTCTAGCATTGAATCGGCCCAGGTGCATCTACCTGAGATTGGTGCATTTGTTTTTCTAGCCAGTCCTTCTCTCGAGCCTGATGGGGCGAGTGTGAATGACGGTGCTGCTGGTAAATTACTGCTGCGTGATCGTCTAGGCGCAGCGGATAAATCGGCCGGTCTTCTCGGATATTGGGCCAGTACTGGCTCATTCGATGGCTTGATTACGGCGCTTGTTGAAGGTCGTTTTAGGGTTGGTTTGCATGCTCAGGCCATTGGATTGACAGGTCAGTCTGTTGCCTTAGCCAATGCCGCTCAACCGAGTGCTGTGCCGCTTTCTGCTGCGGCATGGTTATTTGCTTCCGCGTTGTTTGGTTTCATTGTAGTTGCCAGCCGACGGAAGGTGTAAACAACAATGGCTTTTAAACGTTCGCGGTATGAGAGGTATTTATGAAAATGATTCGAAAACTGGGCTTGGCGGCAGTATTGCTAGCCTCTGCACAAGTGGCCACGGCTGCAACTGTTCCAAACATGGGCTTTGAAAGCGGCATTGCTCCTTGGGCTGGTACAGGGACAGTTGGCAACAATGCTTCGCTGGCATATGAAGGCAGTTCGTACGGCCAGTTGGTAGGCAATCAAACTCTGTTCCAGATAGTAAATCTGGCAGCTGGGCAGACGTATGAGTTCATGTGGCGTTTTATTTCGGGAGAAACAATGCCGAATAACGACACTTCATTTGTAGTCACCGACCAAGGTTACAATTTGCTGGCAAATGTGGCGACTTTGAATGCCGTCGGCGATACCGGTTGGCAGTACTTCAGCTGGGTGCCTCAACAGGCCTACAATGGTCCGCTGGTGTTTGGCGTGAGCAACATCCTTAACGGTAATGTTGATTCAACGCTTCTGCTTGACGCCGCCGTGCCTCTGCCAGGTGCTGCCCTGTTGTTCGGCTCTGCCTTGCTAGGTGCCGGTATGATGCGTCGCCGTAAACTGGCTGCTGCCAAGAAGTCCGAGATGGTTGCTGCTTAATCGTAGCGATGGCTGGACGAAGGGGGGGGGGCGACCTCCCCTTTTTTTATTCTTGATGATAATAAGCTACTGAATCGGAGACATCTCGATGTTGCGTTTGTTTTTGCTTACGTTCGTTATGCTGGCTGTCAGTAGTGGATTTGCCAGTGCTGAGGAAAAAGTTGCGCCCTACCTGCTTAATCCAGGTGATGTCGTTCTGGTATCCGTTTGGCGTGAAGAAAGCTTGCAGCTGGAAGTGCGTGTGCTTCCTGATGGCAGCGTTACCTTCCCCTTGGCGGGCCGCGTTCAGGTTGCCGGGCTTGATTCTACTGCTGCTGCAGAAAATATCTCAGTTCGACTCGAGGAGTATTTGCCTGATCCCAGTGTCAGTGTTGTTGTCACCGGCATCGAAGGCAATCGTGTTTATGTACTGGGTAAAGTAACTAGGCCTGGTCCGGTGGTGTTGACGGGGCCAACGTCTGTGTTGCAGGCACTTAGTCTTTCGGGCGGGCTCGACAAGTTTGCCGATGAGGGTGCGATAAAAATTATACGTCACAGCGGTCAGGGCCAGGAAATCCTGCCGATTGATTACAAAGACCTGATTTCTGGGCGTGATATGGCCACCAATATCCAGCTCCAGGCCGGTGATACTCTGGTTGTGCCCTAACCTTGCGCGATATATCAGAGATGATGTCGCGACGAGCAGCGCGAATGATGACGGCTTCCCTGGTGTTGCTGTCTTCAGGCGTTGTCCATGCGGCCAGCTGGCAGACCACCGTTGCGCTGCCTATGACCACCGAGCACGACACCAACCCCCGGCTTGATGCCGAGGATGAGAAAGGTGTAACCCGCACAACCATTGCGCCGGATTACACCCTCATAGGTGCTTTTGGCCTGGACGAGCTCCGTTTTGGCATCGGCCTCAATCTCGAGCGATCCTCCGACCAATCCATTGCCCTGGACCGTGAAGATCCCAAGTTGCTATTGGGGTGGCAGCGTGAGACCGAGAGGGGTGGTTTTGGTCTTACTGCGAAATATGATGAGAGCTCGACACTCTTCAGCGAGCTTGAAGAGACCGGTGTGGTCACTGGTGATGGTACGCGCAAGAAATATAATTTGGCCGGAAACTGGCGTGCCGCCATCAGTGAGCGCAGCACACTGGCTAGCGATGCCGACTACACACGTGTCAGGTACGATGTTGATTCGCTAACCAGCTATGACGAGCTATCCACCAAGTTCAGTTGGAGCTATGGGTGGAGCGAGCTTCTCGAGCCCTATGCAGAAGTCTCGCTCAGTCGCTATGAGCCGGTGGGCGGGACCGTAACGGCATCCTCAACCCGGTATGGCCCCATGAGCGGTCTGCGGTTCACTATCTCTGAGCAGCTTCAAGGTGTGTTGCGGGCAGGTGTTAATCAGGTTTCAGGTGACGAAGGCGGCCCCAGCTGGCAGGGCGGTTTTGAGTTGAGCTATATCGGTGAGCGTTTTGATACAAGTATCGACGTCGGTCGTAGTACCATTACCAGCGGGGAGGGCGGCTTTACCGAGGTGAGCCAGCTGCGCGCTAGCTGGAGTTACGCAGTTAGCGAGACTCTGCGAGCGGGTCTTGATGCTTCATTGCAAGATAATAAAAGCACCGCGCCCAATACCATGCGTCAAATCAATCTATGGGCCAGCCAAGAGCTTTCGCCTTTCTGGGTTGCGCGTCTTTCCCTAACGTACAGACAACGTCAGCAAGATGAGCGCCCAGATGCCAGCGCCAACGTACTTGGGGTGACCCTGATTTATAATCACCCCGATTTTTGAATTCCAGCTGTGTGATTATTATGAACTCTGAATACGAAATGTCGCTCAACGATTACCTTGCTGTAATCAAGCGTCGAGCCCTGCTTCTGGGCCTGAGTTTTGCGGTCATACTCGGTGTGAGCTTGGTAGTTGCCGTTACTATTCCGCCTGTGTTCCAGTCAACGGGCACTATTCTCGTTGAATCTCAGCAGATTTCCGCAGATTTAGTCGCGGCGAGCAATACTGCCTATGCTGACGAGCGCATCGAGATCATTCGCCAGCGTGTGATGACCCGTGAACACCTGCTGCGTATCATCGACAAATACAAGCTCTTCAGTAGTGATGGTAAGTCGCTGACGGTTTCAGAGAAGATCGATGAAATGCGTACTTCGATACGAGTTTCTCTGGTCAATGCGGAGGTCAAGGGGCGCGGCTTGGCTACCATTGCCTTTCGAGTTTCCTTCGAGCATCAGCGGCCTGATATTGCGAACAAGGTTGCGAATGAACTGGTTACGTTGTTTCTTGACGAGAACATCAAGCAGCGGACCGAACGTGCAAGTGAAACCACGGAGTTTCTGACCCGTGAGGCAGACAAGCTCAGGGTAGAGCTAGAAAGATTGGAAAATCAGCTTGCTGCTTTCAAGCAAGACAACGGTAACGCTCTGCCAGAACATCAAGAACTGCGCATGAACATGTTGTCACGCACAGAGGCGGAATTGAAAGAAGTTGATCGGGACTACAAGACGGCACAGGAAGAACTGCGGTTTCTGGATCTGGAGTTGTCCGCCGCAAACGCTGGCTTAACAGCCAAGACAGGGTCGGCCTACCCGACTGCAAATGCGTCGCCAAATTTGGCCAGTCTGAAAGCCGAGTACACCCAGCTTCTCTCCCTATATAAAGAAGCGCACCCTGATGTGCGGGCGCTCAAACGTCAAATTGATGCGCTCGAAGCATCCGGCAGCGACGGTGAGAGCGCCTTATCGCAGAGCGATTTGGAGGTTGCCAGAGTTCAGGCCAAAATAGCGGCCGCTAACGCTCGCGTTGTGTCACTTGCCGCACAGAGGCAAGCTTTGCTTGCCAAGATAGAAGGCTACGAGCGCCAAATTTTGCAGACGCCACAAATTGAGCGCGGCCTAGTCACACTGATGCGTGACCACGAGAATGCTCGCAAGAAATATGAAGAAATTCGCACGAAGCAAATGGGTGCGCAGATCTCTGAAAACCTCGAGCAGGAAAACAAGGCTGAGCGTTTTGTACTTCTCGAACCACCGCTAATGCCAGAAAGGCCGGTCAAACCCAATCGTAAGAAAATTGCAGCACTAGGTTTTTTCCTCGCCCTGGCAGGTTCGGGCGGGATGGTCGTTTTTCTGGAAACCTTGAACCAGCGTGTCCGCGGCGCTGATGCCCTGACCAGCGTGCTGGGTAAGCGTATATTAGTCTCGATTCCATACATCTTTACTCAAGCTGAACTGAAACGCCGCAGAAGGTGGCTGGCGATCATGATCGTTTCTGCGATCTTGGTAGTTGTGACCTCACTGGTGCTACTGCATCTCCTATACATGCCGCTGGACCTTCTGGTATTTAAAGCTCTGGCCCGGTTTGAGTAAGGCAAATAGCAATGGAACGAATTAAGCAAGCCATCGAAAAAGCCAAGAAGCAAGCCTCCTCAGGTTTTATAGCCAAGCCACAAGCCTCGTCTGCAGTCGCGCAGCCTCTTGCTGAGCTTGGTGCGCTCAATTATGTGCAGACCAAGGTTATTTCCTTGCGTGCGGAACTCCTTGAGCGAAATCGGATTGTTGCCTACAACAAAAACTCGAACATGAGTTGGTCTTTCGATTTGCTGCGTACGCAAGTGTTGAAAATCATGGAAGAAAATGGCTGGCGTACTCTTGCGATTACTTCCCCCACTCCCGAAGCCGGGAAAACGGTAGTGGCCATTAACTTGGCAATGAGCATCGCTCACCACACGACTAAAACAGCGTTATTGGTTGACTTCGACCTTCGCCGTCCCAAGGTGGGTGCTTACCTTGGCCTGCCGATGGAGCAGTCACTAAACGACTTGCTGTCGGGCGAAGCAGAATTACAAGATGTTCTGGTCAATCCATCCTTACCGCGTTTTGTGGTGTTACCGACACGCAAGTCAGTTTCGCACTCCACTGAAGTGCTTTCTTCGGTAGCTGTTGGTAATTTGATCACTGATCTGCGTGAGCGCTACGACTCACGTATTGTTATTTTTGACCTGCCGCCGTTGCTGAGCTGCGATGACGCAATAGCAGTGTTGCCGAAAATCGACTGCGTCCTCCTGGTCGTCGCCAATGGCATGAACAGCAAGAAAGAAATCGAGGACTGTCTACACCATCTGCCAGCGGCTAATTTGATTGGTACGGTACTCAATAAGATCGAAATTGAGCCGCGTACATACAGTTATTAATAGTCGCGACTGGCCAGGGTCTCCCGCTGGTTACGGAGATACCGATACAGGGCCGATAAGGGAGAATGTGCGGGCTTCACGCCGCGCACGTTACTCGCTCGGATTGTTAGTCCAGGGGTATTGTTGCTCCCAAGCCCAGGCGTGCATCACTATTTGCTCAATCGATGCATATTGTGGCTGCCAACCAAGCACGGCAGTGGCTCTGCGTGCGTCAGCGACAAGACGCGGAGGGTCACCTGCGCGCCGCGGAGCATCGCTGACGGTGATAGCTCGACCGGTGACGCGGCGTGCTGTATCTATCACTTCCTGTACCGAAAATCCCTGACCATTACCTAGGTTGAATGCACTGCTTTCACCTCCGGCCATTAGATAGTCCACTGCAAGGGCATGCGCCTTTACAAGATCGGCAACGTGAATGTAATCACGGATACAGGTTCCGTCGGGGGTATCGTAGTCGCGGCCGAATACGGTGATTGCTGGCCGACGGCAAGATGCTGCCTGGAGTATCAGTGGAATTAGATGAGTCTCCGGCTCATGACGCTCCCCTAACAAGCCTTCAGGGTCAGCTCCTGCGGCGTTAAAGTAGCGCAAGCATACCGACTTGAGCCCGTATGCCCGGTCGAAGTCCTCCAGCATTTGCTCCACCATCCATTTGCTACGACCGTAGGGGTTGATCGCAGCTTTAGGGTGTTCCTCGTCAATAGGCATATAGACCGGATCGCCATAGACGGCTGCAGTCGACGAGAAGATGAAGTTCTTGATTTGCGCTCGCGCCATGGCCTGGAGAAGGGTCAGGGTCGCGGAGAAATTGTTCGCGTAGTACTTGGCCGGTTCGCTAACGGATTCGCCGACCTGAATAAACGAAGCGAAGTGAAATACTGCATCGAAATGGTGCGCAGCGAATAAGGCATCAAGCGCTGCTGCATCGGCTATATCCAGCTCTTCCAGTATGCCGCCGAGCAGCGCGGCCCGGTATCCCGTGGAGAAGTTGTCCGCTACTACCACTAGGTGATTAGCATCAAGCAGATGCTTGACCATGTGAGAGCCGATATAGCCCGCACCGCCAACAACCAGAAACTTCATCTGCATCTCCTGCAAATCGGTACTGTTTCAGCGCGGGTTGAGATTCGCGCAAGCGTAAAAGTTTAAGGTTATGTCCGAGTGTTATCTTGTACTGCCAGGAGTACTTTCTTATCTGCCACGCCCTGTGGCGAATATGCTGCGGTGTCGCTGTTGTAGCTCAATGGCTTAGATCGCACAGACTTGGTGCTGGATGAAAATTTATGCAGGTGCTGCGTTAAGGCCTGCAGAGTGTTCGCACAAGCCACAGTCTATGCCATGCGAGACTGTGAATTATCTCAAAAATAGCCAGTTTGACATCTGTCTATCGTCAAGTTTTATTGTGTAGCGTCCGTCACTGTAGGTCACGGGCAATTCCTTCATTTGTGCAAGTATGCCAGGAGTAAACAGCTTCAAGCCTTCGGGGGCTTGTAAAGTCAGTGTCCCCTCAAGTGGTTCTACATAGAAGGGTGTCTTTTTTCCATCCCTGGGAACAGCGCGGGTACCCAGTGAGATTAGCAAATTCCTTGACTGGCCTACAGGCGTGCTGTCCATGCTTTGTACCGCAACACTGGCGTTTGGAGTATTCACTTGGATATTGAGCGCGCCAAGTACAATCGATTCCCCACCAATCCAGCCTGTCGCAGCCAGGGTACGAGCTGTATTGATTGTATAGATACCTTTTCGCCAGTTGCGTTTCAGTTCGCCCGTATCTGTGGTTGACTCGCTTGCGCCGGCATTGAGCAGTGACTGGCGGGGGTCATTTATTACTTGTGCCTGGGAGGAAAACGTACTCTGTTCAAGCCACGGCAGTTCCGTGGTGTAGGGCATCGCAATTTGCAGCTTACCTTTCTCGACGGCTGTGCGCAGTGCAACTGAGTTCTTGGGTGTGATCTGCTGATTGAATAAGGTGGATGTCGTCGGTGCAAATACGTAGGTTGTCAGCGCCTCGCGAATATCGCCACGGCGGTACATGAGTGCTGCAGCAGGAAGGGTTGCTAGCAGGGCCGGATCGTTGTAAGCGTGCCAGTTTGAGGCCGATATCCGGCGCTCAGTCAACCTTTCCTGACTGTACGCATATTGCATCATGGCATCCCAGCCTTGATGGCTGGCCATACCCGCCATGTAGAGCGGCAGCGTGTGGCGATCCGGCGTCGGGAAGGGTTCGGCGTTCCACTCAGTCACTGTCAGTGGTTTGCCTGCCACTTGGCCTGCGGCAATCCAATGCAACATACCGTCACTAGAGAGTGGGTTCTTTTCCAGTTGACCTGCACCGCCATAGCTGTGCACATCGATTACGTCGCCTGCCGTAAGGGCTGGAAGAGAGCTCAGTCCATTGCCGCCCCACGTGCTGGTGGTCGCAATTGGGACTTTTACGCCCAGTTCACGCAGGTGTTGAATCATGTCCACGTTGAAGCGTTGTTCCAGATCGTTTAGGAATAGCTTCGATGGCCCATGTTCCCAGGCGCGCCAAATTTTATTTTTGGGTAGATTGTGCTGGCGGGCAAAGTTCTCTGCTTCGCTCATATAAATCGCGTTGTGATCAGGCACCTTCTTGTCTGGCAAAAGAGCATTGCCAAAGTGGTGGGTAATGTCGTTCTCGTTGGTGATCAATACAGCGGCGATCGCTGGATCATCCTTGTAGGTAAGGCCGGTATGTGGGTTCACATGAGTTAGATAAGCCTCGGCAAAACGCTTCATTGCTTGCTGAATGGTGATATTGACGTAGGCGTAGCCCTTGAGGCTTGCCTCATCCTTACCTTTGCGTATCTCATCGAAGCCGTAGATGTTGTCACCGTCCTTGAGTGTTCGTCCTACATGCAGGTCAAGCCAGACATAAATACCCTCATCTTTCAGGCACTTTATCCACCAATCAAGTTTTGCCTGTGCCTCGGCGCTCACTTGCTGGGTATTGCTTATGAACTTTTTGTCGCCAAAAATATTTGGGTTTACCCAGGCAGAATCATGGTGGTGCAAGCGCACAAGATTGAAGCCCAGCGCCGAAAGGCGGCGGGCTTGCTGTTTAATTGCATCATCCGGGGTGCCGAATAACGTGTAAGCCGACAGATTTGTGCCCCAGAAACGCGCGGGAGTATTGTCGGCAAATAGCAGCTGTTCGCCCGATGCCTTGACAAAGCCACGTTTGCCAGCAGGTTTTTCTTGTTCGTTGAGGAAGGAAAGATCCACCGGGGAGGTTTTCCAGTCGACTTTATCGCTGGGCCAGGTTTTAGGGTCGACTAAACCAAAACGCTCGGCTGAGGTTGGGCCAAGGGCTATGTCGCCGTCAATGGTCAAAGTGACCTGGAAGTTCTTGACGCCCGGTGTGATGGCGCCTTCGATGAAAAATGCACGCAGCTGAGTTTTGTTGCCCTTCTCAAAATACGTTTTGGCCAGGGCGGGCTCAACATGCATTGTGATTTGTCTATCAGGCGTTTTCCCCCAGGACCAACCGCGGTTATCGGGTAGCAATACCGGATCGCCCATTTCGCTGCCAAGGGTGGCCAGGTCGAATTTGAAAATGATGCCGCCACCGATCACGTCTTGCTTTGCACTTCTAGCGTCTAGGCTGACGTCCCAGACTAAGGTCTGTTGATTTTCCTTCTGAATATTGGCGGATAGCTTGAAGTCCAACGCTTTGTTTTCGCCGGCCAAGGTATAGCGATAAGGTGCCGCTACCTTGAACTCGGTAGGCATATAGGCCCAGGCCCAGTTGCTTCCCCAGAAATTGAGGGAGGCCGAAATGGCGGGGTTTCCGCCTTGCATCAGCAGCGGTAAGCCGCTGCGCTCATCCACGCTGGCGACCCAGTCTGATGCCCAGCCAGCAGATGGGGAAAGGCCCAGGGGCACAAGGAACAAGAAGGTCTTGATGCGGCGCAGAAGAGTATTCATGGACGTCACCTGGTTGAAAAGTGGGCACTCCCAGGCTTGCGGCCTGGCCGGTGCGCAGATGAAGCTAAGTGGCAATCGGGGTTGTCACATGAAGGGGTTTAAGGCTCCGCACCATCTGAATATAGGCAACGCCAAGCCCTGCCAGAGACCAATACACCACAGGGATCGCTGAAATGCTGCTTACAGTTGTAATTGTGAGTAGCACCCCTAGCAGGGTAGCCAATAATGCGCGGCCAAGCCGCAAGGTTTCATCGTCTTTATCCTGAAAGGTGCGCAGAGACTTGCGAATGCCAAGCACAATGGTTGCAAAGAAACCGGCGAAAAGTGCCAGGCCAAGCAATCCACTCTCCAATGTCACTCTGAGGTAGGTGTTAACGATGTCGATGATGCCTTGCCCCTGAATCATTGATCGCATTTCAGGTGTGTTGAGGAAATCGACAGAGCCGAGCAAGGGGTTGCGCTGTATGACAATCACCGCATTATCGAACAAGCGCTCGCGGTAGGTGATGTTGCCTTTCTCGAGTGTGCCGATGTAAGGCAGTAAATCGATCAGCTTGTTGCCGCCCGGGATAATGCTCAGCAGGGGGAGCGAGAGTAGTGCCGCAAGCCCCAACAGCATCAAGCGTTTGGCTGCGTTGCGGCCAGTGGCAATAAACACCATGATCATCGCGGCTGCGCCGACCCAAGGGCCGCGCGACAGTGGTGCAAATAAACCCGCGGCCAGCAACAGGGCGCCGAGGCGTTGCTGCAACCGGCTGCGCACGCTGGAGTGCAAGAACAGATAGAAGCCTATCGCCACGCTGATTATGTAGCCGAGCACAATGGCTTGCCCCGTGCTGGCGCTTGCTCGTAGTGAGCCGCCGCGGCCCAGGTAATTGGACATGCCCCCGCGCATGCCCATGGCATCGATCAACGAGTTATACAGCAGCCAGTGGCGGGTATATTCGAATACGCCAATCAGTGCCAGCACCATGGCCGCCAAGGCAAATGCCAGCATGGCGTCCTTGAACTCGCTGAGTTGCTTGAGTGCTCGGCTGGCTACGTAATAGGGCAAAAATACATCGGTGAACAGGTACAGCGTCTGACGTAAGGTGTCAGTGAGTGTGGTTTCGCGCAGGTGCAGCAGGGCGCTCAACAGCAGGTGCAGTGCCAGCAGTTTGTCTGGCCAGGTACGGCCAAACGGCAGTGTGCCTGCTCGCCTGGCTAACGCTACAAAAGCGGGCAACAAAATCAACAGTGCAAGCAGGCGTAAATGATCAAGTATGAAGAAATAGTTGATCAGGCCGAATCCGGGAACCGGCACGGGTGCAGGTGGTATGAGGAATAAAAGTATGAAGAACAGGGCCAAAGGGTTGCGTTCACGGCGCTGGGCGATGGTCAGCACAACCACCGTAATCAATGCATAGAGCCAAAAGCTGTGTGAAATAAAAGCCAGAACTGAGAGTGCTAACCAAAGGTTACGTCGACGTTTGAAGTCGCTGTTTGGGATCAGATCAGCAGCTGGGCTGCGTGCAAAGGCAAAAACGATGCAGGCCAGAACCAGAATGACGATGAGTGCGCGTAAGTGCTCAGGCATGGGGTATCGAAAAAACCTGGGTTATGGGTGGGTGAAGATGTATGTCCTAATGGCCAGTATGGTAACTTGCTAGCCACTGAATCAGGGAACGATGTTATGGCTTCCGGTGATATATCACCATCTATGAACCTTCGCAGACGGGCGTTATCTGCAAGCGTTTGGAATTTGGGTGCCCTTGTAACCTCCCAGGCTATGCGCTTGGGGGGCAATCTCGTCATGGCTCGCCTGCTGATGCCGGAAATGTTTGGCGTCATGGTCATCGCCACCACTGTTGCGGTGGTTCTGGCCTTGCTGTCCGACATGGGCTTGCGCCAGAACATTATCCAAAGCCCTCGCGGCAGTGATCCGGTGTTTCTCAATACCGCCTGGACGGTACAGATTCTGCGCGGTTTTGTGCTTTTCGCGCTGTCGCTGCTGGTTGCTAGCTTTGCTTGGTATGCGCAAGTTATCAACCTATCGCCTGCGGGGTCGACCTATGCGGCGCCTGAGTTGCCTCTGGTATTAGCGGTCACCGGTTTTACCGCAGTGATGACCGGGTTCCAGTCGACCAAGCTGGCCTTGGCCTTTCGCACCTTCCAGCAGCGTAAGGTGGTGCTCGCTGAGTTTGCCTCGCAGCTTGTCGGGCTGCTGGTTATGCTTGTTATGGGTTATTTTACCCGCTCGATCTGGTCGCTGGTGGCTGCCGGTTTGGCGGCTACCATGGTCAGCACAACGCTCAGTCATGTCTGGTTTCATGGGCCAGCCAACCGGTTGCAATGGGACAGTTCGGCACTTAAGGAGCTGATCGCTTTCGGGCGCTGGGTGTTGCTGTCGTCGGCGGTAGGAGTGCTGGCCGCCCATGGCGATCGTATTTGGTTTGGCGGTAGCATGTCGGCCGCCGAGCTGGGCGTTTACTCCATTGCCGTGCTGCTACTGGGGGCCATCGAAATTGCCGTGCGTCGATTGGCTGCGGCAGTGGCGCTACCGGCCTTGAGTGAGCTGGCAAGAGGTGGCGATGCGGTGCGACTGCGCGCTTTGTATTACCGCTTCCGGCTGTTTATCGATCTTGCTTTGCTATTTGCCTGTGGCCTGCTATTGACGCTTAGCCCGCTGATTATCAGTTGGCTGTACGATGCGCGTTATGCCGATGCGGGCAATAAGCTGGCCATTCTGTCGCTCTCTCTTTTTACCTTGCGCTTCACGCTTGCTCATCAAGCGTGGCTTGCCCTGGGCTTAACCAAATACCTGGCTGTGGATAACCTCATTCGCTTCGTTTCGCTATGGACGTTGCTCCCGTTGCTGCTGGCGTTGGGCGGCACGACTTATGCATTGTGGGGTGTTGCCCTGTATTCGCTCCCTACACTTTTTTTTGTTGTGTATATAAATCGCCGCTTGGGTCTATTCGATGTGCGGCGCGAGCTTGTTGTATTGCCGATGTTGCCGCTGGGCGCTTTGCTCGGAGCGTTGCTGATGAGGTTTTTAGAATATATTTGACGCCTGTGTCTGTGGCTTTTGGATGCAGAAGTGAGCGGCCATTGATGAGTGTTTAATGGCGCTCTAAGTAAATTTATATTCTCGTGCTTTTGTAATTAAATGCATATGGAGCTTTGGTTTATGCAAGCTATTGATAAAAGAAAAACTGGCATTGGGCGTAGAGGCTTTCTTCGAGTGCTGGCTCTTCTGGGCGTGGGGGCGGCGACGTGGGGGCTTCACAAGATTATTGAGTTACCTGCGGATGAGCGTTCGGATTTCGTCGTTGTCAATGGATGGGTGTTGCCAGCCCAGTATTTTCGGCGGGCACCAAGATGATTAGAGATTACCAGTCTCAGAAAGAACTCCTTGAGCTTTACGACGTCTGCATTGTAGGTGGTGGGCCTGCGGGTATTACGCTGGCGTTGCGTTTGGCCGGGAATGGCTGGCGTGTAGCCCTCGTCGAGGGCGGCGGTCATGAATACTCGGCGCGTTCTCAAGCACTTTATCAATCCACCTCTTCGGGGCTCAATGCATATGTCGATGCAATGCGCCTGCGCTTTCTTGGAGGGACCTCTAACCACTGGACCGGTCGTTGTCGGCCCTTTGAGCGGTCTGATTTCGCCATGCCGACTGCTGGTGGCCTACCCGGTTGGCCAATAGCCTTTTCCGAAATTGAGCATTACTTGGCGCAAGCCATGGATATTTTGGACTTGCCTGCCAAGTCTGATTTCAAGGCTATTAATGAGGCTCTGCCCGGCGGTGATTTTGATGCTGACCGTTTCTTGCTCAGCCCGCCGACACGATTTGCCCAGAAGTACGACCAAGCGTTGCGTGATACCGAAGGACTGGATGTATTTATTAATTGCAATTGTGTTGATCTGGACTTTGCTAGCGAGACGGGTGAGATAGCGGCTGTAGTGGTGTCTGATTACGATCTGCGACGAGGGAATATCAAGGCTAGGCATTATGTGCTGGCTGCGGGTGCAATCGAGAATGCGAGACAGCTACTGAATAGTGAGTCTTTGCTTGCTGCAGGGGTTACCAGTCAGGACGGTATTACGGGTAGCTGTTTTATGGAGCACCTGAATATTGATATTGGGACTTTTATTCTGGCCGGTGACTTGGGTACGTCGCGACGTCAATATTTCACCACGGATGCCTTTATCGAGAAGCACCAGGTTGGTAAAGGGAATATGACTTTTTCGTTGCTTGCTGAGGTTAAATCTTATGGCCGCACAGCTGCGATAAAAGATTTTTTCAAGAATATAGCGTGTGAAATCGGTGTTGCCGATAAAGTTGATTTTATTGCAAAGTTCAATTGCCCGGGTGATGGGTTGATTAGCACGTTAATTGAGCAGGTGCCTAACCAGAAAAGTCGTGTCTCATTACTTGATGAGCGTGATGGGTTAGGGGTGCGCAAAGCAAACCTGCACTGGGAGCTTAGCCCCGAAGATCGAAAGACTATTAAAACGCTCGGGCTTGAAGTCGCGAAACGGTTTTCCGAAGCGGGTCTTGGTTTCGTCAAATTACATGAAAATATCTATGACATCGATCTGCCGCTTGAGGTTAACCCCCATGCCCATCACATGGGGACTACACGAATGGCAGAAACTGCTGAATATGGCGTAGTCGACAAGAATTGCAAAGTATTCGGTGTGGATAATTTGTATGTGGCTGGAAGCAGTATTTTTGCTACAGGCGGTGCCTGTAATCCTACTATGCCTATCCTGCAACTTGCCTTGAGACTGGCCGATCATCTTGATGAGCGTATGAAGGTTTAGTAAGCAGAGACACCTGAATGCAGCTGACATGGGTAGGTGCATGGTGACAATTTGTATTTTGCTTTATGGCATAAGGATTGCTATTTGAATCTTCTACGTGAGCGGTATGTCTGGCCGTAAAGAGTGATTGTCACTGTTGTCGGTTTTTGTAAAGCGCTGGTCTTTCGAGGCAAACAGAATGATTGGGGTGGTTAGGCGGGCAGTGGCGTTTATCGCCAGACGAACCGGGCGTGGACGCTCGCTATATAAGCGGCTGTGTAGCCCCAGCGCTTTCGAGTGGGCCGAGTACTTGGCCCGTTGGGGCGGGTTACACTCTGTGGGCCAAAGCGTGCGAATTAGCCTTGGCTGTAATATTACCGATCCCACCTTGGTGCGGATCGGCAGCAATGTGACCTTGGCTGATTGTACGTTGCTTGGGCATGACGGCGTGATCCGTATACTCAATGCCCGCTTTGATAAAAAACTTGATTCAGTCGGCCCCATCGATATACGCGACAACTGCTTTATCGGCTATGGGGCTATTGTCATGCCGCGTGTCAATATAGGCCCGGATTCCATTGTTTCAGCGGGAGCAGTAGTCACCAAGGATGTGCCGCCGGGCGTGGTGGTTGGTGGTAATCCGGCAAAAGTCATTTGCACGACCGAAGAGTTGGTGGCGCGAATGGAAGCGCGTGCTGAAACCTATCCGTGGATTGAGCTGATCCGGCAACGCGAAGGTGCTTATGACCCGCGCATAGAGCCGATGCTTAAGGTCATGCGCTCGACATTCTTCTTCGGCGAAAAGACATAACGAGACAGTGATGTTGCGGAATTAATATTTTCGCGAACATAAAAAGAAATCTGAGGGAAATATTTATTCATTAAACTGTTGGTTGTCATCAGCCCATGACTGTGCGCCAGGCTTGGTAAGCGCCTATTTTCGATTGTCCGAGAAATTGTCCAGCAAGGCAGGATATCAGTGCGGTGGTAGTCGGCAATTGCTCAGGCGACGACTCGGCGGAATTTCTTCAGCAGGGCCTGGCGCAAATGTATCTGCGCGTTCCAGCGACTTTTATGCCGTCGGTGCGCAATGGCGATTTTGCCTGCGGTAATAATGAGTTTTGGGGGGTGTTGATTTGAAGTCTACTATTGAGGCTTTCTTAAAAAATTTTGTTGGTGAGCGTGTACTGTTTGCGCCGAACCCAGGTAATGCGGGTGATTCAGTAATCGCTTGTGCAGAATATCAGTTACTTGATCGACTCGGAATTGACTATAGTGTTGTTCCTTTGGATATTGATCCGTCTAAAACCAAAGGTGCAGTGATTTTCTATGGTGGCGGTGGTAATTTAGTCGCTCCTTATCCGAATGCTAGGAATTTTATCTCTCGGCACCATGAGCATGCGAAGCGCCTTGTTATTCTCCCCCATACCATCGTCGGTTATTCGGAGTTGGTTTCGGCATTAGGTTCGAATGTGGATATCATTTGCAGGGAGCAGGTTTCATATGATTATGTTTCGCGGTTTGTAAGTTCTGCAAAAGTACACTTGATGGATGATGTTGCTTTATCTCTTGATGTTTCGGCGTTATTAACTTCTGCAGGAATTTCCGAAAGTGCCTGGCTGAATAGGCCATTAAGGACTGCAAAACGCTTTGTCAGAGTTTTGCTCCATAGATTTAAAAATGCAAGTCAGCGTAATACGCTCAATTCATTTAGGGGAGACGTTGAGGGTACTGGAAGGGCCGATGCATTGGCTAATTTTGATGTCTCTCAGATGCTCGCGGCAGATAGTATGTCAGTTTTAGATTCTGTAATTGCGACGCGGTCTTTTATTGGCTTTGTCAGTCAATTCGATGTGGTGCGTACAGATAGATTGCATGTATGTATTGTTTCGTTACTGCTCAATAAAGAAGTGCATTTTTTCGATAATTCTTATGGGAAGAATCGTGCGGTCTATGAGTTTTCCATGGCTGGCCGGTATCCTAATATAAGCTGGTGTGATTGATTGCTTTTGGTTGTCGTGATTGTTGATGATGTGTAGTTAAAGCTGTACGAAGTCATTCGCGCGAGCACACTAAAAAGTGCGAGGTTTTTTATGAGGCTGTTAGTTGTCATTGTTAATTACCGTACGCCAGGCTTGGCGTTGGACTGTTTGCGCTCGCTGGAGAAGATTGTTCACCCGGGGCTGGATGTCAGTGCGGTGGTGATTGACAACTGTTCCGGCGACGACTCGGCGGAAGTTCTTCAGCAGGGCCTGGCGAACATGCAGCTGCGCGTTCCGGCGACTTTTATGCAGTCGGCGCGCAATGGTGGTTTTGCCTACGGCAATAACGAAGTGTTACGCCAATACTTCTTGCCGCTTGCTGATGTTTCTGCCGATGTGGTGTGGCTATTGAACCCTGATACTTATTTGAAGAACGAAAGTATTTTGCCACTGTTGGAGTTTATGCAGACGAACCCACTGGTCGGCATTATTGGTTCAAAAGTTGAGGACGAGGATGGCACGGTGCGCCGTAGTGCCTTCAGGAAACCGAGTATTTTCTCTGAAGTGGATTCGGCTCTGGCTTTCGGTCCGGTTTCGCGACTGCTGCAGCGTTTTCAGGTGGCGCCAGCTCCTAGCCCGGTTGCTATGCCGGTCGACTGGGTCAGCGGAGCCAGTCTTTTTATACGGGCCGATGTTGTGCGACGCGTCGGCCTTATGGACGAAAACTACTTTATGTACTTCGAGGAAACTGATTACTGCTTGGCCGCCCAGGCTCAAGGCTTTCAGGTTTGGTACTGGCCGGACTTTAGCGTGGTGCATCTGGTCGGCCAGGCGTCCGGGGTGACGGGGTCTACCCGCATGCTCAAACGCAGGCCCAAGTACTGGTTCGATTCCAGGGCGTATTTTTTCCGTAAGAATTTTGGAGGTCTTTACCTGCATATGGCGAACCTGGCTTGGCTGTTGAGCTATCCGCTCGGCCGGCTATGGCAGTGCTTACGGCGCAAGCCCTGTGAGGATCCTCCTCGTTTATGGTGGGACTTCTTGCGCTATTACTACCTGTGAGGCGGGGCACTATGGCCGACTCATCAAAGGTTCGACCCGAGTCTGATGTTCTGCTCGGTACGCGCAATTGCAATCCACCTGGGATCGGTTTTCTGGCGCTGATCAAGGAGGATTTCATCACCCATGAGCGTGATTTGTTCAGTCAGGGTTTTTGGGCCCTGGTCGTGCAGCGTTTTGGTAACTGGCGCATGGGTATTGCTAATCGCTGGCTACGCATGCCGTTCTCGCTGCTCTACAAGGTGCTGGAGAAGTTGGTTGAATGGCTTTGCGGCATCAGCCTCAAGTACACCGTGGTGGTTGGTCGTCGTGTGCGCATCTGGCATCACGGTGGCATGGTGTTGGGCGCTCTGGTCATTGGCGATGATGTGCATATCCGACAAAACACCACCTTTGGCGTCAAACATCGTGGCGATCCTAGGTGGCTGAAGCCCGTCATCGGCAGTCGCTGTGACATTGGCGCCGGAGCGGTAATCGTAGGCGGTATCGAAGTTGGCGATGACAGTTTTATCGGAGCTAACGCAGTACTGGCTCAGTCTGTGCCTGCAAACTCTGTGGTGCTTGCTGTCAAGCCGCAGATAACCGTGAAAAGCCAGTGATGGAACTCAGAAAATCGCCGCAGCGCAACAGTGAGCGTGTATCAAGCTGTGCACTGAAACTAACTCAGGAATGCTGATGAATCATCCACTGGACTATTTCGAACGAATTTTTATCATCAATCTGCCTGCGCGTACGGATCGCCAAGCTGAGATGGCCACTCAGTTGAAAGGTATAGGGCTGAGCCTTGATGATGCCAATATCGAGCTCTTTCCAGCTGTGCGGCCAGATTCGCCTGACGGGTTTCCCAGCATTGGTGCAAGGGGCTGCTTTATGAGCCATCTGGGTGTTTTACGTACGGCGCAGCGGCTGGGGTTGCAGCGCGTGGCGATTTTCGAGGACGACTTGGACTTTGCCGCGAATTTCAATGTGCGGATTGCGTCTGTTATCGAACGGCTGGCAAGTACCAATTGGTCAATGTTCTATGGCGGTTACCACATGGCGCAGCCTTCTCGCGGCCTGGCCCATGACGGGATAGTCGAGAGTCAACCGGATGAGCTGATCGGGACGACCCATTTCGTGGTTTTTCAGGGCGAGGCGATCTCGGCGGCCGTGCACTACTTGGAGCAAATACTCAGTCGGCCTGCGGGAGATCCCGACGGTGGCCCTATGCACGTTGATGGTGCTTATAACTGGTTCAGGCGTGCTAACCCGCAGTTCAAGACGTTATTGATTACGCCAGAGCTTGGCTTCCAGCGTGCGTCACGCACAGACATCCATGACCTGCGTTGGTATGACACTATGCCGCTAGTGCGCCACGGCGCGGCCTATTTACGGCTGTTGAAAAACGCGCTGATGCGGCGCTGAGTGAAGATCATGACTACAGGCGTCGGCGTAGTTGTTATCGGTCGTAATGAGGGCGGACGCCTTGAACGCTGCCTGGCGTCATTGCTCGGTACAGCTGACAAGGTTGTATATGTCGACTCCGGCTCAACTGACGGTTCCGTGCAAATGGCACAAGGGCTTGGGGTTGAGGTTGTCGCGCTGGATATGAGACTGCCCTTCACGGCTGCGCGTGCGCGCAATGAAGGTTTCCAGTGTTTGCAGCGACTGCTGCCAGAAATCGAGTACGTGCAGTTTGTCGATGGTGATTGCGAGGTAGCCGCTGATTGGCTGGCCAAGGCTCAAGCGTTTCTACAAGAGCATCCCTCGGTTGCTGTGGTCTGTGGTCGGCGTCGTGAGCGGTTTCCGCAACGCTCTATTTACAATTATTTATGTGACCTTGAATGGGACACCCCCATCGGTGAGGCGAAAGCCTGTGGGGGCGATGCGCTGATGCGGGCCGATGCCTTCACGGCTGAGGCCGGTTTCCGCGCCGATCTGATCGCCGGAGAAGAGCCGGAGTTATGCGTGCGGCTACGTGCGGCCGGCTGGAAAGTCTGGCGCTTGGACGCTGAAATGACATTGCATGATGCCGCTATGACAAGCTTTGGCCAGTGGTGGCGGCGCACGCTGCGCGGTGGTCACGCGTTTGCCGAGGGGGCATTTCTGCATGGCGCCTCACCTGAGCGGCACTGGCTGCGTGAGTCTCGGCGTGCCTGGCTATGGGGGTTGGGCATACCTGTGGGCGTTGTACTTGCCTGCCTGATCTTGGGTTGGTTGGGGCTGATTCTGCTGCTGGTCTACCCGTTGCAGGTTGCGCGACTCGCCTTGCGGGGAGAGGGGAGCGCTCGCGAGAACTGGTTGCCGGCGCTGTTTCTGGTGCTGGGCAAGTTTCCGGAGATGCTCGGTCAGGTCAAGTTTCTGTTGAGTCGGGTTGGTGCTGGCAAGACAACGCTGATCGAATATAAATAGGTGAACTGAGTGTCTGTGCCATCGGCTGAAATTCCTGACATGTTGCGTGAGCACAAGGCGCTGTTTGCCTGGGCGCCCTCGCGGGCATTGCTCGCGAGCATCCGCGCCTACCAGCAGCATCGTGGTTCGCATAACCCACTGTCGTTATTGCTGCAGAAGTGGGCGGTGCTTCGTCATCGCTTCTGGAGTGTCATCACCGGGGCGGATATTCCTATCACCTCGCAGATAGCGGGTGGCTTGTTGCTACCCCATGCCAACGGTGTGGTTATCCACCCGGATGCGAAAATCGGCCCCAATTGTCTGATCTTCCAACAGGTTACGATCGGGACGCGCGGTTCTGGCGCAGCCCCGCAGATAGGTGGCCATGTGGATATTGGCGCAGGGGCAAAAATATTAGGGCCGATAAGGATTGGCAATCATGTGGTGATTGGTGCCAATGCTGTGGTGCTGGTCGATGTACCGGATAATTGTATGGCGGTAGGCGTTCCTGCTGTTGTTAAACCTCGACCTTGTCAGGAAGATTGAATCGATGCGTATTGCCTACTTTATCAATCAATACCCCAAGGTTAGCCATAGCTTTATTCGCAGAGAGATTCTCGCGCTGGAGCGCAACGGTTTTGAGGTGCAGCGCATCGCCTTGCGCGGCTGGGATGACGGGCTGGTGGATGACGAAGACCTGCGCGAACGCGGGCGCACGCGCTATGTGTTGCAGGAGGGCTTAAGTGGCCTGCTGCGGCCGGTTTTCCAAACGCTGCGTGAGCAGCCGCGACGGTTCTTTTCGGCTCTCCTGCTGGCGTTGCGCATGGGCCGGCGCGCCGACCGCGCCTGGCCATACCACCTGGTCTATTTGGCTGAGGCCTGTCGCCTGTTGCCCTGGTTGCGCGAGTTTGGTGCAACCCATGTACATGCTCATTTCGGTACCAATTCCGCTGAAGTGGTGATGCTGGCCGAAGCTTTGGGAGGGCCGGCCTACAGCTTTACCGTGCATGGCCCGGAAGAGTTCGATAAACCGCAATTCATTCATTTGGGCGAGAAGGTGCGCCGGGCGGCCTTCGTTGTGGCGATTAGCTCCTATGGGCGTAGTCAGCTGTTTCGCTGGGTGGAGCATGCGCACTGGTCAAAGGTGAAGGTGGTGCATTGCGGGCTGGAGCGCACGTTTCACGATGTGCCACCGGTCCCCATGGCCACTGCGCCGCGCCTGGTATGCGTGGGCCGCTTGTGCGAGCAGAAGGGGCAACTGTTGTTGATCCAGGCCGCGGGCTTGCTGGCTGAGCAGGGGCATGAGTTTGAGATCGTGCTGGCCGGTGATGGCGAGATGCGTGCCGAGATCGAGGCATTGATCAAGCGTTACGGCTTGCAGGCGCGCGTGCGTATCACCGGTTGGATCAGCAGCGAGCAGGTACGCTCGGAAATCCTCGCGGCGCGGGCCCTGGTGCTACCGAGCTTTGCCGAAGGCTTGCCAGTGGTGATCATGGAGGCGATGGCGTTGCGCCGGCCGGTGCTGACCACCTATGTCGCGGGTATTCCGGAGCTGGTTTGCCACGGTGAGAATGGCTGGTTGTTCCCCGCTGGATCGGTTGAAGCGTTGGCCGTGGCGTTGGCGGATTGCCTAGCGCAATCTGCTGAGACATTGACGCGCATGGGCGAGGCGGCTTATCAGCGGGTGCTGGAGAGGCATGATATCGATACCGAGGCCGCCAAGTTGGCCGTGTTGTTCGAGGCGCAAGCATGATGGTTTTTCTCAATTGGTTATTGAGTGCACTGCTGATCGTCATCTTTTTGCCGGTATTGGTGCTGTTCCTGCAAGTGGTTCTTGCCTACCTGCCTGCGCGGTCGAAGCCTTCATCGCCGCTATTACGCCCGCGAGTGGCCGTGTTGGTGCCCGCGCACAATGAGTCTTCGGTTATTACCGCAACGCTGAATAGCCTTTTGCCGCAGTTGCGTGAGGGCGACCGCCTGCTGGTGGTGGCGGATAACTGTACGGATGACACCGCCGTGTTGGTCAGGGCGGCGGGAGCGGAGGTAGCCGAGCGCAGTAATGAACAGCAGCGCGGTAAGGGCTATGCGCTGGATTTTGGCGTGCGCTATCTGGCAGCGGATGCGCCTGAAGTGTTGATTATTGTCGATGCCGATTGTCAGGTGCGTGAGGGGTCGATTGACTGTCTGGCAAGTCGCTGTATCCAGTCCGGGCGGCCGACCCAGGCGCTGTATCTGATGCATGCGCCGCAAGGTTCCGGCTTGAAAGTTCGCATTGCCGAATTCGCCTGGTGCGTGAAGAATCTGCTGCGTCCGACCGGCTGGGTGCGCCTCGGCTGGCCTTGCCAACTGATGGGCTCGGGTATGGCCTTTGTCTGGCGCGATCTGGCGCTGATCGACCTGGCCAGCGGCCACATAGTTGAAGATTTGAAGATGGGCTTGGACTTTTGCCGCAACGGCAAGCCGCCACTGTTCTGCCCCGATGCCAACGTCAGCAGTTATTTTCCGCGCAGCGAGGAGGGCTTGAGCAGCCAACGTACGCGCTGGGAGCATGGTCACCTCGGGGTGATCCTCAGCGATGCGCCCAAATTGCTTGTCGAGTCGCTTGGGCGGCGTAACTGGAAGCTGTTGGGCATGACCCTCGATTTGCTGGTTCCACCGCTGGCTTTATTGACCCTGGTGGCTGTTGCGCTATTCGTCCTGGCCTGGCTGCTGTTTGGCCTGAGCGGTCTGCTGGCGCCGGCGATGATTGCAACGGTCGGGGTGGCAATGTTGGGCAGCACCATCCTGCTGGCGTGGTCTCGTTGCGGGCGCGAGATTATTTCGTTCATGTCTCTGCTGTATGCGCCCTTTTACGCCGCGAAAAAAATCCCCCTGTACCTGGGCTTTCTGCTCAAGCGCCAGGTTGATTGGGTTCGTTCGAAACGGGATGAGCACTGATGGATTCTTTGCCTTGGCAGCAACGCTGGCGCGCGCTTGTCGACAAACTCCGGGTGGTCGGCGATCCCGAGGATGAACAACGTTTGATTGAATTTTTGTCGAAACCGAAGGCGCCGACAGTGCTGGGCTTCGTCAATGCCCATGCCATGAACTTAGTGGCGGGTAGCCGCGATTATTACAACGCCCTCGCGGCTGCTGATGTGCTGTTGCGAGACGGTTCCGGTATGACCATCCTGTTTCGCCGGCTTGGCTTAACGCCGGGACTAAATATGAATGGGACCGATTTTATTCCCAAATTACTGGCGGCCTATAAGGGGCGCCGTGTGGCCTTTTGGGGCACCGAAGAGCCCTTTCTGATGAGCGCTGTGCAGTGTAGCGAAACCATGTTTGCGGTAAATGTGGTTTCTGCCGAGCATGGTTTTGCTGAGGTGGAACACTACCTCGACTTAGCGCAGCAACTGCAGCCAGAGTTGATCGTGCTGGGTATGGGCATGCCTAAGCAGGAAGTTGTTGCCGCTAGACTGGCTGTCAGTGGCGCGCCGTGCCTGATTGTGTGCGGGGGCGCGATTTTGGATTTCCTCGGCGGTAAAGTCACCCGGGCTCCACAGTGGCTGCGCCGTCTTGGTTGTGAGTGGGTATTTCGCCTGCTGCGCGAGCCGAAGCGATTATTTCAGCGCTATATATTGGGCAACCCCATATTCTTGTTCCGCACACTGATCTATCTGGATAAGTCTGTTTAGTACCTGGCCGGCCTCAATGGTCGGCCGTGTTATGACAGTGCTGAGCTGTTTAAAGTATGAACTTGCTTAAGTCCTGGCGTCGGTCATTGTGTATCACCATGAGCATATAGGTTATTTTTGTTTTTAATATAGGCTTTCTGTGAGCAATAGCATGAGAGTTTCACACTTAGATTCTCTAAGGGGAGTGGCCTGTATTCTCCTTGTGGTATTCCATATTATTGGCAGTGATTCGGACGTGGGTTTAGGTCTGCCATCGGACTCGCCGTGGTCAAGTTTCAATGTGCTATTTGAGAATCTACGGATGCCGCTTTTTGCATTTCTTGGCGGTGTGGTTTTTTCTTTTAGGGGTTTAAATAAAGGCGAAGAGCGTGTGCTTCTGGTGGGTAAAGTTAAACGCTTATATTTTCCGCTTATCTGTGTTGGTGGAGCGTTTTTATTCGTTCAGGCCAATAGTGGTTACTCCCATGTGCAAGTCGAAGCGCCAGGGATTGGTTACTACTTATCTATTCTCTACTATGCACGCTTTCATTATTGGTTTATCCATGCAATATTCTTGGTTTTTTTGTTTTTGGTCTTCCTGTCGTTGACGGTAGGGGTTAATCGAAAGACGTTGCTCTATTCTTTTTTTGCCTCGGTATTTTTATCTTTTTATATACCTAAAAGCATCCAGTTTTTCTCGTTTTCGGGGTTTATATACCTACTGCCTTATTTCTTACTGGGCAGCCTGCTGCGTCTTTATGGCTTTGAACTGTCGAAGCGTTTGAAGGTTGTATTAATCTGCTCGTTATTGCTTGGGCTGGTCGGTAAATATTATATGCAGTCAAATTTTGGAGGCGTAGGAAGAATCAGTTTTTGTGGGTATCTGATCGGCCTTTCCGGTTGTGCGACCTTGTATTACTCAAGGCTGAAATCCAGTTTTCTTGCGTACATTGGGTGTTATTCATATACGATATTTTTGTTTCATGTGTTCTTTCTTGCCGCGACCAGAGTAGCTCTGCATTATATTGGCGTTGAGAGTATTGCTGTGCATGTGGTGACTGCTTTATTTGTTACGCTTGCCGCGTGCATCGGGGTCCATAAATTATTTGAACGCTATTTTATTTTGTCTTGGTGCTTTTTAGGGCAGCGACCAGTGTTAAGAAAAGTGCCTTAAATGGATATGCTTTCTGGGATTTAAGAGGGGCTGAAAAAGGCTCTCTGATTATTTTATATACACACGTCCTGCTTCCTGAGTCGTACGGTGAAATCACTATCTTCACAGATACTTGGGGCCCTGCGTCACGGGCGCAGGCTCGTGGCTGTAAAAATACGAAGTTTGGGTGTGTCGCTGAACAGCCAGTTCTTGCAGCCGTTGACGATGGGGCGGATGGCGTTCTCGGCGCTGTTGTTGTCGATGGGCAGGTTTGCGCCTTCGATCCAGCGCTCCAGTTTCTCACCAGGTAGTTCACGGCCAGGCTCAGGGTGGTCTTGCCGGCAACCTGCGGTTGGGTTTTGTCCATGATCAAGCAATGGCTGTCTGCGGTGTTGGCGAACGCTCAGGCGCTCGGCGTCGCTGGCGTCTTGCAGGTCTCGCTTGATGCCCGCTTTTGCGGGCACGGCGTTGTAGCAGTGCAAGCCTACTGCCTCCAGTGATGTCCGGCTCTCGGTTGTCACACCCCAATAATTAGCGCTGTCATGACAGGCGAAAAGCCACTATGCTTCTTCGCATGCTTGATGGTGTGCGTGGTGGTTCTATTCGCCGTATTAAGGCAATTCTGCAGGTAACAAAGGACTGGTTCATGCAAGAGCAACGCTACCTCCCAGCTTTACGAGCGCACATCGATTATCTGATCAGTAAGGGGTGGGTTATCGCCATGCGCGACCCGCTCAAATTACAGTTCCGAGATGAAACCTGCGTAGTCATGCACGGCATGCTGATCGGCGAAGATTAGCCTTGGCACTCTGCCTAGCGCTGCAGCTCCCTGAGAGATAAGTGGCTCAGTATCTTCAAAACAATAAATGGAAGTCAGCATCCAAAGATAAGCGCGCTATGGGCTGGTGGAGTTTATGGAGCACATTATCAATGTGGCAGGCCGTATTAAAGTAGCGTAAGCGCTCCATAAACCCCGTCCTGGCGGACGGAGTTTGTTTTCAGGAAGCAGAGGCAGGCGCTGGAGAGCAGTTCCACGGTAGCAGCGCTTCGTAGTCCTCAACGCTGCTGGCGGTCGGTAGACGATCAAGCACATGGCGCAGCCAAGCGTAGGGTTCTTGCCCGTTGGCCTTGGCGGTTTCGATCAGGCTGTAGATCTGGGCGCTGGCGGTGGCACCTTTGGGCGTATCGCTGAACAGCCAGTTCTTGCGGCCGATGACAAACGGGCGGATGGCGTTTTCGGCGCGGTTGTTATCGATGGGCAGGTGCCCGCCTTCGACGTAGCGCTCCAGGCGGCTCCAGTTGTTTGC
>NZ_FOFP01000020.1 GCF_900110925.1 Pseudomonas cuatrocienegasensis | reverse complement strand
GCAGGGGCCGGCCTCGTAGCAGAAACTCAACGCCTCGCCCGACTGGCTCAACTGCTTGAGCAGCTTACGCAGCGCGGCGGCACTGTTCTCGATAGTACCGTGATAGTACGGATCACCACGCCCCGTCCGGGCCACTGCCACGGCAATTGTCGCTTTGTGTACGTCCAAACCCACATAGACTTGGTTAAACTCATTCATGACCTGTCCCCCTCGATGCGGCTCTGTGTTGAAGGTGTTTCCCACCCCGAAAACATAACCCGCGTTCTCGAGGTGGGGCAGGTCAATCCATGATGTCTACGCGTGTTCGCTAGTTCACCCTGGTGCTGCGTGATGGCTTGCACGAGATGCAACACGATTTTGGGACATAGCCAATCGGCATAGGGGACGGCCTTCGCAGGCCGTTCCCCTGCCACACCACCCGGCATGCGGTTCCGCACCGGGCGGTTCGAGAGATTGAGGTCAGGAGAGACGCGGCATACCCATCCTGTCGAAACTCGCTATATCGAGCACTCGATTGAGCTCAAGAGCGCTATTGCGCCACCAGCAGCGAGAGTTTCCCGCCACTTTTCGAGCAACAGCCTCACTTGCACCTAACCTACGCAGCTCGCGATAGATCGTTGGACTACGCCGCCATTGCTTGAGCTGAATAGCCCGTAGTCGGTGCCGTATCCATTCATCCAGCTCTCGCCAGACTCTCGGGGTTTGCGACAAGCCGAAATAAGCCTTCCAACCAAGCATGTAGGGCCTTAATCGATCAACAACCTGCTGCAAGCTACGGCCACACGAACGCCGCGTGAGCCATCGGATTTTCTGCTTGAACTGCTTCTGCGCTTTGTACGAAACCGCACGTTTGACTTCGCCTCGGGCCGTCCATAATGCGTAGCCCAGAAACTTGCGACCAAACGCACTGGCCACCGCACTCTTGCTCTCGTTGACACTCAAGTGCAGCTTTTCATACAGACGCTTGAGTAAAGTCATTACCCGCTGACCTGCTTTATGAGTGCGAACATAGACATTCGCATCGTCGGCATAGCGCACAAAACAATGACCTCGACGTTCAAGCTCCCGATCCACTTCGTCCAGCAGCACATTCGCCAGCAATGGTGACAGCGGGCCGCCTTGCGGCGCCCCGCAGCGACTTTTCTCGACCACGCCATCGATCATCGTTCCCGCATCCAGATAGGCGCGGATCAGCCGGATAACCGCCCGATCCGCAATCCGCTTGCGTAGACGATCCATCAAGATGTCATGATCGACCCGGTCGAAGAACTTCTCCAGATCAACATCCACCACCACTTTACGCCCCGAGGAAACATGGCGCTGAGCAGCCAAAACGGCGCCCTGCGCACAGCGTCCCGGGCGAAAGCCGTAGCTGTGCTCACTGAAAGTAGGATCGAGTAATGGCTGTAAGACTTGCAGCAACGCTTGTTGGATCAGGCGATCGGTGACCGTTGGAATTCCCAACTCGCGCTGACCGCCGTCAGGTTTGGGGATGACCACACGTCGTACCGGGCTGGGCCGGTAGACACCTGAAAGAAGCTGTTCGCAAATCGCCGCCCACCGGGTCAGTAGATGATCGGCCGTCTGTTCAATATCCAGACCGTCGACGCCCGCTGCCCCCTTGTTGGCCTTGACCCGTTTCCACGCCCGCTTCAGGTTTTCTCTCGCAAAGGCCCGTCCCAGCAGCCCTTGCCCTGCGTTTTCGGATTCATCTTGCGGGCGATTGACCTCGTCGCTGACGGGATTTCTCACGGTTTCACCGCTCGTTATCTCCGTCCGCCCTGCGTTTGGCAGGCATCTGACTTCCGGTTTCTCGCATCAACATGGCCTATAACGCTTTCTCTCGTTCGGCCCTTCGTCAAAAAAAAGACTACTACGGCCTCTGCTGACTTCTCGCTCCGACTTGCGCCGTCGCCCTTTCAGGCACAAAGCGAGATCTCCCCAGGTAAGAACGCAATCCTTCACCACACAACCGCCGGATTTACGCAGCCTGATCCTTGACCACAAGAGCTTCGCGATTTTATGCCCGCTCGCCCTGATCGGCTCCGCCTTGTATCCGATTCTTGTACATCGGCTCATGGCTTCGATTCACGCTTCCTTCCCACACTCAGTCGCCCTCATGCAGTTGCGCTTCACTTCGTTCGCTGTGGTCAGCTTACGGCGGGACTTTCACCCACAAGATTGCGCCCATGCTGGGCGCACATAAAAAAGGGACCCGCAGGTCCCTTTTTGCATGATCAAACAACTGTTATTGCCAGTTCTGCAACGCCGTCTTTGCCGCCTGATTGAGCGGCTGGGCGAGCAAGCCGGTGGGCGTCAGGCTGACGCTGTAAACAGCATCATCGGCAATCGGCAGGTAGGTCACCCGGCGGGCCTGAGCATCGAACAGGAACAGATCATGCCGGCCCAGCCGCAACCAGCGCCATAGGTCGATGCCATAGAGACTCTCGGCCAACGCCACCTTGTCGTGCTGAGCCATGGACTGCTGCTCGATGGCCAGAAAGCGCCCGGACAAACGCTCAAGGCGATAGCCAGGCTGCAAGCCGATCAGCGCGGCCAGGCCCTTCCACTGCAACAGCCGGGCATCCAGCTGCCAGAGATCGCCCTCCAGGGTCACGCTACGCTCGCGCTCGCCCTCCAATAACGTGGCTCGATAGGCATTGCCTTCGGCTTTGAAACTCAGGGTGACCAGTGGCTTGCCATCCGGCAAAGGCGCATAGCTCAACAGGTCGTAGGCTACCAGGCCGATAAGCCCCGCCAGCGCCAGAAACGCCAGGCCACAGGTGCCCCGTAACCACCCCAAAAACCAGCGTGTATCGAACAGGATACGCGCGGCGATCACCACTGCCAGCAGCGCCAACAGCGCGGTTGCCCAGGCCAGGCCGTCATACTGCATCAATCCATTCCTTCTGCTGGAAAATGCCGGCATTATGCGCAGCTGCTCCAGCCTCCGAACAGCGACAACGCTGAACAATCTGATACAGGTCGTCTTTTTCCATGCCATTTCCTTTCGAGCTCGCGGTCGATCCGAGCACACTGCTGATTCTCGCGCTAGTTGCCTTCGCTGCCGGCTTTATCGATGCCGTTGCTGGCGGTGGCGGCCTGCTGACCATTCCGGCGCTGCTCACCGCCGGGCTGCCGCCACACCTGGTGCTGGGCACCAACAAGCTGAGCTCCACCTTCGGCGCGGCCGCGGCCAGCTTTACCTTCTATCGGCGCAAGCTGTTCCATCCTCGGCAATGGCTCAATGCACTACTCGGCACCGCCATAGGCGCCTTTATCGGAGCCATCGCCGCGCAGTGGATGCCGGCGGAGTGGCTGAATCTGCTGCTGCCGGTAGCGGTATTCGCCTGCGGGTTGTACTTGCTGTTCGGCCGTACACCAGAGGCCCCAGTCAACGCCGATGCGCCCATTGCCAGACGCCGGCAATGGCCACAAGGCCTTGGCCTGGGCTTTTACGACGGCGTCGCCGGCCCCGGCACAGGCGCGTTCTGGACAGTCAGCACGCTGCTGCTCTACCCCTTGGACCTGGTGCGCGCCAGCGGCGTGGCGCGGACCATGAACTTCGTCAGCAATGCCTGCGCCCTGAGCATCTTTATTGCCAGTGGGCAGGTCGACTGGATACTCGGACTGTGCATGGGCAGTTCGCTGATGGTCGGCGCCTTTATTGGCGCCCGCACCGCCATCAGTGGCGGCTCGCGTTTTATTCGTCCGGTGTTTATCTGCGTGGTGCTGGCGATCACCGCACGGCTGGTCTGGCAGCACTGGGTGGGCGGCTAACCCTGCAGGGTCGGCTCAGGCAGTCCCTGGCGCCGGGCCACGTACAGATCGATCAGGTAACGAGCAATCGAGCGCGGGGCTGGCAACGGCGGCAGTGCGTCGAGATGAAACCAGCGCGCATCCTCGATCTCTTCAGGCTGCATGACGATCTCGCCACTGGCGTAGTCGGCATGGAAACCCAGCATCAGCGAATGGGGAAACGGCCAACCCTGGCTGCCGACATAGCGCACGTTGGCGACTTCCACGCCGACTTCTTCGCGCACCTCACGGCTGACGCACTGCTCAACTGACTCGCCCGGCTCGACGAACCCGGCCAAGGTGCTGTACACGCCACTGACGAAGCGCGGCGAGCGCGCCAGCAGCAGCTCGTCACCTCGCGTGACCAGCACGATCATGCTCGGGGATAAGCGCGGATAGTGATGCAGCTCGCACCGCGCACAGTGCATGGCGCGCTCGTGGCTAAACGCGCGCATGACGCCACCACAACTGCCACAGAAACGGTGCTGCCGTGCCCAGGTGCCAATCTGGCTGGCATAGCCAAGCATGCGAAAGGTCTCGGCATCGCCTTGCAACATGACTTGGCGCAGGCTCTGCCAATGACAACCCGGCATATCGAAAGGCTGCTCAGCCTCCAGCACATACAGCGCATCACCAGCAAGATGGCCAATACCATGCTCGGCGAGCACTGCCGGCTCCTGGCGCTTCAACCAGTCGCGCGGAAACAGCAAACCATTGGCATCCGCCAGAAATTGCTGGCGACAATGCACCAGCGCCCAACCGCCAGGTTGTTGCGGGTCGAGCAGACCCGGCTGCCAGCCGGCGTCCATTTAGGCCGCCACCGGCAGACCCAGGGCGCGAATGCTCTCCTCGGCCAGGTCGAGAACGCTGGGCTGGGTTTCCGGGCGCAATACAGCGCCGGCTTCCAGGTAATACTCCAGGCTGCTCAGGGCATCGGCCAGGGTTTCCAGCAGCGGCTCGGCCGGCATCTGCGGCGCTTCGAGCATTTGCGTCTGGATGTAGTCGGCACAGGCGCCCACCAGGCGCGCCGCGCGGGGCTGATCGAGAAACCACAGGCCTCCGCGCACGGCCTGCAGGCTGAAAGGGACATTGGCCAGGTGCATGCGGTCGCCGCCGGCTTCCAGGTAGGCGGTGATCGCCCGCTTGGCCAGGGCCAGCCCGGCCTGGGCTTCATCAACCACGACAATGCGTGCCTCGTAGAGCTGATGCTCGGCGAACGACTGCGCCTCGCCCTGCCCTGCAGCATCGCTCGCCCGAGCGCCTTGTCGCTCGCCACGTTCCAGGCTAGCCACCATGCCCTCGACATAAAGCACAGCATCAGCCAGGCGCACCAGCTCATCGGAAGGCGGCGCTACGGCGGCGCTCCAGCCAGCCACGGTTTGCAGTTGCAGCGCCAGCGCGTTACCCGCCGAGCTGAGCCCTACCATACCCAGGGTCTTGCTTAGTTTGCCAAGCAGCGCATGCAGGCTGCTCAATGCATCGTCCTCCAGGCTGCCGCGCTCGATCAGGTCGAGCATGTCCTTGAGGCTGGCGAGTTCTTCACGAATCGCCGAGCTGAGCGAGCGCATCACGGCTTGGCCAGGGCCGGCCAGCTGTTGGTACTGCTCCTCGAGCAGGTGGTCGGTAAAAGGCAATGGCGTCAGGCCAAAAAGCGCTCGCACAGACGCCGCCCGAGGCCCCTGGGTGTCGGCCAGGGCAACCAGATAGAGCAGCTCCTTGAGCAGGCTGCGGGGCGGGTCGTAAGCTGTATTGACGACCATTTGCTTGAGCTCCCGGTCGAGCCGGGAAAACAGCTGCTTGCGCGCCTTGCGCGGCAACAACTGACCGTCGGCCTGGGCCTCCAGGGCAGCAGCACCGATCCAGCACAGACGCCCGCCCGGCTGATTGGCATACAAGCGATCCAGACGCGCCAGGGCACGGCCCATCAGTTTGAGGCTGGCGGCTATATTCTGCTCGCGAATCAGGCCCAGCAAGCCGACCTGATACATATGCCGCAACCGTCGGCTTTCGCTGGCACGCACGCTCGGGTCGAGGTCGAGCAGCGGCGTTTCGGGACGCTGCTGGTCGAGGCGCACGCTGAAGAAAAAGCACTCCGGCAATGGCGGCTGACCACCGGCCTGGCGCAGGTCATTGATGGCCGGCAGCAGCAGCTCCGGCAGTTCCTGGCGATGAGCGTCGACGTTTTCCAGGTAGCGGCGCAGCACATGCAGGGCGTTGCTCAGAGCCGACAGTTGAACATCGCGCTCTTCACCGGCACCCGCCGGGATATCGGTCGCCTGATCGAGCACTTCCTGGGCCAGCAACTCGGCGCCTGCCAACTCGATCAGATTGAGCGTACCGCGCACCTGATGCAGGCTTTCGACAGCCTGCTGCAGCAGGCTGCCGTTATGCCGCTCGGCGATGAATTGCTCGAGGCTGGACTCAGCCTCCTCCATCGTGGTGAACAGCTCGTCGCGCACCAGGCTGAGGGACGTTGCACCGGTTACCATGAGCTAATGCGCCTCCCGCGCCTGTAAATGGAACAACTGCGGGCGCGCATCAGTCCGCAAACTCCGGCTTCTGCTTGTTCATCTGTGCGGCCATGGCGACACGAAGGTCGACCGACTGCAACATCGCTGCGTTCCAGGTGGCCACGTACTCGAGGCCATCGTCAACGCGGTGATCACGCATGTAACGGATCATTTCCTTGGTGCCGCGCAGCGCCACCGGGGATTTCTCGGCTATTTGCCGAGCCAGGCCCATGACCCCGGCAAGCAACGCATCGGCATCGATGTAGGTGCGGTTGACCAGGCCGATGGCTTGGGCTTCATCGCCCTCAATGGTACGCCCGGTGAATGCCAGCTCGCGCATCATGCCGTCGCCGATAATCCGTGGCAGGCGCTGCAGGGTGCCGACGTCCGCGGCCATGCCGATATCGATCTCGCGAATGGCGAACTGCGCATCGACCGTCGAATAGCGCATGTCGCAGGCGGCAATCAGGTCGATCGCGCCGCCCAGGCAATAGCCCTGGATCGCCGCGAGCACCGGTTTGCGGCAGGCATCGACCGCGTTGAAAGACGCTTGCAGCTCGAGAATCTTGCGCCGCAGGGTTTCGGCATTGCGGCCGACATCCTTGCCCAACTGGTTACCGATGGAGGCCAGCATCATCAGGTCGATACCCGAGGAAAAATGCTTGCCGGCACCGGAGAGCACCACGACGCGCACCTCATCGGTGCTGTCGACCCAGCGGAATATGTCGATGATCTCGGTCCAGAACGCCGCATTCATGGCGTTGATCTTTTCCGGACGATTGATGATCACATGGGCAATTTTGTCGGCCAGCTCGACACGAAAGGCGGTGTAGTCGGACACGGCAGTCATCCTTCGCAGCAGGCGCATGGGCGCGGGGTAGTCGCAAACCGGTCGGAGCGCAGCTGCCAACTGCTGGGCAGCTGGCCGGCACAGGCTCCGATACATTCGCGCAACTATAACAATCAAGCCACAAAAGTCGATGCCGACCACTGTGACGCAGCCGTCACAGTTGAGGCTTTTTCTGCCTAATTGGGTTAAGCGCTTGATCTATCGGCATTCTACCGGGGCAAAACGCTCTTCTCAGGTGCTCAGGCAGTCCACCGTATAGCCGTGCTCGGCACAGCTCTGCAGGCCATGCACATCGGCATCGAACCCCGGAAAACTATCGCTGAATGTTCGGGCAAACTGCAGGTAGTCAATGATCGAGCGGGTCGCGGCAGTGAAGCGCTCGCCGGGCATGATCAGCGGAATGCCGGGCGGGTAAGGCACCAGCATCACTGCAGCAATGCGGCCTTCCAGCGCATCGATCGGCACGGCCTCGACCTCGCCACGCACCAGGTGGTTGTAAGCATCGGCTGGGCGCAACGCCACTTCAGGCAACACCGTATACATGCGTTTCAGCGCCTTGGCGGTCGCGTTGGCGCGATAACAGTCGTGCAGCGCGTTACACAGATCACGCAGGCCCATGCCTTGGTAAACGCGAGCGCCGGCCTGGGCGATGGAGGGCAGCACCTGAGTCAGCGGCAGGTTGGCATCGTAGCTGCGCTTGAACTCCAGCAACTCGGTCAGCAAGGTGCTCCATTTGCCTTTGGTGATGCCCATGGAGAACAGCACCAGGAAGGAATACAGGCCGGTTTTTTCCACCACCAGGCCACGCTCCCAGAGAAACTTGCTGACCACCGCCGCCGGAATGCCGCGCGCATCCAGCCGCCCGCCGGCGGTCAGGCCCGGTGTCACCAGGGTGACCTTGATCGGATCGAGCAGCACATAGTCTTCGGCAATCTCGCCGAAACCATGCCAGTCAGCCTCGGGCTGCAACAGCCAGTCGGCGGTGCTGACGACCTCGCAGCCTTCCACCGCCGGTGGTTGCCAGATGCCGAACCACCAGTCATCAGCAGGAAGATTTTGTCGCAAGTTGGCCAGCGCCCGGCGAAAGCTCAGGGCCTCGTCGAAGGTTTCCTGAATCAGCGAGCGGCCAGCCGGGCCTTCCATCATGGCCGAGGCCACGTCCAGCGAAGCGATGATGCCGTACTGCGGCGAGGTGGAGATGTGCATCATGAAAGCTTCGTTGAAGCGGTCCGGGTCAAGCTTGCGTTGCCCGCCATCCTGCACATGGATCATCGAGGCCTGGCTGAATGCCGCCAGCAACTTGTGCGTGGAGTGGGTGCTGAACACCAGCGGCGCATTGGCGGTGCGCGCCGTGCCCATGCCGTAGCGGCCACTGTAGAACTCGTGGAAGGCCGCGTAGGCGTACCAGGCCTCATCGAAATGCAGCACATCAACGCTGTCGCCTAGGGTCTGCTTGATCAGCTCGGCGTTGTAACAGAGGCCGTCGTAGGTCGAGTTGGTCACCACTACCAGCTTGACCCGTGCCTGGCCCGGGTCGATGCCGCGATCGCGGGCCAGCGGGCTGGCGGCGATCTTGGCCTGGATCGCACCACGGCTGAATTCGGACAGCGGAATCGGCCCGATGATGCCCAGCTCGTTGCGCTCCGGGCACAGATAAAGCGGGATGGCGCCGGTCATGATGATCGAATGCAGGATCGACTTGTGGCAGTTGCGATCCACCAGCACCAGGTCGTCACGGGCGACCATCGAGTGCCAGACGATCTTGTTCGCCGTCGAGGTGCCGTTGATCACAAAATAGGTGTGGTCGGCGCCAAAGTTGCGCGCCGCCCGCGCTTCGGCTTCGGCCAGCGGCCCGGTGTGGTCGAGCAAGGAGCCCAGCTCCGGCACCGATACCGAGAGATCCGAGCGCAGGGTGTTCTCGCCGAAAAACTGGTGAAACGCCTGGCCCACCGGACTCTTGCGATACGCCACACCGCCGCCATGGCCGGGCGTGTGCCAGGAGTAGTTGGACTGCGCGGTGTGCTGCACCAGGGCCTTGAAGAACGGCGGCAGCAGCCCATCCAGGTAATTGCGTGCGGCCCGCGCCACCTGCCGGGCGAGGAACGGCACGGTGTCCTCGAACAGGTAGAGGATGCCGCGTAACTGGTTGAGGTCGATCATCGCCTCGGCCGGCGCGTTCTCGATGGTGACCTGCTCACCAATGGCGAAGATCGGCAGTTGCGGCGCACGCTGGCGAGCGATGCGGATCAACTCGACCATGTCCTGCAGCAGGCGCTTGTCTTCCCCGGCACCTTCGGCGGCGACCAGGATGCAGGCCAGGCCATGGTGCGTCGAAGCGACTATCCGACCTTCCGCGGAACTGCCCGTGGAAAGAATGCTGAAGCCATCCAGCTCCAGCTCCCGGGCAATCGCACGCACGCGATCACCGGCGACCGTGTCGGCCTTGATGTCGCGATGGACGATGAGGACGGGGAATTTGAGGTCTTTATACATGGGCGGGCGCCTGGCTGAGCAGTCGCCTCAGGGTAGAGAGTCCAACGGCAGCGCGTAACCCCCTAAACCCAGCCCCGACAGAAAAGGTCGCACGCGGATAACTCCGCGCACGCCTCAGTTGCCGCGGTTGCCCTGCTCCAGCTGAGTCCAGAGTGCCGGGGCACCGGCGGCCTTTTCGATCACCGCCAGGCGCGCCTGGTGGGCGGCGATTTCCTCGGCCGTAGCCTGGATCACCCGAGTACGCAGGCGCGTTTGCGGCAAGCGGCGAATCGGGCTGGGTGCCTGACGGCCATTGCTGTCACCTTCTGAGCCATCGCCGGCCAGGGACAGGTTGGTCTGCCCGCCGGTCATGGTCAGGTAGACATCGGCGAGAATCTCGGCATCGAGCAAGGCGCCGTGCAGGTCGCGGCCCGAGTTGTCGACGCCATAGCGCTTGCACAGGGCATCCAGGCTGTTGCGCTGCCCTGGGTGGCGCTCACGGGCCATCACCAGCGTATCGAGGATCGAGCAGTGCTCGCTGATATCAGCGCGTTCCTGCTGGCCAAGCAGCGCGAATTCGTTATTGATAAAGCCCACGTCGAAGGGCGCGTTGTGGATGATCAGCTGCGCGTCCTTGATGAACGCGAAGAACTCATCGGCCACGTCCTTGAAGCGCGGCTTGTCGGCGACGAATTCGTTGGTGATGCCATGAACGGCAATCGCGCCCTCGTCGATCTCGCGATCCGGCTGCAGGTAGACATGGAAATGCCGACCGGTGAGACGTCGTCCCATCAGCTCCACGCAGCCGATCTCGATGATGCGATGGCCATCGGTAACCGGCATGCCGGTGGTTTCGGTGTCCAACACGATACTACGCATGTTTCAGGCTCCTGATTTCATCCACGCCACGGTTGGCCAACTGGTCGGCCCGTTCATTGCCGGCATGTCCGGTATGTCCGCGGATCCACTGCCAGGTGACGCTGTGGCGGTTGACCTGCTCGTCGAGCTGGACCCACAGGTCTGCATTCTTCACCGGCTGTTTGGTGGAGGTTTTCCAACCGCGCTTCTTCCAGTTCGGCATCCAGTCCTGAATACCCTGCATGACGTATTGGGAGTCGGTCACCAGGCGTACCTCGCAGGGGCGCTTGAGTTCGGCCAGGGCGCGAATCGCTGCGGTCAGCTCCATGCGGTTGTTGGTGGTCTGGGCCTCACCGCCCCAGAGTTCCTTTTCCACGCCCTTGAACACCAGCAAGGCGCCCCAACCACCCACCCCCGGATTACCTTTGCAGGCGCCGTCGGTGTAAATCTCTACCTGTTCGTTCATGTTCGACATTACGACTCGGAATTGCGTCGGCTGACCTTGGCCACTGGCATCGGTACCAGTTTGCCCATGGGTTCGCGCCGGGGTTGACGCAGTGGCCGCAAGCCGACTACCAGCTTGCGCGCCACCAATAGATAGAAGCCACCGCCCGGCGACTGCCAGGCCTGACCCCAGGCCTCGAGCGGTGCCAGGCGACGTTGCCAGGTGCTCGAAGCAAGCGGCGGACAATAGCACCCGAAACGGCGTTTCTCCAGCGCGAAACCGAGCAGGTGCAACCAGTCACTGACCCGCCCAGGCGCAATGCAGCGCGCCTGCTGCAACGCGTCACAGCTAAACCAGCGCCGCGCACCCCAGGCACTGGCCGGGTTGACCCCAACGATCAGCAAATGGCCGCCCGGGCGTACGCTGCGCGCGGCCTCGCGCAGCAAACCGTGGGGCGACAGGCTGAAATCCAGGCCATGCTGCAGCACCACCACATCGGCCGCATGCTCGACCAGCGGCCAGGCCTGTTCCTCACAAACGATCTCGACCCCGGCAAAAGGCGCCCCCAGGCGCACGCTGCGCTGGATCTGCACCGCTGCGGGAGACGGCGCTGCCGAGGGACCGTAGTGCACCAGATAACCACCAAAGAAACGCGCCAGCTCATCTTCCAGCAGGGCGCGCTCATGCTGCAGCAATAACTGACCATGGGGGCCGTCGAACCACTGGCGCGCCGTTGCGATCAGGCTCAACCAGTCGGCATCGGCCTGGGCAAAGGGTTGGTCGGTCATCATGGGCTCCTGCATAGCCTAGGGGGGCAATGCAGCCTAAGATGCACCTTTGTCATCTGCTTAGCGACCCGGATCATGTTAAAAATCGATGCACTGCCCGCCTTTAGCGATAACTACATCTGGCTGGTACAGGACACCGAGCAGCGCTGCTGCGCCGTCGTCGACCCTGGCGATGCAGCCCCGGTCCTGGCCTGGCTGGCCGCCAACCCCGGTTGGCAACTGCGCGACATCCTGATTACCCACCACCATGCCGACCATGTTGGCGGGGTTGCTGCACTCAAGGCTGCGACGGGCGCACGGGTGTCGGGCCCGGCAAATGAACGCATACCCCAGCGCGATCAGGCCCTGGCCGATGGCGATGCCATCGAAGTCCTTGGCCTGAAGTTTCAGGTTATCGATGTCCCCGGCCACACCCTGGGGCATATCGCCTACTACCAGCCCGACCAGCATTGGCTGTTCTGTGGCGATTCCCTGTTTGCCGCTGGCTGCGGCCGGCTGTTCGAGGGCACGCCTGAGCAGATGCATCGCTCACTCTCCCGCCTGGCGGCCCTGCCGGGCAAGACTGCGGTCTACTGCACCCACGAGTACACCCTCAGCAACCTGCGCTTCGCCTGTGCAGTGGAGCCGGAAAACCCTGCACTGATCCAGCGTCAGCAAGAAGTCATCGCCTGGCGCGAGGCCGGGCAGATCAGCCTGCCGTCGTCCATCGATCTTGAACGTGCGACCAACCCGTTTCTGCGCTGTGAGCAAGCATCCGTTCGTGCGGCAGTAGAAGCTCACAGTGGCCAGGCTGCGGCCAGCGAAACAGGCGTATTCGCCGGTTTACGCGCCTGGAAAGACAACTTCTGAAACCTCGACACCCCCGCAAAAGCCTGGTCAAAACTTGACCAAGACAAGAGTGGTTCCTAGGGTCTGTTCCCGTTTCGTTCGCGGCCGCGCCGGAGCCAGTTTTAGCGCGAGGCAAGGCACGAGATGCGAGGTTTAGCCGGCTAAATGAGCCATCGAGAAACGCAGCATCGCGCTAAAACTGGCCCGGCCCTTCGGGTGGGGCCGCCTAGGTTGCGCGGAAAATCTCGCCATGCGGTGTTGGAGGACTTGGCAAGGGAACAACCATTCCCTGCGTCCTCCGCCTAGCCTGGCGAGATTTTTCGCAGCAACGCGGCTTGCGACGAAACGGGAACAGACCCTAGAATCGCCCGACTTCGATTCGGGACAGCTCTTTTAACCTATGCCTTTTCTCTCGCGTAACTCATTGAAGCAAAAGGCATTTACTCAGGCCTCCCGAACGCTACTGGTGTGCCTGAGTCTGGTTATCGCAGGCTGTCAGAGCAACGCACCACGCCAAGCGAATGAGGGCAAGGCAACCGACATCGCCGTCGGCCTGGAGCGCGAGCCGGAGTGGCTCAGCCTTGAAGCCAAACCCCGTGCGCCGCTCGATATCTGGGAACGGGTGCGCGAGGGTTACCAGCTGCAGGATGAAATCGGCATCAACCCGCGCATCGAACAGCAACGCCTGTGGTTCGTCAGCAACCCTGCCTTCGTCGAAAAAGCCGGTGCGCGCAGCAGTCCTTATATTCACTACATCGTCGAGCGCCTGGAAGAGCGCAATATGCCGATGGAGCTGGCCCTGCTGCCGATGATCGAAAGCGCCTACGACCCCTTCGCCTACTCCCACGCCGATGCCGTCGGGCTGTGGCAATTCATTCCCTCCACCGGTCTCAACTTCAACCTGCGCCAGACCCGTTGGTACGACGGCCGCCGTGACGTAACTGCCTCGACCCAGGCAGCCATGAATTACCTGTCGCGCCTGCACGAGATGTTCAACGGTGACTGGTTGCTCGCCCTGGCGGCCTACAACGCTGGCGAGGGCCGTGTCAGCCGCGCCATCGAGCGCAACCAGAAGCTCGGTTTGCCGACCGATTACTGGAACCTGTCGCTGCCTGCCGAAACCCAGAACTACGTGCCCAAGCTGCTGGCCCTGTCGCAGGTGGTGATGACGCCCAAGGCCTACGGCGTAAGCCTGAGCCCCATCGCCAACGAGCCCTACTTCGAGCAGGTCGCGGTCAATCAACGTATCGATTTGTCCCGCGTCGCCGCCATGGCCGAGCTGGATGAAGATGAGCTGTATCTGCTCAATCCAGCGTTCAAACAGCGCATCACCCTCGACGGCCCACAGCATCTATTGGTGCCCACCGACAAGGCCGAATTGCTCACCGCCAACCTGTCGATGATGAAGCCCCAGAAGCAGGTCGAGTGGCAAACCTATACCGTGCGCGCCGGTGACAGCCTGCACGCCATTGCCAACCGCCATCACCTGACTGTCGCCACGCTCAAGGACATCAACCGTCTGAGCAGCAACAACCTGCGCCTGGGTCAGGTGCTGAATATCCCCGCCGAACCCGGCGGCGCCCAGCAGACCGCCCTGGTCGACAGCGCCGCGTCGCGTGCCGCAGCGCCGAGCACCTACCGCGTGCGCAGCGGCGACAATCTCTGGCAGATCGCCCGCGACAACGAGGTCTCAGTCGCCGACATGCAGCGCTGGAACAACCTCAAGGGCAATAACCTGCGTACCGGCCAAGTGCTGGCCCTGCAGGACAGTGGCAGTGCCCGGCATGCCGATCCGGCCCAGACCCGCGACGGTGTTACCTACTACCGCGTGCGCAAAGGTGACTCGCTGTACCTGATCGCCAAGCGCTTCAATGTGGCACTCGAGCGCCTGCAAAGCTGGAATCCGCGCAGCGGGCACGCGCTCAAGCCAGGTCAATTGCTTACGCTGCGCCTAGCACGCTGATCAATCGCGCCGGGCAAGTGCCTCCAGGCAGCGCCCCGTCAGTTGGGTAAAGCGTTGAAAGGCCACGAACTGCTCATGGCTAAGCGCCCGTCCCGATCGGCGACTGTCGGCGTAGAGCACACCAATCTCACGGGCACCCGCCATCAGCGGCGCGATGAAGAACATGCCCTGGCCGATATGTGCGCGAATCGGCTGGGTTACCAGCTCGTTGAGGTTGTAGGTGGCGGGTATCCCCAGCCACAGCGGTTCACGATTGCGCAGCGCATAGCTGAAGATGTGCGGCAGCTCGCGCTGCTCGGTCGGCAACTCGAACGCCTGCAGCCATGCCTCAGTGCCCTCACCCACGACCTGGCGCGCCCGAAAACAGCGCTGCTGATCCGCCAGCACTACCAGCATCACCCGCTCCAGCCCGGCGCCCTGGTGCAATCCCTTGAGCAGGGTGTCGAGGACCAAGGTCACCGATGCCCGTTTCGACACCATCATGCCCAGGTCTTGCAGCGCCTGTTGCAGCACCTGCAGGTTTGCCATCAGCAGCGGCACCTGGCGCCGTTCCTGCTGTAGACGGATTTGCTCGGGATCGGTGCTGGGAATCAACTCGCCCAGCCGGGCGGCGCCGAAGGTGACCGCCACCTTGACCGCCTCATCGGCACTGGCCAGCACCTGCTGCATCGCCTCCTCCGGCGTTACACCAATGAAGCTGGCCAGTTGCTCGACCAGTTGCGCAACTGCCGGTGACTCCCAGCCCTGCAACGCGGCCTCGCTGATCCGCACCCCCAGACTGACGGACTTGACGGCAGGATCACTGAGGTGCGCGCCATTCTGCGCCAGGCTGGCGATGTCACCCATGTTCCAGCTACGAATCAGCCCCTGGGTCAACTGACGAAAGCTGGTCCCCAGAATCTCTCGGGTAGCGGCATCTGCATTGACGCCTGGCTGCTCCAGCGCCACCGCCAACTGATCCGCCTGGGTCCCGCCGCTGCCCCAGAAGGCCAGCTCGCCCAAGTTGTACAGCAACGCAGCGATGAACACTTCTTCCTGATGCCGGCTCAGTACATACCCGGCAATGGTGCGGGCCTGCACCGCCGCGTGAAAGGAGCGTGCCAGCAACTCGAGCAATTGGTGGCGCGGCGCGCGCGGCAGCAAACCATCGATCAGACTCACCGACATGCCGATCAAGCGTACATTGTCGAAGCCGAGCAAGACGATGGCCCGCGAAATGGTCTTGATCGATTCCTGCGAGGGGTTGTAATAGGCACTGTTGCCGGCACGCAGCACGCGGGTGGTCAGAGCAGCATCGCGCAGCAGCACGTCGGCCAATTGCCGCACCGAGGAGGCTCCCTGGGCTTGCGTAAGGCGATGCAGGTCCTGCACGACCGCGCCGAGCGCCGGCAATTCAGCCTGGTTGATATGGTCTATCCAGGCCTGCAGACCGTGCGTGGTTGTGCTCAAAGAAGACCCCTTGGATTACTTTCCCGCAGTGTAGCCGTTGTCTGCGCGCAATAGCTCGCAGAGCTGGCCTTTTTCCAGCCGATACAAGCTGTTACTGTACGGCGCACGAGGCAAGGGCACTGCCAGTGTGACAACACGGGGGACAGGGCATGAATCCGGCCGCTGCCCCTCGTATACGTTGCTGCCACCGTGCTGCCTATGTGCCAACCCGCTTCCCTAAGCCGCCACGGATCGGATATTGATTTGATACGCCCCCTCCTCCTGCTGATATTCAGCCTGGCTACCAGCCTGCCCGTCGGGGCGACCCTCGTGGAGCGGCATGGTTATGCCCAGTTCGGCGCGCTCAAGTACCCGGCCAGTTTCACCCATTTCGACTGGGTCAACCCCGAAGCCCCCAAAGGCGGCACGCTGCGCATGATGGCAGCTGGGACGTTCGATACCCTCAACCCCTATACCTTCAAGGGCACCAGCCCGGTGGGCACCGCCAACTTTTTGCAGTACGGCGTCACCGAGCTGAATGAACCCTTGATGGCGGGCACCGGCCCCTACGATCCCTCAGGCGATGAGCCGGCCTCCAGCTATGGGCTGATCGCCCGTAGCGTGGAGTACAGCGAGGATCGCAGCTGGGTGGTCTTCAATCTGCGCCCCGAGGCACGCTTTCACGACGGCAAGCCGATCACCGCCTTCGATGTGGCTTTTTCCTACCGCCTCCTGCTCAAGCAAGGCCACCCGCTGTACCGCACCAATCTGCAGGAAGTGAAGCGTGTCGACATTCTCAATCGCCACCGCATCCGCTTCGTCTTCAAGCGTGCCGGTAATCCGCTGCTGATCCTGCGCCTTGGCGAGCTGCCGGTCCTGCCCCAGCATTACTGGAAAGACCGCGATTTCAAGGCCACCACCTTTGAGCCGCCGCTGGGCAGCGGTCCTTATCGCATCACCCAGGTCAGCCCCGGCCGCAGCCTGACCTTCGAGCGCGTCAAGGACTGGTGGGGCGCGAACCTGCCGGTCAACCGGGGCAAGTACAATTTCGACCGGGTCGAGGTGGAGTTCTACCGCGATAGCCATGTTGCCTTCGAGGCGTTCAAGGCTGGCGAGTTCGACGTTTACATCGAGCAGCAAGCAAAAAACTGGGCCAATGGCTATCGCTTTCCGGCGGTGGCACGCGGCGATGTGGTGCAGGCCGAAATCGCTCACCGCATCCCGACCCAGACCCAGGCCCTGTTCATGAACACCCGCCGCACGACCTTTGCCCAGCGCAAGGTCCGCGAGGCATTGGGGCTGATGTTCGACTTCGAGTGGACCAACCGCACCCTGTTCAACGGCGCCTACACGCGGGCGGCCAGCTACTACCCCAACAGTGAGTTCTCCGCCACCGGCAAACCGGAAGGCGCGGAATGGCTCTTGTTGTCGCCTTACCGCAAACAGCTGCCGGGGCGTCTGTTCAATGAAGCCTTCCAGGTGCCCAGGACCGATGGCCGCGGCATCCCGCGGGAAACCTTGCGCCGCGCCTTGGGTCTATTGGCCGAAGCTGGCTGGACGCCCAAAGGCCAGCGCCTGCTCAATGCTCAGGGCGAGCCCCTGCAATTCGAAATTCTGCTGGTCAACCCCAACCTTGAACGCATCCTCCAGCCTTTCACCGAGAACCTGGCGCGCATCGGCATTCAGGCCAATCTGCGCACCATCGACCGGGCTCAGTACAAGCAGCGTCTCGACCAGTTCGACTACGACATGGTGCTGCTGACCTTGCCGCAAACCCTGAGCCCAGGGCTGGAGCAGTCGCTTTACTTTCACTCCAGCCAAGCCTCCGTCAAGGGCGGCAAAAACTACGCAGGTGTCGCCCATCCAGTGGTCGATGCCCTGATCGACAAGTTGCTCTCGGCGCAGACCCGCGATGCGCAAATCGCCGCGACCCGCGCCCTCGACCGCGTGCTGCTGTGGCAGCACTACAGCATTCCCAACTGGTATATCGACTATCACCGCCTGGCGTACCGCAACCGGTTTGCCTTCGTCACCACGCCGCCCTACACCCTGGGCCTGCGCAGCTGGTGGCTGAAACCTACGGAGAACGCACGATGACACGCCCTTTGCGCTTACGCCTGCTCGCAGGTGGCGCTGCCCTGCTGCTCGGTTTCGCGGCCCAGGCCGCGCCCAAGCATGCCCTGACCCTGTACGACGAAGCTCCCAAATACCCGGCCAACTTCCAGCACTTCGACTACGTCAACCCGGATGCGCCCAAGGGCGGAACCTTGCGCCAGGCGGGCTTCGGCGGCTTCGACAGCCTCAACCCGTTTATCAACAAGGGCGTGGCCGCCGACGATATCGGCATGATCTACGACACCCTGACCCGCCACAGCCTGGATGAACCCTTCACCGAGTACGGCCTGCTCGCCGAGAAGATGGAGAAAGCACCGGACAACAGCTGGGTACGCTTCTACCTGCGCCGCGAAGCGCGCTTTCACGATGGTCAGCCGGTTACCGCCGAAGACGTCAAATTCACCTTCGATACCCTGATGAGCAAAGGCGCGCCGATGTACCGTGCCTACTACGCCGATGTCGAGCGGGTCGAGGTCGAAAGCAGCCAGCGCGTGCGCTTTGTTTTCAAGCATGCCGGCAACCGCGAGCTACCGCTGATCCTCGGGCAATTGCCAGTGCTGCCCAAACACTGGTGGGAAACCCGCGATTTCACCCGTGGAAACCTGGAAGTACCCCTGGGTAGCGGCCCGTATCGGGTCGCCGATGTGCAGGCCGGTCGCTCGATTCGCTACCAGCGGGTCGAGGACTGGTGGGGCAAGGACCTACCGGTCAACCGGGGCTTCTACAATTTCGACAACCTGGTGACTGACTACTACCGCGACAACACCGTCGCCCTGGAAGCACTCAAGGCAGGTCAGTTCGACTACTGGCTGGAAACCAGTGCGAAAAACTGGGCGACCGCTTACAACACCAGCGCAGTAGCCAACGGCCAACTTATCAAAGAAGAGATTGAAAACCATAACCCTACAGGCATGCAGGGCTTTATTTTCAACACCCGCCGCCCGGTGTTTCAGGATGCCCGGGTGCGTGAAGCACTGTCACTGCTGTTCGACTTCGAGTGGGCCAACAAGAAGCTATTCAATGGTGCCTACACCCGCACCCACAGCTATTTCGACAACTCCGAACTGGCTTCCAGCGGCCTGCCCGGCGACGACGAACTGAAACTGCTTGAACCCTTGCGCGCACAAGTGCCGCCGCAGGTCTTCGACCAGGCGTTCAGCGTGCCGCAGACCGATGGCAGCGGCATCATCCGCGAGCAACAACGGCGCGCCTACCAACTGCTGCAACAGGCAGGCTGGCGCGTCGACGGCGATCGCATGCTCGATGCCAACGGCCAACCGGTGAGCATCGAGTTCCTGCTCGCACAAACCGAATTCGAACGCGTCCTGCTGCCCTTCAAACGCAACCTGGCAGACCTGGGCATGGAGCTGGTCATTCGCCGCGTAGACGTCTCGCAATACATCAACCGGCTGCGCTCGCGGGATTTCGACCTGATCGTCAGCGGCTTCCCCCAGTCCAACTCGCCGGGCAACGAACAGCGTGAATACTGGCACTCCAGCAGCGCCGACAACCCCGGCAGCCGTAACTTCATCGGGCTGAAGGATCCAGCCGTCGATCAACTCGTCGAAGGCCTGATCAAGGCCGATTCGCGCCAGGAGCTGATTGCCCACACACGGGCTCTAGACCGCGTGCTGCTGTGGGGCCACTACGTGATCCCCAACTGGCACATCAAGACCTGGCGTGTGGCGTACTGGAACCGCTTCGCCCACCCCAAGGTGACACCACAGTACGACATCGGCCTGCATACCTGGTGGCTGCGCGAGCAGCCAGCGGCCACTGACAGCGCCGCACCGGCGAGCACGGAGCACTGAGATGCTGGCGTATATCTTCCGTCGTCTACTCCTGATCATCCCCACCCTGCTGGGCATTCTGATAATCAACTTCATCATCATCCAGGCCGCACCCGGCGGCCCGGTCGAGCAGATGATCGCCAAACTGGAAGGTTTTGATGCCGCCTCAGGCGGTGCCACCGGGCGCGTCTCGGGTGGCGGTGGTGCCGAAGTGGCCGTGGCCGGCTCCAACTACCGCGGCGCCCAGGGCCTGGACCCGGACCTGGTAGCGGAAATTGAAAAGATGTACGGCTTCGACAAATCGGCGCCGGAACGCTTCTGGATCATGCTCACCAGCTATGCCCGGCTGGACTTCGGCGACAGCTTCTTTCGCGACGCCAAGGTCATCGACCTGATCATCGAGAAGATGCCGGTGTCGATCTCCCTGGGGCTGTGGAGCACCTTGATCATGTACCTGGTGTCCATCCCCCTGGGCATCGCCAAGGCTACCCGCCACGGCAGTGCCTTCGATGTCTGGACCAGCTCGGCGATCATCATCGGCTATGCGATCCCGGCGTTCCTGTTCGCTATTCTGCTGATCGTGCTGTTCGCCGGCGGCAGCTATTACGACTGGTTCCCCCTGCGCGGCCTGACCTCGAATAACTTCGACGAACTCAGCCTGGGCGGCAAGATCCTCGACTACTTCTGGCACCTGGCACTGCCGGTGACCGCGCTGGTAATCGGCAACTTCGCCACCCTGACGCTGCTGACCAAAAACAGCTTTCTCGACGAGATCAACAAACAATACGTGACCACCGCCCGGGCCAAAGGCCTGAGCAATAACCGCGTGCTCTACGGCCACGTATTCCGCAACGCCATGCTGCTGATCATCGCCGGCTTTCCGGCGGCCTTTATCGGCATATTCTTCACCGGCTCCCTGCTCATCGAGGTGATCTTCTCCCTCGACGGTTTGGGCCTGATGAGCTTTGAAGCGGCCATCAACCGGGACTATCCGGTGGTGTTCGGCACTCTGTTCATTTTCACCTTGCTGGGACTGATCGTGAAATTGATCGGCGATATCACCTATACCCTGGTCGATCCACGTATCGACTTTGAAAGCCGGGAGGGCTAAGCATGAAACTCTCCCCGCTCAATCAACGACGTTTCGCCCTGTTCAAGGCCCACAAGCGCGGCTGGTGGTCACTGTGGATCTTCCTGGCGCTGTTCTTCGGTACCTTGGGCGCCGAGCTGATCGCCAACGACAAGCCGCTGCTGGTCAAGTACGACAGCGAGTGGTACTTCCCGGTGTTCAAGCGCTACCCGGAAACCACCTTCGGCGGCGAATTCCCGCTGCAGGCCAACTACAAAAGCCCATATATCCAGGAGCTGATCGAACAAAAGGACGGCTGGATGCTCTGGCCGCCTATCCCATTCAGCTACTCGAGCATCAATTACGACCTGGAAGTGCCGGCACCAGCGCCGCCCTCCTCGGTCAACTGGCTGGGGACCGACGACCAGGGCCGTGATGTGTTGGCGCGGGTGATCTACGGCTTCCGTATTTCCGTACTGTTCGCCCTGACCCTGACCCTGTTGAGTTCGGTGATCGGCGTCTTCGCCGGTGCGTTGCAGGGCTTCTACGGCGGCTGGGTGGACCTGGTCGGGCAACGCTTTCTGGAGATCTGGTCCGGGCTGCCGGTGCTTTATCTGCTGATCATTCTCGCCAGCTTCGTGCAACCGAACTTCTGGTGGCTGTTGGGCATCATGCTGCTGTTCTCCTGGATGAGCCTGGTGGATGTGGTGCGCGCCGAGTTCCTCCGTGGACGCAATCTTGAATACGTGCGTGCCGCCCGCGCCCTGGGCATGGACAACGGGGCAATCATGTTTCGCCATATCCTGCCCAACGCCATGGTTTCGACCATGACCTTTATGCCGTTCATCCTCACCGGCGCCATCGGCACCCTGACCGCACTCGACTTTCTCGGCTTCGGCTTGCCGCCCGGCGCACCCTCGCTGGGTGAGCTGGTCGCCCAGGGCAAGTCCAACCTGCAGGCGCCCTGGCTGGGCATCAGCGCTTTTGCCGTGCTGGCCGTAATGCTCAGCCTGCTGGTATTCATCGGCGAAGCCGCCCGCGATGCCTTCGACCCGAGGAAATGACATGAGCGAAGAGAAAGCCCTCATCGAAGTACGCGACCTGGCGGTGGAGTTCGTTACCGGCGAGTCCCGCCAGCGCGTGGTCGAGCACATCAGTTTTGATATTCAGCGTGGCGAAACCCTCGCCCTGGTCGGCGAAAGCGGCTCCGGCAAATCGGTGACCGCCCACTCCATCCTGCGCCTGCTGCCCTACCCCTTGGCGCAGCACCCGGCGGGCAGTATCCACTACGCCGGCCAGGACCTGCTCAAGCTCAATGAAAAGGCCCTGCGCGGTATCCGTGGCAACCGTATTGCCATGGTCTTTCAGGAGCCGATGACCTCGCTCAACCCGCTGCACAACATCGAAAAGCAGATCAATGAGGTGCTGGCCCTGCACAAGGGGTTGTCCGGCAAAGCGGCCACCGCCCGTACCCTGGAGCTGCTCGATCTGGTCGGCATCCCCGAGCCGCACAAACGCCTCAAGGCCTTTCCCCATGAGCTGTCCGGCGGGCAGCGCCAACGGGTGATGATCGCCATGGCCCTGGCCAACGAGCCAGAGCTGCTGATTGCCGACGAGCCGACCACCGCACTGGACGTCACCGTGCAGTTGAAAATCCTCGAGTTGCTCAAGGATTTGCAGGCGCGCTTAGGCATGGCACTGCTGCTGATCAGCCACGACCTCAACCTGGTCAGGCGAATTGCACACCGCGTATGTGTCATGCAGCGCGGAGAGATCGTCGAACAGGCGTCGTGTGAACAATTGTTCCGTGCGCCGCAGCATCCCTATACCCGGGAACTGCTCGGTGCCGAGCCCGATGGCAAGCCGGTGGCAACACCGGCAGGCCCACCCCTGCTGGAGGTCGACGACCTGCGCGTGTGGTTCCCAATCAAAAAAGGGCTACTGCGCCGCACCGTCGACCATGTGAAAGCGGTGGATGGCATCCGCTTCAGCCTGCCCCAGGGGCATACCCTGGGTATCGTCGGCGAAAGCGGCTCTGGTAAATCCACATTGGGGCTGGCCATCCTCAAGCTGCTCGGCAGCCAGGGGGCCATTCGCTTTCAGGGCCAGGAGCTGCAAGGCTTGTCACAACAGCAGGTTCGCCCGCTGCGGCGGCAGATGCAGGTGGTGTTTCAGGACCCATTCGGCAGCCTCAGCCCCCGTATGACAGTGGGCATGATCGTTGGCGAGGGTTTGCGCATCCACGGCATGGGTAATGAAGCCGAGCAGGAACAGGCGATCATCGACGCGCTTTTGGAGGTAGGTCTGGATCCGCAAACGCGGCACCGCTACCCCCACGAGTTTTCGGGTGGGCAACGGCAGCGCATCGCCATTGCCCGCGCCCTGGTGCTGAAACCGGCGCTGATACTGCTGGACGAGCCGACCTCGGCCCTCGATCGCACCGTTCAGCGCCAAGTAGTGGAGTTGCTCCGTACGCTGCAGGCCAAGTACAACCTGACGTACCTGTTCATCAGTCACGACCTGTCAGTCGTCCGTGCGCTGAGCCACCAGTTGATGGTGGTCAAGCAGGGACAGGTGGTCGAACAAGGCCCGGCAGAGGCGATATTCGCAGCACCGCAACATATTTATACGCAGCAGTTGCTGGAAGCCGCTTTCATGGCTCCCGCGGCTACTGACAATACTTAAAGCAGGAAGAGGAAAAGCACATGGGTTTTCTAAGTGGTAAGCGCGTACTGATCGTTGGCGTCGCCAGCAAACTGTCCATCGCCTCCGGTATCGCCGCCGCCATGCACCGTGAAGGTGCCGAGCTGGCCTTTACCTATCAGAATGAAAAGCTCAAAGGCCGTGTCGAAGAGTTCGCCGCTGGCTGGGGCTCGAACGCCGAACTGTGCTTCCCGTGCGATGTGGCCAACGACGCAGAAATCGCCTCGGTATTCGAAGCCCTGGCCAAGAAGTGGGACGGCCTGGACTGCATCGTTCACTCGGTTGGCTTCGCCCCTGGCGACCAGCTCGACGGCGACTTCACCGACGTCACCACCCGTGAAGGCTTCCGCATTGCCCACGACATCAGCGCCTACAGCTTCGTCGCACTGGCCAAGGGCGGTCGTGAGCTGATGAAAGGCCGCAACGGCAGCCTGCTCACCCTCTCCTACCTGGGGGCCGAGCGCACCATGCCCAACTACAACGTCATGGGCATGGCCAAGGCCAGCCTGGAGGCCGGCGTCCGCTACCTGGCTGGCAGCCTCGGCCCGGAAGGTACTCGCGTCAACGCCATCTCTGCCGGCCCGATCCGCACCCTGGCAGCCTCTGGCATCAAGAGCTTCCGCAAGATGCTCGCCGCCAACGAGAAGCAGACCCCGCTGCGCCGTAACGTGACCATCGACGAAGTCGGCAATGCCGGCGCCTTCCTCTGCTCCGACCTGGCGTCGGGCATCAGCGGCGAAATCATGTACGTGGACGGCGGCTTCAACACCACCGCCATGGGCGCGATGGAAGACTAAACGTCTGCCGTTTCACCCTGAACGCCCGGTGCTCAGCACCGGGCGTTTTCGTTTTGGCAGTATCGAATCGCACTTCATGCACATAAAAAAACACCCTGACGAAGGCTCGCCTTCGCAGGGTGTTTTTCGTTAGCCGCTTACGCGGCTTACCTAGGGCCTGAACGCATTAGAAACGCTCAACCTCAGCCTTGTCCTGCAACTGCCGGCGGAAGGACTCGAAGTCCTGCTGGCCGTTGCGCGAGGCCAGGAAGCGAGCATAAGTCGCCTTGTCTTCCTCGCTCAGCGCACCTTCCGGCTCACTCACACCTTTAAGCTGGACCACGACATAGTCGCCGTTGCTCAGAGTAACCCCGGCAAAGGTCGGCTTATCCGCCACTTCTGGCTTGGCCATGCGGAAGACCGCCTGCAACACAGCCGGGTCGACATCGTCCTGGCTGCGCGTGGCCGCTTCAACGACCTGCCAGGACTGCGCCTGCTCGGACGGTGTCTGCCCCTCGCGCAGCGAAGCCAGCAGCGCCTCACCCTCGGCCTTGGCAGCTTCGCTGGCACGCACCTGAGTCAGTTGCGTACGGATGCCGTCAGCCACCTGCTCCAGCGCCAGGCGCTCGGGCATCTTGTGCTCTTTGGCGCGCACGACCAGAACAGTATTGGGGTCGAGTTCGATCACCCCACTGTTGCTGCCATCTTCCAGCACTTCAGGGCTGAAAGCCGCCTGCAGAACCTGACGATTGGCAGTGATGCCTTCGCCGCCTTCACGACCAAAAGCAGGGGTGGTTTTGACCTCCAGGCCAAACTCTTGCGCAGGCTGCGACAGATCCGAAGCTTCGAACGCAGCATCTTCCAGCTGGTTACTCACTTCGACAAAGCGACGCTCGACCTGTTGCGCCTTGAGATCACGCTCCAGCTTGTCCTTCAGGCTCTCAAAGGTCGGCACCTCAGCGCCTTGCACACCCAGCAGCTTGATCAAATGCCAGCCGAACTCACTGCGCACCGGCGCAGAGACTTCGTCAGGCTTGAGGGCATACAGCGCCTCTTCGAACGCTGGATCATAGACACCGGGACCGGCATAACCCAGATCGCCACCGTTGGCAGCCGAACCCGGGTCGTCGGAGAACTCCTTGGCCAGCACGGCGAAGTCTTCGCCTTTCTGCAGGCGTGCCTGGACCTCTTCGATCTTGGCCTTGGCCTGCTCATCGTTCAGCGCATCGCTCACTTCGACCAGAATGTGTGCGGCCTGACGTTGCTCAGAGAGATTACCCACCTCCGTCTCGTAGGCACTGCGCAGGTCTTCGTCGCTGACCTGGACCTGATCGAAGAAAGCGTCTTTCTTCAGCTCGACATACTCCAGCACGACCTGCTCAGGGCTCATGAACTGCGCGGCTTGAGCATCGTAGTAAGCCTTGATGTCGTCATCGCTCAACTGCACGGTCGCTGCGTCAGCTTTTACCGTGAGCAGCGAGAAGTCCCGGGTCTGTTTTTCCAGACGGGCAAAATCAGCGACCTGCGCATCGGTGACGAAACCACTGCCCGCCAGACCTGCGCGCAACTGGCCAATCAGCATTTCTTCCTTGAGCATTTCGCGGAACTGCAGGCGGCTATAGCCCAACTGGCGTATGACCTGGTCGAAACGCTCAGCGCTGAATTTGCCATCGGCCAAGAATTCCGGCGTTTGCAGGATGACCTGGTCCAGAGCTGGCTGAGAAAACGCAAAACCGGCATCGCTGGCACTCTGCAGCAGCAGTTTGCGCTCGATCAGGTTGCCCAGCGCGGCATTACGCAGCAGTCGCTCGTCGAGCTGTGAAGCATCGAAATCCTGCCCCAGCTGCTGCAACAGTTGGCGGCGTTGCATCTCGGTGGCCTGACCCAGTTCGGCGGTCGTAATCTCTTCGCCGTTAACCTTGGCGGCGTTCTGGCTGTTGCTCGTACTGGTAAAAATGGCGTCGACACCGGTCAGCGCCATAAGCGCCACGATGACAGCAATGATGGTCTTGGCAATCCAACCCTGTGAATTGTCCCTGATGTTTTGCAGCATGCGTCCCCCAGAACGACCGCACCATAATCGGCAGTCGTGCAGCGTGGGTAAAATCCGGATAGAAGAAAGGCGCATCCGAGGATGCGCCTTCTCGTAACTGGCGGAGCGGTTGAAGTCTCTGTGTGTGACGTTCAACTGATCGATCGGGTGGTTTCACGCTCTCGATCACCGCACCGCAGTCAGGCCAACATTCATGCTGACCTGAGGGCAATGCCCCAAGACGCTTAGTTAACGGCGTCTTTCAGAGCCTTACCAGCTTTGAAACCTGGGATCTTGGCAGCAGCGATGCTGATCGGATTACCGGTTTGCGGGTTGCGACCAGTGCGTGCAGCACGCTCTTTGACAGCGAAGGTACCGAAACCAACCAGTACAACGGAGTCGCCAGCTTTCAGTGCGCCAGTGACGGATTCAATCACTGCATCCAGCGCGCGGCCAGCAACAGCTTTCGGGATATCAGCAGATGCAGCGATGGCATCGATCAGTTCCGACTTGTTCACTCGTAAGTCCCCTTAATTTCTGTTGAGTTTGTTTCTTGATTTTCTGTGTAAGTAAAAGCGTGCGCTGAGTGGCTACCAGACACATAAGAGCCGCTTTATAACAAGGGCTCTAAAAAGGTGTCAAGGAAGCCCCTCGGCTAATGCGTGCTGATTCGCTCCTTGGAATCAGACTCGCGCTTCTCATCCTGCGCTACCAACTCCGGAGCCGCATCAGGCAAGGGCTCCGGGGCGTATTGCAGCGCAATTTGCAGGACCTCGTCAATCCATTTAACCGGTTTAATCTGCAGGTCTTGCTTAATGTTCTCGGGAATCTCCTTCAAATCACGAACATTCTCTTCCGGAATGATCACGGTTTTGATGCCACCACGGTGAGCGGCCAGGAGTTTTTCCTTGAGTCCACCGATAGCCAGAACCTGGCCGCGCAAGGTGATTTCCCCGGTCATTGCCACGTCTGCACGTACCGGAATCAGAGTCAGGGCCGAAACCAGTGCCGTACACATGCCAACGCCTGCGCTGGGGCCGTCTTTGGGCGTGGCCCCTTCTGGCATGTGAATATGGATGTCGCGCTTCTCGTAGAAGTCGACAGGGATGCCCAGGCTCTTGGCGCGGCTACGCACCACCGTCTGCGCGGCAGTGATCGACTCGACCATCACATCGCCCAGCGATCCGGTCTTGATCAGTTGCCCCTTGCCCGGCACCACGGTCGCCTCGATTGTCAGCAGCTCACCACCGACCTGAGTCCAGGCCAGACCGGTCACTTGACCGATCTGATCTTCCACTTCAGCCAGGCCATAGCGATGCTTGCGCACACCCAGGAAGTGCTCGAGCGCCTCGGCGCTGACCTCGACCTGGAAGCGCTTGTCGCGCACATGCTCCTTCACCACCTTGCGGCACACCTTGGCAATCTGCCGTTCAAGGCTGCGTACGCCCGCCTCACGGGTGTAGTAGCGAATAATGTCGCGGATCGCCCCGTCCTCGAAGCTCAGCTCGCCCTTCTTCAGGCCATTGGCCTGGATCTGCTTGGGCGCCAGGTACTTGATGGCAATATTGATCTTTTCGTCTTCGGTGTAACCCGGCAGGCGGATCACCTCCATACGATCCAGCAAGGCCGCCGGAATATTCATCGAGTTGGCGGTGCAGAGGAACATCACATCGGAAAGGTCGTAGTCGACTTCCAGATAATGGTCGTTGAAGTTGTGGTTCTGCTCCGGATCCAGCACCTCAAGCAGCGCCGAAGCCGGATCGCCGCGCATGTCCTGTCCCATCTTGTCGATTTCATCGAGCAAGAACAGCGGGTTGCGCACACCCACCTTGGTCATCTTTTGAATCAAACGACCCGGCATGGAGCCAATGTAGGTGCGCCGATGGCCACGGATCTCAGCCTCATCACGCACGCCACCCAGAGCCATACGCACGAATTTGCGATTAGTCGCACTGGCGATGGATTCAGCAAGAGAGGTTTTACCCACCCCTGGCGGGCCCACCAGGCAAAGCACCGGCCCACGAATTTTCTTCACCCGCTTTTGCACGGCGAGGTACTCGAGGATGCGGTCCTTGACCTCATCGAGCCCATAGTGATCGGCATCGAGAATCGCCTCGGCGCGCGCCAGATCCAGGCGCACCTTGGTCTGCGCCTTCCACGGTACATTGACCAGCCAATCGATGTAGGACCGCACCACGGTGGCCTCGGCAGACATGGGCGACATCTGCTTGAGCTTGTTCAGCTCAGCCTGGGCCTTGGTGTAGGCATCCTTCGGCAAACCGGCAGCTTCGATGCGCTTTTTCAGCTCATCAAGCTCATTGTGGCCTTCCTCACCGTCGCCGAGTTCTTTCTGAATGGCCTTCATCTGCTCATTCAGGTAGTACTCGCGCTGGCTGCGCTCCATCTGCTTCTTCACCCGCCCGCGGATGCGCTTCTCCACCTGCAGCAGGTCGATTTCCGCATCCAGCAGTGCCAGGACGTGCTCGACACGCGCAGCCAGGTCGGTGATTTCCAGAATTTCCTGCTTCTGCTCGATCTTCAGCGCCATATGAGCCGCCATGGTATCGACCAGACGACTCGGCTCATCAATGCTGTTGAGCGACGAGAGAACCTCAGCCGGGACCTTCTTGCCCAACTGTACATATTGCTCGAACTGGCTGAGCAGACTGCGCACGAATACTTCAGACTCGCGCTCGGCAGCCTCTTGCTCATCAAGCAATTGCACATCGGCGCGGCAGTGGCCATCGACCTCGATAAAACGCTGAATTTCACCGCGTTGCTCGCCCTCGACCAACACCTTGACGGTGCCATCGGGCAGCTTCAGCAACTGCAGTACGGTCGCAACCGTACCGACGCGGTACAGGCCTTCCTCACCCGGATCATCATCGGCAGGGTTTTTCTGGGCGAGCAGCAGAATCTGCTTCTCCCCCGCCATAGCGGCTTCCAGTGCCTCGATGGACTTCTCGCGCCCCACGAACAGGGGAATGACCATGTGCGGATAAACCACGACATCGCGCAGCGGCAGGAGAGGCAATTCGATGGTTGTCTTCATGATTTAGGCTCTGCGACGGGCCATACGGCCGTGAACGGTGGGAGTACCCTTGACCCTAAGATGGGGGTAGCCCAGGTAAAAAACAAGCGGGATCCCGGAAAAACAAAGGGGCCCGAGGGCCCCTTGCTTTCAGCATGTAACACGACACATCAGGCGTCGGGCGCAGCCTTGGCCGGCGGCTCACTGTTTTCATAGATCAACAGCGGCTTGGAGGTGCCCTCGATTACGCTTTCGTCGATCACCACTTTGCTGACATCGGTCTGCGAAGGGATTTCGTACATGGTATCGAGCAGGATGCCCTCGAGGATCGAGCGCAGCCCGCGTGCACCGGTCTTGCGCTCCAATGCCTTGTGGGCGACGGACTTGAGCGCATCCGGGCGGAACTCGAGGTCCACACCTTCCATCTCGAACAGCTTGGCGTACTGCTTGGTCAGTGCGTTCTTCGGCTCGGTGAGAATCTGCACCAGCGCTGCCTCATCCAGCTCATCGAGGGTCGCGATAACCGGCAGACGCCCGACGAACTCGGGAATCAGGCCAAACTTCACCAGATCGTCCGGTTCTACTTCGCGCAGCGATTCACCGATCTTTTTGCCCAGATCGACACTGCGTACCTCGGCGTTGAAGCCAATGCCACCACGGGTCGAGCGACCCTGGATGACTTTCTCCAGGCCAGAGAAAGCACCGCCACAGATGAACAGGATATTGCGCGTATCCACCTGCAGGAACTCCTGCTGCGGATGCTTGCGCCCACCTTGCGGCGGTACCGAAGCGACCGTACCTTCGATCAGCTTGAGCAGCGCCTGCTGCACACCCTCACCGGAGACGTCACGGGTAATCGACGGGTTATCGGACTTGCGGGAAATCTTGTCGATTTCATCGATGTAGACGATGCCCATCTGGGCTTTCTCGACATCGTAATCGCACTTCTGCAACAGTTTCTGGATGATGTTCTCAACGTCCTCACCCACGTAACCAGCCTCGGTGAGGGTGGTGGCGTCGGCGATGGTAAACGGCACATTGAGCAAGCGAGCCAGGGTCTCGGCCAGCAAAGTCTTGCCCGAGCCGGTCGGCCCGATCAGCAGGATGTTGCTCTTGCCCAGCTCGACATCGTCTTTCTTTTCACGCTGATTCAGGCGCTTGTAGTGGTTATAGACCGCGACCGCGAGCACCTTCTTCGCACGCTCCTGGCCGATCACGTACTGATCGAGGATGGTGCTGATTTCCTTGGGTGCAGGCAGTTTGTGCGCGCTGCTCTCGGCCTGGGCTTCCTGCACCTCCTCGCGGATGATGTCGTTGCACAGGTCGACGCACTCGTCGCAGATAAAGACCGAGGGGCCGGCAATCAATTTGCGCACTTCATGCTGGCTTTTGCCGCAGAAGGAGCAATAAAGCAACTTGCCGTTGTCCTCGCCGTTGCGGGTGTCAGTCATTCGATCAATCCAATACCGTAGGCGTGAAACACAAGATGAAGGCAAATGCGGGCGTTTTCAAGCCCGCATGGCAGTCAGAGATACGCAAACGCGCGTTTAGGCCGGCATTTGACGCTGGGTGAGAACCTTATCGATCAGGCGATAGTTCACCGCCTCTTCACCACTCATGAAGCGGTCACGGTCAGTATCACGGGCGATCACATCGATTGGCTGACCAGTGTGATGCGCCAGAACCTGGTTCAAACGCTCACGAATGAAGAGAATTTCCTTGGCATGGATCTCGATATCCGAGGCCTGACCCTGGAAGCCGCCGAGCGGCTGGTGAATCATCATCCGCGAATGCGGCAGGCAGTAACGCTTGCCTGCAGCGCCACCCGCCAACAGCAGCGCACCCATGCTGCAAGCCTGGCCGATGCAGATGGTCGAGACGTCAGGCTTGATGAACTGCATGGTGTCATAGATCGACATACCCGCAGTCACCGAACCACCCGGCGAGTTGATGTACAGATGGATATCCTTGTCCGGGTTCTCTGCTTCCAGGAACAGCAGCTGAGCGGCGACCAGGTTGGCCATGTAGTCTTCGACCGGGCCGATCAGGAAGATCACGCGCTCCTTCAGGAGGCGCGAATAAATGTCATAGGCACGCTCACCGCGGGCCGACTGTTCGATCACCATGGGCACCAGGCCACCAGCGGCTTGGATGTCTGGCATTTGTTGCATAAAAGGATTGCGCGACATTCTTGCACTCGCTCCCTAGATAGTTGTTTCTCAAATACGCATAAGCCAGCACGAAGGCTGGCTTATGGTGTGCTCGAACGAGGTCAGAAAATCAGGCGGCTTGGGGTGCTTCCACCGGCTTGACAGCTTCTTCGTAGGAGACCGATTTATCGGTCACGTTAGCCTTCTGCAAAACAGTATCTACAACTTGCTCTTCGAGCACAACCGAACGTACTTCGTTCATTTGCTGGTCGTTCTTGTAGTACCAAGCCACTACTTGCTCAGGCTCTTGGTAGGCCGAGGCCATTTCCTGGATCATCTCGCGAACGCGCGCATCATCAGGCTTGAGGTCGAATTGCTTGACCACTTCAGCGACGATCAAACCCAGCACCACGCGGCGCTTGGCCTGCTCTTCGAACAGCTCGGCAGGCAGTTGATCCGGCTTGATGTTACCGCCGAACTGCTGAACAGCCTGTACACGCAGACGATTGACTTCGTTACCAATCAGCGCCTTCGGCACTTCAACCGGGTTGGCGGCCAGCAGACCTTCCATCACCTGGTTCTTGACCTTGGATTTGATGGCCTGGCGCAACTCGCGCTCCATGTTCTTGCGCACTTCTGCACGGAAACCTTCCAGCCCGCCTTCCTTGACGCCGAACAGGGCGAAGAAATCGTCATTCAGCTCAGGCAGTTGCGGCGCGGCCACGGCACTGACGCTAACGGTGAACTCGGCGGTTTTGCCGGCCAGGTCGAGGTTCTGATAGTCCTCAGGGAAGGTGGGCGTGATAACACGCTCTTCGCCTGCTTTCACACCTACCAGCGCGTCTTCAAAGCCCGGGATCATGCGGCCGGAGCCCAGCACCAGTTGAGTGCCCTTGGCGCTGCCACCGGCAAAAGCTTCGCCGTCGATCTTACCGACGAAGTCGATGGTCAACTGGTCGCCATTCTCGGCAGCACGCTCGGCCGCTTCAAAACGGGTGTTCTGCTTGCGCAGGATATCCAGCATGTTGTCCAGATCGGCATCAGCAACTTCAGCCTGCAGGCGCTCGATGGCGATACCGTCGAAACCACCCACTTCAAATTCCGGGAACACTTCAAAGGTGGCTACGTACTCGAGATCCTTGCCCTTCTCGAAGGACTTCGGCTCAACGGCCGGCGAACCGACCGGGTTCAACTTCTGCTCGACCACAGCTTCATAGAATGTGGCCTGAATCAGATCGCCCAGAGCTTCCTGGCGCGCCGCATCTTCATAACGCTGGCGGATGACGCTCATCGGTACTTTGCCGGGGCGGAAACCTGGAACCTTGGCACGACGGGCGGTCTGCTGCAGACGCTTGTTGACTTCGGTCTCGATGCGCTCGACAGAAACGCCAACAGTCATACGACGCTCAAGAGCAGAAGTGCTTTCAACAGAAACTTGCATGGATTTTCCTCGTTGCACAGACATAAGCCGCCGATTACCGGCCCCTAATTCAAGGGCATGCATTCTAGAGGGTCGATTTGCAGAAGTCACCCTAGATGCAGGCGGCAATCGGGAGGGAGTAAAAGATGGTGCGGACGGAGAGACTCGAACTCTCACGCCTTGCGGCGCTGGAACCTAAATCCAGTGTGTCTACCAATTCCACCACGTCCGCGTGGTAAAGCTTTTAATACAAAAACGCCAGGTATTCACCTGGCGCTTTGGAATATGGGGTGGACGATGGGGATCGAACCCACGACACCAGGAGTCACAATCCTGTGCTCTACCAACTGAGCTACGCCCACCATATTGCATGCTACTTGTGCCAAGACTGCCAAATGGCACGCCCGGCAGGACTCGAACCTGCGACCATCCGCTTAGAAGGCGGATGCTCTATCCAGCTGAGCTACGGGCGCCTATCCATCTGCAATTGCAGATTTAAAGCTTCGGCTTGGCAACTCTCACACATCGAGAGGATGCTGCTGCCGTCTTACCCAGCGACTGGCTGTGCTCGACAAGCGGGGCGAATGTTATAGAGGCGACACTAGGTCGTCAACAGGCCTGGCAAAAAAAATTCAGTTATTTAAAGGGGTTACGCGAAAAGACCGGACGCCGCCTTTGCCCACAGGCAGTGCCGTGCGAGAATACGCGCTCTTTTTCAATCCTTTCTTTATGGTTAATCACGCGCAATGACCGCACAACTGATCGATGGCAAGGCGATCGCCGCCAGCCTGCGCCAGCAGATTGCCCAACGCGTCACCGAACGTCGCCAGCAGGGCCTGCGCGCGCCCGGCCTGGCTGTGATCCTGGTGGGCAGCGACCCCGCCTCCCAGGTTTACGTTTCCCACAAGCGTAAAGACTGTGAAGAAGTCGGTTTCGTCTCCCAGGCCTACGACCTGCCAGCCACTACGGCTCAGGACGAGCTGATGGCCTTGATCGACCGCTTGAACGAAGACCCGGCCATCGATGGCATTCTGGTGCAGCTGCCGCTTCCGCAGAATCTCGACGCTTCTCTGCTACTTGAGCGCATTCGCCCGGACAAGGATGTAGACGGCTTTCACCCCTACAACATCGGCCGCCTCGCACAGCGCATGCCGCTGCTGCGCCCCTGCACCCCCAAGGGCATCATGACCCTGCTGCAAAGCACCGGCGTTGACCTGTACGGCCTGCATGCCGTGGTGGTGGGTGCATCGAATATCGTTGGCCGCCCCATGGCCATGGAGCTGCTGCTGGCCGGCTGCACCGTGACCGTCACCCACCGCTTCACCCGCGATCTGGCAATGCACGTCGGCCAAGCCGATATCGTGGTAGTCGCAGCAGGCAAGCCGGGCCTGGTAAAAGGCGAGTGGGTCAAGGAAGGCGCCATCGTCATCGACGTGGGCATCAACCGCCAGGACGACGGCAAGCTGATTGGCGATGTGGTCTATGAGACCGCCCTGCCCCGCGCCGGCTGGATCACCCCGGTACCAGGCGGCGTCGGTCCAATGACCCGCGCCGGACTGCTGGAAAACACCCTGCATGCTGCCGAGCACCTGCACGCCTAAAACGGCACCGCTTCCGGCTTAGCAAAACGGCACCTTCGGGTGCCGTTTTCGTGCCAGACCATATAGGCAAGCCTTGTCGGCTCTGGCTATGATCGCCACTCATGACGACTCAAGCCCCACTTCGCTCACCCTGCCCGCCTGGCGCCTGCACCTGTGAGCGCGAACGCCTGCTCGAAACGCCAGGCGTCGACACGCGCATTCTGCTGCTCACACGCCAGGAAGAAAAACGCCTGCTTGAGCGCCTGGAAAACCTGCAAAGTCTGCAAGACCTGGAAAACATGCAGCAGCGCATCTTCGCGCAGCTCGGCCTGCGCGTGACAACCCTGCCCGGCAGCAACGAAGTACGCAGCATGCGCGGCATCGCCATCGAACTGGGCGAGCTGCCCGGCCTGTGCCGCAAAACCCGCCAGGCCATTCCCGCCGCCATCCGCCGAGGCTTGGAAAAACGCCCGGAAATCGCTTATCGCCTGCTGGACGCCCACGACCTGTTCCGGGATAGCTAAGACCTGGGCAGTAAAAATGCCAGGCGCTTACTCGCAAGCTACTCAAGCACAAGCACCGATCACGGCCTGCCTCTCGGGCAAGGCGCTCAACTCTATTTGCAAGCACCTGCTGCTGAGCCGCATGGCCATCACGCCGTCCGCTACTATTGAGTGCATGCCCCGCCGGCTGAGCCGACAACGCGGGTAATACCTTCGACTGGCCAGCCACTGATGATTGCTCACACTCCGACGCTATTCGCCTCTGTCGCCCTGGTGGCCACCATCATGGCTTTCTGCCTGATACTGGTTGGGCAGCTCAATCGCCGCGACGGCCTATTCGCAACAGGCTGCGGCTTGGCCCTCCACGCACTGGCCTATGTCTGCTACACCCTGCACGGCCAGGCACCTCTCTGGCTGACCTACGGAGCAGCCAACGTGCTCCTGGCCACGGCGCTGACCTTCTATCTGGTAGGCCTGCTACGCATCCAGGGGATGAGCATCCCCTGGCGCAGACTGCTGAGCCTACCAGCGCTGATGCTCATCCTGATGATTTCCCTGATCAACACCCGAGAACCACGCATGCTGGCAGCCTGTTTGGTACTGATCGTGCAATGCTTGCTGCTCATCGGCTGCGCCTATCGACATGCAGCGCCAGGCGGGCGGGCGCACATCCTGCTGGTTATCGGCGGTGGCATCAGCCTCGTCGGCCTGCTGATGCGCGTCGGCGCGATACTGACCGGGGGCGCCGCCGAACTGCAATATGACGCGAGCAACTTCAAGCAGACCCTATCAGTCAGCATTGGCACGGTTACGGTCATGATGTTCTCCCTCGGCCTGGTACTGATCGCCAAGGAGCGCAGCGAGGCCAGCCTGCAACAGATGGCCTTGCGCGATGCACTGACTGGCACACTCAACCGCCGGGCAATTCTCGAGCAGCTAAGCGCAGAACTGGAGCGTGCGCGTCGCGCGCATACCTACCTGGCCGTTGCCATGCTCGACATCGACCATTTCAAGCGCATTAACGATGTGTACGGGCACTTAGCCGGCGATGAAGTACTTTGCCACTGCGTACAACACCTCAGACAGCGTCTGCGCCAGGCCGATAGCGTCGGCCGCTATGGCGGGGAAGAGTTTCTGCTGCTATTGACCGACACCACACCACAAGGTGCGTATGCGGCACTGGAAGCATTACGCAGCTCCATGGCCGCCGCTCCAGCGCATTTTGGCAACCTGAGCATCGACGTGCAGTTCAGTGCTGGCGTGTGGTGTGGCATACCCGGCCCTTACGACAGCGTGGCAAGCTTGCTGACCCAGGCTGACACGGCGCTCTATGCCGCCAAGGCCGCCGGACGCAACAGGGTGCAGGTAGCGGATACCGATAACCCGCCCTACACCCTGAATTAAGGCCTTACTCAGCCAGGCGCCAGGTCGTGGCCCCTTTACTGTCCTCAAGCACCACACCCATGGCTGCGAGCTGGTCACGGATACGGTCAGACTGCGCCCAGTTCTTCTCGGTTCGCGCTTGCAGGCGCGCGGCGATCAGCGCCTCAACCTCGAATGCATCGACCTTGCCGGCAGCACCCGCCTGCAGAAAGGCGTCGGGCTCAAGCTGCAACACACCCAGCACACTGGCCAGCTGTTTGAGCTGGGACGCCAAGCCGGCTGCAGCGTGCAGGTCAGACTCACGTAGGCGGTTGACCTCGCGAATCATCTCGAACAACACCGCGCAGGCTTCCGGGGAGTTGAAGTCATCGTCCATCGCCGCACTGAACCGCTCGACGAAGGCGTCGCCACCGGCAGCAGGAGCATCCGGCAGCCCCTTGAGGCCGTTATAGAAGCGCTCCAGCGCGCCCTTGGCTTCACGCAGGCTGTCCTCGGAGTAATTGATCGCACTGCGGTAGTGACTGGACACCAGCAGGTAACGCACCACTTCCGGGTGATACTTTTCCAGCACCTCACGAATGGTGAAGAAGTTGCCCAGGCTCTTGGACATCTTCTCGCCGTCCACACGCACCGCACCGGCATGCATCCAGGCGTTGGCGTAGAGCTTGCCGGTAGCGGCCTCGCTCTGGGCGATTTCGTTTTCGTGGTGCGGGAACACCAGGTCCGGGCCGCCGCCGTGAATGTCGAAGGTCTCGCCCAGGCAGCAGGTCGACATCACCGAGCACTCGATATGCCAGCCCGGACGACCCGCGCCCCAGGGCGATTCCCAGCTCGGCTCGCCCGGCTTGACGCCTTTCCACAGGACGAAATCCAGCGGGTCCTGCTTGGCTTCATCCACCTCGATACGCGCACCGATCTTCAGGTCTTCGATCTTCTTGCGTGACAGCTTGCCGTAGCCGACAAACTTGCCGACACGGTAATACACGTCGCCATTGCCAGGTGCATAGGCAAAGCCCTTGTCGATCAGGGTCTGGATCATCTCGTGCATACCGGCGATATGCCCGGTGGCACGCGGCTCCTGATCGGGACGCAGGACATTGAGGCGCGCCTCGTCTTCGTGCATGGCCGCAATCATGCGCTCGACCAGCGCCTCGAACGGTTCACCATTGTCATTGGCGCGCTTGATGATCTTGTCGTCGATGTCGGTGATATTGCGTACGTAGGTCACGTCATAGCCGCGATGGCGCAGCCAGCGGGTGACCACATCGAATGCCACCATCACCCGCGCATGACCGATATGACAGAAGTCATAAACCGTCATGCCGCACACATACATGCGCACCTGGTTACCCACCAGCGGTTTGAAGACGTCTTTGCTTTTGGTCAGCGTGTTGTAGATCGAGAGCATTGCAGTTCCTTGGAAACCACGGGCCAGCGTACCGACCCGGTTCTAATCAGAGCGACTGAGCCTTAGGCCCAGGAATCGCGCAGCGTTACGGTACGGTTGAATACCGGCGCACCCGGCTTGCTGTCCTTCATATCGGCGCAGAAGTAGCCTTCACGCTCGAACTGGAAGCGCTCTTCAGGCAGTGCCTCGCCAAGCGACGGTTCGGCGCGACAGCCCTTGAGCACCACCAGCGATGCGGGGTTGATATTGTCGAGGAAGCTGCCGCCGTCTTCGTCCTTTTCCGGGTTGGCGGAACGGAACAGGCGGTCGTACAGGCGCACTTCGCACTCAACGCTTTCAGCGGCCGGCACCCAGTGAATCACGCCTTTGACCTTGCGACCCTCGGGGTTCTTGCCCAGGGTGTTTTCGTCGTAGCTGCAGCGCAGTTCGATGATGTTGCCGTCGGCATCCTTGATCGCCTCATCGGCGCGAATCACGTAGCTGCCGCGCAGACGCGCTTCGCCACCGGGAATCAGGCGCTTAAAGCCGGCCGGCGGGACTTCTTCAAAGTCGCTGGCATCGATATAGATCTCGCGGCTGAACGGCAGCACACGCACGCCCATATCCTGTTTCGGGTGTCGCGGCAGCTCCAGGTTTTCGACCTGGCCTTCCGGGTAATTGGTAATCACCACTTTCAGCGGCTTGAGTACGCACATGGCGCGAGCGGCGTTGGCGTCCAAGTCCTCACGAATGGCGAACTCGAGCATGCCAATATCCACCACACCACCGGCGCGGTTTACACCGATCATGTCGCAGAAGGTGCGGATTGAGGCCGGGGTGTAACCACGGCGACGGAAGCCCGACAGGGTCGACATGCGCGGGTCATCCCAACCGTTGACATGCTTCTCATCGACCAGTTGCTTGAGCTTGCGCTTGCTGGTGATGGTGTAGTTCAGGTTAAGTCGGGCGAATTCGTACTGACGCGGCTGCGCTGGTACCGGCAGTTGCGCCAGGAACCACTCGTACAGCGGACGATGGTCCTCGAACTCCAGGGTGCAGATCGAATGGGTAACGCCTTCGATGGCGTCCGACTGACCGTGGGTGAAGTCGTAGCTGGGGTAGATGCACCACTTATCGCCGGTCTGATGGTGGTGAGCATGGCGAATGCGATAGAGAATCGGGTCGCGCAGGTTCATGTTCGGCGAGGCCATGTCGATCTTCGCGCGCAGGGCACGGGCGCCATCGGCGAACTCGCCGGCCTTCATGCGGGCGAACAGGTCGAGGTTTTCTTCGACACTGCGCTCACGAAACGGGCTGTTCTTGCCCGGCTCGGTGAGGTTGCCGCGGTATTCACGGGCCTGCTCTGGCGACAGATCGCAGACATAGGCCTTGCCGGCCTTGATCAGCTCCACGGCCCAGTCATGAAGCTGCTCGAAATAGTTGGAGGCATAGCGCTCTTCGCCCGCCCACTGGAAGCCCAGCCATTGCACGTCGCTCTTGATCGCGTCGATGTATTCCTGGTCTTCCTTGGCCGGGTTGGTGTCGTCGAAACGCAGGTTGCACTCGCCACCGAATTCCTTGGCCAGGCCAAAGTTCAGGCAGATCGACTTGGCGTGGCCGATATGCAGATAGCCGTTGGGCTCCGGCGGGAAGCGCGTAATGATCTTGCTGTGCTTGCCGGCATCCAGATCAGCCTGGACGATGGGGCGAAGAAAGTTGGCAGCGGCGACGGTTTCTGGCTTGCTCATGGTGTCCTTAGCGAGTGCGAGGCGCGGCTCAGAACCGGTTCGCGTGCACAAGGCAACGCTTGAACAGGCTCTCAGGGTAGGCCGACTTATACAAAGCGCTTATCATAGCCGAAGCTGTCAACCCCCTGACAGGCCCATGAGCCGGCTCGTTAACCATTGCCCGCCTCCCCATTGGCTGGCAACGCGACCAGCCACCGGTTATTTCGACAGAGTGACTACTCACATGATCAAGCTGCACACCAACCACGGCGTCATCACCCTCAACCTGTTCGAAGACAAAGCCCCGGAAACCGTGGCCAACTTCAAGGAATACGTGAAGAGCGGACATTACGACGGCACCGTGTTCCACCGCGTCATCAGCAATTTCATGATCCAGGGCGGCGGCTTCGAGCCGGGCATGAAGCAGAAAACCACCCGCGCACCGATCAAGAACGAAGCCAACAACGGCGTCGCCAACAAGGTCGGCACCGTGGCTATGGCGCGCACCATGGAGCCACACTCGGCCTCGGCGCAGTTCTTTATCAACGTCAGTGACAACAGCTTCCTCAACCACACTGCACCCACCGTGCAGGGCTGGGGCTACGCGGTATTCGGCGAAGTGGTCGAAGGCATGGACGTGGTCGAGAAAATCAAGGGCGTCGCCACCACCATGAAGTCGGGCCACCAGGACGTGCCAGTCGACGACGTGATCATCGAGCGTGCCGAGATCGTTGAGTGATTCTACTGATCTCCGATCTGCACCTTGAAGAACAACGCCCGGATATTACCCGGGCGTTTTTAGACTTCCTGCAACACCGCGCGCCGGCCGCCGATGCGCTGTATATCCTCGGCGATTTCTTTGAGGTGTGGGTCGGCGATGACGCCATCAGCCCGTTCCAGCGAGAGATCGCCACGGCCCTGCGCAAACTCAGCGACGCAGGCACACGCCTGTACCTGATGCACGGCAACCGCGACTTCATGCTGGGCAAGCGTTTTTGTCGGGAGGCTGGCTGCACCCTGCTACGCGACCCAAGCGTGGTCGAGCTTGAGGGCCACAAGGTGTTGCTGATGCATGGTGACAGCCTGTGCACCCTGGACGTCGGCTATATGAAGCTGCGCCGCTGGCTACGCAACCCGCTGAGCCTGTTCGTGCTACGCAACCTGCCCCTGGCCACACGCCAGCGCCTGGCCCGCAAACTGCGTGAGCAAAGCCAGCAACAGACGCGCATGAAAGCCAGCGCGATTGTCGACGTAACACCTTCGGTGGTGCCCGAAGTCATGGCGCAGCATGGTGTGCTGACCCTGATTCACGGCCATACCCACCGCCCGGCCGTGCACCGTCTGGAGGTCAATGATCAGCCCGCGCAGCGCATCGTGCTGGGCGACTGGGACCAGCAAGGCTGGGCCTTGCAGATCGATCAACAGGGTTTTCACCTGGCTCCCTTCGCCTTCGCACCCTGAGGGCGGGAGGCTCGACTGACGCGCGCTAAGCGCTTCAGGCTGCAGGTACACCGCTGTGAAAGCGAAACTCACTGTCGCTCGACTCGATCAACAGGCGCTCCGCCTCGCGCACCCGCTCGATAGCCTGATCCACATCCTGCTGCTCGCCATACTGATAGGCCAATTTCAGGTAGCCCTGAAAGTGCCGCGCTTCACTCTTCAGCAAGCCGAAGTAGAAACCCCCCAGCTCCTCGTCCAGGTGCGGCACCAGCGCCTCGAAACGCTCACAGCTACGCGCCTCGATAAATGCGCCCACCACCAGGGTGTCGACCAGCCGGTGCGGCTCATGGGGACGCACCAACTTACGCAGGCCAGACGCATAACGTGCCGCCGAGACCGGGCGCAGGCCAATATTGCGGCGTTTCATAAGGCGTAGCACCTGCTCGTGATGCACCAGCTCCTCGCGGGCCAGACGCGACATCATATTGATCAGGTCCAGGTGCGTGCTGTACTTGGCCATCAGGCTCAGCGCAGTACTGGCGGCCTTGAATTCGCAGTTCTTATGATCAATCAGCATGATCTCGGGATTGGCCAGCGCCGCCTCGACCCAGGCAGCCGGCGTACGGCAGCCGAGAAAGGCGTGGATCTCGGGCAGGGGCAGAGCGCGGGAGCGAGAAGGACGGGCTACAGCAGGGGCGATTTCGGCGTGCACAGGTATCGGCTCAAGGATGTCAGGGTGTCGGCGACCCTGGGTCGGGCGCCCATTATACGAATGACAGCCTGCACGGCCAGCCATGACCGTTGATACCGGTCAACGAACACCACCACCAGCGCCCTCTATAGTGTCAGTACACCCGCCTGTCACTGACAAGGAGAACAGCCATGCAAGCCATTCGCAGCATTCTGGTGCTGGTCACGCCGCAACACCCTGAGGCGCTGGCGCTCAAACGCGCCAAGCTGATTGCCGGCGTCACCGGCTCCCACCTGCACCTGCTCGCCTGCGACCCGCGGCATGATCACACCGCCTATCTGGACGAACTGCGCGTGACACTGCAGCAGGAAGGCTACAGCGTGTCAGCCGAACAAGCCTGGCATGACTCCTTGAACGACACCCTGATCCGCGTGCAACAGGCCGAGGGCTGTGGCCTGGTGGTCAAGCAGCACCTGCCGGACAACCCGCTGAAACGCGCCCTGCTCACCCCGGATGACTGGAAACTCCTGCGTTACTGCCCCTGCCCCGTACTAATGGTCAAGACCGAGCGCTCCTGGCAAGGCGGCACCATCCTGGCCGCCGTGGATGTCGGCAATGCCGACAGCGAGCACCGCACGCTGCACTCCAGCATTGTCAGCCATGGCTTTGACATCGCAGCCCTGGCCAAGGCTGAACTGCATGTGATCTCGGCTTACCCGGCGCCCATGCTCTCCGCCGCCGACCCCACCTTCCAACTGCGCGACACCATCGAGGCGCGCTACCGCTCACATTGCCAGGCCTTCCAGGCCGAATACGCGATCAGCGATGCGTGCCTGCACCTGGTCGAAGGGCCGGCCGACACGCTAATCCCCAAGGTCGCCCATGAACTCGATGCCGTAGTGACGGTGATCGGCACAGTCGCCCGCACCGGTCTATCAGGTGCGCTGATCGGCAATACGGCCGAAGTGATCCTCGACAGCCTGCACAGCGATGTACTGGTGCTCAAGCCCGACGACATCATCGACCATCTGGAAACCCTGGTGGCGCAGCGCTAGCGCTCTGCATCCAGCCCCTCGCGCAGGAAACGAGGGGCGATATAGCGGTGGTAGTGGGCTTCGGACAGCAGAAAGAACTCGCGGTCGATGGCGTCGCGCAGCTCCGGTAACTGCCAGCCGCGAAACTCCGGCAACAGCACCATGCCGTAGGCTTCCAACTGGTTGATGACACGCGCACCACGCGCAATCAGCTGATAGGCCCAGCAGTACGGCGACTGCTGAGGCACAAAACGAATCTTGCGCAGCTCCAACTGCTGGCGCAGCCGCTCAGCGTCGAAGACTTCCAGCTTGGCGGTCATCACCTGCACCAGCAAGACTTCCAGGCGCAGCCAGACCGCGCGTTTCTGCGCCTCATCGTAGGCATTCCAATCGATGACTTCATGGTGAAAACGCTTGCACCCACGGCATACCAGATCGCCGTAGACCGTGGAGCAGAGGCCGACACAGGGAGTCTTGATGCGCTGATTGGACATGAGGACGCACTACAGATGGACAACGGAGTGGCATCTTAGCCCTTTGTCTAAGGCAGATCACCCCCGCATGGGCGGGGGCTTTAGCTTAACTTTATCAAAGCTTTCCAGTAGAATCGGCCCGCCTTTAATAGGCGCCAATGTCCGTTGGAAGCTGTTTTCAAAGCGTCACGAGCACAGTTAATCCTGCAGGTACGATGCCGATACCAACCTCTCGCAAGCTCGGAGTGTGGGTATCGGCCCCTCATCTACCCCGTCCTGCCGGCGTAAAACTTTGAAAACAGCTTCTGGAAGAAATCCCTGAGACCTCGGCAACGTGGTGCAAAACGCCACACTGCGCGTCGTTCAGGGTTTTCTGGATCGCGTCCCGGACAACCCTTTGGGACCACTGATGAGGGTAATAACTGTGCTTGAAGCCTATCGCAAACACGTAGCAGAGCGTGCCGCTCAGGGTATCGTGCCCCAGCCGCTGAACGCCGAACAAACCGCAGGCCTGATCGAGCTGCTGAAAAACCCGCCTGCTGGCGAAGAAGAATTCCTCGTCGACCTGATCACCAACCGTGTACCGCCAGGCGTTGACGAAGCCGCCTACGTCAAGGCTGGTTTCCTCTCCGCCGTTGCCAAGGGCGAAGTCGCTTCCCCACTGATCAGCAAGCAACGCGCCACCGAACTGCTCGGCACCATGCAGGGCGGCTACAACATCGCCACCCTGGTCGAGTTGCTGGATGACACCGAGCTGGCTGCCACCGCCGCCGAACAGCTCAAGCACACCCTGCTGATGTTCGACGCCTTCCACGACGTTGCCGAAAAAGCCAAAGCGGGCAATGCCCACGCTCAAGGCGTGCTGCAGTCCTGGGCCGATGGCGAGTGGTTCAAGAAGCGCCCGACCCTGGCTGACAAGATCAGCCTGCGCGTGTTCAAGGTCACCGGCGAAACCAACACCGACGACCTGTCCCCTGCCCCAGACGCCTGGTCGCGCCCTGACATCCCGTTGCACGCCCTGGCCATGCTGAAAATGGCCCGCGAAGGCATCGTGCCTGACGTGCAAGGCTCCATCGGCCCGATGAAGCAGATCGCCCAGATGTACGGCGACGGCTTCCCGGTTGCCTACGTTGGCGACGTGGTTGGTACCGGCTCCTCGCGTAAATCCGCCACCAACTCGGTGCTGTGGTTCTTCGGCGACGACATTCCGTTCGTACCGAACAAGCGCGCTGGCGGCTTCTGCTTCGGCACCAAGATCGCACCGATTTTCTACAACACCATGGAAGACGCCGGCGCCCTGCCGATCGAATTCGATGTGTCGAACATCAACATGGGTGACGTGATCGACCTGTACCCGCATGCCGGCAAGGTCTGCAAGCACGGTACCGATGAAGTCATCACCACCTTTGAACTGAAAACCCCGGTTCTGCTCGACGAAGTTCGCGCTGGCGGCCGTATCCCGCTGATCATCGGCCGTGGTCTGACCGACAAGGCCCGTGCAGAGCTGGGCCTGGGCCCAACCGACCTGTTCAAACTGCCGGAAGCCCCGGTCGACACCGGCAAGGGCTACACCCTGGCCCAGAAGATGGTCGGCAAGGCCTGCGGCCTGCCGGAAGGCAAAGGCGTACGCCCTGGCACCTACTGCGAACCGAAGATGACCACCGTCGGCTCCCAGGACACCACTGGCCCGATGACCCGCGACGAGCTGAAAGACCTGGCATGCCTGGGCTTCTCCGCCGATCTGGTGATGCAGTCGTTCTGCCACACCGCCGCTTATCCGAAGCCAATCGACGTCACCACCCACCACACCTTGCCGGATTTCATCCGCACCCGTGGCGGCGTGTCCCTGCGTCCTGGCGACGGCATCATCCACAGCTGGCTGAACCGCATGCTGCTGCCGGACACCGTCGGCACCGGTGGTGACTCGCACACCCGCTTCCCGATCGGTATCTCCTTCCCGGCCGGTTCCGGTCTGGTTGCCTTCGCCGCTGCCACTGGCGTCATGCCGCTAGATATGCCGGAGTCGGTACTGGTGCGCTTCAAGGGCAAACTGCAACCGGGCATCACCCTGCGTGACCTGGTCCATGCAATCCCTTACGTGGCCATCCAGAAAGGCCTGCTGACCGTCGAGAAGAAAGGCAAGAAGAACATCTTCTCCGGCCGCATCCTCGAGATCGAAGGCCTGGACGAGCTGACCGTTGAGCAGGCATTCGAGCTGTCCGACGCCTCCGCCGAGCGTTCCGCTGCTGGTTGCACCATCAAGCTGCCGGAAAAGGCCATCGCCGAGTACCTGCGTTCGAACATCACCCTGCTGCGCTGGATGATCAGCGAAGGCTACGGCGATGCACGCACCATGGAACGTCGCGCTCAAGCGATGGAAGCCTGGTTGGCCGATCCGAAGCTGATGGCAGCCGACAAGGACGCCGAGTACGCCGAAATCATCGAAATCGACCTGGCCGACATCAACGAGCCGGTGCTGTGCGCACCGAACGACCCGGATGACGCCCGCCTGCTCTCGACCGTTCAGGGCGAGAAGATCGACGAAGTGTTTATCGGTTCGTGCATGACCAACATCGGTCATTTCCGCGCTGCCGGCAAGTTGCTGGAGCAGGTCAAGGGCCAACTGCCGACGCGTCTGTGGCTGTCGCCGCCGACCAAGATGGACGCTCACCAGCTGACCGAAGAAGGCTACTACGGCATCTACGGCAAGGCTGGCGCGCGCATGGAAATGCCGGGCTGCTCGCTGTGCATGGGTAACCAGGCACGAGTTGAGCCGAACTCGACGGTCGTTTCGACCTCGACCCGTAACTTCCCGAACCGTCTGGGTGACGGCGCCAACGTGTACCTGGCCTCTGCCGAACTGGCAGCTGTCGCTTCGATTCTCGGCAAACTGCCGACCGTCGAGGAGTACATGGAGTACGCGAAGAACATCGACAGCATGGCTGCCGACGTTTACCGCTACCTGAGCTTCGACCAGATTGCCGAGTTCCGCGAGGCAGCTGCGAACGCCCAGATCCCGGTCGTTCAAGCCTAAGCGTCAACGCATCAGAGAAACCCCGCCCAGTGCGGGGTTTTCTTTGCCCGCTGATTTTTCCCCGAGTACAGCGCCGAGCCCTCGACAAATACCTGCAGCCCCGCTATGTTCCGCGACAGGCCACCACAGTGGCCAGCGTCGCTCGGACGGTTCCGGGCGCTTACGTACTTCGAGGACAACATGGCTGATACCGCCAAGCGCCGTTTTGCGCGCATCGATCGACTCCCCCCCTACGTTTTCAACATCACTGCCGAACTGAAGATGGCGGCTCGCCGACGCGGCGAGGACATCATCGACTTCAGCATGGGCAACCCGGATGGGCCAACGCCACCACATATCGTCGAGAAGCTGGTGCAGGTCGCCCAGCGTGAAGACACCCATGGCTACTCCACCTCACGGGGTATTCCGCGCCTGCGTCGCGCCATCTCGCGCTGGTACAAGGATCGCTATGCCGTGGACATCGACCCGGAAAGCGAAGCCATCGTCACCATCGGCTCCAAGGAAGGCCTGGCGCACCTGATGCTGGCAACCCTGGACCATGGCGATACCGTGTTGGTACCCAACCCGAGTTACCCCATTCATATCTACGGTGCGGTGATCGCCGGCGCTCAGGTACGCTCGGTGCCCCTGGTGCCTGGCGTGGACTTCTTCGCCGAGCTGGAGCGGGCAATCCGCGAGTCGATCCCCAAGCCGAAAATGATGATTCTCGGCTTCCCTTCCAACCCCACCGCACAATGCGTGGAGCTGGATTTCTTCGAGCGCGTGGTAGCCCTGGCCAAGCAGTACGATGTGCTGGTGGTGCACGACCTGGCGTACGCCGACATTGTCTATGACGGCTGGACCGCGCCCTCGATCATGCAGATACCTGGGGCCAAGGACATCGCGGTGGAGTTTTTCACCCTGTCGAAAAGCTACAACATGGCCGGCTGGCGCATTGGCTTTATGGTCGGCAACCCTGAACTGGTCAACGCCTTGGCCAGGATCAAGAGCTATCACGACTACGGCACCTTCACGCCGCTGCAGGTCGCGGCTATCGCGGCGCTGGAAGGTGACCAGCAGTGCGTGCGCGATATTGCCGAGCAATATCGGCAGCGTCGCAATGTGCTGGTCAAGGGCCTGCATGAGTGCGGCTGGATGGTCGAAAACCCCAAGGCTTCGATGTATGTCTGGGCGAAGATTCCCGAACCCTATGCGGCCATGGGCTCGCTGGAGTTCGCCAAGAAGCTGCTGCTTGAGGCCAAGGTTTGCGTGTCACCCGGCCTGGGCTTTGGCGATTACGGCGATGACCATGTGCGCTTTGCCCTGATCGAAAATCAGGATCGTATCCGCCAGGCCGTGCGGGGTATCCGCGCGATGTTCCGAGCCGACGGCCTGATCCAGCCTGCCGCACCGGTTAAACCGCGCAAATCGCCTGCCGCTTCCGAGTGACCTCTGCCCTGCCCGGCCATGCGCCGGGCAGGCAACCCGCACTATTGTTCAGCCCGAATAATCGAGCACCGTCCATACCCGGCTGATGCCATCACGGATCATGCAGTCCGTAGCATCCAGCTGCGCGTTATGGTGCACCGACATCAGCGTGGTGGTGCCCTCAGCGGCGTCGGCACGTTCGGTCAGCCACTGCACCCGCCCGCAATTAGCCGTCTCGATGACATAACTGGCTGCCACTGCCGAACGCTGGCTGGGAAGCCGGATGGCGTCGATCACCGTACCGTGAACCTCGGTACGCCGCCCGTCGGCCACTAGCACAGCCCAGGCCTGGTCATTTTCGATCACCAGGTAGGAGCCATTGGCCTTGGGCTGATCGAGCTGCGGCTGGGCACATCCGCCAAGCAGGCACAGTAACACCAGTGTCATCAGGATCTGTTGCATTGGTATCGGCTCCTCTGTGGCGGGCCCGGAGCGAAAGCCGGCCTACCCGCCACCACACGTCAGTGAATGGGTCTGGGCACACTATTATCGAATACTGTTTATTTGTACAGTACTTTTCGATTACCCTGTCTTCACCCTATTCAAACCGGCCAACGCAATCGCGTAACTGGCCTTTCGCACAGTCATCATCAGGAGCAATCCCATGCTGGACGTCCTGCAGCTCAAACACACAGTCAACCGCACGCCCCTGGACAAGGTTCGCGCCACAGTCGAGGAGTTGCACCTCGAAGGCATCGTCACCGAAGGCAAAACCCCCTTCAACCGCGTGCATTTCAATACCTGTTTTGCCGAGATTGAGGCCCTGCTGCAGCGCGCGGGTTACCACCGCCCTCTGGATGTGGTGGGGTACCAAGGCCAGGCGTATGCCATGTTCGATCCCAGCCGCTGGCAGGCGGTCGATGTGCTGCGCTGGCTCAAGGACTTTGTCGAAGAGGCCCAGGCACGCCCAGCGTCCTGAGCAAGGGCTGCTCCGTCTGTCGGCCGCTGCGGAACCAATACGCAAAGCCGCAACCGAACGGGAGCGCTCCTGCTCTGACCCGAGGCTCTCGTGATTGATCTCACTACCTGGAACCTGTCCGTTCCTGTTTCGCCCGCCACTCTCACGGTCGAAACGGCCCGTCTGAACAATGGCTATGAGAGCGGGTATTTTCGCCGTCATGGCGATGGCAGCGTCACCTTCTGGGTACCTGTCACCGGCGCGCCCACCGAAGACGCTCGCTACCCACGCAGCGAGCTGCGCGAAACCCAGGCCGATGGCAGCCTGAGTTACTGGTATCACGCCAGCGCTGACAACTACCTGAGCGCCGTGCTCAGCGTTGCCCAGGTACCGAGCAACAACAAGATCGTCATCGGCCAGATACACAGCAAGGACGAGCCGGGCAGCGACAACGATCCGCTGATCAAGCTGCAGTATCACTACCTGCGCGGTGTCGGCCGCCTCGAACTGTTGTTACGCAAGCGACCTGGCGATAAGGAAGTGCAGAACATCCTGTTGGCGCAGAACATCCAGCTCAACGAACGTTTCGGCTACGACCTGCGCCTGACGCCTAGCGGCCGTTTGGGTGTCAGTGTGCAGAGCACCCAGGGCGACAAGGGTGGCTTCTACCAGCAACTGAGCGGTTACTGGAGCAAGCAACAGCTGTACTTCAAGGCCGGGGCTTATATTCAGGACAACAGCGGCCCCTCCAATGAGGGAGGCCGGGTCACCTTCTACTGGCTCAATAGCCTGCACCGCTGATTGGCCGAGTTGTACACTCGCACTCTTTTAGCCGGATGACGCCCATGGCCCGCCTGACGCTGAAGTTTCCCGAAGACCAGTTCTGCTACAACACCCACCTGACCGTGCGGGTGACCGATATCAATGCGGCCAACCACCTCGGTAACGACTCGATGATCTCGATGATTTCCGAGGCCCGCGCGCGCTTTCTTTTCGAGTTTGGCATCGAGGAAACCCGCGAGGATGGCACGGGCATTATCGTCACCGACCTGGCAACGACTTACCGCGCCGAGGCCCATGCCCGTGATCAGTTGCTGTTCGAGGTCGGCGTGATGGACTTCAACCGCTACGGCGGCGACATCACCTTCCGCATCAGCCGCCCGGCCGATGGTGCCCTCGTCGCCATGGCCAAGTCTGGCTTCGTCTTCTTCAACTACAAAACAGCCAAGGTCGTCGCCATGCCAACGGCATTCAGTGACAAATTCCCCAAGGCAAACTGGCTCGACTGAGCACGCGGCACGTTCACTGCATCGCTCCCGCCGTTCTCTCATCGAGCGGGAGTCGCCCATGTCTACACCCAACGCCAACCGCCCTGCCAGCTTGTGCAGCAGTCTGCTTGCCCTTGTGCTCTTCAGCTTGCCGCTACCCACTCAGGCCCAGGCCGAAACAGCGTACTGCGCCCCCGGCATGAACCTGCCCAAGTATTCAGATACGCACCAAAGCGGGGACAGCGCGCCTTAATCGGGTGCAGGACCATCAGCAAAACCCACGAAGCAGACAGGCCCACTAGCGGCAGCACGGGGCCTGGCGACTTGGCACACAGTCTGCATTAACCAGCTGACAAGGTATTACACAGTGCGGTGCTCAACGATGAGCCTCGCACGCCCCGAGAGAACGGGGCCTGGACAAAGGCGTCCTCGCTAGGTGACTAGCGGGACGCCTTTTTTGTTTGCGCGCGTTTTAACCAGGAGATGGCCGGCATGCAGAAACTCAAGCTGGTAATGATCGGCAATGGCATGGCAGGTGTTCGCACCCTCGAAGAGCTGATCAAGCTCGCCCCCGACCTCTACGACATTACGGTGTTCGGTGCCGAGCCACACCCCAACTACAACCGCATTCTGCTCTCGCCAGTACTGGCCGGCGAGCAGACCTTCGAGGAGATCGTGCTCAACGACCTCAACTGGTATGCGGACAACGGCATCAAGTTACTGCTCGGGCGCAAGGTGGTGAAGATCGACCGCAAGGCCCGCGTGGTCGTCGCAGATGATGGCAGCCAGGCCGAGTACGATCGCCTGCTTATCGCCACCGGTTCCAACCCCTTTATCCTGCCGATTCCCGGCAAGGATCTACAGGGCGTGATCGGCTATCGCGACATTGCCGACACCCAGATGATGATGGCAACCGCCAAGACCCATAAGCACGCGGTCGTCATCGGCGGCGGCCTGCTCGGCCTGGAAGCGGCCAACGGCCTCAAACTACGCGGCATGGACGTGACCGTGGTACATATCGGCGACTGGCTGCTGGAGCGCCAGCTCGATGTCACCGCCGGGCGCTTGCTGCAGCAATCCCTGGAAGATCGCGGCCTGAAGTTTTTGCTGCCCAAACATACCGCCGAACTGCTCGACAACGGCGAAGGTCGGGTCTGCGCGGTGAAGTTCAAGGACGGCGAGGTGATCCCCGCCGACCTGGTGGTGATGGCCGCCGGCATCCGCCCCAACAGCGACCTGGCGGAACAAGCCGGTATCGCCTGCAACCGCGGCATCCTGGTCAACGACACCCTGCAGACCTTCGACCCGCGGGTTTACGCCATCGGCGAATGTGCCAGCCACCGCGGCATCGCCTACGGCCTGGTCGCGCCGCTGTTTGAACAGGCCAAGGTTTGCGCCAACCACCTGGCCCAGCTCGGTTTCGCCCGCTACCAGGGCTCGGTGACCTCAACCAAGCTGAAAGTCACCGGCATCGACTTGTTTTCCGCCGGTGAATTTATGGGCGGCGAAGGCACGGAGACCATCACCCTCTCCGACCCCATCGGCGGCGTGTACAAGAAGCTGGTAATCAAGGACGACGTGCTGGTCGGCGCCTGCCTGTATGGCGACACCGCCGACGGCGGCTGGTACTTCCGGCAGATCCGCGAAAACTACAATGTCAGCGAGATCCGCGACCACCTGATGTTCGGCGAAAACGCCATCGGCGACACCGGCCACCAGGGCCAGAGCAAGGCCATGTCGATGCCCGATGACATGGAAGTGTGCGGCTGTAACGGCGTGTGCAAAGGCACCATCGTCAAGGCCATCCAGGAGCACGGCCTGTTCTCGGTCGATGAGGTCAAAAAGCAGACCAAGGCCGCCAGTTCCTGCGGCTCCTGCGCCGGCCTGGTCGAGCAGATCTTGATCAACACCGTGGGCGGCGCGGCGGATGTGAAGCCGAAGAGCGAAAAAGCCATCTGCGGCTGCAGCGACCTTAACCACGGGCAGATCCGCAAAGCCATCCGTGACGAGCACCTGACCAGCATCCCGGCGGCCATGGCCTTCCTCAACTGGAGCACGCCAAACGGCTGCGCCACCTGCCGCCCGGCGCTGAACTACTACCTGATTTCCACCTGGCCGGGCGAGGCCAAGGACGACCCACAGTCGCGCTTTATCAACGAACGCGCCCACGCCAATATCCAGAAAGACGGCACCTACTCGGTGATTCCGCGGATGTGGGGCGGCGTGACCAATGCTTCGGAGCTGCGCCGCATCGCCGATGTAGCCGACAAGTACAACGTGCCCATGGTCAAGGTCACCGGCGGGCAGCGCATCGACCTGCTGGGGATCAAGAAAGACGACCTGCCGGGCGTATGGAAAGACCTCGATATGCCGTCCGGCCACGCCTATGGCAAATCCATTCGCACCGTGAAGACCTGCGTCGGCAGTGAGTTCTGCCGCTTCGGCACACAAAACAGCACGCAGATGGGCATCGACCTGGAACACGCGTTGTTCAACATGTGGTCGCCGCACAAGGTCAAGCTGGCGGTCTCCGGCTGCCCGCGCAACTGCGCCGAATCCGGCATCAAGGACGTTGGCATCATCGGCGTCGACTCCGGCTGGGAGCTGTATATCGGTGGCAACGGCGGGATCAAGACCGAGGCCGGCGAGTTCTTCGTCAAGCTCAAGACCGCCGAAGAAGTCATGGAATACAGCCTGGCCTTCCTCCAGCTCTACCGCGAGGAAGCCTTCTACCTCGAGCGCACCGTGCACTACCTGCAGCGCGTCGGCATGGAACACATCAAGCAAGGCGTGCTGGAAGATGCCGAACGGCGCAAGGCCCTGCACGAGCGCCTGCTGTTCTCCCTGTCGTTCGAGCAGGACCCGTGGAAGGAGCAGCTGGCCAAACCGCAGTTGAAGAAAGAATTCGACCGTATCGCGCTGCAGCAACTGGAGGCGCACGCATGAACTGGCTGGATATCTGCGACCTGGAAGAAATCAACGTACTGGGCTCACGAATTGTCAGCGGTCCGAAAGGCGATATCGCGCTTTTCAGGACTTCCGCAGATGAAGTCTTCGCCCTCGACGACCGCTGCCCGCACAAGGGCGGCCCGCTGTCGCAAGGCATCATCTACGGCAAGCGCGTGGCCTGCCCGCTGCACAACTGGCAGATAGAGCTGGAGTCCGGCAAAGCCGTGGCCCCGGACCAGGGTTGCGCCCACCGGCACCCGACCAAGGTGGAAAACGGCCGGGTGCTGCTGGCACTCGCGCCACACAACTAGCCCACCTTGTGGGAGGCGCTTCAGCGGCGACTGTCGCGGCGACGCCTGCATGGATGGCAGGACGCCCGAGCTAAAGCCCTCCCACCCTTTCCCCGCTTGCTCCAGGAATTGCGAACATGGCCAGTCCCACGCAAATCACCGCCTCCACCTGCTGCTATTGCGGCGTGGGCTGTGGCGTGCTGATCGAACACGACGACGAGAAGATCCTCGGCGTCCAGGGCGATCCCGCGCATCCGGCCAATTTCGGCAAGCTGTGCAGCAAGGGCTCGACCCTGCACCTGACCGGCGACCTCGACGCCCGCGCGCTCTACCCCGAACTGCGTCTGGGCAAAGGCCTGGCCCGTACCCGCAGCGACTGGGACAGCGCCCTGGATCACGCCGCCAACGTGTTCGCCGAAACCATCCGCGAACACGGTCCGGACAGCGTCGCCTTCTACATCTCCGGCCAATTGCTGACCGAGGACTACTACGCCTTCAACAAGCTGGCGAGAGCCTTGGTGGGCACCAACAATATCGACAGCAACTCGCGCCTGTGCATGTCGTCGGCTGTGGTCGGCTACAAGCGCAGCCTGGGAGCCGATGCGCCGCCGTGCAACTATGAGGACATCGAGCAGAGCGATTGCCTGCTGATCGCCGGCAGCAATATGGCCTACGCCCACCCGGTGCTGTTTCGCCGCCTGGAAGAAGCCAAGGCCAAGCGCCCGGACATGCAGATCATCGTCGTCGACCCACGGCGCACCGACACCTGCGAGCTGGCCGACCTGCACCTGCCGATCATCCCGGGCAGCGATGTCGCCCTGTTCCACGGCATCCTGCATATCCTGATGTGGGAAGGCTGGATCGACCGCGCCTATATCGAAGCCCACACCGAAGGTTTCGACGCCCTCAAGACCCTGGTACGCGATTACAGCCCGCAGATGGTCAGCGAGATATGCGGCATTAGCCAGGACAGCCTGCAGCAATGCGCGCGGATGATTGGCAGCGCGCCGAGCTTCCTCTCGCTGTGGTGCATGGGCCTTAACCAGTCGAGCAGCGGCAGCGCCAAAAACAGCGCGCTGATCAACCTGCATCTGGCCACCGGGCAGATCGGCAAACCCGGTGCTGGCCCCTTTTCCCTTACCGGCCAACCGAATGCCATGGGCGGTCGCGAAACCGGCAGCCTGAGCAACCTGCTGCCCGGCCATCGCGAGGCCGGTAGTGCCGAGCACCGCGCCGAAGTCGCGCAGTACTGGGGCGTCGACGCGCTGCCGGCCAGTGCCGGGCTGAGCGCCATCGAACTGTTCGAAGCAGTGCGCGTCGGCAAGGTCAAGGCCCTGTGGATCGCCTGCACCAACCCGGCGCAGTCCATGCCGGATCAGAACAAGGTGCATGAAGCCCTGGCCGCCTGCCCATTCGTGGTGGTGCAGGAAGCCTTTTTCACCACCGAGACCTGCCACTACGCCGACCTGCTGCTGCCCGCCGCCAGCTGGGGCGAGAAGGAAGGCACGGTGACCAACTCCGAACGCCGCGTCAGTCATGTACGCAGCGCCGTGCCAGCGCCCGCTGAGGCGCGGCCGGATTGGGCGATCACCACAGATTTCGCCCGTCGTTTAGAAAAACTGCTCCGCCCCGGCCTGCCCAGCCTGTTCGACTTCGACCACCCGCAAGGGCTGTTCGAGGAGTACAAACACCTGACCGCCCAGCGTGACCTCGACCTCTCGGGGCTCAGCTACGCGATTCTGGATAACCAAGGTCCCCAGCAATGGCCGTTCCCGGCCGGCGCCACCCAGGGTACGCCACGCCTCTACGGCGACGGTCGCTACCCCACTGCCAATGGTCGCGCGCAGTTTCATGCCGACTCTTACCGTGCGCCCAAGGAAAAACGTGAGGCGCGCTTTACCCTGACCCTTAACACCGGCCGCCTGCGCGACCAGTGGCACGGCATGAGCCGCACCGGCACCGCCGCGCGTCTGTTCGGTCATGTTGAAGAGGCCGTGCTCAGCCTGCACCCGGAAGAGATGCGCCGCCGTCGCCTGCAAAGCGGCGACCTGATCAAGGTCCGCAGCCGTCGCGGCAGCCTGATTCTGCCGGTACAGGCCGACGACAGCATACGTGCCGGCCAGGCCTACCTGCCGATGCACTGGGGCAACCGTTTTCTCAAAGGTCTGGGCACCAATGTGCTGACCCAGCCGGCATTCGATCCGTTGTCCAAGCAGCCGGAACTCAAGCACGCCGGGGTCGAGGTGGAAAAGGTCGAGCTACCCTGGACCTTCTTTGCCCTGGCCGAAGACCAGGTGCAGACGCGTTTCGAAGCCCTGCGCCCGCTGTTCGAAGGTTTTGCCTACGCCAACCTCAACCTGACCGGACGCGAGCGCCCCGCTCTGCTGATCCGCGCCGCCTGCGCCGTGGCTCCCGAGCCAGAGCTGCTGGCGCAGATTGATCGTCTGCTTGGTGTGCACGAAGGCCCGGTGCTGGCCTATGACGACCCGCGTAAAGCGGTCGGCAAGCGCGTGCGCATCGAGGACGGTCGCATCACCGCCATCCGCCTGGCCGGGGAAACTGCCGCCCGCGACTGGCTGAAAAGCCTGTGGAGCGAAGGTCAGGCCGATGCCGACCTGCGCCGCTGGCTGCTCGCACCGCTGTCCACCCCACCGGGTGCAACCAGCGGCAGGAAAGCCAGCAAGACCCTGTGCAATTGCCTGAATGTCAGCCAGGACGCGGTATGCGCCGGAATCGCAAGCGGCCTCGACCTCGACGGCCTCAAGCAGGAACTCAAGTGCGGCACCAGTTGCGGCTCCTGCGTCCCGGAAATCAAGCGGCTGCTGGCCACTGCGCCAATAGCGGTCAATGCATAACCGTAGGGTGCGCGGGGCCGCCTAGGCCATGCGTACCAACCCCAACAATTTGGTGCGCACAGCGCACCCTACGCGAGGAATGCCGTATGAGCGCAAAAGTCTGGCTGGTAGGCGCAGGGCCCGGTGATCCGGAACTGCTGACCCTCAAGGCGGTAAAAGCCCTCAATCGGGCCGATATCGTGATGATCGACGACCTGGTCAACCCGGCCGTGCTGGAGCACTGCCCGAATGCCCGGGTGGTGCCGGTGGGCAAGCGCGGAGGTTGCCGCTCCACGCCCCAGGCCTTTATCCATCGCCTGATGCTGCGCTACGCCCGCCAAGGCAAGTGTGTGGTACGCCTGAAAGGCGGCGACCCTTGCATCTTCGGCCGCGGCAGTGAAGAAGTCGACTGGCTCAGCGCCCACGGCATTGAAGTGGAAATGGTCAACGGCATAACCGCTGGATTAGCCGGCGCGACCCAGTGCGGGATTCCCCTGACCCTGCGCGGTGTGGCCCGCGGCGTAACCCTGGTCACTGCGCACACCCAGGACGACAGCACGCTCAACTGGGCCGCTCTGGCCCAGGGCGGCACCACGCTGGTGGTGTATATGGGCGTGGCGAAACTGGCGCAAATCCGCGAAAGCCTGCTGGCCGGCGGTATGCGCGCCGATATGCCGGTGGCGCTGATCGAAAACGCCTCCCTGCCACAGCAACGCGAATGCCGCAGCTCCCTGCACGCCATGCAACAGGATGCCCTGGACTTCCAGCTTAAAAGCCCCGCCGTTCTGGTGATCGGCGAAGTGGCAAGCGCTAGGCAGCCTCAGGTAATGGCTGCAAGCGCCTGAAGCACTTTTCTTCAGGCAAAGAAAAACCCGGCCGAGGCCGGGTTTTTCCATCCACCAAAGACCTTACTGGGCTTGGGCTTCTACTTCAGCTTCTACGCGACGGTTAACCGCGCGACCAGCTTCGGTGGCGTTATCGGCAACCGGGCGGGACTCGCCGTAGCCAACAGCGTTCACGCGCTGACCATCAACACCGTACTGGTTAACCAGCACGTTACGAACGGCGGTTGCACGCTGCTCGGACAGTTTCTGGTTGTAGGCGTCGGTACCAACGGAGTCGGTATGACCTTCAACGGTGGTGGAAGTCTGCGGGTACTGATTCATGAAATCAGCCAGGTTCTTGATGTCGCTGTAGCTTTCTTCTTTAACCTGCGAACGGTCGAAGTCGAATTTGACGTCCAGCTCAACGCGAACAACCTGGGCAGGCTCTTCAACAGCGGCAACCGGCTCTGGCATCGGCTCAGGAGCGCTTTCGACGACTTCAGCAACACGACGAGTGCTGCCACCGAAGTTCATGCCGACACCCACGCCAGCAGCCCACTCAGCTTCGCCGTCGTCGATGTTGTACATGCCATCCAGGCCAGCACGTGCGTACAGGTTTTCAGTGAAGTAGTACTTCACACCGGTACCGATGTTGGCGAAGGTGGTGTGGTCACGACCAGTGCGCGGCGGTACGTTGCTGATGCTCTGGTGAGCGAAGCCACCGGAAACATAAGGACGCAGGCCTACACCCGGGGTGCCGAAGTGATAGATGGCATCCAGGCCAGTCATGCTGCCCTTGATGTTCTTGTTGCCGGTGTTGTTTTCCGAACGAATATCGTGGTACTCGCCGTAGGACAGAGCCAGTTCAACATCGTCAGTCAGGTAATAGCCAACAGAGGCACCGAACAGGTTGCCGTTGGACAGGTCACGCGAGCTGTCGGTGAAATAACGCTTAGCAAAGCCTTCCACCTCGACAGCGCCTTGGCCCTGAGCCAGCGCGCCCATGGAAGTAGCGGCTACGATCGAGCCAATGACAACGCCTAAGGTGTTTTTCAGTTTCATTCCGTTAAATCCCCACTTCATGATTGATGACTTGCGGATCAGTAGACCCGTAAATCGGCGATTAGTTTAACAGAAGTTACCCTTCACCCCCGGTTTATTTATTGGAGGTTAACTTTCGGTAACACCTGAGAACTTTTCGCGTAAACGGTCCAATGCCCGTTTGTAGCGCATTTTGGTGGCACTCAGACCCATGTGCATGATGTCGGCGATCTCTTGAAACTCCAGTTCTGCGACAAAACGTAACACCAGAATTTCCCGATCAATCGGGTTCACATGCACCAGCCAGCGATCCAGGCCACCACGCTCCTCCACGGTGGGAGCCTTTTCTTCAAAGGCTTCCTCCAGCGGATCCAGACTGAGCGCATCCATCAGTCGACGCTTGCGTCGCTCCTTACGGTACTGAGTAATGCACTCGTTATAAGTAATGCTGTAAAGCCAAGTTTTGAACTTCGATTTACCCTCGAAGTTCTTCAACCCATAAAGCACTTTAAGCATGACTTCTTGACAGACATCGTCCGCGTCACGTTCGTTCCCTAAATAACGCGAACAAACGTTGAATAACGTGCGCTGGTAGCGGCGCATCAGTTCTTCGTATGCACGAGTAATGTGAAACAGCTCGTCGTGCGCACGCGCCACCAGCTCCTCGTCGGAGAGCTCTCTAGGGTCGTAGCGCAAGGACAGCGGTTGGGTTGTATTCAAAGCAGGTCGGGCCGACAGACTGAACGAAAACGGCTGACACCCAGGGCGGGTGTCAGCAGGCGGCATACATTAACAGGGATTGACCCTCAGCGACTGCTTACCCGTTGCTCAAGCAAGGTACGGTTGGCCACCGAAATCAGCTCGCCCTCCTCGGTCAGGAGGATGGTCTTGACCGTGCCGATTTCCTCGATCTGGCCTTCGGCTTCGCCAACCTGGACATGCTGGCCAACCTGATAGATTTCTCGCACATAAATCCCTGCGAGAATCTGCCCGGCGATTTCGCGGCTGCCCAGACCCAGCGCCAAAGCGACTGCCAGGCCGACAGAAATCAGCACGATGGCAATGACGTTATTGAGCAGATCGGTCTTGATTTCCAACTGACCAATGGCCACGGAGATGCTGATGATGATCACCAGCCCTTGGGCAATGCGGCCCAAGCCATGGGCATAATCCAGCCCTACGCCTTCGGCAGCACCACGCACCAGCCCGCTGACCAACTGCGCCAGCAGCACACCGGCCAACAACACCAGCGCCGCCCCAAAGACCTTGGGCAAGTACAACGCCAGTACATCAAGTGTGGCCGATACGCGCTCAAGCCCCAGCGACTCAGCCGCCGAGACGAGAAACACCAGCAGGACAAACCAGTAGACAATCTTGCCGATCAGGGTGGAGACCGGCACCTGGATGCCCGCACGCCCCAGCAACTTGGTCATCCCAGTCCCCGCCATCAGCCGATCCAGACCGACTTTGCCCAGTAACTTGGACAGCAGGGTATCGAGCAGCTTGGCCACGACGAAGCCCAGAAGCACCAGAATCAATGCAACAAACAGGTTGGGGATGAAACTCGCCACCTTGGTCCACAACGCAGTCATGGCAGTAATCAGGCTTTGAGTCCAGGGATCGAGTTCCATTTCAGTCGGCCTTATCAGTAAAACGGGAGGTAGCGCGGCGCGAAACCGGAGCGATGTGTGCAGAACCGCTATTCAGGGCAATCATTACGGCCCCCAGGCAATTGCCCAGCAAGCCGAACAGATCGCCCACGCCCACCTGCCGGTTGGCGGTCTTCAATACCCGATGCAGACAGGCATCGTCATCGTGCTGGGACGATGGCGCCTTGAGCAAATCGCGCAGGGATTCTTCGAATGGATCGTGCATCAGGTACCTCACTAGACGTCTCGGCTAGACGAAACCAGGGCTGGGCAAGTCACATCAGAGCCAGCGCAAGCGGCGGAACAGCCACCATTGGCCGAGCCCCAGAACGAGCATCAACAGACACGCCACGAGGAAACCGTAGGGGCTATCCGAACCCGGCATGCCGCCGACATTGATCCCCAGCAACCCGGTGAGAAAACTCATTGGCAGGAAGACCCCAGTGATCACCCCGAAGCGGTACATGATGCGGTTCATACGCACATCCATGCGCCGATTCTCGACCTCCAGCACCAGGCTTACCCGCTCCCGGCTAAGGTCCAATTCTTCGAGGTAACGGGTGAGCCGGTTGTGCAGTTCGTTCCAGTAATCGCTGTCATCTGCGACAAACCAGGCGCGCCCGTTCCGCGCGAGCTGGGCGAATATTTCCCGCTGTGGCGCAAGAAACCGCCGCAAGCCGGCAGCGCGCCGACGCATGTGCAGCAAACGATCATGGTCGGGCTGGGCCTGGGCATCGGAATCGATCAACTCCTCCTGCTCATCGACTTGCTCGGAGAGTTCAGCGACCAGCGACTCGACCTTGTCCGTCAGGTAATGCGCCAGGCTCAGCAGCAGTTCGGACGCGGTTTTCGGCCCCACTCCGGCCAGCAGGTCGGCAATCAGTTCCTCGGTCGCGCGCAAGGGCCGTAGGCGCAGAGAGATAACCCGCTGCTCATCCGCGAAGATACGCAGCGACACCATGTCTTCAGGCTCGGCCCCCGGATTGAGGTTGACCCCGCGCAAGAACAGCAGCATGGCGTCATCCGGCACGCTCAGACTGCGCGGGCGGGTATTTTCCTCTAGCAGCAGATCGCAGGCGAACTCGCTCAAGCCACTTTCGGCCCTCAGCCAGGCCTGGGTTTGCGGATGGCCGCGGTCCCAGTGCAACCAGAGGCTCTGCCCCTCTCGCAGGACCAGAGCATTGAGCTGTTCACGGGTGACCGGACGTCCCCCACCCAGGCCGTCGAGAATATAGGCATGCACCAGGCCGCGTGGGGGCGTGCTCTGTTCCGGGGTTGGTAAATCTTGCACGGGTTTATTCCGGCATCGTCAGCACTGAGGGGGAAACAATCACACCGTTGTTATCGGCATACAGGTATTCGCCTGGGCGAAAGGTCACGCCGCCAAAGGTAACCGCTACGTTGAGGTCGCCAATCCCACGCTTGTCGGTTTTCATCGGGTGACTGGCCAGCGCCTGTATACCCAGATGGGTCTGCGCCAGCACATCGACGTCGCGCACGCAGCCGTACACCAGAATGCCTTCCCAGCCATTCTTCGCCGCCTTCTCCGCCAGCATGTCGCCGAGCAGCGCACGGCGCATGGAAGCGCCACCATCGACCACCATCACCTTGCCGTGACCCGGCAGCTCGACCTGCTCCTTGACCAGCGAGTTGTCTTCGAAACATTTGACCGTGACAATCTCCCCGCCAAATGAGTCGCGCCCACCAAAATTGCTGAACATCGGCTCGACGACCTGCACAAGCTCCGGGTAGGCATCGCAGAGATCAGGGGTGCTGTAGTGCATGGGAAGCTCCTCAATTCAGAAAAGACGGTAAGCAAAACGCAAAATGACTGAAACGGAACAGCGCGTCATCTTAGCGGCATCAGTTCCCGGATGAAACGCTCGCCGTGACCGTGGAACCGCCTTCGGTCAAGCACAGCGCATCATTACCCGGAGCCAGCAACCAGCGCTGCACCAGCGGCCAGACCTCATGCTGTGCGGCCTTGCTGACCAGCATCTCGACATGCCCGAAATCCTCGCTGAAACCCTGTTTACGCCCCAGACAGAGATAGCGAGCCTGTGCTGCGCCAAACTGCTCCAGCAGACGCTGGCAAGCCCAGGGCGGGTCCTGCAAATCCCCCTCGGCCGCGACGGCCAGTACCGGCACCTGCACCTGCCCCAGGCCAGCCCACCAGTCATGCTCGCGCTCGCCAAAGCGGCCGAACAGACCGTGCCAGCGCAGACTCTCCAACGCCAGACCAATCGGCTCATCTTCCGGCCCACGCCTCAAGCGCGGCCCGGACAGCGCGGCAAAGCGCTTGAGCACCAGCCTAGCGCCCCACTCCAGCGGTGGTATTTTCAGCGGCCAGTAAGTACGACTGATCTGGCTACCAAATAGTGCTACCGAGGCGACTTTCGCCTGATCCAGGTGCTGACCACCCAGCGCACCCGCGAGGATGATGCCGCCCAGCGAATGCCCCAACCAGTGAGCCGGCTGCGGATTTTGCTCATGCACGAAAGCGCTAATGGCAGGCAGGTCGTAGCGCACGTAGTCGCTCACGCGATTGCGCCGATAATCCAGGTTACGCGGTGACAGTCCATGCCCTCGCATCTCGGCGATCCACACATCGAAACCCGCCCGCGCCAGGAACGCCCCCAGGCCGATACCTTTGGGCGAATACCAGAAACGCCGGTTGGAAAAGCTGCCTGGGATCAGCACCACAGGCATGCCCCGCGCCACCACACCCCCCGTCAACTCGGCGCTAGCGAGCCCAAGACGCGTAAGCGCCAGCTCGACACTGGGGTCGGGGCTGTTGCCAGGCTTGAGCCGATAGACGTCCTCGCTCAGATCACCCCGCAGCTCGGCACTGATCAGGGCGACGGGGAAAAGCTCACTGCTGCTTAGCATCTTCTTCGACTCGGGTACAAAAAATCGCCACGGGCAATTTTCCAGGCCGCACTGAGACGGTCTTAAGGATCAGGCCAGCAAAGGCAGACCACAAAAAAGGGCAGGTTCGACCCTGCCCTTGGATTAAGGAGACAGCGAACCGATCAGCTCTGCTGGCCTTCGGCCAGGAAGAACCAGGTGTCGAGCACCGAATCCGGGTTCAACGACACGCTTTCGATGCCCTGCTCCATCAGCCATTTGGCCAGGTCCGGATGGTCCGACGGGCCTTGGCCACAGATACCAATGTACTTGCCGGCCTTGTTACAGGCCTGAATGGCGTTGCTCAGCAGCTTCTTCACTGCAGGATTTCGCTCATCGAACAGGTGCGCGATGATTCCCGAGTCACGGTCCAGGCCCAGGGTCAGCTGGGTCAGGTCGTTGGAACCGATGGAGAAACCGTCGAAGAACTCAAGGAACTCATCGGCCAGGATGGCGTTGGACGGCAGCTCGCACATCATGATGATTTTCAGGCCATCCTGACCGCGGGCAAGACCGTTGGCCGCCAACAGGTCGACCACCTGGCTGGCCTCACCCAGGGTACGCACGAACGGCACCATGATCTCGACGTTGGTCAGGCCCATCTCGTTGCGCACTTTCTTCAGCGCCCGACACTCCAGCTCGAAGCAATCGCGGAAGGCCTCGCTGATATAGCGCGAGGCGCCACGGAAGCCGAGCATCGGGTTTTCTTCTTCCGGCTCGTAGAGCTTGCCGCCGATCAGGTTGGCATATTCGTTGGACTTGAAGTCCGACAAGCGCACGATGACCTTCTTCGGCCAGAACGCCGCAGCCAGGGTGCTGATGCCCTCGACCAGCTTCTCGACGTAGAAATTGACCGGATCGTCGTAGCCGGCAATGCGCTTCTCGACGCTGTCCTTGATTTCCGGCGGCAGGCCGGCGAAGTTCAGCAGCGCCTTGGGGTGCACGCCGATCATGCGGTTGATGATGAATTCCAGACGGGCCAGGCCCACGCCTTCGTTCGGCAGTTGAGCGAAGTCGAAAGCACGGTCCGGGTTGCCGACGTTCATCATGATCTTGAACGGCAGATCGGGCATGGCATCGACCGAGTTCTTGCGGATATCGAAACCCAGTTCGCCTTCAAAGATAAAACCGGTGTCGCCCTCGGCACAGGAAACCGTCACGCCCATACCGTCTTTCAGTACATGGGTGGCGTTGCCGCAACCGACTACGGCCGGAATCCCCAGTTCGCGGGCGATGATTGCCGCGTGGCAAGTACGCCCGCCACGGTTGGTAACAATGGCGCTGGCGCGCTTCATCACCGGCTCCCAGTCCGGGTCGGTCATGTCGGAGACCAGTACGTCGCCCGGCTGGACCTTGTCCATTTCCGATACGTCGTTGATCACCCGCACCTTGCCGGCACCGATCTTCTGACCAATGGCGCGACCTTCGACCAGCACGGTACCCGTCTCCTTGAGCAGGTAGCGTTCCATGACATTGGCACTGGAACGGCTTTTCACCGTCTCGGGACGGGCCTGGACGATATACAGCTTGTTGTCGTCGCCATCTTTGGCCCACTCGATGTCCATCGGTCGGCCGTAGTGCTTCTCGATGATCATGGCCTGCTTGGCCAGCTCGCTGACCTCGGCATCGCTCAGGCAGAAGCGCGCACGCTCGGCGCGCTCGACGTCGACCACCTTGACCGATTTACCGGCCTTGGCTTCTTCGCCATAGATCATCTTGATCGCTTTGCTACCCAGGTTGCGGCGCAGGATCGCCGGGCGGCCCGCTTCCAGGGTTTGCTTGTGGACGTAGAACTCGTCCGGGTTGACCGCGCCCTGCACCACGGTTTCGCCCAGGCCGTAAGCGCCGGTGATAAACACCACGTCACGGAAACCCGATTCGGTATCCAGGGTGAACATCACACCGGCAGTGCCGGTTTCCGAACGTACCATGCGCTGCACCCCGGCAGACAGAGCGACCAGTTTGTGGTCGAAGCCCTGGTGCACGCGGTAGGCAATTGCGCGGTCATTGAACAGCGAGGCGAAGACTTCCTTGGCGGCGCGGATGACGTTTTCCACACCACGGATGTTGAGGAAGGTTTCCTGCTGACCGGCGAAGGAGGCATCCGGCAGGTCTTCGGCGGTAGCCGAGGAGCGCACGGCGACGGCCATATTGTCGTTGCCATTGGCCATGGCCGCGAAAGCGGTGCGGATCTGCTCATTGAGCTCATGGGGGAACTCGGCATCCATGACCCACTGACGGATCTGCGCCCCGGTCTTGGCCAGGGCGTTGACATCGTCGACATCCAGGGCATCCAAAGCCGCATGAATCTGCGCATTCAGGCCGCTCTGCTCAAGAAAATCGCGGTAGGCCTGGGCAGTGGTAGCGAAACCGCCAGGTACCGATACACCGGCGCCAGCGAGGTTACTGATCATCTCGCCCAGGGAGGCGTTCTTGCCCCCTACGTGCTCGACATCGTGATTGCCGAGCTTATCGAGGGAAACTACGTACTCTACCAAGGTGATCTCTCCACTGAGGTGTTGGAAAAGCTCGAAGGACCGTTGTACTTCGCGGAACATGCCCGCACGATTATGGCTTGGCCCTGGAAAATGAGTAACAATGCCGACCCATACAGGCCGGCGAACGCGGGCCTATCATAGCCAAGAAAGACTCCCAGCTTAAGGCCCATGGCGCAAATGAAACGAACCGCTTTCTTCATCTCCGATGGCACCGGTATCACCGCCGAAACCCTGGGTCAGAGTCTGTTGGCGCAGTTCGAAACCATCACCTTCACCAAGCTCACGCGCCCTTATATCGATAGCGTTGAAAAAGCGCGCGCCATGGTACAACAAATCAATAATGCTGCCGAGAAAGACGGATCGCGCCCGATCATTTTCGACACCATCGTCAACCAGGAGATCCGTGAAGTTCTCGCACAATCCGAAGGCTTCATGATCGACATCTTTTCCTCGTTCCTCTCCCCCCTAGAGCAGGAGCTCAGCTCGCACTCGTCTTACTCGGTCGGCAAGTCCCACTCCATCGCCCACAACGCCAATTACATGGAACGCATCGATGCGGTGAACTTTGCCCTGGACAACGACGATGGTGCTCGCACCCATTACTACGACAAGGCGGACCTGATCCTGGTCGGTGTTTCGCGCTGCGGCAAGACCCCGACCTGCCTGTACATGGCCATGCAGTATGGCATTCGCGCCGCCAACTACCCGCTGACCGAAGATGACATGGAGCGCCTGCAACTGCCGGCGGCCCTGAAAAAGTACAAGGAGAAGCTGTTCGGCCTGACCATCGACCCCGACCGCCTGACCGCCATCCGCCACGAACGCAAGCCCAACAGCCGGTATTCGAGTTTCGCCCAGTGCGAGTTCGAGGTGCGCGAGGTCGAAGGCCTGTTCCGCCGCGAGAACATCAACTTCATCAACTCCACGCATTTTTCGGTGGAAGAGATCTCCGCGAAGATTCTGGTGGAAAAGGGCGTGGAACGGCGTCTCAAGTAATCCCAACAAGCTACTGATATAAAAAGAAAAGACTCGAAAACATCGAGTCTTTTCTAATCTCCCCTCAGAACGAATCGCCCGGCACGCGCACACTCCCCTCCATCAAAATCCGCGCGCTGCGGCTCATGATCGCCTTGGTCACCGCCCATTGACCGCCGACCAGTGTCGCTTGGGCACCCACTCGCAAGGTGCCGGAGGGGTGGCCAAAGCTTACCGCCTCGCGTGCGCCGTCACCGGCGGCCAGGTTGACCAGGGTCCCAGGGATAGCCGCTGCAGTGCCGATGGCCACCGCACAGGTGCCCATCATCGCGTGGTGCAGCTTACCCATGGACAGGGCCCGCACCAGCAGATCGACCTCACTGGCGTGCACCGTTTTGCCGCTGGATGACAGGTAATCCTTGGGTTTAGCGACAAAGGCGAGCTTCGGCGTGTGCTGGCGGGTCGCGGCTTCTTCCGCGCTTTTGATCAGCCCCATGCGCAGGGCACCGGCCACGCGGATTTTCTCGAAACGGGCTAATTGCTCGGGGTCGCCATTGATCTGCTCGCGCAACTCGGTGCCGCTGTAGCCGATCTCTTCGGCATTGACGAACACGGTGGGGATACCGGCGCTGATCAGGGTTGCCTTGAAGGTGCCGACACCCGGCACCTCAAGGTCATCGACCAGGTTGCCGGTGGGAAACATCGAACCGCCCTCCTCGCCATCGTCAGACGGATCGAGGAACTCCAGTACGATCTCGGCCGCCGGGAATGTCACGCCATCCAGCTCGAAATCGCCGGTTTCCTGCACCTGGCCATTGCTGACCGGAACGTGGGCGATGATGGTCTTGTTGATATTGGCCTGCCAGATCCGCACCGCGCATACACCGTTTTCAGGAATGCGCGCCGGATCGACCAGCCCGGCGTGAATGGCAAAAGCACCGGCCGCGGTGGACAGGTTGCCGCAATTGCCGCTCCAGTCGACAAAGGGTTTGTCGATGGAGACCTGACCGTAGAGGTAATCGACGTCATGATTCGGCTGGCTGCTTGCCGACAGAATCACGCACTTGCTGGTACTGGAGGTGGCGCCGCCCATACCGTCGATTTGCGCAGCATAGGGGTCAGGGCTGCCGATAACGCGCATAAACAGCTTGTCGCGCTCGGCGCCCGGCACCTGGCAGCGCTCAGGCAGGTCCTGCAGGCGAAAGAACACGCCTTTGCTGGTGCCACCACGCATATAGGTAGCGGGGATTCTAGTCTGGGATGGATGAGCCATGGCTTGGTCCTGGCTGAAGAGTGAAATTGCCGCAGGGTGGATCACGCTTCACCAATCCACCGTCGGTGCGCGAGAACGGTGGATGGAAAAGCGCCATCCACCCTACGGAGTCAGGCGACGGCGCCTTCGAGAAAGTCCTGGGCAAAACGCTGCAGCACACCACCTGCTTTGTACACATGGACCTCGGCTGCAGTGTCCAAGCGGCAGATCACTGGCACCTTGAGCACCTCGCCATTGCGGCGATTGACCACCAGGGTCAGGTCGCAACGTGGCGACACATCGCCCTGGATGTCGTAAGTCTCGGTGCCGTCGAGGCCAAGGGTCAGGCGAGTGGTGCCCGGCTTGAACTCGACCGGCAGCACGCCCATGCCCACCAGGTTGGTGCGGTGAATACGTTCGAAACCTTCGGCCGCGATCACCTCCACACCCGCCAGGCGCACGCCCTTGGCCGCCCAGTCACGCGAGCTGCCCTGGCCGTAGTCGGCACCGGCGACGATGATCAGGTTCTGCTTACGGTTCATGTAGGTTTCGATCGCCTCCCACATGCGCATCACCTGGCCTTGCGGCTCGACACGGGCCAGCGAGCCCTTCTTCACCACACCATCAACTACAGCCATTTCGTTGACCAGCTGCGGGTTGGCGAAGGTGGCGCGTTGCGCGGTCAGGTGGTCACCGCGGTGGGTGGCGTAGGAGTTGAAGTCTTCTTCCGGCAAACCCATTTTGTGCAGGTACTCACCCGCCGCCGAGTCCAGCAGGATGGCGTTGGACGGCGACAAGTGATCGGTGGTGATGTTGTCCGGCAGGATCGCCAGCGCCAGCATGCCTTTGAGCGTGCGCTCACCGGCCAGCGCGCCTTCCCAGTATGGCGGACGGCGGATATAGGTGCTCATCGGGCTCCAGTCGTACAGCGGGCTCTCGGCTTCGGTGACGGTGCCCAAATCGAACATCGGGATGTAGATCTGCCGGAACTGCTCAGGCTTCACCGAGGAGGCGACGATGGCGTCGATTTCTTCGTCGCTCGGCCACAGGTCTTTGAGGGTGATCGGGTTGCCGCTCGGATCGTGACCGAGCACATCCTGCTCGATATCAAAACGTACGGTACCGGCAATGGCGTAGGCCACCACCAGCGGCGGCGAGGCCAGGAACGCCTGCTTGGCGTAAGGGTGGATGCGCCCGTCAAAGTTGCGGTTGCCGCTCAATACAGCAGTGGCGTAGAGGTCGCGGTCGATGATCTCCTGCTGAATCACCGGGTCCAGCGCACCGGACATGCCGTTACAGGTGGTGCAGGCGTAGGCGACGATGCCAAAACCCAGCTGTTCCAGCTCGCTTAGCAGGCCAGCCTCTTCCAGGTACAGCTTGGCGACTTTCGAACCCGGCGCGAAGGACGTCTTGACCCACGGCTTGCGCAACAGGCCCAACTGATTGGCCTTCTTCGCCAGCAGGCCGGCGGCGACCACGTTGCGCGGGTTGGAGGTGTTGGTGCAACTGGTGATGGCGGCGATGATCACCGCGCCGTCCGGCATTAGACCCTCGCCCTCTTCCAGCTTGCCGGCGGCCAGTTTGGCCTCGTCGGCAATGCCACGCTCATGCAGTGCCGAGGTCGGCAGACGCTTGTGCGGATTGCTCGGGCCGGCCATGTTGCGCACCACGGTCGACAGGTCGAAGCTCAGCACGCGCTCGTATTCGGCTGTTTCAAGCGCGGTCGCCCATAGACCGGTGGTCTTGGCGTAGTGCTCCACCAGCGCCACCTGCTCCGGTTCACGCCCGGTGAGCTTGAGGTAGTCGATGGTCTGCTGGTCGATATAGAACATCGCCGCCGTAGCGCCGTATTCCGGGCACATATTGGAGATGGTTGCACGGTCACCGATGGACAGGCTGTCTGCCCCTTCACCGAAGAACTCGACCCAGGCACCAACCACGCGCTCCTTGCGCAGAAACTCGGTCAGCGCCAGGACGATATCGGTGGCGGTAATCCCGGATTGGCGCTTGCCGGCCAGTTTGACGCCGACGATATCGGGCAGACGCATCATCGAAGGCAGGCCGAGCATCACGGTCTCGGCTTCCAGGCCGCCGACACCAATGGCGATCACGCCGAGGGCATCGACGTGTGGGGTGTGCGAGTCGGTGCCGACGCAGGTATCCGGGAACGCAATGCCACCACGCGCCTGGATCACCGGGCTCATTTTTTCCAGATTGATCTGGTGCATGATGCCGTTGCCGGCAGGGATCACATCGACGTTCTTGAACGCGGTCTTGGTCCACTCGATAAAGTGGAAGCGGTCCTCGTTGCGGCGCTCCTCCACCGCGCGGTTCTTCTCGAACGCATCGGGGTCGAAGCCGGCGAATTCCACGGCCAGGGAGTGATCGACGATCAATTGGGTCGGCACTACCGGATTGACCTTGGCCGGGTCACCGCCCTGCTCGGCGATGGCGTCACGCAAGCCGGCCAGGTCGACCAGGGCGGTCTGGCCAAGAATGTCGTGGCAGACAACGCGAGCCGGGTACCAGGGGAAATCCAGATCCTGCTTGCGCTCGATCAGCTGCCTGAGCGCATCGTTGAGCATGGCCGGGTCGCAGCGGCGCACCAACTGCTCAGCCAGCACCCGTGAGGTATAGGGCAGCTTGGCGTAAGCGCCTGGGCTGATGGCATCGACCGCCTCGCGGGTGTCAAAGTAATCCAGCACGGTGCCGGCCAGCGGCTTGCGGTATTGACTGTTCATGCTCATGGGCGATCCTTGAGCGGCACAAAGGTCAGGTCTTCCGGGCCGACATAGTTGGCGCTGGGGCGGATGATCTTGCCGTCAATACGCTGCTCGATCACATGGCTGGACCAGCCCGAGGTGCGGGCAATCACGAACAGCGGGGTGAACATGGCGGTGGGCACGCCCATCATGTGGTAGCTGACCGCGCTGAACCAGTCGAGGTTGGGGAACATCTTCTTGATCTCCCACATGGTGCTCTCCAGGCGCTCGGCGATGTCATACATCTTGGTATTGCCCTGCTCCGCCGACAGCTCCTGCGCGACCTCCTTGATCACTTTGTTGCGTGGGTCCGCCACGGTGTAGACCGGGTGACCGAAGCCGATCACCACTTCCTTCTTCTCCACCCGGGCGCGAATATCGGCCTCGGCCTCATCGGCATTGTCATAACGCTTCTGGATCTCGAAGGCCACTTCGTTGGCGCCGCCGTGCTTCGACCCGCGCAATGCGCCGATGCCGCCAGCGATGCAACTGAACAGGTCCGAACCGGTGCCGGCGATCACCCGCGAGGTGAAGGTGGAGGCGTTGAATTCGTGCTCGGCATAGAGGATCAGCGAGGTGTGCATGGCGCGCACCCAGGACTCACGGGGCGCCTCGCCGTGCAACAGATGCAGAAAGTGGCCACCGATGGAGTCATCGTCGGTTTCCACCTCGATGCGTTTGCCATTGTGGCTGAAGTGATACCAGTACAGCAGCATGGAGCCCAGCGAGGCCATCAACTTGTCGGCAATATCGCGGGCGCCGGGATGGTTGTGGTCATCCTTCTCCGGCTGCAGGCAGCCGAGCACCGAAACGCCGGTGCGCATCACATCCATCGGGTGGGCCGAGGGCGGCAGTTGCTCCAGGGCGATTTTCAGTGCCGCGGGCAAGCCGCGCAGGGCTTTGAGCTTGGCCTTGTAGCCGGCCAGTTCGGCGGCATTGGGCAGCTTGCCGTGCACCAGCAAGTGGGCGATTTCCTCGAACTCACAGGTGGTGGCGACATCAAGGATGTCATAGCCACGGTAATGCAGGTCATTGCCGCTGCGGCCGACGGTGCACAGGGCGGTGTTGCCGGCAGTGGTACCGCTCAGGGCGACGGATTTTTTTGGCTTGAAGCCCGGGGTGGTGTCGGTGGCGCTCATGCTTATCTCCTCGGATCTTTGTTGTTCTTCTAGATCGCTATCACTTTTTTGCGGCAAACAGGGCATCGAGCTTCTGCTCAAAGGCGTGATAGCCGATGCGGTCGTACAGCTCAGCCCGGGTCTGCATCATTTCGATGACATCCTGCTGATGGCCCTGCTGACGAATCGTGATGTAGACACTTTCCGCAGCTTTGTTAGCGGCGCGAAACGCCGACAGCGGGTAAAGCTGGATGGCCACGCCGACCGAGGCCAGTTCGTCGCGGGTGAACAGCGGGGTGGCGCCGAATTCGGTGATATTGGCCAACACCGGCACGTTCAGCGCATCGACAAAGCGCTTGTAGGTCGGCAGGTCATAGGCAGCCTCGGCGAAAATACCGTCGGCACCGGCCTCGACATAACGCAGGCAGCGCTCGATCGCGGCATCCACGCCCTCGGCCTGGATGGCGTCGGTGCGGGCGATCAGGAAAAAGCTCGCATCGGTCTTGGCATCGGCAGCGGCCTTGACCCGGTCAGCCATTTCCTCGGTGCTGACAATCTCCTTGCCAGGACGATGACCGCAACGCTTGGCGCCGACCTGATCCTCGATATGCGCAGCCGCGGCGCCGGCCTTGATCAGGCTCTTGACCGTGCGCTCGATATTGAACGCGCTGGGGCCAAAGCCGGTGTCGATGTCGACCAACAGCGGCAGGTCGCAGACATCGGTAATCCGGCGTACGTCGGTGAGCACGTCATCCAGGGTGTTGATGCCCAGGTCAGGCAGCCCCAAGGAACCCGCCGCCACGCCGCCACCGGACAGGTAGATGGCCCTGAAACCCGCGCGCTTGGCCAGCAAGGCATGGTTGGCATTGATCGCGCCAATCACCTGCAGTGGCTGCTCTTCGGCAAGCGCCTGACGGAAACGCTGGCCTGGGGAAAGCTGACTCATGACTCACCTCGTGGTTTGGCTGTCTGGGTAGGCGCGTTCAACCCCATGCTTAGGGAGAAATGGCGCTCGATATTGCGCTTGGAGGCGCCGATGTGGCGGCGCATCAATAATTCGGCCAGCTCGCCGTCTCGGTCGGCGATGGCATCAAGAATACGGTGGTGTTCGGCAAAGGCCTGGCGCGGCCGATTGGGCGTGGCGGAGAACTGTAGGCGGTACATGCGCACCAGTTGATAGAGCTCGCCGCAGAGCATCTGGGCCAGGGTTTTATTGCCGCTGCCCTGAATGATCCGGTAGTGGAAGTCGAAATCACCTTCCTGCTGGTAATAGCCAACGCCTGCCTTGAAGGCCGCATCCTGCTCGTGCAAGTCGAGCACCTGGCGCAGCTCGTCGATCTCGGCCTGGGTCATGCGTTCGGCAGCCAGGCGACAGGCCATGCCCTCCAGCGATTCACGAATCTCATAGAGTTCGACCAGTTCGGCATGGCTGAGCGAGACCACCCGCGCCCCTACATGGGGGATGCGCACCAGCAGACGCTGACCCTCGAGCCGATGGATTGCCTCACGCAGCGGCCCGCGGCTAATGCCATAGGTCCGCGCCAGCTCTGGCTCGGATATCTTACTGCCCGGGGCAATCTCGCCTTTGACGATCGCGGCCTGAATACGCCGAAATACGTGCTCGGACAAGGTTTCCGACTCACCTTGCGGACTAGCCTCTACCACATGCTCATCCAGCATATTGTCGACACCTTCCACTTCAATTAGAGAAAATCTACGCTCAAGCCGCCACACGGTCAATCGCGCAACGCACAGTGTCGACAATCGTCTTAAATAACTGGAGCGTCTAATAAGTTATAAATGCCAGCACAAACGCCCTAAGCGCCTGCCGGCAGGGAGGACTGCGTGTTAAGATGCCGCCACTTCACCGCCCGCCGCGCGTTTTCGGTGCACCTTGCTAGACTCCTTTACGTCGGGATCGCAGGTGCATATCAGGCCTCGCGGGCCTTTGCTTGATTGATGCGCTGCACCTAACAGGATTTATGAGACTTAAACCCTTCGCCCTGCTGCTCAGCCTCGCGCTACTGCCCACTCCGAGCATCGCTTCCGAGAAGACGGTCTACGGACTCAACGAATACGTGCAATTGCTCGATATCGACCAGCGCGTGGCCGCCAAGCTCGATACCGGCGCACAAACTGCCTCTCTCAGTGCTCGCGATATCAAGCGCTTCAAACGCGACGGGGAAACCTGGGTACGTTTCTATCTGGCCATCGACGATGCCCACGCCCACCCTATCGAACGTCCCCTGGCGCGTATCAGCAAGATCAAACGGCGTGCCGGCGACTACAATCCCGATGAGGACAAGAGCTACACGGCTCGCCCGGTAATCGAGATGGATGTCTGCATGGGTGGCGCCTTACGCACCATCGAACTGAACCTGACCGACCGTAGCGCGTTCCAATACCCGCTTCTGATTGGCTCCGATGCGCTGCAACGTTTCGACGCACTGATCGACCCAAGCCTTAAATACGCAGCGGGGAAACCTGCCTGTACCACCGACGCAAACCCTGGCGAGTAATTCCCATGCGCTCTCTTAACCTGCATCTGAAAGTCCTGATCACGCTCCTGGTGAGCCTGGGCATTCTGATTACGGCCTACCAAATCTTCATCCTTGGCATCCCCATGACCGAGGACGAGACGGACGATTTGTGGAACATCGATGCCAGAGTCGAGTTCCAGGCCAACCCGCGTGAACCGGTCAAGCTGCAGATGTTCGTGCCGCCCCTGAACCAGGATTACGTCAGCCTCAACGAGAGCTTCATCTCCAACAACTACGGGGTAAGCGTCAACCGCGCTGAAGGCAACCGCAAGGTGACCTGGTCGGCCCGTCGCGCCAGCGGCAAACAGACTCTCTATTACCGTTTGGTGTTGACCAAGCGTTACAGCGGCGAGCAGGCCAAGGCCAGTGGCCCGATTTTCCGCGACAGCATTCCTGTGGAAGGTGCCGAGAAGATCGCTGCTGAAGCACTGCTCGCGCCGATCCGCCAGCACTCGGCAGACGTCGAAACCTTCATCAGCGAAACCATCAAGCGCGTTAACAACGAAAACGACGACAACGCCAAATTGCTGTTGGGCGGCGATGCCTCGACTGCCAACAAGGCCCAGGCTATCGAATTGTTGCTGTCCATCGCCCACGTGCCGATGCAGCGCGTGCACACCATTCGCCTGGCTGCAGAAATCCAGCAGAGCCCGGAGTTGTGGCTGCGCAGCTTCAACGGTGATCGCTGGCTGTACTTCAACCCGGAAACCGGCGAGCAGGGCCTGCCCACTGACCGTATGGTCTGGTGGACGGGCGACGAACCGCTGGTCAGTGTCGAAGGTGGCCGCCAGCCTCAGGTCAGCTTTAGCCTGAACAACAGCGAGATGAATGCCATCCGCCTGGCCAAGCTGACCGACGAAAACACCGACGCCGATTTCCTCGAATACTCGCTGTATGGTCTGCCGCTGCAGACCCAGCAGACCTTTATGATCATGGTGATGATCCCCATCGGCGTGCTGGTGATCCTTATTCTGCGCAACCTTGGCGGCCTGCAGACCCTGGGTACCTTTACCCCGGTGCTGATCGCCCTGGCCTTCCGCGAAACCCAGCTGGGCTTCGGCATCATCCTGTTTACCGTGATTACGGCGGCGGGCCTGTCACTGCGCTCCTACCTCGAACACCTGAAATTGCAGATGTTGCCGCGCCTATCGGTGGTACTGACCTTCGTTGTGGTGCTGATCGCGGTGATCAGCCTGTTCAGCCACAAGCTTGGCCTGGAGCGCGGTCTGTCGGTGGCACTGTTCCCGATGGTGATTCTGACCATGACCATCGAGCGCCTGTCGATCACCTGGGAAGAGCGCGGCGGCAGCCATGCATTCAAGGTCGCCGTCGGTACCCTGTTCGCGGCCACCCTCGCCCACCTGCTGATGAGCGTGCCGGAACTGGTCTACTTCGTCTTCACCTTCCCGGCGATTCTGCTGATTCTGGTGGGGTTCATGCTGGCCATGGGTCGCTATCGCGGCTATCGCCTGACCGAACTGTTCCGCTTCAAAGCCTTCCTCAAGGACTAAGACCATGTTCGGCCTGATCAAGACGTGGAAGGCCCTTGAAGCCAAGGGCATCATGGGCATCAACCGGCGCAATGCGGATTACGTGCTGAAGTACAACAAACGGCACCTGTACCCCATTGTGGATGACAAGATCATCACCAAGGAACGCGCCATCCAGGCCGGCATCAATGTGCCGGAAATGTATGGCGTGATCGACACCGAGAAAGGCATCGACAAGCTGCGTGAGATCATCGGCGACCGCCCTGACTTTGTCGTCAAGCCGGCGCAGGGTGCCGGTGGCGACGGTATTCTGGTCATCGCCGACCGCTTCGAGGACCGTTACAGGACAGTCTCCGGCAAGATCATCAGCCATGAGGAAATCGAACAGCAGATCTCCAGCATCCTCTCTGGCCTGTATTCCCTGGGCGGCCATCGTGATCGCGCGCTGATCGAGTACCGGGTTACCCCCGACCAGATCTTCAAAAGCATCAGCTACGAAGGCGTACCGGACATCCGCATCATCGTGCTGATGGGCTACCCAGTGATGGCCATGCTGCGTCTGCCAACACGTCAGTCCGGCGGCAAGGCCAACCTCCACCAAGGCGCTATCGGTGTCGGCGTGGACCTGGCCACTGGGGTGACCCTGCGCGGTACCTGGCTAAACAACAAGATCACCAAGCATCCGGATACCACCAACGCGGTGGACGGCGTGCAACTGCCGAACTGGGATGGTTTTATGCGCCTGGCCGCTGGTTGCTACGAGCTGTGTGGCCTGGGCTATATCGGCGTGGACATGGTGCTGGACCAGGAAAAAGGCCCGCTGATTCTGGAGCTCAACGCCCGTCCCGGCCTGAATATCCAGATTGCCAACGACTGCGGCCTGACCCATCGCGCCCATGCCGTCGAGGCCCGTCTGGCAGAGCTGGCTGCCAAAGGTATTCAGGAAACGCCCGAGGAACGCATGCGCTTTGCCCAGGAACTGTTCGGCCATATCCCAGCCGCGCCGCTCTGATTGACCGGCAGTATCGGGCGCCATGCCCGCTACTGCCACCTGAATCGATAGCCAAGGTTGGCCACCTAGGCTACCGATAGACGCCGTTCTACAATCGCGTTCCGTATCCGGTCGACCCTCCCGCATGCCTAGCTGCCACGTCCACCCACTGCCCTATCGCTGCGACCCCGCCGCCTATTTTGATCGCGTGCGCCATGCGCCCGGCGCGGTCCTGCTCGATGCCGGACGCCCCGCCGCGCTGCGCGGTCGTTTCGATATCCTCAGCGCCTGGCCGCAGAGAACGCTGACCCCACTGCCACACGAGTCAGGGCCGGCTTTTCTGCAGCGCTTGCGCCAGGGTCTGGCTGAACTGGGACCGGCGCAGGCCCCCACGGCCAGCGAACTGCCGTTTCTCGGCGGCTTGATCGGCTACCTCGGCTATGACTTTGGCCGTCGCCTGGAGCAAATGCCGGAACAGGCGCAGGATGACCTACACCTGCCTGATGCACAGTTCGGCCTGTATGCCTGGGCATTGATTACCGATCACCTGCACAGTTGCAGCCAGCTGATGTTCCACCCGGCACTGCCGGCAAACGAGCGTGAACGCCTTATCCGTTTGTTCGAAGCCCCGACTGAGGCTGCTGACGCCGAGTTTCGCCTGCAGGCGCCTTTCGCTGCCGACATCGACGCGCCAGCCTACCGCCGGGCCATCGAGCGTATTCAGGCGTATATCCAGGCGGGTGATTGCTATCAGGTCAACTTCGCCCAGCGCTTCAGCGCACGTTACCAGGGCGATCCTTGGGTGGCCTATGGGTTGCTGCGCCAGGCGTGCCCCACACCCTTTGCCGGCTTTCAGGCGCTGGCCGATGGCGGAGCCATTCTCAGCCTGTCGCCAGAGCGCTTTCTGCGCGTCGCCCAAGGGCAGGTGGAAACCCGTCCGATCAAGGGCACCCGACCGCGTGATGCGGACAGTGAGCGTGACGCGGCCCAGGCCAGCGCCCTGCTCGCCAGCCTCAAGGACCGCTCGGAAAACCTGATGATCGTCGACCTGCTGCGTAACGACCTGGGCCGTAGCTGCCGTACCGGCTCGGTCAAGGTGCCGGAGCTGTTCGCCCTGGAAAGCTACCCCAATGTGCATCACCTGGTCAGCGCCGTGACCGGCGAGCTGGCGCCAGACAAGGATGCCCTGGACCTGATCGCCGGCAGTTTCCCAGGCGGCTCGATCACCGGTGCGCCGAAGATCCGCGCCATGCAGATCATCGACGAACTGGAGCCCACACGCCGCGCACTTTACTGCGGCTCACTGCTGTATCTGGATGTGCGCGGCGAGATGGACAGCTCGATCGCCATCCGCAGCCTGCTCGCACGCGACGGCCGAATCAGTTGTTGGGGCGGCGGCGGCATCGTGGCCGACTCCAACTGGCAGGCCGAGTATCAGGAGTCGATCACCAAGGTGCAGGTGCTGCTACAGACCCTGGAACGGACCTGCAGCCCGTAAACCCGGCGCCTGATGACCAGGCGCCGTGCCGACTCAGGCGCTGAACAGCGCGTCGATCTGCGCGTGAGCACCTTGCAGTGCGGCAGTACGCGCATCCGGACCATAGGCCAGGCCTTCGGCCGTGACCACCTGGATATCGGTAATCCCCAGAAAGCCTAACAGCAGCTTCAGGTAATCGACATGGGCCGCGCCACTCGGCTGGCCGGTATGTACACCGCCGGAGGTGGCGACAATCACTACCCGCTTGCCACCAGCCAGGCCTACCGGGCCATTCTCGGTATAGCTAAAGGTCTTGCCGGCAACGGCAATACGGTCGATCCATGCCTTGAGCTGTGAGGGAATGGTGAAGTTGTACATGGGCGCGCCAATAACCAGGGCATCGGCTGCCAGAAAGGCTTCCAAGGCGTCACTCGAGTGGTTGGCTTCGAGTTGCTGAGCAGCATCCCGTTCGCTTTCGGGCGTACCGGTAGCAGCCAGGCTGGCACCGGACAAATGCAGAAACGGGCTTGCGGTCAGATCTTTGTAGCTGACCTGTACCTGTGGCTCAGCGGCCTGCCAGGCGCTCACTACGGCAGCGCCAAGCTGACGGGAAGCGGATGCATCACCCAGGATGCTGGTGTCGAGGTGCAGAAGTTTCATGGAAGTCTCCGAACAGGAATCGCCGGGCGGCGATGACGATGGATAAAGACTACGCATGAATCCAATGGCCGATTAGTCCTCACAAATGCGATAGTTCGTCCTACCGGCAGGACAATAGCCATGCACGACCTCAACGATCTGTTCTATTTCGCCAAAGTCGTCGAAGCAGGAGGTTTTGCTGCGGCCGGTCGGATCTTGGGGGTTCCCAAATCGCGCCTGTCACGGCGGATCGCCGAACTTGAAGACCGCCTGGGCGCACGCCTGCTGCAGCGCACCACCCGCACCCTGGCCCTGACCGATGTCGGCGCCGGCTACCTACGTCACTGCCAGGCCATGCTGCAGGCAGCCGAGCAGGCCGAAGACAGTGTGGCCAACCTGACAGCCGCGCCCCGTGGACGCCTGCGGGTTTCCTGCCCCGTGGGTTTGGCGCAGTACATGATGCCGACGATCATCAGCCGTTTTTTCGCCGCCTACCCGCAAGTGCAGTTGGACATGCTGCTGGTCAATCGCCCCGTGGACCTGATCAACGAGGGGGTCGATGTCGCCATCCGAGTGCGTAACCAGGACGATGAAGATCCAAACCTGATCGCCCGCCGGCTGATGCCGGCACAGGCCTTTCTGGTCGCAGCACCGGCGTTACTGGCAGGGCGTGATATCCGCAGCCCGGATGACCTGCTGCAATTGCCCGCACTTGGCGCCCTGGAGAATGATCGGCGCATTCATCATCGCCTGGTGAATGCCGCTGGCAAGCGACGCGACATGACCTTCGACGCTCGCCTGGGAATCGACAACTTCATCGTCCGCAAGACAGCCGCCATAGCGGGCCTGGGCTTTACCATGCTGCCGCAGCTCGACTGTGCGCAGGAACTCGCGGACGGACGCCTATTACGGCTGCTCCCCGAGTGGACGCTGCCCGGCGGCCACCTGCAGGCGGTATATACCCACAGACGCGGCATGCTGCCTGCGGTACGTGCCTGGATCGAACATTTGAGCGAGGCCTTCGCCGCAGTCGATGGAAAGGTGCCAGTGGCCTCCCCCCTAATCTGAGAGATAGCCATGACCAAAGATGAACTCGAGCATTACTGCCTGGCACTCCCAGGCGTGCAACTGGACCTCAAATGGCGCGGCATGCGCGTCTTTTCAGTAGCGGGTAACCGCATGTTTGCGATGATCGATCCCTACCGTGACAGCCTGTCGTTCAAGGTCGAGCACACCAGCTTTCTCGCTCATACCGACCGCCCCGGTATTCGTCCGGCGCCATACCTGGCCCGGGCGCACTGGATCAGTATGGCCGCCAGTCAGCCGCCGCTGGCGGATAGCGAACTGCGAGCGCTACTCATGGCCGCACATCAGTTGGTGGTCAGGCGCCTGCCCCGCTACCGGCAAGCCAGCTTGCTCCTCGATCAAGGCTCAGCCGAACAGCGGTTGTAACCAGCGCCAGAGCAACTGCCCGCCCCAGCGTGCATCCAGCCAGGCAAGCTGGTGAACCAGCACAATCAGCCAGAAAGTCACCTGATAAGACAACTTGCGTGTCTTATGGCGCAGGTGCTGTTGGGCCAGCAGAGCCCCGGGCCAGCCGCCTGCCAATTCGATCAGGTGCAGGCTACGCTCGGCCACGCGCGAACCGTTGCGTTGCGCCTGCCGCTTGTCGTGGGCGTATTGCAGATAGCTGATCAGACTCATCGCCGGATACCAGGCCAGCAACCAAGGCCCTCCCAGGCTACCTGCCAGGTGCCAAACCCCGGCAATCGGCACAATCAGGCAGGCCAACACAACCAACCAGCATGCGCTCACGACGGGTTGCGGCTTACCCCGACCACGAGGTGAGCCGCTGGTGATTCGAGCAGCGCGAACGGGGCGCTTACGGATAAGCGGTTGATCCAGGCTCAGCTCACCTTCGATGCGAATATGCTGCGCACGGGGCCGGCCACCCTCGCCCGCGCCCGGCACGAACAGCACCCGATCACCCACTCGTGGCCGCCGCTCATCGCGCATGGCGGAAATATGCGCGAATACAGCTGCACCGCCCTGCTCTGGGGCAATAAAGCCGAAGCCCTTGTCATCATCCCAGCGCGTTACGTGCCCGCGAACTTCCATTACACCCCTCAGAACCAAAACCCGCTAGCAGGCTTGCGCCGGATAGTGGCGTCGCAAAAACGCCAGCAACAGCTCATTAACCCGCTCAGGCTGCTCATTCTGTATCCAGTGGCCGCACGCTTTCAGCAGGTGCTGCTCAAGATACTGGACGCGGCTCGGCATCTGCCTGAGCGTGTAGGCCTCCAATGTGCCGACCGGGTCGAGATCGCCCAGTAAAAACAAAGCAGGCTGCTCGATAATCCGTTCGGCCAATGCCTCGGTGCGCTGCCAGTTGCGCTCGAAGTTGCGATACCAATTCAGCGCACCACGAAAACCCTGCGTGGCGAAGGTCTGCACATACACGGCAAAGGCCGCATCACTGCACCAGTGAGGGTGCGTGCCCGGGTCCTCTAACCCATCGAACAGGCCAGCGTTGGCCGGTTTGTCCTGTAGAAAGAAATCCTTGGGCACAGCGGCTGAGGTGTTGTGCATCATCATCCGCAGAGTGCGTGCCGGATCGGCATCCATCTCGGCCTCAGCTAGCCCCGGCGTTTGGAAATGCAGGATGTAGTGGAAACGCTCGGCATACAGCTGGCGCATAAGTGTCGTGGCCGGCTGCCTGGGCCGCCCGCCATAGGGAACCGCCATGCCAACGACGGCCTTCACTCGCTGCGGCTCGAGCAATGCCAGGTGCCAAGCCACAGGCGCGCCCCAGTCATGCCCGACAACACAGACCTGAGACTGGCCAAAATGCGCCATGGCAGCCTGTATATCGCTACAGACCGTTAACAGGTCATAAGCCTCGATATCCTCAGGCGCACTGCTGCGACCATAGCCACGCATTTCCGGGATCAATACGCGATAGCCCGAGGCGGCCAGGGGTTCAATCTGATGACGCCACGATTGCCAGCATTCCGGAAAACCATGCAGAAGCCACACCGGCGGCCCATCTTCAGGGCCGGCCAGGTAAAGGCTCAGTTGAATACCGTTGATGGGCAGCAGTTGATGGTCGAGCGTCAGCATGGCGATCTCCTTTTCCACGCACTATGGCAAAGGCCGTTTGCCGATACGGCGAATGCAGGCACTCGCATTTAGCCTTGAGCCGTACTCCAGTCGATCAGATGCAATTGCCAGGTCGCCAGGATCAGCAAGCCGAAAACGATCCGATACCAGGCAAACACTGCATAACTGTGGTTGCCGATAAAGCGTAATAACGCCCGCACGGCAATCATGGCGAAAATGAACGAGGTGACAAAACCAATGGCAAATACGGGTAGATCCGCCGGTTGAAACAGATCGCGATACTTGTAGCCCGAGTACACCGCCGCGCCAACCATGGTCGGCATCGCCAGGAAAAACGAGAACTCGGTCGCCGCCTTGCGCGACAGACCGAAAAGCAGCCCGCCGATGATGGTTGCCCCCGAACGAGAGGTGCCTGGGATCATCGCCAGGCACTGGGCAAAACCAATTTTCAGGGCATCGCGCCAACCAATGTCATCTACCGTTTCAGCATGAACCTGGTGCGACCGGCGTTCGGCCCAGAGCATTACCACACCACCGACAATTAAGGCTGCCGCCACGGTAATGGGATTGAACAGGTAGGTATGGATTAGATCGGCGAACAGCACGCCAAGCACCACTGCGGGCAAAAAAGCCACTAACAGATTGAGGGTAAAGCGTTGCGCGCCGGGCTCACGCGGCAGCCCTATGACGATACCCAGCACTTTTTTCCGATACTCCCACACCACCGCGAGGATCGCCCCCAGTTGGATGATGATATTGAACGCCATCGCCCGCTCACCGCCAAAGCCGATGAGATCGGCCACGATGATCTGGTGGCCGGTACTGGAGATCGGTAAAAATTCGGTAATACCCTCGACAACACCCAGAATCAGGGCCTGAAAGGCCAACCACAGATCCATTTAAACTCCTAGAAGGCCGCCAGTTGGCAGCGCAAAGTCATGATTACCATTCAAAATGCCCAGCTTTCGGCTTGTGCAACGCATGACCGGTAGCCGCCGCGAGGCAAAGCGGGGCACACTCTAGAGTCTGTTGCCGTTTCGTAGCAAGCCGCGTTGCCGCGAAGGAAATGGCAACAGCCCCCAATAAACCCGGCATGCCGGTGATCGAAAAACGGGCAGTACTCTTATTACGCCCCCTGCCGCCGGGAGATGGCTATGAATAGCCTGCGCCAATTACCGATTAGCCGCCGCCTGCTGCTGATACTGAGTCTTGCCATTCTTATGCTCAGCCTTCTTGGAGCATTCATGCTGACACAGATACACCAGGCGTTGTATGCCGCCAAGGGCGAAAAGACACGCCATGTGGTGCAGTCTGCGAGCGGTGTACTGCTTTATTACCACGGACTGGAAACAGCAGGCGCGCTGACCCGTGAGCAAGCTCAAACCCAGGCCAAGGACGTCTTGCGCGGCATGCGCTACGGCGCTCAGGACTACTTCTGGATCAACGACCAGACCCCCATAATGGTCATGCACCCCACCAACCCAAAGCTCGAAGGGCAAAATTTGTCTGAGTACAAGGACCCAGACGGCAAGGCCTTGTTCAACGAGATGGTGCGTTTAAGCCGCAATGACGGCGGCGGTCAGGTCGATTACCGCTGGCCAAAGCCTGGCGCTAGCGAGCCTGTCCCCAAGATATCCTATGTCGAGCTGTTCAAGCCCTGGGGCTGGATCGTCGGCTCCGGCGTCTATGTCGATGATGTCCAGGCCGAATTTCGTAACCAGGCACTCCACGCCATTGCCATCGGCGTAGGCATCGCGCTTGTGTTGGCGCTGCTGGTGCTCTTGATCGCACGCAGCATCGCCCGACCGCTGAAACAGGCCGTGGACGCCATGGCCAGCATTGCCAGTGGCGAAGGTGACCTGACCCGCTCGCTTGACGCCAATGGCAGCGACGAACTCAGCGCGCTGGCCAGGCACTTCAACGGCTTTACTCAAAAGCTGCGCGCCGTGGTCCAACAATCCCTTGAGGCCTCTGGAGCCCTGGAGCGATCTGCCCGCTCGCTCGATACCCTCGCCGACCAGACGTACAGTTACAGCCAGCAGCAGGCCCAGCAAATGGAACTGGTGGCGACAGCCATCAATCAGGTCACCCATGGCGTACAGGATGTGGCGCGCAATGCCGAACATGCATCCAGCGAGGTACGCAGCGCTGAAGACCAGGCGAACCTTGGTCAACGCAACATCTCTACCAGCCTGCGACAGATCGGCCAGCTTTCGGAAACCGTGGCCCAATCGGTCGAGGTCATTCAAACCCTGGCCAACGAGAGCAATCAAATCGGCGGCGTACTGGAGGTAATTCGTTCGATTGCCGAACAAACCAATCTGCTCGCGCTCAATGCGGCAATCGAGGCGGCGCGTGCCGGTGAGCAGGGACGTGGGTTTGCCGTGGTCGCCGATGAAGTACGCCTACTGGCCCAGCGTACTCAGCAATCGACAGCCGAAATCCAGGGCATGATCGAGCGCCTGCAGGGTAACTCCGAGGCGGCAGTAAAAATCATCAACGAAAGCAGTCGCGCCTCACAACTGACAGTCGAGCAGGCACGTCAGGCAGGCGAGAGCCTGGAGCAGATCGCACAGTCGCTGCGTAATCTGACCGGGCTAAACGCGTCTATCGCCAGCGCCACCCTGCAGCAGAGCCATGTAGTCGAGGATATTAACCAGAACGTCACCCAGGCTCACGGCCTGGCCCGTCAAAGTGCCGAAGCGGCAGAACAGTCGAACGGGGCGAGCCGACAACTTGGGCAACTGGCCGAGCAGCTCAACCGTTTACTCGGCCAGTTCCGTATCTGAGGCTTTCAGGCTGCAAACGCACCTATCCAGGCAAGCACCAGGCTAAGGCTGACCACCACCGTCAGGGGCCTGCGTAAAGCCGGGTACCAGCAGGGTGCCAAACCCAGTTTGACGGCGCGCAGATCTGCCAGGTAGAGCGCGATAAAGGCCAGGAGCATCAAGGGGAACGCCAGCATTATCGGCAGCCCCGCGACCGCCAACCAGCCCAGCAATGGCGGCAGGACAGATAGACCGAGCTGCATATTCGCGCGGGTATCGCTTGCCTCGGCACGCATCGCCAAGCCCCAGTGAATGGCCCCCATAAACGCCAGAATTACTGCCGCATAATCAAGCAAGGCATCAAGCACGAAAGGACGCCACGCCAATGGTGTCAGCCAGAGCCCCAAGGCACCGCTGACGAAGGGAACCAGGCCTGCATAGCCCAGCAGGCTTGCCAATCGAGGTGGCGTGGTGGCATTGAAAGGATGCATCTTCTTTAAGCTCTCCGAAGGATGTGACTGTGCTGTCACTGTACCTGAGAGACTGAGCAAGCGCAGAGCAGAGCGCTGCACCTTTCCAGAATCATGGCAGCTTGCCAGCTACTCGAACTTCGCATAACGTCAGCGAACATCATTATCAACAAGGATGTGAGTATGCGTACGCTGCGCCGGATCATTTACGCCATCCTGCTGCTCATCCTCGCGGGCCTGGCCGTCGCCTTGTACTTCGTGGCCTATCCCAATCTGCCAGCGTATGCGCCTCCTTCCAAACTTCACTATCTGGGACAGTGGAGCACCGAACAACGCCAGACCTACTACTACACGCCACAAGGCACCCAGGTAAAAGGCCTGCAATACGCTTGGTTCCAGGCACTGGAAAAACCCTTTAGTCGCGAACGCTTCACCGACCCCGCCTATCTCGCGCGCTTTGGTTTTCTTATCGAACCAGAACAACAGCCGAGTGCCGTCAACCCTGGTAACCTGCCTGTTGGCTTCGCCCGACATGCCGATGACGAAAGCGGTGTCGAATACCTGGATATCAGTTGCGCCGCCTGCCACACCGGCGAGCTGCGCTACCAGGGCCAGGCCATCCGCATTGATGGTGGCGCCGCCCTGCACTCGCTGGCCTCCACCGTACCTACCTTGCGCGGAGGCAGCTTTGGCCAGGCTCTTGGCATGAGCATGGCGTTCACCTATTACAACCCTCTCAAATTTCGTCGCTTCGCCAGAGTTGTTCTGGGCGATGAGTACGACAGTGGGTATGACGTACTGCGGGCAGAGTTCAAGACTGTACTCGACCGCCTGCTCGGCACGGCCTACAACGACTGGCATCGCGGACTCTATCCCACCGAAGAAGGCTTTGGTCGCACTGATGCTTTCGGGAGGATCGCCAACAGTGTATTCGGCGATTCCATTGACCCGAGTAATTACCGGGTGGCGAACGCCCCCGTCAGCTACCCGCAGTTATGGGATATCTGGAAGTTCGACTGGGTACAATGGAATGGTTCGGCTATGCAGCCTATGGCGCGCAACGTTGGCGAGGCACTCGGTGTAGGGGCGACTCTGCATTTACTCAACACCGATGGCTCACCGGTTGCGGTAGAGGATCGCTATGCCTCAAGTGTGCGCCTGCGCGACCTGCATACGCTGGAAGAAACCCTCAAGCAGCTCAAACCGCCGACGTGGCCAGAGGCCATTCTTGGGGCGGTTGATTTACCGATGGCCAGTCAGGGTCGGGCCCTGTTCCAGGAAAACTGCGCCTATTGCCACGCCCCCCACCCGGTGAACCCTGCTGACAGGCGCATGGCACCAGATCGCGACCCAGAATGGCACATGCGCGTCATTTCCACTCAAGAAGTCGGTACTGACCCTACGACCGCAGACAATATCGCCGATCACCGTTTCGACCTGCGCAAGTTGGGCTGGACCACCGAAGAACTGAGCCGCCTGGATGTCCGTCTGCTGCCCGACGGATCAAGCAAGGATCTTGACCTTGCCAGCATTTCCAGCGCCAAGGGCTTGGCTTACATTACCGCCTATGTCGAAGATCGCGCTTACCGCGACGCAGGCATCAGCGGTGCCGAGCGGGCAAGCATGGACGGTTACGGCCTACCAATCGGCGTCCAGGAGATTCGCGGTTACAAACCGCGCCCACTCGATGGCATCTGGGCAACGCCCCCTTTCCTACACAATGGCTCAGTGCCCACACTGTTCCAACTGCTCTCGCCGGTATCCGAACGACAGACCACCTTCTGGGTAGGCAACTTCGAATTCGACCCGAAATATATCGGCTTCGACAGTACGAAATTCCCAGGTGGCTTTCTTTTCGACACCCGCATTACCGGCAACGGTAACCGTGGCCATGAGTTCCGCAGTGGCTGCCGTGAGGATGGCGTCATCGGCCGGGCACTGCAGCCCCATGAGCGCTGGGCGCTGATCGAATACCTCAAGGTACTAGGAAACCCTGACCTGGAAAGCAGGCTCGACGTCGTACCGGCACGCCCCTGGACACCAGGCCCCAGCTGTCAGAACTGAGTGATATCAGGACCTTTCATACAAGGAATCACCGATGCTCAAGAAACTATGGCTCTGGCTCGGACGTTGGCTGGCAAAACTCACGCTGACGCTCGTAGTAGTTGCAGGATTGGGCTGGGGGCTGGGTACGGCGTACTACAGCTGGAAGTTCTCAGGGCCGGTATCCAGCGAAGAACAAATACCACTTGATGAAGACCGCTATACCCAGACCATCATCGAGGACGCGATTCGTGTTGTTGAACAGCACCGCGACAATACTCGTGTCTTGCGTGACGCTCACGCCAAAGCCCATGGTTGCCTGAAAGCCGAGGTCAGCGTCCTCCAGGATCTCGCCCCTGACTTGCGACACGGGGTATTGCAGGAGCCTGGCAAGACCTGGCAAGCCTGGGTTCGTCTATCCAACGGCAATGCCTACCCTCAATTCGACCGCGCGCGCGACGCACGGGGGATGGCCATCAAATTGCTCGATGTGCCGGGGACCAAGCTTCTCGCCAGCCCACAACATGCAAACGAACAAGACTTCGTGATGTTCAACCATCCCGCATTCTTCGTCCGAGATGTCGCCGAATATCAGAGCAATTTCGCCGCCCAAGCAGACGGCAAGAAAGTACTCGCCTTCTTTCCCAGCTGGGACCCACGCAGTTGGGAAGTTCGCCACTTGATCATTGCGTTGAAAACACTATCACCCGCCCCGCAAACGCCAGTGCAGACCACTTATAACTCCATCGCACCGTTCAAGCTGGGCCCACACAACATCAAATACCGGGTGATTCCGGCAGCGGAAAACTGCCCAAATTACAGCTTACCGGCACCCAATACCGACCTGCCCAACTTCCTGCGCAGCTCGCTGTACCAGCAACTCTCCCTGGATCGAAGCCCGGCGTGCTTCGCGCTTCAGGTACAAAAACAGAATCCACAATATTACATGCCCATCGAAGACCCAAGCGTCGAGTGGGACGAGTCCATCTCACCCTTCCAGACCGTGGCCTTGATAACACTGCCTGCTCAAGACTTCGATAGCAGCGAGCAAAATCTCTTCTGCGACAACCTGGCATTCAACCCTTGGCATGCCCTGCCGGAACACCGCCCGATCGGAGGCATAAATCGCCTGCGCAAGGCCGTTTATCAAGCAGTCAGCATCTATCGGCAGGAGCGCAATCAAGCTCAAACCCAGTAATCCTTGATCAGGGCAAAGCGGGCAAGGCACTGGTACCATGCAACCGACAGACTTTACCGTGTCGATTCAGCAGAGAGAGATGCTTTGGAACTGTTCAAAGAATTCATGTTCGAGGCGGCCCACCGGCTGCCTCATGTCCCCGCCGGACATAAGTGCGGACGCCTACATGGGCATTCCTTCCGCGTAGCGATTTATATCGAAGGAGAGGTTGACCCTCATACCGGATGGATTCGCGACTTCTCCGAGATAAAGGCGATCTTCAAACCGCTTTATGAGCAGCTCGACCATAACTACCTGAATGATCTGCCAGGCCTCGAAAACCCCACAAGCGAAGTCCTGGCCAAGTGGATCTGGAAGGAACTAAAACCGCTTCTGCCGGAGCTTTCTCGCATACGCATCCATGAAACCTGCACCAGTGGTTGCGAGTACCGGGGAGATTGATCAAGTATCAGGTGGCTAACTTAGATAGCCACCTGATACCAACACCTGCGTGATTGAACAGACGCATAGCAAAAGGCCCTGAGTGTAGACTCAGGGCCTTTTTTGCTTTCAACGCAATTGAGCTTGCACACTGCGAACCCGACTAGGCAAGCACCTCCCCTTCAAGCAATCAGGGCCGTACCAGGCCGAGGCAGGCACGAAGCCAAACCACTTTTCCCGCGCACAAAGAAGAAACCCCAGCACTGTAAAGTGCTGGGGTTTCGGTATAGGCGCTTGACGATGACCTACTCTCACATGGGGAAACCCCACACTACCATCGGCGATGCATCGTTTCACTACTGAGTTCGGGATGGGATCAGGTGGTTCCAATGCTCTATGGTCGTCAAGCAATTCAGCTGAGGTACCGTGCTGCTGATGCAGTACGCTGCCTCGAATTGGGTATGTGATGTCGTGGTTTGTAGTCTTGCAAATTTTCGGCTGTTGCAGTCTTCATAGAGACACGCAAACATCAAATTGTTTGGGTGTTATATGGTCAAGCCTCACGGGCAATTAGTATTGGTTAGCTCAACGCCTCACAGCG
>NZ_FOFP01000048.1 GCF_900110925.1 Pseudomonas cuatrocienegasensis | reverse complement strand
AAAGGAGAGGATTACATAGCCCAAGTCATTGTGGGCAACGTTGGTAAATATGGATTAAAAGCTGTCAAGATCGGAGGTAATTGGGTAGCTAGCAAGATAAGTGGTCCAAAAGGAACTGGTCAGGCTCTGCGCGAAGTAGAAGTTAGCTCTGGCGGTAAGGGCTCATGGACTAAGGAACTCAATAAACCAGAGCCGAACACTATTTATAAGGTGGACGGAAACAAGACCTATCAAACAGATAGCCTTGGGCGAGTTGAGAGAGTTGAGTCCAATCTCTCGCTAACTAAGAATGATCGAAATACTTATCAGCAGTGCGTGGCTGGCAAATGCGGCATTGATGGTGATGAGGGTGGTCACTTGATCGCCAGTATATTTAATGGCCCTGGCGAACGTCTAAACTTGCTGCCTATGAATGGGAATCTCAATAAGGGCGCTTGGAAGACGATGGAGAATCAATGGGCGTCTGCGCTTAAAGAAGGAAAGTCGGTGGGTGTAAAAATTGAACCGGTGTACACGGGCGGGTCTGTAAGACCTGAGAAATTTACCGTGACATATCAGATAGGTTCGGAACGCCCAATAAGAGAAACTTTTGTCAATTCTCCGGGTGGGATATGAGTGTGGATGATGAGATTTATCAAGGCATTGGTGAGATTTTGGTTGCGATCTCTCCTGCTGATGCCGAAGTGGTACTGGTAGAGGCCGAACTTTCTCCGGAGGGGGATCACTGTAAGTTGTTATTTGATTATGTTGGCCCCTCTGGAACCAAGCAGTGGTTTTTGCCAAGTAGCGCGAAGGTGGATAGTGATTTGCTGGATCTTTTTGTTCGGCTTAGAAGCTTCTTCGAGTCAAATGGGCTTTATGCGGAAGGTAAGCCATGGAAAGGCTGTATTGTCGAGCTCTGCCTGCGCAGCATGAAGATAAAAATCGACTTTAAGTATGAATAACTAACCTGGATTCCTGTCCCGCTTGAATAAAAATAGCCCCGGCAGTGCCGGGGCTATTTATTTCACTCCGCTGTCCCGTCCAGGCGTCCAATAAACCTCCCCGCCACCCAGGCGGGGAATTTTTTTCCCTCAGACCACCCTGCTTTACCGCCTCTGCTGGTCTCCGTCGGTTTTTTCCGTGGGCGGTCCGGCATTTCCCCTAAAAGTCCTCCATTTTTCACCCTGGGGCCGAGTTGAGCCCGCCTTTCCGTGGACAGATGTCTGATGAATGCCTGTTTGTCCTGCTGATCGACTGCCGACGCTAAGCAACGGCATGTTCTCCAGCAAGACCACCACCACACGTGACACCGTCAAGCAAACCCAGGCCCAGGGCTCGACCCTGAGCGGCGAGCAAACCTATGTACAGGCCGGTCGCGACATCACCCTGATCGGCAGCAA